>CACJPV010000039.1 GCA_902595425.1 uncultured Alphaproteobacteria bacterium | reverse complement strand
ACTCTGAGAGATATGGGTGGACTCTAAGAAAAATTTAATTTTTATAAATTAAATTTTATCAACTATAGTAACTTTAATTATATCTTTAACTAGTCTACAATAATTAGGAATAAAATGGTGCTTCGATTGGATTTTCTTCTTTACCCAAAATCATATCAGCAGCTTTTTCTGCTATCATAATAGTACCCGCATTTAAGTTGCCGCTTAAAATATCTGGCATGATAGATGAGTCGATTACTCTTAAATTTTCAATACCGTGAACTCTAGTCTCTTCATCGACAACAGACATTTGATCAACACCCATTTTATTAGTGCAGGATGGATGATAAGCTGTATCACCAGTTTCACGAATAATATTATCAATCTCTTCTTCGGTAGCATCATACCCAGGCCTTATCTGATCTCCAAGGTATTTCTTCATACTATCTTGACTAAATATTTTATTAGCAATTTTAACACTATCTCTCATTTGTTTTAAATCTTCTTCATCTTGGAGATAATTAAATTGAATCTTTGGATCATCTAAATAATTATTTGATTTAATTTCAACAAAACCTCTACTTTTAGGTCTATTTGGACTAGCATGAAATTGAAAACCATCAAAAGAAGGGTTAGTTAATCCGTGATTTATAACTAGGGATGGAAAAAAGTGTAGTTGTATATTTGGATGTTTATACTCATCTGATGTTTTAACAAAGCCCCCAACTTCAAGATGTGAGTATGTTAACATGCCTTTTTTAAATAGAAACCATTTCATTCCTTCTATGGCTTGACTAAGATAATTAGTAGATAGGTTATACAATGTTTCTTTTTTTAACGACTTATGCTGAATATATATCTCAAGATGATCTTGTAAGTTCTTTCCGACACCCGGTAATTCATGAATAATATCAATTCCATGTTCTTTGATAACTGTTGGATCCCCCACTCCTGATAATTGAAGTATTTTTGGAGAGTTAATGGAACCAGCTGATAAAATAACTTCCTTATTACAAAAGTATTTATCAACTTTCCCTTTTACTTTTATTTCAACACCTATAGCCTTTTTATTTTCAAAAATAATTTTAAGTACATCAGTATTATGTTCTACTTGAAAATTATTTGAGTTTTTAATACCATCAAGATACGCTTTAGCTACACTTTGTCTCTTACCACCATCAATAGTAACATCAAAAGTTCCAAAACCATCTTGCTTAAAACCGTTTGAGTCTTCAAAAGTTTCATAACCAGCCTCAGCAGCAGCTTTAATTAAAGAGTTAAATAATGGGAAAGTTTCATCAATTTTTGATCTATTAACTTTAAGAAGGCCTTTTCCTCCTCTGTATAAATTTTCCCCACCAGACCAAGTCTCTAATTTTTTAAAATAAGGTAAAACATTTTTATAACTCCATTTTGGGAGCCCATATGATGCCCATCTTTCAAAATCAAGAGGATTACCCCTTACAAAAACCATTCCATTATGAGAAGAGCAACCTCCAATCATCTTACCCCTTGGGCAAAATATTCTTCTATTATTTAGATAAGGTTCTGGCTCAGAATAATATTTCCAGTTATATTTAGGATCATGCATGGTGTACAAAAGAGCACTTGGCATTTCTACTTTCCAAATATTACTTTTCGGTCCAGACTCCAACAAACATACAGAATTTTTATTTTCACTTGAAAGTCTGTTTGCAAGTACACATCCTGCTGAGCCAGCACCAATGATTATGTAATCAAAATTTTTTTTCACTAAATCATTCTTTCAGTATTTCCATCAATTGCAATAGATTGACCTGAAATATTTTTAGCGTGATCACTTAAAAGAAAGACTGCCATTGAAGCAATATCCTGTTTAGATACAAAAGCTGGGATAGAAGTCATAGACTCAAATTCTTTTTTAATTTTCGAGGAGGTAGTTTTTAGTAATTTTGCTTTTGCATCAATAACTCTTTGCATTCTATTTCCTTTTACTGAACCTGGGCAAATTGCATTTACTCTGATATTGAATTTTCCAAGCTCCATAGCTAAACTTTTTGTCAATCCTATGATTGCCCATTTACTTGCTGCATAAGGGGTACGTTGAGGAAAGCCATATAAACCTGCAGTTGAGGATAAGTTTAAAATTGATCCTGATTTATTTTTTTTTAACAGAGGTATTAAATATTTTGTAAAATAAAAATGACTA
>CACJPV010000038.1 GCA_902595425.1 uncultured Alphaproteobacteria bacterium | reverse complement strand
TAAATCTAAATTTTTATCACTCAAGACATCAAATGGTATCACGAGTCTCTCTGTCATCTCTTTGTTGTAATCAACTGTTTGAGTTGAAATACCAATGGGAATTGCATTTAAACCTATTAAATTATCATAATTATCCCTAAACTTGCATGTTTCTAAAGTACATCCAGTTGCTCCAGGTATTAAGTTCCAATTTTCAGGAAGAGGCATGTCGGGTCTTCCAGTCATGGGAAAAAAATATAAAATCATTCTGAAAGTATCTAAACGGTCAAGACGTAAAAAATTCCCGTCTTGATTTGGTAAAGAAATGCTTGGAATACCAAGATTTAGCAAATGATTTGCTGCACCATCATTTTCTGGAATAGGGAATTTATGATTAGTGTTCATTATTGTATTGTAAATATGTGATCTTTATATCATAACAACTAATTATGACTCAAATAAAACCAACTGCAGGACAAACAACCCCTCGCTTTGCTGATATAGCGACTTTCTTTCGTTTACCAGTAGTAAAGGAATTGGAAAAATTAGATTATTGCATCTGCGGCATACCATGGGATGGTGGAACAACTAATCGTCCAGGAGCAAGACATGGGCCAAGAGAAATTAGAAATGCGTCCTCACTTATAAGAACGTATCACCCTTCATCATTAAAAAGTCCTTATGATAAATTTCAAATAGCTGACATTGGTGATTGTCCAGTCAATCCAGCTGATTTACAAGACTCACTTATAAAAGTTACAAATTTTTATAACACAATTATAGACTCAAAAACTATTCCTTTATCTATAGGAGGTGATCACTTAGTTTCACTTCCTATATTAAGAGCTTTGGCGAAAAATAAACCGGTAGGGATGTTTCAATTTGACTCTCATTCAGATACTTGGGATACCTATTTTGGAGGTTTCAAATATACCCACGGAACACCATTTAGAAGAGCAATAGAAGAAAATCTCATTGATCCCAAAAAATATGTCATATTAGGACTAAGAGGAGGACTGTATGATCCTCATGATCTTAAGTGGGCTATTGAACAAGGAATTACAATTATTTCAACAGATAAGTTTTATGATATTGGAATGGAAGAGTCTATAAAGATAATTAAAGATACTATTGGAGATACTCCTGCCTATTTAACTTTTGATATAGATGGAATAGATCCAACCTATGCCCCAGGAACAGGAACTCCAGAAGTTGGAGGTATAAATGTTCATGAATCTCAATTGATTATAAGAAAGTTAAGAGATTTAAATTTTATTGGAGCTGATGTGGTAGAAGTATCGCCGCCTTTTGATTTAAATAATATGACTTCTCTTGTTGGTGCCACAATTGCTTTTGAAATATTATGTACTATGACAAAAACAAATTAATTATCAAATTGTGACATGCCAACGCATAAAACATTTTCAAGAGATAAATAATCCAAATAATTATTATAGTTTATACCCCCAGTAGGTATAAAACTTACTTCTTTTAAAATTTTTTTAATTGATAATAATTTTTTTTGTCCTCCTGACAGATTTGAAGGAAAAAATTTTATTATTTCATAACCTAGACTATTTAACAACAAAAACTCACTAATAGTCTCCGCTCCAGGTATATAATCTAAAGTTTTATTTTTTGTTAAATCAGAAATAATTCCAGGTGAAACAAAGAATTCAAATCCATGCTGCACACCTTTGTCATAATCATTTTTATATAAAATTGAGCCTAATCCAAATCTTATATTTGGAAAATTTTCTTTTAATTTCTTTGCAATTTCAAATGAATCTTCACTTCTAAGAGTAATTTCGATAACTTTAATATTTGAATTTTTTGACAAGTATAATTCTAATCTTTCAATGTCATTAATGATATTTGAAGTATTAAATACTGGTAAAATTTTTTGAATTTTTAATTCTTGTTTTATAGTATTATTTAACATTTACGATTGCTCCCTTTTTCATTACAATTTTTGCACCTACTTTACTTGCTTTTTGTAGTGATTGTAATGGATTAGAAGTTAATAAATAATTAGAAATATAAGTCGAATTATATCCATCACCTGCGCCTGATGTATCAATTACATTTTTTAAAACTTTATTAATAACCATATATTTTTTTCCATATAAATAAGAATAATTAAATTTGGCATTTTTTCTATAAACGCCATGTGGTATTTTAAAGTTTGTCAGTATATTTTCAAATATTTTAATATTACTGCTACTTTTCCAACAA
>CACJPV010000037.1 GCA_902595425.1 uncultured Alphaproteobacteria bacterium | reverse complement strand
GTTTTTTTAGGTAGACTGGAAGAAAATAAAGGAGTCAATAAACTTTTAGATATGATAACTGCATTAAATACATATTCTAAAGATTTTAAAGTTGCAAATATTAACTTTTATATTTTAGGAAAAGGTTCAAAACAAAAGCAATTAAATAAATTAGTTAAAGACAATAATTACAGCAACATAAATGTTAAATGCTTTTACACATTAGAGCCTTATAAATATTTAAATCAGGCTAAAATATTTTTATCTCTTCAACAATCGTCAAACTATCCATCAAGATCGCTTGTTGAGTCTATGATCAGTGGATGTATCCCAATTGTAACTAATACTGGTGACTCCAAACTTATGAATGTAAATAATAGATTAATTTTTTTAAGCAATGATGATGGGCCAATTAAATTATCTGATATTATTTTAAATATTTTATGTTATGATGAAGCTAAATTTAATAAAATTTCTATGGATATAAGAGAAAAATCAATATCAAAATTTATTAATAAAAAACAATTAAATTATTTCAAAAAAATATATTCTGAGTAATTTATATAATGTCTAAAAAAGATTATATTATTTTCTCTTCTATTGACTGGGAGGTTCATTATCAATTACACCATCAACTTACAAATTCTTTAGCAAAAAATGGTAGTAGAGTTTTATTCGTTCAAAATATAGGAGTTAGACCTGTGACTGTGGGTGATACCTCGCGAATAATAAAGAGATTAAAAGATTGGCTATTTTCAACTAAAGGTTTTAAGAAAATTAATGATAAAATATCATTGTTAATTCCGCTAATTTTCCCATTTCCATTTAATAAATTTTTTATAAAAATTAATACCATTTTAATTAAAGACTCTGTTAATAAGTGGATTGAAAAAAACAACTTTAGCGATCCTATTATAATAACTTTTTTACCTAATCCAATAATTGTAAAGTTATTTGAAAATGAATTTAAAAGTAGTTTTAAAATTTATTATTGTGCTAATCACATGTCTAAAGGAAGTCCACAAGCAAGTCCGCTAGAAAATTGGGAAATAAAATTATTTAGAAATGTAAACTTAATTTTTACAATATCTAGATTAACATATAAAAGAGCAAAGCAATTCAATTTAGAGACTTATAATTATCCTCCAGGTGTTCAATTCAATGAAATAATAACCAATAAAAAAATATTATACGTAAATAATCAAAATAATAACATATTTTATATTGGGGCATTAAGTAACGTTATAGATTATGAATTATTAAATTATGTTATTAAAAAATTGCCACAGTTTAATTTTGTATTTATAGGGCCAGTTTTGGTAAATATTGACAAAATAAAAGATTTTAAAAATGTGAAATTTTTAGGTCAACTTGATCACACCACAACAATTTCATATTTAAAGTCAGCTATTATTGGAATTATTCCCTATAAAAAAAATGAATTTACCGATAATGTATACTCTTGTAAACTTAATGAGTATTTAGCATGTGGATTGCCAGTTATTTCAACTGATCTTTATGAAATCCAACAATTTTCAAAAGAAAATAATATAATTAATATTGCTAGAGACAAAAAGGAATTTGCTTCTGAAATATTATCAATTAATAATAATATTTTTATTAATACTTCTAAAAAAAATTCATGGAATACTAGATTTACTGAAATACAAAAAACTATAAACTTAAAACTAAATGATTTTGAAAATAATTATTATAAATCTTCAAATTTGTTCTTTAGTTATTATGGTAAAATAAAAAAAAGATTATCATTAACTTTAATATCTTTTGTACTTTTTTTTATTTTAATTTTCTATTCACCTCTATTTTGGTATTTAGGTAATATTTTAAATGTTGAACATACGATATCTAAATCAGATGCAATAGTTGTGTTTAGTGGAGACGGATATTCAACATATCTTAATACAGGTTATCAAAAAAGAGCATTGGACTCTAAAAAATATTTAGAAAAAGGCTACGCTGAAAAAATTATTTTATCTTCAGGTAGAGATCAAACTATTAGAGAAGTTAACCTTTTGAAATTATTTCTTTTAAATAAGGGGATAGAAAATGAACAGATATATATTTTTGAAGAATATCCAGCTAGTACCTATGAAAATGTAATTATGGTAGGTAATTATCTTAAAACAAAAAAAATTAATAACATAATTTTTATCACTGCCCCATATCACACTAGAAGAGCATCACTAATATGGAACTCTAATTTTCCCAATATTAAGATTAAAATACCAAGATTAGTTGACTCTCCTAAAAAAAATATTCAATGGAAAACTGATTTAGATACAATTAAAGTTATCATTTACGAATATTTAGCAATTATTCATAACAAGTTTAATAATAGGTTTTAGTGAAAATATTATTAATTTCAAATACATCTTGGAATTTATTTAATTTTAGAACAGAATTAATTGACTTTTTAAACAAAAATAACGATATATATTT
>CACJPV010000036.1 GCA_902595425.1 uncultured Alphaproteobacteria bacterium | reverse complement strand
GAGGAATACGACGATGAGTTTCTTGTAAAAATGAAGCTAGAAGTTATTGTTGATGATAAGGATACTGAAAAAGTGGCAGAGGCAATAAAAAAATCTGCATACTCAGGCAAAATTGGTGATGGAAAGATATTTATTTATAATATTGATCAAGTAATTCGGATCAGAACCGGTGAAAAAGACAGTGATGCTGTCTAATTTAACTTTACATTATCTCTAAAAATAATAAAAGGCCTTTAATCGTTCAATTTAGGGTTACTCCTAAATCGGAAGTAAGTCAATTGACTGAAGGAACGCATGCAAAAGTTTGAATTCGTTCAACCCTTACAATAAGGGTCGGAAGTAGGCACCTGCCGAAGGAACGCTTTAAAAGCAGAACTTTCATAACTAGCGCATGATTATTTAGTGAGCTCTAATGGTTAGAGTTTACTTAACTTGATGGAGAAAAATTATGAAATTTAACTGCTCAACGCCAGCTGAATTATTAAAACAAATAAATGATTTGGATATTAAGATGGTAGACATGAGGTTTACTGATGTTCCTGGAACCACTCATCATTTCACTATTCCTATTAAATTTTTAGAAGAAAACATTTTTGAAGATGGTCTTGGTTTTGACGGATCTTCAGTACGAGGTTTCCAAGCTATAGAAAACAGTGATATGATTGTTGTACCTGATGTGACAACAGCCTACATCGATCCTTTCTTTTCAGAAAAAACAATAGCTTTTTATTGCGATATTAAAGACCCAATAACTAAAGAAAATTATTCAAGAGATCCTAGAAATATAGCAAAAAAAGCCGAGGGTTATTTAAAATCTTCAGGCATGGGAGATACTGCATATTTTGGTCCAGAAGCTGAATTTTTTATTTTTAATGATGTTAAATATGACTCAGGATCAAACTTCGCTTTTCATGAAGTAGACTCAAATGAAGGAACTTGGAATACAGGAAAGGATGAAGGGCCAAATTTAGGTCATAAGCCTCGACATAAAGAAGGTTATTTCCCTCTACCTCCGGTAGATAGTATGCATGATGTAAGAACAGAAATGGTAATGACTATGCAAGATATAGGTCTTACAGTAGAGGCACATCACCATGAAGTTGCTACCGGTGGACAACAAGAGATTGATTTAGAATTTGCTCCTCTGGTTTCAATGGCTGATGATTTGATGAAATATAAATACGTTGTAAAAAATGTTGCCAAACTTCACGGGCTTTCTGCAACATTTATGCCAAAACCTTTGTTTGGTGATAATGGATCAGGAATGCATGTACACCAAAGTATATGGAAAGATGGTGATACCTTAATGTATAAAAAAGGAAACTACGCTGATTTAAGTGATATTGCTCTTAATTATATTGGAGGTATTTTAAAGCACGCCCCTGCTCTGCTTGCTTTTTGTGCACCAACAACCAATTCATATAAGAGACTCGTCCCAGGATTTGAAGCTCCGGTAAATATTGCTTATTCTCAAAGAAATAGAACTGCATCTGTTAGAATACCAACTTATTCGTCTAGTCCGAAATCTAAAAGAATGGAGTTCAGATGCCCAGATCCAACTGCAAACCCTTATCTTGCATTTGCAGCAATGCTAATGGCTGGATTAGATGGTGTAAAAAATAAAATAGATCCAGGTGATCCAACTGATATAAATATCTATGAAGCTCCTGCTGATATTTTAGCAAAAATTCCTTCTACTCCAGGTTCGCTTGCAGAAGCACTGGATGCATTAGAAAAAGATCATGCATTTTTGCTTGAGGGTGATGTTTTCACTAAAGATTTAATTGAAACATACATCAATTATAAAAGAGAAAATGAAGTTAACCCTGTTAACATTCAGCCTCATCCGCACGAATTTAAATTATATTACGACGCTTAAAATTTTTTATTTTTAGAGTCAAACCGCCAACGTAATTGTTGGCGGTTTTTTTTATGTAATTTTCTCGATACTTTTGATACTAAAAAATATGTCTAAAAAAAACGAACTACTCTGCAAAAAACATTGAAGTTTTGGAGGGTTTAGAGCCGGTAAGAAAGCGACCAGGTATGTACATTGGGAGCACCAATGAACAAGGATTACATCATCTTGTTAATGAAGTGCTAGATAATAGCATAGATGAAGTTGTTGCAGGCTATGCTAGTGAAGTTTCTTTTCATTATAAAAAGGATGGATCCATTAAAATTAGAGATAATGGAAGAGGAATTCCTATAGATTTTCATCCAAAATTTAAAAATAAAAGAGCATTGGAAATAGTCCTCTCAACACTTCATGCTGGTGGTAAGTTTGATAATAATTCATACAAAACCTCAGGTGGATTGCATGGTGTTGGTATTTCCGTAGTCAATGCTCTAAGCTCACATTTACAAGTAATAGTTTTTAAAAGTGGTAAAAAATATTCACAAATATATGCAAAGGGGAAAGCTAAGACAAAGATTAAAATAGAAAAGTGCAAAAATAATGAAAAGGGTACTGAAATTAATTTTATACCTGATGAGTCAATATTTGAGACTACTCAATTTTCTCCTAAAAAATTATATGAGTTTATAAAAATGAAAGCTGTTCTTGTGTCAGGAACATCAATAGAATTTAAGGTTGATAA
>CACJPV010000035.1 GCA_902595425.1 uncultured Alphaproteobacteria bacterium | reverse complement strand
GTATCTTTTAAATTTTTAAAAATGCTGATTTATTATTTTATTGCAACAATGGCTGCACTTTGTTGGGCAGTAGCCTCACTAATTTCTGCTGATGTTACAAGAAAAATTGGAGGACTTGCATTTAATAGACTTAGATTATTTTTTGTATCTATAATGTTAATTGGTTACACGTTTTACTTAGATACTTGGAATACTATCAACATCGAATTTTTATTTACAATTTTATTTTCAGGAATAATAGGAATTTTTCTTGGAGATACACTATTATTCATTGCACTTCAAAAAATTGGTCCAAGAAGAAATAATATTTTATTCTCTTTAGCAGCTCCTTTTACAGTAATATTAAATATTATTTTTTTAAAAGAAATAATGTCAACCATTAATCTTATCGGTTGTATTATTGTGTTTTGTGGTGTTGTCGTAGCTATAGCATATGGAAATAGTAAAGACAAAAATCATAGATGGGAAGTCGTTGAAGGAAATATATATTTAGGCGTATCTCTAGGTATAGGTGCTGCATTATGCCAAGCCATAGGTCTCATAATGATGAAACCTATTCTTACTATGGGTGCAGATCCAATTGCTTCTGCAGCTCTCAGAACAGCAATTTCTTTTGTCTTTTTGGCGTTTACTTTTTTTCTAAATTATAAAATATTTAATACTAAAACTAATTTGAGTGTTAAAATTGTAGGTCAATCTATTTTAAGTGGTTTTTTAGGTATGGCTCTGGGAATGAGTCTTTTATTAATTGCTCTCAAATATGCTGATGCAGGTATAGTTGCAACTTTATCATCTACAAGTCCAATAATGATTTTGTTTCTGATTTGGTTACTGACTAAAAAAATTCCCACTATTGGAGCATGGATAGGTACAGTGTTAGCAATTATTGGATCTGGATTAATTTTTATCTACTAACTTTAGACCTAACTCTTCTAACCTTTCTTTATCAACAGTAGCTGGAGCATTCATCATCAGATCAATTGCCTGTTGATTCATAGGAAATGCTATAACTTCTCTAATATTAGGTTCATTGGCTAAAAGCATTACAATCCTGTCAATGCCTGGCGCACTTCCACCATGAGGGGGTGCTCCAAATTTCATTGCATTCAACATGCCAGAAAATTTACTTTCTAATTCTTCTTTTTTGTATCCTGCTATTTCAAATGCTTTGTACATAATATCAGGTCTGTGATTTCGGATGGCACCAGAAGACAGTTCTACTCCATTACAAACTATATCATATTGATAAGCTTTAATATCTAATGGATCTTTATTAAGAAGTGAGTCCATCTCGCCTTGAGGCATAGAAAAAGGATTATGACTAAATTCAATCTTATTAGTCTTTTCATCAATTTCATACATTGGAAAATCTACTATCCAACAAAATTCAAATGCATTTTTATTAAGCAAGTTCATATCTAAACACAATTTATCTCTTACCTTGCCAGCAAATAACTGAGCATTTTTTTGATTATCACAAACAAAGAAAATAGATTCATTATCTTTTAATTTAAGTTGTTTTAGTCTTGCATTGTCTAAATTTTTTGCAATTGGTCCTTTATGTTCATCATCAGCATAACTAATATATCCAAGTCCAGCAGCACCCTCTTCTCTTGCCCAGTTATTTAATTTATCAAAAAAACTTCTTGGTTTATCAGCTGTATTACTTACAACAATACCTTTTACTCTATAATTTTTTTCAATTAAGCTACCGAATATTTTAAAGTTTGAATCTTTAAAAACATCTGTACAATCTCTTATCAATAATGGATTTCTCAGATCTGGTTTATCAGTTCCATATAATTCAAGAGACTCTTCATAAGGTATTCTTTTGAAAGGGTAACTACTTACAGTCACTTTTTCGTTTGTGTGATAGTTTTTATTTTCTTCAAAAACTTCATATAACACTGGTTCAATTGAGTTAAACACATCTTCCTGTGTAACAAAACTCATTTCAAAATCTAATTGATAAAATTCACCAGGTGATCTATCTGCCCTACTATCTTCGTCTCTAAAACAAGGAGCAATTTGGAAATATTTGTCAAAACCCGCCATCATTAATAATTGTTTGAATTGTTGAGGAGCTTGAGGGAGTGCATAAAATTGACCGTGATGAATTCTAGATGGAACCAAGTAATCTCTGGCACCTTCTGGAGAAGTCGAAGTTAAAATAGGAGTTTGAAATTCTGTAAAACCTCTAGAAATCATTTTTTCTCTAATTGATGATATTATTTTACTTCTCAACAAAATATTTTTATGAAGCTTGTTTCTTCTGAGATCAAGGAAACGATTTTTTAATCTTATTTCTTCACCGTATTCTATATCTGAATTTACTGGTAAAGGTAAAACTTCAGATGAGGATAAAAGTTCATACGTATCAATTTTTACTTCAATATCACCTGTAGAAATATGTTTGTTAATTGTCTCTTTTGATCGTTTTATAACAGTTCCTTTTACTGAAATAACACTCTCATTACTCAATTTAGTTAATTTAGAAAAAAACTTATGTTTTGCATCGACAACGCACTGAGTAAGACCATAATTATCTCTTAAATCAATAAAAATTAAATTTCCGTGATCTCTTATTGTATCTACCCAACCACTTAAAGTTACTTCTTGA
>CACJPV010000034.1 GCA_902595425.1 uncultured Alphaproteobacteria bacterium | reverse complement strand
TTGTTACAACTGATACTATTGTTGAAAATATTGATTTTTTTCCTCTAGATCCTCCTGAGTCTATTGCCCAAAAAATAATGTGTGTAAATCTATCCGACATATCTGCAATGGGAGCTTTGCCCAAAACCTATACTCTAAATTTATCCATTAACTCAACAATTGATCAAATTTGGTTAAAAAAATTTACCAATCACTTAAGTAAAATTCAAAAAAATTATAATATGTATCTTCTTGGAGGAGATATTTCGAGATCAGCAGAGATTAGTGTAACAGTCACTTGTTTTGGAGAGTCGAAACTAAAAAACATCATTAAGCAAAAAAATTCTTATGTAGGAGATGACATTTGGGTTACTGGAAATTTAGGTAATTCATTTTTAGGATTTAAAGTTCTTAAAAATTCAAAATTAAAATTAGAAAAAAAATATATTAATAAATTTAAAAATTTTTATCTATATCCTAAACCTTGTATGTTCGGCTCAAAGGCTTCAGAATATATTAATTCAGCTATAGATATCTCAGATGGCTTCTATGGTGATTTGCAAAAAATGCTAAATTATAATTTTGGAGCAAAAATATTCAAAGAATCAATTCCTATTTCAGGCGTCTTAAAAAAAATTTTACAGGATAATTCCAAAACAATTAAATTTTCAGATATTCTATCATGGGGTGATGATTATGAGTTAATTTTTACTTCATTTAAAAAAAACAGAACGAAATTAATAAGTTTAGCAAAAAGAAACAAAGTTAAAATTTCACTAGTTGGCTCAATTATAAAAAAATCCGGTATTGTTGATGATTCTAATAAAGTTCTTAAAAATATTAGTAGTTTTGATCATTTTTCCTAAAACCTTGATTTTTCCTAGACTTTCTGACATATGAGCCAAAAAAATCAAGGAGATTACCGACAATGACAACAATGCAAATTTTTATATTATTATGTGGTCTAGCTGCTGTTTTATATGGTTTGATTACATCAAGACAAATTTTATCTTTAAGTACTGGTAATGAAAAAATGGCTAGTATTGCAGGTGCAATTCAAGAGGGAGCAAGAGCTTATTTAAATAGACAATATATGACCATTGGAATAGTGGGGATTGTAATTTTTGTTCTTATATGGATAGTTTTCGGTTTATCTTCTGGTATTGGTTTCTTAATTGGTGCAGTGTTCTCTGGAGCAGCAGGATATGTCGGAATGAATATTTCTGTTAGATCCAATGTTAGAACTACGCAGGCTGCAAGTTCAAGTTTAGCAGAAGGCTTATCTGTATCATTTAAGGCTGGAGCTGTAACAGGAATGTTGGTTGCTGGTTTCGCCTTATTGTCAATCGCACTTTATTATTTTGTTTTAGATAACTCGGGAATGTTTCCTGGAAGAGAAATTGTTGCACCATTAGTATCATTAGGTTTTGGGGCATCACTGATCTCAATATTCGCTAGATTGGGTGGTGGTATTTTTACAAAAGGGGCGGATGTTGGTGCTGACCTTGTTGGTAAAGTTGAAGCAGGTATTCCTGAAGATGACCCAAGAAATCCAGCAGTAATAGCTGATAATGTTGGAGATAACGTTGGTGATTGCGCAGGTATGGCTGCTGATTTATTTGAAACTTATGTAGTTACAGTTGTTGCTACTATGGTTCTTTCTTCTATATTTTTTTCAGATTTGTCATCTATGATGATGTATCCGCTTGCAATTGCAGGGGTATGCACACTTGCAAGTATTATTGGAACGTATTTTGTAAAATTGGGTAAAAGTGAAAATATCATGGCAGCTTTGTATAAAGGCTTCACAGTATCAGCAATTTTATCTGCAATACTACTTTATTTTATAACAGATCATGTAATTGGTTTAGATTCTGTTTTTACAGTTGAGGATAAATCCTTTTCAGGTATGTCTCTTTTTTATTGTGGCTTGTTAGGTTTAATTATTACTGGTTTAATTATTTGGGTTACTGAATATTATACAGGAACTAATTACAGACCAGTACAAAGTATTGCTCAAGCATCTACAACTGGTCATGGTACTAATGTAATTCAGGGGCTTGCTATAAGTTTAGAAGCAACAGCATTGCCAGCAATAATAATTGTGGCTGGCATTATAATAACCCATTCACTTGGCGGATTATTTGGTATCGCAATTGCGGTTACAACAATGCTTGCTTTAGCTGGGATGGTTGTAGCATTAGATGCCTATGGCCCTGTTACAGATAATGCAGGAGGAATTGCAGAAATGTCTGAATTAGATGATAATGTTAGAAAAACAACTGACGCATTAGATGCGGTAGGTAATACAACTAAAGCAGTCACAAAAGGTTATGCCATTGGTTCAGCCGGTTTAGGTGCACTTGTTTTATTTGCAGCTTATACAGAAGATTTAGAGCACTTTGCTAAAGATCCAGGCAGCTCTCTTTATGGAATTGATGTGTCGTTTGATTTATCAAATCCTTATGTAGTTGTTGGATTATTAATTGGAGGCTTATTACCTTTTCTTTTTGGTGCAATGAGTATGACTGCAGTTGGACGTGCTGCTGGATCAGTTGTAATAGAAGTTAGAAGACAGTTTAAAGATATTCCTGGAATTATGGAGGGAACAGGTAAGCCAGAATATGGTAAATGTGTTGATATACTTACAAAATCTGCAATTAGAGAAATGATTTTACCATCTATGTTACCAGTACTATCTCCAATAGTTGTTTATTTTGTTATACTTCTAATAGCTGGTCAATCGGCAGCATTATCATGTTTAGGCGCATTACTTCTAGGTGTAATTATAACTGGATTGTTTGTTGCAATAAGCATGACAGCAGGAGGAGGCGCTTGGGATAATGCAAAAAAATATATTGAAGATGGCAATCATGGTGGCAAAGGCAGCGATGCTCATAAAGCCGCAGTAACTGGAGATACTGTTGGAGATCCATATAAAGATACGGCGGGACCAGCAGTTA
>CACJPV010000033.1 GCA_902595425.1 uncultured Alphaproteobacteria bacterium | reverse complement strand
ATTTATTGATGGATGGGCTTTAGTATCTCCTGGTAATCCTGAGCAAGCTGTTAGACTTGCAAAAGAGGCAGGTAGTGTAAGTCATGATGGTGAGGCAGTATATGGAGCACAAATGATTGCAGCTATGGAAGCTCTAGCTTTTGTTGAAAAGGACATAAGCAAGATTATAAACGAATCAAAGCGGTTTATTCCAAAAGACTCAACAATTTTTAAATTAATTTCTGATATTCAAGATTGGAGCGGTGGAAATATTGATTGGGAACAAGCTAGAGAAAAAATTGCCGGTAAATATGGTTACGACAAGTACCTAGGTAATTGTCATATGGTTCCAAATCACGCACTTATCATTATGTCATTATTATTTGGAGAGGATGATTTTCAAAAAACTTTGATGATAGTTAATACAGCTGGTTGGGATACAGACTGTAATTCAGGTAATGTAGGGTGTATCTTAGGGATAAAAAATGGGTTAGCTGGTCTTAAAACTGGCCCTGATTATTTATCTCCGATAAATGATACAATTTATTGTCCAACAGCAATTGGTGGTGAAACAATAACTGATGCACTTACAGAGTCTTATAAGATAATTAACACAGCAAGAAACTTAGAGGGGCAAGGGAATGTAATAGTAAAGAATGGCGCTAGATATCATTTCAACCTTCCAGAGTCGACTCAGTCATGGAAAGTAAATGATTTAAATGACAATAATCCTTCAACTTTTATATCAAACACTGAGTATAAATCAGAGATTGGGGAGCGTGCTCTTCAGATAGAATTTAATGATTTATCTACTGGCCTTTCTAGTGAATGTTATGTGGACACTTTCTTCCCTGAGGATTTAACTAAGCTTGATGGTATGGCAAGAGAGAGATTTTTTCATTATGATTTTATATCTTGTCCTATTGTTTATTCAGGTCAGAAAATAAAAACTCAATTAATTTCAAATTCAAATAAAGGTATTACTGTAAATTTATTTGTTAAATATTGGGGAGAAAACGATAAATTAATTAAAATAAATTCTGATGATTTCTTTTTTAAAAATAAGGAAAGCAAAGATATTGGATGGAATGTTCCTGATACAGGTTCAAACCCTATTGCGCAAATAGGTATATGTGTTTCCTCCTCGGAAAAGTGCTCAGGTAAGTTATTAATAAACTATCTTGATATACAAGGTGAGCCAAAGATAATTTTTAAAAAACCTGAGCATATTGCCAATCCTAAAAGAGGAGTTTCTCATGATACTCCATTTTATGGACAGATGTGGAAGAACAATTTTGTTCAAGCAATAGATAAATGGGAGTCTAGGTGGAAAGAGCCATTTCGTATAACTCAAAACATAGGTAGAGGAGTAGTTTTCACAGGAAATGATAAATGGAAAAACTATTCGGTTTCATCAAAGCTTAATTTTCATTTAGTAAAATCTGGAGGGATAATTGCACGTGTTCAAGGTCTTAAAAGATATTATGCACTAGAATTGACTGCAAACAATAAGTTACGAATAGCAAAAATGTATTATGAGTTAGAAACATTAAAAGAAGTTGATTTTAAATTTGAGTTTTTTACAGATTATAATCTTACTCTAACTGTTGATAATAATCATATTAAAGGTTATTTGGATGGCAAGTTAATAATTGAAGTAGAAGATACAAATAATCCTTTTGTTTCTGGTGGTGCAGGTATTGTGGCTGAAGATGGAACAATGTGTACAGATGAGATTAATATAAGCTAATGAAAAAAAGAAAATTTGGTAAAATTGGATGGGATATCAGTGAAATTAGTCTTGGTTGTTGGGCTATAGGTGCAGACTGGGGAGATGTTTCTGAAGAAGATGCAAAAGATATTTTAAAATCCTCATTTGATAACGGTGTTAATTTTTTTGATACTGCTGATGTCTATGGAGATGGCCGAAGTGAAAAATTTGTGGGTGAATTTATTAATTCAACTTCTGAGAGAATATATGTGGCCACTAAAGCAGGTAGAAGAATTTTTCCCCATGAAGCAAAAGGATATTACAATAAAGAATTAATGGAGTCCTATGTAGATAGATCACTAGAGAATTTAGGTGTTGAAACTATAGATCTTCTTCAAATGCATTGTCCACCAACAGAAGTGTATTCTGATGATTTAACATATGAAATGCTAGATCATTTAGTTGCTAAGGGTAAGATTCAGCACTATGGTTTTAGCGTTCAAACTGTTGAAGAGGCTATTAAATGTATTCAACGACCTCATACAAAAAGTGTTCAGATTATATTCAATATGTTGAGATTAAAACCAGCTGAAGAATTTTTTAAATTAGCTAAAGATAAAAATATAGCTATTATAGTAAGAGTTCCTCTTGCAAGTGGACTTTTAACTGGAAAGATGAATACAGATTCTTCTTTTCCTGAAAATGATCATCGAAATTATAATATTAAAGGTGACGCTTTTGATGTGGGTGAAACTTTTTCTGGAGTAGAATTTAGTAAGGCTTTAGAAGTAGTTGAAGAATTAAAATCATTAACACCGGATGGTTTTTCCTTATCACAGCTTGCACTTAAATGGATATTAATGCATAAAGAAGTAAGTGTAGTAATACCAGGCGCAAAAAATTCTGATCAAGCTCTAAAAAATATTTCTGCTTCAGCTTTACCTGATATTCCAAACTTGATGGAGAAAATTGAAACTATTTACAATACACATTTAAAAAACGATATACACCCTCGCTGGTAAAAAAATTAATGGATCTCAGAACCTTTAGAAGGGCTACCTTTGCTGTAATTTTATGCTCTTCATATCCCATGCTTATTGTGGGTTGTTACTTTGGGCTTATTCCATGGAATATGGAAAGATTACAGATAGATGAGTCTGATCTTGGTTTTGCAATATTATCATTTGGTGTGTCCTTTCTTATTTCAAATCAAATAGCTGGAAGAGTCTTAGTTCCAAAATTTGGAACAAAAATAATTATGACATGTGGTTTAGTGTTTATTTCATTTTCTAATATAATTTTAGTATCTGCACCTACATATTTAATTCTTCTTCTCGCTCATATACCTGCAGG
>CACJPV010000032.1 GCA_902595425.1 uncultured Alphaproteobacteria bacterium | reverse complement strand
AAGATAGGTGGAGTAAATTGATTCAATTTCAATTTGCTCTTTTACGTCAGCTTCTATCTTCTTGAGTTCTGGCCAAATATTCTCTAGTTTTTTAAAAGTAACGTTTTTATATGACAAAAGATCCATTACAGACCTTTTCTTTCCATCTAGTTTTATTTTTAGCTTTTTTTTCTGTAATTGGTTTGGGGACAATGATAGTTTTTTTACAATTTCAAAACCTTTTTTCATTCTTTTGATTTTTTTATTAAATTCTTTTTCTCTAAAAGCAGAAACGCACCCAATATCAATACCTAATGGTGTTAATCTCTGATCTGCATTGTCTGACCTCAACAAAAGCCTGTATTCAGATCTAGAAGTAAACATTCTATAGGGCTCCTTTGTCCCCTTTGTAACAAGGTCATCTATTAAAACCCCTATATATGCCTGAGATCTGTCAACAACAAACTCTTTACGGCCTTTGCTCTTAAGGGAAGCATTGATTCCCGCTATTATACCTTGAGCAGCGGCCTCTTCATAGCCTGTGGTTCCATTAATTTGGCCAGCAAAAAAGAGGTTTTGAATTTTTTTTGTTTCTAGAGTGTGTGTTAGTTCAGTTGGGTCAACATAATCATACTCAATAGCATAAGCTGGTTGAGTTATAACCGCTTTCTCTAAACCCTTTATAGATCTTACAAACATTTCTTGAATGTCCACGGGCAAAGAAGAGGAAATGCCATTTGGATAAATTAAATCACTATCAAGTCCTTCAGGTTCTAAAAAAATCTGGTGATTGTTTTTTTCAGGAAATTTAGTGATTTTATCCTCTATTGAGGGACAATATCTAGCTCCCATAGATTTAATTGTGCCAGAGTACATAGGTGACTTCATAATATTTTCAGCTATTATTTTGTGTGTTTTTTTGTTTGTGTGAGTGATAAAACAAGAAACTTGAGGGGTGTGGATAGAGTTGTTGATAAAAGAGAATGGTGATGGGTTTTTGTCGGGCAATTGCTCTTCTAAATCACTGAAATTTATAGATTTTTTTAGTATTCTTGGCGGAGTGCCTGTTTTAAGCCTTCCTATTGAAAACTTTAGTTTTTCAATTTTTTTTGCTAGTGCAATTGAGGGTTTGTCGCCAACCCTTCCTGCTGCTGAGGATGAGTTGCCAACCCTAATTAAACCCCTTAAAAATGTTCCAGTGGTTAAAACAACTGTAGCACAGTTAATTTTTATACCATTGTTAAACTCAATGTTTTTTATTTTTTTGTTTACAATTCCAATGTCTTCAACTGACCCCTCAATCAAATCAAGGTTTTTTTGATTTTTAACCTCATTTAAAATTGCTTTTCTGTACAAAACCCTGTCTGCTTGAGCTCTTGGCCCCCTAACTGCAGCACCTCTGCTCTCATTAAGTGTTCTAAACTGAATTCCTGCATTATCGATTGCCCTGCCCATTATTCCGTCTAAAGCATCTATTTCTCTTACTAGATGGCCTTTACCAAGGCCGCCAATTGCTGGATTACATGACATTTCTCCCACTTTATCAATTTTGTGTGTTATTAGTGCTACATCTGCGCCAGTTCTTGCTGCAGCACAAGCAGCCTCAACACCGGCGTGACCTCCACCAATTACCACTACAGAATATTTTTTACACCTTTTCACGTGAAACTACTTTCCTATACAAAAATCCTTAAACACTATATCTAAAATATCTTCAATATCAAATCTTTGATTAATATCCATTGAAAGCCTAAGCGCCTCCCTGTATTTGAAGGCCTGAACATCCAAACTATCGCTCTGTTTAATTGATTTAAGTTCTAAAACAACTTTTTTCATTGTCATAATGTGTCTTTCACGTGAAAAGACTGGTTCGTTTTTTTGTTTTTTTGTTAATTTTTGTTTTGTGAGGCTTAAAACCCTTTTAATACCATATCCAGTGACTGATGAAACATCAATTATTTTTTTGTTTGATGTTTTGTTTTTTCTTTTATCAAACTTAGACCTGATTAATATTTTGTTTTTAATATTTCTATATAAATCAACTTCGTTTTTTTTCAAGAAAACGAGGCTTAAATCAGTTACCAACATAAGCTCTTTTGTTTTTTTAATACCCATTTCTTCAATTTTGTTTTTATGTTTTCTTAGTCCAGCAGTATCTATAAATGTGCACTTATATCCATCAATATCTAAAACTGACGAAATATTATCTGTTGTTGTGCCCGGCAAACTGGTTACTATGGAAATCTCTTTGTTAGAAATTAAATTTACAAAAGAAGACTTACCTGTATTTGGCTTTCCCACAACAGAAATTAAAAACCCATCCCTAATTGGTTTAGAAATTTTTGATTTTTTTAGTTCTTTGTTAATTTTGTTTACAATGTTCTTTTTTTGTTCTAAAATATTTTTATTCGTATTTTTAGGCAAATCTTCTTCTGAAAAGTCAATAAGAGCCTCCACTTTTGCAAGAATGAAACCCAACTCTGTATTAATCTCTTTGATAAAGAGGCTTAGTTTTCCAGATAAATTTGATATTGCCAAGCTCCTTTGTTTGTCTGTTTCTGCGTTTATTAAATCGGCTAAGCTTTCAGTTTGAATAAGGTCTAATTTGTTGTTTAGTAAGGCTCTTTTAGTAAACTCGCCCGGTTCTGCCAACCTCAAACCTAACAAATCTAATGTTTTAGATATTTTTGAAATTACTGCCAAGCTGCCGTGGCAATTAATTTCAACCATTTCCTCACCAGTAAAAGATTTTGGTTTTTTAAAGTAATTTATTACAACTTGATCAATAGGTTTGTTTTCAAACTTTAACAATGAGAGTGTTGCTTTGTTTGGATAAATTTTTTTGATAGA
This sequence comes from uncultured Alphaproteobacteria bacterium, assembly GCA_902595425.1. Classification (GTDB taxonomy): domain Bacteria; phylum Pseudomonadota; class Alphaproteobacteria; order HIMB59; genus CACPNW01. The sequence continues at coordinate 259 of CACJPV010000032.1, read as the reverse complement.
TGAAATTTTTTTTAGAGTCTTATAACTGTTTTTTCCAGATATTCTAATAATAGCAATTGCTGATCTTCCTGTAGGAGTTGATAATGCATAAATAGTATCTAGTGATTTAGACATTTTTTGCCAATAAACCTATTGCTTACCTAAGTCTACAAAATCAAAGAATTAATTGTGAATTTTAAATAAATTTAATTAGCTGGTTTTGGTTCCCATGCTTTGGAAAAATTCGTTGTTGGTTTTGGTGTCTTTCATTTTGTCTAAT
>CACJPV010000031.1 GCA_902595425.1 uncultured Alphaproteobacteria bacterium | reverse complement strand
ATCTTGATCAGGTAGCCTATGTTAGATTTGCATCTGTCTATAAAAACTTTAGAGAAGTAAAAGATTTTGAAGATTTTCTTGGAAATCTTGAAGATAAATAAAAATATTTTTTTTAAATGATAAATCACTTAAAATTTATTAATTACGCACATGATTTAGCATCTAAAAATTTTGGCAAAACATTTCCAAACCCATCTGTAGGTTGTATAATTACTAAAAATGATAAAATAATATCAAAGGGTGTAACTAGTAGCACTGGAAGGCCTCATGCAGAGGAAATAGCATTAAGAAAAGCTGGCAAAAAAGCTAGTGGAGCAAAAATGTATGTTACACTTGAACCTTGTTTTCATAGCTCGCAAAACGGTTCTTGCGCAGATCAAATTTTAAGATCTGGTATAAAAGAAATTTATATTTCATGTATTGATCCAGATCCTAGAACTAAAAATAAAAGTATTATCAAATTAAAAAGAAATAAAATAAAAGTATTTTCCGGTTTAGAAAAGAACAAAACAATAAATTTAAATAAGTTTTTTTTTAAAAGTTTAATCAAACAAAAACCTTTTACTAAAGTTAAAATGGCTATTTCTAGTGATGAAAAAATAGCTTGGAATAACTATAAAAGTAAATGGATAACTAATGCCAAAAGTAGATCTTACGTTCACAAACTTAGATCAAATAGTCAGGCAATCCTAACGACATCAAAAACAATAGTTAAAGATGATCCTAGATTTACTGTTAGAAACAAAAATAAAATTATTAAAAATCTAAATGTTGTAGTTGTAGACACCAATTTAAATATTCCTTTAAATTCAAAAGTTCTTAAAAATTTGCATGATAAAAGAGTCATTATTTTTACTTCTAAAAAAAATTCAAAATCTCAAAAATTAATTCAGATTGGCTGTGAAGTTATTCAAATGAAAAGTGACAATAATTCCTTAAATTTGAAAAAATTATTCAGTAATCTGTATAAATTGAAAATTTCTGACTTATTTGTTGAGGCGGGAGGTATTTTTTTTGCTAATTTAATTAAAAATAATTTAGTAGATGAAATTCATTTATTTAGAGCTCCAATCATAATAGGTGAAAAAGGTATACCGGTAATTAAAGGAAATGATTTAAAAATGATTAAAAAGAAATTATTAGAAAAGTTTACTTTTGATAATAATTTGTATTTAAAATATGAAGTAAAATAAATGTTTACAGGAATAATTCAGGAAAAAGGAAAAGTTATTAATTTTTCAAATGGTCATTTGGAGATATCTACTGCGCTTGATTTAAGTGATTGTAAATTAGGTTCCTCAATCTGCTGTAATGGAGTATGTTTAACTGCAACAGAAATAAATTTTATTAAAAATATGTATTACTTTAAAACAAATGTTGGTGAAGAAACAATGCTTAGAACAACCTTTTCTGATAATTTATTCAATAAATCAATCCCAATAAATATAGAAAAGTCTCTCAAAATAGGTGATGAAATATCAGGACATTTTGTCTACGGCCACGTCGACAGAACGACCAAACTTTTAAAGGTTACAAAATTAAATAATAGTTGGGAGTTTTTTTTCGAAAATTTTTGCAATAAAGATATTAATTATATAGTTGAGAAAGCTTCTATTGCTGTAAATGGAATTTCTTTAACAGTAGCATATGTCGCAAATGACTATTTCAGTATTTCTGTTATCCCTCATACGTTTGAAAATACTAACTTAAGTAACCTACGAGTACATGATATTGTTAATATTGAATTTGATTATCTCGCAAGGTTTGCAGAAAGAAAAAATTAATGGCTGATAAAAATACAAAATTTAATATTTCCACTATTGAAGAAATTATTGAGGAAGCAAGAAATGGTAGAATGTATATTCTTGTTGATGATCCTGGAAGAGAAAATGAGGGAGATTTAATAATTCCTGCTCAAATGGCAACACCAGATGCAATTAATTTTATGGCAAAATATGGAAGAGGGTTGATTTGTCTATCAATGACAAAACAACGAATAGAAGAATTGGAATTACCTCTAATGAATCCAGATAATCAAAAGAACGATTTAACAGCATTTACTGTCTCAATTGAAGCTAAGGAGGGAGTAACTACTGGTATTTCTGCAGCTGATCGCGCTCATACTATATCTATAGCAATTAATCATAACCGAGATAAAAATGATTTGGTATATCCTGGACATGTTTTTCCATTAATGGCCTGGGACGGAGGTGTTTTAGTTAGGGCAGGCCATACAGAAGCTGCGGTGGATATTTCAAAATTAGCAGGACTTAATCCTTCGGGTGTGATTTGCGAAATTATGAGTGATGATGGCAATATGGCAAGGTTGCCAGAAATACTTGAATTTGCAAAATTTCATCATTTAAAGGTTGGAACAGTTTCTGACCTGATTAAGTATAGGCTTAAGTATAATAAGATAATTAATCAAGTTTCTGAACGATCATTTGAAAGTGAAAAAGGCACTGATTTCAAATTGAAAATATTTGAAAATACCTTGTCTAAAGAAAAACATTATGCTCTAGTCAAAAATGTTACTTCCAAAGAAAACTCATATCCAGTGAGAATGCATAAACTAAATATTGAAAAAGATATTTTTGCAGAAAAAAATACGTTTGGAGATGAAATTAATCATTCTTTTGAAATAATTGAAAAAAATGGATCTGGAGCAATAGTTTTAATTAATAATGATATTGCGCCAAATATTTTTAAGGCTTTTGATCAAAGAAATAAACAAGACAATAAATTAGAATTAAGAGAGTATGGAGTTGGCGCACAGATACTTAAAAGTTTAGGTATAAAAAAAATAATACTTCTTTCAAATTCAAATAAAAAAATTATAGCATTAGATGGTTTTGATATTGAGATAATTAAACAGCAAAAGATATGAAAAAAGTTTTAATAGTCAGTTCTAATTATTATGAAAGTATTGGCAATAATCTATTGGCAGGTGCTTCTGAAGAATTAAAAACGAACAATATAGATTTTGATGTTTTATTTGCCCCAGGTTGTTTTGAAATCCCTTTTTTAATCTCTAAAAATTTAAATAAATATAGAGGATTTGTTGCTTTAGGGTGCGTAATAAGAGGAGAAACTTATCATTTTGACTTAATTGCCAATGAATGTGCAAGAAAAATTATTGACATTTCTAATCAATCTCTAAAACCGATAGGTTTTGGTGTACTAACATGTGATAATTTAAAACAAGCTATTGTTAGAAGTGATATTAGAAAAAAAAACAAAGGAAAAGAAGCTGCTAATGCATGTATAAAACTTCTTTAGAATAAATGCAAAATCATATTAAGACTGAAACTAGACTTGCATTTATCCAGTTCATATTTTCCTCATTTTTTTCTGACTCATCAGTTGAAGAAAATTCTAACGATTTTGAGAATTATTTTTATAAATTATCAGTTTCTTCCATAGAACAAAAACATGAAACCTCAATTAATTTTAATAAAAATTATTTTAAAAAATTAGCCAAAAGCTATGATGAAT
>CACJPV010000030.1 GCA_902595425.1 uncultured Alphaproteobacteria bacterium | reverse complement strand
TTGTTAATGTTTTTAATTCCCATAATAACATCTTGAGTTGTATTAATTTTTTTATTTTGTATTGATATTTTTTCACCAACAATCTTATTAATTAACGTTGATTTTCCAGCATTAGTTTTTCCAACAATAGCTATTTTAATAATTTTACTTCGCATCAAGAATTGATAAAGCAGTCTTTGCAGCATTTTTTTCTGCATCTCTTATTGATGTACCACTAGCTTTGATTTTTTTTAAATTTAAAACTTTAAGTGAAACAGTAAAGATTGGAGAATGAGGAGGTCCTTCTTTTTTCATAAGAGTATACTCTGGTAATTTTTTTAATTTTTGTTGAGATAATTCCTGAAGTTTAGTTTTAGAATCTTGTATGTTTTGTTGATTCACATCTAAATATGGCCCCCAAAACACTTTTATAAATTTTTTTGCATTTTTAAAGCCTCCATCTAAATAAATTGCACCAATTAACGACTCAATTGAGTCTGCCAATATTGAGACATTCATCTTTTCATTTTTTTTAAAACTATATTGAAGAATAGTATCTATTTTTAAATCTAAAGAAATTTTATGTAAAAAATTTTTTTGAACCAGGTAAGATAACTTTTTTGATAAATCGCCTTCGTTATTTTTATTGAATTTCTTAAAGATTAACGATGAGATGGCTAGACCTAATACTCTGTCACCCAGAAATTCTAATCTTTCAAAATCATTAGTAGAATAAAATTTATTTTTTTTATTTTCTATTTGACTACTAGGATGAACTAAAGAATTTAAAAGTAGTTTTTTGTCTTTGAAAATATATCCAATTATATTTTCAAACTTCTTAATTTTTTTAGTTGCAATCATTTTATTGTTTTAAAAATTCTATTACCTCTAATAGCTTTTGGCCATTTCCAAAATTCTAGAAATCTTGAATTTTCCAATGAGAAAAAAATAAATCTCGCCTTACCGACCAAATTTTCGAAAGGAATAAAGCCTACAGTTTCAAATCTACTGTCTTGTGAATTATCTCTATTATCACCCATTACAAAAAAATAACCCTCGGGAACTTCAAAAAGTTTTGTATTATCTGCAATACCATTATCCATTATGTCGAGAGTGTTAAAAGTAATTTGTTCATGATATTCTTTATATTGCCTAATTCTTTTTAATGATACGTTTAGATCATTATCAATGAAATCTTTTTCCTTCTTTCTTAATATTACATCCCCATTTAAAAATAATTTTCCATTTAATATTTGTATCTTATCTCCAGGAAGACCTATTACTCTTTTTATGTAATCAGTTCTGTTATTTTCTGGGGTTTTAAAAACTACTACATCTCCTTTTTTTGGAATACTAGGAAATATTTTTTTTGGTATTAATGGAATTGAAAACGGAAGAGAGTGCTTTGAAAAACCATATGACCATTTAGAAACGAAAATAAAATCTCCAACAAGAAGATTAGGCTTCATTGATCCCGATGGTATATTAAAAGGTTCAGCTATAAATGATCTTATAAGTAATGCTATAAATATAGCTAATGTAACAGATTTTAAGTTACTTATAAAAGTACTTTTATTATTTCTCATAAATTATTACATTAGCAATTGCATAATTTATTTCATCACTTAGAGATAATTCAATTGAACAGTCTTTATTATTGCTTAGTTTATTAAAAAAATTTAGAGCTTTGCTATGTAGTTTTATATAGGGTTTTCCAAATTTATCATTTTGAACCTCTATATCTTTCCAAAAAACACCTCTAGCCAAACCTGTTCCAAGTGCTTTTGCACATGCTTCTTTAGCTGCATATCTTTTAGCATATGACTCTGCAACATTTAATCTTGACTCTGATTTTATAATTTCACCTTCATGAAAACATCTGTTTTTAAATTTATTACCATATTTTTGTATTATTTTTTTAATTCTTCTAATATCAATTATATCGATACCATTACTCAAATACATATTTTAACCCTTTATTCTCTCTAAAGAAGACACTTCCGAGACTAATCTCAAAGCAGCTACAATATTTTTTAGGTGATTAGCATCACGTACTTCAATGTCTATTACTATTTCAAAAAAATCATTTTTTCTTATAGTGAAGTTTATATTTGATATATTTCCATTGTTTTTAGCAATTGCTGTTGTTACTTTTCCAAGACTTCCAGGTTGATTTTTTAATACAACAGAAATTCTTGAATTGGATAAAGTTAAATTTTGAAGTGAATTATCCCAAGAAATATTTAACCATCTTTCTGGTTGGTCTGCATATGAAGACAAAGTTTCACACTCAATGGTATGTACTGCAACTCCAATTCCTGCTGTTACTATACCTACTATCGTATCTCCTTTAATTGGTGAACAGCATCCTGCCAGATGATAAGACATACCTGCAGTTAAGCCCTTTAGTCTTATTGGTTTATCAGACTCAATTTCAAATTTTTTTAATTTTTTATAATTAAATTCAGGATAGATTTTATTTATAACAGAAATTGCAGTTATCCTTCCCTCCCCTAACATCTCATATATATCTTCAATTTCTGTTAAATTAAATTCAATTTTTATTCTTTTGATTGTAGATTCATTTAATTCATAATTTTCTTTATCAAAAAAAGAGGTTAAAATTTCTTTTCCAAACAAAATATATTCATCCCTTTTTTTTGATCTAAAAAATCTTCTTATTTGAGATTTTACTTTAGACGTTACTGCAAATCTTTCCCACAAAGGGGAAGGCTGGGATTCTTCAGATGTTATAATTTCTACTTGGTCTCCATTTTTCAAAATAGTTTTTTAAAGGTTGAAGTTTTTCATTTATTTTTGCTCCAACACACTTATCACCGATATCAGAGTGAATTGAATAAGCAAAATCAACAGGCGTGGCATTTATAGGAAGCTCAATTAAATCTCCTTTTGGTGTAAAAACATAAATTTCATCATTAAAAACACTTATTTTTGAATTTTCAATTAATTCATCTTGGTTTGTTGAAGAATTCATAAAATCTACTAAGTCATGCATCCATTTATATTCTTTTGTGTCTTTCTCTTTAATACTTTTTGGGTTTTTGTACTTCCAATGTGCAGCAACACCAAAGTCTGCTATTTGATTCATAACATTAGATCTAAATTGTATTTCAATTTTTTTATTTTTAGGGCCCATTACAGTTGTATGTAAAGCTCTATAACCATTTGATTTTGGAGATGAAATAAAATCTTTAAATCTTCCTGGTATATATTGGTATTTCCTATGAATAATTCCGAGACATTTATAACACTCACGAGATGAGTTTGTAATAACTCTAAAGGCCATAATGTCTGATAATTGCTCAAATGAAATATTTTTATTTTTTATCTTATTCCAGATTGAGTAAGCTGATTTTATCCGTCCATCTACATTGCAATTTAAATCTTCTTTTAAAAAATTTTTTTTGAGATCATATCTTATTTCATCAACCAAGTTTTCATCTTTTGAATTTAAATAATTAAGTCTATCAATGACTGTTTTTCTAGCTTCAGGATTAATAGTTTGAAAAGATAAATCTTCCAATTCATCTTGCCATTCTTTCATTCCTAATCTTTGTGCAAGAGGAGAAAAA
>CACJPV010000029.1 GCA_902595425.1 uncultured Alphaproteobacteria bacterium | reverse complement strand
ATACAAAAAAATTAAATACAGTTTTAGATAAATTAAACAATAAAGCTTTTATTGATAAAGCTCCGGATAGTGTTATTGAAAACTTCAAAATTCAAAAGATGGAAATTAATTCTTCTATTGAAAAAATTGACGAAATAATAAATACTATTAATTAATATGGAAGATAAAGGATCAAATAGTAAATCAAAATTACCCAGCAGATATGTTAGTGTAGGTCCAAAAAGCGCACCTCATAGGTCATATTACTATGCAATGGGTTTAAAAGAGCATGAAATTTATCAACCTTTTGTTGGAGTCGTTAGTACTTGGAATGAGTCCGCCCCATGTAACATTACTCTGCAAGATCAAGCTCAACATGTAAAAACAGGTGTAAAAGCTTCTGGAGGCACCCCTAGGGAATTTACAACCATTACAGTCACAGATGGTATTGCTATGGGTCACGAAGCGATGAAATCATCCTTAATCAGTAGAGAAGTGATAGCAGACTCCATAGAATTATCAGTCAGAGGGCATTGTTATGATGCAATAGTTGGTTTAGCTGGATGTGACAAATCTTTGCCAGGCCTTATGATGGCTATGGTAAGATTAAATGTTCCTTCTGTATTTATTTATGGAGGTTCAATATTGCCAGGTAAATACAAAGGAAAAGATGTTACAGTAATAGATGTATTTGAAGCTGTTGGAAAACATGCTGCAGGCTCTATAACAGATCAAGATTTAAAAGATTTAGAACAAGTGGCTTGTCCATCTGCAGGATCTTGTGGAGGACAATTTACGGCAAACACAATGGCTTGTATTTCTGAAGCTATTGGATTGGCACTTACTAATTCAGCAATGCCTCCAGCAGTAAATTCTGAAGAAAGAAAATCTTATGGTGAGAAAAGTGGAAAAGCAATTATGCACCTTTTAGAAAAAAATATTAGACCGAGAGATATTGTAACTTTGGATTCTCTTGTAAACGCTGCTAGAGTTGTGGCTGCAACTGGAGGCTCTACAAACGCAGCACTTCATTTGCCAGCTATAGCAAATGAAGCTGGACTAAAATTTACTTTAAGAGATGTGGTAGAAATTTATAATTCAACTCCGTATATTGGTGATATGCAACCAGGTGGGAAATATGTTGCTAAAGATTTATATGATATTGGTGGAGTGCCAGTAGTAATTAAATCTTTATTAGATGGTGGTTATATCAACGGTGACTGTATAACGGTTACAGGAAAAACAATTGGCGAAAATCATAAAGAGGTAATTTTCCCAAGAAATCAAGATGTTGTTTACAAATGTGATAACCCTATAAGTGATAATAGTTCTGTTGTTGGGCTTTGGGGTAATTTAGCTCCTGACGGCTGTATATCAAAAATAGCAGGACTTTCAAAATTGACTTTTAAAGGAAAAGCAAAATGTTTTGACTCTGAAGAAGATGCTCTAACAGCAGTTCTTAAAAATGAAATATTTGCAGGTGATGCTGTAATTATTAGATATGAAGGCCCTAAAGGCGGCCCAGGAATGAGAGAAATGCTGTCTACAACTGGTGCAATCTATGGACAAGGATTAGGTGAAACGGTTGCCTTAATTACCGATGGAAGATTTTCTGGTGGTACCAGAGGATTTTGTATTGGTCATGTTGGTCCTGAAGCTGCTGTTGGTGGAATGATTGGATTATTAAAAGACGGAGATGAGATTATCATTGATGCAGTTAAAGGAGTAATTAATGTGACTTTAACTGATGATGAAATTGCAAAAAGAAAAAAGGAATGGAAACCCAGGTCAACAAATCATAATTCAGGATCAATATGGAAATATGCTCAAACTGTAGGTCCAGCACATGAAGGCGCAGTGACTCAACCAGGCGCAAAAGAAGAAACACACACTTACGCAGATATTTAATTTTCTAAAGTAATAGTAACCGGTGTATGATCAGATGCTTTTTCCCATCCTCTGGGCTCTCTATTTACTTCTACTTTTTTTATTAAATCAGTAACATTTGCAGTGGTTAAAAAATGATCAATTCTTAAACCATTTCCTTTTTGCCAACCGCCGCCTCTATAACCCCAAAAAGTCCAATTTGTTTTACCTTCTACAAAATATTTAACCAAATCGGTAAAACCCATATTAATCAAAATTCTGTATTGTTCTCTTGTAAGAGGATGAGCGCATGCATCGTTTTTATAGTTTTCTGGAGAATAAACATCATCATCAGTTGGAATTACATTAAAATCTCCTGCAATAATTATTGGAATATTATTGCTTTTAAGCTCTTCAATATAATCATTGAATTTTTTCATCCATTTAATTTTGTAATCAAATTTTTCGGTTTCAATAGGGTTTCCATTGGGTAGATAAATATTGATAAGTTTAATTTTTTTTTTAATTTTTTTTAATTTAATCTCAGTTTCAATTATACGAGAATTAGGGTCTTCAAATTTTGGAATAGAAGTATTTGTTATATCTAATTCAGTTTTACTTAAAATAGCAACACCGTTCCAAGCTTTTTGACCATTAACATATGAAAAATAACCTAATTTTTGTATAATATCTTTTGGAAAACCTTCCTCAATAGTTTTAAGTTCTTGAAGAAGATAAATATCTGATTGATCTTTTAATATGAATTTCTCTAAGTGATTTATTCTGGCATTAATAGAATTAACATTCCAGCTTGATATTTTCATTAGATAGAAAAAGACGTTCCGCAGCCACAAGAGGAGGTAGCCTGTGGATTAGTAATCTTAAAAGATGAGCCAATTAACTCATGAACATAATCAATTTTTGAATTTTGTATCAACTCCAATGAAGTTTCATCAATGATTACATCAATTTTTTCATTATGAATCAAAATATCGTCATCATTTTTTAGATTTTCAAAATCAAATTTATATTGAAATCCTGCACACCCCCCACCCAAAACAGTAATTCTAAAATATTTAGCTGAGTCTTTTTTTAAAACCATAGCTATATGTTCTTGAGCATTGTTAGTAATTTCTATTTTATTCATAATAAAACGTATATACTTATTTATTTTAAGACTTTATAGCAAATTTTGCAATGTTTGAACATTTAGCATCTTCCCCATCATCATCCAAAGGTCGATTATATAGAGAAATAGACTCTGATAGTAACCGAAGTCCATTTGAGAGAGATCGATCAAGGGTAATTCATTCAAGTTCGTTTCGTAAACTAAAATATAAAACACAGGTTTTTATTGAGAGTGAAAGTGATTACTTTAGAACGAGACTTACTCACTCTTTAGAAGTTTCTCAAATTTCACGGTCTATTTGCAGATTATTAAAATTAAATGAAGATTTGGGTGAAACTGTTGCTTTGGCACATGATTTAGGGCATCCACCCTTTGGTCATAATGGAGAAAAAGCACTTAACATTTCAATGAGCGATCATGGAGGCTTTAACCATAATGATCAGACCTTACGAGTTTTAACACATATTGAAAAAAGGCATCCAGATTTTGATGGATTAAATCTCACTTGGGAGAGTTTAGAGGGAATTGTCAAACATAATGGAATTGTTTTGAAAAACCCTCCTTTTCATACCGCTTTATACAATAAGAAACATGATCTAAAATTACATATGCAA
>CACJPV010000028.1 GCA_902595425.1 uncultured Alphaproteobacteria bacterium | reverse complement strand
TGTCATCTTCTATAACCCATAATTTAGAATTAATGTCTATAAGTGAGTCTAAGAATGGTTTAATTTGATCACTATTTACATGATCATTTAATGTTTGCTGCAATAAAGATAATTCCTCTTTAACCAATAAAAGTTTTTCATTATCTTTAATATTTGTATTTTTTATATGTAATATAGAAATCTTATCTACTAATTCTCCCAAGGAAACTGGCGTATTAATAATCATTGGTTCCTTTTATATATATCTTCGTAGCGCTTGATATCATTTTCGTCTAATTTATCACCGTACCACATTTCGATAACTATTAAATTGACTTTGCCCTTATTGCTCAGTCTGTGTTTTGAGCCTTTTGGTATGAAAATATTATCATTTTCTCTGAGGTTATAAGTTTTATCATCAATTATCACTTCAGCTGATCCACTTGCAATTAACCAATGCTCTGAACGATGTTCATGGCTTTGTAACGAAAGTTTACCGTCTGGATGAACAATAATTTTTTTAACAGTGTGTTTGACACCTTCATCAATAATTTCAAAGGAACCCCATGGTTTATTTACGACACTTTTCATTACGAAACTGATATATATATTATATATACAAAATCAAAATGGTAAAAATAGCCCCTTCAATCCTTTCTGCAAATCTAATGCATATGCATGATGAAATTCAATCAATTGATAATAATGGATCTGAGTATATTCACATTGATGTAATGGATGGTCATTATGTCGATAATTTAACATTTGGTGCAAATATGGTTAAATCTATACGCCCAATGACACGAAAGGTTTTAGATGTTCATTTGATGATTACACCCGTAAAAAAATATATTGATGAATATATTAAGGCTGGATCTGACATTATCAGTTTTCATCCAGAAGCTGATAATAATAGCAAAGATGTTATTAAGCAAATAAAGTCAGCTAACCTAAAAGCAGGCATCGCAGTACATCCAAGAGTCTCAATTAATGAAATTACAGAGTTTTTAGATTTAATTGATATGGTCATTGTAATGACAGTTGTTCCTGGATTTGGTGGACAAAAGTTTATGCTTTCAGAAATAAATAAAATAACTGAATTAGCTAATATTAGAAAACAAAGAAATCTTAATTATGAAATCGAAGTTGACGGAGGTATAAATAGTGAAACAGCACAAATATGCAAAGATGCAAATGCTGATGTATTAGTTGCTGGCTCATATATATTTTCTGGTGGCAAAGAAAATTATAAAAAAATGATAGATTCACTTAGATAATGGATTGGGATAAATTAAAATCTTTTTATGAAATTGCTATTTCAAAAAGTATTTCTAAAGCAAGTGCTAAATTAAATATTAGTCAATCCGCTCTTAGCAGACAAATTCAAGATTTAGAGTATGATTTAAAGACACCTCTATTTATTCGTCATCAAAAAGGAGTAAGGTTAACAGAACAAGGCGAGAATTTATTTAGTACTGTGAATCAAATAAACAATTCAGTTTCTGATTTTGAAAAAAAATTAATTGATAAAAAAACTAAACCAGTTGGTAAATTTACTATTAGTACTACTGTTGGCTTTGGATCAACATGGCTTACACCAAGAATTACAAAATTTACTGATCAATTTCCCGATATGGAAGTTAGTATCATTATGTCAGATGAAGAAGTAGATTTATCCAGTAGAATAGCAGATGTTGCTGTTCGTGTAAAAAAACCTACTCAAGCAAATTTAATATTTAAAAAGTTTGTTAATTTCCATAATCATATTTATGGATCCTCTGATTATTTACAATCTACAGGCATTCCAAGGAATATAAGTGATCTAGATAAACACAGTCTAATATGTTTTGGATCAGGATTACCCTCTCCTATATCAAACATTGACTGGATTTTAAAATTAGGGAAAGATAGCACAAAAAGAAGGCCCAAATTTAGAGTAAATAGTATCTATGGAATGTCTCTAGCAGTTGAAAAAGGAGCGGGCTTGGCCTCCCTTCCAGATTATATGGTTGCTGATAAGCCACATTTAGTTCGAGTGCTTCCAAATGTAGAAGGACCTTCTTATCAAACCTACTTTGTTTACACAGAAGCATTTAAAAATGATCGAAGATTAGAGGTTTTTAGAGATTTCTTGTTTAATGAAGCTAAAGATTGGCATTATTAATCTTTGACTTACAATTAAGAATTTGTATAAACCTTCATAATTATGGGATATCCAAAAAAACATCGCGGTCGTCGTAAACGTGGATCTAAATATAGACGCAATAAAAGACGACAAAAGAAGAAATAACAACCTTTAATCTTGTCTTTTTCTAATTTATGATAGTTTCCTGAAAAGGAGAATATATGACAATTTTTAACCCTATTGAAGAAAATAAAGCTAAAGGCAAAGTTAAGAAAGTTTATAAAAATATAAAAAAAGAAAGAAAAATAAAAAATATTCCAAATTTCTGGAAAACTATAGCCAATGATCCCGATACCTTAGAGAGAACATGGGATTCCTTAAAAGATATAATGAAAAAAGGAGCCTTAGATCCTCTTACAAAAGAAATGATTTATATCGCAGTATCCATGACAAATAGTTGTGAATATTGTATTCGCTCACATACTGTAGCTGCAAAGAAAAAAGGAATGTCAGATAGGATGTTAAAAGAATTAATTGCTGTTGTAGGAATGGCAAATGAAACAAATAGGCTTGTTGAATCCTATCAAGTTATAGTAGATGATCATTTATTATAATATTTTTTTTTAAAACCTTTTGAAAGATAGAAAAAAAGATACGATTTTATAAAATAAATATTTGCAATTATAGTTAAACTCCAAGCTAAATAAGCATATCTATTCTCAGGCTCATAAATAAGCAAAACTAAATGTTGAGATAAAGCCATTAGACTAATAAGTAAGATATTATAATTTCTATTTTTAAGGATTAAATAAATTAAAACACAAAAAGAAAGCAAATAATGAATTTCATAAGGTTTAATCCATCTTTTTATTTGATTAAATACTATGTAAATATTGTCATTAATATTAAAAGAAAATAAATCTAAAATAATATTTAAATATATAATTATGGAGACTCCAGTATTATGGACTGATCCAGAACTAAACAAAACATATGAATTACCATAATAATAATTGTGAAATGGAATCAAAAGTAAGAAAGAAAAACCAAGTAAGCAAAATAAAATTACTCTAAAATCTTTAAATTTAATATAACAAAAAACTATATGCAAAAAAATTAGTATTAAGCCAGTAGGGAAATAGTTTGGACGTAAAGAAATTGACAAGAAAACTGTAAAACCAATTAAAAAATTTAAGAATACTAAACTAAATCCTTTATTGGAATTATAAATTTTTAAAGAAAAATATATTGCTACAAGAATTAAAAAAATCGCCAAAGGCTCAGCATGACCTACATTAGTGTGATTAATGAGCTTCATATTTGGTAATGCGTAACCATCAAAGGTGTTAGTAAAAAAATTAATAAAAGTAATAAAAAAAGCCCATTTAACCTCTAAAAAAAATTTCAGTATTAAAAAAAGTGTAAAAGTATAAAAAAAAGGGATCAGAAGAAATCCATATAATGAATCACCAAAAAAAGATATGTTAAGGGCCCAAAAATATCTTAATGAAGAAGGAAAATAAAAAACTTTTTCTCCCCCTTTAAAAGCTTCATAAAAATTTAAATTAGCAAAATTATTAAATATTGAATTACCAAAAGTATAATATATCATGCCATCCATTCCACCAGGAAAAATATCATAACCATATATTAATTGAGCATTAATAAAGTAAAGAATAGAA
>CACJPV010000027.1 GCA_902595425.1 uncultured Alphaproteobacteria bacterium | reverse complement strand
AGCGTAATTCATTTAGCTGCAATTAATGGCACTAATCATTTTTATGAAATTCCTGATTTAGTTTTAGATGTAGGAGTCAAAGGAATGATAAATATTCTAGAATTTTGTAAAGAAAAAAAAATAAAAGAAATATTTTTAGCTTCTAGTTCGGAAGTTTATCAAGATGCCCCTTTTATTCCTACTAATGAAAAAGTTAGAATGATAATACCCAATCCTCATAATCCTAGATTTTCATATTCTTCTTCTAAAATTATTTCTGAGATGCTTGCCTTGCATAATAATTTTGTTAATAAAATTGTTATATTTAGACCGCATAATATTTATGGCCCAGATATGGGTTTTAATCATGTGATTCCTGAAACTATAATTAAAATTTTAAACGCAAAAAAACAATTCAAAATTCAAGGTAATGGAAAAAATAAAAGATCCTTTTGTTATATTGATGATTTTATTAAGGGCATAAGAATTCTTTTAAAAAAGGGCAAACATAAAGAAATTTATAATATTGGTTATGATGAAGAAATTAGCATTACTCAATTGTGTAAATTAATCATGAAATTATTTAACAAAAGATTGAAAATTAATAAATCTGAAAATAAATTAATAAATACAAAGAGAAGATTACCTGATATAAAAAAATTACAAAAATTAGGTTACAAACCGAGTGTAAAATTAAATCAGGGTTTGCTTAAAACTATTGAATGGTACATGAAAAATGCAAAATAAAATAAAATATAAATTGATAAATAGATGTCAAATAAGTGGATCAAAAAATTTAACTAAAATTTTATCACTAGGCTTAATCCCTCCTGTGAATCAAATGAGTTCAATTAATTTTCCCTTAAAAGAACAAATTTTTTTTCCAACAGAATTATATTATTGCCCAGAATCAAAATTAGTACAACTTAGCACAATTGTTGATAAAGAAATTTTATTCCCAAAAGAATATCCCTACACAAGTAGTACTACAAAAATTTTAAGAGATAATTTTAAGCAATTAGCTTTAGAAGTAGTTTCAAATTTCTCTATTAATGCTGAAGATTTAATTATCGATATTGGTTCAAATGATGGAAATTTATTATTAAATTTTAAGAAACATTGTAAAGTCTTAGGAGTTACACCTGAAAATATTGCTAAAATAGCTATTAAAAAAGGAATCCCAACAATTCAAGACTATTTTTCAAAAGAATTAGCAAAAAAAATTATAAATAAACATGGTAAAGCAAAAATAATAACTGCTACAAATGTATTTGCTCATATTGATAATGTTTCTGAGCTTCTTTTTTCTATTAAAAAATTAATGAGAAAGGATAGTATATTTATTTCTGAGTCTCACTATCTTTACAATCTTATAAAAGAAAATCAATATGATACTGTTTACCATGAGCACCTTCGCTATTATAGTCTGCATAGTTTAAAGTATTTATTCAATAAATACGGTTTGGAAATAATAAAGGCAAAAAAAATTAATACTCATGGTGGCTCTATTAGAGTTTATGCTGCTTTTAAAGGGGCTTATAAAAAGTCAAAAAATTTAAAATCTTTGTTTGAAAAAGAAAAAAATATATTTCAAAAAGAAATTTATTCTTTTTCAAAAAAAATTCTTAAAACGAAGCTAAATCTATACAAAATTCTGAATAGAATTAAATCTGAAAACAACAAAATTTATGGTATCTCTGCTCCTTCAAGAGCCACAACATTAGTAAATTATATAGGTTTAAAAAAAGATACTATTGATTGTATATTAGAAATTGATGGATCTAAAAAAATAAATTATTTTTTACCAGGAACCGATATACCTATTTACAACGAAAAAAAATTATATCAAGATAAGCCAGAATATGTGATTATATTTTCTTGGCATATAGCAAAAGAAATAATAAATAATTTAAAGATGGGAGGTTACAAAGGTAAGTTTATCGTTCCGCTTCCTCACCCAAAGATTATTTGCTAAATATTGCCTTAAAAAACCATCTTAAATAACTTTTAGACCATTTTAAGATTTTAAAACTACTTTTTTTATCAACTCTCTCAATCCATATGGAAGGCAATTCAATGATTCTGATATTATCAAGATGAGATTTAATTGTAAGTTCTAGACTATAAGCAAAACCCATAGTTGACTCAATATTATATTTATTTAAGATTTTTCTTGAAAATAATCTGAAACCATTAGTTGGATCTTTAATATTTAAATTAGAAAAATAAAATAAAATAAAGGAAACAATTTTTACAATAGTTAATTTAATTATTGGGCAATTTTGAATTTTGCCACCTTTTATAAATCTGCTAGGACATACAATTTCATAACCTTGCATTTTTAATTCATACATTCTATCAAGTAAAACTGCATTATTAAAATCATCTGCTGGATAAACTACTACTGCATCAGAAAATGATTTACTAAAACCAAATTTAATCGCTTCACAAGGTCCTTCATAAGGATTTTTTAAGAGTTTAATGTAATCAAATTTTCTATATTTACTATTATAAAAATATTCTAATGTTATATCTTCTTCACTGTCATAGCAAATATAAATAAAATTGAAATTTTTTGCATTATTTAAAATATAATCAATTAATTTAATTATATTTTTTTCATTAAATACAGGAATGATAATATCATACCCTTTTTTATTCATTTTTAATGTTTCACTTTTTTAAGTTTCTAACCAAATATTAAAAATAGTTTTTTTGGTTTTAATTTTACTATAAATTTTATGCGCTGTAGCAATTATTAAAATATCACTATTTTTATTTACAAATTCAAATGATTTTAAGTCTGGATCATTTTTAACATATGGGTCTGTAGTTAATACTTTTTTAGAATATAATACTAATATTTTTTTTAATTTATAGCTTAAGGAATTTCTTGTATCATCTGATTCAGCTTTAAAGGACATACCAAGTATACCTATTGTTTTTTTTCTTAAATCGTATTTGTTTTTAATCTTATCAACTATATAATTAACAATACCTTCATTTGTAGTCATAGCCTCCATACCTAATGAAAAGTTATCTTTTGAAAAAGCACTTAATTGCATAGTATCTTTAAATAAGCAAGGTCCAGCAGTAAAACCTGGAGATGGTATATTTCCTCTTTTATAATTGTGCTTCATTGCAAAATTTATTTTTTTATAATCAAGATTTGCTGTGTCGGCGATTTTGAAAAATTGATTAGCAATTGAGAATTGAATATACCTATAAGAATTTAAAAATAACTTTGTTATTTCAGCTTCTTCAGGCTTCATAGTTATGATTTCATTAGAGAAAATTTTTAAAAATTTTTTACAATCATTCTCAGATTTTTTATCTATTGAGCCAATAATATGTGGAAACTTTTTAAATTCCTCCAAAGCTAAGCCTTGAACAAATCTTTCTGGGAAAAAACTCATTTTTATTTTTTTATTATTATTTTCTAAAAGTTGGTGAAGAAATCTAGTGGTCCCAGGAAAAACTGTAGATCTAATAATTAAATGATTATTTGAATTAATAATTTTCATTAATTTTTTTATAGTATTAATTAATATATTGTATTGAGGGTTTAAAAACTCATCTATTGGTGTGCCAAGGCAAATAACATTTATTTTGTTTAATTTTATTTGTTCTATTTCCGATGAAAAACTTAAAAGATTTTTATTTAGTGCATTTTGGAGTAATTTTAATCCATTTTTTTCTTTATGAGGTAAGATTCCTTTACTTATCAAATTTAATGAATCTTTATTTATATCGTGTATGTGTACTCTTATATTTTTAGATGCACAAATAAGTGCAAAAGCTAGACCAACATGGCCTGCTCCTCCAATTATGGTTATTTCGTTATGCAATCTAAATTTTTTTTTATTCATTTATTCTTTTGTTTTTTTATATTAAAAATGAATTAAGTCATGCAAATAAGTAAAAAAAATATTCTTATCAAAATTACTTTAATTTT
>CACJPV010000026.1 GCA_902595425.1 uncultured Alphaproteobacteria bacterium | reverse complement strand
AAGCTGAAATTGATTTACCTCTAGAGAATAGTTAGTTTTATTAAATTGTTTTTTAAAACCTTTAATATCTTTAAATATAAATTGATAATTATCATTTATAGTATTTTTATTTCCAATAGATACTTGATTAGAAGTATTATTGATTTCAATTTTATTTCTTAGATAATCTATTGCAAAGTATAATCCAGTATCTGCAATTAAGTAATTTAAATTAATAAAAATTACTAAAATTAAAAAAAAAATAAATAATACTTTTTTCATAAATAAACAAAAGTATTATATATAAATTTTGCAAATATTTAAACAGTGGTGCCCAGGGGCGGAATCGAACCACCGACACAGGGATTTTCAGTCCCTTGCTCTACCAACTGAGCTACCTGGGCTAAGATGAAAATCTGATAAAGTGTTTTATCAATTTATTCAATTAAATATTAAAAATTATTCTATATTTAATTGATGTTCATCAGAAAGCCATTTTAATAAATCTAATTCTGCACATTTTTTTGAACAAAATGGACTGAATGGTTCTTTGGCAATTTTTTTACAATTTGGACACTTATTTTTATAATTCTTTAATTTTACGACTGTATTTTTTTTATCTATTTCCATCTAAAAGTTATGCGACCCTTAGTTAAATCGTAAGGTGTCATTTCAACAGTTACTTTATCTCCAGCTAATACCCTGATCCTATTTTTTCTCATTTTTCCAGATGAATGAGCCAAAATCTCATGTTCATTTTCTAGTTTAACTTTAAACATTGCGTTTGGTAAAAGCTCTAGTACCACACCTTGAAATTCAATAGATCCTTCTTTTGGCATTTATTTCTTTCTTTTTTTAGGACTTATAATTAATTTTGTTTTGTTTGTCTAATCGTAACTGACAATTTATGAGCATCTAAATTCTCAACATCAGATATATTTTCAACATGCTTTGATAAATTTTCATAACTTAACTTATTAATTTCAACCACAGAGCTTTTTTTCATGAAATCAATTACACTTAAACCCGATGAAAATTTAGCTGCTCCAGAAGTAGGTAAGATATGATTGGTTCCTGCTACATAATCTCCAAAAGCTTCAGTTGAATAATCACCAATAAATATTCCCCCAGCATTGTTAACATTTTTAAAAATAATCTCTTTTTCTTTTGATTGCAGGTGTAAATGTTCTGGAGCTATTTTATTAATAATTTTATATGATAACTTTAAATCATCTATTATCACTATTAGGCCATTTTTTTTCAAACTTATCTCAACTACTCTTTTTTTGCTCAAAGTTTTTTTAAGATTTTCAATGCATTCCAATACTTTTTTAGCAAAAGTATTGCTATTAGTAATTAATATAGACTGTGCATTTTCATCATGCTCTGCTTGAGCCATGATATCACTAGCAACCCATTCTGGATTATTTTCTTCATCTGCAACAATAATAATTTCTGAAGGGCCCGCAACTAAATCTATTCCAACTTTCCCAAAAACCTGTTTTTTTGCAGAGGCAACATAGGCATTTCCTGGTCCAAAGATTTTACTCACTGGTTTAATAGTTTGAGTACCATATGTTAAAGCTGCAATTGCTTGTGCGCCACCAATTTGATAAACTTCTGAGATATTTAATTCGTCTAATAGAAAAGCAATATACGGGTTTAAATTTTTAGAGGGAGGCGTTACACAAACTATTCTTTCTACTCCTGCTATTTGTGCTGGAACTACACTCATAATTAATGATGATGGATAAACAGCATTGCCACCTGGCACATAAAGACCTACTGATTCTATTGGTTTCCAAACTGATCTTAATTTAGCATCCATATTTAAAATTTCATAATCACTTGGATATTGTTTTTCGTGAAATTTTCTTACATTTTGTATAGCCAATCTAAAACTCTCAATAGTTCCTTTATTTAATTTTTCTAAAGAATAAAATTGATTTAAATTTGGTAATTTTATTTCATTTTTTTTTAATATAATTTTATCAAAATCTTTTGCAAATTGTATAACTTTATCATCACCATGTTGTTTTATGTCTTTAATAATTGATTTTACATCATCATCAATTTTAGAGCTTGTTTCTTCTTCTCTTAAAGAAAGATGTTCTTCTAATTGTTTCCAAAAATTATCTGCAGTATATGTGAGTATTTTCATTCTACTAAATCTTTAAACTCTTCAATAATGGATAGTATTTTTTTGTTATCTGTTTTGAAAGCAGATCTATTTATAATTAATTTTGATTGAACTTTCATAATCTCTTCAATTTCCTTAAGACCGTTTGCTTTCAACGTAGCCCCAGTGGAGACCAAGTCAACTATTCTTCTGCACATATTTAAAGAAGGCGCCAGTTCCATTGAGCCATTTAATTTTATCGCATCAACCTGAACACCTTTATTGGCAAAATGTTCTTTGCTGATATTTGGGTATTTGGTAGCAACTCTAATATTACTCCAAGTCTCTGGATCTTCCTTTTTTAATAATGTTTTTAGTGCAGCCACAGATAAACGGCAATGACCAATATTTAACTCTAGAGGTGCATACACTTCTGAATAATTAAATTCTTTAATTACATCTTCTCCAGCTATACCAATTTGTGCAGCACCAAAAGCCACAAATGTGCATGCATCAAAAGCTCTAACTTTAATAAAATCGACATCTTTTCTTTTTGATGAAAATGTTAGTTTTCTTGACTTATCATTAAACATTTCTTTTTCAGGAGCAAAGCTTGTTTTAGCTAAAATTTTTTTTATTTCGCTAATTATCCTTCCTCTTGGAAGAGCTATAATAATTTTAGACATAATTTTGGGCTTTTATATCTAAAATTTAAAAAAACTATAAAAACTTAATATTTTTCTCTTTTTATTGACGGACCTAAACTGCCAAGAGTATGTTCAATTTTTTCATATCCCCTATCAAGATGATAAACTCGATTAATTACACTTTCTCCCTCTGCGCAT
Source organism: uncultured Alphaproteobacteria bacterium (assembly GCA_902595425.1). Taxonomy (GTDB): domain Bacteria; phylum Pseudomonadota; class Alphaproteobacteria; order HIMB59; genus CACPNW01. The sequence goes on along the minus strand of CACJPV010000026.1, from coordinate 1,421 downwards.
AATGCAGCTAGTACCAGACTCACGCTAGCTCTTAAATCACTAGCCATGACTTGTGCACCTTTTAAGTGTCTATTACCTGAGATAAACGCTATATCTTTTTTTACTTTTATATTCGCTCCTAATCTATTCAGTTCTGGAACATGCATAAATCTATTTTCAAATATATTTTCTTTTATTTGTGAATTTCCATTTACTAAACTCATTAAAGCCATAATTTGTGCCTGTAAATCTGTTGGAAAGCCAGGATAAGGAGCTGTTTGAATTTTAATTCCATTTAATTTTTTACTAGGCATAATTTGAATAGAAGTTTTTTTAACTTTTAGTTTTGCTCCCATCTTAATCAATAATGATGTTAAAGCTTCTAAATTACTGCTGACAATATCTTTTACTTCAAATTTTTTATTTAGCATCACAGCGGCAATCACAAATGTTCCAGCAACTATTCTGTCACTCATAATCTTGTGTGTAGCTTGAGTGAGTGAATTAACTCCATCAATTTTTATAATTCCATTTTTTTTAACATTAATTTTTGCGCCCATCTTGTTCAAGGTAAAAGCTAGATCATTAATTTCAGGCTCTCTTGCTGCATTTTCAATTATTGTTTTTCCTTTTGCAATTGAAGCAGCCATTAAAATATTTTCAGTTGCTCCAACGCTTGGGAATGGAAGAGTGATATTTTTACCTATTAATTCATCTTCAACGGCACCTACAACATAACCATTTTCAACACTAAAATTAGCACCTAATTTTTTAAGTCCCTCTAAATGAATATCAATAGGCCTAGTACCAATTGCGCATCCTCCTGGGAGGGATATTCTGGCTTTTCCAAACCTAGCCAGTAATGGACCTAAAATCAAAATTGAGGCCCTCATTTTTCTTACAATATCATAATCAGCATCTCTGTTAGTAATATTATTGCATTTTATTTCTAAATTATCTTGTTTGGATTTAATGTTTGCTCCATAACTTCTAAGGAGCTTTGACATATTATCAATATCATCAAGTTTAGGTAAATTTTTTAACCTTAAAGTACTTTTAGTAAGAAGAGCACTAACCATAATTGGCAACGCAGAGTTTTTTGACCCTTTAATTTTAATAGATCCCTTTAAATCAGCTTTCCCTTTGATGATTAGTCTATCCATTATTTTTTTTTAGAGCTTTTTTTCTTTTTAAAATATTAGCCTTAAGTTGTTTTTCTAATCTTGAAACTTTTACTTCTTTAAGTTTTTTTTTATGTTCAGATCTTTTTGTATTGATTTTATCTTGCATTAAAAAATTATTTCGTTTTTTTAGCAATAAATTCATTTGCAATGTTTAGCAAATAATCTTTTCTATCCTTATTCAATTTTTTGTATGACATCCTCACCATCCCCATTCTTGGGTTTTTGAAGAGCAATTCTCTATGATTATGAATAAAATTC
>CACJPV010000025.1 GCA_902595425.1 uncultured Alphaproteobacteria bacterium | reverse complement strand
TAGCTTATATTTTTGGCTTTAGCACTGTTTTAGGTGCTTGGTGTTTTTTAATGCCTTTTGCATATAATTTAGGTTTTTTTGCATCAAAAAGTGAGGATAGAGCTAATTTACTAGTTCAGAATTTAATAGCTCATTTTGTTTTTGGTACTGGTTTGTTTATTGGTTTATATTTTTTTAAATAATTAATATATTTCAATTATTAATAATTAATTTTTAAGCAATCTCATCAATTTTAGCTGCAATAATAAAATCATTGATTGATAAACCTTTTATTGCATGTGTATGAAGCATGACTAGTGAATATCCCCAGCCAACAGAAATATCAGGATGGTGACCTTCTATATCAGCAATTTCCCCTACTTTATTTGTAAAATTAAGGGCTTGTTTAAACGTTTTAAAATTAAATTTTTTATAAATCATTTTTTGCTCATCATTAACTGACCAATTATCTAGTTTGGACAAATTATCACTAATTTGTTTTTCATCAAATTTTGCAGTTTTGCCAGAACAAGCTTGGCATTTTTGGTTTTTTAATTCTTTAGTCATTTAAATTTAGCTCCAATTTGGTTAAGCTCCATCTTGTAAAGGGAGCTTGTAGCTGTAACATATAATATATTCCCCTCTTTGCCTCCAAACTCTAAATTCGATACTAATTCAGGAACTAAAATTTGACCTATTAATTCATTGTTAGGATTAAAACATTTTATAGCTTTACCGGCACTAGTCCAAATATTACCATCTTTATCAGACCTAAAACCATCAGAGAAAAAGGGTTTGAAATCATATACTAATTTTTGATTTATTATTTTATCATCATGAACATCAAACACATAAAGACATTTTACATCTTCACCTGTATCTGCGATATATAATTTCTTTTCATCATGGGAGAATGCAATTCCATTTGGTCTATCAAGATTTTTAGTCATAACATCTAATTGTAGTGTATGAGGATTAAATCTAAAAACATAACATCCATCATATTCTTGCTCACCTGGATAACCTTCATAATCTGATAAAATACCATAAGGTGGATCGGTAAACCAAATTGTATCATCTGACTTAACGCATATATCGTTGGGGGAATTTAATTTTTTTCCTTCAAATTTATCTACTAAAATGGATACATTTAAATTATCATCAGTTTTGTAAACACAACGACCACCATGTGAACACGAAATTAGATTTTCTTCGTTATCAATGGTATTTCCATTGCAAAAATTAGAAGGATTTCTAAACTCTGAAACTTGATCCTCTATTAATTTCATCATTCTGTTATTTGGATTATCACTCCATACAAGCATATCTTTATGAGGTATATAACAAGGTCCTTCAGCCCATAATGTGCCATCATACACTTGGGTAAATTCTGAAGTTTTAAGATAACTCTCAAATAAATTTGAGTTTTCGACATGTTCCATTACAGAGTTTTTATATTTATACACTGTAGGACTAAAATCTTTCTTATTCATTCATCACCTTTATCCCTTTTTTCTTTCTATTTATATCAACTAGAATTGAAGGAAAACCTTTAGTTCGTAAACTTTCATTACAATCATCTTCAAGTAATTTGACAATACTTGTGCTTAGTGATCTTTTGCCCAATTTTCTTTTACCGTTTTTAAAAATTTTTACCATTAAATTACTGATTTTTGCAGGAATTTTAAATTTCTTAGTTAGTTTGTTAAAGAGTCCTACATCCTTACACACTAAATCCATTGTAAAACCAACATTATATGAGCCATTCAGGATTACTTGACTTTCTGTTTCGTGAACAAAACTATTTCCTGAACTTATTTTTATTCCATTATATGCTGTATTAAGATCCAATCCGTATTTTTTACAAACCATTAAAGCTTCACCTATAGATAAAAGATTTATAGAAGCTAAATAATTTGTCACTACTTTAAGGGTTGAGGCATTTCCTATTTTACCACAATGTAAAATTTGATGGCCAACAGAACTTAAGATTGGAAAAACTCTTTCAAATGTTTTTTTATTTCCTCCAACTAATATAGATATATTACCACTTTCAGCTCTATGTTGACCCCCCGTAATTGGAGCTTCGAGTACTGCGGCTTTTTTTTTAAGTACTAACTTAGATAACATTTTCATATCTTCTTCATCAGTTGTGCTCATTTCTATCCAGACGTGATTTTTATTTAAAAAAGGAATAGAGCTAATTAAAACATTTTTAACTGAATTTGGTGATGGAAGACATGTGATGAAAACTGATACGTTATTAATTAATTCTTCAAGTGAATTACATAATATAGCACCCTCAGAAACAAGTTTTCTTGATTTTTTTTTATTTAAATCAAAAATAAATAAACTATAATTTTTGTTTTTAAGAATATTATATGCAATTTTACTACCTACATTGCCTAAACCAATAAAACCAATTTTTTTATCTTTCACAAATCTATAGTCATGCCATCATATGCTGGCTCAATATTTTCAGAACATTTTGAGAGTAATTCTTCATAATCCAAAAGAGCTGTCATATGGGTAAATAAAGTTTTTTTGGGCTTTAAATATTTAATATATTCATTGATTTGATCAAAACCTGCATGAGATGGATGAGGATCATATCTAAGTAAGCCTACAATCCATAAATCTAAATTTTTTAACTTATCAATATCATTTTCATAAAAATTCTTAATATCAGTTGAATATGCAAAATTATTAATTCTATATGTATTAACATCTATAGATCCATGATTATGTTTAAAAGTTATAATTTTTGTATTTCCAATATTGAATTGATCGTAAGTTTTTTTTACTGTCATGAATGGCGAGTAATCTTTCTCTCCATCAAAAATATATTTAAAATTTCTAGTCACAATTTCTCTAATATCTTCTGGGAGATATGCTGGAATTATTGAATGATTGATTAAGGATATTGCTCTCATATCTGGCAAACCCACAATATGATCTGAATGTTCATGAGTAAATAAAACTGCATCAATTTTGGTACACCTTGCATTATATAGTTGAGCACGTAAATCTGGACTTGTATCAATCAGTAAATTTTGGTCATTAATATTAATTAATACGGATGATCTTGTACGATGATTTTTTGGGTTATTTACATCAATATTTCCATTTTTATTCCACGCAAGTGGCGAACCAAAAGATCCTCCACAACCCAAAATTCTTACTTTCATTTGATTTAATTATCTCTTTTTGCCCGAGAAAACAATTTGTAAAAATTATTATTTGTTAATTCAAAAAAATTTTCTTTTGGCATTGAGTAAAATTCTGCAAGAAATTCAGCAGTGAATTTAACAAAAGATGGCTCATTAGACTTACCTCTCATTGGTACAGGAGATAAAAAAGGACTATCTGTCTCTATTAATAAATGATCTAATGAAGCACCAATAACTATTTCCCTAAGTGAACTGGCGTTTTTAAAAGTTACAATCCCAGAAAGCGATATATAATAATTATTTTCAATACAAAATTCTAATAATTTTTTTGATCCAGTAAAGCAATGAAAGACAATTTTTAAATTATCATTTTTAAATTTATTAAGAACTTTAATTATCTCTTCTTCAGAATCTCTTTGATGGATAATTAAGGGCAAATCATAAATTTTCGATGCTTCAATATGAGCTTCAAATATTTTGATTTGTTTTTCTTTATACTTAGTAGAATGATAAAAATCTAATCCAGTTTCTCCTAAAGCAATTAATTTAGTGTTTTCAATTATTTTTTCTACTTCTATGTTAGAAAATACTGTTTCATTATCAATACCTTCAGGATGAATACCATATGATATGAAAATATTACTAAAATCATTAATTAATTCCAAATGCGTTTGGAAATCTTTTGGGTTAGTATTTATTGAAAGTAAATGCGTAACTCCATTATCATTGCATCTTCTAACAATATTTGGAAGATCTTTACTTAAAGTTTCGAAATTTAAGTGGCAGTGTGAGTCAATCACAAATCAATTCGAGGAAAAAGAGGTTTAGGGATATTTAAATTAATCAATTCAGGGGAAAAATCTTTAATATTATTTAAGTTTAACTTATGAATTGATAAATTATAGATATTAAGTGCTTTATCAATACTAGAAGGTATTACGGGAAATAAAAGGATTGATGTTTTAATAGTCATTAATGATACAATATATAAAACATCTTTCATTTTTTGGTTATCTGTATTTTTTAATGTCCAAGGCGCTTGACTATCAACATATGCATTAACTTCAGATAAATAATCAAAAATGTTTTTAAGTGCTTTATCAATTTGAAAAGAATTCATATTTATAAGATAATTAACTAAAGTTTCATCGAATGACTTTAACAATTTTTGATCTATTTCTTTATAATTTTGAGGTTTAGAAACAATAGAGTCAGAATTTTTAATTATAAATGAACTTATTCTTTGAATTAAATTTCCATAATTATTTGATAGATCTGCATTAACTCTTTGAGCAATTGCATCTTTAGAAAAATCACCATCATTGCCAAAAGGGACTTCTCTAAAAAGAAAAAATCTAATTTGATCAAGTCCATAAGTATCAATTATTTCATATGGATTAATTATATTTCCTAAAGATTTTGATATTTTTTGACCCTCATTAGTCCACCAACCATGCGCAAAAATCTGTTTTGGAGGCTCTAATCCTACAGCCATTAAAAATGCTGGCCAGTAAACTGCATGAAATCTTAAAATATCTTTTCCAACTACGTGAATTCCAGGCCAAAATGTCTTAAATGAGTCATGATCAGTTTTTGGGTAATTTAATGCTGTAATGTAATTACAAAGAGCATCGATCCAAACAT
>CACJPV010000024.1 GCA_902595425.1 uncultured Alphaproteobacteria bacterium | reverse complement strand
GTTGTTAATATTTATCTCAGGTTTTCTTGGTTCTCCATCAAGAATTTTTAAAGGATTATTAAAATAATAACTGTCATGAGGATTATTTTGACCAAAAGTTAAAACAGTGCTAACAGACGCTCCTCTCCTTCCTGCCCTACCTGCTCTTTGTTGATAATTTTCCCTTTGAGGTGGAATATTTCTCAAACCTACTGCTACTAAACTCCCGATATCTACCCCAACTTCCATAGTGGTAGTACAACTTAAAACATCTACAGGTCTATCATCAGGCTCAATTAGAATGTCCTGAAATTTTAATTCAAATTCCTCAATTGTGCTGTGTACCTCTTCTGTATCTTTGTATGATAATTGTGCAGTATGTTCTTGCACATCTATAATTGGCAATTTTTCTATACCATTCAAAATATTAATAACTTTTTCTCTAAAGTAGCCTTTTCTTTTTCTTAAATACTTATGAGCACTTGGGTCAACATTCATTAGTGTATTATCTTGACCGCATCCAAAACAAAAATTTGTTTTTATAGGGCTAAAGTAAGCGCAATCATTACATAAATACCATTGTTTACCTTCTAATAGCAAATCGAGTTCTAAACTAGTAGGTTCAAGATAATAACTATTTTGTTGATTAGTAGTTGTAAGTTCATCTATTAATATATTAATAAATAAGTTTAAATCATTTTCAGATATATCTACCTTTGCTAAGATTATTCTTTTTTGATGTCGGGTAAAGTTGCCATTGGAACCAAACGCTGGATAACCTGCGGCTTTTTTTCTTATTCCAAAAGATATTGTATTAGGTGAATATAAAGCGTAGTCATCAAGTAATTTTTGCAACCATAAATTAGATAATGTATTTATAACTTCATCTTCCAAATAAAGATTATTTTTTTCTAATTTTCTTTTTATTTTTGATAAATCTCTTTTATAAATTTTTAAATAACCGACACATGTATTTTTTATAGAATAAAAAGGAGAGCATAATTGACTTAATAGATATTCTTTAAATTTTTCTGGCGCTTCACTTAAATGCAAACGTGTATCAATATCATCATCTTTTAAAATATCTAAGATTTTGTCATCATAATCTTCTGCAATAGCCTGTAAATCATCTATATGATTCAAAAGTTTATCTAAATTTATTTGATCAAAAAAACGATGGTTTTCGTTTTTACAAATATATAAAAAAACTGGATATAAATATTGTAATCGTGGATTTATGTTATTATCTTTTAAAATTTTAATGATTAAAGCAATTACTGCCCTAAAAGTATCTCTCTCAACTTCAAATGGTATGTCCCTAGCAATTCTTGCTGCTTTTTGCCTACCATCTGAAAAGATTAGTACTTTTTTACCTTGATTTTTACTTTTGTAGGTAAATTTTTTTGTAGCAGGTTGGAATTTAAGTTGTGTTTTAATTAAATCTGCAAACGGTTGCTCTCCTTTTGTCATTAAATCCATGATTGGATACATTCCTTGTCTTCTCGTTAAATTTTCTTTACGACAGACAGGGCATTCATCAAAATAATAACCAGGAATGTTTCTGTCTAGTATTCCAAGTTGGGGTCTTAAACAACGAATGTAATTTTCAAAGTTATTTGGTCTATTATCTAAAATTCTCCCAGAGGTCTTATGTAACCATACCTCATCTAATGTTTGATTAGAATTATTTGAAATATTTTCTACACATAAAAAAGTTTTAAATAATCTTTGATCTCTTGCTTGATTATACATGTCATATGTAGCAGGTTTTTCATTCCACAAAAAATCACCGTTTTGATTTGTGTAACCAACAATAAATGAAGAGCCACAGTCTCTATGTGTGTAAAGTTCATAAACCCTTCCACCACAAGAACAATTTAGTTTTGGTTCATTATAAAATTTACCCAAAATAGAATTATTATTTTCCTGTTTATGTAATTTTTCATTACAAGATGAATTAATACAAGCAAAAATTCCAGATAGACCTCTAAAAAATAAATGCATTCTTGTTGAAAGAAGAACTCGACCATCTCCTTTGTGATTTGCGAAATTACCTAACTGAATTAAAACTTCTGTTGATTTGATATCTTCATTGTTCGAGCTGTTGGTTAGGTTTTTTGATAAATCTGGTATTTGTCGAGGTTTTTTTAAAAAATTTTTAATATGCAAAATTGGTTCGAAATCATTTAAATATTTAAAAACATAATTTTTTAATTCTGTAACAGATTTAATTTCTTCATTGCTAAAACTAATAGATAAACCTCTGAATAATTTTTTTACCTCATTTACCGAATCTTGTAAATTGTCAGCATAATTATAGAATGCTTTTAAATCAAAATTATTTAACGATGTTATTTCTTTTTTATTTAATTTTCTAGTTTTGCCATAAATTTTTTCTTTGCCTTGTATAAGTACATAATTCTTTTTATCTATATTTGAAATATCTTCAGCAAATTGTAGAATTTCATTAGGTTTATCTTTAGCAATTGTTGTTGGAATACTAGCTGTAGTTAATATACATCTTGATTTATCATTAATGGCACCAATTCTAGATAGCAATCTTCTAATAAGTAAAGCTACTTCAGCCCCACCTGAACCTCTATACATGTGAGCTTCATCTAATATTAATAAAAACTTATTATCCTTATCTTGATCTAGCCATTTTTTAGTTTCAGAAAAAATATCTTTTTCAATAGGTCTGAGCAACATATACTCAAGCATTGTATAGTTTGTAATTAGTATATCGGGAATTTCTTGTTGAACTTCATGTCTTGTAATCAATTCTCTGTCTGATATTTGAGTTATTAATCTTCTTTCCCAATTTCGTCTATTCCCCGATCTTTCCTCCTCTTTATAAAAGGCTTCTAAATCTTTAGCAGGAAAACGACCCAAATTAATTAATTCATTTTTTAATTTATTAAATTTTGGATCAGTCAGTAATGGAATGTACCACTCAAAAAGAGGTTCTAGTCTTTTACGTGATTTTGTATCATTTAAAACTCCAGGATAAGGCGTTCTTCCCGTATAAGTTGCAAATCTTGCAGGTCTATCTCTATCTTGCTTGATAATGTTTGCAATATTTTCGTCTCCAAATAATTTTCGTATACGTGTTAATTGATCATTAACTAATGCATTCATTGGATATAAAATTAATATTCTTACACCTTTTTGCTCCCATGATTTTTTTCTACGAATAGATTCTTCTAATAAATGCATTATAGAAGGAACTAAAAAGCATTCAGTTTTTCCCGAACCAGTTCCAGTTGATACAAAAAGATTTTTTCCTTTTCCATAATTTTCAAAAGCTTGAGTTTGATGAAAAAATGGGCTCGATGGAAGTTTATTTAAATTAACTATTTTAATTAATTCTTTTTTTATATCTGCAGGAATATCAAGATCATTATATGATGTAGATTGTATGAAATCTTTTCCAGCTTCTAGATATGGCTTTTGATAAATGATAGAGTCTTGCTCTAGTAATTTTTCTCTTTCCTCTAAAAAATTACTATTTCTAATATTGTATTGTGCTTCAATATAATCTTTTAAGGATAAATGATGCTCTTTAGCAACATTAATTAATGATAATTTAGAATCTTCACTCATATGCAAGTTCAATATTTATATAAGAGAATAATTTTTTGATAAAATTAAGAAATATTAAATCAAAATAGAATTCATACTTGTTTGTAGATAGTGAATATCCAGTTGAAAAAAATATAAAAATTGAAGGTGGTAATAAACACGGAGTTTCAACCATTATGTTATTAGCAACTTTATCTATTTTATATTTGGCTTTAATTTTGTTTAATGAATTTTTATAAGTTATTAAATATGACAAGTGTGAATCTTCAATTTGAGCATATGATTTAGGATAATACAATTTATTTAAATTATTAGTATAATAGTATAAATTAATATCATCCTTAAGTATGTAGAACTTTTCTATAGGAATATTTTTTAATGATTTAATATTTTGAAATCGAAAATATTTATTATATTTTAAACTATATAAATTAAAATTATAATCTTGATTATCTATATCTCTCATTTTTTTAGATAAATTCGATATAATGTTATTGCATTTACTCTCTAAACTAAAATTTTCTAAACCTAGCCAATTCTTAAAATTTACAATTAATTTTTGCTCATTAGGAATATTAATTAATATTGATTTATGAATATACCGAATATGTGCGAATTGTTTTATTTTACAATTATAATAATTTTCTAGTTGCTTTGTAGGAATTGGACTAAGAATTAAGTAATAGTCTTCATCTAAATCAACAAATCTTGTTTGTCCTGGACTCCAATAAACTCCATGTAGATTTATAATTTCTCCAATTGATTTTAGTTTATCAAAAGTTTGATCTACAATTTTATCTAAATTATCTTTATTGTTTAAAAAATTACTTTCATCTTCAATAGGTAAATCTGTTATATATTTTTTAATATTTTGCTTAACTTGACCAATCACTTGGTCGTATTCATTTACTTTTTCAAAAAAAAAATAACGAATTTTTTCCGCTATAATATTAATTAATTTTACTTCAATATTTTGATAATTTTGTAAATTAAAATCATTGTGTATGTAATTGTTAGCTTCTACTCTATTCAATTGTTCTAAATTAGACATTTTCAAAAACTTTTTGTAAAACTCTAGAGTTTTCAATGTAATTATTGTCTTCAAATTTATTATCTAAAATATTTTTTAGCTCGCTAAGATCAGAATAATTAGGAATGATCCAATCAAGTAATATATCAGTTAAAGCATCATAATTTTCATCTGTTTTGAGAAAATGATCATATAATAATTTAAATGACATAACGATATTAGATATATAAATTCGATTATTAAATTTTAAATCTGAGCTAACTAAAATTTTTAAGTTTTTCATGTCATCGTACTCACCATCAGGATATTGACTATTTATACCATAAGATAAATTCGGATTAGCGTCAGAGATTTTTAAATCTTTATAAGATGGGTAGTTATTATATAAATCTGTATTTATAACTGGTCCTAACTCAAGCAAATGAATGAAATCTGTACTATCTTGATCTAATATATCATTGCTAGTTGATAAAAATATTTCAGAAATTGTATTCTTTTGATTATGATTTTTTATAATAGTATTTTTAAGCCAAGGAAATTTTATATAAGATAAAGTTAAGTTAATGTTATCAAATATTATTGAAATTGGCTCATCTTGATCTAGATTGTTATTTTTGCGAATTATAGATACATTACTAATAGGCTTATTCGAACTAAAACTAGACTCTATGCGTATTGATTTATTTGAGAATGCATTTTGTACAGCTTCAGCAAATAATTGAGATGAAGAGCCGATAAAATTAATACAAAAACCATACTTAATATATATTAATATTTTAGTGGACATATCAATCGCTATATTTTTTGAAAGACCTATTGCTTTAAAATTTGATGTCAGACCATCAATGAATGTTTTTTCATCAGTAGCTTTATAGTTCGCTTTAAATTCAAAATAATCTAAACCATTTTCTTCATTTGGATTTATGTCAAAAATTGGAGAAATTTTTTCTTGTTTATTTTCTTTAATTTCTTGTTTGAGATTCTCTAAATTTTGTTTTGTTTTATTAATTTCATCAAGAGTTTGAATTAATTTAGAATTCCCATTAATATTTTTTTGACTAATTTCTTCAATAGAATTTTCTATTTCTTTTTTAGTTATATTATACCATTTTTGTATTAAAGAATTAAACTGACTTTCATTAATTGAGTTATTATTTTTTTCTTTGTTAAAGTTACTAATAATGTCTGATAATTTAAAATTTGATTTATTATTTTTATTCTTTTCTAAATCTAAAAAGTTTTTCATTAACGTAATATCTTTTGTAATGTTTTCTAGTTGATCGGTATAACCTCTTCTATATTGTTTTGATGTTTCAATTAATTCTAAAGTCTTTTGATTTGTTGCCTCTACAGAATTTATCAGATGTTCTAACTTATTTTCTACATCTAATTTCTTAATATTTTCATTAATTTCTTTTACTTTTGGATATTGGTTTATAATTTCAATAATTTTATCATCTGATTTGATAAAACTATATTCGTAAAACTGTCTGACTGACGATTGATCAATATTAGAATTTACAAAGTCATTAAAAAAAGCTTTAGGATTATTGTTTATTTTCTTTACTAAAGCTGGAGGTTTTATTTTAAATAGAGATGAACCATAGGAAAGTAATAAAAAACTAAAACATGTCCATGTATCCTCGTTTTTTATTATTTCTTCATCTTTCTGATTTTTAAAAATTGCAAGAAAATTATTCTTATGATGGTTTAAACTTGTTGGATTTTTAGGCCTAAATCCATTTGGAGTTCCAAATCTATCTTCGAGTATTTCAACAACTGTTTGTTCGTTTATTCTATCTAGAAAACTATTAATATGTTTAGGACCATGATCTATAATTCTTTTTTTTGCAGTTAAATG
>CACJPV010000023.1 GCA_902595425.1 uncultured Alphaproteobacteria bacterium | reverse complement strand
CTAATACATAGTCGGGTTTGGTTTTTTTAATTATTTTAGGAATTTTAAAAAAAAAGTATCTGAGTTTACTTATATTGCAATTATGAACTTTTATTGAAGGGTTCAGCATTTTAAACATTTCACCAGAAGCTTTCATTACAACTAGTTCTACAACAAAATTTTTAACAAGCTCGTTACATAAATTTATAGTAACCTTTTCAGCACCTCCACCTCTTAAATCTGGAATAAAAATAATTAATTTTTTCAATAAGTACCTCTCACTATTTTGTTAAGAACATTACACGTATATATTAATTTATTTTTACTTAATGATTCATGAACTGGTAAACTCAAAATTTTTTTTGATAGATAATTTGAAATAATTGCTGGATTTTTATTCACTTTATTAAATATTTTATTTTGATCTAAAGAATTTGGATAATGAATACCTGATGAAATACCTGCTTTGTTCAAAAGTTTTTTAACTAGATTACGTTTTTTTATTTTGATTACATAGAGATGATAAGTATGATTTCTATTTGAGCTTAAAATTGGTAGCTCAATATGTTTTAAGTCTAAATATTTATTGTATAATGATGCATTAAAGTTTCTACGATCTATCCAGTCTGGTAAATATTTAATTTTTTCAATTAAAACTGAAGCTTGTAAATTATCTAATCTACTGTTTCTTCCTATCACTAAATGATCAAATTTTTTTAATCTTCCATGATTAGAGATACGTTTACATTTTTTGATGATTTTATGATTATTACTTATTATGGCTCCGCCATCTCCAACCCCCCCTAGGTTTTTTCCAGGATAAAAACTAAAAGTTCCAATATCACCAAAGGTTCCGACATGTTTATTCATAAACAGGGCTCCGTGTGCCTGTGAACAGTCTTCAATTACTTTTAATTTATTTTTTTTTGCAATTTGAATTATTTTATTCATTTCACAACTCTGGCCATAAAGATGGACTGGGATTATTGCTGATGTTTTCTTATTTATGTAATTTTCAATCTTATTTTCATCAATCAAACAATTGTCATAATGAACGTCAGCAAAACAAACTCTATGTCCAGATCTTACAACAGCTTCTGCAGTAGCTATAAAAGTATTTGCAGGAATTATAATTTCAGAATTTTTAGGTAAATTAAGTGCTTGAATACATATTTCTAGCGCATCAGTTCCATTACCCACACCTAAACAATATTTTACTTTACAAAATTCAGCAAATTTTTTTTCAAATTCATCTAAAAAAAAACCACCTATGAATGAATTATCACGAATTATTCTTGAGAAATTTTTTTTAAAATTTCTCTGAATGATTTTGTATTGATAATTAAGATCAGCAAATTCAACTTTCATTTTTTTTAAAAAATCTATAAAGATAAAAGACTGAAATTAAAAAAATAATTATTACTAAAGATGAATAAAATATAAACTGCAAATGTCTATTTAAAGGTAGTTTTACATAATACATGTCAGAAATATCATAATTAAGTATTTTTGTTTCTTTAGATTCAAGATTCAGCTGGGCAAAACTATTAAACAATAAATCTGTTTTTGAGATTTCAACTTCTTCATTAGTTTCTTTATTTTCCATTTTTTCCAATGACTCAATAGCTTGAAGTATTCTTTCAGTGCCGAACTTGTAATATGCCAAAGAAGAGACAGAAAGAATATCAATATTCTCAATTGATGGTTTTTTTATTCCTAATTTTAAAGCTATTTCATAATCTAATCTTAAAATTGAAATTAAATCCTCAATATAATTTTTTTTCTTAGCAGATGTTGAAAGATTGTACTTAGTAAAAAGATTGATTAAATAATTAATTTGTGAACTTAATTCTTGTTTTGATAATTTATCTGCTTCAGAAAGAATTTTATCAGAATTAAGCTGAGCTTCATTTATGTTAAGGTCTTTTGAAACAAATATCAATGATAAATTCCTGTTTGTTTGCTGGGGAAGCAAACCATTTTGCAGGAAAACAGTAAAATTAAAATTATCGTTAATACTATTGTATTTTTTTAGAATATTTCTTAGTTCATTGTTATAAAGTTTTTCTAAATATTCATTAGATAAATATTTTTGCATCATTGTGCCATAACTTTCTCCTAAAAGAGTAGAAACACTTTGTTCAAAGGCTTCAATCGCAATTCTATTTTGAAGATTTAAAGGATTGAATTCGATAACATGATAAAATGATTTTTTAAAATTATATATGTAATAGTAAATAAACATAATTAATATAATGGGGACAATGATTAAATAACTAAACTTATATAAATGTTTCATTTTTTTATAACTGGATTACCATAGTATATGCCTGGTTCATATATATTTTTTGTTACAACAGATCCTGCACCTATTACTACATTATCACAAATATTTACAGGAAGAATAGTAGAATTTGAACCAATCAAAACTTTGTTACCTATCTTAGTCGGTTTCCATTTACTCTTATCCCCTCCTGCTAACTTACCTTCTTTAAAAACATCGTTAATAAACATTACTCCATGACCAATAAAACAATCTTCACCAACACTGGTCATTTCACAAAGAAATGAATGTGACTGAATTCTTGTATTTTTACCAATTGTTACATTTTGCTGAATTTCAACAAAAGGTCCAATGAAACAATTTTCACCAATATCACAACCATAAATATTTACAGGTTCAATAATCTCAACATTACCTCTGAAAGTAACATTTTTAATTCCAGATCTATTTTTTATTATTTTCATAAAAAAATTTCTTTTTTTAAGTTTATTGATTTGTAAATTGCCTCTATTACCCTAACTGACTCTAATATTTTATTTCCTTCCAAAGCATTTGATTTATTTTTTAATAATTTATTTATTATATCTTTATACATTAATTGATGTCCAAAACCGTATACATTTTCAGGTTGAGTGTTATGAGATGTTTTAATCCTTTTATCATAATTAGACATCTTTATAAAATCCCAATTTTCAATCTTATTAACGGCAAAACCACCTATAACAGCTGTACCTTTTTCTCCTATAATAGAAACTGAACCTTCCAAATCTTTAGGCTTAACTGCGGTAGTTGCTTCAATAATTCCCAAAGCTCCGTTATTAAAATTGATTAAACAAACAGCAGTATCCTCTGTTTCAATTTTCAATAATGATTTTCTAGATTTGGCTACTACGGATCTTACAGAACCTGCTAGCCAGATAAGTAAATCAATATGGTGACTAGCTTGATTCCAAAGTATTCCACCATCAACTTTTTTTGTACCTCTCCAATTTGCTAGATTAAAATAATTTTGATCTCTTTTCCATCTAACTCTTGTTGTAGCTAATATAATTTTACCAAATCTTTTTTTATCTATTGCTTTTTTAAGCTCAATAATAGGTAAATTATATCTATTTTGCTTAACGACAAATAAATGCGTTTTATTCCTTTTTGAAATTTTTAACATTTCTTCAACATGCTTGGATTTAAGAGCAACTGGCTTTTCTATGATTACATGTTTTTTGAATTTTGAAATTTTTTTAAAAACTGAATAATGATATCCACTAGGCGTCAAAATAATTACAACATCAGGATTTGTTTGTTTAATCAATGCATCAATTGACAAAAATTTTTTCAATATTAAAGATGTTTTGATTTTATCTAGAGCTTTAGAGTCAACATCACAAACTGAAACAAGTTTAAATTTTTTTTTATTAGAACTTTCAAAAAATTTTAAATGTTTTTTAAATATTCTTCCACAGCCAATTATTGAAAATTTTATCATTTATTTTTGTCTTTTTATTAGCTTATATAGATACGTTAAATAATCATAAAGATAAGTGTCTGATTTATAGTCTTTATGGCTTACCCTATCTCTATTTAAATATTCATCTAATTTTGAATGACTCCAATTCATTTTTTTTAAAAAATATTCAATATCATTGTTTAAATCCGATTCATTTTCGTATCCATATTTTGTTTTATTTAATTTGTGAAGCGCTTCACTTCTAGTTAATTGATTTGTGCATATTAAACTACTTAAATGCAATTTTCGTTTATCTACATTAAATTTTTTTATAAGCAAATATCCTTGATAGAATCTTGTAAATATAGACTCATAATGTTTATAAGGATACCTTTTGTAACCATAATTTTTTTCTAATTCATTTAATGCATTATCTTTGTTAAAATTAAAATAATCCAGGAAACTAATCTGTTTAATTTTGTGCAGAAATCTAAACCTTAAATAGTCAAAAACACCTAATGATGGGAAAGATTTGATTTTAATATTAGAATTTTTTTTAACAATATCATATATTTGTTTTTTATCGTATTTAAACCAATTCCAATCCTTAGGAATATCCATACCCTCTGTAGATTTATTATGTCCTATTAGAATAAATTTACATTTGAATTTTTTTGCAATCTGATAATTTACTGCATACATAGCATTATCATAAAGTAACTCTATATCTATGACATTTGATTTAAAAAAAGCGTTCATCATTTCTCTATATTCATTCCAATCAATAACATATGTATACAAATCAACCTTTAAATTTTTAACTAAATTTTCTATATTATTTTGAGCAAGCTCAGAATTCCATCCGTTATCCATATGAACAGCGAGAGGTTTCAAACCTAATTTTACAGCATTTACTAATACCCATGAACTGTCTACGCCACCAGATATGCCAACAACACAATCATATTTATTATTTGATTTTTTAATGTATTGAATTATTTTCTGCAAATCAGACTCAGAATTAAATTTTTGATTACTTGATTCCTTATTTTTTTTAAAAAAATCATTACAATAATTACAATGTCCTAATTCATCTAAAAAAAAATTTATTGCAGTTTCATCCATTATACATCTATTACAAATATTCACCATTATTACTCCATGTCTAAAATATTTTTATAAGATATTAAAACAGCATTATGTGGGCCGTTAAAAACAAAAAAAGAACCTGCAGCTACTGCATCTGCTCCATAATTTATAGACATTTTAATGTTATCATTTGATCCAATACCGCCTAAAGAAACTAAAGGGACTGAAATTGACTCAGAAATATATCTTATAAAATTCAGGTCTTGTCCATTCATAACTCCATCATTATCAACAAATTGTAATAAAATTTCACCAACGCCAGTATCTATTAAAGAGTTTATAAAATTAATAATATCCAATTTATATTTAATTTTAAGATCATTACTAATAATAAAATATTTCCCAAAAAAGTTTTTTTTTATATCAATACAAGCAACGATAGCTTGAGATCCATAAATTTTAGCAATATCGTTAATAATGTTTTTGTAGTTATTGTTTAACAATGCAGTTTTAATTGAAATTTTCTCAACACCCAAGTCAAAAATTTTTTTGGAGATATCTATATTACTTATACCGCCTCCATAACATACCGGCATAAAGCATTCAGATAAAATATTTTTTAGCAAATTATAATTTGGCTCCTTTTTATTTCTCGATACTAGAGTATCTAAAATAATAATCTCATCCGCTCCTTTTTCATTAAATATTTTTACAGTATTAATTGGATCGCCTATGTATTTTGGATTTTTAAATTTGATTGTTTTGTATACTAAATCATTTTTAAGCAATAAAACCGGTATTAATCTATTCAGTTTTTTCACAAATTTACAAACTGGTTAAGAATTTGTTTTCCAAAATTATGACTTTTTTCAGGATGAAATTGAAATCCAATTATATTATTATTTTCAACTATTGAGGGAAATTTATTAATATATTCTGTTTGGTAACTAATATTGTCTTGATTATCTAAATTTGCATAATAAGAATGAGCAAAATAATATCTTTGATTTTTAAGATTAAAAAGTGATTTTGAAGATGTTTTTTCAACAAAGTTCCAGCCCATATGTGGTATTTTAAAATTAATATTTTCAGATTGAAACTTAACAATTTTACCTTTGACTAATCCCAATCCATTTTCAATACCTTCTTCACTACCCTCAAATAATATTTGCATACCAAGACATATACCTAGCAAAATATTATTTTTATTTGATACAAATTCATTAAGCGCAATATCAAGTTTTTTTTTTTTTAAAAAATTCATCGCGTAATCAAAGGAACCTACGCCTGGCAGTATTACTTTATCAACCTTTATTATATCATCGGGATTATCAGTTATATAGGATTCAGCTCCACATTTTAGTAACATATTTACTATTGATCGAATATTGCCTTTTTGATTAATTATTGCAATTTTCATATTAGATTTTTATAAAAGAAATTTAAGAAATTTTGAATATTTAATTTGATATCAAAGCTATCATCAGAAATAGCTTCAGTCATATATACATAATGATAGTTATTCAAAAAAGCAGAAATTTGAAAGAATGAATTCAAACAGTTATGGGTAGAAATTTTATTACCCTTTTCCTTGTAATTATAAGGGAAAATTTCTACAATTTTAGCATTTGAACTAAAAATTGAATAAGTAAAAGCAGCTCCATGAACACCTATAATAATTTTAGCATATTTAAAAAAAGAAATAATTTCTTTTTGTTCAAGATTAGACAAATTGATTATTTTAAAATTAAAATCAATCAATTTTTCCTTTAGTTTTACTTCATTAATTAATCTTCTAGAGTTAGCATCATTTCTGGATATAATTATATTAAAATGTTTTTTATTTTGTATTTCTGCTGATTTTAAAATGATTGATCTTATCCAAGAGTAAGAGTCTCGAGAATGAATATCAAATTTATTTGCTTTTAAAATTTCGTGCCTTAAAGAAGGGATAATACAATTTTTAATAATTGATGGTTTTCCACTCCAATTTTTGATTTTGTTACTAGGAATTCCAAGTAGTTTTAGGGAATCACTCTGAAAAGAAGTTAAATTTGTATCTAATAATAAACTATAATTTTCATTTTGCAACTTACGATATATGATTTGTAAACGAGGAAGATATTCAGTATACCAATGATAAGTATTACCTGTCATTGTTCCAGTAATACTTATAATATTTGATAAACGTTTTTTTTTTGAAAATAAAGATTTAAAAATTTCAATAATTGCACCAGAATTTTTTAGACAATAAAAACTATTATTTGTAGTTTCAAGTATGGGCTGGTATCGGTTAGTTAAATATATTGGGGGTCTGTTAACTTTTCCAACGACAATTGATTTATCAAAAATAATATAATATGGATATTTAAATTTATAGTCTTTGTAATATTTAAGAAATAACGATTTAGTGCCTCCTAAAATTTTATATCTATTATAATTTTTGAAACTGATGTTTTCATTTTTCTTTAGATATTTGATATTATTGAAATAATATTTATGTAATTTATTTTGTGTAATGGTCCTTTTTTTTATGATAAAAAAAAAGATATTATAGATAAAAATTTTAAAAAAAGTCATAATTTAAGCTTACTTATTAAGTATTTGACTTTTACAGAATAATCTAAATTAGAAATAGAATAATTATGCATAATTTCAGGAGTATTTTCAGGTAAATGATTATACCAATTAATTATATCGTCTATATTTAGTTCAAAAAAATTTAAATTTAAACAAAAATTAAATTTATTAAAATCGATATCATTAGCTTTAAAAATAAAGGGTAATCCAGCAGCACAATATTCTCTTATTTTAAGTTCAGATCTATAAAAAGTTTTAGATTGATTAAGTGAGAGGCTTCCAACACCAATATGTGCGGTATTAAATTTTTTACTTATCTGATATGTATCATACTCAGGTGGGTGAAATGTGATATTGGGTTTTAAATTAAGATTATTTATTATTGAAAATATTTTTTTTGAATAGTTTTCATCAATTATACCATAAATATCTAACTTAATGAAAATTTTATTATTACTCTGAATATAATTATACATTGAAAACAAAAGTTTTTCAATTCCATGCCAATTTGACAAATAACCTATAAAAATTAGATTTAAAGTATTGGTAATTTTATTTTTTTTTTTATTAAATAAATAACTTCTTGAGTCAACAGCGTTTGAAGTAAGTATAAATTTATCCTCATTTAAAAAATATTTATGAATTTCATAATCATAAATAATAATTTT
>CACJPV010000022.1 GCA_902595425.1 uncultured Alphaproteobacteria bacterium | reverse complement strand
GTTACACCTTTTAAAGAATTAATAGCTTTAGATGTAATAGAAAAAGAAATTCTGTGGAAATTTAAATCTCTGAAAAAAATTGACTCAAGAGGGATAAGCTTATGGATAAATAAAGATGATTTAGATTCTTCTTGTATTTTTGTTCCAATTCGCAATGGTTTGTTTTGTGTTAACTATAAGAATGGTAAACTAAATACAAAGTTTGGAAAATCTGGATTTATAAAAACAGGTATTGTTCGTGCAGCTCCAGTTATTTGGAAAGATTATGTTATTGTGGCCACAGTAGATGATCAAAAAGTCAAATATTTTAATTTAAAGGACGGTTCAAAAGCTTTTGAATTAAATATTCATCCCAGTGAAAGACAATTTAAAGGTGGAAGTCCTTGGGGAGGCATTTCAATTGATACAAAAAATAATTTACTTTTCTTAACTACAGGCAATCCAAGACCAGCATTAATTGGTACTTCAAGAAAAGGTCCAAATAAAAATGCTAACAGTATAATTGCTATAAATTTAAACAAAAAAGAAATTGTTTGGTCTTTTCAAGAAGTTGCTCATGATCTTTGGGATTATGATATTGCTTCACCTCCATTACTTGCCTCAATAAGGATAAATAACAAGTTGTTAGACATAGTTATTGTTACAACTAAAATTGGGAATACTCTGATTTTTGATAGACTAACAGGCGAATCATTTCATGATATATTTTATCAAAATGTCCCTAGCTCCGATTTTTTTCAAGAAGAAGTATCTCCAAAACAAATTAGTATAGAAATGCCTGAGCCATTAATTAAATTAGAAACCTCTATATATGACCTAGATGATAGAATATTTTTTGATAAACAAAAAATATTAGATAACATTGATAATTATAAATTTGGAAAATTTATTCCACCATCTTTTAATAAAGACGTATTAGTTTATGGATTACATGGTGGAGCCCAATGGCCTGGCGGGGTATTTGATCCATATACACAAAATGTATATGTTCAAGTTAATCAAATCCCCTGGTTACTGAAGTTATTTATTTCATCTGATAGACCTCCACCAGAGAGTTTGAAAAATGATTTTGAACTTTACAAAGAAAAATGTTCCAAATGTCATGAGGAAAATAGAGGAGGGATTTATATTACTAAAGATGAGAAAGTAATTAAAAATGTTCCTAGCTTAATTAAAATATTTGAAAACAAATATAAAAATTTTAAAGAAACTGTAAATAAAAAAAAATATATAGATATTAAGACAGATAAATTAAAAAAAATACATAATCTTTTCTTGCAATGGGATAAAGAAATACTAAATTATAATGATTATAAAATTAATTTTCAGTGGTCACAATTCTTATACAGTGATGACTTGCCAGCTACAAAACCACCCTGGGGAGAAATTATATCAATCAATTTAATTGATGGTAAAATTAATTGGAGAGTACCTAATGGTTATATTGGAGAAAAAAAGTTAGGAACATCGAATTTTGGAGGATTGATATCAACTGCAGGAGAATTAATTTTTGCAACTGGCACTGAAGATAAAAAAATAATTGCTTTAAATGCAAATACTGGTGATGAGGTATGGTCTTATGATATGATTTCTTCTGGAAGTACTGCTCCTATTACTTTTAAAATTGAAAACAAACAATACTTGGCTGTCATAGCTAGTGGAGGTAGATACCACAACTACACTAAAAGTAATGGTGAATTATACATATTTAGCTTAAAATAAAATAGTGAAAAATATTTATAAAAATAAGTCTTTTTATAATCGTATTCTAGATAAGGTTGAAAGAAGAAATAGAGGAAGTTTATTGTTACTTTTAAATAATTTTTTTTTCTATTTAAAAGCAAAAATAAAAAAAACATCTCTAGATAAAAGAGCTTATATACTTGAGCAATTAAATAAAAACTCTACTTTAGTTGAGGTAGGTGTTTGGAAAGGTGATTTTTCTAAACAAATTTGGAATATTTCAAATCCCAGTTTATTAGTTCTTGTAGACTCTTGGAAATTTGATGAAAAAATCAGAGGATGTGCTCCACAAGTTGATGGAGAAGAGCCTTTAAATCAAAATTTTTTTGATCAAGCAAAAAAAGATACTTATAATAAATTTGAAAACATTAAAAATGTTCATATTTTAGAATTGAATTCTCTAGATGCATCATCTAACTACAAAGATAATTTTTTTGATTATATTTATATTGATGCTGAACATAGTTATGAAGCCGTTATTAATGATTTAAATGTTTGGTACCCAAAATTAAAAAAAAATGGAATTTTATTTGGTGATGACTATTATTGGAGAGAGGAAGATGATACTTTGAGTTTACATAAGGCATACCAGGAATTCATTATTAAAAAAAATATAAAAAAATGGTGTGTATTCAAATCTCAGATAACGATAATAAAAGATGAATAAAAAAAAAATAATAATTAGTTCATCTGACAGTAATTATTTTTCTTTAATTAAAGAACTGCACTTATCTCTAAAAAATACTGAAGTATTGAGTGAATATGATTTTGCAATATTAGATACAGGACTAGACTCGGAACAGAAAAATTATTTTAAAGATCATAATGTTTTAATTAAAAAAGCGGAATGGAATGTTGATGTACCTCAATATAAGATATTAGGTAGAGAAAATTTAAAAACACAAGTAGCTAGAGCTTTTCTGCCTGATTATTTTGAGAATTATAAAGTATATGTATGGTTAGATGCAGATATGTGGCTAAATGATATTCAAAGTTTTTCATTTTATGAAAAGGGCGCTTTAAATAACAGGCTTACAATAGTACCGCAGTCTGATAGAGCTTATATAAAAAATGCAAATGTAGAGTGGTTATTTGGCTTTCCTAAAAAAGTTAGAACAATTAATTACAAAAACATAAGTAAATCTGTCTCTAGATCACTTGGTAGAAAATATGCATTTCATTCTACATTAAATGCTGGTGCTTTTGCTATCAATAATAGCTCAACTATATGGAAATGTTTTCAAAAAAATATTAAACTTGCTGCAAAAAAAGGAAGAATTTTTGGAACTGATCAGGTGGCATTAGCACTAAGTATTTACGAAGATGGTATTCCTTCAGAATTTTTACCAGCATATTGTAATTGGATGTGTGAATTTAATATGCCAAAGTATGATAGAGATAGGGATAAATTTGTAGAGCCTTATATTCCAAATCATCCAATTGCTTTAATTCATTTAGCAGGTTTGGATGATATCAGAAAGGATAAAAATATTTTATCAGATATTGAGACACTAGAAGGAATGCAAATAAAAAAATCTTTAAGATATAATGTTTAAATTCGATAAATTAGCTTTTGGAGATTTGGGCTGGGGTGACGAATTACTTTTTGCAACACTAATGACAATTACTGTAAGCATCTTGTCAATGGGCCTAGGTTTGTGTTTGGCAATCATTACAGTTTGGGCAAAATTAATTACTAATAGAATTACGCGATTTATTGCAAATTTTTATACAACAGTCGTTAGAGGTGTCCCTGAATTGTTAGTTATATATTTGATATTTTTTGGCGGTAATTCAGTGGTAATGGGCGTTGCGAAAATTTTTGGTTACAATAAATATATAGAGCTAAATGCTCTTACTATCGGAACTATTGCAATAGCATTCATATCTGCAACATATTCAAGTGAAGTCATTAGAGCAGCTTATTTAGCCGTAAACAAAGGACAAATAGAGGCAGCTAAGGCAATTGGACTTAGTAAAATTCAAATTTTTTTAAGAGTAATGGGGCCCCAAATAATTCGACATGCTTTACCTGGCATAGGTAATGTTTGGCAAATAACATTAAAAGACACCTCTTTAATTTCAGTTACAGGTCTTGTTGAAATTATGAGGCAGACTCGAATAGCTTCAAATGTTGAGCATTCACCTTTAACATTTTTAGTAACGGCAGCTTTTTTATATCTTTTTCTTACAACCTTTTCTGGAAAACTATTTAAAGTTTTAGAAACAAACTATTCTAAGGGATATAACTAATGCAAAATTTTTTATCTTATTTAAATGAATTTTTGCTTTTTCGAAATTTTTTAGAAGTAATTTCAGGTTTAGATAATACATTGCTTTTGTTAATTATTTCTCTTCCTCTCGGGTTCGTTTTATCTTTAGTATTTGCTTTGGGAAGAGTTTCAAAAAATAAATTCATCTCAAAACCTATTGCAACTTATATATTTATTATAAGAGGAACTCCTTTGCTAGTTCAAATCTATTTAATATATTTTGGTTTAGGTTCGGTAGAATTTATTAGAGAGAGTTTTATTTGGTATCTTTTAAGGGAGCCTTTTTGGTGTGGTGTATTAGCTCTTACTATTAATACTGTTGCTTATGGTAGTGAAATTTTTAGAGGAGGCATCCAATCCATCACCAAAGGTCAAATAGAGTCTGGATTATCTCTAGGTTTTAATAAAATAATGCTTTTAAGAAAAATAATTTTTCCAATAGCTTTAAGAAAAGTACTACCTTCATATGGAAATGAGCTAATATTAATGGTTAAAGCAACTTCTTTAGTTAGTCTTACAACCTATATGGAAATGACAGGAATAGCCAGAAAAATAATGGCTAAAACATTTGCCCCAGTAGAAGCTTTTATTGCTGCAGGAATTTTATATTTATTTTTAAATTTTTTAATGGTTCAGTTTGTTAAATATTTAGAATGGAAATATAATCCTCATTTAAGAGTAAAACAAAATTAGTTTCTAAATTTTTTATGACATGTCCCACAGTTTGAGGCCATAATATTAAAATTCTCTAAGAGTGAAACGCTATCTTCATTATTTATACTTTCACTAATATCTTCAATTGAACTTATAAAATTATCATTAAAAAGTTCGAATGTTTCTCTGTCTTCCCAAATTAAAGTCGAGGCTTTGCCTCCTTGACTTTCTTCAGGAAAAAATAATTTAAATTCTTTGGCAATATGAAGTAATTCTTCGTTTAGTTGTTTTATTTCTTCAAATTCACCGGACATAGTTAAAGGATACATTTTTTGAGAATAAGCTTTAATTTTACTCATAATGCTCATTCTTTGCTTAACAATTTGTTCAATATTTTTGTCTTCCATATTAATCTCATGAGCATTAATAAAAAATGATAAAAATAGTGAAAATAATAGTATCTTAAAAATCATAATCTATCTTTTTTAATTGCATAGATAGATAATTATAGCCAATTTTCGCATATTCAAGTGGGTTAGCTTTTTTTGGATCTTGCTCAGCCTCAATAATTAGCCATTTTTCATAATTATTTTCATATAAAATTTTAAATAATGGCTCATAATCAATGCACCCATCTCCAGGAACAGTAAAAACACCATCTAAAAACGACTCTCTAAAACTTAAATCATTCCTTAAAGAATTTTCTAAAATGTCTTTTCTTATATCTTTGCAGTGAACATGGTTAATTCTTTGAACATAATTTTTTAATATTCTCTCAAAGTTTGCTTCAGCAAAAAGCAAATGACCAGTATCATAAAGTAAGAAAGTATTTTCATTAGTATTATTCATAAAACGATCAACATCATTTTCTGTTTGAATAATTGTACCCATATGTTCGTGATAAGACATTGGAATACCTTCATCACTTAAACGGTTTGAAATTTCATTTATTTTTTTACAATATTCAGTAAATTCACTATCTTCCATAAAAGGTCTTGTTGATAGTTTTTTTGATTGATCACCTTGTATAGAACCTGATACATCAGCAAATACGAATACATCCGCATTTACTAATTTAAGAAGATTTAGATGATCTTTCATTGCAATCCATTCTTCCTCTGCAGATCTGGTTCTTAGAAGAGATCCATACCATCCACCTGGCATTTTTAGATTATATTTTTCAAGTAAAAAATTTGTTATGCCAGGATTTCGTGGAAATTTGCCTCCAAGCTCAATACCTGTGAAACCTGCTACTGATGCTTCCTCTAAGCATTGCTCTATAGGCGTATCACCTCCAAGCTCTGGCATGTCATCATTACTCCATGCGATTGGAGCTATTCCTAATTTTATTTTCATTTTTTTTTTATATTTCATGTTATGATAGAAAAATAAAGTAATAAAATGAATATTCTTATTGTAGATGGAAATGAAAGAGATGCCTCTGAAAGGTACACCAACATGGGAATGGATACACAATACGAAGTTTATCAAAAAGTTTTAGAAAATTTATCAACTAATAAATTAAATATTACTATTGTTCATCCTGCTATAAAAGATGAATATTTGCCAATTGGAATTAGCTTAGATGATTTTGATGGTATAGCTTGGACGGGTAGTTTGCTAAATATTTATGATATGACTCCGTCAATCTTAAATCAGATTGATCTTGCAAAAAATCTTTTTACCAAAAAAAATAAAATATTTGGCAGTTGTTGGGGCTTGCAAGTTCTAGTTACTGCTGCAGGAGGAAAGATTAGAAAAAATCCTAAAGGATTAGAGGCTGTCGTTGCAAAAGAAATTACTATAAATGAGAAGGGTGCAAACCATCCTATGTATACAGGAAAAAATAAAATTTTTGATGCTTTTTGTTGGCATTATGATGATACAGAAAATTTGCCTCCTGATTCTAAAGTTTTAGCATCTAATGAAAAAAGTGAAGTACAGTCAATTGATTTCACAATAAATAATTCGAGTGTTTGGGCAGTTCAGTATCATCCAGAATTTGACCCAATATGGATTGCAGGTTTAATGCAACAACGTGAGGAAATATTATTAAAAGAAAAAGCATTTTCTGAAAAAAAATTTTTCGATGAAGAATTAGAATATTTTTCTAATTATATAAATAATCAAAATGAATTGCTAATTCAGAAATATAAAGATTTAACAAATATAAATAACCATACTTTGGAGTTATCTAATTGGATTAAGTCACTTAATTATTAAGTGCTATTAAATTTTTTATAGTTTTTTTCCAAGTAGTAATTTTTTTTCTTACAATTAATTTGCTAATTTTTGGCTTTGCTTCTTTATTTTTTTTCCAGAATTTTTTGATATCATTTGTGTTCTTTATTATACCTGCAGTAAGTCCAGCTAAATATGCAGCTCCAAGAGATGTTGTTTCTATATTTTCAGGTTTTATAATTTTTACTTGTGTTACATTAGATAAACTTTGAAGAAAATTATTATTATTTATCATACCACCATCAACTCTTATCTCTGAAATACTAATCTTTGCGTCTTTTTCCATTGACTCTATTAAATCTAATGTTTGGTATGAAAGACTATCTAGTGTTGCTTTTATGATATCTGACTGAGAAGTATTTCTAGTTAATCCAAATATAGCACCTCTTGTATTTGGTTGCCAATGAGGTGCCCCAAGGCCTGTAAGTGCGGGAATTACAATAACGTTTTCATTTTCATTTGCTAGTGAGTAAAGTTTATCAGTTGCTTTTGAGTTTTTAAAAAACATCATATTATCTCTGAGCCATTGAATTGCTGATCCAGCAACAAAAATACTACCTTCATAGCAAAACATTTTTTTTCCATTAATTTTAAATGCAACAGTTGTTAAAAGTTTATTTGAAGATAACTTAAACTTACTTCCTATATTCATTAATAAAAAGCATCCAGTTCCATAGGTGCTTTTTGATTGTCCAGCACTAAAACAGGCTTGACCAATTGTTGCTGCCTGCTGATCTCCAGCCATTCCACCTATTTGAATCTCACCACCAAATAATTTAGTGCTTCCAAAGTCATAAGCATTTTCTTTTACTTCAGGTAAAATATTTTTATCAATTTTAAAAAGTGTTAATAGTTCCTCTGACCACTCTTCTTTCCTAGAGTCATAAAGCATCGTTCTTGATGCATTTGTTATGTCTGTGAAATGCGACTTTCCTTCTGTAAGTTTCCAAAGAAGCCAAGTATCAATAGTTCCAAATAAAATATTTTTATTTGGAATTTTCTTTTTGTGTGAGACTTTATTTAATATCCATTTAATTTTTGTCGCAGAAAAATATGGATCTAAAACTAAACCTGTAATTTTTTGAATGATTTTATCTTTATTTACTGCTTTTAATTTTTCACAATAGTCAGCTGTTCTCCTATCTTGCCATACAATTGCTTTATATAGAGGTTTCCCTGTACTTTTATTCCAGAGAACTGTTGTCTCTCTTTGGTTGGTTATGCCAATAGAGGCAATCTGGTTTACTTTAAGTTTATTTTTTTTGATTGTTAATTGAATTAATTTTTTAACATCATTCCATATTTCCTCAGCGTCATGTTCTACCCATCCATCTTTTGGAAAAAATTGTCTAAATTCTTTTTGTTCAATATTTTTAATTTTAAATTTATTATCATATAAAACCACTCTAGAGCTGGTTGTGCCTTGGTCAATTGATAATATATATTTTTTCATAACTAAATATCTATTTGATTTGTAAAGTTAGCATTTTCTTTAATAAACTTAAATCTATATTCAGCTTTTTTACCCATCAAAGACTCAAATAATTTTTCAGTTTCTTTCAATTCTTTTTTTCCTTGCTTGATATTTACATTTAACAATTTTCTATTTTCTGGGTTCATTGTAGTTGATTTTAGTTGGTCTGCAGGCATTTCACCAAGTCCTTTGTAACGACTTAATGTAGGAATTATTTTTTTAAATTCTGATTTAATTATTTTATTTTTTTCATTCTCATCATATGCATAAAAAATTTTTTCTTTATGTTGTATTTTAAAAAGAGGCGGCATAGCTAAAAACAATCTATTATTATCAATAATAGGTCTCATGTACTTATAGATAAAAGTGATTAGTAAAGTTGCGATGTGTGAACCATCAACATCAGCATCGGTCATCAGAATAACTTTTTCGTATCGTAATTTTGCTAAATCAAAATTTTTACCAATTCCGCATCCTAAAGACTGAATAAGATTTTGAATTTCATTATTGTCAGCAATCTTTGATAAACTGACACTAAAGACATTTAATATTTTGCCTCTAAGTGGAAGAATTGCCTGTAATTCTCTGTCTCTTGCTTGCTTAGCTGAACCTCCTGCACTATCGCCTTCAACAATAAATAGTTCTGTACCTTCAATTCCTTTACTCGAACAATCAACTAACTTACCAGGAAGTTTATTTCTCTCTTTGATTGATTTTCTCTCCAACTCTTTTATTTTTGTCAAA
>CACJPV010000021.1 GCA_902595425.1 uncultured Alphaproteobacteria bacterium | reverse complement strand
GACTTCTTTTATAACAGTTGGAATATGGAGATCGGCTGAAAACTATAGAGGAAGTATAATTTGGATAATAGCCACTTTTTTATTTTTATCGTATAGGATTTTTACGCTTAGATTAATTTTTTTTGGATAGTTTTTGTTTTAAAATATCATTAAGAATTTTAGGATTAGCCTTACCTTTGCTTTTTTTCATCGATTGACCAACAAAAAAACCTAAGAGTTTATCTTTTCCAGACAAATACTGCTCTACCATTTTTTGGTTTTCATTTAGCACTTCATCAACAATATTTTCTATTTCACTTGTATCTGTAACTTGTCTTAAACCTTTTTTTTCAATTATTATTTCAGGATCTTCTTTTGACTCAAACATTTCAATTAAAAGATCTTTGGCAATTTTACCTGAAATAATATCTTCTTTAATCAACTTGATGAGTTTACCTAAATATGCTGAACTAATAGGAGAATTGGAAATTTCAATATTTTTTTCTTTTAAAAGAGAAAATAATTCCGTGGTAATCCAGTTTGCAACAATTTTTGCAGAATCAATCAGAGCATTATCAGATTTAATTACACTATCAAAATAATCTGATACAGATTTATCTGCTGTTAAAACTGATGCATCGTAGTTAGATAAATTGTAATCTTCAGCATATTTTCTTTTTCTTTCATCAGGCAATTCAGGAATTGAATTAACTAATTTATCAATAATTTTTTGATCAATTTCTAAAGGCAATAGATCAGGATCTGGGAAATAGCGATAATCGTGAGCTTCTTCTTTACTGCGCATTGGTTTTGTTTTACCTGTGTTGGTATTGAAGAGAAGTGTATTTTGTTTAATAGTACCTTCCTCTTCTAAAATTTCTATTTGTCTTTTTGCTTCATAATTTATGGCTTGCTTAATAAATTTAATTGAATTTAAATTTTTAATTTCACATCTAGTTCCAAAATCTTCTCCTGGTTTTCTAACAGAAATATTGACATCGGCACGCAGTGAACCTTCCTGCATATTTCCATCACATGTATCAAGATACATCAGTATTGATCTTATTTTGTTAATATACAAACCTGCTTCATCAGCGCTTCTAATGTCGGGCTCGCTAACGATTTCCATTAAAGCAACTCCAGACCTATTTAAATCAACATAAGTTTTTGTTGGATTTTGATCATGCAGACTTTTACCTGCATCTTGTTCCAAATGAAGTCTTACAATTCTTATATCTTTGGAGGAACCGTCCTTAAAATCAATGCTTACTTTACCCTCACCAACAATGGGATATTTATATTGACTAATTTGATAGCCCTGAGGCAAATCTGCATAAAAATAGTTTTTTCTATCAAATACTGAATAATTATTAATTTTAGCTTTGAGGCCAATGCCTGTTTTTATAGCTTGCTCTACACAATAGCTATTAATGACAGGAAGCATGCCCGGCATTGCCGCATCTACAAGAGAAACTTGGCTGTTTGGTTTGGATCCAAATGCTGTAGATGAATTACTAAATAATTTGGAATTTGATTTTACTTGTGCATGTATTTCTAAACCAATTACTGTCTCCCACTCATATTTATTACCCTTAATAAGATTACTCATAATCCTTTTCTAGAGCAAATGCTGCATTAAATATTTCTTGTTCATCAAAGTGCTTACCTAAAAGTTGAATACCCAATGGTAATCCACTCTTATCTTTACCATACGGAATTGATATACCTGGAATGCCAGCTAAAGAAGCAGGCACAGTGAAAACATCATTAAGATACATTTTTATCGGATCATCTTGCTTTTCATTTAAAGGAAATGCTGCGCTAGGAGCGGTAGGAGTTAATATTAGATCACACTCTTTAAACGTTTCTATGAAATCATTTGCAATTAGTTTTCTTACTTTTTGAGCTTTAAGGTAGTATGCATCATAATAACCAGCTGAAAGAACATATGTTCCTATTAGTATTCTTCTCTTTACCTCTTTTCCAAAACCTTCACTTCTAGTCATTTCATACATCTCATCTAAACTTTTTGCTTCATCTGCTCTAAAACCATATTTGACACCATCATATCTCGCTAGGTTAGATGAAGCTTCAGCTGGGGCAATAATATAATAAGTAGGCAAAGCATATTTTGTATGAGGTAAAGAAATATGTTTTATTTTAGCACCTTTTTTTTCTAGAGATTTTATCGCATTGTTCCAAACAGTATTAATTTCCTCAGAGATTCCATCAACAGTATACTCTTTTGGAATACCAATTGTTTTACCATTTAAATCAGAGTTTAATTGTTTTGAATAATTCGGTATTGAAACATTAGAACTTGTACTGTCTCTCTCATCATGTCCTGCAATTTCTTCAAGCAATATTGAGGCGTCTGTTACATTTTTTGAAAAAATTCCAGCTTGATCTAAACTTGATGCAAAAGCAGCAATACCCCATCTAGAGCATAGACCATATGTGGGCTTTATCCCAACTACTCCACAAAAGCTGGCTGGTTGTCTTATGGAGCCACCTGTATCAGTTCCAGTTGAGCCTAAACATAAATCTGCTGCAACAGCTGCAGCAGAGCCACCGGATGAACCACCTGGTGCTAAAGGAGTATCCTTATTAGATAGTGGATTTATAGTATTTCCAAAATAACTAGTATTAGTTGCAGATCCCATTGCAAACTCATCTAGATTTGTTTTGCCAACAAAAAGAGAGCCTTCATTAATTAATTTTTGCGTAACAAAAGATTCATATGTAGGATTAAAATTTTCTAAAATTTTTGAAGCTGCAGTCGTAGGCATATTTTTAGTACAAAAAAGATCTTTTACTGCAATAGGGATACCTTTTAATTTTTTATTATTAGGTAATTTTTCAATTTCTTTTACTTGATTATTAATTTTATCTTCATCAAAATAAATGAAAATATTTAAATCTTTTTTTTCTTTAATTTTTTTTATATATGTTTGAGCTATTTCTTTTAATGAAATTTTATTTTGATCTATTAATGATTTAAGTTGATTTATTGATTTAAATTCCATTATTCTACAACCTTAGGAACTGCAAAATAACCCTCTAATTTATCTGGACTATTTTTTAAAATTTCATTTGAAGAATTAATATCTTTGGCCTCATCTTTTCTTTGCGGTAGAGTTGATGATGAAATATTTGCTAAAGGCTCAACAGAGTCAGTATCAACCTCATTTAGTTGTTCTACCCAATCAAGAATAGAATTCATATCTTTTAGTAAATCATTAGCTTCTTCCTCAGAAAGGCTTATTCTTGCTAGTTTGGCGATTTTATTTATTGTATTTGTATCTAACTTCAATTTATATGTCTCCAGTGATTGAAAAAACCAATAATTTAATTGAGCGCCTTCATACATCACAAATTCTCGTAGGTCTAGACGTAGGTTTTAAAACAATTGGAATTGCTGTATCTGATAGATCTTACACAATTGCTTCACCTTTAAATACGGTATTAAGAAAGGGCATAACCAAAGATTTAATAAAATTAAAGGAATATTTAAAAGAATATGAAATTGGTGGATTTATTACAGGATTGCCTATTAGTTTAGATGGCTCAGAAAACGAACAAACAAAAAAAATACGTAATTTTAGTAGTGAATTGCAATCATATTTTTCACTACCTGTTGATTATTGGGATGAGAGATACTCATCCGATGTGATATTTAAAGAAATGAGAAATTCAGATATTAGTGCAACTAAAATTAAAAAGAAACTCGATCAACAATCAGCAGCCTATATTTTACAAGGGTATTTAGATAGATATAGAAATAAAATCTAAAATAGTTTACACATAGTAGCACATTTTTAACACATATGAATTCGAAAATTTTAAAATCAGGACATATAAAATTATACAAAAGAGAAAATTCAAAATTCTGGCAAATGAAAATTAAATTACCTAAACAAAAAGCAATAAGATCATCTTCAGGTACAAAAATTTTAAAAGAAGCAGAGAAAATTGCATTGAATAGCTATTCTCTGCTAAACAAAGAAAATAAAATAAAAATTAAAAAAACCTTAAACAATATATTTAAAAAAATGCATTTAGTTGAAACAGCTGATTTAAATAAAAAAGAAATTGAATTCATATTAGATGAAGCCCAAAAATTTATTTCTTTTAATAAAATGAAGATTAAAAAAAATAATTTGTTAGAAGGTAGGACAATTTTTAATCTATTTTTTGAAGACTCAACAAGAACAAGAACAAGTTTTGAAGTTGCTGCTAAAAGGCTAGGTGCCGATCTAATAAACGTTGCTGTAAAAGATAGCTCGATTAATAAAGGTGAAACTTTACTTGATACGATGACGACTATTAATTCTATGAATCCTGATGTTCTAATTATAAGACATCCAGATGAGGGTATAAGTAAAAAAATTTCAATGAATGTTGATGCTTGTGTCATCAATGCTGGGGATGGCAGTCATGAACATCCCACTCAGGCTTTATTAGATGCTTTGACAATAAAAAATAGATTCAAAAATTTTAATAATTTACTAATTGCTATATGTGGAGACATTCTTCATAGTCGTGTAGCAAGATCAAATATTATAATTTTATCAAAATTAGGAGCAAAGATAAATGTTATTGGACCAAAGGAGTGGTTGCCTAAAAATATAAAAAAACTTCCAGTAACTGTTTTCACCGATATGAAAAAAGGTCTTAAAAATTGTGATATTGTAATGATGCTTAGAATTCAAAAAGA
Organism: uncultured Alphaproteobacteria bacterium; assembly: GCA_902595425.1. Lineage (GTDB taxonomy): Bacteria > Pseudomonadota > Alphaproteobacteria > HIMB59 > CACPNW01. Next base: position 5,547 of record CACJPV010000021.1, on the reverse strand, counting down.
ACGAATTGTTGGTAAAATTATGCCAAATCAAAAGACTTATTTTAATAAATACGGATTAGATTACAATAAGCTTAAATATGCTAAAGAAAATGCTTTTGTCATGCACCCTGGTCCAATGAATAGGGGTTTTGAAATTGACTCAAAACTTGCAGATGATGTAACAAGAAGCTTGATACAAGAACAAGTTGCAATGGGAGTTGCTATTCGTATGGCGTGTTTAGTTATTTTAACTAAAAATAGAGATAATGTCCTTAAGTCTTAGTCTTTTATTTATAATTATTTTTTACTTAATGGGATCTATTCCTTTTGCCCTATTGATTCCGAAAATTTTTGGACATGGTGATATAAGAAACATCGGCTCTGGTAATGTTGGGGCAACAAACGTGCTTCGCACTGGAAATAAATTTTTAGCTTTTTTAGTTCTTAGCTTAGATGTTTTAAAAGGTTTGTTTCCATTTATTATATTAAATTTATATTTAGAAAATATCAACCTTTTACAAACTGTTTTTTTATGTCACTTTTCTATCTTAGGGCATATATTTCCTATTTGGTTAAAATTTAAAGGAGGCAAAGGGGTTGCTACTTACATTGGTTTTTTATTTGGTGTTAATTTAATTTTAGCATTATTTTTTCTTGTTACTTGGCTAACTATTGCTTTAATGTTTAAATATTCTTCTCTTAGTTCTCTAATTGCATCTACTATTGCCCCTATTTATTTTATTGTAAAAACCGAGAATTATATTGCTATTTTCTTAATATACATATTTGCTATTATTGTTGTTAAACACAGTGAAAATATCAAAAGACTGCTAAATAGAACTGAAAATAAAATAAAATTATCTAAGTAGAAATCTGTATTTTTTAAAAAATTCTTGACGAAGTAAGTTTAAACTGAAATTTGGACTAAAATTTTTATGAATGTATTAATTGTTGAATCCCCTTCTAAAGCAAAATCTATTAACAAATATTTAGGTTCTGACTTTAAAGTTTTAGCTAGCGTTGGTCATGTTAGAGATTTGTCAGCCAAAAATGATGCTATAGACACAGAAAATGACTTCAAAATGAAATGGGAGACAAGTGATAGAGGAAAAAAAGTTATAAAAGAAATAACTGACGCTGCTAAAAAATCTGAAAATCTCTACTTGGCTACTGACCCTGACCGAGAGGGAGAGGCTATAGCATGGCATGTTGAAAAACTTTTAAGAGATAATGCCTCTCTATCAAAACTAAATATTCACAGAGTGACATTCAATGAAATTACAAAAAATGCTGTTCTCGATAGTTTAAAATCACCACGAGAAATCGATGAAAATTTAGTTAATGCTTATCTGGCTAGACGTGCTTTAGATTTTTTAGTAGGCTTTACACTATCTCCAGTTCTTTGGAGAAAATTACCTGGGTCAAAATCTGCTGGAAGAGTTCAGTCAGTTGCTCTTCGAATTATTAGTGAGCGAGAGTTAGAAATAGAAAAATTTAATCCTGAGGAATACTGGTCCATTCAAAGTAATTTTAAAAACAATAAGGATAAACTTATAAATTCACGTCTTACTTTATATGAAGGAAAAAAAGTTGATAAACTTGATATTAAAAATGAAAAACAAGCTACTGATATTTATGATCAGATACAAAATTCAAAATTCAAAGTTGGCAACATCACAAAAAAAGAAGCTAAAAGAAATCCCTACCCTGCTTTTACTACTTCCACCATGCAAATTGAGTCTAGCCGAAAATTAGGGTTAAGTGCAAGTCAAACTATGCGCACTGCACAAAAACTTTATGAGGGTACTGAAATAAACGGTGAGACAACAGGTTTAATTACTTATATGCGAACAGATAGTGTAGTGATGTCTAATGAAGCGATTAATCAGGTACGCAATTTTGTAGAGCAGCATTATGGGAATGAATATCTTCCTGAAAGTCCAAGAATTTATAAATCTAAAGCTAAAAACGCTCAAGAAGCTCATGAATGCATAAGACCAACTGATATTAACTTAACTCCAAAAGATATTAAGCAATATATTACTGGCGAAGAATTTAAATTGTATGAAATTATTTGGCAAAGGGCAGTATCTTCACAAATGGCTAGTGCTGTCCTAGATCAAGTGGCAGTTGACATTGTTGATGAAGATCAAAAAATTACTCTTAGAGCAAATGGCTCAACTATCAAATTTCCTGGAATGTATAAAGTTTATCAAGAAGCAAAAGATGATGACAAGGATGAAGAAAAAGAAACGATACTTCCAATGATGAATGAAGGTGAAACATTAGATCTAAAAGAGGTCATTAAAAATCAGCATTTTACAATGCCCCCTCCTCGCTACACAGAAGCAAGCTTGGTTAAAAAGTTAGAAGAGCTTGGAATTGGCAGACCTTCCACCTATGCCTCCATTATAAAAGTCTTACAAGATAGAGATTATGTTATTTTAGATAAGAAACGTTTTAATCCTCATGATAGAGGACGGATTGTATCTATATTCCTTGAAAAATATTTTAATCAATATGTTGAATATGATTTTACTGCTGATCTTGAAAATCAATTAGATGAAATTTCAGATGGTAAATTAGATTGGAAAGAAGTTCTACGCAAATTTTGGGAGACTTTTAAACAATTATGTGATGATACCGTTGGAAAATCAAATAGAGAAGTAATTGATGTACTCGATGATGCTTTAGGAGCACATTTCTTTCCACCAGAGGGAAAGGATGAAAGTAGAAAATGTCCGACATGCCATAATGGCAGACTTGGGATCAAAGTAGGAAAATTTGGAGGGTTTATTGGCTGTTCAAATTATCCAGATTGTAAATATACAGTTCAATTTAATCAATTGAATGACAAAGATGGCACGACTTTAAGTGGTCCAAAAGAAATTGGTATTTATCCAGAAACAAATGAAATGATTACCCTTCGAAAAGGTCCTTATGGTTTCTATATGCAAGTAGGTGAAGGTACCCCAGAGAAGAAACCAAAAAGAGTTTCCATACCCAAAAATTTTGAACCTGAAGAAATTGGTCTTAATACTGCAATACAGTTGTTAGGCTTGCCAAGAAAATTAGGATTTCATCCTGAAACAAATAAAACAGTTAGTGCAGGAATTGGAATGTACGGACCATACATTCTTCATGACAAAAAATATAAAGCTCTAGAAAAAACAGATAATATATTGGATATTGAATTAGAAAGAGCAATCGAACTAATTGCCAAACCAACTCAAAGAGGTAATGCAACACTCAAAACTTTTGGCGAACATCCAAGTGAAAAAAAGAATATTACAGGTCATGATGGAAAATTTGGACCATATGTAAAATGTGGTAAAATCAATGCTTCAATTCTTGGAGATCAAACAATTGATAGTTTAACTCTTGAAGACGCTATAAAACTTATCGATGATAGAAAGCAAAAAATAGGTTTAAAGAAAAAGAAAAAATAAAATAGAATTGATTTAAACCGAAATAGCCTTAAATATAAGATATGCCTAAAAATATATCTCTTAATGACGTCAAAAAATATAGAAACAAGTTTATAAGAAATAATAAAAATACTGCGTCCAGAAATGCATTAATAAAAAATGATTTAAACACAGTTGCTCTTAACTGGGAAAATTTTAGTCAAATTAATCATCATTTTTCACATCTAATTGAAAAAGAATTACCCGCAACAAATCAAATGGCCTCAGGTCGATGCTGGGGATTTGCAGGATTAAATTTGATGCGATTGGAAGTTGTAAAAAAACTTAATCTAAATAACTTCGAGTTCTCTCAAAACTATTTTATGTTTTGGGATAAATTAGAAAAGGCAAATTATTTTTTAGAAAATATAATTAAAACAAGAGATCACGCATATGACAGTAGATTAATTATGCATCTTGTTAAAGCTCCAGTTCAAGATGGTGGTCAGTGGGATATGTTCGTAAATCTTATTGAAAAATATGGAGTAGTTCCAAAAGATTTAATGCCAGAAACCAATCACAGCAGTAAATCCATGTCAATGAATTACATCTTAACACACAAATTAAGAGAATTTGCTTCTGTCTTAAGAAAAAAATCTGCTAAACAATCAGCATCCTTGAAGAAAGATATGATGGAAACCATTTATAACTTATTGGCGATGTTTCTTGGTCAACCCCCTGAGGTAGTGAACTGGTCTACTAGAGATAAAGATAACAAATATATTTCCATTGCTGATACATCGCCTAAAGAATTTGTAAAAAAATATGCTAATATCAATATTAAGGATAAAGTTTGTCTGATACATGCTCCAATGAGTAATAAAAAGTTCAATACTTCATATACTGTTGAATACTTAGGCAATGTTATTGAAGGACAAGAAATAAAATATCTTAATGTGGAGATAGCTGAGCTAAAAAAATCTGCGATGCAATCAATTAAAAATAATGAAGCAGTTTGGTTTGGATGCGATGTAGGTAAGAGATTTAGTAGAGACATGGGCGTGCTTGACATGGGTATTTTTGACTATGAAAATGTTTTTCAAACATCATTTAAAATGAACAAACAAACTCGTTTAGAATACGGTGACAGTGAAATGACCCATGCGATGTTGTTAACTGGCGTTGATGTTAAAAGTAGAAAATCAACTAAATGGAAAATTGAGAATAGCTGGGGGACAAAGAGTGGAAATAAAGGTTATATGATGATGACCGATGAATGGTTTGACGAATATACCTATGAGATTGTTGTTGATAAAAAATATCTCAGTAAAAAATTATTAAAATATCTTGATATGAAACCTTTGAGTTTGGAACCATGGGATCCCATGGGAGCTTTAGCAAGGTAACTTTGAATAAAGAAAATGCAAGTAAACTTTGGAAGTTAATACAATTAACTGGAGATGAATTATTAGGTAAACTACCTGATCATCCAAATCATCCAAAAGGTCGTAACCCCTATGCTCACGTAGCTTTAGAGGTAAAGACTCATTTTAAAATGACTTACAAAGATATACCAGATGAAAAATTTGATGAAGTTGTTAAGTATTTAGAATTTTTGAAACAAAATCCTAATTAAAATTAATCAAATTCTTTATATTGAATAGATAATGAATTAACGCAATACCTTTGCCCTGTTGGCTCAGGACCGTCATCAAAGACATGTCCTAAATGAGCATCACAAGTCGCACACATTATTTCAGTTCTAATCATTCCGTGAGAAGTATCTTGTTCAGTTTTAATTGCATCATTTGATATACCTTTAAAAAAACTAGGCCAACCACATCCTGACTCATATTTTGAAGTTCGTTCAAATAATTCTGCTCCACAACACCTACATTTAAATACTCCATCTTTTGTAACATCAAATGCTTTGCCAGAGAAAGCTGGCTCAGTCCCCTTTTGTCTGGTTATGTAATATTCTTCTTCTGAGAGTATTTCCCTCCACTCTTGATCAGATTTCAAAACTTTAGTCATAATATTTGCCTCTTACTATTAGATAGCACTATTCCTAAAATAATAAAGAAAGTTCCTATTAAATGAAAAAAAGAAAATTTTTCTCCAAGAAATATAATTGCCCACATCGAACTAAAAACAGGAATAA
>CACJPV010000020.1 GCA_902595425.1 uncultured Alphaproteobacteria bacterium | reverse complement strand
TAAGTGGCAAAGAAAATATTTATGATGCTTTGTTTAAAAGAATGGGAGTAGCTAGATGCGAAACACTATCAGAACTTACAGAGTTGTTAAAATATTTTCATACACATGGAGTTATTTCAAATGATCAAATATCAATTATGGGACCCTCAGGTGGAGATATGGCAATGTTAGGAGATGCCGCTGAGACATTAGATTTAAAATTTGGAAAAATTAAAACAGAAATTAAAAATGATCTAAAAAAAGTAAATCATCCTGGTGTAATAGTATCTAATCCTTTTGATATGCAAACATATAATTGGAATGATCCTGACAATATAGAAAAGACATTTAAAATTTTTTTTAAAAATAATTTTAGTTCAATAAGCTTAATGCTAGATTTCCCAAATATGGAAAAATGCGATACTGATGAATGGGATGCTATAGTTGATAAATTTATAAACGGAAGCCTAATTTCATCTTTATCGGACACTATGCCAAAACATATTCGTGATAAATGTATGAAGAATGGAGTTTCACCTCTTCAAGGAATGAAAGAAGCTCTATTCACAATTAAAAAAGCAATAGAAATCGGAAGTATTTGGAAGAAGGAGTCGTCTGTAAATAGTTATAAAGTAGAGAATAATACTAGTAAAAATATAAAAACTTACTCTGAATTTGAGTCTAAAAAACTGTTAAATAAAATTGGAATTAAAACCCCTAAAGGATTAATTTCAAATAAAAATAGACTAAAAAAAGATAGTGCTAAAATTGGCTTTCCATTAGTTGCTAAAATTCACTCAAACGAAATATTTCATAAATCCGAGCTCAATGGTGTCATCACCAATATTAAAAATGTGAATGAATTAATTACCAAAACAAAAACATTTAAAGATCAAATTTTATTAGAAAAAATGGTCGACAATACAATAGTAGAAATTTTAATAGGTATAAAAATTGATTCTGAATTTGGTCCTGTAATTGTTATAGGTGCTGGAGGAATTTACACAGAGCTGATAAGGGAAACAAAAACTCTTCTATTGCCATTAGCAAAAAAAGATATCAAAAATGAATTAAAAAATATGAAAATAGGTAAAATTTTATTTGGCTATAGAAATACTAACTCAGCAGATGTAGAAGGATTAATTAATACTATATTAAAATTATCTAAATTTGCTGAAAAAAATATAAATAAATTGCACGAAATTGAAATTAATCCACTAATTGTTTGCAAAAAAAATAAAGGTGTATTTGCTGTCGACGCACTAATACATTATTTTGAAGAATTATGAACGAACCTGTTAAAACAATAATAAAAGACTCAATCCTTGAAGTTACAATAGATAGACCTAAAGCAAATGCTATTGATGCAAAAACTAGTATAATTTTAGGAGAAATTTTTTCTAACTTTAGAGATGATCCAAATTTAAAAGTAGCAATTATAACTGGTGCTGGAGAGAAATTTTTTTCAGCTGGATGGGATTTAAAAGCAGTTAATGAGGGAGAAGAGGCTGATGCTTACTATGGAGAAGGTGGATTTGGGGGATTACAAGAGCTTCCAAATTTGAATAAGCCAGTTATTGCAGCAGTAAACGGTATAGCATGTGGTGGTGGATTTGAAATAATGATTTCTGCAGATATTATTGTGGCTTCGGAAGATTCTACTTTTGCATTACCTGAGATTAATGTGGGTGTAATAGCTGATGCAGCAACTATAAAACTTAGAAGAAGGATTCCGTATCATGTAGCAGTTGAATTTTTGATGACTGGAAGATGGATGGATACTAAGGAAGCAAAACATTGGGGTCTAATTAATGAGGTTGTTGAAAAACAAGATGTATTAAAAAGAGCATGGGAGATTGCAACAAAAATTTCAAAAGGTCCTAACTTAATTTATTCTTCAATTAAAGAAGTTCTAAGAGAAACCGAAAATGAAAAAGAACTCCCTTCATTTAAAATATTAAGATCTCTAGAAACAGTTAAAAAGGTATATGGTAGTCATGATTTAAAAGAAGGAGCTTCATCTTTTGTTAAAAAAACTGACCCTAAATGGCAAGATAAATAATATTTCTTTATATTTTCATTGAATGCATATTCAGCGAATGATACTATACATTTACAATGAAGAACGATTATATTTCAGAAATCTTCGAAAAAGATAAACTGGTTTTGCATCCTTATGAAAATTTCAATGATAGAGGAACATATAACCGAAAATTAATAACGAAGTCCGATAATATCTACTTGTATGATGAGAACGGCAATAAATTCATAGATGGACCAGGGGGAATGTGGTGCAATAATATTGGTCATGGGAATAGAGAAATAGGTGAAGCTGTAAAAAATCAAATTGAAAAAATGGATTATTGCAGTCCATTTTCAGAATCTACAGAAATTTCAGCTGAATTAGCATCTGTATTGGCAGATCTTTCTCCAGGAGATTTAAATACTATATTTTTTACTTCAGATGGATCTACTGCAAATGAGACTGCATTAAGATTTGTTATGTTTTATAATAATATTTTAGGCAAACCCAATAAGAAACACATTATCACTAGAGATAAAGCCTATCATGGAAGTACTTACTTAACTGGATCAATAACTGGAAAAGATAGAGAAAAAAATAATTTTGATTTTGAAAAGAACTTTATTCATCATTTAAGTTCTCCCCTATCCTACAGAAGACCAAAGGATCAAACTCCAGAACAATTTTGTGATTTTCTTGTTAAAGAATTTGAAAATAAAATTGAAGAACTTGGTTCAGAAAATGTCGCTGCTTTTATAGCTGAACCTGTTTTAGCTTCAGGTGGATGTATAGTGCCTCCAGAAGGATATTATAAAAAAATATATGATGTATGCAAAAAGAATGAAATAATATTTATAGCTGATGAGGTTGTGACTGGGTTTGGAAGACTTGGTCATTTTTTCTCATCAGAAAAAGTTTTTGGTGTAGTGCCAGATATTATTACTTGTGCCAAAGGTATAACTTCTGGTTATTTGCCTCTAGGAGCCGTTTTGTTTTCAGACAAATTAATAAGTGATCTAAAGCATGACTCATCATTATTTTTTCATGGATATACCTATTCTGGCCATCCTGCTTGTTGTGCAGCTGCACTTAAAAATATCGAAATATTAAAAAGAGATAAAATTTTAGAACATGTGCGTGGTATTGAGCCATACTTTTTTGATAAACTAAACACATTATATGAATTACCAATTGTTGGGGATATTAGGGGCATGGGTTTAATGGCTGGAATTGAATGTGTAATTAACAAAGATAGCAAAGAAGCGTTGGTTTTGGATAAAGCAATTGGCTCAAGAATTGATGAGGAGTCTATAAAATTAGGTCTTATAATAAGACCTCTCTACCATATTTGCGTTCTCTCGCCTGCTTTGATTATAACTAAAAGTCAAATTGATGATCTTACTGAAAAATTATATCTAGCTATTTCAAACACTATTGATCAATTACAAAAAGAGGGACTCTGGTCTAATCAAAAATGATTCTAAATAGTATTAAAAACTATTTAGATTTTAATATTGTCAGTCCTAGTGTAAAATATTTATCTTTAGTTGCTTTCTGCACAGGCATAATTTTAAGTTATTTTTATACAATTTTAGTAATAATTCAAAAATATGCTGGATATTCAGAATTTACAATTGGATTAGTAGCTTCTTTTGGGCCATTAGGACTTATATTTTCAGGATTTTTTACTACAAAACTATTAAAAAAATTTGGTTTCTATAAAATTATCTTTATCTCAACAGTTGTGCAAGGCTTGTGCATCACCGCAATGTTAGAATTTTTAAATCCATACAATTTAGCAGTATGGTTTTTTATTCTTGGCATGATGGGTGGTTTGACTTGGATGACTATGGATACGTGGGTGAATGTTGTATCCAATAACTCAAATCGAGGCAAGTCTATAGGAATTTATAATTCCTCTGTTACTACCGGTTTAGCAATGGGTCCATTAATTGTTGGTTTATTCGGAACATCTGGAAGAATACCTATTACTGTTTGCTTAATATTAGTGCTTTTAAAAATAGGAAGTTTGATCAGCATTAAAAAGTATGTAAATCAAGTATCAATTCCAGAACAATCTACGAAAATGAAATTTTCAATTATTCTAATATCTCCTTTTATATTCCTCGCAATTTTTTTTGCAGGAATTGAAGATTCTGCATTTTTATCTTTATTTCCAGCATTTATGATAAATGATTTTTTCTCAGATAAACAAATTGGAATTTATATTTTTATTGGGGGCATATTTGGCGTTCTGTGCCAACCTTTTGTAGGGGCGTTTTCGGATAATTTTAATAAGCGTTTAATAGTTTTTATATTATTATTAGCTCACGTAACCTGGTTAATGTTATTAAAAATATCAAATTCTAATGAAATGATAATTATTATAGCTTTAATGATCAGTGGTTTTGCTTCTACAAGCTTGTATACTGTAACATTGGCATATCTTGGGGAAAGGATTAATGTTTCAGATATTGCTTTCGCTACATCACTTTTTATAATTATATACGAAATAGGCGAATATTTAGGACCTATTATAGTTGGATTTAACATGAATATTTTTGGCAATACTGGTTTCACAAATACTTTGTTAAGTTTTGCATTTTTTAGTATCATTTTTGGGATAATAAGATCATTATTTTATAAAAAATGAGTACTAAAATTATAAAAGCAACTACGAAAAATATAAATGAAGCAGGTTATTTGTTTGATCTTTATCGTCAATTTTACAAATACAAGTCTAATATAAAAGCATCTACAAATTATATTAAAGATAGAATTAATAAAAAAGAATCTTTTATTTTTTTATGTTTATATAAAAATCAACCTGCTGGTTTCCTGCAGTTATACGAAACATTCGACTCTCTAAATATTAATAAAAAATTAATACTTTATGATTTATATGTTGAGAAAAAATTCAGAAGACATGGCATTGGAAGAAAATTAATGAATACAGCAAAAAAACTTGCAAAATCCAAAAAGATAAAAATTGTTGAGTTATCTACTGCCACAAACAATAAGAAAGCTCAGGCACTTTACGAATCTCTTGATTACAAAAGAGACAAAGAATATTATACTTATTTTCTTGAATTATAATAAGATATGGAAAAAGTAAAATTTACAGAAATGAAACATGGGGATAAAGAAGATTACGATCTTCTCACAAAGTTTGAAGATAAATATATAGAAGGAACAGCTGATAGAGTTATCCGTATATTAAAAAATCTTGACTCATCACTTGGCGGATATCAGATTTCAAGATTAGAGCATTCTCTTCAAGCGGCTTCGAGAGCATTAAGAGATAATGCAGACGAAGAAATGATCGTAGCTTCTCTTTTACATGATATTGGTGATGAAATTGCTCCATTAAATCATTCTGAAATTTCTGCAGCCGTTTTAAGACCCTTTGTTTCTGAAAAAACTCATTGGATAGTTCAACAGCATGGTCTCTTTCAAGCTTATTATTATAATCATCATTATGGGCATGATAGAAATTTACGAGACAAGTACAAAGGGCATCCATTTTATAATGATACAATAAGATTTTGTGAAACTTATGATCAAAATTCCTTTGACCCGACTTATAATACTATTAAATTAGAAGAATTTATACCAATGGTTCATAGAATATTTGATAGAGAGCCACATAAGCACGTCTATTTAGGACTATAATTATTTTTTTAACTTATTTATTAAATGAAGATTTTCTGAATTAAATTTAACTTTATTTTCGTCTATAAAAGATTGGATTAAATCCCTTTTACTATCCTCAAACTCAGTAACTCTTCTAGTGCTTAAATCAACATATAAAGAGCAAACCTCTGTTGTTGATGCTAAATACTTTTCTTTATTGTGAAACATTTCTAACTTATAAACTAACCTCTTTTTATCAAAATCAAGAAAAAGTAAGTTCATATCAACCTCGTCATTGACTTTTACTTCCATATCGTAGGTCGTATGAGACTCTACGGCAAAAGTTGTCCTCTTTTCATTTTTAGCTGAGTGCTCTCCAATATTAAATTTTTCTAATAGTACTTCCCATGAAGAATCAAAAAGATGGATATAGAAAGCCAAATTCATGTGACCATTATAGTCAGTCCACTCTGGTAATACTTTTCCTGTTTTTAGATATATAGACACTTGTTAATTTCCTCTAACTGAGATACATCATTTTTTAAGAAAAATGAATAATGAAGTTATAATAAGTTGTGCTGTAACAGGATCTGGTGATACTTCAAAAAAACATCCTAATCTTCCTATTACTCCAAAACAAATAGCAGAAGCATCAATAGAAGCTGCAAAAGCTGGCGCAGCTGTTGCCCATATTCATGTTAGAGAAGAAGATGGTAAACCAAGTAGAAAATTAGAATATTATAAGGAAGTAGCGGATAGAATTCGATCTTCAAATACTGATGTAATAATAAATTTTACAACAGGTATGGGTGGGGATTTTGAAGTTGGTGAAGGAAAGGACCCTCTTAATCCAGTAGGCCCCAATACGGATATGATTCATGCGTTAGACAGACTTGCACATGTTGAAGAGTTATTACCAGAAATATGTACGCTTGATTGTGGTTCTCTTAATTTTGGTGATACTAATATGACCTTTATTCACACACCTGTTCAATTAAGAGCTGCAGCAAAAAAAATGCAAGAATTAGGCATTAAACCTGAAATGGAAGCTTTTGAAATGGGTCACCTATGGTTTGCTAATCAACTGTATAAAGAAGGATTGGTCGATTCCCCTCCTCTCTATCAGATTTGTTTAGGAATTCCTTGGGGTGCACCAGCAACAACCGCCTCAATGAAAGTAATGGCTGATATGATTCCAGAAGGAGCTAACTGGGCTGGATTTGGAATTGGGAGACATCAAATGCCTATGGTGGCGCAATCTGTAATTTTAGGTGGTAATGTTAGAGTTGGATTAGAAGATAATTTATATTTAGAAAAAGGTGTGCTAGCCTCTAATGCACAACTAGTTGAAAAATCTGCAAGAATAATTAATGATCTTGGTGCAAAAATTCTTAATCCTGAAGAAGCAAGAAAAAAATTAAACTTAAAGAAACAATTTTAAAAGTGCAAAACTCTTTGGATACTATCGCAGTTGTTGGAACTGGTGTAATTGGCACAGGATGGATTATAAGATTTTTATTTAATAAAAAAAAAGTTAAAGTATTTGATCCAAGTAAAAAACAAAAAAAATTTTTATTAAATGAGATAAAAAGAACGTCAAAAACTTTAGAAAGATTTTATGCCAAAAAAATTAACTTAGATAAACAATTATTTTTTTGTAATTCAGTTAAAGAAGCAGTCAAGAATGCAGATTTGATACAAGAGAATGCTCCTGAAAATGAAAAGTTAAAAACAAAAGTTATAAAAGATATCAGTTTAAGTGCCCCTAAATCTGCAATCATAGCATCAAGTTCATCTGGTCTTTTGCCATCAAAAATACAAGCTCATGCAAAAAATCCAGAAAGGGTATTAATAGCCCACCCATTTAATCCGGTTTATCTTCTACCGTTGGTTGAGCTAGTCCCTGGGAAAAAAACAACTAAAGCAAATATTTTAAAAGCGAATAGATTTTACTCCAAAATTGGTATGAAAACCCTTACATTGAAAAAAGAGTTACCTGGTTATCTTTCTGATAGATTACAAGAGTCTATGTGGAGAGAGTCATTGCATATCATTAACGAAGATTATGCATCTACTAAAGACCTAGATGATGCAATTATTTATGGACCTGGTCTTAGGTGGTCATTAATGGGTACTTTTTTGACTTTTCATTTAGCTGGTGGAGATTCAGGTATGAAACATATGCTTGAACAATTCGGACCTACATTAAAATTACCATGGACTAAACTGAAGGCGCCAAAATTAACTGATAATCTTAAGAGAAAAATTATTATAGGAACAAAAATACAATCTAAAAATAAATCTATTAAAAATTTATCAAACCTACGAGACAATTTTTTAATTGATTTACAAAAATTATTAAAGAAATATAAAGTATAAAATGAATGAAAAAAGTAAATTTATTGCACTAAAAAATTATATACCAGTAGGTTTGCCTACAGAGAATGACTTTATAGTAAAAGAAAAAGAAATAAATTTTTCAGATGAACGAAATGTATTGGTCGAAAATATATGGATTTCTGTTGATCCATATATGCGAGCGAGAATGACAGAAAAGAAAAATTATAAAGAGCCTTTTATGATTGGAGAGCCAATGGAAGGAGCTGCTATAGGTATAGTAAAAAAAACTAATTCTAGCAAATTTAATGTTGGTGATTATGTTTTGAATAATTGTGGGTGGAGAGATAAGTTTACAGACTCAGAAAACAATTTAAAAAAAATAACAAACTCTAATTTCCCATTACAGTCATTTTTAGGTCCTCTTGGAATGAATGGGCATACAGCATATATAGGTCTATACAAAATAGGAAAACTTCAAAAAAATCAGACTGTATTAGTGACTTCAGCTGGTGGCAGTGTTGGATCTTTAGTATGTCAAATTGCAAAATTAAATGGATGTAAGGTTGTTGCTAGTACTGGATCTGATGAAAAAGTGGATTGGTTAAAAAATAAATTAAAAGTTGATCAAGCTTTTAATTATAAAAAAACAGATAATTTAGTCTTAAAGCTAAAAGAGCTCATGCCTGAGGGTTTTGATTTATATTTTGATAATGTTGGAGGTGACTTTCTGGAAGCTGCAATATTTAGAATGAAAAATTATGGCAGAATTGTTATTTGTGGAAGAATTTCACAAATGAATTCAACTACATCCCCTCAAGGATTAAAAAATATGGCCCATGTATTAGTAAAAAGATTAACAATAAAAGGTTTTTTAATTTTTGACCATGAAGATGATACAAACAATTTTCAAAGAGATATGATTAAATGGCTTACTAATAAAGAAATAGTTACAAAAGAAACAATTTATGAAGGTATTGATAACGCACCTAAAGCTTTTGTTGACCTATTAAATGGCAAAAATATTGGTAAAATGTTAGTAAAGATTTAATGCGTAACATAAGGGCTTGTGCCCCTGAAATTTACGTTTAATTTTAATTCTTTATCGATAGGAGGAAAAGCTCTTTGCTGACATTCTATGCGTGGACATATTCTACAAGAAACGCCAATTGGTGTTTGTAATTTTTTATTTTCTATATCCATTCCTTCTGAATAAATTAGATCTTTTGCATATTTAACATCACATCCTAAACCAATTGATACGAAACTTTTAGGCATGCCATGTTTTTCAATCCCTTTTTCAAAAGCACGAGCTATACAAAAATATACTCTGCCGTCTGGCATTCTTGATATTTGAGGATGAATTTTGCCTGGATTTAAAAAAGCAATATAAACATTCCAACGAGGACAAGATCCTCCATGCCGAGGAATATGAATACCAGATAAAGAAAATCTTTTGGAAACATTTCCTGCTATATCAGTTTTTAGAAAATGAAAAGGAACACCTTCATTACCAGGTTTTTGTAAATTCGTTAATCTATGAGTTACTTGCTCAAAACTGCATGCGTAATGATGCATTAATATCTCTATATCGTATTTATTTTTTTTTGCATTTGCCAAAAAATCATCGTAAGGCATAAGAATTGCAGATGCAAAATAGTTTAATAGTGAAATTGTCAATAAAGGTTTAACTTCTTCAGAGTCTACTTTGTTTGAATTTATAATTTCTTGAATTATATCTTCTGACTCAATAAAAGCTACTTGATATGCCAAATGAAAGTTTCTTGAGGTATATGTAAGCATTTCTGATAACTGTAATTTTTTATTTACATTATCAAATTTCCTAACTGATTTTAATTCTTCACTTGCTGGAACAATCTCAACAGATATCTTATGTTTTTCTTTCAGGTAATTCGTTAATTTTAATCCTGAGCCAATATTATGTCCTATTTCTAGGCTAGCATTTTTTCTAATTATTTCAGCAGCTAACTCTATTTGATGAAAGTAGTTTTTATTGTCTTGTAAAAAATCTGATACAATTTCAACTGGTAGACGACTAGGATTTTCTACTACAGAAGAATTAATATCCATAGACTCTAATCTATTTTGCATGTCTTCTTTAAACGATTTATGGGCATCATTTAGCGTTAATAAAGCTTTTGCAATATTTGGATTCGAGCTGATAAATTCTGTTGTTTCTTGATTCGTAATATCTAGATCTTCAAAAATTTCGTTACTCAATACATCCATTACATCAGATAAAACTCTTTGATTG
>CACJPV010000019.1 GCA_902595425.1 uncultured Alphaproteobacteria bacterium | reverse complement strand
AAAGAAGCCTTAAAATTTTATAAAAAAGTATTACTAAAACAACCATCGAATTTATATGTCCAATACAACATTTTGATGGCCATAAATTTTAAAAATGAGTCTTTAAGTTTTAATGAAAATATTTTTCATGATTATCAAGATTTAATTTTTACTTTTCCAAATAATAAAATTCTATTAACAAAATTTTATAATTTATCCAAAATACTAAATTATGAAGATTGGATAAATTTTTTTGAAATTATATTGTTTGGTAAAGATAGTTCAAAAAATAAACTGAATCAGCTAAACAAAACTACTAAAGATAATAATTTAAAAAAAATTATAAAACTATATAATTAAAGTATGGATGGCGCTTTAGTTTATGAAGATTATTTATCTTTAGTCAGTAAAAAAAAAATATTATCATCAAAACTACTTTATTCACAAATCCAACCATCAAGTTTTGACTTATCTCTAAGTAATGAATGTTATGAAGTAAGAACTAGTTTTTTAAGTACTAGATGCAAAGTTAGAAATAAATTAAAAAAAATATATATAAAAAAAATTGATATAAGTATTCCTAAAATATTGAAGAAAAATAAAACTTACATAGTAAGGCTTAATGAAAAACTTGAACTTGGCGATTCTATAAAAGGCCATTGCAATCCCAAAAGTAGTACAGGTAGATTAAATATTTTTTGCCGAACAATTTTGGATTATTCAGATGAATATGAAAAAATCCCAATAAATTACAAAGGAGAAATGTTTATTGAAATTACTACTAGATCATTTGATATTAAAATTTCTGAGGGAGATAAACTAAATCAAATGCGACTGACAAAAAAGGTGCACAATTACTTGAATGATGAAAAATTAAAAAAAATTCATAAACGTAATCCATTAATTTTTTCAAAAAATAATAATTTCATTGAAAATGGTGTAAAAGTATCAGTTGATCTATCTAATGATAATAAAGTTTGTGCATACGTTGCAAAAAAAAATACCGGGATCTTAAATTTTAGTAAAATTAAACATTATAAAATAAATAAATTTTGGGAACCTTTAAAGCCAATTAAAAAATCTTTGATAATTGAAAAAAACAAGTTTTATATTCTTAAATCAAAAGAAAAAATAAGAATACCTAGTTTTCTAGCTGGAGAGATGATTCCCTATGATACAGGTATTGGTGATTTTAGAGTTCATTATGCTGGTTTTTTTGATCCTGGATTTGGAGATCCTCATGGCGCATATGCTGTGTTAGAGGTAAAGACTAATGAACTTCCATTTATTATTGAAGATGGCCAAACCATTGCTCGAATAAAATATAAAAAATTAAACAAAAAAACAACTATAAGTTATGGTCTAAATATAAATTCTAATTATCAAAATCAAAAACTTGCTTTAAGTAAACATTTTACTTAAAAGCCTTTTATGAAAAAAATTTTAATCATTAATGGACCAAATTTAAATTTATTGGGAAATCGTGAAAAAAATTTTTATGGAAAAACAACTTTGAATAACATCAAAACCATTTGTGAAGAATATTGTAAAAAAAATGAAATGGAATGCAATTTTTTTCAAAGTAATCATGAGGGTGAATTAATAGAAAAAATTCATTTAGCAGCTAATGATTATGCTGGAATTATTATTAATCCTGCTGCTTATACCCACACTTCCATAGCTTTACTTGATGCTCTAAGAGCAATTGAAAAACCAAAAATAGAAGTGCACATTTCAAATATTTACTCTAGAGATGATTACAGAAGAAAAAGTATTACTTCTGAGGCAGTTGATGGTATAATTTGTGGATTTGGTGAAAAAGGGTACACACTAGCAATTGATGCAATTAAAAATTTAATTTATAAAAAAAACAATGACTAAAATAGACAAAACCGACATTGAAAACATTAAACTTATATTATCTGAAACAAATCTTATAAACCCTAGTACAATCAAAATAAAAAAAGGAGATTATGAAATTGAGGTATCTGCTCAATCTATAAGTACTGTTAGCCCAAAAATTGATGTTTCTGCAAATAAAAATATAAATGACTTAGATGAAAAAGTTGCTGCTGAGGAAATAAACAAAGAAAATATTGTAAGTTCACCAATGGTTGGGGTTGCTTATTTATCAGCTGATCCAAATTCACCTCCATATATAAAAGTAGGACAACATGTAAAAGCTGGTGATACACTTTTATTAATAGAAGCCATGAAAACATTTAATGAAATAAAAGCTCCAAAATCTGGAGTAATAAAAAAAATTATTGCTTTAAATAGTCAGCCGGTAGAATTTGGAGATCAATTAGTAATTTTTGAATAATGTTCAAAAAAATTCTAATCGCCAATCGAGGTGAAATTGCTCTAAGAGTTTTAAGGGCATGTAGAGAACTTGATATTAAAACTGTAGCAATACATTCAGAGGCAGATGAAAGTGCAATGCATGTCAGAATGGCTGATGAGAGTATTTGTGTTGGACCAGCTTCTGCACAATCAAGTTATTTAAATATTCCTGCTATAATCACCGCTGCAACTCTCACAAATGCTGATGGTATTCATCCAGGATATGGTTTTCTTAGCGAAAACCAGAGGTTTGCTGAAATAATTGAAGAGCATAATATAAAATTTATTGGCCCACATTCTAATCACATCAAAATTATGGGTAATAAAATTGATGCTAAAAAAATAATGGATGATAACAAAGTTCCTACAGTTCCAGGACTTAATAATATTGCAAATAAAAAAGAAATTAATGACTTCATTAATAAAGTTAAACTGCCTATTATTGTTAAGGCAGCAAGTGGAGGTGGAGGCAAAGGTATGAGAGTGGTAACAAATCATGAAGATATCGAAAATGCAATAATTTCTGCGAAAACTGAAGCAAAAAAATCATTTAACGATGATAAGGTATATTTAGAAAAATTTTTAACAACACCAAAGCATATTGAAATTCAAGTTTTAGCAGACTCATTTGGTAATGTAGTCACTTTAGGTGAGCGTGATTGCTCAATTCAAAGAAAACATCAAAAACTAATCGAGGAAAGCCCCAGTGACCTTCTTTCAAGTAATAAAAGAGAGGAGATTAGCGAACTATGTAAAAAAGCTGTCTTATCGATTGGTTATGAGGGAGTTGGAACACTAGAATTTCTATATGAAAATAATAATTTTTATTTTATGGAAATGAATACACGATTACAAGTGGAGCATCCAGTAACTGAAATGGTAACTGGTATTGATTTAGTAAAACAACAAATTTTAACAGCTGCAGGTGAAAAACTAAATTTAACTCAAAAAGATATAATGATGAAGGGACATGCAATCGAATGCAGAATTAATGCAGAGCATCCTGAAAGTTTTGTGCCATCACCAGGAAAAATTACCCAATATCATGAGCCTGGTGGACTAGGTGTAAGAGTTGATGCTGCAATTTATCAAGGATATTCTGTGCCTCCTCATTATGATAGTATGATTGGAAAACTTATAACCTATGCTGACAACCGTAAAGAATGCATTTCAAGAATGAAAAGAGCTCTTGAAGAGTATATAATCATGGGTATTAATACTAATATTCAAATGCATCAAAAAATTATTATGACTGAAGAATTTAAAACTGGCAAATACGACATCAATTTTATGTCAACTTTTAATTGAATAAATTAATTCCACATCAAGATTTAATAGATTATTATAAAAAAGGACTTTTTCCAATGGCTGAAAATAATGCCAGTGAAATAGTGAATTTATACAAGCCAAAATATCGTTTAATCATACCAATTAATGATTTTCATGTTCCAAAAAAATTGTTTAGATTATTTAAAAAAAATATTTACACTTTTAAGGTGAATAGCAACTTTGAAAATGTAATTTATAATTGTCAACAAATTAATAGAAGAGAGAATGGTACTTGGATAAACAATATTATATTAAATACTTATATAAATTTACATTATTACAAGATGTGTCACAGTGTTGAATGCTATGAAAGTAATAATTTGGTTGGTGGATTATATGGGGTTCATATTGGGGCATGTTTTTTTGGAGAGAGTATGTTTGGAAAACTATCTAATGTAAGTAAATTTTGCTTGATTTATTTAATTGCTATTCTAAAAAAAAATTTATTTTGTCTACTTGACTCCCAATTTTATAATAAACATCTTTTACAATTTGGAGCATATGAAATTAGCAGTGATAGTTATATGAAAAAATTAAAAAAAAACATTATGACTGAAAGAGAATTTGTATTTTTAGATGATTTTCAAGAAGTTTTATCATTAATACAACCTAATAACATTAAATCATAAATAGGGTGTTCTAAAGAAACAATATCTGATGATGAAGAAATCATCCAACCTCTGAATATAGATTTTTGATCATCATCAAACGTATCATGTACATCTATTAAAACGTAATCTTCAGGTATTTCATCTGGCGGTTCCTTAAGACACGAATAAACTTCAATATTTAAAGTTCCAATCATACCAGACCCATTAACTGGAATGATTTTTTCAATAAGTTCATTGGAGATTTTATCTAGTAATTTAAAATTTGCATACTGCATCTCTACAGGGTTTGCTAATAATTTATTACAAAAAAATAGGACTAGAAATATAAATTTAGGGAGACCAAGATTCATAATCTTCTTTGACATGATCTGATGAATAATTTTTAGATAAAGGGCTTGATGCTGGAAAATGAGCTTCTTTAGTACCTGTCATATTTTCTTTATGCTTTTTTTGCCATGCATATTTGTGTTTATAGTCAATCGGAGGTTGATCTATTGACTTATGCAACCATGCGTGCCAGTGGGGAGGTACTCTTGATGCTTCAATTTCCCCACTAAAAATCACCCATCGTTTAGCATTTAAATCTGAATGATCATCACTATTTGCATAGTATTTATTACCAATTTCATCAGATCCAACTAGTTTTCCATATAACCAGGTATACAACATTGTTCCAAAACTCATAACACTTCTATACTTGTAATTGTGATGCTTTCCAATTAATATTTTTGTTGGCAAAGAAATTTTTAATTTTGATATTACCCTCTTCTGTGTATTCTGGAATAATTCTATCTTCTTTATTTAAAGTCAGATAATCCTTATTAATATCCATGTTATAAAATTTCGGACCATTTATTGAAGAAAATTTTTCTAAGTGTTCTAATGCATTTTCTTCTTCGAAAATTAAAGCATATAATTCAATAGAGTTAGAAGAAGAAAAAATACCTGCTTTTAAAGAGTCATTTTGCTTTTTATCATCAATATGATGAGGGGCTGAGTCAGTACCCAAAAAAAATTTTGAGTTATTAAAACACGCTGCTTTTCTAAGTGACAGTAGATCATTTTCATTTTTGACAACAGGCATACAATAATGATGCGGATTTACTACCTCATCTTTAAAAACATCCTTTTTAGTAAGCAGCATATGATGAGGGGTTATGGTGCCTGCTATATTATTATTTGTCTTAACAAAATCTACACCATAATCACTGGACACATGTTCTAAAACTATTTTTAAATCTTTAAATGATTTTCTTATTTGCTGTAATTCTTCATCAATGAAATATTTTTCTCTGTCAAAAATATCTATATCACTTCTATTTAATTCACCATGTATTAATAAAGTTTTATTATACTTTTCTAAAATTTCAAAAATATTATATATTTTTTTTATATCACTAACGCCAAACTGTGAGTTAGTAGTTGCATTGTTAGGATATAATTTACCACCAATGAAAATATTATTTTGCAGGGCGTATTCAAAATCAGCAAAATTCAAACTATCCGTCAAGTAACAAGGGATAAGAGCTTCAAAATTATCATTATCTGAATTATCTTCTATTAATTTTTTATAATTTACAGCTTCAATAGAAGTTGTGATTGGTGTTGAGGTATTTGGCATTGCAATACATCTTTTGTTCACTCTTGATGAATATTTAGTAATAACGCTTAGCATTTCACCTTCTCTAAAATGAACATGCCAATCATCTGGTTGAATTATTTTAATAGAATTTATCATTTGAGCAATTTTTCTATGACCTCAATCACTGAATTTGTTTTAATTGAATTCATATAAGATTTATTTGCATCAATATGTATACTTTTAAAATAATCAAGATTTTCTTTAGTTCTAATAACAATATTGCTTTCGCCATAAGGGCCATAAATTTTATCATCTGTTGGTCCAAATAAAGATATTACTCTCAATTGATTTGAAACTGCTAAATGCATTAATCCCGAGTCATTACCTAAAAACAAATCACTTTTTTTCATAAAAGCTGATGTTAAAGTTAAATTACAACCAAATAGATCTATTATTAATTTTTCATCAATACCATTTACCAAATTTCTATAATAGTTTTCTCTTTCTTTTGCGGAACCTACTAATATGAATTTAATATTATTATATTTTTTTAATAAAGATTTCATGACTATATTATAGTTTTTGTCTGACCATAATTTTGGTATCCAATTACCTCCAGGAAAAACAACGATGTGTTTAAATTTTTTTTCAAGCATTTGACTCACTTCATTTTCCTCATCTAAACTAGTTGGAACAAATAATTTTGAGCACAGAAAACCAAAACTTGAATTTAATTGATCGATGTGATGCAATCCCTTTTGTTTTTTAAAAATGTATTTTTTTTTGTTATTTAAGAAATATGAAAGAGCAGATGATCTAAAATCTACAACAATATCCCATTTTATTTTATAAGTTTTTTTTAAGATATCTATCCAGTGTAAATTAAATTTTCTTTTTTTAAAAATTATAACTTCATCAATATTTTTATAATTTCTAAATATAGGGGCGGCAGTTGGACCAATTACTAGAGATATTTTCGCATCTTTATATTGATCTACAAAGTGCCTAATAACTCCAGTTGAGAGTATGGTATCGCCTATTAAGTTTGAGCAAATAATTAAAATTTTCACAGGAATTGCATTACATTTTTATATTTAGCGTATATATCTTATATAATGAGTATTCCATACTTTTATAAAAACAGTGATTCAAAATTTATATCAATAGAAGGTGCAGATAGTTCTGAATTCCTCCAAAATTTGATTACTAATGACATTAATAATTGCACAATAGATAAAGTTATTTACTCTTGTTTGCTTACCCCGCAGGGAAAGTTTTTATCTGATTTTTTTATATTTAAAACAAAAAATAAATTTATTCTTGAAACTCATGAGTTATTTTATGAAAATTTATTAAAGACATTAAAAATATACAAACTTAGATCTAATGTGCTTATAAGTAAAATTGAGAATATTCACTCATTTATAGTTTTCGGCAATATAGAAAAAGATAAAAATTCAATAATTCTTTGCGAAGATCCAAGAAGGCATAATATTGGTCACAAATTAATCCATGAATCATTAAATCCAAAAATTTTAGAGAGTTATAATCAGATAAATGAAGATGAATACCATGAAATATTGATTAAAAATTTAGTTCCATTTTCTCACTATGATCTTGAAGAAAACAAATCTTTGCTTTTAGAAAATAATTTTCAAAATCTAAATTCAATTTCTTGGGATAAAGGTTGTTATATTGGACAAGAAATAACAGCTAGAATGAAATATAGAGCCTTACTTAAAAAGAAGATCTACACTTTGAATATTGTGTCTGGATTTCCTCAAAAGGATCAACAGATAAAAGAAAAAGGTATAAATGTTGGTAAAATAATAAGTGTAAAAAACAAATCTTTACTAGCAATGATGAAAATTGAGTTTGCAGAAAGTAAACTTAAATCAAATAAACATGTAGAATCTGATGATGGAATGTTACTTGATTTTGCTATTTAAAATTTTTTTTTGAAGCAAATAATATTGGTAAAACAATTAAAAAGATTATTAATATTGGGAAAAATATTGAATTAACCCCATAATTATTAGCAACAACTCCCAGTGTTGCGGGAGCACCCATAAATGTTCCGTAAACTGCTATTGAAACAATTGCTATAGCGGCACCGCTATCAATACCTTCAACTTTACCCGCTAGACTATAAGATATTGGCACAATCGCAGAACTACCAATACCAAGTAAAGCAAAACCAAATATTGCAACTATAATATTATCGTATGAATAAAGTAAATAGAGACTTAAAATTGAAAGCGAAAAAAGAATAGTTAATAAGTTGTATACTCCAATTTTATCTCGAAACCAATCACCACTAAGCCTACCAATAACCATAAAAATATTGAAACTTACCGTAGCAAGCCCAATTAAAAATCCATCAACTTTAATAAAATCTCTCATATAAAGTGCGCCCCAAGAATCTACGCTACCCTCTGTAAGAGCATTGACCATTGCTATTAGAGCTAAAACAAAAATTATGAGTGGCCATATAAAAAAAATATTTGTCTTATTATTTTTATTTTCTACCTGATCAATATCTAATCTTAAAACAATAAAAATATTTAAGGGCAATAATATTATTACATAAATAATTACATTGTTTAAAAGGGTTATATTCCATTCTAAAAATAAACTTGTCACAATAGATCCAAATAAAACTCCTAAACTCCAAAAAGCATGAAAACCAGACATCATTGATTTTTTTTCTCTTTTTTCAAGATTGGACGCGTATAAATTACAACTAATTTCAAAACTGCCATAAGTTAGACCAAAAATAAATGATAAGATCATAAAGATTTGTAATGAGGCAACAAATGGAGTTGGCAACCATAATAGAGCTTGTAAAATACTGGTGTATAAAAGCACTTCTCTGCACGAAGTTAATTTTATAATTTTATTTGCAAAAACCATTGCAATTATTGATCCAATTGCAAATGTTGCCATTATAAGACCAACACCAAAATAATCAGTATTAATTTGATCTTTTATTGTAGGTATTCTAATAGTCCATAAACCTACATAAAAAGCCATTATAAAAAACAAAAGTCTTGTTGCAATAATATCATTTATAAACTTCATATAATTTGAATTTATTTAGTAAAAGTATTTTTGATAAAATTGATCTAAATCTTTTATCAAAACTCTCTCTTGATTCATGGAGTCACGATCTCGAATAGTCACAGAGTCATCCTCTAAAGTTTCAAAATCTACAGTAACACATATTGGCGTTCCTATTTCATCGTGGCGTCTATAATTTTTACCAATATTTCCTGAATTCTCCAGCATCACCCTTCCCAACCCAAGGTTCTGTAATTGGTTCTTAATATTTTTAGCTTTTTCAACAATTTGATCATTATTTTTTTTAAGAGGGATTACCGCAGCCTTAATAGGAGATAGATGAGGTTTTAATTTTAGTACAATTCTAGAATTACCATTCGCAATTTCTTCATTATTAAAGGCTTCGTTTAGTATAGCCAATACCCCCCTATCAACTCCAGCTGAAGGTTCAATAACGTATGGAATAAATGAAGTCTTTTCTTCTAAATTTTGAACTCCAAGTTTTGTAGTTGAATGCTCATTTTTCTTAACATTAGCAGCGATATCAAAATCCTTTTGATTTTTTGTGTGAGACCCCAAATCAAAATCAGTTCTATTAGCTATTCCTTCAAGCTCCTCTTTTCCATGAGGAAAATCATACATAATATCTACGGTAGCTTTTGCGTAATGAGAGAGTTCATTTTTATCTACATCAACAGTATGTAAGTTTTTTTTATTAACCCCTTGTGACTCCCACCATTTAGTTCTTTTCTCTACCCAGTATTTATGCCATTCTTCATCTGATCCTGGTTTAACAAAAAACTCTAACTCCATTTGCTCAAATTCTCTTACTCTGAAAATAAAGTTTCTTGGAGTAATCTCGTTTCTAAAAGCTTTCCCAATTTGTGCAATACCAAAAGGCACAACTCTACTTGTTGAATCAATAATATTTTTGAAATTAGTAAATATTTGCTGACATGTCTCTGGTCTTAAGTAAGCAAATGATGATCCGTCATCAACAGGGCCAATTGCAGTTTTAAACATTAAATTAAATGGTCTCGGCTCTGTTAGTTTGTCAGATTTACATTCAGGACATTTTTTATCATTAAGCTGATCTGCTCTCCATCTTGATTTACAATTTTTACAATCAACTAAAGGATCAGTAAAAGTATCTTCATGTCCTGATTGTTGCAAGACTACTGGTGCACTCAAAATAGACGCATCTAAACCCTCAATATCATCTCTTTCATAAACCATGGACTTCCACCAAGCCTGCTTTAAATTGTTTTTCAACTCTACACCCATGGGACCATAATCATACAGACCTTTAATCCCTCCATAAATATCATTAGATTGAAAAATAAAGCCTCTTCTTTTACAAAGGGAAACTAATTCTTCCATTGAACTTGCTGTCATTTATTTCTTAGGTTTATATTCTTGTGTTTTTGGATCTTTTTCTAAATCAATTGTAGTTTTATTATTGTTAATATTTGTTTTACTATTTCTAGATGAAAGAATTTTAAAAAATAAAAG
>CACJPV010000018.1 GCA_902595425.1 uncultured Alphaproteobacteria bacterium | reverse complement strand
AAAACAAAAGTACATCTTTATATAGACATTATCAACGCATAAAAAACATGATAGAATTTAAAGAAAGAGGTATTTTATTATTTAGTAAAATATCATCTGACAATAATCTGTATTTGAAGTTTTTAACTGATAAAGATGAAATTTTAACAGGTTTGTGTTTTGGAGGATCTACTAAAAAAAAGAAAAATATTTATCAAATTGGCTACTTTTTAAATTTGATTATAAAAAAAAATAATAAAAACTTCCCAAATAGTATTACGGCTGAACTATCTAAGCCCTATTATCATAATATTTTTGATGATAAGTTTAAAATTCATGCTTTATTGTCAATGATTTCGATTTTAAATATCTGTATTATTGAAGGGCAAAAAATCAATGGGATTTTTAGTTTATCTGAAAATATAATTAAAATTCTTGCTAATCAAGAAAGGTGGATAGTAGATTATTTTATATATCTTTTAAGTATTCTTAAAATAATTGGGTATGATATAAATTTCCAAAAAAATATAAAAAAAAATTATTTTAATTTACATAACCTTCAATTTGAAGAGACTATATCAAATAAATCAGTATATTTTCCTCATCATCTTCTATTAAAAAAAGTTAATATAAACATCAAAAACGCCAATTCTTTTTTTAAAATTTTTGAGTATGTATTAGAAAATCATCATTTAATTAACATGAATCTTAATATACCAGTTCATTATCTTAAGTTTAAACAAATAATATTAGATTACTTATCAAAAAATGAAAAAAATAATTAGCGAAAATATTAATAAAATCCTAACAAGTAGGTATTTATCTTATGCAGTTTCAACTATTATTTCAAGATCTCTGCCTGATTTAAGAGATGGTTTAAAGCCTGTTCATAGAAGAATTATCTTTTCAATGTATTTGTTAAAACTATTTAATAACTCACCTTTTAAAAAATCAGCAAGGATAGTGGGTGATGTAATGGGAAAATTTCATCCACATGGTGATCAAGCGATTTATCAAAGTTTAGTTAGAATGGCTCAAGATTTTTCTTCTCGCGTAACTTTAATAGAAGGGCAAGGCAATTTTGGAAATATAGACGGCGATAATGCTGCAGCTATGAGATATACTGAGGCTAGATTAGAAGAAATAACAGAACTCTTTTTTGATGGGATAGAAGAAGATTCGACAACCTTTAGTGATAATTATGATGGTCAAAATCTAGAACCTGATGTCCTGCCGTCTAAACTACCAAATATTTTATTAAACGGTTCAACTGGTATTGCTGTAGGAATGGCTACAAATATTCCACCTCATAATCTTATAGAGTTAAATGAATGCATAGTTAAATTAATTAAAAAACCAAATACCACTGATTCAGAGCTTTTAAAAATTCTTAAAGGTCCTGATTTGCCAACTGGTGGTGAGATAATATTAAGCAATGCAGAAAAGAAAAAAATTTATAAGACAGGATTTGGCTCATTTATAATTAATTCAAAATGGCATGATGAGAAAATTAAAAGTGGTATGTATGAAATAATCGTTACTGAAATACCTTTTCAAGTAAATAAAGTTAAAATTATCGAACAATTAGCCAATTGTATAAATCAAAAAAAATTACCCTTAGATGATGTCAGAGATGAGTCGGATGAAAACATAAGAATTGTACTAAAGCCCAAAAATAGAAATATAGATAAAAATAAATTAATAGATTTATGCTTTAAGCTTACGGACTTATCTATTAAATATTCATGTAATTTTAATGTTCTTGAAAACGGACGTATTCCAAGACAATTAGGTTTAAAACCTATTCTTTATCAATTTATTAATTTTAGAAAGCTGACAGTAAAAAGGAAATCAAAATTTAATATTGATAAAAATAATAAAAGATTAGAAATATTAAAGGGATATTTAATTGTATTTGTAAATTTAGATAAAATAATAAAAATTATTAGAACAAAAGAAGATCCAAAAAAAGAAATTATAAAAATATTCAAGCTATCAGAAATACAAGCTGAGGCGATTCTTAATATGAGGTTAGGTTCTCTAAAAAAATTAGATGAATTAAATATAACTATAGAGATTAAAAAATTAAAGGAAATAAACTCATCTTTAAAAAAACTTATTAATAATGATAATTATTTAAGTAATTTTTTGATCAATGAAACTAGAGATATAAATGATAATTTAAGTGACAATATTAAATTAAGGAGAACTAAAATTAATAATGCCGATGATTATGAATTAGATATTGATATTGATGAGTTTACTGAGATTGAAAAATTTACAGTATTGCTTTTGAAAGATAATCTTTTAAAAAGAGTAAGGGATTTTTCAGATAATTCTCAAGAAAAAGATAATAATATCCTGGCAGCAATTAATATTAAGTCTAACCAAAAACTTATTCTATTTTTATCATCAGGAAAAGTTTTAACACTTGATCCAAATATTCTTCCCGGAGGCAAAGCATCTCCAAAATCTTTCATAGAATTTGTTGATGCGGGAGTAAATGAAAAATTAATTGGTGTGTTTAATCCTCACACACAAGATAGATTATTACTAGTTTCTAAATTTGGAAAAGGCTTTATTTCAATTGCAGAAAATATGATAACAAATCAAAAAAAAGGTAAAAACATCTTTCGCCTTAAAAATGAAGATGAGTTATTAAAAGTTCATTTTACTAACAAAGATCATCTTGCATTAGTATCAAAGAATGAAAAATTACTTATTTTTGACATAGGGTCTTTACCAATTCTTAATAAAGGATCTGGAGTACAGTTAATGAAAATGAAAAGTAATGACTCATTATCAGATTGTACAATTATAAATATTAATGAAGGTTTATCTTGGAGCAAGGGTTCAAAAATAAAAAATCTTAAAGAGATTGAATTTTGGATTGGAAAAAGAGCACAAGTAGGTAAAAAAATTCCAAAAGGATTTAATAAAAATTTAAAATTTAATATTTAACTTGTTTTCTAAATCAATTTAGGGAATATTATATTTATTATGACAGCTGGACTTAATACAC
This sequence comes from uncultured Alphaproteobacteria bacterium, assembly GCA_902595425.1. Taxonomy (GTDB): domain Bacteria; phylum Pseudomonadota; class Alphaproteobacteria; order HIMB59; genus CACPNW01. Next base: position 8,987 of record CACJPV010000018.1, on the reverse strand, counting down.
AATCAAGTTTATCAATGAAAGGTGAAGGTTATTATTCTGCTAAAACTGCTGGTGCAAAGAATGCAATTGATAAAACACAAGAGCTTCTTTTAAACTCTCTTAAAAGCTTACCTAAACAAGATATTCTTAGAATAGCTGATTTTGGAAGCGCTGATGGTGGCACAAGTCAACAAATGTGGTTTAATATAATAGATAATATAAGATCATCTGGGGACGATAGACAAATAGAAATTTTGTATACAGATCTTGCCTCAAATGATTTTTCTGTATTATTTAGAACGATGCAAGGTATGCAGGGTGATAAAAAATTTGCATTTCAAAAAGAATTCCCTAATATTTTTGTACATGGTTGTGGAACAGGTTTTCACGAACAGCTGATGCCTAACAATACCTTATCTTTAGGATTTTCGGCAACCGCTATGCATTATGTTTCAGAAAGACCATGTTTGATTAAAGATCATGTCCATATGGTTGGAGCAAAAGAAAATGAAAGAGATTTATTCAAACAACAGGCGCTAAAAGATTGGGAAAAAATTTTATTAAGCAGATCAAAAGAACTAGTATCTGGGGGTCGGTTTGTTTGTATTAATTTTGGAATAGATGAAAAGGGCAGGTATCTAGGTAATACTGGTGGTCATAATATGTTTGATAATTTTGCTAAACATTGGAAAAGCTTAGAGACCAAAAATATCATCTCAAAAGATGAGTTTATAAATGCCACCTTTACCCAACATTATAGAACAGTTGAAGAGTTTATAAAACCTTTTGATGATCCTAATTCAGAAGTTTCTAAATCAGGATTAGTTTTAAATTCTTATAAAACAATGTTTACTGATTGCCCTTATAAGACTCACTATGAAAAAAATAAAAACATAATGACATCTCAAGATTACGCAAATACCTTAATTCCTACAATGCGTAGTTGGTCAGAAACAGTTTTTAAAACAGCATTAGAAAATAGAAATGATCAAGAAATTAATAAAATAGTTGGTGATTTTTATAACTCATACCAAGATGAGGTTTCTAGCAATCCTGATGGTCATGCTATGGATTATATTCATATAGTTATGGATATCGAAAAAAAATAATTAGAAATACAAAGATATATCTTCGTGTGATGATTTGCATCTAGCTAGGTATACAGCTTGCTCTTTATTTAAACTATCTTGTTTTCTCAAACCAAAAGTTTCTTTTCCTAATTTTGATAGCAAAATAAAATCCTGTAATAAAATATCTTTACCTTTTAATCTCCAGAATTTTTCTTTTTCATAAATTAATTTGCTTTCCATAATTAACTCTAGAGCTTCAGATTTTTTATCGTAGTTTTTCTTTAATAATTTTCTAGCATTTTTGATTGGTTTTTTAATATTAGAAACTTGATTAAATTTATTGAATTTCTTTTCAAATTCCTTGAGTTGTTCAGAGATATTTTTGTCCTCTTTTTCTATTTTATTAAAAATTTCATCAAAACTATCTTCTATTAGAACAAAATCCTCTATGTTTTTAAAAATTTCAATAAATTCCATCAATTCATTAAAAGAATTATCAACTGTTTTATTATATTTTAACTTAGTTTTATTATATTCGTTAAGGATATTGTTAAATTCGCTATTTTCACTTTCCCAATTACTTGGGATCGTCATTTTAATATTTTCAATCTCATCATGATAATCTAGAATTTCACTATCTAGTTTTTCAATTTCAGTTGGATCAATCTCCAGCCTAATTTCTTTTTTAATTTTTTCAATTTTATTAAGTTTTTTATAGATTGCTTTTTCTATTCTTCTTACTTTGGTATGTAAAGGTTTGTAATTAATAGAGTAATTATTAAAATTTGACTCAGATATTTTAACTTCATTAATTAAATTTTTAGAGGATCCTATACCAGATATCATGTCTGAGATTTTTTTAGACTGTGTTTCAGGAATAAAACTTAAATTATAGGAATTTATTTTTGAAATCAGATTATTTGTTTCTGAAAATGTTAATGTATATTTATCATAAGTATAATCAAATAAACATTCCTGTAATTTTGGATTAATTGGAGGAGGAGCAACTTCAGACGAATAGTAAGATCTTAAAGGCAAGTAATTTACTAATTGTGGAAAATATCCAACTATTCCTAAACCAACTAATTGTAAAAAAATAAATACACTTGCGCCCTTCCAAATTTCAGTTGTTTTAATTGATTTAGGGGCAACACCTCTTAAGTAAAATAAAGAGAATCCAAAAGGGGGAGTTAAAAAAGAAGTCTGCATATTAACACCTATCATAACACCTAGCCATACCGCTGTTATATTTGCTGATGTCTCAGCAAGTAGTATTGGAGCAACTATTGGTACTACCACAATTGCTATTTCTATAAAGTCTAAAAAAAATCCTAAAATAAAAATTACTGCCATTACTACTATAAATTGAGTCCAAAAACCTCCTGGCAGTCCTGTAAGAAAATCTTTAACAATTTCCTCACCCCCAAAACCTCTAAATGCAGCAGTTAACATTGCAGCACCAATGAGGATAATAAATACCATTGATGTCGTTAAACTAGTTTCTATCATCACTTTTTTAAGAACATCATTAATTCTAAAAGTTCTCCAGAAACTCCAAACAATACCTAAGATTAAAATTAACACAGCTAAAGTTGCACATAAAACTGCTGTCAATTCTGATGAGGTATTGATAGTTTTTATATTTAAATCAAAATTTGCAACAAGAACTGTAATTACAATCAAAGAAATTATTGTCACAATGGCTGGCGCATACTTTAGTTTGCCATCACCATAAAGCCTGTAACTTCCCATTACTCCTGCTCCAACAGCACCTATAGCACCAGCTTGATTGACAGTTGCAACACCCATTAAAATAGAACCAAGAACTACAAAAATCAGTGCTAATGGAGGTACTAGGGATAAGAACACTTTTCTAAAAAAAATAAAATTATAATTTCCTTCATATTTAACAGGTGGAACTGCATTTTTTTTAAATATACCAACAAAGAGAACATAAAGCATATATAATGAAACCAGAACCAATCCTGGAAGAAAGGCTCCTAAAAACATATTTCCAGCACTAACGGACTCTACACTAAATTGACCTGGTATATTCATAGACCCTGTAGCATTTTTGTAATCTATTCTTCTCATATTATCTGCAGCATCTGAGGCTGTTGCTAATTGATCAGCTAAAATTATTAAAACAATTGATGGAGGTATGATTTGACCTAACGTACCTGATGAACATACAATTCCTGAAGCTAGAGATTTATCATAATTATTTTTCATCATTGCGGGTAAAGAGATTAATCCCATAGCAACAACTGTTGCCCCAACTATACCTGTTGTAGCAGCTAATAATGCTCCTACAAAAATAACTGAAATTCCTAAACCTCCAGGCATTGGACCAAAAAGCTGCCCCATGCTTATAAGCAAATCTTCTGCAATCTTAGATTTTTCAAGCATTATGCCCATAAAAATAAATAGTGGAATAGCTATTAAAGTATCTCTTTCAACTTCCCAATAAACACCTCTAAAGTTTGTAATACCAGCATTTAACCATTGGAACGGACCATCAGAAATAAAATATTCATTAGCGTTACCTTCAATTAAATATCCAAATAGGCCAGCTAACATAATTGTTATAATTGCAGAGCCAGGTAAAGCAAAAGCTAATGGAAATCCTGAAGCCAACGCAAAGGCCATTACAAATATTAATAAAAAAAGAAAAAATAATTCCATCTTATTCCTCTTTGATAATATTAAGGCTTCTTAAAAAATAGACTACGAATTGAATTAACATCGTAAGTGCAAAAATTATTAAAAAACCTGCCATTAAATATTTTATATTCATACCTTGTGTACTTTGTGACGTTTCAAAATTCATTATAGGCTGGTTTAAAACACATTGTTTGCATGCCATTCCTTTTAGAAAAATAGTAAGACAAAGAGGAATACCTAAAATCAAACTTCCAAATAAATTGATCTTTGCTTTATTTTTTTCTGTAAAATTTGTGTAAAGTACATCTACTCTTACATGACCATCTTTTATTAAGGTGTAATAACTTCCAAATAAAAATAGACTTCCATACCAAAATCGAACAAGATCACTCATCAAAGTTTGTTCATATGAAAATACAAATCTCAATACAACAATTTGAAATTCAGCAACAACAACCAAAAATGCTAACCAAAAAAAATTAAGTTTTTTAAAATAGTATCCTAATAAGAGAGAAATAAACAAAAGTGGAAAATGTATATAAGGGGCTCTAAATGAATTATTTGAAAATTTGACATTCCAGCTTTTGCCGAAAAACATTTCTATGAAACCTTCAATAATTAATAAAGATATTATAGCATCTACAATTCCTATAATTAATACTGACCAGAAAGCAAAACGAATTATGTATTCATTAAGTCCTTCTAAATAATCAGCTAAAGTTATTATTGTAAAATTTTTTTTATATAAAAAGACTATATAAATAGGAAGTAAAGTTGCTATTAAATACAAACTGAGTTGCAAAATAGAATAAATATTTAAATCATTTGTGATTGAAAAGGCGCCAGGCCAATCTCCTGCAAATGTTAAATAATTATTAATTAAAAAAGCAAATACATAAAGCACAATGCCAACAGAAAAAAACTTAGCTAAACTAAATGTATTCATAAGATGGTAGTGGGGATAAAATCCCCACTAAAAGAAAAAAAATTAACCTTCTAAGACTCTTCGTCTTTGAGCAGTATAACCATGATCGGCAATTTTTAACCAGTCGCCAATATCACTTCTAGCTTTCTTAAAACTTTCTAGAATTCGCCCAGTTAGTTCATTACCTTCTGCTAATTCAGCATAAAGTTCTTCAGAAGCTTCACCCATTGCGTCAATTACATCGTCGTTAAACTCTTTAAGCTCAACTCCATGATCATTAATTAGTCTTTGAAGTGCAGCACCATTGTTAGCGTTGTACTCTGTAAGCATCATTTCATTTTGCACTGTAGCAGCATGCTCAATAATCATTTGATCGGTTTTGCTTAGACTAGTTAACCAAGATTTATTACATCCAAGAGTGATTAATGTTCCAGGCTCATGCATACCAGGCCAATAGTAGTATTTAGCTGCTTCATAGAATCTAGATCTCTCATCATTCCATGGACCAACCCACTCACATGCGTCAATAGTACCATTGATAAGGTTTTCATAAATCTGTCCACCAGGCATTCCTACCACTGATGCACCAAGTTTAGTTATCATCATTCCACCTAAACCAGGCATTCTCATTTTAAGGCCCTTCCAATCATCAGGTGAGTTAATTTCTTTGTTGAACCAACCACCCATTTGAACGCCAGAGTTTCCAGCCATGAAGTTTTTTAATCCAAATTCATCACCGAGTTCATCCCATAGCTCTTGGCCACCTCCATGTCTAATCCAACCATTAATTTCAGTAGCAATTAAACCAAATGGAACTGATGCGAAGAAACCCCATCCAGGGTGTTGTCCTACCCAATAATAATCCGCACTATTGTACATTTGAGCGTTACCAGAAGTTACTTCTGTAAAAACATCAAGTGGTCCAACTCTCTCACCGCCAGCATAGTGGTTGACAACAATTCTGCCATCACTCAGATCAGAGATTCTTTGTGATACTGCTTCACCACCTGTTCCAAGTCCTGGATATCCTCGACCCCATGTAGCAACGCAGTTAACTTCAATTCTGTCTGCAGCAATTGCTGGAGCAGGAAAAGAAGATACAGCAGTAGCTGCCGCAGCTGCAACACCCGCCTTCTTTATAAAGTCACGTCTTTTAAAGTTTTTTTTCATATGTCCTCCCGAAAAATATGAATATTTATAATTAAATCCTACACCTAATTATATAAATTAGGTAGAGATTTTTGTTAATATTGTAATTAATTAATACTAAAAACTAGCAATTCCAGTCTGATTTTTTCCAAGAATTAGTGAATGAATGTTCTCAGCTCCTTCGTACGTCTTTACTGTTTCTAAATTTACAAGGTGTCGCATAATATGATACTCTTCTATCAGTCCATTTGCACCAAGCATATCTCTACAATCTCTAACTATATCAATTGATTTTTTGCAATTGTTCCTTTTTAAAATTGAAATTGCATTAATAATATTTTTATTATTATTCATTGCATTCGCAGTTAATAAACATGATGAAAGTCCTAGATTAATTTCTGTTTGCATATCCGCAAGGTTTTTTTGAATCAACTGATTTGCTGCCAAAGGTTTTTTAAACATAATCCTGTTCTCAACATATTCTTTTGCAATTAACCAACACTCAGTTGCTGATCCCAAAACGCCCCAACTGATTCCATATCGTGCTTTGTTTAAACAACTAAATACAGAACTCCAGCCTTGTGTGTTTTGAAGACAACTTGAATTGTTTACAAAAACTTTATCAATAATAATTTGACCTGTTGGACTAATTTTTAAACTTGTTTTATTTTCAATAGATTGAGTTGATAAACCTTTCATACCTTTATGCAGAATAAAGCCCTTTACCGAATTATTTTCATGTTTTTCGTTTAAAGCCCAAATAATAAATACATCTGCAATAGGAGAATTTGTAATCCAATTCTTACTTCCATTTAAAATAAATCCATCTTTAGTTGTTTTGTATGTTGTTTTCATGGAAGAAGGGTCTGATCCTGCTTCACTTTCGGTTAAGCCAAAACATCCAATTGTTTTTCCAGATATTAAGTCAGGAAGATAATTATTTTTCTGTTCTTCCGAGCCAAACTCATAAATTGGATGTATGACTAGAGAAGATTGAACTGAAATTGATGATCTATAACTGCTATCTACTTTTTCTATCTCGTAATTTATTAGACCATAGGCTGTATTTGATGCCCCAGCTCCACCATAATTTTTAATTGTTGAGCCAAGAATACCTAAATTACCGAATTCTTTATATAGTTCTTTATCAAAAATGTGGTCATGATTATACTTTACTACATTTGGCCTGAGTTCAGTATCGCAGAATTGTTTTACATTTTTTTGAATAAGTTTGTCCTCTTCTGATAAATTTTCAAAAATAAAAAAAGGGTCAAACCATGTATTTTCTTTCATAGAATGATATGCAATATCATTATTTTATTATAAGGGAATAATAATTAATTATAATGGATAAGAAACTTTATATTGCCTCAGATCATGCAGGTTTTGCTTTAAAAAGCAAATTGTGTGACCGTTTTAAATCATTAGTGGATTTAGGAACAAATTCAGAAGAGAGTGTTGATTATCCAGATTTTGCATACAAATTAACCAATGAAGTATTAAAAGATAATAGTAATTTAGGCATTTTAATTTGTGGTACTGGAGTAGGGATGAGTATGGCGGCTAATAGAGTAAAAGGAATTCGTGCTGGTTTGGTTAGTAATAATGAAATTGCAAGATTAATTAGACAGCATAACAATGCTAATGTATTGGTATTACCTGGAAGATTTATGGATGAAGAAGAAGCAATAAAATCTGTGAAAACTTTCATCGAAACTGAATTTGAAGCAGGTAGACACCAGGCAAGGATAAATAAAATATGAGTGTAAATTTTTTTAATGACAGCGTAAAAAGTTCTGATCCAGAAGTATATGAAACTCTTAAAAAAGAGCTTGAAAGACAACAAAATCAAATAGAGCTAATTGCTTCAGAAAATATAGCATCTAAAGCAGTCTTAAATGCTCAAGGCTCAGTGATGACAAATAAGTATGCTGAAGGTTATCCAGGAAACAGATATTATGGTGGGTGTGAATTTGTTGATCAAGCTGAAAATATAGCTCTTGAGAGAGTAAAAAAACTATACAATTGTAAATATGCAAATTTGCAACCACATAGTGGAGCTCAAGCTAATCAAGCAGTATTTTTAGCTCTCTTACAACCTCATGATACTATACTAGGAATGTCATTAGCATCAGGAGGTCATTTAACTCATGGGGCAAAGCCTAATTTATCAGGTAAATGGTTTAAACCAGTTCAATACGGAGTTAAAAAAGATGGGAATGATAAAGATTTAATAGATTATGATGAGGTGGAAGCATTAGCTATTCAACATAAACCAAAATTGATTATCGCTGGAGCATCTGCATATCCTAGAATTATTGATTGGAAAAAGTTTAGAGATATAGCAGACAAGGTTGGAGCATATTTTTTAGTTGATATGGCGCATTATTCTGGTTTGATTGCAGGCAAACAATATCCTAATCCTATAGAGTATGCCCATGTTGTAACTTCTACAACTCACAAAACTCTGAGGGGTGCAAGAAGTGCTATGATATTAACAAATGATGAGACTTTAATTAAGAAGATCAATAGTGCAGTGTTTCCTGGACTTCAAGGTGGTCCATTAATGCATGTGATGGCAGGAAAAGCTGTAGCTTTTGGTGAGGCCTTGAAGCCTGAATTTGAAGATTACATAAAGAAAGTTATAGAAAATGCCAAAGTCTTGGCATCTTCATTGGTTAATAATGGTTTCAAAATTGTAACGGGTGGCACTGACTCTCATATAGTTTGGTTAGATCTTACTCCTAAAAACATTACTGGAGATAAAGCGGAAAAAATATTGGAAGAAGTGGGTATTGCTTGTAATAAAAACGCTATACCATATGATCCTAATCCACCAAAAATAACTAGTGGATTAAGATTTGGAACTGCCGCAGCTACTTCTAGAGGTTTTAATGAGAATGATTTTAGTGAAATCGGTAATATGATTTCAGAAGTACTTGAAAACATCAATCAAAATGAAGATAATCAAAAAGAATTTATATTATCTATGAAAAGTAAGGTTATTAGTATGTGCAGAAAATATCCTATATACAACGAGGCATTTTAATGAGGTGTCCTTTTTGTAGCAACGAAGACTCTCAAGTTAAAGACTCAAGACCAACTGAGGATAATACTGCGATTAGAAGAAGGAGAATTTGTGAACAGTGTGGATCAAGGTTTACAACTTTCGAAAGAATTCAATTAAGAGATTTAATAGT
>CACJPV010000017.1 GCA_902595425.1 uncultured Alphaproteobacteria bacterium | reverse complement strand
TGATAATGAAATGAGAGCTTATTACGATAGTAATAAAAGTCTTTTTTTAGACCCTGAAAAAAGAGACTTTATTCAGTTTAATTTTAGGGAAGCAGAAGAAGCTTCTGAATTTAAAAACAAAATTTCAGGATTAAATATTCAAGAAATTATTAAACTTGCAAACGATAATAATATTAAATTTAACGATTTTTCAAGTGTTTCAAGTGTTGAGGTTTTGGAAGAATTATCAAATGTAATTTTTAACTTAAATGTTGGGGATGTATCTCATGTAGTTGAGACACCACTTGCAAAACATTTAATTATAATAAAAAATATCTATACTGAAAATCAAAAAACATTTGAACAATCGATTGAAGAAATTTCTTCAACTTTAATAGAAGTTGAAACTAATAACTATCTTTTAGATTTGAAAAATAATATTAGTCAAGAAATACTAGATGGATTCTCCTTAGATGAAATTGCAGCAAGCAACTCACTAAATGTTGAGTTAATAAAAAAAGCAGAAAGACAAATAGGTCAAATTGATAATGATTTAATTAAAAGTGAAGTAATAGCTAAAGGTTTTTCCTCTAATAAAGATTTTGTAAGTGATTTAATTGATATTGATGATGATAAATCAATTGTAGTAAATGTTGACGAAATTTTTGAAGAAAAACCATATAATCTTAATGATGTGTTCAAATTAGTGTCTAATGACTGGATAAAAACTCTAAAAATCGAAGCTCTAGAGAAGAAAATAGATGAAACAAGTAAAGACTCAAACTCTTTAAAAAATATTGCAGATTATACCTCATCTGAAATTACAAATTATAATATAAGTTTCGATGATATAAATTATCCTTCAATTTTTAAAACAAATGTTTTCAAAAATGAAATTGATAAAATATCTCTTTCTATCGCAAACGAAGAAATCTATATTAGCAAGCTTAAAAAAATATCATTTCCAGAAAAAGAAGAGAATATTAAACCGTTATCATTATTAGGTGAGTTAAGAGGAAGTTTTGGAAATGAAATTTTTAAAAATAAAAAAATTTCAACAAATGATAATCTGATACAGGCTTTAATAAGCCAATATTAATGAATGAATTCAAAAAAAAATTCATAGAAGGTCTAAAAAATAATAAACCTCAAATTATCACAAAAGATTTAATAGCAGATGTTGAAACGCCTATTTCATGCTTATTAAAATTAAAAAAGAATGAAAAATATTCATTTTTATTAGAGTCAGTTGAGGGAGGTAGCCTCAGAGGAAGATTTTCATTAATAGGTTGTGACCCTGATATTATTTGGAAAGTTAAAAATAGTATTTCTTCAATAAAATACACTTATGAAAATTATAATTACAAAACATTCAAAGATCCTATTGAGTCTCTTAAATATCTTATAGAAGTTTCTAAATTTGATAAGGGTCATATAACAGTCCCTTATCCTATTCTTGTTGGTTACTTAGGTTATCCAATGATACAATATATGGAAAAAATAAATTTAAAAAATATAGATAATATTAACATACCTGACTCAATATTAATCAGACCAAAAATTGTTACTGTTTTCGATAATATAAAAGATACCATAACAGTAATGACAGTTGTTTACCCAAATAATGATAAAAATTTTGAATTAATTTATAAAAACACTGAAGAGTTATTAGAAAAAAAAGTAAACCAATTAAAAGAAAGTTTAATTCAACAGAAAAAAAACAAAATTAGTTCAAATCTCAATTTTAAATCTAATTATTCCAAAGATGAATATTTTGAAATTATTTCAAAAGCTAAGAATTATATTAAAGCTGGGGATATTTTCCAAGTTGTAACCTCTCAAAGGTTTGAGACTGATTACGAGCTTGAAGCATCTAGTTTGTATAGATCTTTAAGAAGATTAAATCCTTCTCCATATCTAGTAAATCTAAATTTTAATGATATTGGTCTTGTTGCTTCCAGTCCTGAACTGCTTGTGCAGTTAAGAAACAAAAAAATAACTATAAGACCAATAGCGGGAACAAGAAAAAGAGGAAAAAATGCAAATGAAGATCTAGAGCTTTCTAAAGATTTACTTTCAGATGAAAAAGAACTGGCAGAACATTTGATGCTTCTTGATTTGGGCAGAAATGATGTAGGTAGGGTCGCTAAAAATAATTCTGTAAATGTCACAGAAAAAATGATTATAGAATATTACTCTCACGTTATGCATATAGTATCCAATGTTGAAGGGGTAATCGATGACAAATACGATGCAGTTGATGCTCTAAGAGCAGGATTTCCAGCTGGTACAGTTTCTGGAGCTCCAAAAATACGTGCTATGGAGATAATTGAAGAACTTGAAAATCTTAATCGTAGCTTTTATGCAGGATGTATGGGATATTTTGATTCTAATGGAGATATGGACACATGCATAAGTTTAAGAAGTGGGTTAGTTAAAAATGGAAAATTATTTATTCAAGCAGGAGGTGGAGTTGTATATGACTCAAATCCTGAAGATGAATATCAAGAAACAATCAATAAAGCAGGCGCTCTAATGGCAGCTGCCGAAGAGTCTTATAAATATAATTCATGATACTCTTAATAGATAATTATGATAGTTTTACATATAATGTTAAACATTATCTAAATGAGGTTGGAGCAGAAGTTAAAACATTTAGAAATGATAAAATTTCAATTGAAGATATAATCAACCTTAAACCAAAAGCTATTGTACTATCTCCGGGTCCGTGCACTCCTAATGAAGCTGGCATTTGTTTAAATCTAATAGAAGAATTTCGAAATAAGTTTCCAATATTAGGCATTTGTTTAGGACATCAATCTATTGGGCAAGCTTTTGGAGCTAAAATAATTAAATGTGAAGAAATTATGCATGGAAAAATAGATGAGATCCAACATAATAATCATGAAATATTTAGTAATATTGAGAAAAATTTTTTAGCTACAAGATACCATTCATTAGTTATAGATCCAAAAACATTACCATCAGATTTTATAGTAACTGCTGAGACTAAAAATAAAATAATTATGGGTATTGCCCATGCCATTTTGCCTATTTATGGTTTTCAGTTTCATCCAGAAAGTATAGGAACTGATATTGGGAAAGCTTTGCTAACGAACTTCTTAAGGCTAATTAATTATGGAAATTAATACTTTTAAAAACAAACTCTTTTCACAGCAAGATTTAACAGTTGATGAGTCAGTTGATCTTTTTGAACTGATAATGAATGGAAAATTAAGTGAAATCGATATTTCAGCTATTTTAATTGCTCTTAAGCTAAAAGGAGAAGCTAAAAATGAAATATTGGGAGCTACAAAGATAATGCGTTCAAAATCTATGAAGATTTCATCCCCAGATAACACTGTTGATACTTGCGGAACTGGTGGAGATATGTCCAATACATTGAATATATCCACAGCTGCTTCTTTGGTTGCAGCAAGTTGCGGTGTCAATATAGCAAAGCATGGCAATAAATCTGTTAGCTCAAAATCTGGTTCAGCAGATATGCTTGAGCATATTGGTTACAAATTTTCTGATAATCCTAAAAATTTAGAAAATCAGCTAAATAAAAATAATTTTTGCTTTATGTTTGCTCAATACCATCACTCGGCTATGAAATATGTCATTAATATTAGAAAAACATTGGGCACCAGAACGATATTTAATCTTTTAGGGCCTTTAACAAATCCGGCAAATACCAAAAACCAACTTTTAGGTGTGTACGATCAAAAATGGCTTTCTACTCATTGTGAAGTATTAAGAGATCTAGGATCACAGAATGTAATGATTGTTCATGGAACAGATGGTTTAGATGAAATTACACTAAGTAAAAATTCACTTATTTGTGAATTAAAAAATAAAACAATAAATAGCTATACTCTAGATCCTCGCGATATAGGATATGATTATATCTCTTTAGAAGAGATCAAAGGGGGCGACCCTAAATATAATGCAGAATGCTTTTTAAAGATGATTGATGGTAATTATTCACAATTTCAAAAAATTGTAGAATTAAATGCTGGTGCAGCAATTTATCTTTCTGGAAAATGCTCAAATATTAAAGATGGCGCATTAATTGCAAGTAAAGCAATAAATGAAGGCATGACTAAAGAATTTATTAAAAAAATTACTGATGAGTAATATTTTAAAAAAAATATGTGAAGATAAAGGCAAAGAAATTGAAATTTTAAAAAATAAATGCTCTTTAAACACATTAAAAAAATTAGTTTCTGATAAAATTGAGAAAAGAGATTTTAAAAATAAAGCAATTGACTCTGTTATAAATAAGAATAATTTAATTATTGGTGAAATCAAAAAGTCTAGCCCAAGTGCAGGGCAAATAATTAAAGAATATCATCCTGAAGAAATAGCAAAAACATATGAAAGAGCAGGTGTAGGAGCAATATCCATCTTAACTGAAACCAATTACTTCAATGGAGAGATAGATCATTTATCCTTGATTAAACAAAACACAAGAATACCTATTTTAAGAAAAGATTTTATAATTGATGAATATCAAATTTTTGAGAGTAAAGTTTATCAAGCAGACATTATTTTATTAATTGTATCTGTATTAAATGATGATCAATTGAAACGTTTTTTAAAAATTGCTGAAGATTTACAGCTGGATGTAATTATTGAAACGCATGATGAAGAAGAAGTAGGAAGAGCAATGAAGTTAAATTACCCAATAATAGGTATAAATAATAGAAATTTAAAAAACCTTAAGACTGATGTTAATAATTCAGTAAATCTCTTTACAAGTATTTCTAAAGATTTTACTGTCATTGCTGAAAGTGGAATTAAATCATCATTGGATATCGCAATGTATAACGAACTTGGTATTTTTAATTTTCTTATTGGAGAGTCAATTTTAAAATCAGATGAATATAGTGCATTTATCAAAACATTACTAAATAATGGTTAGTCACCTAGATAAAAAAAATAACCCAATTATGGTGAATGTAGGAAATAAAGATATTACTAAAAGAATTGCTCAAGCTGAAGGAGAGGTAGTTTTTGATAAATTAACTTATAAAAAAATTGAAAAACTTAAATCAAAAAAAGGTAGTATCAAAAATATAGCTATAGTAGCTGGGATTATGGGAGCAAAAGAAACATCAAGAATAATACCTTTATGCCATAATATTCCAATTGACTCAGTGAATGTTGAAATTACAAAAAATGCTAAAATGAATTCACTAAAGGTATCAGCAAAAGTTCAAACCAGTTCCAAAACTGGTGTTGAAATGGAAGCTTTGACTGCAGTCACAGTAAGCTGCTTAACAATTTATGATATGTGCAAATATTTAAATAAGTCCATAAAAATAAAAAATATCAAATTAGTGTCCAAAAAAGGCGGAAATTCAGGAAATTTTAAAGTTTAGTATGATGTAAAAAAAAGGTTGTTTTTATTTAAAAGAGAACATATATAGAACATATATGCTTACTAGAAAACAAAAAGAATTATTCGTATATTTAAATAATTATATTTCATCAAATGACATATCCCCCTCCTTTGAGGAAATGAAAAATGCTGTAAACCTAAAATCTAAATCAGGAATTCACCGATTAATAACTAGCTTAGAACAACGTGGTTACATAAAGCGTTTAAAACATAAGGCTAGAGCTATGGAAATTACAAAAAATCTTCCAAATAAAAATGTAAATAATATTGAGTCATCAAATGATGGTAGCTTTCTGAATATTCCTTTAGTAGGATCCATTGCTGCAGGTGAGGCAATAGAAGCAATAAATACCACTGACTCTACAATATCTGTACCTAGATCTCTTGTAAGCAAAAACTCAACATATTTTGGTTTAAAAGTCAAAGGTTTGTCTATGATTGATGAAGGTATCTTTGATGGAGATATTGCAATCATCAAGAAAACAACTTCAGCTGAAAATGGAAAAATAGCAGCTGTACTTACTTTAGATAATGAAATTACTTTAAAAAGAATAAAAATGACTAATCAAAAAATATATCTAATTCCTGCTAACAAAGCATATGATATTAAAGAACATAATCTTGGAGATGTGCAAATACAGGGTACTTTATCTGGAATTATAAGAAAATATAATTAATAGTCATTTTTATTAATGACTAGATACATTACTAGGTTCGCCCCCTCGCCAACAGGTAATCTCCATATCGGAAGTGCCAGAACAGCTCTAATAAATTATATTTTTAAATCTCAATATCCAAACTCCAAACTATACTTGAGAATTGAGGATACAGATAAAATAAGATCAACACAAGAATTTAAGGACAATATTATAAGTAGCCTTAAGTGGTTAGGGGTTAAATGGGATAATGAACCGCAAATTCAATCATTAAATATCAACCGACATTTAGAAGTAGCACATAATTTGTTAAAAAACAAAAAAGCCTACAAATGTATTTGCACGGAAGGTCAATTAGGAATTCAAAGAAAAAAAATTAATACTGGTGAAATAAAGTCAAAAAAAATCTGTACTTCTTGTGAAACCAATAATGAGATTCAATCTCTTGATAAAGGGTATGTGACAAGAATTAAAATACCAACTAGTGGTAAAGAAACTTTAAAAGATGTTATTCAAGGAAAAGTCGAAGTAAATAATACTGAAATAGATGACTTTGTTCTTGTTCGTAGGGATGGTACTCCAACTTATATGTTATCTGTTGTGGTAGATGATCATGACTTGGGCGTAAATTTTATAATTAGAGGAGATGACCACTTAAATAATTATTTTCGTCAAAAATTTATTTACCAACACATGGATTGGGAAATTCCACAATATGCACATATTCCATTGATACATGGAGAAGATGGCACTAAATTATCAAAAAGACATGGGGCTGTAAATTTAATTGATTTAAAAAATGACGGCTATTTACCAAGCGCAATAATAAATAATATAATATTACTAGGATGGTCACCTAAAAATCAAGATAATGAAATAATAGAAATTAATAATATTATTTCTCAATTTGAAATCAAAAATTTATCTAAATCAGCTAGTATTTTTAGCTATAAAAAACTTGATTACTTTAACAACTATTTTTTAAGACTTGAGCATAATATAAAATTTTTTGAAGCGTATTGTGAGTCAAATTCATTATTAAAAGGATACTTATCCTCAGATAAAGAAAAATTATTTAGAGTGTTTAATGTATATAAGAAAGATATTTCAAAATATATTGAAATAGTAAATTTTTCTGAAATTTACTTTTCTAAGCATTTTTCAAAAAGTCATGATGAAAAATTCCCCGAAGATTTCAATAATATATTTTCTGAATTTTTAGAACTAATTATTAATATTAATAAATGGGAATATGATAATGTAAGTTTAAAGATTAAAGAATTTATTAAAAAAAATAATATTAAATTCCCAGTTTTAGGAAAACCTATTAGATATTTACTTACTAATAATTATAATGGCCCTTCTATTACAGATATATTCATGATATTAGGAAAATCTGAATCAATAGAGAGATTAAAAAGGCACAGTTATTAAAATGGCAGATTACGAAGATAACAAACAAAAAAATTCCTTTACGTTATTTAATAATGAGACAGGTAAATCTTATGAACTGCCTGTCATAAAAGGTACAGATGGACCAGATGTTTTAGATATCAGAAAGCTATATCAAGAAACTGGGATGTTTACATATGATCCAGGTTTCACATCCACTGCTTCATGTGACTCTGCAATTACTTATATTGATGGAAATAAAGGTGTTCTAAGACATAGAGGTTATAATATCCATGATTTAGCAAGTAAAAGCGAATTTTTAGAGGTTTGCTATTTGCTTTTGCACGGAGATCTTCCTTCTCCAGAAGATAAGCAAAAATTTATAGATGTAATTACTAATCATACAATGATTCATGAACAACTTGTTCACTTGTATAGAGGTTTTAGAAGAGATGCACATCCAATGGCTATTATGGTCGGAGTTGTTGGAGCATTATCGGCATTCTATCATGATAGTACTGATTTTTCTGATATTAATCAAAGAATGATAGCTTGTCATAGATTGATTGCAAAAATGCCCACTATTGGAGCAATGGCTTATAAATATTCTATAGGACAACCATTTGTGTATCCTAGAAATGATTTGTCTTATGCGGAAAATTTTTTATATATGACTTTTTCTGTTCCAACTGAAGATTTTAAAATTAGTCCAAAAATTGTGAAAGCTATGGATAGATTTTTTATTTTGCATGCCGACCATGAACAAAATGCATCTACGTCTACTGTAAGGTTAGCTGGATCATCTGGGGCAAATCCATTTGCCTGTATAGCATCAGGGATCGCATCACTTTGGGGTCCTGCACACGGTGGTGCAAATGAAGCTGTAATTAAGATGCTCGAAGAAATTGGTGACGTTAAAAACATTCCAGAATATATTAAAAAAGCAAAAGATAAGAATGACTCCTTTAGACTAATGGGTTTCGGACATAGAGTTTATAAAAATTATGATCCAAGAGCCACAGTAATGAAAGAAAGTGCCCATGAAGTTTTAGAGGAGCTAAATAAACATGATGATCCTTTATTGAAAGTAGCCCTAGAGCTAGAAAGAATTGCGCTTGAAGATGAATATTTTATTCAAAAAAAATTATTTCCAAATGTAGATTTTTATTCTGGTTTTATTTTAAAGGCCTTAGGTTTCCCAACTACTATGTTTACAGTATTATTTGCGATTGGAAGAACTGTTGGCTGGATTTCTCAATGGAAGGAAATGATAGAAGACCCAATAAATAAAATAGGAAGACCTAGACAGTTATACCTAGGCAAAACCTCAAGAGAATATCAACAAGAGTCTACAAGAGAAAAAAAATCAATATTTAAGTGGTTGTGGAAATAATCTCATTAATCCTTTTTTCACAAATATCATAAGGGTTAGTCTGACTTTGTATTTCTGGTAAACATTTTTGAACATCTAAAATTTGCTTATTTCTAAAATTTTCATCATTTAAAAGAGTATAAAAAGCTTCTAATAAATTTTTTTTATTTAAATTTCTGTTAACTACTTCTTTTATAATCATTTTATTATCTAAAATATTAAGAATATTAGCAAATCTTATTTTAACTAAAAATGAGAATAAGAAAAATGTGATAAAGTTTAATTTATATATTATGATTTGAGGTATCATCCTTTTTGAGACTTCTAATGATGCTGTTCCAGAACATGTTACACTTACAAAAACTTGATTATAAAGATTTTCATTTCTTATTATATCATCTGATACCAATATTTTAATTTTCCAATTATTAGTAAGTTGTAGTATTTTGTTTTTTAAGTGCGGTAGTGTGGGAATAAATAAATCATATTCATCAATATTTTGAACAATCATATAATCATGTATATATTTAAAATAAGGGTAAAGTTTATTAATTTCATTTTCTCGACTACCAAATAAAAAAGCAATAAATTTTTTTTCTTTATTTGCATTTATTAAACTCGGATTTATTAATGAAATAGGATGTCCAATAAACGTAGTTTTTAATCCATGTTTTTCAAAATATTTCTTTTCAAATTTAAATAATGTCAAAATTTCATCATAATACTTTGCAAATTTTTTTGCTCTGCCTTTTCTCCATGCCCACACAGTTGGTGCAACAATTTGAATAACTTTCTTGTTAAAGTTATTACGTTTAAGTTTTTTTGCTAAATGATAATTAAAATCTGGTGAGTCAATAAGTATTACTAAATCATATTTATTTTTAATAATTTGTAGAAATAGATAATTTATAATTTTAATAAATTTAGGAATTGAAAAAATTATTTCAATTAATCCTAAGGATTTAAAAATACTAATATCAAAATATTTATTTGTTAAATATTTTTCAGATAATGAGCCCACCACACCATCAATTTGATAATTGTATTTTTTAAGTCTTTTACATATATTAAAAGCAATATTTTCTCCCGATTGTTCTGTACAACAGATAAATATTTTTTTGTTTTCAATCAAAGCTTTTCAAAAGTTGATATAAATAAGTTATTATTATTTGCTAAAGTAATAACTTCATCTTGATCAATAATTAAACAATTATTTTTTTCAATAAACAGACCTTCATAATCATTTTCTATTAGTAACTTTAAAGTTTGCGTGCCTATTGTGGGTATATCTAAAATAATGCTTTGATTATATTTTGAAGCCTTAATTAAGACACCTTTGTCACCAACTCTTTTTAAATCATTACATCTTTGAATGAGTTTATCAGTACCCTCTGCAGCTTCTAGTCCAAGCACAATTTCATTTTGAACTATTAAACTTTGTCCAATATCTAAGTTACCATAATTTTTAAAAATATTAAGCGCTTTAACAAGATTTAAATTTGCTTCGTTAGAAGGGAGTTTGTTTGTTAAATTATTTTTACTAGAAAACAATTCAGGACAATAATTTTTCCAATTTAGATATTCATATCCTTTATCTTTGAAGAATTTAGTAATTGCTATTAATAATTTGTTAT
Organism: uncultured Alphaproteobacteria bacterium; assembly: GCA_902595425.1. Classification (GTDB taxonomy): domain Bacteria; phylum Pseudomonadota; class Alphaproteobacteria; order HIMB59; genus CACPNW01. The sequence goes on along the minus strand of CACJPV010000017.1, from coordinate 6,785 downwards.
CACCTTTTTTACTTAAAGAAAGTTGCTTAGCAAAACTTAATGTTTCAAAATCGAAATTTATATCTTTTACACTAGGTCTTGCAATATTGCCAGCTAGAATTATTTTAGTTATTTGATTTTCTTCTAATTTTTTCAATATTTTTTTAATACTATTAAGTTTGATTTCTATGGTTTTTACATTTGAATAAATTTGCTTATCAAAAGTATCTTTTATTAGAAAAAAAGTAACATCATAATTTTTTTTGAGCAAATTATTTCCTATCAAGATAGGTAACTTGCCACCACCTGATATGATTCCAATTTTTGACATTATTAAAGAGTTACCAGACCTCTTTGGTTTGTTTTTTCAATAAAATCAATAATTTCTGACACTTCTTCAATAGCTTTTATTTCATCCTCTATATTATTTAGATTATTATCTATTGAGTCTTTTTTATTAAAAATATTTTCAATAAAATTATTTAAAATTTTTATTTTATTGTTTTCAAGACCTTTTCTTTTTAATCCAATCAAGTTTAATCCTTTTAAATTTGAGCGTATGCCAGTATAAAGACCATATGGGATAAGATTTTTTTCTAATCCACTCATCCCCCCAACCATAGCATTTTTGCCAATTTTAACAAATTGATGAATTGCCGAGTTTCCTCCTATAATTGCATTATTCTCTATCTCTACGTGACCTGCAAGCGTTGCATTATTAGCTAATATAACGTTTGATCCAATCATACAATCATGAGCAATATGTGAGCCTACCATAAATAAACAATTATTTTTGATCCTAGTATATAATCCTCCTCCTTTTGTTCCTGGATTAATTGTAACATTTTCTCTGATAGTATTACTATCTCCAATCACTAAAAAACTTTTCTCTCCTTCATATTTAAGATCTTGAGGCGAACTACCTATAGAAGAAAAAGGATAAAAAGTATTATTTTTTCCAATTTTTGTATTACCTAAAATAGAAACATGAGAATAAATTTGACAGTTTTCATCTATTTCAACATTATCACCAATTACACAATAGGGACCTATTTTAACACTAGAATGAATTTTAGCTTTTTTAGATATATATGTGTTATTTTCTTTCACAAAGATTTAATAAAATAATAAAAACTTAAATATATAAAAATATTATTACTGAATATTACTTTGTTGTAATCATAGCTGAAAATTCTGATTCAGCAACTAGAGAGTCTACATTGAAAGCTTTACCAGAAAATTTATATACATTTTTTATGTTGTTAATAATTTCAACTTTAAAAGTAATTTTATGATTAGGTAAAACAGGCTTTCTAAATTTTGCTTTGTTTATACTCATAAAAAGAACTGATTTATCATTTTTATCATTAAGATTTACAGAAACTACAACTCCTGCTGTTTGTGCTAAAGCCTCAATAATTACTACTCCGGGCACAATTGGATTATTTGGAAAATGACCTTCAAAAAAATACTCATTTTCATAAAAAATTCTAGTTGAAATACCTGCTTTTCCAGGTTCAATAATTTCACAATCTTCGAGAAATAGAAATGGCTCTCTATGAGGGATTAGTTTTTTTATCTCTTCTATATTTAATAGCATTATAGCTTACTTAATTTAATATTTGATAATTTCCATTTTTTTATATCTACTGCAGGAAATCCAGCTATTATTGAATTATCACTTATATTTTTAGTAACTCCACTTTTAGCTGCAATTTTAACATTATCACCAATTGTGAGATGTCCAGATATTCCAACTTGCCCACCAATTAAAACATTTTTTCCAATTTTTGTACTGCCCGCAATTCCAGTTTGAGCAGCTATAATTGCTTCTTCACCAATAATAACATTATGGGCAATTTGAACTAAATTATCAATAAAGCTGTTTTTAGATATTATAGTAGAATCAAAAACTGCTCTATCAATTGTTGTGTTAGAACCTATATTACAATTATCTTTTATAATAACATTACCAATATGGTTTATTCTATCTTTTGATTTTGGATCAAAGCCAAAACCAGTTCCTCCAATAATAGCTCCAGACTTTATTATACAATTAGAGCCCAAATTACATTCTAATAAATGAGAGTTGGCTTTTATTATAGTGTTTGGCCCAATAGTAACATTTGGTCCAATAACACAGTTAGGTTCAATAACTACATTTTCACATATCTTGCAATTTTCTCTTATAATAACAAATTGATCTAGTTGTACATTACCTTCAATTATAGAATTAGAGTCAACTGAAGATAATGATGAAATAGATCCGTTAGATTTTATACTCTTAGAAAATAAATTTGAGAGTATTGCAAAAGCTTTATAGGTGTCTTTAACTATTATTGGCATAGTTTTATCTGGTAAAAATTTTAAGAATTCATTATTAATTATACATGCTTTAGCCTTAGTATTTTTAAGTAAATTTATATTAGATTTATCAGAAAAAAAAGTTATTTGATTTTGTGTTGCATTGTTTATTGAATTAAAAGATAAAAAATATTCATCTTCGTCAATATCACTTTTTATTTCAATATTGTTATTTAACAATTTTGTTTTAATTTCTTTAAATGATACTTTACTAATACTTTTCAAATTTAAACTCTATGGTTATTTTATTAGTTTCCTCTAAAATTATATCAGTAATATTAATTGCATTGTTAGACAGAATATAGTTATTAGAGTCTAAAATCAAATCAATTTCATTGTCTTTAGAATATTTTTTTAAGGTATCTATGGTTAAATTCAATATTTCATCTTTTAATTTTTGAATTTGTTTATCATAGTGTGAATTGAATTTTTCAATTTTTAAATTAAAATTATTAAGCATATCATTATATCTATTTATTTCTGTTGTTAATTCTTGAGAATCAAGAATTAACTTAAGTTCTTCAAGTCTTTCATAATCTTTTTGCATTTTTTTTTCTTCAGTTTTAAATTCTTCTTTGAAAATAGCTTGGTCACTTTTGATATTTTTATACAAAGAAACTAAAGACAAATTATTTTCTATTACGCTATTTAAATCTATTACTCTTATATTTGTTGCGTTACTAATAGTACTAATAAAAAAAAATATAAAAGAATATAAAGAAACTCTTAATATCAATTTAAATTACCTACTGAGAATAAAAACATTCTCTTGATGTCATAATCTTTATCAACTATAGGAAAACCCCAAGTAAAACCGATAGGACCTATAGGAGAGTAATAATTAAATCCAAAACCATATGATGCCCTAAAATCTTGATCAGATGATGTTACAGAATTTTTATTTCCCCAAACAGATCCATAATCATTAAAAATATTGAAATAAATTGGGTTTTGTTCATTTAAAGTTATAGGCTTAGAGTAATCAAGTTTCAAAGAAATTAAATTATTTCCTCCTACATAATCTGTTCTAGAATTTCTTGGTCCTGCCCCAAAATTATCAAACCCTCTTAGCAATCTTCCTCCAAGTGCAAACTTATCGTCAGATAAAATTTCATTATCATTAAGAGATACAACATTTCCAACTCGTCCTTGAGCTGAAAAAATATTATTATTTAATTCATAATATTTTTTCGCAATGATAATATTTTTAACAAAACCATTTGAAGAACTTGATGGGGTTTCAATATAATTATTAAAAGAAATCAAATCACCCTGAGTTGGTCTAATAAAGGAATTAATAGTATTTCTTGTTAAATCATTTGATAAATTAAAACTAATATTTTCACCTTGAGACTTTTCAATATTTGAAGAAACAGTTGCAGAGTCTGTTACAGTATAATCTTTAATAGAATACCCAAAAGCAATGGCATGTTGTATATTTTCAGCAAAAGGGTATTTAAAATTAGTATTTAAATTGAAAGTGTTTACTTTATATGACCTATATTTTGAGAAGTCATTTTCTTTATATTTAACTGAGTAACCATGGTTAATCTCATTATTGATAAAAAACTTATCTTCAGTACTTAAAGTAAATTCCTTATTATCTTCATTTGTATTAATTAAGAACTCTAGTGTTCTACCAGTACCATTGATATTATTTTCCTTCAATCCACTAACAAAACTAGCACCTTCCAAAGTTCCTATAGATAGTCCAACGTTAAACGAGCCAGTTTGAGTTTCATTCACTATTATGTCAATGTTTTGGGAATTCTCATCGACAGGGATAATTTTAACTTCAGCATCAGAGATATATCTTAATTTGTTAAGCTTTCTTTCTATTTTTTTTATTTTGGTATCATTAACAGGATCTCCCTCATATAAATCTATTTCTCTCCTAAAAACATAATCATATGTTCTGTCATTACCAGATATATTAATTTGATTAACATAAATTGGCTTAGTTATTGAAATATCAATTAAAATATCTGCTTTAAAATCATTAATTTTTTCAAGAGTTGAAATTTTATAATATTGAATACCTGAATCCTCCAAAATTTTTGAAATTTCAAGTTCAAAGTTTATCAATTTATCAGTATTATAAACTTCATTGTTTTTAAATTTGCTGCGTTTATCTTCAACAAACGAATTTAATTTTTCCTCGATAACAATATTCTTATCAAGATTATTATTAATATTAAAATTCGAAAAGAAATATTGTTCACCTTCATTAATAATGAAATTTACATCTACTTTATTATTTTCAAAATATTCAACTGTATAATTTACATTAACATCTTTAAAACCTTTAGATCTGTAAAAATTTTTAATTCTTATCAAATCATTTTGAATTTCAAAAATCTTAAAATTATTGTTAGCAAATAAATTAGTTATTTTTTTTGTTCTTGATTTAATTTTTGATAAAATAATATCATTATCAAAAGTAAAATTACCTTTAAAAATGATTTTTTTGATTTTGGTAATTTTTCCCTCATTAAATTCTAAAAAAACATCTGTTGAATTATTTTCAAATAATTCATAATTATAATCAATTTTTATGTTATTATAACCAAATGACTGATAAATTTCTCTTAACTCCTCAATTAAATTATTAATTTTTAACTCTGAGAGAGTGTAGATATCTAACTGATTTATTATATTATCTATTTCTTCATCTTTTATTCTGAAATTATCTAAGTAAACAAATCTATTAATTGAAGGGTACTCAACTACATTAATAGAAAAATTATCATCATCATACAAAACTTCAACCGATTTAAAAAAACCAGAATTGACTAACTGTTTGAGAATATAATCTGACTGAGATTTTTCATCTGAATCAGGCAGTTCATCAATTATGCTTAATAAAATTGAATCATCGGTAAATTGATTTCCTTTGATTATAAAATTTTTTGAGTATGCTTGAAAATTAAAAAGAGCAAATATTAAAAATATTAAATTATGAATTTTTATAAATTTCATTGATTTTATTTTCCAATAGTTCATGATAATTTAATATATCTTTAATATTGTTTAATTTATAATTCAAATTTAAAGAAGTAATTTTATCAATAATATTTAAGATATCTGTATATTTTATACATTTTTTTTTAAATTGATTAACAGCATATTCATTGGCAACATTAAATTTTATAATATTTGATGGATCAGATTTATCCATATTTAAATAAATTTTATAAATTGGAAATTCTTTAGTTTTAATTTCAAAAAAATTTAATTGATTTTTAGTATTAAATTCAAACTCATTTTTATTTAAATTCTTATTTAAAGATTGATTTAGAAAATGAAAAATAGGAATCGTCATATCATTATGAAATGCAACTAAGTTATAAAGGTAATTATCATATTCAAATATTGAATGAATTACAGATTCTGGATGTATTAATATGTTTAGTTTATCAAAAGGAATTTCAAATAAATAATGAGCCTCAATTAATTCTAAACACTTATTTACTAGAGTTGCAGAGTCAATACTGTTCTTGTATCCCATTTTCCATTTTGGATGATTTGTGGCTTCAAAAAAAGACACATTTTTAAGTGTGTTAAAATTTTTACCATGAAAGGGGCCGCCTGAAGCAGTTAAAGTTAATTTTTTTAAAATATTTTGATTTGTAAAATTTTGAAAAATAGAGAAATGTTCAGAGTCAAGAGGATAAATTTTAGATGTGACTGATTTTTTAATATTTTTAAAAAGATGACCTGCTGATACAATCGCTTCTTTACTAACCAAACCAAGAGATTCTGTATTTTTTAAAATTGGTTGTAAAAAATTTAAAGAATTATATCCAGATATTGCAAGTATTGATAATTGAGATTTTGATGTTTCTAGATATGATATTAGCTCGTCATAATTTAAAATTTTAATTTTGTTGTTAATATTTTTTTTTAAATGTTTTACTTTTTTTTCATTATTTAAGAAAACATATTTAGGTTTATAAATTTTTATTTGTTTTAATAATTTCTCATAATTATTATTAGCTGTAAGTAAGTTGATTTTTATTTCTGGAAAATATTTTTTAATTATTTTAAGAGTTATACTTCCTATTATTCCAGTACTTCCAAATATATTAATGTACATAAAATTAAAAAATACTGTAAAATAATAAAAATATATTAGAAGCTAAAAAACTATCAAATCTGTCAAAAAAACCACCGTGGCCTGGTAGGAACGAACTAGAGTCTTTGATATGATTCTTTCTTTTAAAATAAGATTGAATAAGATCTCCAATGATTGAAAAAAAAATAATAAAATTTATAAAGAAAAGCAAATAAATTAAGTTAATGTTTTTTTCAATAATTAGCAAAAATGTTATCATAATTAAATTTGTTAAAACAAAACCTCCAACATAGCCTTCGAAAGTTTTTTTTGGACTAATATTTTTAAAAATATAATTTTTACCAATAAATATTCCAGATAGATAACT
>CACJPV010000016.1 GCA_902595425.1 uncultured Alphaproteobacteria bacterium | reverse complement strand
ATTGGTCTCTTTGGTATTTTTCCTGTTTTTTTTGGAATGTACATGAGTGTGCACAAATGGAAAGTTTTTAAAGGCAGATTTCTTGGATTTGAAAATTATCAAAAAATTTTAGGTGATATTAGCTCTTTTTGGATTTTTATACTTGGGTTACTAATTATGATTGCATCATATTGGATTTGGTCTGAATTTAAAGATAAAATGAAAAGTAGAATTTATTGTTTTACTATTTCACTACTATTACTTGTAATGAGCCTTTATCTTATCAATGTTAGTTGGTCTAACATGATGCAAAAGGGTGATGAAGATTTTCTGAATTCTCTTATTTATATTTTTTATTATTCTTTTTTTGCAATTACTACAGAAGTTGGTTTAGGTTTATTAATAGCTTTTGCGCTTTATCAAAAATTAAAAGGCAAACAGTTTTTTCAAATGATTCTTTTATTCCCATATATTACCCCTGCTGTAATGGGTGGAGCAGTATTCTTTATTATTTTTGGAAAAGCAGAAAATTCAATTTTAAATGAATTTATAGGACTATTTGGTTATGATCCTCAATTATGGTTGTTTGATAAAAGGAAAATTACTGAAATATTATTTGGCATAAAAATTGATGGATTTTTTGCTGGCCCTAGTTTAGCGTTATTGACGTCTATTTTATATGGCGTCTGGTCTTATACAGGTTACTATGCAATAATATTATTAGCAGGTCTGTCAATCATACCTTCTGACTTGTATGAAGCTGCTAAAGCTGAAGGAGCTTCAAGGTGGCAAACTTTTATCAAAATCACAGTTCCTTTATTGATGCCGATAATTTTCTTTTTATTGTTAACTGGTTTTATAAATTCATTTCAAGCATTCAATCATATAATGGTAATGAAGACTTCATCAGCAGGAGAGACGATGGATGTTGTAACAATTGAAATATTTGATCATTTTTGGGATCGAGTCAAATTTGGTTACGCTGCTGCTGAGGGTGTTGTTTTGTTTATAATTTTAAACGTCTTAGCAATTTCACAGTATGTAATTTTTAGAAAACGATTGAATTATGATTAGTTTTCAAAAAAAAGAATTAATAGTTCCTTACATCATATTATTTATTATGATGTTTTTGTCTGTTTACCCATTATTATATATGATTAGTGTTTCATTAATGACATCAGGAGAAGCTTCAAACCAATATTTACTTCCTAAAGTTCCAAGATTTGAAAATTATATTGAGGTGTGGACTTCTAATAATTTTCAGCAGTACACAATTAATAGTATTATAATAAGTGGTTTAATTGTAATTGGAGTTCTTTGCACAAGTATTCCTGCAGCTTATGCATTTGCAAAAATACAATTTCCATTTAGAGATGTAATTTTCTATTCTTTGCTATTATCATTGATGATACCAGAAATTATAGCACTTCTTCCTCATCTTTTGATTATTAGGGGGAATATATTCCCTCTCCCTTTTGGACCGTCTTGGATGAATTCACTACAAGGCTTAACCGTTCCATTTTTTGGAAATATCTTTATAATTTTTCTTCTAAGGCAATACATAAAAAAAATTCCTAATGAATTGTGGGATGCTGCAAGAATGGATGGTGCCTCACATTTTTATTTTTTACGAAAAATAGTAATCCCTATGAGTATGCCTATAATTGTAACTGTATCTTTATTTGCTTTTATATTAGCCTGGAATTCATTTGCTTGGCCTTTGTTAATTTTAACAAAAGAAGATTGGTTTCCTGTTACTGTATCTATTTACAGTTTTATCAGAGAAGCTGGAACTCAGTATAACTTGTTGATGGCTGCTTCTCTAATTTCAATTTTTCCTGTGTTAATGCTATATTTCTTTACACAACGACTATTTTTAGAGAGCATATCAAACTTTGGACTAAAGCAATAATTGTTAACAATTTTCTGTAATGAAATAGTAATAGAATCGTAGTATTTTATTATTAATAAGTTATTCTTATATTAGGGGTGTGATTATGATTTATAAATTGATGATTAAGGTTGTTTTATTAACAACATTTTTATTTTCTTCGCAATTATCTGCAATAACAGCCGCAGATATTGAGAACGCCAATCCAAAAGGCCAAACTGTAGAATTTTGGGTTCAATACTCAGATGAACGTCTTGATGCAATGAAGGCTAGAGCTGAAAGATTTGAAGCTGAAACAGGAATTAAAGTAAATATTACATACAAAGGACATTACGGAAAAGTGCAGTCTGCAATGATGACTTCTGCTGGAACTCCAGATCAAGCTGATGTAGCAAGAGGTTATGGTAATGCTGCTGCTGATATGTATCAAATCGGTGCTGCAATGGATCAAACCATGTTAGCCAATAGTAAAAAATGGGGTGTAACTCAAGATGATATTGATGATTGGGGAGCAAACTGGACTGTTGGTTTTTCTGGTTATTTTGATGGTAACCCTAAGTTACTTCATGAAGTGGGCAAATCAATAGAAGTTGTTTACTATAATAAAGATTGGCTCGATGAATTGGGTTTATCAGAGCCAAAAACTCCTGCAGAATTTGCTGAAGCTGCTTGTGCTGCAACAAATACTAACTTTAGTGGAAAAGTAGGAGATACGCCTAGTCTTGGCTATGAAATAGATACTGATGCTAGTAACTTTGCTGCCTGGGTTTTCGCTCATGGTGGTGATGTATTTGATTATGATGCGGGTCAATATATCTTGAATGGACCAGCTGCAGTTGCAGCAATGGAATTTATTCAAGGGATGGCTAATAAAGGTTGTGCTCAAGTCACTAGAGACAAATATGCTGATCAACAATACCTTGGTCTTGGGTCAAACTTATTTGCACTAAGCTCAACTTCTGGGATTACTTATTTTCAAAGTGCAATTGAGGATGGTTATAATGGAAATTGGGAAATTTCTGCAGTACCTCATACTACTTCTGAGCCAGTAATGAACCTATATGGTGGTGGTTTAATTATGGGCAACACTGGTAATGTAGACAAAATGGTGGCTGCCTACCAATGGATGAAATACATTACAAATACTGAAAATTCAGCAGTATGGTCTACTGAGAGTGGTTACGGTTTTGTTAGAACTTCTTCAGCAGATCATCCACTAATTGTTGCTAAAAGAAATGATCTTCCTCAGTATGACAGATCACTCGGTTTAATTCAGTATGGAAAGGGCGAACCTTCTGTACCCGCATATTATTCAGTAAGAGGTGAAATTGAAAAAGCTTATGCCGCAATCATTAATGGTGATGATATAATGTCTACCTTAAATGATTTAAATGATGAGGCTAATTCAATTTTAGCAGATGCTATCGAGAATTAATAAACTCTTTTAATGTTAATAGGGTGGTTTATAACCACCCTTTTTTATTATGATAATAGTTTGCTCATTAAGTGATTTAGTTAACGTATGTGAGAGTGTTAAACCAAAGTATTTAATTTCAGTTATTGATCCTGGATATGAACCGGAAACTCCTAAATTTGTTCAAAACCATCTTAAATTAGGATTTGATGATATAATTAAAGTGAGTCCAGATAACCACATATTTCGACTTAATACCGATGAAGTTCCACAATTACCACCTAATAACTCTCATATTGATTCTATAGAAAAATTTACAGTTAATTGGAATGTAAGTGAAGATATTGTTATTCATTGCTGGTGTGGTGTTTCTAGATCTATGGCAACTGCCACCTACTTAATGTGTAAAAAAAATATTAAAGATATAGATACTAATATTAAATATATTCGTACTATTGCTCCGCATGCAAATCCAAATAAGTTATTAATAAAATTATTTGAGGAAAAATTAAATACAGCAGGTCAAATTGCTAAGTCTTTTGAAAAATACCCGTATACACAAACATATGATTGCTCTTCAAATTTTGCGCCAATTACATTATTTAATTATGAAGAAATGATAAATTTTAAATGAAAGAGAGAATTGAATGAAAGAGTACGTAAGAACAATTTTAGACTATCCTGTTAAAGGTATTCAATTCAGAGATATTACAACACTTTTACAAGATGCAGGACATTTTAGACAAGTAATTGATGAAATGACAAACCCTTGGAAAAATTTAGATATAGATGCTGTTTTAAGTATTGAGTCTCGTGGCTTTATAATGGCAGGAGCAATAGCTTATCATATAGGTGCTGCGTTTATACCTTTAAGAAAACCTGATAAACTTCCAGGAGAAACCTTTAAAGTTTCTTATACATTAGAATATGGATCAACCGAGATGCATATTCACAAGGATGCACTCGACAATCATAAAAATTTATTAATTATAGATGATTTACTTGCAACAGGAGGTACGGCACTTGCTGCAATTGATTTAATTAATATGTTTGAAAATAAAAATATTGTTGGAGCAGGTTTTATTATTAATCTGCCAGATTTAAAGGGTGATAAAAAACTTCAAGAAAGAGGAGTTAAAATACATTCATTGATGGACTTCTAATGAAGAATGCAGTTTTAGTCGGTTTTAAAAGATCACCTTTCACAATAGCTAATAAAGGTTTGTTAGCAGGTGTAAGACCTGAAGATATATTATCTCAAGTAATTAATGATTTAGTCAATACAACAAAAATTAATAAAGAAGATATAGAGGATATTATTGCAGGCTGTGCTTACCCTGAAGGAGCTCAAGGATATAACATTGCTAAAATTGTTTCCTTTATGACTGGTATGCCTGAACATGTTGGTGGCATGACAATTAATCGTTGGTGTGGATCATCTATGCAATCAATTCATAGTGCAGCAGGTGCCATTTCAATGAATGCAGGAAAAGTTTTTATTTGTTGTGGTATTGAGTCGATGACATCCGTGCCAATCAATGGATTAAATTATTCTCCTCATCCAGAACTTATAATAGATCAACCAAATGTTTATTTATCAATGGGGCTTACAGCAGAAAATGTTGCCAATAAATTTAATATATCCAGAAAAGAACAACAAGAATTTGCAATTCAAAGTCACTCTAAGGCATATAAAGCTCAATCATCAAATGCATTTGATGAAGAGATTACAATTATTAGAAACAAAGAAACTGAAGTTGTTGTTGATGGCGCAATAAGGCCAAACACTAATCAAGAAATCTTAGATGGGCTGAAATTAGTTTTTGATCAGAATGGAACAGTTACTGCTGGCACTGCTTCACCTTTAACAGATGGAGCATCAGCAACTTTGGTATGCGAAGAGAGTTATGCAATCTCAAATAATCTACCTATTTTAGCAAGAATAAAATCTACAGCAATTAATGGATGCCCTCCTGAATTGATGGGATTAGGGCCAATTGGAGCATCTTTAAAAGCTTTAAAAAGAGCAGAACTTGATATTAAAGACATTGATATAATAGAATTAAATGAAGCCTTTGCGTCTCAATCACTTGCTTGTATAAAGGAGCTCAACATAAATCCTGATAAAGTTAATATTGAGGGAGGGGCAATTGCAATTGGACATCCTCTAGGGGCAACTGGAGCTAGAATTACTGCTAAAGCAGCCTATCTAATGTATAAACAAAATAAAAAATATGCTTTAGCCACCCAATGTATAGGTCTTGGCCAAGGTATCGCAACAGTGTTGGAAAAAGTTGAATAAGTATGCAAGTTTATAAAACGCCTATTAGAGAATATAGATTTCTACTAGAAGACTATTTAAAATTAAACAGTAACAAAGTTCTAACTAATAGAAATTTAGAAATTGATGATCTTCTGATGATAATTGAAGAGGCATCTAAAATGTGTGAAGAAACTCTATTACCACTAAACACTATAGGTGATAGTGAAGGATGTGTTTTTCAAGATGGTAAAGTTATAGCTCCAAATGGATTCAAAGAGGCTTATAAAGTTTTTTCTGAGAATGGTTGGCAAGGAATAAAAGTTAAAGAAAAATATGGTGGACAAGAACTTCCATATATTATGAACATGTTTTTGGATGAAATGGTGAGTTCTACAAATATGTCTTTCGGCCTGTATCCAGGATTAACAGCTAATGCAATTGATGCCATTGAAAAAAGTGCAACTGATGAATTAAAGGACCTATATCTTCCTTATTTAACTTCTGGCAAATGGACAGGTACTATGAATTTGACAGAACCGCAATGTGGAACAGATCTTGGTTTGAGCAAAACTATGGCAACACCTAATGATAATGGATCATATAAGATCACAGGAACAAAAATATTTATTACTTGTGGCGAGCATGATTTAAGTGAGAACATAGTGCATTTAGTTTTAGCTAGAACTCCAAATGCTCCAGAGGGAATTAAAGGTATAAGTCTTTTTCTTGTTCCAAAAATACTTCCAAATAAAGATGGAACCCTTGATAAAAAAAATAATGTAAAGTGTGGATCAATTGAAAAGAAAATGGGCATTAAAGCTAGCCCAACTTGTGTAATGCATTATGAAGAAGCTCAAGGCTGGCTCGTTGGTGATTTAAACAAAGGTATGAAGGCAATGTTCATCATGATGAATGGCGCCAGACTGTTTGTTGGCATTCAAGGTATTGGACTATCTGAGACAGCATTTCAATCAGCACTACATTACTCAAAAGAACGTGTTCAAGGCAAGTTACCTGAAAGTGAAAATATTGCCGATCCAATTATAGTTCATCCTGAAATAAGAAAAAACTTAATGTTAATGAAATCCATAAATGATGGAATTAGAGGATTAATGCTTAAAGCCGGTCATGCTTTTGATTTAATAGACTCAAATCAAAGCAAAGAATTAAGTCAGTCTTCTGAAAATTTGATAGCATTATTAACTCCTATTTTAAAATCTTTTGCTACTGACAAGTCTATGGAAATAACTAATCAAGCTTTACAAATATACGGTGGTCATGGATATATTACTGATCACGGAATGGAGCAATTAGTTCGTGATGCAAGAATTACTCCAATTTATGAAGGAACTAACGGTATTCAAGCTTTAGATTTAATTGGTAGAAAATTTAATATTCATGATGGATTAATTATTAATCAATATTTGGAAAGTATTAATGAGTTTTTGAATAATAATAAAGAAAACTCAGATATGAAGAAATTTATTAAATTATTTGAACCATCCTATAAAGATTTAAAAGATTGTATAAACTTTATAAAAAAAATTGACTCATCAAAATTACAAGAAATTAACTCTCATGCTGTAGATTTATTAAATATTTTTGGACTTGTTGCAGTAGGTTTTACTTGGTTAGAGTTCATTAGTGTATCATTTAATAAAATCAAAGAAAAAAAAGATGATTTTTACCTCTCTAAAATTCAATTAGGTGATTTTTATCTGACAAAACTTATTTTTGAGACTAAAAAATATAAAAATAATATTTATTCTTCAGGGAACTTGTATAATGAGTTCGAAGACAAATATTTTGAAAGTGGTATATAAAAATGACTATTAAAATTTACAAACCTTCAAAATCTTCCATGCAATCTGGTCTAGGAAAAACAAAACAATGGCTTGCTGAATATATTTCAGAAAAAGATAAAATTAAAGACACTCTTATGGGTTGGAATAGTTCTTTAGATACTAAAGAACAAATAAAAATGTTTTTTGACACAAAAGAACAAGCTATTGAATGGTCTAAAAAAAATAATCAACAGTTTATAGTTATTGAACCAAAAGAGAGAAAAATAAAGCCTAAAAACTATGCATCAAATTTTGACATGAATAGAAAAGAACCTTGGACACATTAATCTTTTGAATTCATTTATAGTATGATAAAGGGCATTTAAGCGCCCGTAGCTCAGTGGATAGAGCAACCGCCTTCTAAGCGGTAGGTCAAATGTTCGAATCATTTCGGGCGCGCCAATTAATTTGGAGATTTAGTTATGTTATACAATTTAAAATGTCATTGTGGAGCGGTAGAGCTAGAAGTTGAAACAGATCTTAAAACTATTAAACAATGTAATTGCTCAATTTGTATAAGAAAAAATGCGAAAATGTGCATGGTTTCTAAAGACTCAGTCCAGATAATCAAAGGTAAGGAAAATCTCAGTTCCTATCAATTTAATACTCAAATTGCAGAACATTTTTTTTGTAAAACTTGTGGAATATATACCCATCACAACAGAAGAAGTGATCCAAATGGTGCAGCAATAAATATTGGATGTATTGATGATATTAATCCCTTTGATTATGAAGCTGAATTTATTGATATGAAAAGTAAATAATTTATGTCCTTTGAATTTTTAATTTCAAAAATTCAAAAAAATAATTTTTTACTAATTGGTAGGGCGGGTGTAGATATTTACCCTGATCCACCTGGAACTAAAACTGAAAATGCAAATAATTATGTGACTCATCTTGGTGGTTCGTCAGCAAATATGGGTGTTCAACTAACTAAATATGGTGGATCATGTTCTTTACTTACAAGAGTATCTAATGATGCATTAGGTAAGTTTGCTTTAAATCAATTAGATCACTATGGAGTTAATAGAAATTTAATTAAATTAGAAGATAATGAAGCTAGAATCTCATTTGCTATCGTTGAGTCAACTGTAGAAGATCATCAATCAATAATCTACAGGCATAAAGCTGCTGATTTATTTTTAAATAAAAATGATATCGAAAACTCTAGCATTCAAAACTATCAATGCATATTGATTACAGGAACTTCTCTTGCAGCTGAACCATCGCGAAGCGCAGTATTATATGCTTTGGAGCTAGCTAAAGAAAAAAATATACCGGTAATTATGGATATAGATTATAGACCTTACACATGGGAGTCAGCAGACAAAGCAAAACAAATTTACAATCTTGCTAGCAATTACTGTTCTGGAATAATTGGCAATGATGATGAATTTGCTGTCCTTTCAGGAAGTTATCAAGATGGCCTAAATTATGCCAAAAAAAAATCAAGTAATTGTGATTTGGTAATTTATAAAATGGGCGAAAAAGGTTCAATAACTTTTGCAAATAATGAAGAAGTAGAAAAGGGAATTTTTCCAGTCAATCCACTTAAACCTACTGGTGCTGGTGATGCTTTTATGGGTTCATTAATTGGTGCTCTACTAAAAAATTACGATCTTCAAAAAGCTATAGAAATTGGTTCTGCTGCCGCTGCAATAGTTGTAACTAAGGTTGGATGCGCTCCGGCTATGCCTGATTTGGATGAAGTGTTGGATTTTATGAAAAGTAACAATATTAAAAAAGGAGATACATAATGCATATACCACCGTTTGATAATCAAAATAATCCCATTGTAGATATGGATGATAAACAGGTTCCCCTAAATTATTTTAATATAGTTAAATTAAACAAAGACCAAAGTTTTGAATATGTAACCCCTGGTTATGAAACGTGTATCGTTCCTGCAACAGGAACTATAAATGTTAATATTGAAGGCTATGAAGTTAAAAATTTAGGGACAAGAACTGTTGATGTGTGGGATGGTGAACCAGAGGGTGTATATGTACCATCAGGCACAAAGGCTTTTTTTGTTGCTCTAAAAGATTCTGAAATATTTATTGCAGGTGCAAAGTTTGATAAAACCTTTGAACCATTTGCTGTACGAGTTGATGAAATTGATATGGTTCAATATGGATCAGACGATACAAAAACTCATAGAAAAATTAAACATATCCTTGGCGCTAAACATCATGATAAAGTAGGAAGGTTACTTTGCAATGAACTTTATACAGTAGGTCAGGGTGGCTGGTCAGGTTTTCCTCCCCATAAACATGACACTGATAGACTTCCAGATGAAACTCGTCATGATGAAACATACAATTATCGTTTTCGTCCTAATAACGGATTTGGTTTTCAACTATTTCAACAAGTTGATGAAAAAGTTGGAAAAGCAGAACACATAATTGATGGATCAACAATTGCAATTAGAACTGGTTATCACCCTTGTGTAGTTGCTCCAGGTTATGAAATGTATTATTTTACTATCTTGGGAGGACTATCTCAGAGATCTCTAGTACAATATTTTCAACCAGAGCATGCTTATCAAGTTGAGACTATACCTGGAATAAAGGATATGATTGCAAAATATAAATAATGACAGCAGTTAATTTAAAAACGCTACTTAAGAAAGCAAACAAAAATAATTATGCTGTAGCCGGATTAGTTGTAATTACTTGGGAGGATGCTCTAGCATACACCGAGGCAGCAGATCAAACAGGTATTCCAATTATTCTCCAAGCAGGACCTTCATGTAGAGCTTTCACACCTATTTCAATATTAGGTAAAATGTTTAGATATCTTGCTGATCAAACTAAAACTCCTATTTGTTGTCATCTCGATCATGGTTTTTCTTTTAGAGAATGTAAGGAGGCCATTGATAGTGGTTTTACATCTGTTATGTTTGATGGATCTAAAATGCCTTTGAAGAAAAACATTAACATAAGCTCTAAAATTGTTCAAATTGCACACAAATATAATATTTCTGTAGAAGGTGAAATTGGAGAAGTTGGATATTTTAAAGGTCTGACTTCTAAAGGAACAGACTTAAGAGAAGCAAAAACTTATGCTTCTAAAAGTAAAGTTGATGCAATAGCAATCTCGGTTGGAAACACTCATCTGCAAACATCTAAAGTTGCTAAAATTGATTATAATAAAATACTAGATATTCAGAAAATAACCAAATTACCACTAGTTCTTCATGGCAGTAGTGGAATTTCAAATTTTATGAGAAAAAAGATAGCTTCTAAAACCAATGTTGCAAAATTTAATATAGGAACAGAATTAAGAATGATTGGGTGTAGAGCTTTGAGAGATAGTTACAATAAAAATATTAAAAATTTTGATAAAATAAGTATTATTAAACCATCAATTAAAGAATTAAAAAAAGCAACTATTAATGTGATAAAAAATATAGGTCCTAAAAGTGTCAAAAAATAAATTAGCTTTCATTGGGGGCAGTGGAATATATAATTTAGATATACTTCAAGATGTGAAAGAATATGATCTAGAATCTGCATTTGGAAAACCATCTAGTAAAATTATTGAGGGTAAAATTAATAATAATTTAATTTATTTTTTATCTAGGCATGGTCCAGGACATCGTCTTTCGCCGTCTGAAATTAACTACAGAGCAAATATAGATTGTTTAAAACAACTTGAAGTAACAGATATTATATCATTATCTGCTGTGGGTTCTCTGCGAGATGACCTTGTTCCGGGAACTTTTGTTATTGTTGATCAGTTTATAGATAGAACATTAAATAGAAAAAAAACTTTCTTTGAAAATGGTATTGTTGCTCATGTTTCAATGGCTCAACCAACATCTAAAGTTTTAATGGATCTCTCAAAAGATGTGCTAGAGGATTTAAAAATAAAATATTCATATGGTGGAACGTATTTAGCAATGGAGGGTCCACAGTTTTCAAGTAAAGCTGAGTCTCTGTTATACAGAAGTTGGAATTGTGATGTAATAGGAATGACAAATATGCCGGAAGCCAAATTAGCAAGAGAAGCTGAAATAAGATATGCTTCAATTTCAATGGTGACTGATTATGACTCTTGGAGTTCAGAGCATGATGATGTTGATCTACAAATGCTTTTAGATACAATGCATAAAAATGTTAAAAAATCAAAAAAGTTTATACAGAATTTATCTTCCAAATATTATAATGGAGTAGATTTTACTTCTGATAATACTTCTGCAATTCTTGATACATCAATTGTGACTCAACCTAATAATTGGAATAGGAACACTGCTGAAAAATTATCCAATATTTTAAAAAGAATTGTGAAAGATAGTAATGTTAGTAAATGATAAACACTTAACAACTATTTGGTATGAACATAAATCAGATAAAGTAAAGATTATTGATCAAAGGCTAATTCCATTTGAAGTAAAAATTGTAGAATTAAATACTGTTGATGAAGTATGTTTTGCAATTAAAGAAATGCAAGTAAGAGGAGCGCCCTTAATTGGTGTTACAGCAGCATTTGGTATGTATATTGCTTCAAAAGAAAACACTAGTTTAGATTACTTAAAAAAAGCTTCAGATAGATTAAATAAAACTAGACCTACAGCTGTCAATCTATCGTGGGCTCTTAATGAAGTAATGACTAAAATAGCTGGTTTAAACCAGGATAAAATATCTATAAAAATTCTTGAGATAGCCAATCAAATAAGACAGGACGACATTAGTAATTGTAAAAAAATTGGTGAATATGGATGTGAAGTAATTAAAAAAATTTATAATAAAACCAATAAGCCTGTTAATATTCTAACCCATTGTAATGCTGGTTGGTTAGCAACAGTGGATTGGGGAACTGCTCTTGCTCCAGTTTTTGTAGCTAACAAGAATAATATTCCTGTACATGTATGGGTTGATGAAACCAGACCAAGAAATCAAGGCTTTAGTTTAACTGCTTGGGAGCTTTTAAATGAAAATATTAAAAACTCTCTTATTGTAGATAATGTTGGTGGTCATCTGATGCAGCACAATAAAATTGACCTTTGTATTACTGGAACTGATAGAACTGCATCTAATGGTGATGTTTGTAATAAAATTGGAACATACCTTAAAGCTCTAGCGGCCTTTGATAATAATGTTCCTTTTTACGTATCAGCACCTATCTCTAGCATTGATTTTAATATTGAAGATGGTGTTCGCGATATACCTATTGAAGAAAGAAATAGCGATGAAGTTTCTCACATTAATGGAATAGATGAAAATAATCATTTAAAAAAATTAAAGATAGTTCCAAAAGGAGCTACATGTGTTAATTATGCTTTTGATGTTACACCTGCAAAGTATATTACAAAACTCATAACAGAAAAAGGGATTATTGATGCAAATAGCATATCAATAAAAAAATTAAATGAAAAATCTTTGGAATAATAAAATAGCAAATCAATATATTCGGTTTTATTCGAAGAAAAATATTTCTAAAGATTTAGCTCTAAGAATTTATACAACTCATTTACTTGGTTCAGAAAAAAAACTTGTTCTTCACGGCGGTGGCAACACTTCTCTTAAGGAAACTCAAAAAGATTTTTTTAAGAAAACGATTAACGTAATACATGTAAAAGGAAGTGGCTGGGATATGTCAAATTTAAATGAAGAAGGGATGCCCACTCTCTTACTTGATCCATTAATGCAAACCTTAAAATTAAATCAAATGACTGACGAAAGAATGGTTAAATATTTAAGAAATAATCTTTTAAATCCATCTTCTCCTAACCCTTCAGTAGAAACTTTACTTCATGCTTTTTTGCCACATAAATTTATTGATCATACTCATTCAAATGCTATTTTGTCTTTAGTAAATTTAATTGACTCAAAAAAAATTTTAAAAAAATTGTATGGAAAAAAGCTCGGCATTGTTCCTTATGTAATGCCAGGATTTGATTTAGCAAAAAAGTGTTATGAAGTTTATAATCAAAATAAAGATATTGAAGGATTACTTTTATTAAATCATGGTATTTTTACTTTTGCAGAAACAGCTAAAGATAGTTATGACAGAATGATAAAGTTTGTAAACATAGCTGAAGCTTTTATCTCAAAAACTAGAATCAAAGTAAATCAAAATAAACTTTTAAATAAAAATCAAATAAAGATAGATAGCTTATCAATTCAAAATAATTTTCGAAAATTTTTATTTGATATATCTGGTAATAAATGGATCTTAAAATTAAATTCATCCAAGGAAGATGTTGCTTTTAGTAATTTAAATAATTTACAAGAAATGTTTTCAAAAGGTCCTGTTACCCCCGATCATGTAATTAGAATTAAGGCAAAACCATTAATTCTTAAAAATAAAAATAATTATAGTAATGCATATCTTAAAAATGCATTAACAAAGTACGTTGTGGATTATAAAAAATATTTTAATAAATATAAGAATAATATTAAGAATTCTAAAATATCTGATGCATTACCAAGAATAATTGTGTTGCCCGGTTTAGGTTATTTTTCAATAGGACGAGATAAAAAAGAAGAGACAATTTCAAATGATATTTTTCTTTCTATGAAAGAGTCAATAATTGACTCAAATTGTATTTCAAATTTTAAATCAATCAATGATAAAGAAATCTTTAAGATGGAGTATTGGCCTTTAGAAAGAGCTAAACTTAACTCAAGGCAGAGAAAAAAATTTGAAGGTAGGGTAGCTATTATAACTGGAGGAGCTGGAAAAATTGGTTCAGCTATTGCTGAGAGATTTTTAAAAGAAAAAATAGAAGTTATTCTTTTTGATAAAAACTTTACAAATCTTCATAAAGAAATTTATAAAAATTGTTTTTGTATAAAGTGTGATTTAAGTAATAATGAAAATGTAAAAGAGTCTGTCAATAAAGTTGTAAAGGAATTTGGAGGGATTGATATTTTAATATCAAACTCAGGATTAGCATTTCAAGGTCAAATGAAAGATCTAAATGAAGACATACTAAAAACAAGTATGTCTAATAATTTTTATTCGCATCATTATATAATTCAAAACGTTGTAAATGTGATGATAAATCAAAATTTTGGAGGCTCTATATCTATAAACCTCTCAAAACAATCTGTAAATCCTGGAAATAATTTTGGACCCTATGGTATTGCAAAGGCAAGTTCATTATTTATGATGAAACAGTATGCACTTGAATGTGGTAAATATGGTATTCGTGTAAATGGCATCAATGCTGATAGAATTCAAAGTGGGTTACTAACAACAAAAATTATTAAGCAAAGAGCTAAAGCAAGGGGTATCAAAGTAACTGATTATTTGAAAAATAATTTGTTACAAAAAGAGGTAACAGCAGAAGATGTTGCTGAGTCGTTTTTTGCTCAACTTTTATTGGATAAAACTACAGCGAATATTATTACAGTTGATGGTGGAAACATAGAAGCTAGCCTAAGATAAGCTATGTTTTTAAAAATTTTAGAAAAACTTGGAAGAAAAAAAATTGTTTTAGACAGAGGGCCATCTCATCCCGAATTTCACAAAGCAAAACCGTGGTTGGAAAGATATTATTTATTATTCAGAAAGAGACCTCAATGGTTTCCTTTTAATGTTCTTATACATCGAATGCTTGATGATGATCATGGAGAAGGTGTACATAATCATATGTGTCCATACATCACGATTATTTTAAAAGGAGGTTATTGGGAAACCACATCTAAAGGTAAATTTTGGAGACCGCCTGGTTATATAGGTTTTAGATCTGCTGATCATCTTCATCGAGTTGATTTAAAGCC
Organism: uncultured Alphaproteobacteria bacterium; assembly: GCA_902595425.1. GTDB lineage: Bacteria > Pseudomonadota > Alphaproteobacteria > HIMB59 > CACPNW01. The sequence continues at coordinate 3,862 of CACJPV010000016.1, read as the reverse complement.
CAATACAGACACAATGACATTATTTATTCCTGGGCCTTTTGGTACTAGAAAAACTAAACGGGCAGATTATAAAACTAATTTTAAAAAAAATTAATAAAGGAGCTAAAGAATATGAAAAAAGCATATTGGGTTGGAGTTGTTAATGTTAAAAATTATGATGAATATAAAAAATATGCAGATATAGCAGGTCCTGCATTATTGGCTGCAGGAGCCAAAATATTAAGTAGAGGAGGAAGAATAAAAAATTTAGAAGGTGAAGAAATGAATAGAGTTGTGGTGATTGAATTTCCTTCAATGCAACAAGCTGAGTCCTTTTACCACTCAGATGAATATAGAAAAGGGCTTAAATATTTAAATTCTGAAGTAGCAGATCGTTTTTTGAATATAGCTGAAGCTGTTGACTAGACTATTCCATCGTAGATAAGTTTTAAACCACTTAAAAAAAGCAAGATATAAATTACATTAAAAAAAATTTTCTCGGGAATTTTTTTTTGAATAAAATATCCTATTAAGACACTTATAAAAGCAAGTGGTAATAAAACAAGTGAAACAATCAAGTTAGCAGGTGCTAATAATCCAACATAGTAATAAGGTATTAATTTAACAACATTAATAACTAAGAATGCCATGGTCATAGTGCCAATAAAGGATATTTTATCCAATTTTAAAGGTAGTGTATAAAAATTCATTGGCGGGTTTCCTGCATGAATCAAAAAGCTAGTGTAACCTGCAATAGAAGACCAAAAATATCCTTTTAGCTTTGTTGGTTTCAGTAAACTGTTACTTTTTTGAATAAAAGAAACTAAAACAAAAATTATTGAAATAATACCAACCATTATTCTGATTTGATCTTCGTTTGTATATTTGAAAGTAAAGGTTCCAAATAAAATCCCAACTATTGATGCCGGAATTATAATTTTTAAAATTTTATTTATCCATTTCTTCCAATATAAATAAATTGCTGAAAAATCCATTATGATTAAAAGTGGTAACAGTATGCCAGCAGCTTGAAGAGGACTCATCGCAAAAGACATGACTGGAACAGCTAGCATGGCGATTGGACCCGGCACTCCACCCTTGGAAATACCAAAAACAAAAACTCCAAAAGAAGCAAAAGCCAAAAATACCGGGTCCATTATTATAGAGCTTTTAAGCCTGTAAATATATCTTTGATTTGATCTTGAGAGTCCTCTAAACCACAATACAGCCTTATTATATTTCCTTTAAGCTGACTTTTAAATTTTCTTTTTGATAATGGAGGAAAAGTTATTAAGCTGTCATAACCACCCCAGCTATATCCTAATTTAAATATTTTAAGTTTAGAGAACATTTTTTTTATTTTATTTTGAGAATGAAATTTCTTTAAAGAAAATGCAAATAGACCAGAGCTACCTGAAAAATCTCTTTTCCAAATATGATGATTGATAGTTGTCTGTAAAGCAGGGTGGTAAACTGTCTCTACTAAAGGATGATTGCTTAATTTTATAGCCATTTTTAATGCATTAGCTTCTATTTGTTTCATTCTTAAATTTAATGTTGGTAAGCCTCTAAGAGCTAAGTATACTTCTTCTGATCCTGGACAAATCCCTAAAGTTTTTGTTGCAACTCTAATAGACTTTGAATGTTTTTTATCTGAACTAATGAAACCAATAAGAATATCTGAATGTCCATTGATGTATTTTGTGCCTGCATCGATAATCATGTTTATTCCAAGTTTAATTGGATTACAAAATATTGGGGATGCCCAAGTATTGTCCATTACAGTTGGAATTTTTTTTCTTTTAGCAACTTTAGTTATTTTTGGAATATCAAGAATTTCAAATGTTGCTGTCCCTGGAGATTCTAAATATATCAATTTAGTTTTTGGTTTAATTAATTTTTCAAATTTATTTGTATCTATAAAGGGATGAAAATAATTTATTTTGACACCATAATTTTTTAAAAGTTTTTCACAAAAAGTTCTTGTTGGACTATAAACAGTATCATTTATTAAAACCTCATCACCTTGTTTTAAAAAAGCAAAAAAAGGAATGATAAGAGCGGCAAGTCCTGATGGTGCTACAACTGTATCATGGCAATTATATAAATTACTTATGGCTTTTTCTAGTTGATCAACTGATGGGTTTTTATTGATGCCGTAAAGAGTGCTTCTATCATCATCATTTTTAATATCATTGATATAGTCGTTAAAATTATCAAAGATCATTGTAGAACCTTTGTAAATTCCTGGATTAATGAATCCTTTTTGTTTTTTTACATTTCTTGAAACTTTAGTTAGTTTTGTGTTAATCTTCATAACTACTACATCTAGTATATATTTTTAACATAATATACAAATTATGTTTATATTTTAGATATAAAATTAGCTATTTCGTAGTTTGATTAATTTTGCTATTGGGGATAATTCTTTGAAAAAAGATGTTTAAATAATTATTTAAAAAGAGAGGAAATAATATGAAAAAACTATTATCAATCCTAGCTGTTTCTGTATTTGCTTTCTCAGCAAATGCTGGAACTCTTGATGATGTTAAAAATAGAGGTTTTCTAAAATGTGGTGTAACAACTGGTTTAGCTGGTTTTGCTGCTCCTGATGATAGTGGAGAGTGGGCTGGTCTTGATGCAGATATGTGTCGTGCAGTTGCTGTAGCAGTTTTTGGAGATCGTTCTAAAGTAGAATTTATCACTACAACTGGTAAGTCTCGTTTCCCTACATTAGCTTCTGGTGAAGTTGATATGTTAGCGAGAAATACTACTTGGACAATTAGCCGAGATGTTAATCTTGGTTTTGAGTTCGTAGGTGTTAACTTCTATGATGGTCAAGGTTTCATGGTTCCTTCTGCTCTTGGAGTTTCAAGTGCGAAAGAACTAGATGGTGCTACTGTATGTATCCAAACTGGTACTACTACAGAGCTTAACCTTGCTGACTTCTTCAGATTAAATGGAATTAGCTACGAAGCTCTTCCAATTGAAACTAACGATGAAGGAAAAGAAAACTTATTCGCTGGAAGATGTGATGTATACACTACTGATGCATCTGGTCTTTCTTCAACTAGAGCTGCAGCTGCAGACCCTGGTAAGTGGGTAGTTTTACCTGAAATCATTTCTAAAGAACCTCTAGGTCCACTAGTAAGACACGGTGACCACCAATGGGGTGACGTAGTTCGTTGGTCTCTAAATGCAATGATTATTGCTGAAGAACTAGGTGTTACATCTGAAAACGTTGATGCTCAAAAAAGCTCAAATGTTCCTGAAGTACTAAGACTTCTTGGTGTTGAAGGTTCATATGGTGAAATGCTTGAGCTAGCTCCTGATTGGGCTTACCAAATTATTAAACAAATTGGTAACTATTCAGAGTCTTACGAAGCTAACGTAGGTCCAGATACTCCGCTTGAGATTGCAAGAGGTCTTAATGCACTTTGGACTCAAGGTGGTATTTTATACGCACCTCCGTTCAGATAAATCGTAAATTTTTTACAATTAGGGGGTTTCAAAACCCCCTATTTTTTTTATAGGAGTCTAATGAGATCTAACGTAAATTTTTTTTCAGATGAAAAGTTTAGATCAATATTCTTTCAAACTCTTGTTATTGGTTTATTTGCACTAGGAATATACTTTATAGTTCAAACTACAGCTTATAATTTAGAAAAACGAAACATTGCAACTGGTTGGAGATTTCTCACTGATCCTGCTGGATTTGATATTAGTTTTTCTCCCTTCATAAATTTTAAATCTACAGATACGCACTTAGATGTATATTTTGTAGGAGTTTTAAACACACTTTTAGTTTCTTTCTGTGGATGTATCGCTGCAACAATTCTTGGTTTCTTAGTAGGTATAATTAGATTATCTTCTAATTGGTTGC
>CACJPV010000015.1 GCA_902595425.1 uncultured Alphaproteobacteria bacterium | reverse complement strand
TTGTAGAAAATAATGGATGTGTAGAGAACTTTTTCATCTCATTATCAATTAAATGAGATCGCGATTTATTTTCTAAAATTAAAAGAAACTCTTTTATTGAATCAGCAGGAAGCCCTAATTTCTTAATGGTTTCAACTGCATAAAAATCAGCCTCTATTTCTTGCTCTTGAGTAAAATTTAAATATAAATTATTTATTGTAGTTTGGTTAACAATAGCAGCATTCATTAAATCTGGTTGTTGCAATATCATTGATCCAAAAATGGCTGCCATATTTCCAAATGAACTTACACTTTTTAGAGTGTCTATTTCTTTTATCCTTTTTGAAACATGATATTTTTCAATATGACCAATTTCATGAGCAACAACTGCTAAAAACGATACATAGTCCGGTGAATATGAAAATAAACCAGATGTTAAAAAAAGAGTATTATCTTCTGTAACAAAGGCATTTGGAAAATCATCTCTAATTATTTTATATTTAATTATTTTCTTATAGGAATTAACTGAAACAACATCAGATATGATTTTATTAATAAAGTTTTCAGTTTGGTAGTCAAAAATTTGAGAAGAATATAATGTTTTTGCAAATAAAATTAATAGCAAAAATGGCAAATAGAGATAAATTTTAAGACCACCAACCAGTTTTTTCATCCTTATTAGAGTCTTCATTTTGTAAATCATTAATTTTATTATTTGACTCTGCTAGTTCTTTGATAGTTGAGTCAGTATTTTGACTATTGCTATTCTTCTCTTTTCTAATTCTTTTACCTTTTGTACTTTTTTTTGTTTGAGATTTTTTATTTGGAATTTTCTTTTTAGTTGATAATTTTTTTTCACTTTTAACTGTAGTGGATTTTTTTATTTCTAATACTTCTACAATAGGCTCATGTAATGATAATTGATTATCAAAAATAAATGTAATTTTGGACTTATATAAATCTTCTAAATTAGTAATTTCTTTGTTTTTATTATTAATTAAATTTTCAGCAAGTGAGGTATTGCACTTAACATTTATGTTACTTTTTTCAGTAATTTTTTCTTTAATTACTTTTATAATTTGTTCACTAATTGCATCAGAATTTAAAATTAGACCGGAGCCATTGCAATAATTACATTTATCAAAAGTTTTATCAATTAAACTTGATCTTAGTCTTTGCCTTGATAACTCTAGCAAACCAAACATGCTTATTCTTCCAACTTGAATTCTAGCTCTATCTCGATACAATGCTGATTTTATAGCTTTTTCAACTTTGAAGTTATTTCTATAATCATCCATATCTATAAAATCGATAACGACCAATCCACCTAAGTCTCTCAATCTAAGTTGACGAGCAACTTCATTGGCCGCTTCTAAATTAGTTTTTAAAGCTGTACTCTCAATATTTCTTTCAGTTGTGTTTTTTCCTGAATTCACATCAATTGCTACTAAAGCTTCAGTTGTATTAATAACAATTGATCCACCTGATTTTAGTTTGACAGTTAAACTAAATAAATCATTAATCTGATTTTCTATATTATGTTCAGCAAAAAGAGATTTATCTGCATTTTTGTGAAGTTTAATTTTTTTAGTTTGTCCTGGTGTTAAACTTCGTGATAGTTTCTTAATAGTATCAAAAGACTCTTTTCCATCAACAAAGATAGAATCAACTTCTTCAGTGAGCATGTCTCTGATTGTTCTTTTTAATATGCTTCCTTCCTCATGTATTAATTTTGGAGCCTCAGATTTAATTGTTAATTCTCTAATTTTATTCCATTGTGTGACAAGATACGACAAATCTTTTGCAATTTCTTTTTTTGATCTGCCAATACCTGCTGTACGCACAATTACAGACATTTTTTCAGGTATATTTACTGAATTGAGAATCTGTTTTAATTTTTTTCTTTCTTCAATATCACCTATTTTTCTAGAAATACCATCGTTATTCATACTGTTTGGCATTAGGACACAATATCTACCAGCGAATGACAAAAATGTAGTTAAGGCAGCACCTTTTAAACCTCTCTCTTCTCTATTCACTTGTACTAGTATTACTTGTCTAGGTTTAATAACATCTTGAATTTTGTATTTTTTAAAAAAATTTAAATATTCTTTTTTTGGATTTATTGGTCTCGTTTTTGATAATTGGATATCAGTAGAGTTATCTTTTTTATTCTCATTCTCATCTGTGTCTGAACTTTCATTATTTTTATCATCTATTTCATGATCTTCGTGTTTTTCATTTATTTTTTCATTTAGCTCACTTACTATCTCTTTATCAGCTGAAGGAATTTTAAAATAATCTGGATGTATTTCAGTTAAAGGCAAGAAACCATTTCTGTTATTTCCAAAATCCACAAAAGCGGCTTGTAAAGAAGGCTCTACTCTAGTAATTTTTGCTAAATAGACATCACCTTTTACTGAATTTTTTTTATTAGATTCGATTTCAAAATCATCTAATTTATCATTTTCGGTAACTGCAATTCTTGTTTGGTCTGAATTTGTTGCATCAATAAGTATTGTTTTTGACATTTTTTAGAAACTCCATTGTATATTTTAAGTAATTTGTTCATTTATATTTAGAAATTGTAATAATAATTTATTTTTGTTATTTTTAACCTATTGTCATATTTTAAACTATTTCACAATCTAGATTTTAATTAATGTTTAAATTTTTCACAATATCGCTTACTTTGATAGTAACCTTATCAATTGCCATCTTCATATTTTTTCTATCAATTTTATGGAAATATAGTCCAGATTTACCAAGTTATAATAAAATTCTTGAATACAAGCCTCAACTATCATCGAGGCTTTATAGTTCGGACGGTGTATTGCTTAAATCATTTCATACTCAGGAGCGAATTTTCGTACCCATTGATAGAGTGCCTAAAAATTTAGTTAATGCTTTTATATCTGCAGAAGATAAAAATTTTTTCTCACATTTTGGCATTGATTTAATGGCAATATCTAGAGCAACTTTAACTAACATTAACTCTTTATTTAATAATCAAAAATTGATTGGAGCTTCTACAATTACCCAACAAGTAGTTAAAAATTTATTACTAACAAATGAAGTGAGTTTTGATAGAAAGATTAAAGAAATTTTGCTGGCTATTAGAGTAGAAAATATTTTAACAAAAAATCAAATTCTGGAATTATATTTAAATGACATTTATTTAGGTTATAGATCTTATGGTATAGCAGCAGCAAGCTTAAACTATTTTAATAAATCATTAAACGATTTAGATCTAAGTGAAATTGCTTTTTTAGCTTCTTTACCTAAGGCTCCAAGCAACTACGACCCTAAGAAAAATTATAATAAAGCAATTGAAAGAAGAAACTGGGTAATTGATAGGATGTACCAAAATGGTTTTATATTAAAATCTGATCTAAATTTTAAAAATAAACCACTAAAAATTAATGATAGAAAAAACAAAGTATTTATTGGTGCTGAATACTTTTATGAAGAAATTAGAAAAAACCTTTTTTCACAATTTGGAAAGAAAGAATTATATTCAGAAGGTTTAATTATTAAAACATCTCTAAATACATCTCTACAAAAAATAGCAGAAAATTCCTTGATAGAAGGTCTAATCAATTATGATAAGACTCAAGGGTGGCAAGGAGTTCTAGGTAATGTAGCTACAGACACCATTGATTTAAAAGAAATGACTAGAGAAATTCCTAATCCATTTCCTAATCAATGGTTCTTATCAAAAATTTATAAAGTAAAATCTAAGGAATTATTTTTAATTAATGAAGAAAATTTAAAATTTAAAATAGACCTAAAGGAGAATGAAAATAAGTGGTTGATAAATGAAAAGTTTAAAAATGGAGATTTATTATTTATTGAAAAACATAAATCCAAGTTTATTATCAAGCAAGTACCTAAAGCTAATGGCGCTATAATTGTTATAGATCCTCATTCAGGTGATGTGCTTGCAATGTCAGGAGGCTTTAGTTTTCGACTTAGTCAATTTAATAGGTCTGTGCAATCTAAAAGGCAACCTGGCTCTGCTTTTAAACCTTTTGTTTATATTTCAGCTTTAAAACAAGGGTACACTCCCTCAACTCTCATTTTAGATGCACCATATGTCATAGATCAAGGGCCAGGTTTGCCAAAATGGAAGCCCGCAAACTATTCTGATGAATTTTACGGTTTAACAACCATGAGAACGGGAATAGAAAAATCAAGAAACTTAATGACAATCAGATTGGCGAATAAAATAGGTATCGATAGTATTCTAAGTACTGCAAAGGATTTTGATATCGATAAATATTTAGACAACAATATGTCAATGTCTCTTGGTTCTGGTCTAGTAACTCTTATTGATTTAACCAATGCTTATGGGATTATTGCAAATGGAGGCAAAAAAATTAAACCAAATATCATTAAAAGTATTTACTCTAGAAATGGAAAAAAAATTTTTGAAAATTCAAATAAAGAATGTATGAATTGTCTTTTAAGTAAAATAACATACGATACAGAGTTACCCAGAATTAAAAATAGTCTTAAACAAGCCTTAGATCCAAAAATTTCTTATCAAGTTACATCAATGATGGAAGGTGTAGTAAAAAGGGGAACAGCAAAAAGGCTGGGCAGACTTAATATACCTCTTGCTGGAAAGACTGGGACTACTAACGATAATAAAGATGCATGGTTTATAGGCTTTTCACCAGATTTGGTTATTGGTGTTTATGTGGGTCATGATAAACCTCAGAATTTAGGATATAAGCAAACTGGCTCATCAGTAGCAGTGCCGATTTTTCTAGATTTTGTCAAAAATTCCAATTTAAACTATAATAAGACTCCATTTAGAGTACCGTCAGGTCTTAGTTTTGTAAAAATAGACCAAGATACCGGACTGCCTTCAAATAAAGAAACCAGTATTACAGAAGCTTTTATAGAGGGCACTGAACCCTATTCAAAAGATGATATAAATATCTTAGATTCATTAGGTATAATTAATAATTCCATTTCTGGCACAGGTGGTTTATTAAATAATTAATGATTAATAGAGAAACAATTGAAAAAAATTTAGTAGCTATAAGAAATAATTTTGATTTAATAAGGAGGGGGGTTTGACTTTTCTAAACTTCAGAGTGAACTAAATAGACTAAAAAATGAAAGTGAAAAACCTAATATTTGGAAAGAAGATAATGCAGCATATATTTTTCAAAAAATTAAGACCATTGAAAAAAAAATAAAAGATTTTGATCATATTAAAGAAAATTTAGATTATCTAGAGGAGTTGTATCGAATATCAAATTCTGAAAACAACCAAGATTATCTCAAACAAATATTATTCGAAAGCGAAAATTTATTCGAGAAGTCTAATAAATCAAGATTAGAAAATCTTATGAATGAGAATACTGATCCTAATAACATTTTTCTAGAAATTCACGCTGGTGCTGGGGGAACAGAAAGCCAGGATTGGGCAGAAATGCTTGCGAGGATGTATATAAGATGGGCGGAAAAAAAAGATTGCAAGATTTCATTAATACAAGAAACAAGAGGTGAGGAGGCAGGAATTAAGTCTACAACTATTAAGTTTGATATGAATTATGCATATGGATGGTTAAAAAGGGAAAGTGGCATTCATAGACTTGTAAGAATTTCTCCTTTTGACAGTAATAAGAGAAGACATACGAGTTTTGCAAGTGTCTGGGTTTATCCTGAAATAGATGATAAGATTGAAATTGATATAAAAGAATCAGATTTAAGAATTGATACTTACAGAGCTTCTGGGGCAGGAGGACAGCATGTAAATACTACTGATAGTGCAATTAGAATTATGCACATACCTACACAAATTGTTGTTCAATGCCAAAATGATAGATCTCAACACAAAAATAAATCCACTGCTTTAAAGATGCTAAAATCAAGAATTTATGAATATGAAATCCAAAAAAGAAAAGAAAAAGAAAATTTGATAAATAATCAAAAAAAACAAATAGGATGGGGAAGTCAAATTAGGTCTTACGTATTACATCCCTATAAACTTATAAAAGATTTAAGAAATAATTATGAGTCTTCTAATGTAAGTGACATTCTTGATGGTGAAATAGATAAATTTCTTGAACACTCTCTATCATTATAAAGATATATTCCTAATCAAATTATTTTAGCTTTATTTATATTAACACTGAATAAATTTATTTTATTTTTAGTATTCCAATATTTTTTTTACCAACACTTATTTTAATTTCCGATATTTTAGCATAATTCCTAAGAGAAAAATCTTGTGATTCAAATATTTCATCGTTAATTTTAATGCCTTTAGATTTTATTAATCTTTTGGTTTCACTCCTGCTTTTACTTAATTTAAGTTTCTCAATTGCATCTAGAATTGAGAATTTAGATTTTTTAATCTCAGAATTTTTAATTTCATATAGAGGCATTCTATTGTCTAGCGAATTATTAACAAAGATATTATCAGCTATTTCTTTTGCTTGATTTGCAGATTTAATTCCTCTACTAATTTTTGTTACCTCAAAGGCTAGAATCTTTTTTGCTTCATTGACTTCTTTACCTTTTAATTTGGATAATTTTTCAATCTCATATAATTCTAATTCTGTAAATAGTTTTAAAAATCTAACAACATCCTCATCATTAATATTTCTCCAAAATTGATAGAATTCATAATTACTTAATTTTTCCTTATCTAACCATATCGCTCCTTTTGCTGTCTTACCCATTTTAGATCCATCTGAGTTTGTTATTAAGGGTGAAGTTAATGCATAAGCTTTTTGGTTTAGTATCTTTTTAATTAAATCAATACCGTTTATAATATTACCCCATTGGTCTGAGCCGCCTAACTGAAGAACACAATCATAGTTTTTTTTTAAATAATAAAAATCATATGCCTGAAGAAGCATATAATTAAATTCTAAAAAGGTTAATGGCTGCTGCCTATCTAATCTATTCTTTACAGACTCATAAGTAAGCATTTTATTAAGTGTTAATTTAGATCCAAAATCTCTTAAAAATTCGATATAATTTAACCTGGAAAGCCAGGTGTAATTATTAATAATTGATCCATCTCTACTTAAATCTATAAATTGATTAAATGTAGTTTTAATCTTTTTTGTGTTATTTGAAATCTCTTTTAAAGTCATAATTTTTCTAGAAGCATCTTTTCCAGAGGGATCTCCAACTAAAGTTGTTCCACCTCCAACTAAAGCAATAGTCTTATGATCATAATTATTTAGCCATTTAAGAAGCATTAGTTGAACTAAGCTACCTATATGCAGACTATCGCTTGTTATATCGAAACCTATATATGCTGTAATTTTTTTTCTCGACATTAATTTGTCTAGACCTTCCAAGTCACTTGCTTGATAAATAAAACCACGTTTATTTATTTCTTTTAAGAAATCTGATTTAAATTTCATAATTACAAATTATTTATATTTGTAGACTATTTTTAATGTAGCCATCAACTATATTACTTAAATCTTCTGAATAATTTTCATAAAAATGATCAGCACCCTTAATTGGCTTAAATTTAATTTCTACTTTTTTTTGTTTTTGTAATTTTTCGGCTAATATTTTGGTAGAATCAAATGAAGCAATATTATCTTTATCACCATGAACTATTAATCCTGAAGAGGGGCAGGGAGCTAAAAAACTAAAATCTCTCATGTTCGCGGGAGGTGACACACAAACAAAACCATTTATTTCTGGTCTTCTCATTAATAATTGCATTGCCACCCATGCTCCAAATGAAAAACCTGCTACCCAACAAATTTTTGAATTTGTATTGTATTGTTGCAACCAGTCCAATACACTTGCAGCATCGCTTAATTCTCCTTCTCCATCATCATGCACTCCTTCACTTTTACCTACGCCTCTAAAATTAAATCTTATTGTTGAAAAACCATTAGCTAAAAATATTTTATATAATTTAAATATAACTTTTGTATTCATACTTCCGCCTCTTTGAGGGTCTGGATGTAATATTAGAACTATAGGTGAATTATTATTGTTATTATGATTATATTTTGCCTCAATTTTACCACTAGGTCCTGGAATCAATAAATCTACCATTATTATGAAGCTAATATTGAACTTATAATAGTTTGTAAATATATAGATTATTATAATTATGAACTCTCTTGGTTTTGAAAAAAAAGAAAAAGATACAAAGGTTATCGTGGCAATGTCGGGAGGCGTTGATAGCTCTGTAGCTGCGGTAAAATTAAAAAGAGAAGGTTATGATGTAACAGGAATCACATTAAGACTGTACAATCAGCCGAATATCTCTAAATCAAAGTCTTGTTGTGCTGGAATTGATATTGATGATGCTAAAAAAGTAGCAAATCAATATAACTTTCCCCATAAAGTCTTAGATTTTCAAGATAAATTTTATAATGGAGTAATTAATAATTTTATAAATTCATATGCTAATGGTGAAACCCCAGTGCCATGCATTAATTGTAATGAAACAGTAAAGTTTTCAGACCTTTTGGAAGAGTCCAAAAAAATGAATGCAGATGCTCTTGTTACTGGACACTATGCAATAAGGAGGGGAGGATTAAAAAATTCAAAGCTTTATAAAGCAAAAGACAATAGTAAAGATCAAAGTTATTTTTTATTTGCTACACTCCAAGAACAACTTGATTATGTAAGATTTCCTCTAGGAAATTTTCTTAAATCAGAAATTCGTCAAATGGCTAAAGAATTCAACTTAGATGTTGAAGATAAGCCAGATAGTCAAGATATTTGCTTTGTAACATCCGACTCTTACAGGGATTTAATTGATAAAATGATACCTGAAATTAATAAAGAAGGGAAAATTTTTGATATTGATGGAAATGTTATAGGTACTCATAAAGGAATTTCAAATTATACAATAGGACAAAGAAAGGGAGTTGGAGTTGGAGGACAGGAAAAGCCACTTTATGTAAAAGAAGTTAACAAGAAACAAAATTATATTGTACTAGCACCAATCGAAAAACTAAAAAAAAATAAGATTTTTTTTAAAAACATAAATTTTCTTGATGAAAAAATTAGGAATAACACAGTTAAGTGCTCAGCAAAAATAAGATCAACTCAAAAAGAAATTCCTGGTAAGTTAGTTGTAAATTCCAATAGTGGGTATTTTCTTTTCAATGAAATGGTGTCAGATACATCACCTGGACAAGCTTGTGTTTTCTATGATAATGATCAAGTTTTGGGTGGTGGCTGGATATTTTAATTTTTAGAATTGATTCTAAATTCAGTTATTTTTTCTTGAAAACACTGGATTTTTATAAATAAAACTTTATTTGAGTATTAGTGAATTCAGAAACCATAAAAACATTAGATAATTTTTCCAAGGATAAATACAAATATGGATTTGTTACTGAAATTGACTCTATTAGATCAAAAAAAGGGCTTAATGAGGAAACAATAAAGTTTATTTCTAAACAGAAAAATGAGCCTGAATGGATGCTATCCTGGAGGCTAGATTGTTATAAAAAATGGTTGAAAATGCCTCAACCTGAATGGGCTAATTTAAAGATTCCTGATATTGATTTTCAAGATATTTATTATTATTCTGCACCAAAGAGTTTTAAAAAAAAACCAAAAGATTTAAATGAAGTTGACCCTAAATTAATCGAAACCTACAATAAACTTGGTATACCTCTTGAGGAGCAAAAAGTTTTAGCAGGCGTTGCTGTAGATGCTGTTTTTGATAGTGTGTCAGTTGCAACTACTTATAAAGGTGAATTAGAAAAACTAGGTATAGTTTTTTGCTCAATAAGTGAAGCTGTAAAAACACATCCTGAATTAGTAAAAAAATATCTAGGTTCAGTAATTCCTCCTGGTGATCACTCATATTCAGCTTTAAACTCAGCAGTTTTTACAGACGGCTCCTTTGTTTATATTCCAGAAAATGTAAAATGTCCGATGGAGTTATCAACTTACTTTAGAATAAATGCTGAAGAAACTGGTCAGTTTGAAAGAACATTAATTATTGCAGATAAAGGAAGTTATGTAAGTTATTTAGAAGGTTGCACAGCTCCTCAAAGAGACTCAAATCAGCTCCATGCAGCAAATGTTGAACTTATTGCTCTTGAGAATGCTGAAATTAAATACTCAACCGTTCAAAATTGGTACCCTGGAGATGATGAAGGAAAGGGTGGAATTTATAATTTTGTTACAAAAAGAGGTTTGTGTAAAGGAAAAAACAGCAAAATTTCATGGACGCAAGTTGAAACAGGATCTGCTATTACTTGGAAATACCCAAGTTGTATTCTTAAAGGTGATAATTCTATAGGTGAGTTTTATTCAGTTGCAATTACAAATAATTTTCAGCAAGCTGATACTGGAACAAAAATGACTCATATTGGAAAAAATACTAGAAGTAAAATCATCTCAAAAGGAATTTCGTTGGGTAAATCTCAAAATACTTATAGAGGAAATGTATCATTTTTAAGAAAAGCTGATAAAGCAAGAAATTATACTCAGTGTGATTCTCTTTTGGTAGGTAATCAATGTGGGGCCCATACTGTTCCATATATTGATTCAAAAAATAACTCTGCAATTGTCGAACATGAAGCATCTACTTCTAAAATTAATGAGGACCAGTTATATTATTGTAGGCAAAGAGGTCTTAGCCACGAGGAAGCTGTATCTCTTATAGTTAATGGTTTTTGCAAGCAGGTTCTCCAAGAATTGCCGATGGAATTTGCAGTTGAAGCTCAAAAATTAGTGGCTATTTCTCTAGAAGGAAGTGTAGGATGATTTTCTTAAATATTAACAATTTAAATGTTTCGATAGATGGAAAAAAAATAATTGATAATTTTAACCTTAACATAAATCAAGGTGAGATTCACGCTATTATGGGTCCTAATGGTTCAGGAAAAAGCACTTTAGCTAACGTGTTAGCGGGTAATGAAGATTATGAAATTATCTCAGGCAAAATAATCTTCAAAGATCATAATCTTTTAGATTTAAATATTGAAGAGCGTGCAAAATTAGGTATTTTTTTAGCTTTTCAATACCCTGTTGAAATACCAGGAGTTAATATAACGCCATTCCTACATGCATCGCTTAATTCAAAATTAAAAAATCAAAAAAAAGAAGAAATAGATAGTTTATCTTTTGCGAAACTATTAAGAAAAAAAGCTGAGGAATTAAGTATAAGTTCAGATATGCTAAAAAGATCTATCAACACAGGTTTTTCTGGTGGTGAAAAAAAACGTTACGAGATTCTTCAAATGAGTGTTTTAAATCCAGAATTTACTATTTTTGATGAAACAGATTCGGGCTTAGATGTAGATGCATTAAAAATTGTTACTGAAGGAATAAATAAGTTTAAAAATAAAAATAATTCTTATTTAATTATTACACATTACCAAAAACTTTTAGATTATATCAAACCAGATTTCGTTCACGTTATGCGTAATGGAAAAATAGTAAAGTCAGGAAATATTTCATTAGCATCAGAAATAGAGAAATCAGGATATAAAAATTTCTAATGAATTTTCAGGAAAATTTTAACAATCATTTAAAGCAATACATTTTTTCCAATGATAATTATCTATTAAAAGAAAGACAGAAAATTTTTAATAAAATTAACTTAAATAAATTTGATAAAAAAAATAATGAAAGTCTTAAAAATATATCTATTTCAGATTTAAGTTCATTTAATTACTTTTATCAACCTTCTAAAGAAAAACCTACTTTAGAAATTTCTGAAAAAAATGTTTATCAAATCAATTTAGTTAATGGCAAGTGCCCTGATTATAAAGACGAAAATATTGAAATAAGAAATATCTTAATAAAAGATATTGAATTATTCAAATCAAATAATCAAAAAGATACTAATGATATTGTTGCTGACTTAAATCTAGTTTTCTTAAATTCTGGAATTCTTATTGATGTAAATCAAAAATCCAAAATTAAGATTTGTTTAAACTATAAAGCAGAAAAAGATTTCACAATTTTTCAACATAATTTTTTTAATTTTTTTAAAAATAGTGAAGTTATAATTGAAGAAAATTTTTACTTAACTGAAAATACAATTAATAATATTTATTATAATATTAATATTGAAGAAAATTCTAAAATTAAGCATAATATTTTTCAGGATTTTGCGTCATCAAATAAGCTTTTATTAACTTCAAATACAACTTGTGCTAAAAAATCTTCATTTAGTCAAAATTCATATAATTTTTCAAAAGGCTTTGTTAGAAATTTTCATAATGCAAAGTTAAATGGTGTATTTTCTAAAGCTTCTTTAAAAGGTTGTTTTTTATTAAAAGATGATAATGTTTGTTCAAATAAGACCCATATCACTCATAACGCCGAAAATTGTGAGAGTGACCAAAAATACAAAGGTATATTAAATAATATTTCAAAAGCTAATTATTATAGTAACACTTTTGTATCCAAAAATGCTCAAAAGACAGAGGGTTACCAATTAAGTAAAGGGATTTTATTAAGTGATAAATGTTCATTTTTTTCCAAACCAGAGCTTAGAATTTTTGCAGATGATGTCAAGTGTTCACATGGCTCAACTATCGGACCTGTTGATGAAAATTCTTTGTATTACCTTAGATCTAGAGGAATAAATAAAAAACAAGCAATGAAAATGATCATATCATCTTTTATCAAAGATGATTTAATTGATTTAGATAAAAAAAATATAGACAGAATTAATAAAAATTTGACACAATATTTAAGTACCATCTAATTATGTTAGCTAATATTAAAGATAGATTTCCCGTTTTTAAAAAAAAACCAAATCTTGTCTTTTTTGATACAGCTGCATCAGCTCTTAAAGTAGACTCAATGATTAATTCAATCACAAATTGTTATTCATATGATTATGCAAATATACACCGTGGTATTTATGAGTTAAGTTCGAAACTTACAAAAAAATTTGAAGACTCGAGAATATCAGTTAGTAATTTTATAAATTCGCCATCTCCTGAAAACATTATTTTTACTAAAAGTGCAACCGAGGGTATTAACTTAGTTTCAAATTGTTTATCAAAAAATTATTTTGAAGATGATGATGAAGTGTTAGTTAGTAAGTTAGAGCATCATGCTAATTTAGTGCCATGGCATTTAGTATCTAAAAAAATTAAAATAGTTGCAGCAAATATAAATAATAAAGGAGAATTAGATTATAAAGATTTAATTGAAAAAATAAATTCTAAAACCAAGCTAATTGCAATTACACACATGTCAAATATTACAGGCTCAATAACTAATTTTGAGGAGATTAAAAATAAAGCAAATAAGTTTAATATTCCAATTCTTATAGATGGTTGTCAGTTAGTCCCTCACAAAAAACTTGATATTAAAGAAATGAATCCTGACTTTTATGTTTTTTCTGCTCACAAACTTTACGGCCCTTCGGGTCTTGGGATTTTGTATATGAGCGACTTTTGGATAAATAAACTCTCTCCATATCAAGGAGGTGGGTCAATGATTAAAAATGTTGAAACAGATAAAAGTACATATCTTGAAGGGTATCAAAAATTTGAAGCAGGAACACCTCCAATTGCTGAAGTTATTGGTCTATCCTCCTCAATTGATTTTATTAACGAAGTTGGAATCGAAAGTATATATTCTTATGAAAAAGAGCTTACTAAATACGCTTATGAAAAAATAAAATCGAATAATGATATTAAAATTTATGGAGATTTTAAGAATCAAACTTCGATAATATCTTTTAATATTGATAACGTACACTTTAATGATTTAGCAATGTTTTTAGACAAAAAAAATATAGCTATAAGAACAGGTCATCATTGTGCTCAACCATTTATGAAGCACTTTAACATTTCTGGAAATGCTAGAATGTCAGTTGGAATTTATAATACTAAAGATGATGTTGACTATTTTGTCAATTCATTAAATGAATTAAAGAATTTTTTAAAATAATGACAGAGAAAAAAAACATCGAAGATTTTTTACCTAATAAACACTCTAGTTACTCGAGGAGTTTTAGCAAAATTAAGGATTATAAAAAAAAAATAAATAAGGCAGATGTTATTAAATGCATACAAAATGTCATGGATCCAGAAATACCTGTTAATTTGTATGATCTAGGATTAATTTATTCTATTTCTTTGCACGACAATAATGTAAAAATAGAAATGACACTCACTAATCCGAATTGTCCTGTAGCTGGCCAAATGCCAGAAAATGTTGGAAAATCAGTTGAAAAACTAGAATGTCTAAAATCAATAGAAGTTAAATTAGTATGGCATCCAGTCTGGACTAAGGATATGATGACAGAAGACGCAAAACTTGCTTTGGATATCTTTTAAAATATTCTATAATAATATAGTGAATAATATTTTGAAAATAACAGAAAATGCAAACACTCAACTGGGCAAAATATTCAAGTCAGCGCCTAGAGACTCTGTAGGTTTTTTAGTTGGTCTGGATAAATCTGGATGTAATGGGTATTCATATAAACTAGATTTTGCAAAAGAAAATCAAGTAAAGGGATTTGAATTTGTTGAAAGTAATAAAATTAAAGTTTTTATAGACAGTAAGGCTGTAATGTTTATGTTAGGTTCAGAAATGGATTATACAACTGACAAATTATCATCTAGGTTTGTTTTTAAAAACCCAAATGAAAAAAGTACATGTGGATGCGGGGAGTCTTTCTCAATTTAATATCTTAATCTAATTGAAATTTTTCTTTATAATTAATAATATTTTTTTTGGGCTGCTCTTCCTTAAAAAGTATGAAATTTTCTATTACAAGCATATCTAAATTAGTACCCATAAAACAATTATAGGCATCTTTAGGATCACAAACTATGGGCTCACCTCGAACGTTAAATGAAGTGTTCAGTAAAATAGGGCACCCTGTAATTTTTTTAAACTCTTTAATTAAGCTATAAAATTTGAAATTGGTTTCTTTGTGAACTGTTTGAACTCTGGCGCTATCATCTACATGTGTTATTGCAGGAATTTCTGATCTCTTAATATTTAGTTTGTCAATTCCAAATAATTTTTTTTGCTCTTCACTAATTTCTATAATTTTATTCTTTTTTACTTTAGAGACCAATAGCATATAGGGGCTTGCAACATCTAAATCAAACCAATCAGCTAAATCATCGAACAATATTGCTGGCGCAAATGGCCTAAAGCTCTCTCTAAATTTGATTTTTAAATTTAATTGTTTTTGCATATTTTCGTTTCTAGGATCTGCTATTATAGATCTGGACCCAAGAGCTCTTGGTCCAAATTCCATTTTGCCACTAAACCAACCTATAGCCCTACCTTCTGATAATTTTTCTGCGGAAATTGATAGAATATCTTGAGTGTTATATTTATAAAATTTTGCACCATATAATCTCAGTTGTTTTTCAACCTCGTCATTTGAAAAAGCAGGGCCTAAATAAGACCCATGCATATCATCTTCATTATTAATTATTTTTTGGTTATTTAATTCATTATACCAATAATAAAGTGCTGCACCTAGAGAAGTGCCAGAATCACCTGAGGCTGGCTGAATCCATATATTTTCAAATATTTTTTTTTCATGTATTTTTCCATTTGCTACACAGTTAAGCGCAACTCCTCCCGCCATACATAAATTTTTAATATCATAATGCCTACTAATATCTTTTACTATTTTTATTATTGTTTCCTCTAAAACTTCTTGTATTGAAGCAGCTATATCCATATGAAACTGTTTTAAATTTTCTTCTGGCTGTCTTGCGGTTGCTTTAAATAACTGTTCAAATTTTTTATTAATCATTTTTAATTTGGTTGAGTAAGAAAAATACTTATTATTTAAACGAAAAGAACCATCATCTTTTACATCAATTAATTTTTCATATATAATTTTTGTATACTTTGGAGTGCCGTATGGTGCCAAACCCATTACTTTATATTCACCGCTATTTACCTTAAATCCAAGATAGTATGTAAAAGCAGAATAAAGTAGACCAAGTGAGTTTGGAAAATGAATTTCTTTAATTATTTTTATTTTATTTTTCTTCCCTATACCAATTGTTGTAGTAGCGTATTCGCCAACACTATCAATAGTTAAGACGATAGCTTCATCGAATGGAGATGGATAATATGCACTTGAAGCATGACTTAAATGATGCTCAACAAATAATAAATTTTTTTTGTCAAATTTTGAAATTTTATTTAAATTTTCTATAATGATTTTCTTTTGAAATAACTTTTCCTTGATCCAAATAGGCATTGCTTTTCTAAAAGATGAAAAACCAAATGGAGCATTATGTATATAAGTTTCAAGTAAACGTTCAAATTTTAAAAATGGCTTTTCAAAAAAAATAACTTTATCTAAATCTGATAATTTTAAATTATTATTTTTTAATATAAAAGTTATAGAGTTTATTGGGAAATTTGAATCATGTTTTATTCTAGTAAATCTTTCTTCTTGAACTGCGTTAACTATTTTTCCATCAATTAATAGACTCGCTGAGCTATCATGGAAAAATGCAGAAATACCTAGAATCTTTTTAGACAATTAGAATACCGTATAAATAAATGGCGCAACAGCCGTACCCTGAGTTAGTATTATCATACCTCCAAAAATTAAAAGAATTATAATAATAGGCAATAACCAAAATTTTTTCCTTATTTTTAAAAAATTATATAACTCAATAAGAAAATTCATTTAAAATTGATCTTTCATTCCGCCTTTGTTATCTTCATATTTTTTCCAATAAGTTTTAATATTTTTATCAAATCTATCATTAAGCAGTTGCTTATTAAAAATAAATAAAACTAACTTGGTTGTTAAAAAAGCCAAAACAAATATTAAAAGCATAATCAACGGTGATACAATTTTACCTAATATTTCTCCAATCTTTAACCATACTAGATTTGGAAAGTAAAAAAAAGAAGGGTAAATAAATGATATTAAGAAAATACAAAATGCTAAAAATAGATATAACTGATCAATTTTTTGGTCATATAAAGTTGGCAGTAATGCCAATATAATAAAAAAAATTGAAAAAACAAAGCCAAAGGACCTTGGAGAACTCTCTTTATATTGGGTGTATTGGTTTAATTCAATCATAATTTTATAAATAAAATTTATAACATAAAGAAATTTACTTTCTATTTTTATAATTCAAAATATTGAAAATTCATAAACTTTTATTAAGAGTTCTGTATTTAAAAATAGTATTAATTCTTTACTTTGAATAACTTAAAGTTTATTTGCTTAAATACATATGGCGGAGTAGCTCAGTTGGTCAGAGCGCACGGCTCATATTCGTGATGTCGGGGGTTCAAATCCCTCCTCCGCTACCATGAAATAATAAATAAGTTTAATTTTTTATAAAACTAAATTATTACTGTGCTTATGATTGATGCGAAATATTTAATTTCATTTGAAGACCAAGTTGTAAAGGCATTTAATGATAAAAAAATACGCGCTCCAGTCCATTTAAGCCATGGAAATGAAAACCAGTTAATAAAAATTTTTAAAAAAATTAGTAAAAATGATTGGATTTTTTGCTCGTGGAGAGCTCATTATCAATGTTTATTAAAAGGCATTCCTAAAAAAGAACTACTTAATGAAATTATTAAAGGACGATCAATGTCATTGTCTTTTTTAAATAACAAAATTTATTCATCTTCTATTGTTGGAGGAAACTTACCAATTGCCGTTGGGACGGCATTAGCTATTAAATTGAAAAAAAGTAGATCGAAAGTATTTTGTTTTATTGGTGATATGACTTCTCAAGCTGGCATTGCCTATGAAAGCATAACTTATTCAATAAATCACAAGCTTCCAATTCATTTTATTATTGAAGATAATCAAGAGTCTGTGCTTACTCCTACTAAAAAAGTCTGGAATACAAAAAAACTTTTTTTTGAAAATTTTAATAAAAAATATATTACAGTTTTCAAATATAAGAATAAATATCCCCATGCTGGCACAGGTACTAGGATACAATTTTAAATGAAGTATTTTGATGAACTTAAAAAAAGTATGACACTTCTATCAAAAGAAAAAAAAACAATTTTTATTGGTCAAGCTGTTGAATATCCAGGAACAGCAATGTTTAATACATTAAGACAGATTCCTCTTAAGAAGAGGTATGAACTTCCTGTTACCGAAGAACTTCAAATGGGCATCACTCTTGGTATGTCTTTATCTGGATTTGTTCCAATAAGTATATATCCAAGGTGGAATTTTTTGCTCTTAGGTATTAATCAGTTAGTTAATCATATTGACAAATTTCAGGTTATGACCAAATCTAAATCTATGCCAAATATAATAATCAGGACAAGTATAGGGTCAGAGCGACCTCTTCACCCTCAACATCAACATGTAGGTGATTATACAAAACCAATAAGTGAAATGTGTAGAAATATTAATTTTGTAAAGTTGAAAAGACCTGAAAATATATTGTCCACCTATAAAAAAGCAATTAGACCAAATGCTGGTGTAACCGTTATAGTTGAATATGGAGATTATTATAATGAAAAGTAAAACGTAATTTGTTTAAAAGACAATAAGTGTAATTTTTTAATATCAATCTCCCAATATTTTTCTTTTTAGTTTTAAACTTGTCATTTGATTAATATTATCAACTGCTTTTTGACCAAATTTATTTCTGACCTTATTTAAAAAAGGAGGAAAAGTATGATACTCAATAAAAGCATCATCTCTCATTTTTAATATTTCTTCAGCAGACAAGTGCTCATTTCTCAGAGGTTGGCAATCATAAGAGAGCCAGGCATAACCCTCATAATTAGTTGGTAATTTATAATTTTTTTCAATTGCTAATTTGTATAGTTTGCTTCCGGGAAGAGCCATGGAAGCATATGTATTCCATCCTCTAGTGCATAGTTTTTTGCTTAAGTTTAAAGTTTCTGTTATTGTTTCACGGCTATCTCCTGGAAGCCCATAAATATAATTTGCCATCACATCAATATCAGCATTATGAACCTTTTGAATTACAGACTCAACATCTACATCTTCAAATTTACCTTTAGTAATTTCTAATCTTATCTCTTTTTTGCCACTTTCAATACCTAAAGATAACCATTTAATGCCTGCGGCCCTTACAATTTCTAATATATTTTCTTTTTTGATTGTATCAATTCTTGAATAGGCCCACATTCTTAAATTATCATTTTGATTTCTAGATTTAAGAAGTTCACATAGAGGTAAATAATATTTTGGATTAAGTAAAAACATTTCGTCAACAATTCTTATTGTTTCAACTCCATAGTTAATTAACTTATCGAATTCTTTAATAATAAACTCCGGACTCCACCATCTCATAAAACTATAATTTGAAGCGACTCCAATTTCATCATTATTGTTTCTGTTAATTATATTTATCATACAAAAGTCACATCCAAACTTACAGCCTAAAGAAGTCTGAATAGCTGCATATGGAGTTCTTTTGCTTTCCTCGTATTCTGCATGCCACATAGGCGATCTGTAAAGATCAAATGGTTTATTTTTAAATGGCAATAAATCCCAAGCGTAACCAGGAAGGTCAACGTCCATTTTTTCTTGAGGTACAATTTTTTCTGGCTCATTAATAATAATTTCTTTGTTCTTCCTATATCCAATTCCTTTAATTAGTTTTAAATTATTATGATTAAAATCTTCTAATTGTAGTAAGTTTCTAAGAGAATAAACTCCCTCATTTGTTAAAATAATATCTATACTTTTTTCTTTATCCAGACTCTCATTAGGAAGAGATTGCACGTGAGAACCAACATATACAATTGGTGCAACAATTTCTTTCTTTTTTAAATATTCAGAGAGCAATACTGCGCCACTCATACTAGTTGTACCAGCATTTACATTTTGACCATAAACCGTAAAACATAAGACTTTTGGTTTAAGTTTAGTAATTTTTTTATAACACTGTTCTAAACTTAAATTTTCAGCATTTACGTCCAAAATACCCACTTTATAACCGATTGATCTACATGACTCTGCTAAAAGAAGTGCCCATGTAGGAGTCTCAATAGCAGAATATTTTACACTTAGTTCTTGATAGGACCCTTTTGAATTGCCAGGACTAACAAATAAACAATCTAACATATTAATTATTATAAATTATATTATTTAATTATACATAATTTTTTTATTAAAACTATTAACTTAAGTTTTCTTTGTCACAATTATAAATTCAGAAGAAAATTTAGGACTAAAATTGTTATTCATAAACTTGATAAATTTATAGAAAACCCTGTGTCTAAAATTGTATGATTTTCCAAATAGATGTTGATATCTATAACCAGTAATAGTTAAAATTTTTGAATTTTTGAAATCATGTATCTTTTTCCATGCTTCAATATTCCATTCTCTAATTTCAGAAATCACATTTTCGGTATGTTGACTGTGAGTTTGAGGTAAAAGATTAAAGTAAAATTCATTTTTGAAATTTTTAAAGTAAAAAATATAATTTTGAATAATATTTTCCTCACTTGAATTTATTTTTTTTGATATTCCCTTTAAAACAACTCTATTATAATCTGGCTCTCTTAATATATGAAGTAATGAAGGAAGATATTTCTTAAGTTGACTCTTCTCTATTTTTTTTAATTCTTTGTTAATTGGTAAAAAATATTTTTTTTTTGAAATATCTTCAAGTAATTCATAAGTTGGTTGGAAATGCCAAATTTTTTTTTGAAGTTTATTTATAAAATAATTAAATAATTTTAATTTTCTTAAATTAGTTAATAGAAGTGATTTTAAAAATGAATATGTTAAAATCAAAGGAAAACGTAAAAAATAATTTTTAACTAACCTATAAAAACACAAATTTGGAGTTCCTGTTATACA
>CACJPV010000014.1 GCA_902595425.1 uncultured Alphaproteobacteria bacterium | reverse complement strand
TCTAAAGTGGCAAGTTGTGATAGAGAACTATCAATTTTCTTTAATAAAACAGAATATAAGCCCCAAGCTAAAACTGCGCCTAACATCCACAAATCTCCTTTAGTGAAATTTAAACTCAAGAGATTATTAATATTGGCTTTTGAAATAATGAGTAGAACCCCGATGATTGATAAAACAATGCCAAAAAATTGCATGAAATAAGTTGGAGTTTTATATATTACCCATGAAAAAAAAATTATTAACAAAGGTGTAATAGACGCCATTATCGATGAATTAATCACCATTGATGTTTCTAAAGATAAATAGGTAAATGAATTGAATATAGTTACACCAAGTATCGATGTTATAATTAAAAAAATAAAATTTTTTTTATATTTTTCAAAATCTTCAATAATTTTACGATAAGTAAAAGGAAGTAATAAAAGAAAAGCAAGAGACCATCTCAAAAAACTTAATTTAAAAGGTGTTAAATTATAAAGAGAGGCCACTTTTCCAGTAAAAAAATTACCTGACCAAAAAAGTGAAGAGGCAACTAATAATATAAAAGCAAAATAAATACTTTTTGAATTAATCATCAACTAATGTCATTAAAGATGACGTATCATATCTAGATCCACCATTTTTTTGAACTTGCTCATAATATTTATCAACAATTTTAGTCACAGGAAGAGAAGAGCCATTTTTTTCAGCTTCATTAAAACAAATTGATAAATCTTTTCGCATCAAATCAACTGCAAAGCCAAATTCATATTCACCTTTAAGCATAGTTTTATATCTATTTTCCATTTGCCATGATTGTGCGGCACCTTTTGAAATTACTTGCAAAACTTTTTCCATATCTAAGTTTGCTTTTTTACCAAAAGCCATTGCCTCTGATAAACCTTGCACCAAGCCTGCAATACAAATTTGGTTAATCATTTTTGCTAATTGACCTGATCCAATTGAGCCTATTAATTCAATAGTTTTACCATATGAACTCATCACAGGTTTTGCTATTTGAAAATTCTCTTCATCCCCCCCAACCATTATTGATAAAATACCTTTCTCTGCGCCTGCCTGACCTCCAGAAACTGGTGCGTCAAGAAAATGAAAATTATTTTCTTTTGCTTTTTGATAATATTTTCTGGCAATATCTGCTGAAGCTGTTGTATGGTCTACTATAATAGTGTTTTCTTTAATATTGTTTATAATGCCATCATTACCTTCCATAACAGATACTAAATCTTCATCTCTTCCAACACATATAAAAACGACTTGAGCATCAGATGCTGCTTCACCTGGAGTTGATTTTGCTATTCCTGAAAATTCTTTAACCCATTTATCAGCTACTGAAGTAGTTCTATTATAAACAGTCGTGTTATAGTTATTTTTTTTAAGATGACCTGCCATGTTATAACCCATAACGCCAAGACCAATAAAAGTAACATTTTTTATTTCCATATGATTATTCTCCAATTAGATTTAATATTGCATAACTTAATTTTTTTGAACTACTCACAACAAGGTTTTTAGAATTTTCATAAAATTTATATTCTAATTTATCAAAATGACAATCATGACCTCCTGCTTGTCTTACAATAAATACCCCTGGTATATGATCCCAAGGATGTAAACGGGATAATAAAGCAAAATCTCTTATTCCAAGCACAATATCAAAATATTCACATCCAATTGATCCATACGAATTAATGTTTTTAAACTTATTTTTTATAGCAACTAGCTTTTCTTTTTGATTTTCATCCCAATACTTTGTACTTATTGAGCCTATAGAATTTTCAATTGTTGTATTTACACTTAATTGGATTTTTTTATCATTAAAAAAAGTTCCTGCTTTATCAGCGTACATAAATTCTTCACCAATAGGTTTATAAATAAATGACTGGATTATTTTTTTGTTTTTAGTCAATGATACCATTACTGCAAATCTCTCTTTCGATTTAGCAAAATTGCTAGTTCCATCTATAGGATCCACAGTCCAGCAATAATTATCTGATTGATAAAAATTTAATATTGAGGGATCTTTGGAATAAGTTTCTTCCCCAACAAACTTTGAGTCTTTAATCAATTTTGAAAAATTAGAATAAAGCTCTTTTTCAACCTTGATATCAATTTCTGTTACAATGTCTTTATTATTTTTATATGAAATTTGATTATTAGATAAATTTCCAAAGCTAGGCAGTATAATTTTATTACTGACATTAAATAAAATTTCTCTTATATCATCTACATTAACCACTTGCTTTAAATAATAGCTTTGTATAAATTTAAAGCAAGAGACTTAGTTATAGTTCCAATTTTTCCTTTATTTATTTTAATTTTGTCTACCTGCGTTATTGGTGTTACTAGGCTGCCTGAGCTCGTGATAAAAACCTCTTCAGCTTTCAAAAGCTCTTTTATAGAAAATTCTCTCTCAATTAGTTTTAGATTTAAAGAGTTAATCATATTTTTTAACACTGTCCTCGTAACACCTTTTAAAATTTCTTTGTTTGCTGGGTGTGTTATAATTTTTTTATCTCTTACTATCCACACATTTGAATGAGCCGCCTCAGTAACCTTTTTTCCCTTGATTAGAATTGTTTCGTAAGCTCCTTGCTTGCAAGCTTCTGTAGCAGCCAAAATATTTGCTAATAATGAGGTTGTTTTTATATCTGGCCTCCCCCATCTAATATCTGGATAAGTAATTGCCTTATAACCTTTGTAATTTTTATTAGGTAAATTAAATTTTTTCTTTGCCGTATAAATAATTATATTTGGCTTAAGATTTTTTTTATAAGCATGCTCACGAGGCTGTATTCCTCTAGTAATTTGTAAATAAATTATGCCATTATTTAATTTATTCTTATTTACCAAATTAATAAAAATTTTAATTAAAGAAGTTTGGTTAACTTTATAATTAAAATTCAGCTCTTTAGTTGAATATTTTAATCTACTTAAGTGAAAATCAATATCAAGCAGTTTACAATTTAAAACTTTAATAACTTCATAGACGCTGTCAGAAAATTGAAATCCTCTATCTTCAATATGAATTTTAGCATCTTTAAAATTTACATATTTGTTATTAAGATACACATATTTTGACATAGATTAGTATGCAGAAAGCAGTTTTTCTAGTTTATTGATATACTGTGTCTCTGCAAAGAATACAACATCATCATTTTCTTTAAAATTTGTATTACTATTAGGAATAATAATTTTACCATCTCTTAATATGGATCCTATTCGAACACTTTTTGGTAAATTTAATTCTTTTAAATTTTTGTTACAAAGTGGTGACTGTTTATTAATCATTGCTTCTATAACCTCACCAAAACCATCACCAAGTGAATAATCATTCATTATACCTCCACCTCTGACTTTTTCCAATATTTTTGAAATAGTAATGAGTTTAGGATCGATTGTGATGTCAATACCGATATTTGATAATAAGGATGTGTAAGAACTATTATTGATCAAGGCCATACACTGTTTTGTGCCAGCTCTTTTTGCAAGTAATGAAGCCAAGACATTTACTTCGTCATCTTCTGTTACAGCAAGACAATATCCGGCTTCAGCAATATTCACTTCATCTAAAATTTGATTATCTAAACCATCACCATTAGTTATGGTGACTTTATTTAGTTGTGATGCTAAATACTGAGATCTATCTTTATCAATTTCTATTAATTCAGTTGAAATACCATTATCATTATTTTCGATTAATTCTGCTAGCGAAAAACCTATATTACCACCTCCAATAATTACAATTTTTTGGGCTTGTAATTCTTTGTGTCCAAATTCTTTAAGAACATCTTTTAGATTTTGTGTTTCAACAACCATATATATCAAATCATTATTTTCTATTTTAGTTGAAGAGTTAACTATAAATTTTTTATCACCCCTAAAAATAAATAAAATATTTGCTAAATAATCTGGAAATTTAGAAGATAATTCTCTTACTGTTAATCCAATATGACTGCAATTATTATCACATTTAAAACCAATTAATTTTAATTGCTTATCTGATAACTCTAGCATATCAATTGTTCCTGGGGAAATAATCCTTCTATGAAAAGCGTTTGCCACTTCTTGTTCTGGTGAAATTATTGCATCAATTGGAAGATCATTTTTGGTATACAATTTTTGCCACTCTCCCTTAAGGTAGTCTTGTTGTCTAATTCTTGCAATCTTTTTTGGAATCTTAAATAACGAATGACCGATTTGACATGCAATCATATTTGTTTCATCACTTTTAGTAACTGCTATTAATATTTCACAATCTTTTGCTCCTGCAATCATTAAGGTAGTTGGTAGACTTGGAATACCAGCAACAACTTTTACATCTAAATTTTCAGAAATTTTATTTAGTTTTAAAGAAGGTTCATCTACAACGGTAACATCAAAATTTTCTTTTGATAGTTTATCCGCTATACTGTAACCAACATCACCAGATCCACAAATAATTGTTTTCATTTAGTTATTTAACTGAAATATTTAAAGACTTAAGTTTTCTATAAAGAGCGGTTCTTTCCATACCAGTAAATTCTGATACTTTTGATATATTACCATTAAATCTTCTAATTTGCGATAATAAATACTCTTTCTCAAATTCTATTCTTGCCTCTTTTAATGATAAATCATAACTATTAATGTTATTTTGATCTTTGCTATAATCTCCCATTTCAAGTGCCAAATTGTCAACATCAAGAGTGAGATCTTCAGTTGCTGTTTGATTAAGAATGACAGTTTTTTCAACAAAATTTACTAGTTGTGCAACATTACCTGGCCAATTAAACATTTCTAATTTGGATATTGCTGATTTAGAAAAAATTAACTCAATATTTCTAGAGTTAAATTTTGAAATATAGTAATTTAGTATTGGCAAAATGTCAGGAACACGTTCAGATAAATTTGGGCATACCAAATGATCAATCTTAAGACGCTCATATAATCTGGATAAAAAGTTACCATTTACAATTTCTTCTTCTAATTTTTTTTCTGAAATTGTAATGATTTTGTGCTCCAAATTAATATTTGCTGACTTAAAAAATTCAGAATTTTCAATAAAAAACAAAAATTGTTTTTGAAACTTTAGTGGTATTAGATCAATATTTGAAAGTATCAAAGTATTATTATTTGATCTAATAAATAGATTATCATTTAAGTTTTTTATTTCTTCAGAAAAAAGAACTTTAAGATTACTCTCGTTCAATTTTGCAAAATCAATATTGATTGGAATTTTATCACTATATTTTGACATCTTATGAATTTGGTTTGCTATTAATTTTTTTCCTACTCCAAATTGCCCTTCAATTAAAAGACGTGAGTTTGTTTTTGAAAAGTTTGTAATACTTTTTTTTGTGCTATTGATAAAATTAGAGTTCCCGACTAAATCAATGTCTGGTGAAATTAGCTCTTTTAAGTTTTTATTCTCATCTAATAGTTTAGAGCTTTCTATAGCTCTTTTTGTCAAAATTAATAACTTATCACTATTAAATGGTTTTTCTATAAAATCATATGCTCCATTTTTAATTGAACTAACTGCTAAATCTACTGTGCCATGACCACTTATTATGATAACAGGCACATTACTGTTTATTTTTTTAAATTCTTTGAGAATTTCAATACCATCAAGCTTACTATTAGACAGCCAAACATCAAGAATTACTAAATCAGGATTATATGTATTAAAATGTGCAATTGCTTCATTTGAGTTAAATGCTGAATAGGTAAGATATTTCTCATCTTTTAGAATTTCAGATATTAAAAAACAAATATCTTTCTCATCATCAACTATTAAAACTTTAAACATTTATATTTTCAAAAATAATAGAGCTTGTGGTTCCTGCCATCTGCTTATTTTTTTCTATTCTAATTTTTCCATTGTGATCTTCAATAATTTTTTTTACTATTGATAATCCCAGTCCCGTCCCTTTATTTTTTGTAGTGAAATAAGGTTCAAAAATTTTATTATACATTTCTGGCGAAATACCAATACCATTATCTTTTACTTCAACAAAAATTTTGTTATTTTCCACAATTAAATTAATGAAAATTGATGGATTTGGAATTTTTTCAACTGCCTCAACTGCATTTTTAATAAGATTATTAAAACATTGTGATAATTGAAATTTATCAAATTGATAATAAATATCCTCCTTTTCATGTTTAATATTAAAGTTTATATTTTTATGTGAGTTAGAAAATAATAAATATGATTCATTCAGACATTTGGATAAATTATCAAGTTTAATTTCTGGTTCAGGCATACGTGCAAATGAAGAAAATTCGTCTATTAATTTACCTATATCGTCAACTTGCCTAGAAATGGTATTAGTTAAAATTTTAATATCATCATTTTCCAATTCTTTATTTAAATATTTTTTTGCAATTCTTTCAGCAGATAATTTAATAGGGGTTAGAGGATTCTTAACTTCATGAGCTATTTTTCTAGCAATATCTGACCATGCAGCATGTTTTTCTGCTAAAATAAAAGAGGTTGTATCATCAATTGCTACAATATAACCATTAATTATATCATTCTTAAATTCTTTTATAATTCTAACATTAAAACTTCTGAGATCATCTTTAACGAGCATTTCCGTTTGAAAGTTTTCAAGTATTTTTTTTGAATTTTTAAAATTATTAAAAATATTTTTCCAATCAGGAAAAGCTATTAAAAAATTAATTTTATTTTCTAACATTTTTGTATTTTTAAAAAGTTTATTTGTAGTTTGATTAAAAAATAGAATATTAAAATTACTATCTAAGGATACAACCCCAATAGTAAGCAGACTAAGTATTGCTTCAATAAATAATCTTTTTTCTTCATCTTCATTACTTTTAGAAATAAGTTGATTTTGTTTATTTTCAATTTCTCCAATCATTTTATTATAGGATGATAGTAAAACTTTTATTTCTTCAAACTGATCAACTTCAGATACTTTTGCTTCAAAATTACCTTTTGATATTTCATTTGCAGATTGAATTAAATTTGATATTGGTTTTGATAGTCTTCTAGCTAAATTAAAACCAATTAATACAGCAATTAAAATAAAGCCAATTGAAAATAATACAAAAATCATTGAATAAGTAATTTGAATTCCTGCACTTTCGTTTTCTTTAGTAGTGTAAATATTATATGCATCTTTAGTTGCTGAAATATGATCCCAAATATTTGTGTTAAGTTCTCTATTTACCTGCATAAATACATCACCCAAGAAATTAATTTTTTTATACGCAGAAATAGAATTTTTATTTAATTGAAAAATATAAACTCTATTTTGATCTAATATTTCAAAAATATCAACTGATGGTAATAGAAAATTTTTATTTTTCTGGTCTTTGAAATTTAAATACACATCACCATTTTTATTAAATAAATATATATTTGAAATTGTTCTTAAATTTATAAATTCACTCAACCCTTGATTAATTGAATTAATATTAACTTCATTGTTTCTGGATACTTTAACAATTTCTCTCATGATTAGTTGTGTATCAGATATTATTTCTGCTTGAATTTCATTTTCATAGTCTCTTGCAACTATATTCGAATTAACTACTGCTTCTCTTACAGCCCCACCGTACCAAGTTCGAAATTCTAGATTAAAAAAAAGTGATGTAATAACCACTAATCCAATTGTTGGTCCCACCGCCATAGCAGTAAACAAATTTACAAACTTTATGTACAATTTAGACTCATCTTTTTGATTTCTTTTATAAATTATAATTAATATTAGTTGCCTTATTATGAGTGCCAAAAGTAATATTACAAAAAAAACATCTGCTAATAAAAAATACTGTAATTGAATAGGATTTTTAACAAGATTATTGTTGGGAAGCATTAAATAAAAAGTTATAGAAAAACTAATAACTATTAGAACCAACAACAAATAGAATGAGAGTTTGGTTAGGTATAATTTGTTTAATATTTTGGTGAGACTTATCATTTAGATAGGTTTTAATTATATTTTTTACTATAAAAAATTAATATATAAACATCCTATAAATGAAAACATTTAAAAATGCACTTGTTATCCTTGCAGGCGGTACAGGCAAAAGGTTTAAAAACAAAATGCCTAAACAATTTAATGAAATTAATGGTGAAAATCTCATAGATTTTTTTTTAAATCGTATAGATACCAATATCTTTGATTTGATACTAATTGTTACTAAAAAATCAAATATCAAGCATACTAAACATCTACTAACCAAATTCCCTTTATTAAAATTTATTTATGCAGAAGCTGGAAAAAATAGACAACTTTCATCTTTAAATGCTCTAAAAAAATTAAAAAGATATAACCCAAAAAATGTTTTAATACACGATTCAGCAAGGCCATTTTGTTCACAAAAATTAATAGCAAAAATTTTAAAGAGTCTAAATAAAAATATATCAGCAATACCCTATATTCTTAGTCCTGATAAAAAAGTTATTTCAAAAAAAGAGTTTAACAAAAAAATAAAATTGATTCAAACACCACAAGGTTTTAATTATAATGCAATTTTTAAAGCTCATGTTAGTACTAAATTATTTAATGCAAAAGATGATTCTGAGTTACTTTCTGAAAAAGAATTAAACTTCATTAAAGGTGAAAAATTAAATATAAAAATAACATACCCTGAAGATTTGAATTTTTTTAAACTTTTTTTAAAACCAATTTTCAAATCAGGTATAGGCTATGATATACACCGAATTGATATTAAAACAAAAAAAGGATTGAAACTATGCGGTGTCAACATCAATTTTAACAAATTAATTGGCCACTCTGATGCCGATGTAGGAATACATGCTATTTGTGATAGTATTTTTGGCGCATTATCAATGAACGATATAGGATATTATTTTTCAAATACAAATCCAAAATGGAAAAATAAAAACTCTGAGCATTTTTTAAAATTTGCCAGAGACAAACTTAAAGAAAATAATTTTTTTATAGCCAACCTAGATATAAATTTCATCTGCGAGAAACCTAATATCAGTAAATATAGAAAAGAAATGATATCAAATCTATCTTCATTACTTAAAATACCTAAAAAGATTATATCTATAAAAGCAACATCAAATGAAAAAATAGGCTTTATAGGTGATGGACTTGGGATTGCAGCTGAGTCAATTGTACAAATTACAAATGAAAAACTTTACTAGATTTTTTATTTCAATTTTTTTTGTTGGATATATTAAATTTGCACCCGGTACTTGGGGCAGTTTAGTTTCTTTGTTAATAATGTTCATATTATTTAATATCTTTTCTTTGCCTTTATTTATTTTAATAATATCATTTATTCTATTGTTTTTTCTTTCAAGCTACTTGATTAATTATTTTTCTTCATTTACCAACTCTCATGACTCAAAACATATTGTAATAGATGAGCTACTTGGTGTATTTTTCATTTTTCTTTTTTATGAATTAATATTTGTTTATAATGACTTAATTACTTATTTATTAATATTTTTTATTTTTAGATTTTTTGATATTTCTAAAATATTTCCAGCAAATTATTTCGACAAACAACTTCATAATGGATACGGAGTAATTCTAGATGATATAATTGCAGGATTGTATACAATACTAACAATGATAATTATAAATGCCTTCATTTAAAAAAATACTCAATAAATTAATTGAACAAAATATTTCAGTCTCAACTGCAGAATCATGTACTGGAGGTTTATTAGCTTATAGCATAACCAAAAATAGAGACTCTTCAAAAATATATGTTGGAGGATATGTGACCTACTCGAATCAATTAAAGATTGAAAATCTTAATGTTAAAAAAACAACAATAAAAAAATACGGAGCTGTTAGTGAAGAAACAGCAAAAGAAATGGTCAATGGATTATATTTGAATAATAAAACTAATATTTGCATATCAACAACAGGTGTGGCAGGACCAGGTGGAGGCACAAAACAAAAGCCTGTGGGTTTGATTTATATTGGAATATTAATTAATGGAAAAACAAAAGTCTTTAAAAAAAATTTTAAAGGAACAAGAATTGATATACAAAAAAATTGTGTAAAATTTATTTTTAAATACTTAGACAAATCAATCTAAAAGATTATCAGCTCTATTTTTAAAAGACTCAATCATTTTTTTTTCTATAAGAGGATAAAAAGTTTCAGCAAGTTTTTGATGAATGTAATTTTTAAATTCAAAATTTACTTCAAAAATTATTTTAGATTTATTTTTGTTAATTTCCTGAAACTTCCAATCAGTTTTTAAATCTTTAAGTGGGCCTTCGATGTAACTAGTCTGTATAGTTAACTTATTTTTATTAAATTTTACATGGGACCCAAATTTCTGAACTAAAATGAATTTATATTTAACAAACATATCAGCATAAATTTCATTATGTTTTTTTTGATTAACAACCATTTTAGTGCACCAAGGAATGTATTCAGGATAGCTCTCAATATCTAGTACAATATTAAAAAGTTTTTGCGCAGAATGAGAAATTATTTCTTCTGTTTGTGAATTTTTCATTAAATGGATCTGGCAGCTCTGTTTTGTTGCATCACTCTAAAATCTTCAGATGCATGATAACTAGATCTTGTTAGTGGCGAAGATGAAACCATTAAAAAACCCTTTGCAACAG
Source organism: uncultured Alphaproteobacteria bacterium (assembly GCA_902595425.1). Taxonomy (GTDB): domain Bacteria; phylum Pseudomonadota; class Alphaproteobacteria; order HIMB59; genus CACPNW01. The sequence continues at coordinate 10,210 of CACJPV010000014.1, read as the reverse complement.
CCATTTGTTTATATTCCTCAAATTCTTTTGGAGTAATAAATTTCTCTAGTTTTGCATGCTTAGGCGTTGGCGGTAAATATTGCCCAATAGTTATAAAATCAACATCTGCAGATCGTAAATCATTCATTACTTGATAGATCTCATCTTTTGTTTCACCTAACCCAACCATTAATCCTGATTTTGTAAATATATTTGGATTGAGTTTTTTGATATCAGCTAAAAGTTTTAAACTTACAAAATATCTAGAACCAGGCCTTATACTTAAATATAATCTCGGTACAGTTTCTAGATTGTGGTTAAATACATCTGGTAAATCAGCAGAAAGAATATCTAAAGCGTTAGGTTTTTTATGAAAATCAGGAGTCAAAATTTCTATTGTACAGTTTTGATTTAGTTTTCTTATTGAATTTATAACTTTTGTAAAATGTTCTGCTCCACCATCCTCTAAATCATCTCTATCAACACTTGTAACAACTACATGTTCAAGACCTAGTTCAGATACTGCTTCAGCTATTTTTTTTGGCTCATTCGTATCAACAAAACCTGGTTTACCAGTTTTTATATTACAAAAAGCACAAGCTCTTGTACAAATATCACCAAGAATCATAAAAGTAGCATGCTTTTTTTGCCAACACTCAGAAATATTTGGGCACGCTGCCTCCTCACAAACGGTAATAATTTTTTTATCTTTCAAAATTTTATTAGTTGATTGAAAAAATTTTGAATTTGGAGCCTTTACCCTTATCCAAGATGGCTTCTTGGGAATAGGGTTCGAGACTTTAAAAATTTTCTCTGGATGTCTTACATCTGCCATACTAAATTACTTCCATATCAATACTCTGCATCCATATTTGAAATGGATCCTCAATAATATCATGAAAATCTTTTAGCAATTTACCTGCAACTGCACCATCTAAAACTCGATGATCCGCTGATAGTGTTGATTTTAATGTATGACCTACTTCAATCCGATCATCGACTACAACCGGCTTTTGTATGATTTTACCTACAGCTAAAATTGATGCCTGGGGTGGGCTAATAATTGCAGCAAATTCACTTATACCAAACATTCCTAAGTTTGAGACTGTAATTGAGCCTCCAGTGTATTGTTCTGGTTTCAGGGAATTTGTTTTTGCTAAATTTGCTAATTCTTTAATCTCATTTGAAATTGCATTAAGGCCTTTAGTATTAACTTTCTCTACAACAGGAGTGATAAGACCTTCTTCAATTGCGACTGCCACTGATATATCTATATTATTTAATTTATAAATTTTATTATTTTGCCAGTATGCATTAGTGTTAGGATTTTTTTGCATTGCCATTGCTAGAGCTTTTACTATTAGATCATTAAATGAAATTTTAGTAGAATTAGTCTCATTAATTTTTTTTCTTAATTCAATTAATTTACCTACGTTCGACTCAATAGTAAGATAGAAATGAGGAATTTCTTGTTTTGCCTCTGATGTGCGTTTAGCAATAACTTTACGCATTGTAGTTGGTTCAATTACTTGATGATTAGTTAGGTATTGTAAAGATGGTTCATTGACAACTTTATTAGCTTCAAGATCTCTTTTTATAATTCTTCCATTTGGCCCAGATCCAGTGATGTTCACTAAATCAAGTTTTTTTTCATTTGCAATTTTTTTTGCTAGTGGTGATGCTTTAATTCTAACATCAAGTTCATTACTAATAACATTTTTCTTTATTTCATTATTTTGATCTAAATCCTGATTATCTATAATTGTACTATTTTCATTTAGAGATTTTTCTTTTTGTGGAGTTGTATTTTGCAGTGTATCATTTTCATTACCATCGATTATAGCTATTACACTATTTACAGCAACCTGAGTATCTGGACTTTCATTTAAAAGATGAGTTATCTTTCCTTCATCGACTGCTTCGACTTCCATTGTAGCTTTGTCTGTTTCTATTTCTGCAATAATATCTCCAGCTTTGACAGTATCACCAACTTTTACTAACCATTTATTAATAGTTCCTTCTGTCATGGTTGGCGATAAAGCCGGCATTAAAATTTTTGATGACATAATTTAAATATAATTAACTTCTTTAACGGCTTTTACAATATCATCAATTTGAGGAAGATATAATTTTTCTAACGCACTTGAATATGGCATTGGTACATCTGCGCTATTAACTTTCAAAATAGGAGCATCCAAATAATCAAATGCATTTTGCTGAACTATATTTACTATCTCTGATCCTATACTAGCAAATGGCCAAGACTCCTCAACAGTGACTATTCTATTTGTTTTTTTCACTGAGTTAAGGATTGTATGTGAATCTAAAGGTCTTAAGCTTTGTAAATCAATTACTTCTACATCCAAATTAAATTTATTTTTCAAAATTTTTGCAGCTTCAAGAGATTTTTGAACCATTATTGAATAAGTCACAATTGTTGTATCTTTTCCTTCTTTAACAATATTTGCTTTACCAAATGGAATAGTAAAATTTTTATCATTAGAAACTTCACCTTTTAAACCATATAGAATTTCATTTTCTAGAAATATTACAGGATTAGGATCCCTAATTGCTTCACGGAGCAATCCTTTAGCGTTCAATGATGTAGATGGAGATACAACTTTCAAACCAGGTACATGAGCGTACCATGAGGAAAAATCTTGACTGTGTTGAGCAGCCACTTGTGCAGCAGCACCATTTGGGCCTCTGAAGACTATTGGACAATTTATTTGCCCCCCTGACATGTAAAGTGTCTTTGCAGCAGAATTAATTATTTGATCAATAGCCTGCATGGAAAAATTAAATGTCATAAATTCAACAATGGGGATTAGCCCTTTAAAAGCTGCACCAATTGCTAACCCGGCAAATCCTTGTTCAGAAATAGGTGTATCAATTACTCTTTTTTTTCCAAATTCTTCCAAAAGACCCTGAGTAACTTTGTAAGCGCCCTGATATTCTGCTACTTCTTCACCAAGTATAAAAACTTTTTTATCATTTCTCATTTCCTCAGCAATTGTATCTCTAATCGCTTGTCTCATCGTTATTTGATCTTTGCTTAAACTTATTTTTTCTTCTTTATTATTTAGTATTGTTTTTGTGGGCTCTTTTGTGGGCTCTATTGATTCTTTTTTTTCTTTTTTTGAAGTATTTTCTTTTATTGCTTCATTTGTATTATTTGTAGCAACTTGATCACTCGTTATTAAGGCAATGGGCTTGTTTACCGGTATATTACTATCCCCTTCCTTATATAATAGTTTTTCAACAGTGCCTTCATCGACTGCTTCGACTTCCATTGTTGCTTTATCAGTTTCAATTTCTGCTATTACGTCTCCTGCTTTAACGTCTTGACCTTCCTTAACTAACCATTTTGATAAGTTCCCCTCTGTCATTGTAGGTGATAAAGCAGGCATTAAAATTTCTATGCTCATTTAAATATAAACATCCGTATATAATTCTTCTGCAGAAGGAAATTTACTTTGAAGGGCAAAATCAGCTGCTGATTTAATCTCATCAATAATTTCTTTACTTAATTTCTCAAGCTCAGTTTCAGTTGCAATTTTCTTTTTTAAAATCTCTGTTTTGACAATTTCAATAGGATCAGAACTTTTATATTCTTCTAATTCTTTTTTAGTTCTATATTTTGCTGGATCAGACATCGAATGACCTCTATATCGATAAGTTTGAACTTCCAAAATATAAGGTCCCTTACCTGACCTAACATATTCACCCGCTTTATTGGCAGCTTTTATTACAGAATATACATTCATTCCATCAACTATTTCACCTTTGATACCAAAAGCTTCACCTCTTTTATATAAATCAGATCCTGCTGCTGCCCTATCAACTGAAGTCCCCATTCCATATTTATTATTTTCAATAATATATAATACAGGAAGGCTCCATAAAGCCGCTAAATTAAATGCCTCAAATACTTGACCGTTATTCATAGCGCCATCACCAATGTAAGTTCTGCAAATATTTTTTTCTCCATTATACTTATGTGTGAATGCAATGCCGGTTCCTATAGGAACTTGAGCACCAACTATACCGTGACCTCCGTAAAAATTATTTTTTTTTGAGAACATATGCATTGACCCCCCTTTACCAGCAGAATATCCATCAGCTCTTCCTGTAAGTTCAGCCATTATCTTTTTTGGATCCAATCCTCTAGCAATCATATGACCATGATCTCTGTAAGTGGTTACAACAGAATCATTTTTATGGATCGTCATTAATACTCCTACGACAACAGCTTCTTGACCTATATACAAGTGACAAAAGCCACCAATATGTCCCATTCCATATAGTTGCGCTGATCTTTCCTCAAAACGTCTAATTTTTAACATATAAGAGAATATTTTAAGATGATCAGATTTAGATAATTTTTTCATTTTGTAAATTTTTGTAAATTTTTTAATATTTAATTGTAAATTTTTGTCAATTAATTATTTATCTAAAATAATCACAATTTCATTTTTATCAATTAAACCAAGCTTTTTTCTTGCTTGCTCATCTAAATAATCCAAATCGAGTGAATTTGGATTTAATCTTTTTGTTCTATCAAGATAATAGTTATTTTCAGTTTTAAGATTAGCTAGGGTATTATTGTAATCTTGAGCTTGTTTTTTTAAATAAAAGTACTTTAATAAGCCTCTTTGACCATTTATCAAAAAATAAACCAAATAGATAAAAATAAAAAAAGTAATTAAAAATGATAAATACAAAATTATCTTATTTTTGAGAATTACTGATCTATTCATACTTAAAATTAATTAATCAGAAATAGTGCGTTTATGTCAATGCTTTAGGATTGATTTACCAGCATATTTTGCTTTTTCACCAAGCATTTCCTCTATTCTTAATAATTGGTTATATTTAGCAGTTCTATCAGTTCTTGAAAGTGAACCTGTTTTTATTTGACCAGCGCAAACAGCAACAGCCAAATCTGCTATAGTTGTATCTTCAGTTTCACCAGATCTGTGAGAAATAATTGAAGAAAAGTTATTTCTTTTTCCTAGATCAATAGCATCTATGGTTTCAGATAAAGTTCCAATTTGATTCAACTTTACTAAAATTGCATTGCCAGCATTCTTTTCAATTCCTTTTTGCAATCTTTTGATATTTGTAACAAATAGGTCATCACCCACTAACTGAGTTTTATTTCCAATTCTTTTAGTTAATTCTATCCATCCATCCCAATCATCTTCCGACATTCCATCCTCAATAGAATAAATGGGAAAATTATTTGTTAAGTTTTCAATATAACTAACCATCTCATCAGAACTCAATGATTTTCTTTCACCTATAAGTTCATAGTTATTATTTTTATAGAATTCTGTTGAAGCTACATCAAGGGATAAGAGAATATCTTCATTAATTTTTAAACCAGCTTTTTCAACAGCACTTAAAATAATTTCTATTACTTCAGCAGAGCTATTTACATTGGGGGCAAATCCACCCTCATCCCCAACATTAGTGTTTAAGTTTTTGAATTTTAAAATTGATTTTAATGAATGAAAAATCTCACACCCATATCTTAATGACTCAGAAAATGAAGAAGCTCCAACTGGAGCAATCATAAACTCTTGAATATCAACTTCATTATCAGCATGAGATCCGCCATTAATAATATTCATCATAGGCACGGGTAATAAAAAGTCGTCATTTTCTGAAATATGTTGATAGAAAGTTGTTGATGTGAGATCTGCTAAACTTTTTGCAAAAGCTAAACTTGCTGCTAGAGTTGCATTTGCACCAATTTTTGATTTATTTTCTGTGCCATCTAGATCCAAAACTGCTTTATCAAAAGCTTGATAATTATCGAAGATCTTTCCCACAACCTCACTTTTGATTAAGGTATTAACATTTTGGACAGCTTTTTTTACTCCTTTTCCAAGATAACGACTTTTATCTTCGTCACGTAATTCTAGCGCTTCATGAATTCCAGTTGAAGCACCACTTGGAACAGCTGCACGTCCAAATGATCCGTTACTCAGTTCAACATCACATTCAACAGTAGGATTTCCTCTACTATCTAGAATTTCTCTCGCATGTATATTTTTTATTTTTTCCATTTTTACCTTTCTATACAAAAATTAAAATAAAAATTATTTTTTTGAAATATTATCTAACTCAATCAATTTTGAAATTAAACTTTCAAGGTTTTCAATCTTCAGCATATTTGGACCATCACTAGGAGAGTTGTCAGGATCATTATGCGTTTCAATAAAAATTCCAGCAACTCCAACTGCTACAGCAGCTTTAGCTAATGTAGAAACAAACTCTCTCTTACCCCCGCTCTTTTCTCCCATACCTCCTGGCTCTTGGACAGAATGTGTAGCATCAAAAATAACGGGGTATAGATAATTTTTCATAATATCTATAGATTTAAAATCATTTATTAAATTATTATAACCAAATGATGTCCCTCTTTCGGTAATCATAATATTATGATTGCCAGCACTTTCAATTTTTTTAAAAATATTTCCAACCTCATAAGGAGATAAAAATTGACCTTTCTTAACATTGACTATCTTATTTGTTTTTGCAGCTGAAATTAATAAGTCTGTTTGTCTGCACAAGAACGCAGGTATTTGCAGAACATCTACACTATCTGAATTAGATAAAAAATCGCACTGACTTTCATTGTGAACATCAGTTAAAATTGGACAATTGTAAGTCGATTTTATTTTATTAAATATTTTTTCAGCCAGATTTATATCTACACCGCGTTTGCTGTTTATGCTTGTTCTATTCGCCTTATCAAAACTAGACTTGTAGATAAAATTAATTTTTAATTTTTGACATATTGTGGCAATTTTTTCTGCCATCATCAAAGAATGACTTTCACTCTCAATTACGCAAGGGCCTGCAATTAATATGAAATTATTGTTGTTGGAAATTTCAAAATTGGCTATTTTAATATTTTTCATTTTATACAGTGTTTAATAAAAGATGAAAATAAAGGATGTGGTGCTAAAGGTCTAGATTTTAATTCAGGATGAAACTGGACACCAATAAACCACTTATGATTAACACTTTCCAATACTTCTGGAAGAATTTTATCAGGAGACATACCAGAAAAAACAAAACCTTTTTTTTCAAATTCTTTCGTTAAAGATAAATCAACCTCGTATCTGTGGCGATGCCTCTCAGAAATTTCATTAGTATTATAAATTTCACTTACCTTTGAGTCTTTTTTTAGAATAGCTTTATAAGCTCCAAGCCTCATTGTTCCTCCTTTATCACTGCTCTGATCTCTTTTTTCAATTTTATTTTCATTATTCCATTCTGTCATCAGACTGACTACTGGGTTTATACTAGCTTGAAATTCTGTTGAATTAGAATCTTCTATACCAAAAATATTTCTTGCTATTTCTACTACACTTAATTGCATCCCTAAACAAATACCAAAAAAAGGGATGTTATTTTCTCTTGCAAATTTAATTGCTAATATTTTACCCTCAACTCCTCTGTAACCAAAACCTCCTGGTATCAAAATGCCGTCAACGTTTTTAAGCTCCTTCATTAATTCAGTTTTTTTAACTTTTTCTGCATTTATCCAATGAATTTTTACTAAAACATTGTTTTCAATTCCTCCATGAGTAAGAGCTTCGATAAGAGATTTGTAACTGTCTTTTAAATTAGTATATTTTCCAACTACCCCAATTTTTACTTCTTTTTTTAAATTGTTAATTTTATTTGTTAAATTTTCCCAACCCTTTAAATCCAGAGGATATTTAGAAGAGTCATAACCCAAGTGTTCAAGTAAAACTTTATCAAGACCAGCTTTAGAGTAAATTGATGGAACTTCATAAATCGAATTTGCATTTAAGGCTGGTATAACTGAGTCTTTTTTAACATTACAAAACTGTGATATTTTTTCAAGAGATTCAATATTAATCTCTTTTTCGCATCTACACATAATTATATCAGGTTGAATTCCTGAATTTAGCAATTCTTTAACAGAATGTTGAGTAGGTTTAGTTTTTAACTCCCCGGCCGAACTTAAATAAGGCACATATGTCATATGAATTAGAGCTGAATTAATATTTTTATCATTTCTAATCTGTCTTATAGCTTCCAAAAAAGGAAGAGACTCTATATCTCCTACAGTGCCACCTATTTCATAAATAATTATATCCTCGTCTTCAAAATTAGAATTAATAAAAAGTTTTATTTCATCAGTAACATGAGGAATAACTTGTATTGTAGCGCCTAGATAATCACCCTTCCTCTCTTTTTTTAAAACATTTGAATAAATTTTACCTGATGATGTGCTATCTGTTTTTTTGGCAGATCTATTTGTAAATCTCTCATAGTGTCCCAAGTCAAGATCAGTCTCTGCACCATCATCAGTAACAAACACCTCTCCATGTTGATATGGGCTCATTGTTCCAGGATCAACATTTAAGTACGGATCCAATTTTCTAATTCTGACTTTAAATTTTCTTTGCTGAAGAAGAGAAGCAATTGCTGCTGAAGCTATTCCTTTCCCAAGTGATGAGGCTACACCTCCCGTAATAAATACAAATTGCATTACGGATAACCCTGATACAGAATAGAGATATTTATATCAAGATAATAATACTGAGATGCTAGTTGTTTTCAGGAATAACTGGTTCTTCTGAGATATCAGTATCAGAATTTATTTCAGGCAATGATTCTAAAACGTTACGCTCTGAGCCTGCAGATGCGACTATTGTCAATACTACACTCATTACCATAAAAAGAGTTGCTGTAAGAGCTGTAAGTCTTGATAAAAGATTAGCAGAACCTCTTGCAGACATCATACCTCCAAGTCCTCCACCACCGCCAAGGCCTAAACCTTCATTATCACTTCCCTGAAGCAAAACTAAAATTACTAATAATACTGCTAAAAAAAGCTGGATAATAATAAGCGTTAACATTAAGTCCTTATATTTATTAAGTTCTATAAATCAAGATATTAATCTTCAATTATTTTTCCAAATTCATCGTGCTTAAGAGATGCGCCACCAATTAAAGCTCCGTCAACATTTGATAGGGATACTATTTTTTTAGCATTACTAGCTTTAACTGAGCCACCATAAAGAATTTTAAAATTATTAAATTTTGTATCATAATTCTTAATAAACTCATGCGTCTGATATATTTCATCTAAAGTTGGTGTCAATCCAGTGCCAATTGCCCAAACAGGTTCGTAGGCAATTAAAGTATTATTTGAATTAGAAATTTCAGGAATACCATCATCTAGTTGTTTAGCTAATATATTAGTGGTTCTTTTATTTTCTTTATCTTCAAGTGTCTCACCAATACAAACTATTGGAATAACTTTCGCATCTATCAACTGTTGGGTTTTTTGATTAACATCTATCTCTGTTTCAAAATATTTCTGCCTTCTTTCAGAGTGGCCTACAATACAAAAATCTACTTTGAGATCTAATAACGATTGACATGAAATTTCACCCGTAAAGGCACCTGATTTATACTGAGATACGTTTTGAGCACCAAGATACAAACCTTTTTTTTTGGTACTTATGTAATTTAAATGTACTGAAGTGGGACATATTACTACACACTTAGAGTCATTCTTTGGTATTTTTAATTGATCTAAAAATTGATCAATAAAGTTAAAATCACCGTTTAATTTCCAATTAGCGACAAAATATGAAGAAAATTTGTTTAAATTGATCATAATTATTTCCCTTATAGAAACTATTATTATAGAAGCAACCTAATTTATGTTTAGAAGTCTTGGAAAATCAAAAATTGCATTTGTATTAGCAATATTGTTTGGAATAAGTTTATTTTTCTTTAGAGGTGGAGAAAGATACTCCAATTTGTTTAATTCTGATAATGTGGTTGCGTCGGTATCTGGTACCCCAATTTCAACAACTAAATTTATCAGGACCATGCAGATGAATGTTAATCAATATAATCAGATGTTTGGAAGAGCTTTGAGTAGTGAGGAAATTCAAGCTTTTCAAATACATTCTGCGGCTCTAGGTCAGTTGATTAACAATGCAATTTTTGAAAATGAATTTGATAAAAAAAATTTTATTTTAGATGAAACTGTTGTTGCATCAGAAACAAAAAAAAGATTTCCTAATTTATACGATAAAAATAATAAACTTAATGAAACAAGTTTAAATGCATTTTTATCACAACAAAATTTAAAAATTGATGATTTAGTTAAAATAATAGATTTTGAAGCAAGATCAAGAATTTTTGACAAACTGTTTTTTGAACT
>CACJPV010000013.1 GCA_902595425.1 uncultured Alphaproteobacteria bacterium | reverse complement strand
ATGTCGAAAAATAATAAATTAATCCAAGTAGTATAGAAATACCCAAGCGACTAAGAAAATTTTTAAAGGCCATATCTTCTAGATATTTTTTGATATTTATTTATCAAATTCTTAAGATGTTGAAAAGTAAACTCTGGCCATAACGTATCAACAAAAAATATTTCAGTGTATGTTAAATTATACATTATAAAATTACTTAATCTTTTTTCCCCTCCAGTTCTAACTAAAAAATCTGGATCAGGAATATCTCCTAATAAAAAAAGCTTTTTAATATTTCTATTGCCCTCAACATTAATTAAGGGATTTTTTTTTAATTTATTCAAAACCTGCTCAATTTCATTAACAAAGCCATAGTTAAAAGCTAAATTTAGGTTTAGCTTTGTGTTATGTTGAGTATTATTTTCACAATGATCAATTAGACTCAATATTTTTTTGGGTAAGTTTGTTCTTGAGCCAATAATCTTAATTTTAATATTGTTCTCTTTAATTATTTGATCAAAAAAAAATGAGAAATCATCATATATCACATCAAAAATGTTAAATACTGAGGATCTTTTCAGGTTTTCAGATGAAAGAGTAAATAACGTTAGGTATTTTAGGTTTATTTTTAAACAATTATTAATAAGATTCGAAATATTTTCCAAACCATTTTTATAAGCAGTTTTTAAATCTACATTATTTTTTTTAGCCCATCTTTTATTTCCATCCAAAATAAAAGCTATATGTTCTAAATTATTTTTTGCCAAATCACACTTTCATAATATCAGTTTTCTTTTGTTCTAATATTTTGTCTATATTCGATATATATTTGTCTGTATAATTTTGTGCCTCAATCAAAAATTTTTTTAGCTCATCTTCAGAAATTAGAGATTCTTTTTTTTCATTTTTTTTGGAGTCTATGAAATCCCTTCTTATATTTCTAATTGATATTTTAGAATTTTCAGCGTACTGAGAAGCTATTTTAGTTAATTCATTTCTTCTTTCCTCACTTAGTTTTGGAATATTTAATCTTATTAATGATCCATCAACTTGTGGGTTAATTCCAAGATTAGACTCAAGTATTGCATTCTCAATATTTTTTAACAAACTAGTATCCCAAACTTGTATAGTCAACATACTGGTATCTGGTGAGGAAATATTACCTAATTGGTTGATTGGTGTTTTTGCACCATATGCATCAGCGAAAATGTTTTCTAACATTGTTGGATTTGCTCTTGATGTTCGTATAGTTTGAAATTCTTTTTCAAGATGCTGTATTGAGCTATCCATTTTATTTATTAAGTCTTGTAGTTCCATATTAGTGTATCTTACTATAATTGCCCTCTTCATTCAAAGTACTTAAAAGAGAATTTTCTTCAAATATGTTAGTTATATATATCGGTATATTTGATTCTTTTGCTAAACTGATTGCTGTCATGTCCATTACTCTTAGGTTTTTATTAATAACTTCTGAGTACGAAATATTTTTAATTAACACTGCATTTTTATCAATTTTTGGATCGCTGTTATAGATACCACTAACTTTTGTAGCTTTAATAATTTTTGAGCAACCCATTTCAGAGGCTCTCAAGGACGCAGCAGTATCAGTTGAAAAAAAAGGATTACCTGTGCCTGCTGCAAATATTACTATTCTTTTCTTTTCAAGATGCCTTACAGCTTTCCTTTTAATATATGGTTCTGCAATTTGAGACATAGCAATTGCAGATTGTACCCTAGTCGGTAGATTTATTTGCTCTAAACAACTCTGCAAAGATAATGCATTCATAATAGTAGCTAACATACCCATATAATCTGATGTAGATCTATCTATCCCTTCAGCAGCTCCTTTTATTCCTCTAAAAATATTTCCACCACCTATAATAAGACAAATTTCATAGTCTAATTCAGCAATTTTTTTTATTTCTTTAGAAATAAAATTAATAGTTGATACATCTATTCCATATCCTGAGTCACCCATTAAAGCCTCTCCAGACAATTTAATTAAAATTCGTTCTTTCATATTAAAGAGAGACTAGAAAATAAGTTTTTAAATCAAAATTACTAGATGAATTAAAATCTTTTATTGCCTCTTTTACAGTCTTATCTGGATCAATTACAAAACTTTGATTTAGTAAAGTGGTCTCACTATAGAATTTTTTCATTTTACCTTCTAAAATCCTATCTATTACGTTAGATGGTTTACCAGAATCTTTGATCATTTCTTCTTGGATTTTCTTTTCGTTATCTATTGCTTCTTGAGATAACTGATCAACATCCATAGCTTCTGGCTTTGAAGCAGCTATATGCATACACAAATTTTTTGAGAACACTTTTACATTTTCATTATTTAGATCAGATGAAAAAACAATACCTGAAACTATTTTACCAATATTTTTTCTATATGGGTTGTGAACATAAAAACTTACATTAGTCTCACTATTTTCGATAATCTTTAATTCATTTATTATTAAATTTTCACCAATTTTTGCAATCATTTCAGTTAGCAAATCTGAAATACTTTTATCGTTATCTTTAACATTTAAAAAATCTTTTAGTTTCAAATTAGAATCATTTTGCTTAAGAGCAAGATTACCAATTGCATCTAGAAAATCCAAAAAAGTATCACTTTTTGCAGAAAAATCAGTTTCCGAGTTAATTTTTAATAAAACAGAAATTTTATCATTAGAATAAAACCCTACTGCACCTTCGTTTGCTTCTCTAGAGGATTTCTTGGATGCTTTAGCTAGTCCTTTTTTTCTAAGCGAATCAATTGATAGTTGGATATCATTATTATTTTCTTTCAATACATTCTTACAATCGACAAATCCAGCACCAGTTTTTTCTCTTAATTCTTTTATTAAATTTAAATCTGACATTAAAACTCCTATATTAAAATTTTAAAATTATTTTGAGACATCTATTTCACCAGAGTTATCTTTTGATATAAATTTTTGAGCATCTAAAATCGTCTCTAAAAAATATTTTTTATATAAGTTTATTGATCTAATAGCATCATCATTTCCAGGAATAATATAATCAATTAATTCTGGATCAGCATTTGTGTCAGCTATACCAACTACTGGTATGTTAAGTTTTTTTGCTTCCAATACTGCAAGTTTGTCTTTAATAACATCAAAAATCACTATTAAATCTGGATTACCATTTAAATCTTTTATCCCACCAAGATTTAGCTGCAGCTTTTCTTTTTCTCTTGTTCTTTCAAGTAATTCTTTTTTTGAAACACTATTAACAAATTGGGGATCAGTTATAGTGCTCTCTAAATCATTTAACCTATTGATTGAGTTTGAAATTGTTTTCCAATTTGTTAATGTCCCACCCAACCATCTTTTATTAATATAAAAATTGTTACTTGTTTCAGCCAATTCTTTAACTGTTTCTACACATTGTTTTTTTGTACCAACAAATAGAATTTTGCCAGATTTTCCAACAACTTCATGAATTTTTAAAAGAGAATTGTTAATTGCTTCTTGAGTAATTCTTAAATCAAAAATATGTATATTGTTTCTAACTCCAAAAATATAATTTTCCATTTTTGGATTCCATCTTCTTACATTATGGCCAAAATGTACTCCAGCCTCTAGTAAGTCTTCAATTTTTACTTCAGGTAAATTCATAAAATTTCTCCGGTTTAACCTCCACAGGAACAAAAACACCGGTTTTTCCTGTGTGCTAGTTTTTTTTGGAGTTCTTTAATGAAAAACTTAATATTTTCAAGAAATATCTATATTGTAATCTAGTTTTTTTGAGTTTTTGAGCTGATCTAAATACTTATATGATTTTAAATTATAATTTCGATTTGAGCTAAAATTTACAAGCTTTTCATCAATATTTACAAAAATAGATATATCATTTTTTTGAGAATTTCCACTGCTAAAAAGAGTGTCTTTATATTCAATTAGATGATTTGGATCGATAAAAATATTTATCTTTTTTCTTAAACTAATAAACTCACTCTCTAATTTTTTAATAGATCTAATAACAAACCTTGGATCATTATTAGTAAAGAGAATATCAATGTCAAAAATTAATAGGTTGCCCTCTTTTAGTAAGTATCTATACCTACTTAAATTTTCACTGAAAATTGACAATTCATATTGAGAGTTTATCTCTGAAACTGTTACAAATGCATACTTCCTTCCATCTTTGTTTGATCTTTCTTTTATATCCAGTACTGAGCCTGACAATCTAACATTTTTTTTAATTTGATTTAAATCAATTTCATCAAATGAAATAATGTTTTGTATATCAAAAAACTTTTGAGGATAATATTTAAGTGGATGATCACTAAAATAAAATCCTATAACTTCTAACTCATTCTTAAGAGTTTCACTAGAACTCCATTCTGGAATTTTCTGATTAAAAAGATTTTTATCCTCAAATACAATCTCCTGCTCTTCGAAAAGTAAATTTTGGTTAATTTTAGATTTATTAGATCCAAATAAATTAACAAATTGTGGAACATTATAAAAAAGTTTTGATCTATTAATATTAATTGAATCAAAAGCACCTGACTGAATTAATTTTTCAAGTTGTCTTTTATTTATTACCTCTCCCTCCACTCTTTTTAAAAAATCAATAATTGATTTAAATTTACCATTTTGTTCCCTTACGTAAACAACAGATTTTATTGATTTAGATCCGACTCCTTTGATAGCACTTAATCCAAATCTAATGGATTTTTTAGATTTGTTTTTTTCAATTATAAATTTTTCTTTTGAATAATTTATATCTGGCTTTAGGAAAGTTATCTCAAGTTTTTCTAGTTCTTGTTTTAGTGAAATTATTTTATCAGTTCTGTCTATAGAAAAATTTAATGTAGCTGTCATAAATTCATGTGGGAAGTTTGCCTTTAGATAAGCAGTTTGATAAGAAATTAGAGCATAACCTGCGGCATGACTTTTGTTGAATCCATATCCTGCAAATTTATCAACAAGGTCAAATATTTGAGATGCCTCTTTTTCATTTATTTTATTTTTTAAAGCACCTTCAATAAACCTATTTTTTTGGTCATCCATTTCTTTTTGAATTTTTTTACCCATAGCTCTTCTTAATAAATCAGCCTCACCTAAAGAATAATCTGAAAGAACCTGCGCTATCTCCATTACTTGCTCTTGGTAAACTATAATTCCGTAAGTTTCTTTTAAGACATCTTTTAGCATTGGGTGAATATAGTTTATTTCTTCTCTGCCGTGTTTACGATTACAAAAAGAAGGTATATTATCCATCGGTCCCGGTCGAAACAGGGCAACAACTGCAATAATTTCTTCAAATTTATCAGGTTGTAACTGTTTTAAAACACTACTCATTCCATTGCTTTCCAATTGAAAAACTCCAACTGCATTTCCTCTACTAAGTTGCTGAAATGTTTTAAAATCATCTAATGGAATATCTTTAAGAGAAAAATTAGGAATCTCGTTTTTTATTAAACTAACACATTCATTAATTATTGATAAGGTCGTTAATCCCAAAAAATCAAATTTAACTAAACCTGCTTTTTCTACATACTTCATAGAAAATTGTGTTGCATTTGTATCTGTATTAGGATCCTTATATAAAGGCACAATATTGCTTAAATTTGTATCACCTATAACTACTCCAGCAGCATGTGTTGAAGCATGACGATGAACACCTTCTAATTTAAGACTTATATCCACAACATTTGATAGAGTATCATCTGTATCAATTGTGTCCCTGAGTGATTTCTCAGATTTTATTGACTCTGCTAAAGTTAATGGACTGCCTGGATTAAATGGTATCAATTTAGCAAAAGAGTCTACTTCGCCATAAGGAACCTCCAAAACTCTACCTATATCTCTAACAGCCGCTCTAGATGCTAAAGTTCCGAAAGTGATTATGTGCGCAACAGAGTCACTCCCATATTTATTTTTTACATATTCAATAACTTCATCTCTTCGAATTTGACAAAAATCAATATCAAAATCTGGCATTGAAACACGTTCTGGGTTTAGAAATCTTTCAAACAACAAACTATATTGAATAGGATCTAAGTCAGTAATACCTAATGACCAAGCAGCAACACTCCCTGCACCAGATCCTCTTCCTGGCCCAACAGGTATATCATTATCCTTAGCCCAATTAACAAAATCAGAAACAATCAAGAAATATCCAGCAAATCCCATTTTATTTATAATATCAATTTCATAATTTAATCTATCCTGATATTTTTTAATTTCTTCAACATTATTTTCTTTAAGTTTTTTTTCTAATCCAATATTAGATAATTTTACTAATAAATCTTTTTCAGATAAATTTAGATTATTTTTAAACTTTGGTAATTTTGGTAAAACTTCTCTAGGGTAATAGCTACATGATATCGCTATATTAAAATTGTTATCAATAATTTCAGGAATATCTGCAAATACTTCCATCATCTGATCGCTAGTTTTGAAAGCTATTTGATTATTAGAAGTTTTTCTACTTCCACTATTAATAGTTGTCTTTTGAGCCACACATAATAAAGCATCATGTGCCTGAAAGTCATCCTCTTCACCAAATTTAATATTATTTGTGCCAATTAGAGGTATATTAAATTCATTAGAAAATTTAATTAACTCATCTTCAAAAGAGTCTAGATCTGAATCGTTAATTCTTTGCAACTCAAAAAAAAGAGTATTTTTAAACAATTGCTGTAATGTTTTAATTAAATCAGAAGTTTGTTTATTCTGATTATGCAAAATTAATAAAGGATTAAACTCACCACCTAAAAAACAAAATAAACCATCTGAATGGTCTTCAAGATCATCTATAGAAATGCCCACATCATTATTTGTTTTTAAATATGATAAAGAACTTAGATAAATTAAATTTTTATAACCTATTTCATTCTTTACTAAAAAAGATAATTGAGAAACTTTATTTTTACTCTGCACATCAACGAAGTTTATTGATGTACCTATAATTGGCTGGATGTTGTTCTTTATACATTCTTGAGCAAATTCAAACACCCCAAACATATTATTATTGTCAGTAATTGCTAGAGCAGGCATATTATTTTTTTTGGCTATTTGTACTAACTTTTGTATTTTAAGAGTGCTTTCAGAAAGTGAGTAAGATGATAAACATCTTAAATGTATAAAAGGTTTTTTCATTTTAAAACTAAATTTTTATTTTCAAGCTTATATTGCGTTTCAGCCATATCAGCATATCTTTGATTGTGTGTTACATAAATTAGAGATATATTATGATTCGCTACAAAATTTAAAAAAAAATTAATTATTTCATCAGATGTTTTTTCATCTAAGTTACCAGTCATTTCGTCAGCTAAAATCAAATCTGGTTTATTTATAAGTGATCTCGCAATAGCTACTCTTTGTTGTTCTCCCCCTGATAACTTATTAGGTTTCATATTTTTTTTATCAAAAATTTCAAAAACTTTTAACAAGTTATCAGCATCTTTAATTATGTCAGAAATTTTATCTTTTTGCACTAATGCCGGCAATATTATGTTTTCCACTACACTTAATTCTGGGATTAAATGAAAAAACTGATGCACAAAACCAATTTTTTGATTCCTAATTTTATTTAATTTTTTATTATTAATTTTATTTATTGAAATACTATCAAAAAAATACTTTCCACCAAAATTAGAATCTAGTAGGCCTAGAATATTTAGTAAAGTAGATTTTCCACATCCAGATGGACCTATTATAGAAGTAATACTATTCCTAGGAATATTAAAATTTAAATTTTTAAATAGTAATAATTTATTATTACTTGATAAGTTAAATACTTTTTTTAAATTTATGATTTCTATAAAGTTATTCATTTTTTAACGATACTATAGGATCAATATTAGAAGCTCTAATTGCTGGAAATATTGTAGATAATATAGTTATTATTATAGATATAATAAATACGAATAAAACCTCTTCATATTTTATATCTGATGGGAGTGTTGATAAAAAATATATTTCTTCAGCAAAAAGTTCTGTATCAAGTAATTTTTCAAGAAAATTTTGTATTATTTGCAAGTTCTCAGTGACAATTATACCAAGTATTGTGCCTGAGATAGTACCAATTAAACCTATAGTAAGACCTATTGAAAAAAAAATTTTTAAAAGACTATAATTACTAAAACCTAATGTTTTTAAAATTGCTATATCTTTATTTTTTTCCTTAACATATATAATTAATCCAGAAATTATATTCATAGAAGCAACAATAACTATTAAGGCTAAAATTAAAAACATTACATTTTTTTCTACTTTGAGAGCATTCATTAAAGATAAATTTCTATCAACCCAAGATAAATGGTACAAATTAAGATTATTATCTTTTATAATAGAATTAATAATCATTTCAAAATTATTAACTTGTAATGGATCATTTAAGTAAAACTCAAGCCTATTAAAAATATCATCTTCAAATAAAAGTAATTTCCTAGCAAGCTCTAAAGAAATGAAAACAAGATTAGAATCATACTCAAACATACCAAAATCAAATATTCCATCAATTTTGAGAGTTTTAAATCTTGGAATATTACCTAGTAAAGAACTATCAGTTTTAGGAATGGCAATTTTAATTCGATCACCTATTTTTAAATTTAATTCTTTTGCTAAAGCATCTCCAATAATGATTTTATCAAAGCCAATTTCAGAATTTTTTTTAGTGATAGTTCTTTTATACAAATAATGATCGGTACTAATTTTATCATAAGCTCTTAATATTACTCCCTTTGAAGTATTGTTATTTATAATTAAGCCCTGCGTTTCGATTGAGGAGTATAATGCTTTATAATTTTTGGAATCTAGTTGATTTTTTATTTTTATTATTTCTTCAATCTCTATTTTTTCATTAATTGAATAAATATTGATATGGGAATTTACACCTATAAGACGTTCAATTAAATTAGAACGAAATCCATTCATTACAGACATTACAATAATTATTGCTGCAACTCCTAATGATATACCAATAATTGAAAACCAGGAAAATATTGAAACGTAACCCTCAGTTTTTTTTGAAAATAAAAAACGTCTAGTAATTAAAATCTCTGATCTGGATAACATCAAGAGTTAAGTTTATTTAAAACAACTTTCTTTACGTCGTCAATTTTAATCTTTTCAGTTGTATTCAACAATCTATCTTTAATCTCTACTACACCTTGAGATATATCTCTTTTGCCAATTACAATTTGCAAAGGTGTTCCAATTAAATCATTATCAGATAATTTTTTACCAATACTGCAATCTCTATCATCAAATAATGTATCGAAATTAAGAGTCATAAAATTTGAATAATAATCCTCCGCTATTGTGTTACAATTTTGATCTTCTGGCATTAAATTCACTACACTTAACTTAAAAGGAGCTACAGACTTTGGCCATTTTATACCTTTTTCATCATGATTTGCTTCAATTAACGCACCCACCAATCGAGAAACCCCTATTCCATAGGAGCCCATATGGACTGGAGTTCTTTTTCCATATTGATCTTGAACAAAAGCATTTAATTTCTCAGAATATTTAGTTCCAAAATAGAATATGTGACCAACTTCAATACCTTTGGAAATTTTCAAATCCTCTTTTTTGATCGGGCATTTACTAGCATTGTGTTGCTCATCTACTGCTGCATAATACGATTGCAATTTATCAGGATCAAGACTCTCAGGATCTAAACTTTCCAATTCTTTATCATAATATAAAGTGCTTTCACCCGTGTTTGCTAATATTTGAAACTCATGACTCAAGTTTCCACCTATTGGACCGGTTTCGGCTCTTAGTGAAATTGGGGTCAGGCCCATTCTTAGAAAAGTTTTTATATATGCTTTAAACATATTGTTATATGAAATCTTTGCTGAATCTTCATTTAAATCAAAAGAATAATTATCTTTCATTAAAAATTCTCTACCCCTCATAACACCAAAACGTGGTCTAACTTCATCTCTGAATTTCCACTGAATATGGTATAAATTTTTTGGTAGTTCTTTATAGGAAGTCACATATGATTGAAAAATATCAGTTATTAATTCTTCGTTAGTTGGGCCATATAGCATCTCTCTACCACTTCTATCTTTTATTCTTAGCATTTCTTTACCATAATCATCATATCTACCAGATTTAACCCATAAGTCGGAAGATTGTATTGTAGGCATTAGCATTTCGTTGGCACCGGCTTTATCTTGCTCTTCTCGAATAATTTTTTCAATATTTTTTAGAACTTTATAGCCAAGTGGTAACCAAGAATAAATACCAGCACTTGATTGCTTAATCATTCCTGCTTTTATCATTAGTTTATGAGAAATTATTTCAGCATCACTGGGTATATCTTTTATAGTTGGAATAAAAAATTCTGAGTATTTCATTGTTTAAACAAAAAAGCTAAATCTAACCCAAAGTATATTAAAGTAATTAAAATAAGAAAAGATAAAACTGATGTAATTATTACTTTTATTAAAAGATAACTTTTAATTGGTGCACTATTTGCGTTACCACTTTGCCATTCTTTTGGCGTTTCATTTTTAATAGGTAAAAAAATAAAAAATAATACCCACCAGATTACTACGAATAATAAAAAATAGGAAAATATTTGCATTACTTCCTAATTAAATGAATTTTAATTTCTGGTTTTTTTTTCAAAATATTTTTAATAACAAATTTTAAACTTTTCTTAATTAGTTCTATGACATTTTGATCTAGAGTTTTTTGTTCGGGACTTAATTTGAGGTAATTTTCTATAAATTCTGTTTTAAATTCATGCTTAACCAAATCTATTTCCTCGTATGGCAGACCAATAAAACTTAATTGTATATTTTGATCTATTGAGAGGTCATCATTAATTACTAACGATAGCATAGCTATGCCCTCATAAGAGTATTTTCTTCTATCTCTAATAAAATCAGACTCAGAGTCATAAAGATATTTTCCTTCTACGATTAATTTTCCAGTCTCAATATCATCAATTATTTTACAATCACCTGGTGCTATTTTAAGGCATTTTCCATTTTGGAGAACTTTTGTTATAGGAACCTGAGAAGCTTCAGAAATTTTTTTGTGCGACTCTAAGTGCATAGGCTCACCATGCACGGGAATAGAAATAAAGGGCTTTGTCCAATTATACATTTGCTTAATTTCTTCTGCGTAACCATGCCCAGATACATGTACTAGATCATCATCAGCAGTAATGATTTCAACTTTTTGTCTAATTAGTAAATTTTTAAGTGCGTTTATTGATTTTTCATTTCCAGGTATATCTCTAGAGCTAAAGATAACAACATCATCTTTTTCCAAATGAATATTGCGGTGCGAATTATAAGCAATTCTATACAAGGCTGACCTCTTTTCCCCTTGGCTGCCTGTACATATTATTACAAGATTTTCTTTTGGTATAAGTGAGGCTTCTTCCTCTGATATAAAAATATCTGCATCTTCAATTAATTTTGATTTTACCGCTGCTTCAATATTTTTTTTCATACTTCTGCCAATTAAAGCAATTTTTCTATTATTTTTCTTTGCTGCATTGACAATATTAATAATACGAGCGATGTTTGAAGAGAAACATGTAACAACAATTCTATTTATATATCTTGAGAAAACTTGCTTTAGCTCATCTCTGACCTGCTTCTCAGAAGAAGAGAAACCAGGAACATCTGCATTAGTTGAGTCGCCAATTAATGCTAATATTCCTTGATTGCCTAATTCAACAAAATTTTTTTTATTAAATGCTTTACCTAAAGTTGGTTCATTATCTATTTTCCAATCAGCTGTATGCAATAGGTTGCCATACTTAGTTTCAATAAGAATTGCTTGTGGTTGAGGTATAGAATGTGTTGTATCTATAAATTTCAAATTAAAATTTTCTAGTGACAAATTTTTATTTGACTCAAATTCTATTAAATTAACTACATCTAATTTCCCAAATTCTTTTAATCTATTTTCAATAAGAAGTTTTGGGAAACTTGAAGCATAAACTGGGCAATCAATTTTATCTGCTAAATATGCAACAGCTCCCGCATGATCTTCATGTCCATGACTAATAATAATTGCCTCAAGATTATCTTTTAAATCATCAATAAATTTTATTTTTGGCACTAAAAGATCAACTCCTGGAAATTGTTCATCAGCAAAAGATAATCCTAAATCAATCATAATCCATTTGCCGTCGCAACAATAAAGGTAACAGTTTGCTCCAATTTCGCCTATTCCTCCTAGAGATAAGAAATAAAGACCTTCTTTGTATATTTCTAAATTGTTACTTTTTTTTAGCATAAAAACTTGATCCAATAATTTGCAGACCTTCCAAAGTTAAATTAGGCCTTGTTATAGGTTTGGGCTTAATATCATTTTTAAATAAATTTACTAGTCCTCCAGTAAGAATGATTTTTGGTTTAAATTTATTTTCTAGGGAAATTTTTTTAATCAGACCATTTATTGCTAATAAGTACCCCCAGTAAAAACCAGATTGAATTGATTTTTGAGTATTATTAGCAACTACTTTATTTGTTTTAGCAATTTCAGTATTTTTCAGCAATGATGCCTCTTTAATAAGAGTTTCTTTTGACAAATTTATTCCGGGAAAGATAATTCCTCCTAAAAAAATATTATTTTTGATTACCTCAAAAGTTGTAGCTGTTCCAAAATCTACAACAATACTATTTGAAATTTTATTTTTTATAATCGCTATTGAATTAGCAAGCCTATCGGCCCCAATTTCTTTTAAATTGTATTTAATCCTAAGAAAGGGCAATATATCCTTAGACGTAATTACATAACCTTTAATTGAGTGTTTTTTTAAAACATTTTTAATTAGCAAATTCAAATTAGGGACAACAGAAGAAATAATTGCAACATTGTGATTATCAAGTTTATTAGTTAAGGCAAAATCTAATATTATTTTGTTAATTAAGTTTTTTAATTTTTTCTTACCTTCATTAGTTTTTATTCTTTTTATTTTTTTCAATAAATTATTTGCACTTGCAGCAAAAACAATATTAGTATTACCCACATCAATTAAAATCATCTGTAATCCTTGCTGAAAAAATACTTTCTTGCTTACCCTCTTTTTCTATAAGAAGAGATCCATCTAAATTTAAATTTTTTAAAAAAACTATTTCTTTTTTACCATTAGGAAGCAGAATTGTTTTCTTGCTATTTAAATCTTTCATATTATCTCTAAATTTATTAATAATACTACTCTGTTCATTATTAATAATCATTGCGTATTCAGAGAAAAAACTCTGAAAAAAATTTAAAAGCAATTCTTCATATATCAGTTTAGAAGTAAAATTTTTTACACAACATGTTTTGTAATCACTAAGTTTTGGTGAAGATTCTATATTAATACCAATTCCTATAATTATATACTTAATACCTTTATGTTCTGTTATATCAGTCATAATTCCTGCAATTTTAGCGTCATTAATGATGATATCGTTTGGCCATTTTATATTAATATTTTCATTTATATAATTATTTAAGGATAAAATAATTGAATTAGCAGTGACTGCAGTAAACAAGAAATGATGCTCAATTGATAAGTTGTACTTAAATAAAAAAGATAAATAAATATTGCCTTTGGGGCTGACCCATTGATTACCTCTTCTACCTATACCTTCTGTTTGTTCATCAGCAATTAAGCAAATATTTTTATCTCCAATATGGTTTTTTATCTCTTTCATTGTGGATCCAATAGTTTCTAAGTGAATTAAATCTGTATTTTGTTCCAATAAAAAATTTTTTATTTTAATAGGTAATGACACTAATCTAAATTAAAGAGATATGCTGGAAACAATATCAGTTAACAGTGAAGGATAAAGTATAAAAAATGTAATTAATATCATTAAGATAGATAATATCACTTTAGACTCTGAGCTTATTGTAAAGTCAAAAGTTTGATTATCATCTGGTTCATCAAAATACATACCCTTAATAATTCTTAAATAATAGAAAGCCGAAATTACGCTAGCTAATACACCTAACACAGCTAATATGTACAATTGACTTTCAATAGCTGCAATAAATACATACAATTTTCCAAAAAAGCCAATAAATGGCGGAATTCCAGCCATCGATAACATTATTATTGCTAAAGATGCACTAATAACAGGGTTGGATTTACTTAAACCACTTAGTGAACTTATTTGTTCAACATAGACATCTGATTTTTTTAATGACAAGATAATTGAAAACACTGCAATGTTCATAACTAAATAAATAAACATATAAATCGAGGCACTTTTTAAACCTTGATCACTGGCAGAAACTAAAGCAATTAATACATATCCTACATGACCTATGGAACTATAAGCAAGTAGTCTTTTAAGATTTTTTTGTGCAATTGCTGCGATAGCCCCCAGAAACATTGAAGCGATGGACAAAAAGAATATAACTTGAGTCCATTCAAAATAAAATTTACCGAATGGTTCAAGACAAAATCTAAATATTAATGCAATTGCAGCAAGTTTTGGAACAATGGCAAAAAATGCTGTGATTGAAGTTGGAGCTCCTTCATACACATCTGGTGTCCACATATGAAAAGGTACGGCAGATACTTTAAATGCAAGACCAACTAATACAAAAACTAATCCAAAGATTAATCCAATAGGAAGGTTATCTATTTCAACCAAAGAATTAGCGATACCCTCAAAAGATGTATGACCAGTAAATCCGTAAACTAAAGAAAAGCCATAAAGTAGAATTCCTGAAGATAAAGCTCCTAAAATAAAATATTTTACTCCAGACTCAGCAGATTCTATTGAATTTCTTTTGATAGAAGCTACAACATAGAGAGATAAGCTCTGTAGTTCTATCGCTAAATACATAATCATTAAATTTTTTGAGCTTATCATTAGCAACATTCCCAAAGTGGAAAATAAAAGTAAAGTTGGTATTTCAAATTTATTTATTTTGCTATCAATGAAATAACTTTTAGAAATAATTAAAGATATTGCTGCACCTGACGTTGTTAGAATTTTAAAAAATTTTGTAAATTTTGTATTTGAAAAAAAACTATCAAATAAGGCAAAGTTTGTAGAAAAATCAAAAAAGATTAATACAGTTACAAATAACAATGACAGTGTTGCAAAGTTAGTTGATTTATTGAAAGAATTATTTTTTGAAAACAATCCATACATCAAACACGCAATAGCAAGAATAGCCAATGATACTTCTGGTACAAAAAGGATATGCATTAAATTATTTAGCATTTGCAGACTCATAGTTAGATATAATTGACTCTATTGGTAGTCTCATCGGCTCAATAAAAATATTTGGGAAAATTCCAATAAATATTACAGCAATAGCTAGAGGTATTAGGATAATTTTTTCTCTGTTATCCAAATCTAGTATCTCAGTCAATTTTTCATTAGTCATTACGCCAAAAATAATTCTCTTGTATAAAAACAACATATAAACTGCCGAGAGAACAATACCTGTTGCGGCGCCAATGACAACAATGCTTGAATATTGAAATGCACCCACTATAACCAAAAATTCTCCAACAAAACCACTTGTACCTGGCAGACCTACAGAGCCTAACATAAATATCATAAAGACTGTTGCATAAATTGGCATTCTGTTGACTAACCCACCATAAAAATTAATGTCTCTAGTGTGCATGCGGTCATATATAACTCCTACGCATAAAAATAGGGCTCCCGATACAACTCCGTGACTTATCATTTGTATCATTGCTCCTTCTAAACCCTGAGAATTAACTAGAAATATTCCAATAGTAACTAATCCCATGTGCGCCACTGATGAGTATGCAATTAATTTTTTTATATCAGTTTGCGCTAAAGCAACAAGTGAGGTGTACACAACTGCAACTATACTAAGCGTCATTATTAAAGGAGAAAAATAATAAGAAGCCTCTGGTAACATACCTAAGGAAAATCTTATAAAACCATACCCTCCCATTTTTAGCAGCACACCTGCTAATATAACTGAGCCAGCTGTAGGTGCTTCAACATGCGCATCAGGTAACCAAGTATGAAAAGGCCACATTGGAATTTTAACAGCAAATGAAGCAAAGAAAGCTAACCATAAATAAATCTGAATATTTTTAGTAAAGTAATTTCCTTGCAGTGTCTCTATGCTCATTGAATCAGTTAACCTATAGATCGCAACAATAGCTATTAACATTAGAACTGACCCTAGAAGTGTATATAAGAAGAATTTAAAAGATGCATAAATTCTTCTTGCTCCCCCCCAGATGCCAATTATGAGGTACATTGGAATTAAAACTGCTTCAAAGAAAATATAAAAAAGTAAAATATCAATAGAAGAAAACATTCCAATCATTACAGTCTCAAGAAATAAAAAAGCGATCATATATTCTTTAACTCTTTTTTTGATGCTTTCCCAACTTGCTAAGATACAAAGAGGTGTTAAAAAAGTACTTAAGATAACCATAAATAGAGAAATGCCATCAATACCAATGTGATAAGAAAAATTAAAGTCATTGAACCATCTAAACTTTTCTTCAAACTGATAACTTCCGTTGTTATTATCAAATTGAAGCCATATTAATAAGCTTAAAAGAAAAACTCCTATCGATGTCCATAAAGCAACTTTTTTGATATTGTTTACAGAGTTTTCATCTTCTTTAATTAAGAGAATAACTAAAGCGCCCAATAAAGGTAAAAAAATTGTTAATGATAATAAAGGCATTTCTGTCATTTAATAATATATGAACCATGTTAAAATTATTACTAAACCACCCAGCATAGCAAAAGCGTAATGGTATAAATATCCTGACTGAAAACGACTTAAAAAACCCGAAGATATAGATACTACTTTTGAAATTCCATTAGGGCCATATCCATCGATAATTTTTTCATCACCTTTTTTCCAAAACAAATTAGCAAGATAGAAATATGGTCTAATAAAAATTGAATGATAAAGTTCATCAACATACCACTTGTTATATGAAATAGAATAAAGGGGATCTAAATTATGTGCTAAATTTTTAGATAAATGATTTCTGTAGAAATAGATTAATGCTGCTAACATAACACCAATTGCTACTGAGCTTTTAACAATCAAAGTTTGAATAAAAGGCAAATAGTGATGTTTACCATCATGCAAAATTATGGAGTCTCCCCAGAAAGAATATTGTAATTTTCCAATATAGAAATTTGAAAATAATATTCCTACAAAAATTGATCCAAAAGCCAATAATATTAAAGGAATAGTCATTACAAGTGGTGATTCGTGAGCATGATCATAGGTTTTTAAATCAGATCTTGTCTCACCATGAAAAGTCATAAATAATAATCTCCATGAATAAAAAGCTGTTAAAAGAGCTGTTAAGATTCCAATTATGTAAGCAAAGGTTGCCATTGCAGAACTTGAATAGTAGGCATTTTCTAAAATACTCTCTTTTGAGTAGTAACCTGAGAAATATGGGAAGCCTATAATTGCAAGTGACCCAATCCACATCATTGAACCTGTAAAAGGAATTTTTTTGAATAACCCTCCCATTTTACGCATATCTTGCTCATGATGCATTGCGTGAATAACTGATCCAGCTGATAAAAATAGTAATGCCTTAAAAAAACCATGGGTCATCAAATGGAAAATTGAAGCGTTGTAAGCGCCTAGACCTGCTGCAAAAAACATATATCCTAATTGGCTACAAGTTGAATAAGCTATGACTCTTTTAATGTCGTTTTGTGTAAGTGCAATGCTTGCTGCAAAAATAGCAGTTGAGGCACCAATAAAAGTAATAAATAAATTTGTAACTAAAGCATATTCAAATAAAGGACTCATTCTAGCTACTAAAAATACACCAGCTGTTACCATTGTAGCTGCATGAATAAGTGCTGAAACAGGTGTTGGGCCCTCCATTGCATCGGGCAACCAAGTATGCAAACCAAGTTGAGCAGATTTGCCCATTGCTCCAATGAATAAAAGGAAGCAAAGCAAATCAATGGTACTGAAATTTAAACCTATAAAATGAATGGTGTGATCCTTAAAATTTTCAGCGTTATCAAAAATAACACTAAACTCAATAGATCCAAAAATATAAAAAACACCTGCTATACCCAAGGCATATCCAAAATCTCCTACCCTATTAACAAGAAAAGCTTTTATTGCAGCATTGTTAGCAGATGGTTTATGATACCAAAAACCTATTAGTAAATATGAAGCTAGGCCTACTCCTTCCCAGCCAAAAAACATTTGCAGCAAATTGTTACTAGAGACTAACATCAACATAAAGAAAGTGAAAAGACTCAAATATCCCATAAATCTCTCTTTTGATGGGTCATCACTCATATACCCAATAGAGTAAAGATGAACGCAAGCTGAAACACTACATACCACTACAAACATTGTGGTTGTAAGTGAGTCCAGTCTAATAGACCAATCGACAATAAAATTACCTGATGTGAACCAATTGAAAATATGAATTATTTGAGTTTCTCTCTCTCCAATATATGAGAAAAATAAAATCCAGGATAGAATTGCAGATAAGAATAGCAGCGATGTTGTTAGTATTTGCGATACTTTAAAGTTAAATTTTTTACCGAAGAAAAAACAAAACAGAAAACCTATTAAAGGAAGAAAAACAACTAATTGTGCCATAAATAAAGTTTATCCTTTTAATTTATTAATTTTATTTACTTCGATGGATCCTAAGTTTCTATAAAATACAACAAGAATTGCTAACCCAATTGCAGCTTCCGCAGCAGCGACAGTTAATGTTAACATTGCAAAAATTTGGCCTGAAATATCATTCAAGAAAACAGAAAAAGAAATTAGGTTTATGTTTACCGATAACAAAATTAACTCAATAGACATTAAAATAATTATGACATTTTTTTTATTTAAAAAAATTCCCAGAACACCAATTGTAAAAATTATAGCCGCAAGAAATAAATAATGTTCTAGATAAATCATTAAATACCCTCACCCAATTTAATTTTTTTCTTTTCTATAGCATTCTTTGCATCAATAAAATTTTGAGAAGAGATGTTTTGTCTTTTGACCTGCCCTCTATCTCTTAATGTAAGTGTTATGGATCCCACCATTGCCACTAAAAGAATCAGGCCACTAATTTGAAATAAGTAAAAATAATCTGTATATAAAACTTGACCAATTAGTTTAGTGTTTTCAACTTCATTAATTTGGGGTGACTGCACAAACTGTGAGAGAGAATTTTCAGAAAACGATTTTGTGAGAAATAAAATTCCTAACTCTACAATAAGAACAATCCCTAAAAGAGCCCCAAAAGGTAAATATTGAAGAAACCCCTCTCTTAATTTAACAAAATTTATATCTAACATCATTACAACAAACAAAAAAAGTACAGCAACAGCCCCGACATATACAACTACTAAAATCATTGCCAAAAATTCTGCTCCTAATAAAACAAACAATCCTGATGCATTGACAAAACTCAAAATTAAAAACAAAACTGAATGAACTGGATTACGTGCACTTATAACCATTAAAGCTGATAAAACAGCAACTAGTGAAAAAATATAAAATGTAATTGAATACAAATACATTAACGATATTTCCTATCTAAATAAATATTTTGAGCTATCTCTTGTTCCCACCTATCTCCATTTTCAAGAAGTTTTTCTTTGGTGTACATCAGTTCTTCTCTTGTTTCTGTTGCAAATTCAAAATTTGGACCTTCAACAATTGCATCGACAGGACATGACTCCTGACACAACCCACAATAAATACATTTACTCATATCAATGTCGTATCTAGTAGTTCTTCTACTGCCATCCTCTCTTGGCTCAGCTTCGATTGTAATAGCTTGCGCAGGACAAACCGCTTCACATAATTTACATGCAATACATCTCTCTTCACCGCTTGGATATCTTCTTAATGCGTGTTCACCTCTGAACCTAGGACTGAGAGGGCCTTTTTCATGAGGATAATTTATTGTTACCTTTGCTTTGAACATATATTTCAAAGTTAAAAACATTCCTTGCAACAACTCATAAAGTGTAAATGATTTAATATATTTTATCATAAAGAGTTTGGCACCATATCAAATACAATTAAAAAACCTGCTGTTAAAACTACCCATAGTAATGATAGTGGTAAAAAAATCTTCCAGCCGAGTCTCATTAATTGATCATATCTATATCTAGGAAAAGTTCCTCGAACCCATATAAACAAAAATAAGATAAATATAACCTTAATTACAAACCATATTACTCCTGGTATTGCATTTAATGGAAATATATCAAACGGCGGTAACCAACCTCCCATAAATAATATTACTGTCATTGAACTCATCAGGATCATGCTTGCATACTCACCTAGAAAAAATAATACAAAAGAAGCAGATGAATACTCAGTAAAAAATCCAGCGACAAGAGTCGACTCATCCTCAGGCAAGTCAAAAGGTAATCTATTTGTCTCTGCCAGAGCTGAAATAAAAAAAACGACAAACATTGGAAGTAGAGGAATTGCAAACCACACTGTTTCTTGTGCTTCAACTATTTTTGATAAGTTAAGAGATCCTACACAAAGTAATACAGTAATAATAACAAAGCCAATTGAAACCTCATATGATACCATTTGAGCTGCTGACCGTAATGCACCAAGAAAAGGATATTGTGAGTTACTGGCCCATCCAGCCATAATTATTCCATAAACACCAAGTGATGATACAGCAAAGAGATACATTATTCCCACATTAATATCTGCTATCACCCAATTTGGAGAAAAAGGTATAACTGCCCAACCTGCTAAACTGAGCACCATCGTAATGATAGGTGCTAATAAAAAAACAATTTTATTAGAATTAGCTGGAACAATATTTTCTTTAGTTAATAATTTTAGAGCATCAGCAAAACTTTGAAGGATGCCAAAGGGTCCCACCACATTTGGGCCACGCCGCAGCTGAATAAGAGCAAGAACTTTTCTTTCAGCATATACTAAAAATGCAACTGAAATTAGAACTGGCATCAATACTGCCATTATTTGAGCAATAATAATTCCACCAGGAATTATTAAATCATTTAAATATGAAAAATTATTCATGAAGCTTTTGCTTTATTGAGAATTTCATTTGTGCAATTTGCCATAGTTTCTGATGAACGGGAAATAGAGTCGTTCATGTAAAAATTACTAATGTTATATGCAATAGTATGTTCAGTAATTACTTCAGGTGATGCAAAAGATAAATTTGATGTATTATTACATTCTAGAATTTGAAGGAAATTTTTAT
This sequence comes from uncultured Alphaproteobacteria bacterium, assembly GCA_902595425.1. Taxonomy (GTDB): domain Bacteria; phylum Pseudomonadota; class Alphaproteobacteria; order HIMB59; genus CACPNW01. Next base: position 3,718 of record CACJPV010000013.1, on the reverse strand, counting down.
TATTATCAACTAGATATTTTCTTACATCATTGAGGTTATTAAATTGTAAATCACAATTCATAAGATCACTAAGAACTCTAAATATTTTCCACTCCTCTTTTGCTTCTCCAAGTGGGTTATGACATCTCGATGTTTGTATTACTCGTCCCTCAATGTTCATAAAAGTAGAAGTTTTTTCAGTGTAAGCTGGAGATGGCAATATAATATCAGCATGTTGAGCGTTCAAATCACCATGGTGACCAATATATACAACAAATGCTTGTTCCAGATTTTTTGGGTCGATCTCATCTAATCCTAATAAAAAGATAACGGGCTTGTTAGTTTTAATATTTTCTTTTATGTTTTCTTCAAACTTCTTATCAAAATATTTATTTACAAAACCTAATTCCAATGAACCGACTCTTGAGATGTCCTGATTTAATATATTCAGTGGGTTAAATGTATTAGAATAATTAGGTAATTTTTTTGCGATGTCTGCGCATAACTTTAAAACAGATGCTCCCTCACTGTTATTGATAGCTGATGTTCCGATAATTATTAATGGATTTTTTGAATTATGAAAAATATTTGAGAATTCTGATTTTTTTTCCTTAATGTCATTTAATCCGCTTAAAGAGTTAGAAATCTTTGTGTAAGGATAGTTAAGATCAAGGTCTGGACCAATAATTCCCACTTTACAATTATTATTTATGTATGCTTTTCTAATTCTTGCATTAAGTACACTTGCTTCCCATCTAGGATTTGAGCCAACTAGTAAAATTGCGTCAGCATTTTCGATTTCTTGAATTGAAGAGTTAAATTTATAACTTTCACTTTCATTATGAATAATCTGTGCATTGTCAAATCTACAATCATATAAGTTCGAACCTAAACCATCTAAAAAAAGTTTTGATGCGATAATTGTTTCAGCATCAGTAAATTTACCTGATAATGCAATTGTTTTTTCTTTTCCTCTTTTATTTAATTCATCTTTTATTTTGTTTAAAGCTGTGTCCCAATCAGCAACATTTAGTTTATTATCATTTTTTATGTATACTTTATCTAATCTTTGTTTTGATAAACCATCTATCGCAAATCTTGTTTTATCATTGATCCATTCTTCGTTTGTATCTTCATTAATTCGAGGCAAAACTCTTAAAACTTGCTTTCCACGTGTATCAACTCTTATACTTGAGCCCACTCCATCTAGCACATCATGTGTTTCAGTTTTAGTTAACTCCCATGGTCTTGACTTAAAAGCATAAGGCTTACTTGTTAGTGCTCCAACTGGGCACAAATCAATAACATTACCTGACAATTCTGAGTCAATTGTTTTCTCTAAATAGGTAGTTATTTCAGCATTCTCGCCTCTACCAAGTAATCCTAAATCATCTACACCAGCAACTTCAGTTGAAAATCTTACACATCTTGTACAATGAATACATCTAGTCATTATAGTACTGACTAATGGACCCATATGTTTATTTTTTACTGCACGCTTATTTTCTTGATATCTTGATTTATCAAAACCATAATGCAAAGCCTGATCTTGCAGATCACACTCTCCGCCCTGATCACAAATTGGACAATCCAGGGGATGGTTTATTAAAAGAAATTCCATCACTCCTTTTCTTGCTTTTTGAACTGTGTCAGTGTTTGTTTTAATTACCATGCCGTCACCAGCTGGCATTGCACAAGATGCTATGGGCTTTGGAGCTTTTTCCATTTCAACAAGGCACATCCTGCAATTTCCTGCTATAGAAAGTTTTTCATGATAACAAAATCTAGGTATCTCAGCTCCAGCAAGCTCACATGCTTGCATCACTGTCATTCCATTTTCAAATTCAACTTTTTTATTATCAATTGTAATAGTTGGCATTATGCCACCTCACTTATTCTATATTCTTTAATTCTTCTCTCAACTTCTGGTCGAAAATGTCTCATTAAACCTTGAATAGGCCACGCAGCAGCATCCCCTAATGCACATATTGTATGCCCTTCTATTTGCTTGGTAACATCTAAAAGTTTATCAATATCATTTACTTCAGCTTCACCTTTAACCATTTTCTCCATCATTCTAAACATCCATCCAGTTCCTTCTCTGCATGGTGTGCATTGACCACAGCTTTCGTGTTTATAAAAATGTGACAGTCTACAAATTGCATCAACAATGTCTGTAGATTTATTCATTACTATTACCGCTGCAGTACCAAGACCGCTTTGAACTTCCTTCAAACTATCAAAGTCCATTTTTACAGTATCGCAAATTGATTTAGGAATTAAAGGTACGCTAGCTCCACCAGGAATTACAGCTAATAAATTATCCCATCCTCCTATAACACCACCAGCATGAGTTTCGATTAAATCTTTTAATCCGATACCCATTTCTTCTTCAACATTACAAGGGTTATTTACGTGACCAGAAATACTAAAAATTTTAGTACCTGTGTTATTTTCTCTTCCAAGAGAATTAAACCAAGAAGCACCTTTTCTAATTATAGTTGGAGCAACTGCAATTGTTTCCACATTTGTAACTGTTGTTGGACACCCATAGAGCCCAGCCCCAGCTGGAAATGGTGGTTTTAATCTTGGTTGTCCTTTTTTACCCTCTAAACTTTCAAGAAGTGCAGTCTCTTCGCCGCAAATGTATGCTCCTGCACCTCTATGCAAATAAATGTCGTAATCCCAATTACTCCCACAAGCATTTTTTCCAATTAGATTGTTAGCATAAGCTTCATCAATCGCCTTTTGTAAATTTGAAGCTTCACTATAATATTCTCCTCTTATATAAATATAGCAAGCATTTGCGTGCATAGCAAAGCCTGCAACCAAACACCCTTCTAATAGTAAGTGAGGATCATTTCTGATGATCTCTCTATCTTTACATGTTCCTGGTTCTGACTCATCTGCGTTTACAACTAAGTAATGAGGCTTGCCTGAGTCTTTAGGCATGAAAGACCATTTCAATCCTGCAGGAAATCCAGCACCTCCTCTTCCACGTAATTGACTACTTTTAATTTCTTCAACAATAAAATCAGATCCTTTTTCGATAATTTCTTTTGTATTTGACCATACGCCTCTTTGCATAGCCCCTTTTAAAGACCAATCTTGAAAACCATATAAGTTTTTAAAAATCTTATCTTCTTCTTTAAGCATCATTACCTCTTTTTGGATGAGATGTTTGCCTTCCAATTTGCGAACCTTTATTGATTGATTTGTTATTTTTTAAATCAATTAATATTTTTCTAAAATTATCCTCATCAAGATCTTCATAATAATCATCATTGATTTGAACCATTGGAGCGTTACAACATGCTCCTAGACATTCAACTTCAACAATAGTGAATTTATTATCAATTGATGTTTCTCCAAGTTTTGAGTTAGATACTTCTTTAGCAACTTTTGTAAGTTTATCACTGCCTCTTAACCAGCATGGAGTTGTTCTACAAATTTGAACAAAATTTTCACCATTTCAAATTATTTACTGAAGGCTATAGAGTCCCTGAAGGCGAAACCTATAATGCTGTTGAAGCACCTAAAGGTGAGTTCGGAGTTTTTTTAGTATCTGATGGTTCAAGTAAACCATATAGATGCAAAATAAGAGCCCCCGGCTTTGCACATTTACAAACTCTTGATTTTTTATCACAAGGTCATTTAATGGCTGATATAGCAGCCATTCTTGGAAGTCTTGATATAGTATTTGGAGAAATTGATAGATGAAACATCCGGGGATGACAAA
>CACJPV010000012.1 GCA_902595425.1 uncultured Alphaproteobacteria bacterium | reverse complement strand
CTTCATACACTTTGGGATATGAGTTATTATCATCATATTTTGTATTAATATTATCTTTCATAATTTTAGACAAATCTTTAGATAATTTGCTTACTGAATAATTTTTTCTAACTAAATCTTGTGCATTTCTTCTAATTTTAAATGTATCAATTTTTAATAAAAGGATATCTTTTAAGATTTTTTTTAAATCCTTGTATGATCTAAAGAAAATAATATCTTTTTTATCTGTAAATGTATCAGCTAATTGATAATTCCACTCACTAATACAGCATCCACCAGCAATAGATACTTCGTAAGGCCTGCCTTTAAATCCATAAACACTATTAATAAACAAATCATTATTCAAATTTTTTTTTGTTAATTTATTTTCAGTTAATCTAGTAAAATTTAAAACTACTAGTGATTTGTTATATAATTCATGCATTTGTTCATCCGATATTCTTTCGTTTACGTTATTTCCTGTTGCTAAAATATTGATATTGTCAAATTCATTTTTTAGTCTTTCTAAATATTTACGTCTAAATAAACTAGTATTTGGGTTTCCTATAAAGAGAATTTGATTATTAATTTTTTTTTCAATTATCTGGTTTGAAAAATCTTGAACAGGATGTGGAAAAAAATATGAAGTAATATTGTAATATTTATATCTAAAACTTGATATCTTTTCTGTACATAGAACGAACTTACAATGTTGTGCAAAAAAAAGATTTTGATAAAATTGATATTCATCATCAAAAGATATTAAAACAAATTTATTATACTCGCTTAGTTCAATAATTTCCCTCTTACTAAGCAATATAGAATTTGAACAAAAAAAAACTGTATTATATTTTTCGATATTAATTTTCAAGTACTCATACAAGTTTATTTTTTTTTGAATAACTTTATTTACATTTATTAAATTATTAGTTGTAAGCCAATCTGTTTTGTTTACCAAGTTTATACAATTAAAATATGAAATAAATGATGGCTCATCATAATATGGGCTTATAAATAGATTTTTTTTCATTAATTCTTAGAATCAATATACTTTATTAAATTGTAAAGAACTTTAAATTCATTATCCATATTTTTTGGATTATTTCCAATTACAAAAGCATTTTTATGAATATAATTTGAATTAATTAGTTTTAATGGGATATCATATTTAAAATATTTAATAGCAATATTTTTTGTAAAATTACCTGCTGCAACCGGTCTCGTTTCAAAACCATATTTGTTAAATAATTTTAAAATTTCTTTCCTTTGAATTTTAATATTTTTTTTTAAGATAAATGTAAACCAAAACCAACTACTTTTATCTGTATCTTTTTGAGTATAAAAGGATGAGCAATTACTAATAATTTTAACAAATTTTAAAGCATTATTTCTTCTAATTTTAATAAACTTATTTAATTTTGATAATTGTTTCAGTCCAACAGCACCTGAAAACTCGAGTGGCCTCACATTATATCCTGGAAGAATAAAATTAAAAGCGTTGTGAAAATTATCTTTATTCTTTTTTACTAATTTGTTTTTATTGGGTAAATTTCTTGTCCATCCATGAGATCTTATGGAAAGAAGAATATCTTTCAACTCAGTGTTGTTTGTAGAAATCATTCCACCTTCCATTGTTGATATATGATGTGAAAAATAAAAACTGAATGAGCCCATAATACCAAAAGTTCCTGTTTTTTTATTTTTATACTCTGCTCCAAGCGACTCACAATTATCCTCTAATAAAACAATATTTTTTTTATTAATAATTTTTTTTATTTTATTAAATTCATTTGGATTACCGCCTAAGTTTACCAATAGAATCAACTTGGTTTTTGAAGTAATAAGTTTTTTTAATTTATCCAAATCAATATTAAGAGTATTTATGTCAATATCACAGAATTTAACTTTTAATTGATGCTGTAATAAAGGGAAATATGTAGTGCTCCATGATATTGCCGGAACTATCACCTCATCACCTGGATTCAGTTTTATTTTATTTTGTTTTGTATAAAATAGTGAAGATATCATTAATAGATTTGCCGACGATCCAGAATTAACCATAATACAATGTTTAACATTAAGATATTTTGCAAATTTTTTTTCAAACTCAAAAACTTTTTCACCCATAGTGAATTTATTAGTTTTTATTACATCTTTTATAGATTTAATTTCTTTTGAGTCCCAAGTAGATGTTGCTAGAGGAAATTTGAAATTATTTTTCATTAATTATATTTATATAATACTTGATAGTTTTAGATATACCTTTTTCTAGACTTGTTTTAGGCATTAAATTCAATTTTTTTTGAAAAGATGTATCAGCTAATTTTCTTTTCATTCCCTCAGGTTTTGTTATATCATATTTCCAAGAACCATCCCAAGATAATAATTTTGCAGTAAGTTTATAATAGTCTCTAATTTTATAATCTTTACCTGTACCTATATTTAATATTTCAGGTATTTTTTCAAATCTATTCATAATTTTAATTAGTATTTTTGCAAAATCTTCAGCAAACATAAATTCTCTTTTTGCATTTCCTTTGCCCCAAATTACAACTTCACTTTGATTGTTATTTTTAGCTGTTACTATTTTATGTATAATTCCGGGTACTAGATGACTGCTGGCAGGATCAAAATTGTCAAATAATCCATACATATTACAAGGTATAACAGTTTTATAAGATAGATTTTTGTTTTTTTTATTAATATATTCACATAATTTAATTGCATTGATTTTTGATAATGCATAACCTTCATTAGTTTTTTCCAACTTTCCATCAAGCAACATATTCTCTTTTATTTTTTTATTTATATTCGCAGGATAAATACAAGTACTTGCGACATTTAAAAATTTTGGAATTTTAGCATCATAACATTCTGAAATTAAGTTAATATTCATAATTGTGTTGTTTAAAAAAAATTCAAAATTATTGTTAATATTTGCTTGTATACCTCCAACTTTTGCGGCTAAATGTAAAACTAAACCTATTTTATTTTTAGAAATAAATTTTTTAATACTTGATTTATTCATTAAATCCAATTCTCTAGAATTAGGTGTAAGATAACGATCTTTATTCTTGAGTTGTAGAATTAGATTCTTGCCAATCATGCCGGTAGATCCAGTTATTAATATTTTTTTCATAAAAGCTAGATTATTTAAATCTTTTAAGTTCGCTATCCACCATTTCTTCTATAATTTTCTTGAAATTATATTTGGGTTTCCATTTTAGTTTTTTTTGAGCTTGTTTAGATCTGCCTCTTAAATAATGTACTTCATTTGGTCTAAAATGTTTTTTATCAACAACAATTATTTTTTTTCCAGTAGATCTGTCTATACAGTATTCATTTAAACCTTCTCCTTGCCATAAAATCTTGATAGATAAATATTTACAAGCGTAATTAATAAATTGTCTAACCGTGTATGTTTTACCAGTTGAAATGACAAAATCTTCAGGAGTTTTTTGCTGAAGCATTTTCCACATCATTTCAACATAATCTATAGCATGGCCCCAGTCTCTGCTGGCTTCTAAATTACCAATTGTCATATAATCTTGAAGGCCCAATTTTATTTTTGTAAGTCCAATAATAATTTTTCTTGATACAAAAGTTTCTCCCCTTCTAGGGCTTTCATGGTTAAATAAAATACCATTAACTGCAAATATACCATAAGACTCTCTATAATTTATTGTAGTCCAATGAGCATATAACTTTGCAGTAGCATATGGACTGCTGGGAGAGAATTTTGTAGTCTCATCTTGGAATTTTTTATCAGAATTGCCATAAAGTTCTGAAGTTGAGGCTTGATAAAATTTAGTTTTCTTTATTAAATTCAAATTCTTAATAGCTTCTAAAATCCTTAGGGGACCTAATGCGTCACTATTAGCTGTATATTCAGGTTGCTCAAAACTTACAGCAACGTGACTTTGTGCTGCTAAATTATAAATCTCATCAGGTTTAATTTTAGAAATCAAATAATTTATAGAACTACTATCAGTCATGTCAGCATGATGTAAAAAAAAATTTTTATTTTGAAAAATATTTCTATCTAACATTAGATGATCAATTCTTTCAGTATTAAATAGGGAGGATCTTCTTTTTAATCCGTGCACTATATATTTTTTTTTCAATAAAAGCTCAGCTAAATAAGACCCATCTTGTCCAGTTATTCCAGTAATAATTGCAATTTTCTTTTTCATTAATATACAGCTTTCCAATTACTTTCTTTTAAACAATCATTAAAACCTTTTATCCAACCAGAGGGATAAAAAACAGTTCTTTCTTTTTGAGATAATTTATCTCCAATAATTGTTGCCCACCAACAAAAAGAAGAGTTAGACATCACAACTGTTGATGAGCAAACAATTTCAACAAAATCACTTAATTCATCATTTTCTTTATTTTCTGAATTAATCATAAAACCGTATTCTAAAGCTATTTTTTGAATTGCAAATTTTGCGAATGGATCATCAGATAATATATTAATTTTCATTTTATTAAAATTACTATCTTTAGAGAGTAGTGATATTATCTTCTTATAATAATTAAGAGAAAGCTCCCAGCCATGATTGATATAATCTGCTCTTCTTAAATGAACAACTATTTGATTTTTTATACTTTCATTGCTTAAATCATGCTTTTTTAAAAACATATCTATAATAGTGTCTTTTGTTTTTAAAAAATAATCAGGATGTTGAAAATACCCAGTCAAAACATATTTCTTATTATTAAAATTTTTTATATTAAAATTCATTTCTTCAAAATATCCTCCATGAATGTGTTTGCCAAAATGAATATTAAATTTTTTTAAAACCCTTGTTAAAATTTCAATCAAAATATTTGTTTGTTTAATACTAATTCCAAAAACTATTTTTTGAAAATTTGATATTTTAATCAAATCAATATTTAAAAATTTTTTTAATTTTAAAATTCTTTCTTTTTCTAATTCAACAACATATACGTTTTTTAAATTTTTATTGGTAAAATGTAATGCAGCTGAGAGCTCAAATAGCAAGTTACCAATTCCTCCCTGTAAGTATAAAACTGTTAAATTTTTTTTAAATATCATTATATTTCACTTCTTTTATAGATCCCTTAATTATTTCATACCATAAATCACAATTTTTAAGTGAGGTTAATCTATGCGACACAATAATTAAAGTTCTACTTTTTTTAAAACTATATATGGACTTCATTATTTTTGCTTCAGTATTTTTATCAAGTGAACTTGTAGCTTCATCAAAAATTAGAATTTTAGGATCGTTATATAAAGCTCTTGCAATTGCTATACGTTGCCTTTGTCCACCTGATATTTTTATACCTTTCTCACCAACTAGAGTATCCATTCCTAGTTCAAGATTATTAACAAATTCAAAAAGTTGAACCTCTTTTAAGCATTCAATAATTTTAGAATTATCAATTTTTTCTTCTATTTCTCCAAATGCTATATTCTTTTTTATGGTATCATCTATTAAGATGCTTTGTTGAGGTACATAACCAATGCTCTTTCGCCATATAGAAGGATTTAAAAAAATACTTTCGCCATTGAATAAAACATCTCCATTTGTTGGAATAAATAAACCTAAAAGTATATCAACAAGTGTGCTTTTTCCAGAACCACTTTCACCAATTATACCAATGCATTGGCCTTTTTGTATATTAAATTTTAAATTCTTAAGAATTAAATTCTTTTTATCATTATAAGAAAAATCAATATTTTTAAATTCTATTATAAAATCTTTTGAAGTTTCATATTTAAATTTTTCATCTAATCTTACTTTATTTTTAGGAATATATGATAGTTCTTTTAAAAGCACAGGAATAGATGAGCTGTATAATCGAATATTTTGAATTGAATTAATTATTCTATTCAGTGAAGGAAGCATTCTAAATGCTGATGCACCAAAAATACCTACTGTAGATAAGAGCTCCTCTTCTACATATTCTCCTCTAGATAAAGTGTATAAGATTAATACTAAAACTCCCACCGAACAAACTTCTATAAACAGTCTAGGTGACTCAGCTAATACACCATGTTTTTTAAAAATATTTGCTTGTAAAAAATTATGTTTAGAAAATTGATTAATAAAGATATCTTCTTTTCCGTAAATTTTTATTTCCTTTATTGAACCTAAACCTTCTAATAAATCTTTTCCAGATTTTTCTGCATATTTTTGTCTTTCAATACTCCATTTCTTTTGAATATTTTTTGCAAAATATGTAAAAATCCACAAGAAGAAAATAAAAAAAACAAAAGCTATAATACTAGAGCTTAAACTTATATTTAATAATAAGATTGAAATAGAAATTAATATCAATAGTTCTGAGAGTAATAATATCAATCTTAAAAGAAGTTGTTGAAAAAAAAACACTTCTGAAGTAATATTCCTAATTAGCGTTGCGCTATGGTTATTAATATGAAAAATGTAATCCGAATATAGGTATTTTGAATAAAGTTTTTTTGCTAAACTAACCGAAGTTTTAGTAGTAAAAGAATTTTGCCACCAATAAAAAAAAAGCATAAATAAATTTTTAGCAAGAAAGATTAAAAATAATGAGAGAAGTAAAAAAGTAATTAAACTATAATGCTCAAAATTATTAAAAAAAGTTTTATTTAAAAAAGGCAAATCATTTAAGAAGTTTTCATCAAGAATAAGACCGATAATTGGAAATACCATTCCAATTCCTAGTAATTCTAAAAAAATTGAAATTGTTACTAGTGCAAAAAAAAATATACTATTTAATCTTTGCTTTTTCTCTAAAATCTTCCATGTATTTGAAACTAACGAGAACAAAATTTTAAGTTTTATATATTACCATATTTGGTATTTTTAATCATTTTATAGCCCTTTAATAATTCTTCAATTCCGTCTCTTATAGAGTAGTTTGTTTTAAAACCTGTTTTCTCTATTTTTTTATTTGATACAATATAATTTCTTTGGTCGGGATCATTGGTAAAACTTTCCTCAAGAATAACAAAATCCTTAACATATTCTTTGATAATTTCACACAATTGCAGTTTACTTATATTCGTATCACTTAAACCTACATTAAAGATATTATTTTTCATATTATTGAAATGATTTATTGAGTGCAGAAAAACTCTACTAACATCTTTAATATGAATATAATTTCTTTTGAAATGACTTTCAAACAATACTATAAAACCATCATTGATAGCTCTATAGGTAAAATCATTTACGAGTAAATCGATTCTCATTCGTGGAGACATTCCAAAAACAGTTGCAAGTCTGAAACTAATTGAATTATAATGATCCATTAGAATTTGTTCAATTTCAACTTTATGTTTGGCATAATCAGATATTGGTTTCAGCTCAGTCTCTTCATCACAAAAGTTATTCTTATCACCAGTTCCATAAGCACTGTTAGTAGTTGGCATTAAAATAACCTGATCTTTACTTAAATAATTAAACATTTCTTTCATTGCATATAAATTTGTAGACTCAGCAGCAATTGGATCTTTATTACAAAAAGGCATTCCCACTATAGCAGCTAAAGGTATAATAATATCGTGTTGCTTAAACAAAGGTTTAATTTGATTTTTTACACGTATATCGCCATTAACAACATTAAAGTTTTTATTACCACAACAATTATTTAGACTACTTTGATTAAATAAAAAATTATCAAAAACAGTGACTTTGTATCCCGCTTCTAAAAGCATAGGTGTTAAAATTGAACCAATGTATCCTGCGCCACCAGTTATAAGAATCTTAGTCATTTGCAGCTGTATTTATTATATTTGTGATTTTAATTATATCTTTATTTTTTAGATCTGGAAAGTTACCTATGTATAACCCATAAAAATGGACGTGCTCAGTATGAGTAAATTTTTTTGCGTAATTTTTTCTAAACATTTTTTTTAGATATGGCTGTCTCAATTGATTTCCACCACCTGCACTTCCTCTTCTAAATTCAATGCCATTCTTTGATAAAGCTGAGCAAATATTTTCAAATTTTGATTTATTTTTTTTCTTCATAATTAGATTAAAAGCATAATTACTTGATCCACTTAGATCAAAATTAGTAAAAAAAATTTTGTTATTTAATAATTTAAGAAAAAAATTATGATTCTTATTACGCTTAATAATGTTTTTATCTAACCTTTTAAGCTGATTTATACCAATAATACCTCCTATTTCATTATTTCTCATATTATAGGAGGGAAAAGCAAAAATAAATTTCGGGTTTAAATCTGGGTGTTTTTTTTGGTAACTTATCCTTAATTTATTATCTTTTAATTCTCTAATCATACCATGAGCTCTTAGCATTCTTAAATATTCATATACTCTGTTATTATTAGTAGATATCATACCTCCTTCAATTGTGCTCATGTGATGGGCATAATAAAATGAAAAGTTTGACATTAGACCAAAAGTTCCAAGTTTTTTATTTTTAAATTTTGCTCCGTGAGACTCGCAAACATCTTCAATTAAAACAATTTTTTTTTCATTTAGGTAATTTAATAATTTCTGCGATAAACCGTTAAAACCTTGAATATGTGATAAAAAAACAGCGACAGTTTTTGAGTCAATTTCCTTAATTATTTTATCAGTGTTCATTGATAACGTCTCTAAATCAATATCAGCAAATTTTAGTTTAAATCCAGATTGAAGAACGGAAGCAATGTCAGACACCCAAGTCAATGGGGGAACTATTATATTTCCACCATTAGGAAATAAAATTTTTAAGATTTGAACACTTAATAAATTTGCAGATGATCCAGAATTAACAAAAACACTATGTTTTACTCCTAACCATTTTGACCACTTTTTTTCGAACTCTTCTACTTTCTTATCATTTGTCAATATAGGATCATTTTGTTTTAAAAATTTGATAACCTCATTCAGATCTTCTCTTAAAATATTATTCTTAACTAAAGGATATTTGATATTTTTCACACTAATCGCCTCAGTTTATAATTTTCAAATTTAATAGAAGATGAGCTTAATTTACTATAATCATCTCTGACATGAATTTGTCTGCCAGATAAATTTTTGCAATAATTAGATATTAAAAAATTGCATAGATCAAATACTTCCTCTGTATTAACTATCCTTTTTTTATCAACAAATATTCCATTGCTTATAGCCTCATCTAAAAGTTTCGTTTTATTTGGCCCTGGAGAAATACAGTGGGCTCTTAAATCGGAATATTCTTCTGATATATTTTCTACAAATCTAACTAGGGCTGTCTTGCTAGAACTATAAGCTGTAAAATAGGGCATGGAATTAGCAGATCCTCCTCCAGCTATAAAAATACATCCACCTTTATTTTGAATGATATTTTTGATTAATATTTGCAAGATGTAGGCACCAGAAAATAAATTTACTTCAAATGTTTCTTTCCATTCTTGAAAATTTAAATCATTAAATTTACCTATCGGGCCATGGATTCCTGCATTATGGATAAAAAAATATATATTTTTAAGTTTCAGTAATTTTTTTTTATCTAAATTACTCACATCTCTTAAATCACAATTTATATGCAAATATCTGTTATGGTTAATAGACGAAGATCTACTAATTCCAGTAACATTATATCCATTTTCCAAAAATTTTTCAGCTAGATATTTTCCAATTCCTGAACTGGTTCCAGTAATTAAAATGTTTTTATTATTTAAGCTCATTCAAAGCCTCATTTATCATTTGATCAATAGAAACATTTAGTTTGAAGCCAGTAGCATTCTCTAACTTTGCATTGGAACAGAAAAGACTGAAGGAGCTTGAATTTTTCGGTAAAAATTTTTTCTTAATTTCACCGAATTTATTTTCAAAAATACTAAAGATTTTATTTATAGAATAAGGATTCCCCCCCAAAGTAAAAATTTGGAGTGAGTCTTTGTAACTAATTAGAGAGTTTATTACCTTACATACATCATTGACATGAACAAAATCCCTAATATGCTCTCCATCGCCAAATATGGTAAATTTTGATTTATTTTTTACTTCATCAACACACAAATTAATTAGATCTGGTGGAATTTTGGAAGCACCAATAACTAAATTAGGTCTTAAGATATTAATATTTAGTTTATTTTTTGTTGAGAATAATCTGCATACATCTTCTGCAGCAGCTTTAGTTGCTCCATAAAAATGATTAGCAACTATGTCAGAATCTTCATTAAGTATTTTATTAGAAGAACCATGTATTGTAAGAGATGACATAAAAAAAAAATTTTTAATGTTATTTTTTACAGCATATGTCAACAAATTTAAAGTTCCCAAAAGATTAACTTCATAATATTTATTTGGAAATTGAAAACTCTCCTTTGGATTACTTAATGCCGCTAAATGGACAATACAATAAACGTCTTTATGCTTATTCAACTTATCAATATCTAAAGAAGAAGTTATATCAAAGTGGGGTAAGTCAAGATCTATAATATTATAAGAGTTTGAATATAGTTGTATAAATTTTTGACCAATAAAACCTTTAGAACCAGTAAGAATTATCTTTTTCATAATCTAATTGTGTCAGACTGGTAATTTTTCTTGAACCAATTCACAGTTATATTCAGACCTTCTTCTAGTTTAGTTTTGGGTTCAATATTGAAACTTCTCATAAGTTTTGTACTAAAAATTTTTACCATTTGGCCATCAGGTTTTTCATCTAACCATTTTATTTTACCTTTATAGTTGTTGACCTTAATCAAAAGGTTAACTAATTCTTTAATTGAAATTTTGCTTTCATTTGAAATATTTATTGGTCCAGGATAATCAATTTCTTCCAAAAACATACAAATTGCGTCCGAAACATCACCAGCATAGATAAAGTCCCTTATTGGTTTTCCAGAACCATAAACTTCTATTTCAGAATTTTTACTTTCATATATTTTTCTAATTAAACTTGGAATAACATGCGACTCTTTATATCTGAAGTTATCATGTTCACCATACATATTTCCAGGTATCACAACTGAGCTCTTAATTCCATATTGAGTTAAATAAGATTTTGAAGCAATTATTGCCATCTTTTTTGCAAGTGAAAATGGCGCGCTCTCTTTTTGAGGAAATCCATTCCACATTTGACTTTCATCAATAGGTGAAACTGCGTTACTTGGATATGAACAGCCACCCATAGGTATTATTATTTTTTTGATATACTTAAAAGACTTCGAAGCTTCAAAAATATTGGCTGTCAAAGCAATATTTTGGTAGAAAAATTCTGCAGGTCTATCAACATTAGCTTCAATTCCTCCTTGCAAAGCAGCACAATGAATTATGTATTCAGGTTTATATTTTTCAATACATGAAATTGTTTGATTCAAATTAGTCAAATCAAATTCTTTTTTATTTGTAAATAAAGGATTAAAGTTTGAATATTTTTTAAGTGAATTTTTTAGGTGGTAAGCAAGAAAACCATTGCCTCCTGTAATAAGTAAATTCATTACCAACCTCCTCTAATTATTTTGATATAGTTTTTCACTACTTGGATTTTTAAACTTGGATCTGTTGACAAAGATATTTGCTGTTTATCAAAAATATTTTGGTTAAGCAGACTCTTATCTTCTGTCCCAAATAAGGGATTTTTATCTATTCTTGTGTTAACAGCAGAATATGGGATTTTGTTTTTTTTTAACATTTTTATAAATTTACCTCTTTCAATAACTCTAAAATTATACATCCACCATGAGCTTATCCTATTTTTCTTATAATTTAATTGCAGAAGTCCATCGATATCCTTCAATCCTTCTTTATATAGCATAGCAATTTTTTCTCTTTTTTTCTGTATTTTTTTAAATTGTTTTAGATTACCTATGCCAATTGCAGCGCTAATGTTATTCATATGATATTTGTATCCTAGCTCACTTATTTCAGAATTCCTTACATTCAAATCATTAAATTTTGTTTTTTTTCGATCAATCCCAAACCATCTTAGTTTTTTGCACCTTTTGTAGTCGACAGAATTTTTTAGAGAAATTAACCCACCATCACCTGTAGTGATGTGCTTTATTGCTTGGAAAGAAAAACATGTAAAATTGGAAATATTACCAATTGGTCTATTTTTATACGTAGCTCCTAAAGCATGAGCTGCATCTTCAATTACCTTTAAATTGTATTTATTTGATAATTCGTTTATCTCATCCATATCACAAGGATACCCTCCCCAATGAACAACAATTATAGCTTTAGTTTTTTTTGAAATTTTTTTTTCTATGCTGTTTACAGAAATATTGCCATCACCTATATTAATATCAGCAAAAACTGGCTTTGCTTTGCACATCAAAATTGCAGTTCCTGTAGCTACAAAAGTTTGGGCAGGTAAAATGACTTCATCACCTTCTTTGATATTACAAGATAAAAGTGCCATATGAAGAGCGCTAGTACAGCTATTTAGAGCTAATGCATTTCTAATTTTTAACTCTTTAGAAATTAAGTTTTCAAAAACTTCAACATTTTTTCCTTCATTTATATGCCCACTCTTAAGTGTTGAATTAACAAGCTTAATAGATTCACTTGAAATATATGGTTTAAAAATTGCCATTAGATTAAACTCTATCTCTCCAATAATTAAGGAGATTTTCAATACTATCTCTGATTGAGTACTTTGGTTTCCATTTAGTATCTTTTTTAAACTTAGTACAATCAGGAATTTGTCTCGTAACATCAGTTGGCCTTAAAAGCTTTTTATCAAGTTTACTTATTATTTTTACTGAAGAAATATTTTTTAACTCCTCTAAAAATTCACCTACTGACAAAGTATATTCTCCGCCAATATTATATACTTGACCTACTTTGCCAAATTTGACAGCAAACCAATAAGCCTCCATAGCATCTCTAACATCAATTAGTGTACGAATTGATTTTAAATTGCCATGCATTAAATATTTTTGTTTACCTTTTTCGATCAAAGCAACTTGTTTAGCAAAAGATGTTGCAAATAAATCTTCTCTTCTAGGATTAAGATATGAAAACATTCTAGTTCTAATTATTTTGAAATTATAGTTTTTAAAATAGGTGTAACCTAACATATCTTGAGCTAATTTAGACACTGCATATGGACTAGATGGTCTTAATTGATTGTTTTCATTGATTGGAACTTCATTTTTATTTACCTGTCCATAAACTTCAGATGTGCTACAAATTTGTATAACAGGTTTTTGATTTAATATTCTTAAAGCTTCTAGTAAATTCAGAGTTGAGTTTATGTTATTATTTACAACAGCATTTGGAGTAATAAAACATAATCTAACATTTGCGTGAGATGCTAAATGAAATATTACATCTGGCTTTACCTTTTTTAAAATATTAATAATCGAAGAAATATCGTTCAGATCACCCTCATGGATTTTTCTTCCTTTTTGAACATTTGAAAATAAAGAACTTCTGCTATGCCACCTAGAAATACCATGAACCTCACAGTCTTTAATATTTTCATTAATATAATCAGCTAAATAGCTTCCGCCTGATCCACTGATTCCAGTAATAAAAGCCTTTTTAAAATTTAATTTTTTATTCATGAGTTTTTGTAAATAATTTTTGATCCATGATTGTCGAATTTTATTGAACAACATCCAAGTGGTTTCATTTTCTTTATAAAATTATTTTTATTTTCTTTTTTAATAATGAAAGCGATAAAGCCTCCTCCTCCTGCGCCTAATAATTTACCTCCAAGAGCACCATGTTTTATCCCCTTATTATAAATAGAATCCAAAGTTCTATTGGAAATATTTAAAGATATGCTTCTTTTAAGTTTCCATGTCTCATTTAAAAGTATACCTATCTCTTTCAAGTCAATTTTTTTGTTTTTTAATTTTTTTTCTGCTTCATCAACCAGGTTTGATATTTCATAAAAATATTTATTCTTTAATTTAATACTATTAATTTTTTCTTTGGCAAAACTATCTGCTATCCTAGAAATTCCAGAATATACCAATACAATACTTTCTTCAAATTTTTTAGTATTTTTTTTAGTTAGATTAATTGGTTTAACTTCAAAATCATTTTTCTGAAAAATTATTTTATTTAGTCCTCCATAAGAAGCAATTATTTGATCTTGACATCCAACATTTTCTTTTAATAAATTTTGTTCTATAAAAATAGCTTGGTTAGCTATTTTCTTTTTTTCAAATCTTTTATTATTATAAGAGTATAGAGCATTTAATAAACCTACTGTGAAAGAAGAACTTGATCCCAAACCTGATCTGGCAGGTAAATCTCCATCATGATGAAGCTCAAAAGTTTTATTTATATCCCATTTCATAAAACTTAGAACTCCCTTGATAGCTGGATGTTCTATTTTATTAAAATTATTGACCCTTTCTTCTTTAGAATACACAAATCTGTATTTATAATCAAAAAAAGAAGGTAGGGGTCTAATTGAGATATAACAATATTTGTTTATTGCAAAAGATATTACAGACCCTCCATTTTTTTTAAACCAAGCCGGATAATCTGTACCACCACCAAATAAGGATACTCTAAAGGGAGTTGAGCTTATAATCATATATTATAGTATTTTTTAAACCATGAAATGAAATTTTTGATTCCTTCATCGATTTTAGTTTTAGGCTTTATATTAATTTTTTTTTTTAATTTATTCATCGACCCATGAGTTTTGTGAACATCACCTTTTTGCATTGGCAATTTATTGATCCTAAATTTTTTGTTTATATTGTTTTCAATTAATTTTAAAAAATGTTTAAGTTCTTTTGGTTTTTCACTAGAAATATTATAAATTTCATGAGGTATATTCTTTTTAGGTGGTTTTTGTAAAATTTTTTTAATTATTCGCACAACGTCAAGAACATAAGTAAAATCTCTAATGTGATTACCTTTATTGTATAAGTCAATAGGCTTATCTGACAACAAGGACTCTGTAAATTTGTAAAGAGACATATCTGGTCTTCCATAATCTCCATAAACTGTAAAAAATCTTAAACCTGTACAAGGCAATTTGTAAATATTAGAGTAGGAATAAGCCATTACTTCATTACTTTTTTTTGTTGCAGCATAAAAAGAAAGAGGATTGTCAGTATTAAAATTTTCTTTTAATGGAAATTTTTTTGAATTTCCATAAACAGAGCTTGTAGAAGCATAAATAAGATGATTAATTTTATTTTTTCTTGAGACTTCGAGTATATTAAAAAAACCAATCATGTTGTTTTGAAAATATTCGTCAGGTTTGTTAATAGAATGTCTAACACCAGCCTGTGCAGCCAAATTAACAATAATATTAATTTTCTCTTTTTTTATAATTTTTTCTAGTGAATTAATATTAGTAATATCAGATTTGTAAAATCTAAAGTTATGTTTATTTTTAGTAAGCTCTTTTAGCCTTTCTTTTTTTAAGTCAACATCATAGTAGGCATTAATATTGTCTAATCCAATGACATTAATTTTTTTTTCATTTTGCAGTTTTTTTGAAAGATGATAACCAATAAAACCCGCACATCCAGTAACTAAAAGATTCATCAGTTTGTAGGCATCTTAAATTCTGGATGTGAGATGTTTCCTTTTGGCCATTTCGAAGTAACAGTTTTTAACTTTGTATAAAAACGAATACCTTCCATGCCATGCATTGAGTGATCACCAAATAATGATTGTTTCCAGCCTCCAAAACTATGAAAAGCCATAGGAACGGGTATTGGAACATTAACTCCTACCATTCCAATTTTACAATTTGCAGTAAACTCTCTTGAGGTTACTCCGTTTGATGTATAAATACTAGATCCGTTACCATAAGAATGATTGTTAATAAGTTCAATGGCTTCCTCAAAATTATTGACTCTTACTAAAGAAAGAACAGGACCGAATATTTCATTTTCATATATACTCATTCCTTTTTTTACTTTATCAAAGATTGTAGGTCCTAAGAAAAAGCCATTTTCATATCCTTGAATCTTAATGTTTCTTCCATCTAAAACAAGTTTTGCACCATCTTTTATTCCACTTTCAATAAAATTAACAACTTTCGCTTTGTGCGCACTTGAAATTAAAGGTCCCATTTCTGATGTTTCATCAATCCAGGGAGCAACTTTTAAATTTTGAGCTTTATTTGTTATGTTTTCCAATAATTCATCAGCAATATTACCTACAGCAACAACTACAGAAACTGCCATACATCTCTCACCAGCTGAACCAAATGCAGCACCTATTATACCGTCTACAGCCTGCCCAATATTTGCATCAGGCATTACTACTAAATGATTTTTAGCTCCTCCTAGCGCTTGAACTCTTTTATTGTTTTTTGCTGACTCTGAATAAATATATTTTGCTACAGGGGTAGAACCTACAAAACTTACTGAACTTATATCTTTTGAACCAATTATCCTATCTACTATTGATTTCGAACCATGAACTACATTAAATACTCCTGGGGGCAAACCAGCTTCAATAAAAAGCTCAGCCAGTTTTATACTACATGATGGATTTTTTTCAGATGGTTTTAAAATAAAAGAATTGCCGCATGCTATAGAAATGGGGAACATCCACATGGGAACCATCGCTGGAAAATTAAAGGGTGTTATACCAGCAGTTATGCCTAGCGGTTGTCTAATTGACCATGAGTCAATTTCTGTTCCAACATCTGCAGAATATTCTCCTTTTAGTAAATGTGGTATACCTGTAGCAAATTCAACCACTTCTAATCCTCTAATAACTGATCCCTTTGCATCCTCAAGTGTTTTGCCATGTTCTAAAGAAACAGCTTTTGCTAAAACTTCGATGTTTTCCTCAATTAAAGATTTAAATTTAGATAGAATTCTTGATCTTCTAAGAGGAGTTACTTTTGACCAGCTATTTTGTGCTTTTTGTGAACTTTGTAAAGCTTCTCTAAAATCAGTTTCATTTGCAAAAAAAACTTCACCAATTTTTTCACCAGTTGAAGGATCGATGATATCTGATTTTTCAGAAGAATTAGAAATGAGTTTGCCATTAATAAAATTTTTTACATTATACATTTTTCTTCCTATAGATAAGTATTAGGTTTCTTATATATATTAAGATTCCAAATGTTTGACCAGTAATAATTACAGGATCTTTTCTAGAGATTGCATATACTAATAAGCCCAAACCTCCAAATATACTAAGATACCAAAAAATTATTGGGATGGCACTTTCTCCAATTTTTTCAGAATGAATCCACTGAATAATAAATCGTGAAGCAAATAGTGCTTGACCTAAGAATCCTATTAATAAAAAAAAAATTTCTAGTGTTGATAGATTGGTAAAAAAATTAAACACGATTTCTTTTATTTTTTTTAATAATTAATGCAACTTTTATTATATCTCTTATACCTGCGAAAAGTCTAAGAAAAGTACCATAGTTTGATTTCCCAAACTTTCTTGGTCTGTGATCAACAATTATAAAAAATGTTTTATGACCATAACCTTTAAAAAGTGCAGGTAAAAAACGATGAATGCCATTAAAATATGGAAATTTTAAAAATATTTTTTTATCAAATATTTTAAGTGCACAACCTGTGTCAGAACAATCATCATCTAGAATTTTAGATCTGATGTGATTTGCTATAATTGATGAAACAATTTTTAATGTGCTATCTTTCCTTTTTTTTCTAATTCCTCCAATCAGCTTAATTTCAGCGTTATTTATATATTTTTCAATTAACAAAGGTATATCTTTAGGGTTATTTTGTAAATCACCATCTAAAGTTAAAACTGTATTAAATTTAGACTGCATTATACCATTATTAATGGAATAACTTTGACCTCTGTTTGTAGAGTTAAATAATTTAACAATCTTTTGATCATCTATCTTAGATATTATTGAGATAGTTTCATCATCGCTACAATCATCAATTAAAATTATTTCATAATCTTCTAAAAATATATTTTTTGTTAAAACTTTTTTAATTTCTTTTAACAGTATTGTGACGTTGTTTTTTTCATTATAAATAGGAATCACTATCGATAAAGATAATTTATCTTTCATTTATCCTCCAAGATCTTTAAAATTTTTTATAGAAAAAAATCTTGAAATTTTTTTTATTAGAGAAATAAAAATTCTTATGATTATACTAATTTGTAAAATAAAGTTAGTATTTATGGTTTTTAAAAACTGCTCAATTAAAACAAGATTCTTCAATTTATCTCTAGACAAAATTACAGTATTTTTTGTAACATGGGTTTTATAAAAAATATTTTCTTTAATTAAACTATTTAATTTATATAGATTAGTATCTTTAAAAATTACAATTCCATTTATTAATTCTAGATGCTCCATTATTTTTTTTAATAATAGTTCAATATTTAATATCTCACTTTCGTAAATTATTAAAATTAATTGAGAAGTTTCACAATATGTCTGATCAAAAATTTTATCAATTTGATAATCATCTATAGAGTTTATATTCCTAAAATAACCTTGGTGATTTATCAATCCAGACGCATTAATAGTTTTGGCTTCACCTAATTTTGCTGTTCTTTGAAAATTAAGACTATGCAATTTCTGATTATCTTTTAATTCTTTTAATCTGCTATTATTATTAACAATTAATTTTAAATTATCATAAATAATTATATTTAGTGCTTGTTTAATTTTTAATAAAGAAAGAGGGATAAAAGGGGATTTGTATCCTAAAAAAATGAAACTTCTTACATCTCCTTTTTGAAATATCGTATAAAACAAATTGATTAAAATAATCTCAGCCCTTTGAATGAAAAAGAGCCTTAATTGAATTGGAACTAAAAAAATAAATAAGAAATTTAATAAACTCAATCTTTTAGATTTAAACTGACCTAATTTTAAGTTTTTTTCATCAATAATATTGCCCTTTTTTAAATTAGTTTTATTAATATCATAGCCTGATATTCCCCAATCTGATCTATTTTCATTATGGACTAAAGATGTCCAGTTCTTATTCATAAATTTTAGTAAATTTGTTCTATTATTATTGTGACCCCTATGAAATTTATACATATGAAAACCAAACCTCAAACTATTATAGTAAGGAACCTTCATATTCATACGAGAATGAAGGTCAGGATCCATAAAACCGTAACCTTCAAATCTCTCATTAATTCCTCTAATTTTTTTCCATAAATCATTTGATGCTAGATGGCCCGCAAAAGCTGAGCCTGTTGAAACACCAACATCTCCATTTAAAAAACTATACTTGGTTAACCAATAATTTATAAAATCATAAGATGGTGTTTTATAAAGTAAATCCTCTGGTAAAAAAAATCTCTGAATATTAATGAAAGAATTTTTAACATTTTCTTTATCTATAATTTTATAAGTTAAAAAATTAAATAAATTTTGGATTGATACTTTAGAAAAAATTAAATCATGTGAAGTAAATATCAAATAATCATTTTCAAGTCGTTTGAGGGCAATATTGATTGCTAATGGCTGACTAAAATAACCAAATTTTTTTTTTGTTACTTTTGTTGCAATACTTTCTTCAACTTCATAAAATGAAATTAATTCTAGATGTTTTGGTGAAATATTAAGATGATCTGAAATTTTGCTTTTTGATCCAAAATCAACAACATTCAATTCAAAAAAATAATTAAGACCCAGTTCATTTATTAAGCGACAAGTATGTTCTAAAACATAATTAAACCTATTTAAAAAAAATTTATTATAATCATCATTTTTAACAGGATAAATAATTACACATTTTTTTAATTCTTTACTCATCTGTATATTTAAATTTCATTTTATTAATCTCTAATGTAACTGGAAATTTTTTTGTGTTAGTTGCTTTGATCATTTTTTTTATATCTGCTGTTTTATTTTTGTCTAATTTTATTTTAATTAATTGTTTTTTATCAATGGAGCTAATTAGTTTTGCTTTACCTTTCCATGGAATTTTATTTGATTTTCTTAAATTAATTAAAGCTGTTAGGTTATTATTTAATATTTTGTTTATAGTTTGTTTAAAAAGTCTAAACTGAACAAACATAACCTTGGTTTTTAAAGATTCAATATTATCGTTTTTTGTTATTTTAAATTTTTTTTCATCTAAAATAAGGCCGTTATCGACTTTATTATTAATTAAATGAACTACAGCTCCAAAGTTTTTATCATTACTTAAAAGAGCAAATGAAGCTCCTCCAGACCCTGGGTATTTTGAAGGTGCAGGGTGAAAATTTATACTTGCTTTTTTTACTCTTAATAAAATTTTGTTAGGAATAATGTAATAAGAAGAATAATGAAGTAAATAATCGCCTTTCCAGTTACCTATTTCAGATTCAAGATTTTCTTTCCTAAAATCTTTTGACCACACAACTTTAGTTAAAAAATTTTTTTTTAAAATTTTTATAGCAGCATTAGAATGTTTATTTTTTTTACTGGTAATAAAAAGGCATCTATCCATTAAAGTTTATTTATACTTAGATAGTTATTATAACAATATTAATAATCCTGGCAACGACCTACTCTTCCATGTCTTAAGACAAAGTACCATCGGCGCTAACAGCTTTCACGTACGAGTTCGGGATGGGATCGGGTGTTTATCTGTTGCTATGGTCACCAGGAAACTTTTAGTAAAAAACTTTTCTCTGTACGCTTATTGTAATCAAGCCAATTGAGTTATTAGTATTGGTTAGCTTCATGTATTGCTACACTTCCACACCCAACCTATCAACGTGGTGGTCTTCCACGACTCTAATAGGGAAATCTAGTATTCAGGTGGGCTTCCCGCTTAGATGCTTTCAGCGGTTATCCCGTCCGTACATAGCTACCCAGCGATGCTCCTGGCGGAACAACTGGTACACCAGAGGTACGTTCATCCCGGTCCTCTCGTACTAGGGACAAATCCTGTCAAATTTCCAACTCGTATAGCAGATAGGGACCGAACTGTCTCACGACGTTCTGAACCCAGCTCACGTACCACTTTAATTGGCGAACAGCCAAACCCTTGGGACCTTCTCCAGCCCCAGGATGTGATGAGCCGACATCGAGGTGCCAAACACCCCCGTCGATATGGACTCTTGGGGGGTATCAGCCTGTTATCCCCGGCGTACCTTTTATCCGTTGAGCGATGGCCCTTCCACTCGGAACCACCGGATCACTATGACCGTCTTTCGACTCTGCTCGACATGTACGTCTCGCAGTCAGGCAGGCTTTTGCCATTGCACTCTAAAGCTGATTTCCGACCAGCCTGAGCCTACCATCGCGCGCCTCCGTTACTCTTTAGGAGGCGACCGCCCCAGTCAAACTACCCACCATACAGGGTCCCACATCCAGATAATGGATGATGGTTAGATATCAAAAAAACAAAGGGTGGTGTTTCATCTTTTGACTCCACAGAAGCTAGCGCCTCTGCTTCAAAGTCTACCACCTAGCCTACACATTATTTTTCTAATACCACTGTAAAGCTATAGTAAAGGTGCACGGGGTCTTTCCGTCTAACTACACGTACTCCGCATCTTCACGGAGAATTCAATTTCGCTGAGTTGATGTTGGAGACAGCGGAGAAATCGTTACGCCATTCATGCGGGTCAGAACTTACCTGACAAGGAATTTCGCTACCTTAGGACCGTTATAGTTACGGCCGCCGTTCACCGGGGCTTCATTTTAGAGCTTGCACTCCACCATTTAACCTTCCGGCACCGGGCAGGCGTCAGTCCCTATACATCGTCTTACGACTTAGCAGAGACCTGTGTTTTTGATAAACAGTCGCTTCTCCCTATTCTGTGCCACCAATCTCTAGTTGCCTAAAAATTGGTCCCTCTTTTTCCGAAGTTACAAGGGCATTTTGCCGAGTTCCTTCAACATCATTCTCTCAAGCGCCTTGGTATACTCTACCTTCCTACCTGTGTCGGTTTTGGTACGATCTATACTCTGTGGCTATTTCCAGGAACCACTTCACTGCATTCTCAATCCAATAAGAAAATACAATTTACGTGATCCGTCAACTCACAGAAGGTACAGGAATATTAACCTGTTTCCCATCGACTACGCATTTCTGCCTCGCCTTAGGGGTCGACTAACCCTGCGCAGATTAGCTTTACGCAGGAAACCTTAGGATTTCGGCGAGAGTGTCTCTCACACTCTTTATCGCTACTCATGTCAGCATTCGCACTTCTGATACCTCCAGCATTTTTTACAAAACACCTTCAACGGCTTACAGAACGCTCCGCTACCCCTTATGAGTATCGCAATACTCATAAAGTCACAGTTTCGGCAAATGGCTTGAGCCCCGTTACATCTTCGTCGCGGAAAGTCTTAATTAGAACAGTGAGCTGTTACGCTATCTTTAAAGGATGGCTGCTTCTAAGCCAACCTCCTGCCTGTCTTGGACTTTCTACATACTTTCCCACTTAGCCATTATTTGGGGGCCTTAACTGGTGATCTGGGCTGTTTCCCTCTCGACTATAGACCTTAGCACCTATAGTCTGTCTGCTGTGCATAGAGTATCGGTATTCAGAGTTTGGTTAGGTTTGGTAGGAATCGCTTCCCCCTAGCCCATCCAGTGCTTTACCCCCGATATCATTCACACAACGCACTACCTAAATAGTTTTCGCGGAGAACTAGCTATAGCGGAATTTGGTTGGCCTTTCACCCCTTAACACAAGTCATCCAAAGACATTTCAACGTCTCCTGGTTCGGTCCTCCGATGCATGTTACTGCATCTTCAACCTGCTCATATTAAGCTCATCCCGCTTCGAGTCTAATCCGTACAACTAACGCCCTATTAAGACTTGGTTTCCCTACGCCTACACCTTTCGGCTTAAGCTTGCTGCACAGACTAAGTCGCTGACCCATTATACAAAAGGTATGCCATCACTTCTCAAGGAAGCTCTGACTGCTTGTAGGCATTCGGTTTCAGATACTATTTCATTCCCCCTGTCGGGGTGCTTTTCACCTTTCCCTCACGGTACTTGTTCACTATCGGTCATCAAGGAGTATTTAGGCTTGGGAAGTGGTCTCCCCATATTCAGACAAAATTTCACGTGTTCCGCCCTACTCAAGAACAAACATATTTTTTACCTATAAGGGACTATCACCCACTATGGTCTTACTTTCCAGAAAGTTCTAGTTATTATATGTCTGTTACTGGCCTGGTCCGCGTTCGCTCGTCACTACTAACGGAATAGATTTCTTTTCCTCTAGCTACTAAGATATTTCAATTCACTAGGTTAACTCTTATTAACTATGTATTCATTAATAAGTAACTCTAAAGAGTTGGGTTTCCCCATTCGGATATCTAAGGATCAAAGTTTGTTGACAACTCCCCTCAGCTTATCGCAGCCTGCCACGTCCTTCATCGTCTCTTGATGCCAAGGCATCCACTAAATGCCCTTTTGCGCTTGATTGCAATTACGTACAGAGAAAAATTTTGTACGTATTTTTTAATCAATAATAAAATTATTTTGATCAGTTATTAGTTTCATATTTACAAAATTAAAGAACAAATAAGATATAATATTAGAAAGTATGGTGGAGGATAGCGGGATCGAACCGCTGACCTCCTGAATGCAAATCAGGCGCTCTCCCAGCTGAGCTAATCCCCCTTGAAAAATGGTGGGCCGAGGAAGACTTGAACTTCCGACCTCACGCTTATCAAGCGCGCGCTCTAACCAACTGAGCTACCGGCCCAGTTTAATTAAGGAAACACCTAGCACTTAGCTAATATTATAAAGAGATAGATAGACAACAACCCGGATGTTTGCCTAAACAAACATCGATATCCTTAGAAAGGAGGTGATCCAACCGCAGGTTCCCCTACGGTTACCTTGTTACGACTTCGCCCCAGTCGCTGACCCTACCGTGGACGGCTGCCTCCTTACGGTTAGCGCACCGGCTTAAGGTAAAACCAACTCCCATGGCGTGACGGGCGGTGTGTACAAGGCCCGAGAACGTATTCACCGTAGCACGCTGATCTACGATTACTAGCGATTCCAACTTCATGGACTCGAGTTGCAGAGTCCAATCCGAACTGAGATGGCTTTTTGGGATTAGCTTTACTTTGCAGTATTGCTGCCCACTGTCACCACCATTGTAGCACGTGTGTAGCCCAGACCGTAAGGGCCATGAGGACTTGACGTCATCCCCGCCTTCCTCCAGCTTATCACCGGCAGTTTTTTTAGAGTGCCCAGCATAACCTGATGGCAACTAAAAATGAGGGTTGCGCTCGTTGCGGGACTTAACCCAACATCTCACGACACGAGCTGACGACAGCCATGCAGCACCTGTGTGTGTGCCAGCCGAACTGAAGAATTACGATTCTGTAATTCATACACACCATGTCAAGGTCTGGTAAGGTTCTTCGCGTTGCTTCGAATTAAACCACATGCTCCACCGCTTGTGCGGGCCCCCGTCAATTTATTTGAGTTTTAATCTTGCGACCGTACTTCCCAGGCGGAGTGCTTAATGCGTTAGCTTCGACACTGAAACTATTGTCCCAGCGACTAGCACTCATCGTTTACTGCGTGGACTACCAGGGTATCTAATCCTGTTTGCTACCCACGCTTTCGTATCTCAGCGTCAAAAATGGCCCAGTTAGTCGCCTTCGCCACTGGTATTCTTTCCAATATCTACGAATTTCACCTCTACACTGGAAATTCTACTAACCCCTACCAAATTCTAGATCACTAGTTTTAAATGCAGTTCCTGGGTTGAGCCCAGGGATTTCACATCTAACTTTTTGATCCGCCTACATACGCTTTACGCCCAGTGATTCCGAACAACGCTAGCCCCCTTCGTATTACCGCGGCTGCTGGCACGAAGTTAGCCGGAGCTTCTTCTTCAACTAATGTCATTATCATCATTGATGAAAGAGTTTTACAACCCGAAGGCCTTCTTCACTCACGCGGCATTGCTGGATCAGGGTTTCCCCCATTGTCCAATATTCCCTACTGCTGCCTCCCGTAGGAGTCTGGGCCGTGTCTCAGTCCCAGTGTGGCTGATCATCCTCTCAAATCAGCTATAGATCGTAGCCTTGGTGGAGCAATTACCTCACCAACTAGCTAATCTAGTGCGGGCTCATCTGAAGGCGATAAATCTTTCTCTTTTCAGACACATCCGGTATTAGCTACAGTTTCCCGCAGTTATTCCGAACCTTCAGGTAGATTCCCACATGTTACTCACCCGTGCGCCACTAGGTCCGAAGACCCCGTTCGACTTGCATGTATGAGGCATGCCGCCAGCGTTCGTTCTGAGCCATAATCAAACTCTTAAGTTAAGAAATTTTGACCTAAGTCAAAAATTTACGGAACGTCCGTTAAAGCGGAATACTTCTTGTAAAAACAAAAGTATTTGTTGATACGTATTCCACTAACTTTCGTAAAATTTAAATTACGAATTGTTGTCTACGTATCTCTTTATTATCTTATTAACTTTTTAAAGAGCATAGTAACCCTTCTCAAGAAAAAATTTTCAAAAGCAGGATTACAACTTTTCTTAATTTTGTTTAAGAAAAGAGTATGTGCCTATAATAGTATTAAAATTCCTTGTCAAATCATAAAAATTATTAAAATTTCGCCAATTTCTGTGGATATTTAGATATACAAAACTTTATTTTTTATAAAAAATGAGAATCTATTAATTTTTTTAAAACTAAGACTGTTAGTAACTTAAATTTTAACTAACTTATCAAGCATTAACTTGGAAATTTCAATATCAATTTTACCATGAATATCTCTACCTGTGACCCAATTTCTGATTATCGGAAAGGACTTATGACCCATCCAGTCCCATGGACCTGGCCCTAGCTTCTTTTTTAGATTTTCTATCCTAAAAGTCCAAGGTCCTTGATCGTAAAAAAAGGCCTTTGTATATGTCTGTCTGTTAGTTGATACTTTACTATTTCCTGAAACATATGATGTCAAATAACCATTTTTAAGCTTTAAGGCTCTCAGAGGGTGATCATCTCCAGCTTCCCAAACAGACATTACAGAAGAATATGATTTGTTTTTAATTAGTATTGATATGCTTTTATCTATTAATTTAGCATTATTAGTAATTGTGTTTCCAAGTAATACAGTAATTATATCAGGTTTTTTATTTAATAATTCTTCAACTCTTTTAACAGAATGTCTAATAACTTCACTATGAGTCGATTCATCAGTGCACAAATAAAGTGGTCTTTTAATCGTCCTACATTTTTTTTTCTTAGCTAATTTTAAAATATCTTCACCATCACTATCAACAAAAACATGATCTATTTTTTTTGATTTAAGAGCGGCATCAATTGAGTATTCAATAAGATTTTTTCCATTCAACTTAATCATGTTTTTATTTTTTATTGATTTACTTTTAGATCTTGCAGTAATAATTGCTACATTCATGTTATTCCTTTGAAATCTTTTTAATAATTTTTAACAAGCTGTACGATAGGTCTTTATGTGAGTCCAAAGAAACTCTTAGAGGCTCGTCGTTTGTATAGGTGTATGGTGTTTTCTTATAATGTAGATTATCTTTGACTCTTAAATATTTGACTTTAATTTTTTTACCGATAATAGAAGAAATAAGCTCAAAAAAATCTTTCATTTTTATTGACTGATTGCCAGATACTATAATTGATAAATTTTTTTTATTATTGTTAATATAATTAATTATAATTTTACATGCATCTAATATATTAATATATTCTCTTAAATCATTTGGTTCACCATAATAAGTAATTTTATTCTTAAATATTGCATCATTCAAAATTTTGTTCACTCCATTATTTGCATCCGCAAAATTTCCATATAAACTGCCGAATCTAAAAATTACATATTTCAAATTATATTTATTTGAAAATTCCTTGATATATTCTTCAGCCGACATTTTACTTACTTTGTAAAAGCTTCCATAAATTCCTTCAGTATATAATGAACTAGCAAACATAAATTTTATATTTTTTTTTGATTTAATAAGATTTAAGATTTTTACTAAAGGAAGAATATTTTCAGTAACAGTACCTATTGGATCAATTGAAGCAGAATATAAATCTGAAATTCCTGACA
>CACJPV010000011.1 GCA_902595425.1 uncultured Alphaproteobacteria bacterium | reverse complement strand
CAAAAAGGGAGCTAATATTATTTTATTGCAAGAATTATTTCTAACACCCTATTTTTGCATTCAATATGATGAAGAAATTTTTAAATTAGCTCAAACTTTTGAGGATAGCACTTTACTTAAAACAATGAGTGATGTTGCAAAAAAAAATAATGTTGTTTTGCCTATAAGTTTTTTTGAAAAAGATAATAACTCTTATTTTAATTCTTTAGCAGTCATAGATGCAGATGGAAGTATACTTGGAAAATATAGAAAGTCTCACATACCTGATGGAGCAGGTTATCTTGAGAAATATTATTTTAATCCTGGTGATACTGGCTTTCAAGTTTGGGAAACTAAGTTTGGTAAAATTGGTATAGGTATTTGTTGGGATCAATGGTTTCCTGAAGCAGCAAGAATTATGGCGTTAAAAGGTGCAGAAATTCTTCTTTACCCTACTGCAATTGGAGATGAGTTAATGAGCGAATATGATAGTTCTGATGCATGGCAGACAGTAATGAGAGGTCACGCTGCAGCAAATATCATGCCTGTTGTAGCCTCTAATAGAATTGGTTCTGAGTCAGTTAAAGGTCAAGTTAATGGTTTTTATGGAAGATCTTTTATATGTGACCGTTCAGGCAAAATACTAGCTGAGGCATCAAAAGATAAGGAAGAAGTAATTATAGCAGAGGTTGATACAGACGATAATCATTTGTTTAGAAAATGAGGGAAATACAAAAGCTTTGATCTGTCCATACCATGCTTGGGCATATAACTTAGATGGATCTTTGCGGGGCGCAAGGTTAATGGAAAAAAATTTTGATAAAACCCAATGGCACTTGCACGAATGTAATATTAAAATTTTTGAAGGTTTAATTTTTATTAATTTATCTGAACAACCTAATAACTTTAATGAATTTATAGCACCAACAAAAAAATTTATAGAATTTCATGGTTTGGCTGATGCAAAAATTGCGCATAGGCAATACTATCCAACTTATGGTAATTGGAAACTTACTCTTGATAATTTTCATGAATGTTATCATTGTCAACCATCACACCCTGAATACTGTCAAGTACATGATAAAGAGTATATTATTGCATATGGTGCAGGAAGTAATACAGGACCTGCCTCAGAAAAATTTGATAAAGTTTTATCCGAATGGAATGAAAAAGTTAATAAAATGGGTCACTTAACTGGAGAGTACTCAGAAACAGAATTTAATGATTATTCTAGAAGTGCTGAGAGAACACCTCTTAAGGAAGGAATGTTTACTGAGACTAAATCAGGTCAACCTATATCTAAATTAATGGGCAAATTTAAAGATTATGATTGCGGTTATACTTCAGTAGGGACATCACCTTTTAATAGTCTTTTAATGTGTAATGATTTTGCTACATTATTTACATTTATACCAGTTTCACCTTTATATACCCAGGTCGAGTTAATGTGGCTTGTACATAAAGATGCAGAAGAAGGTAAAGACTATAATCTTGATGAAATGAAATGGATGTGGGATGTAACAACTATTGCAGATAAACGAATTATAGAAGATAATCAAAAAGGTGTATTGTCAGAAAAATATGTACCTGGACCTTTATCAGAAATGGAAAAAGGTTTAGAGAAGTTTAAGTCTTGGTATTTAAGACATTTAGAAAATAGTATTAATTAAACATTAAGTAGCAAGTATTCTCTTTCCCAAGAACTAACTACTTTTAAATACGCTTGATTTTCAACTCTTCTAATAGCTGCTATTGTTCTTATAAATTTTTGATTAAACACTTCATTTATTTGCTCATCGTTTTCAAAAAATGAAATAGCTTCCTCTACATTTTTAGGCAATGCACTTTTTTCTTTCCCAAAAACACTCTTTTTTGTCTCGGGAGTTGGTTTTAGTTTGTTTTTTATTCCTAAATAACCAGCTGCTAGATTTGCTGCAAACACTAGATACGGGTTAGTATCTGCTCCTGATATTCTATTTTCAATTCTCATACTATGTTCTTCATTAGAAGGAATTCTAAAACCACAAGATCGATTACCTAGACCCCAATTAGTATTTCTTGGAGCATCCCAAGTTGCAAATAATCTTCTGTAGGAATTGATATTAGGGGCATGAATGGGCATAAGATTTGGCGTGTAAGTTTGAAGTCCAGCAATATAGTTTTTCATCAAATTTGAAATTGTACTTGTTTTACTAAAAAAAACATTTTTTTTATTTTTTTTCCTAATTAATGATTGATGCAAATGTAAAGAACTTCCTGGTTGATTTTCCATAGGTTTTGCCATGAAAGTTGCGTAAAGTTTATGTTTTATAGCTGCTTGTCTTAGTGTTCTTTTAAATAAAAACACTTGATCTGCAAGTTCAAGTGGATCACCATGTTGAAAGTTGATTTCCATTTGAGCTGAACCACTTTCATGATTAATTGTGTCAATTTCTATATTTTGATTTTCACAGAAATTATATACATCCTCAAATAAATTATCAAATTCGTTTACTGCATCAATTCCAAATGCTTGTTTACCTGTTTCTTCTCTTCCGGATTGACCAATTGGTACCTCTAATGGATAGTCAGAGTCTGGATTTGGTTTGACTAGATAAAATTCTACCTCAGGTGAAACAATAGGCTGAAAACCTAACTCATCGAAAAGCTTTAAAATTTTTTTAAGAACTGATCTACTTGAGTTTATAACATGTGTGCCATTGAGGTTTACAGCATCACAAATTACCTGAGCTGTCGGATCCTCATACCAGGGCACACTTCGAATTGTATTAAAATCAGGTCTTAAAATTACATCAATATCTGTTGGATTGTAAACATCTACTGGCAATTCTTCATCCTCAGTAGCATATCCTCCAGAAATAGTTTGAATAAAAACTGATTGAGGCAACCTATGACTATCATTTTCCAAACCTTGAATAAATTTCTTAGTAGGTAGGATTTTACCTCTTGCGATACCCCCTAAGTCAGGGACTAGGCATTCAACTTCAGTAATTGAATGATCACTGAGCCATTTTTCAAAGTTTTCTTTCATAGGAAATATAAAATTAGAGTTATTCTTGTTTAGAGGAATAAATTAGATAAAGACATATATATTTTTTATGTTTAGCAAAAATAGAACTTATGAACAACATGATAATGAAAAAAATAGTTTTTATAGGAGTTCTGTTGAAGATTTAAATTCTCAAGATCGATTAACTTCAGATTTAGATGCGGATATCTGTATTATTGGTGGTGGATTAACTGGAATTTCAAGTGCTATAAATCTTAGTAAGAAAGGATATTCAGTTATATTATGTGAAGCAAGAAAAATAGGCTGGGGTGCCTCTGGAAGAAATGGCGGTCAGCTTGGTATTGGTATGAGAAAAGATCAATTTACAATTGAGAAAAAATTAGGCTTGAGTCATGCCAAAGAACTGTGGAATTTAGGTCTTGAAGCTGTTG
The DNA here is from genome assembly GCA_902595425.1 of uncultured Alphaproteobacteria bacterium. Lineage (GTDB taxonomy): Bacteria > Pseudomonadota > Alphaproteobacteria > HIMB59 > CACPNW01. Next base: position 30,708 of record CACJPV010000011.1, on the reverse strand, counting down.
ATCAGGCCAAAAACTTAATAAATGAACATGATATAAATTGTCATCTTATTAATGGTGTTATGTCAGCAGCATGTTTTGAAAAAGATATTGAGGAGTACAAATTTGAAATCGAACATATGTCTAAACATTATAATTTTGAGGGATATAAGTTTTATAATCAGTCACAGGTTAGAGAAGAAATTAATTCAAAAATGTATATTGCTGGCATGCTTAATTCTAGTAGTTACCATCTCAATCCCTTAAAATTAACAATTGGTTTAGCAAAAGTTGCTCAAGAAAATAAAGTAAAAATTTTTGAGAATACGCCTATAGAAAAAATTAAAGAAGAGGGTGATAGAGTTAAAGTAATATACAAAAAAGGAATAATTAGAGCTAATAAGGTTGTGGTTGCTTGTAATGGTTATTTGGATTCTATTTTAGGTTTTAAAAAAAATAAATTTATGCCAATAAATAATTATGTTGTAGCAACTGAGCCTTTAGGTGAAAAGAGAGCTAGAGAAATAATAAAAAATAATTACGCAGTTTGCGATACTAGATTTATTATTGATTATTATAGATTTTCTGAAGATTGGAGAATGGTTTTTGGAGGTGGAGAAACATTTACTTCTAATTTTGTAAAAAATGCAACATCCTTTGTGTCCAAAAGAATGGTAAAAGTTTTTCCTCAATTAAAAAATGTAAAAATTGATTATTCTTGGGGAGGCACTCTGGCAATTACGGTTAATAGACTTCCTCATTTTGGAACATTGATGAATAATAAAGTTTCATATGCATTTGGTTACTCTGGTCATGGATTAGCCTTAAGTGTGCTTGCTGGTAAACTAATTGCTGAAAATATCGATGGTAATCATGAAAGATTTAAATTTTTTAGTGATATCAATCATATGTCCATTCCTTTAGGAAGTATATTTAGAAGACCAATTTATTCGAGTGCAATTTTATATTATAAAATCAGAGATTATTTAAATAGCTAATTTAAGAATCGAAAATTTTTCCTGGATTAAGAATATTTTTACGATCGAAAACTTTTTTTAATTTTTTCATTATATCAATTTCATTTTTTGATTTAAATTTTAGTAAACTATTTTTTTTAATCTGACCTATGCCGTGTTCAGCACTAAAACTTCCTCCAAATTCTTCAACTAATTCATTTACATATGAATAAATACTATTTCTTAATTTCAAATAGCCTTCCTGCGAAATATTATTTGGTAAAATCATATTATAATGAATATTTCCATCACCAATATGCCCAAAAGGATGCAACTTAATTTTTGAATTCATTTTTTTTATTTTTTTCTCTGCAATATTAAAAAAATTTACCATCTTATTTAGAGGGATAGAAATATCATTTGTAATAATTTTACCTTCCATCTTATATGCTTCAACTAAATCATCTCTAAATTTCCAAATTTTTTTTTCTTGATCAATTGAATTAGGAATTAGAATATCACTAATGTAATCACTGATTTTAACATAATTTTTTTCAAAAACATCTTGAAATAAATTTTTATCCTCATAAAGATTTAATCGATAGATAACATACCAGGGCAATTTTTTTCTAAAAAAATGTTGTTTTATAAAATTATTTCTAACACATACTTTAAAAGATAAATCTGGAATTAATTCTGCACTTTCAAGTTTATCATAATATATTTCTCTAATTTGATTAAATGATTTTATGCATGTTTGCAGATCTTTATAAGCAACAAAGAAAGAAAAATTATTTTGTGGTTTTGGGAATATTTTTAGTAATACCTTTGTTATCAATCCAAGTGTCCCTTCAGAATTGCAAATAATAGATTTTAAATCGTAACCTGTATTGTTTTTTTTCATTTTTGATAACGACGTTATGATTGATCCATCGCCAGTAACTATTTCAAGTCCAATAATATTTTCTTTAATGCTACCATACTTAAGGGCATTAATACCTCCAGCATTTGTGGCTATATTGCCGCCAATCATACATGATCCTGAAGAAGACAAATCAATTGGAAAATAATAATTTTGTTTATCAAGATATTCTCTAATATTAGCTAATATTGATCCTGACTCGACAAGTATTGTTAAGTTGCTTTTGTCAATTTCTAGGATCTTGTTGAGTTTTGAAAAGTTGATTATAATTTCCTTATCATTATAGGTGGGCACCGATGCCCCAGTTAAACTTGTATTACCGCCTTGAGGGACAATTTTAATATTTTTTTTGTAACAATAAGTTACAATTTTTTTTATAATATTGACGTTTACTGGAAATAGTACACATAAACTCTTGTTATTATAAAAACCTCTCCAATCATTATTATATTTTGTTAAATCTTCAGCATTCGTAATTATATTTTTTTTTCCGACTATTTTTGTCAAATCATTATATAATTGATTAGTCTTCATAAGCAGCTCGTTTAAGTCTGTCGTTAATAGTTTTGCCTAAACCATGGTTCGGGATAGGGGCAACAGCAATTCTATTGCATTTACTTTTATCTAATATGTTAAGAAAATTATAAAAATTATGACTTGCTTCATTTAAATCAGAACGTATGCTCAAATTTAGATTCTGGATTTTTGATTTTAAATTATTTTTACCAAAATTCAGTAAAGCTTCATTATCTAATACATTTTTAACATTAATTCTAATATCCTTGTTCGGAGAATAATGCTTTAATTGATTGCCTGGTGATAAATTAGACTCTATTATTTCAATTTTGTAATCACTAAATTTTTTTTTGATTTCTTCAATTGTTAAGCTGCCTAACCTTAGTATTTTGCATCCTACTTGTGTTGTCTGTACTACAGTGGACTCCAATCCAAGTACTGAAGAGCCTCCATCAATAGAAAAGATATTTTTTAAATTAATATCAAGATCATCTATTGATGTTATGGATGTTTTAGTTGCAATATTTGCACTTGGAGCCGCTATTGGAAAATCTAAATTTTTTAGAAGTTTTAATGCTATTTCATTATTAGGTATCCTACAACCTACAAGACGTTGATTGTTAGACAACTTAGCATTTATTTTAGACTCTTTTTTTTTCTTCAAAATGAGTGTTAAAGGCCCTGGCCAAAAAGCTTGAGCTAATTTAATATCTTTTTCTTTTAATATAAAATTTGTTTTAATTTCTCTTATGTTTGCAAAATGACATATTAAAGGATTATCAAATGGTCTTTTTTTTACCTTATAAATTAATTTAATAGCATCTTCATTTTCTGCGTTAGCACCAATTCCATACACAGTTTCTGTGGGAAAAATAACAATTTCTCCTCTAAAAAGTCTTTTTTTGGCTTCTGTTAAAGTTTTTTGTTGCATATTTTTTTTAAATTTTGTTTCATATAGTATTAAAATAGTTATTATCTTAGTAAATTTTTATCATGGGTAAAGTTATTGCATTTTCTAATCAAAAAGGTGGCTCAGGTAAATCAACGCTTTCTGCAAATATTGCCGTATTATGGAGTAATAGCGGATATAAAGTGGCTGTAATTGATGCAGATCCTCAAAAAAGTCTCACATACTGGTTTTCAGAGAGAAAAAAATACTACGGTGATGAAGATGTTGGAATAGATTTTTATGAATTTGACATTAGAAATCTTCCTGAAGAAATTAAAAATATAAAGAGAAAATATGACTACATTATAATTGATAGTCCACCTGCAATTACATTCGAAACAATTCAAATTGTAAAGTCATCAAATGGTGTGTTTGTTCCTGTCCAACCAAGTCCTTTAGACTTGATGGCAACCTTACCTTTTTTACAAATAGCAAGAGATGAGAGAAAAAAACCATTAATAATTTTAAATAGAGTTATGCCTAGGGCTAGACTTACTGAAGCAATGATATTAAGGTTAAGATATTCTGGAGCAAAAGTTGCCAGATCAAGAATTTCAAGTAAAGTATTATTTGCAGAAACATTTGCAGTCGGCAGAGGAGTAATTGATATAAATGTTACATCTGATGCATCTAGAGAGATTATTAATGTTGGAAACGAGATTATAAGAAATCTCTAGTTTAATGAAAAACATAACAACTGTAATTTTAGCTGCAGGCAAAAGCACACGCTTTGTATCTAGCAAATCAAAACTTACTCATGATTTAGCAGGTCTACCGATTGTATCACATGTATACAATATTGCTAAAAAAATATCTGGAAAAAATATTATTGTAGTATGTAACAAAGACAATCACGATGAATTGAGTTCTCTTTTAAAAAATTGCAAATTTGTTATTCAAAAAAATCAAAAAGGTACTGCTGATGCTATAGAGACTGCCAAACCTCATATTAAAACACAAAACTTTATTATTTTATTTGGAGATGTTCCTCTGATCACAGATTCTTCTTTGAAAAAATTAATTAAAAGTTTCAAGAATAATTTTGGTAGTATGATTTTATTCAAATCCTTAAACCCATACGGATATGGAAGAGTAATTTTAGAAAAAAATAAAGTTGTTAAGGTTGTTGAAGAAATTCGCACTTCGAAGTCAGAAAAATTAATTGAAATTTGTAACTCAGGCATAATGCTCGTTAATAAATCTATTTTTTTTAAACTTATTAAATTAATAAAATTTAGTAAATTTAAACATGAAAGATACTTGACAGATATATTTGAAATATACTTTAAGAAAAATATTCCTTTTACATTTACTCAAGCTCCAGAAGATGAAATGAGTGGAGTGAATACTATAATTGATTTTAATAAAGTTGATAGACTCTTACAAAAAAGATTAGTTACAAAATTCTTAAATAATGGAGTTTTAATTAAGAAACCAGAAACTTGTTATTTTAGTTGTGATACAAAAATTCAAAGGAAAGTTATAATTGAGCCAAATGTGACAATTCGAAATAAAGTTTCTATACGTTCAGGTAGTATTATAAAAAATTTTTCAGACCTAGATGGTGTGGTAGTAAAAGAAAATTGCACAATAGGTCCTCATGCAAGATTAAGACCTAAATCAACTATTGAGAAAAATTGCAAAATTGGCAATTACGTTGAAATTAAAAATTCTAATATTGGAAGTTTTACTTCTATAAGTCATTTATCTTATGTAGGTGATAGTAAAATTGGAAACAAAGTAAATATTGGGGCTGGATGTATTACCTGTAATTACGATGGAGTCAAAAAAAACAAAACTTTTATTGGAAATAAGTCATTTATAGGCTCTAACACTTCTTTAGTTGCTCCATTGAAAATAGGAAATAATGTCAAAATTGCTGCGGGAAGTGTAATTAATAAGGATATTCCAAGCAATAAACTTGCAGTAAGGCGCTCTAAGCTTAAAATTTACTAATTTTGCTAAACTTTAATATATATAAAACTTGTTTACAGATTCTATAGAGTTTAATAGCCTAAATTATTATGAAAACTACATGGTCTCCAAATTCTTGGCGCTCAAAGCCAGCAAAACATATGCCAACTTATAAAGATGAAAATCTTTTAAAGGAGTCTTTAGATAAAATAAAAAAATTTCCACCTTTGGTATTTGCTGGAGAGGCAAGATCCTTAAAGTCCAAACTTGCAAAAGTATCAAAAGGAGAGGCATTTTTATTACAAGGTGGTGATTGTGCGGAAAGCTTTGCTGATTTTCATCCTGATAATATTAAAAACAGTTTTAAAGTAATTTTACAAATGGCAGTAGTTTTAACGTTTGGTGCGTCCTGCCCTATTGTAAAAGTTGGAAGAATAGCTGGGCAATTTGCAAAACCTAGATCATCTGACAAAGAAACAATTAATGGGGTGGAATTGGAGTCATATAAAGGAGATATTATAAATGGCATAGAATTTACAGAGTCTGATAGATCTCCAAATCCTTTAAGACTTATCCAAGCATATAATCAGTCAGCTTCTACTTTGAATTTGCTCAGGGCATTTTCACAAGGAGGATATGCAAATTTAAATAAAATACATCAATGGAATCTTAACTTTGTTGAAGAAGAAAATGCAAATAAATTTGCAGAGATTGCAGATAGAATAGATGAGTGTCTTGCTTTCATGAAAGCATGCGGAATTAATGATGGTAATGTAAGTCAAATTTATGAAACAGAATTTTTTACAAGTCATGAAGCTCTATTGCTTGATTATGAGGAGGCATTAACGAGAATTGATAGCACTTCTGGTAAATGGTATGATGTATCTGCTCACATGCTTTGGGTAGGTGATCGAACTCGCCAATTGGATGGTGCGCATATTGAGTTTGTAAAAGGAATAGAAAACCCAATTGGAATAAAGGTTGGACCCACTACAGATCCAAAAGAATTAGTTAAAATTATTGATAAAATAAATCCTGAAAATGAACCAGGAAAAGTAACCCTAATTTGTCGAATGGGAGCTGATAAAATAGACAATCACTTACCTACAATAATACAACACATTAATAATACAGGCAAAATTGTTGTTTGGGCTTGTGACCCAATGCATGGAAATACTATAAAATCCAAAACTGGATATAAAACTAGACCAGTAAACAATATTTTTTCTGAAATTCAAAAGTTTTTTGCAATTCACAAAGCTTCAGGTACCTATCCAGGAGGCATTCATCTTGAAATGACTGGTTCGGATGTAACAGAGTGTATGGGAGGCTTGCAGCAAATTACTGATGAGGATTTAAAAAATAGATACAATACTTTTTGTGATCCAAGATTAAATGCATCTCAATCATTAGAAATAGCTTTTTTAATTTCTGAATATTTAAAAGATGATAAATTTTTAACTCTTAAGTCTTCTCAAATTTAATTTTAAATATAAATTAATATTATGAATTCTGATAAAAAAATTACATATATTTCAAATTGGATTAAAGAATATGCAAAATCTCTTCCTTTTAGCCCTCCAAGCCTTATAATAGGTGTCTCAGGCGGTATTGACTCTGCTGTTACTAGCGCTCTTTGCGCAAAAACAGGACTTAAAACAATTACAGTTTCTATGCCGATCAAGCAAAATCCATCTCAGCATGATTTGAGTTTAAAGCATCTAAAATGGCTTAAAGATTCTTTTGCTAATGTTGAAACTATGACTATTGAGCTTGATGAAGTTTTTAAATCTTTTGAGCTTACCATGACTAATTTTGACGACAAACTTGCATTTGCTAACTCAAGATCAAGATTAAGAATGGTTACACTTTATCAAATCGCACAATCCAATAATGGAATTGTTGTAGGTACCGGAAACAAAGTTGAAGATTTTGGAGTAGGGTTTTATACAAAATATGGAGATGGGGGCGTAGATATCTCTCCTATAGCAGACTGTACAAAAACTGATGTTTGGAATATGGGGAAATCTTTGGGAGTTATAAACGAAATAATAGAAGCTGCTCCAACTGACGGTTTATGGGATGATAGTCGCAATGATGAGTCTCAATTAGGTCTTACATATGAACAAATTGAACAAGCAATGAATGACTCAAAAAGCAAATATTATGATAAATATATAAAAATAAGAGAACCTAATTTACATAAGATGAAACCAATACCTGTATGTATGATTCCAAAAGATTAAGATGAAATGTAGATTTGCACCTAGTCCTACTGGTCTATTACATGTTGGTAATTTAAGATCTGCATTATTAAATTGGGCTTATGCTAAAAAAAATAATGGAAATTTTATTTTAAGAATTGATGACACTGATCAGTCAAGATCTTCAAAAGAGTTTGAAAATAAAATTAAAGAAAATCTTACTTGGTTAGGTGTAAAATGGGATAAAACATTTAATCAATCTGAAAGAATTGATAATTATAATTTAAAAATAAAAAAACTTAAAAACGAGGGACGTTTGTACCCTTGTTTTGAAACAGCTGAAGAGTTATCATTAAAAAAGAAATCCCTTCTTTCTTCTGGCAAACCTCCAATTTATGATAGATCTTCTTTATTATTAACAGAAGAGAATATTGCTGAGAAAATCAAATCTGGTCAAAAACCTCACTGGCGATTTAGACTCAATGACCCAATTATTGAATGGCACGATTTAATTAAGGGGAAGGTTAAATTTGATCCAAAAAATTTAAGTGATCCGATATTAATAAGAGAAGATGGATCACTTCTATATCATTTACCTTCGGTGATTGATGATGTTGAGGAGGAAATTTCTCATATTATAAGAGGGGAAGATCATATTTCAAATACCGCTTTTCATATTCAATTATTTGAAGCACTAGGAGACTCCATGCCTGAATTTGCACATCATCCTTTTTTAACTGATCAAGATGGAAAAAGTTTTGGCAAAAGAATTGGAAGTCTTTCAATTGATAATTTAAAAGATGAAGGCTATGAAGATGTGACAATCATAAATTATTTAATCAATATAGGGTCTAGTGAGGATATTAAGCCAGAAACTATTAAAGATAAAATCATAGATAATTTTAATATTGAAAATATATCAACTTCATCTGCAAAATTTTCTGAGCTTGTCCTAAAAACATTAAATGCTGATATTCTAAAGAATTATAAATTTGAGCAAGTAAGTAATAGAATTAATTTTATAAATTCTGATTTAGACTTAGAAAAATTATGGATTTTTTCTCATAATAATATTTCCTTTTTAAAAGATATTATTGATTGGTCTAAAATTATTGTGGAGATATTTGATATGAATGATCATAATATTTCAGAAGATTTTATTCAAACTGCAGTCGAAAGTATTCCAGAAGAACCTTTTAATTATGAATCATGGGATATTTGGACAAAATCGATAAGTGAAAAATCTGGGTTGAAAGGAAAAAATTTATTTTTGCCATTACGATTAATTTTAACAGGAAAAGACAAAGGCCCTGAACTTAAGAATTTTCTTCCATTGCTAGACAGGCAGACATTGCTTAGAAAATTTGGAAAAACCTAGAAAAATAAATTTTATTGTCTAATAGCTATTTTTAAATATGGAACACGATAATAAAATATATTTGTTTGATACTACCTTAAGAGATGGTCAACAAACCACAGGTGTTAATTTTTCCGTTAGTGATAAAATGACATTGGCAAAAAATCTTGATGAATTAGGTGTAGATTATATCGAAGGAGGATGGCCAGGAGCAAATCCAACTGATAACGATTTTTTTTCAAGGGATTTAAATTTCTCTAAATCAAAATTTACTGCTTTCGGGATGACAAGAAGACCTGGAAGAAGTGCTGAAAATGACCCTGGTTTGAACTCCCTAATTAATAGCAATGCACACACAATTTGCCTAGTGGGAAAGTCTTCTTCCTTTCAAGTTAAACATGCACTAGGTATTACAGAAGATGAAAACATATCAATGCTAAGTGATAGTTTCAATTATTTACAAAATAAAAATAGAGAAGCAATTTACGATGCTGAACATTTTTTTGATGGTTTTAAGCAAAGCAAAGAATTTGCATTGCAGTGCCTAAATACAGCTCTTACAGCTAATGTAAGATGGATTGTTTTATGTGATACTAATGGCGGTACTCTTCCAAATGAAATATCAGAGATAATTCAAGAAGTTATCAAGACTATTCCCTCAAATAAATTAGGAATTCATGCTCATAATGATACAGAGAATGGTGTAGCTAATGCTTTAGCAGCAATAAACGCTGGTGTTCGACATGTTCAAGGAACAATTAACGGGCTTGGAGAAAGATGTGGCAATACAAATCTTGTATCATTAATACCTTCCTTGGTTTTAAAAACAAATTTTCATATTGATATTAAAAAACAAAACTTAAAATTACTTACGAAGATTTCCCATACTTTGAATGATATTTTAAACCAACCAAAGTCCAAAAATGCTCCATATGTTGGTGAGAATGCATTTTCACACAAAGGGGGTTTGCATGCATCAGCAGTTGCAAAAGATCCATCTACTTATGAACATATTGATCCTGAATTGGTCGGCAATTCAAGAAATGTAATCATTTCTGATCAAGCTGGAAAATCAAACTTAATGAGTCAGTTAAAAAAATTATCTATAAAGATTGATGATGAACAAATTAATCAAATATTGGACTTAATTAAGCAAAAAGAAGCTGAAGGTTTCTCATATGACATAGCCTTAGCCAGTTTTGAGTTATTAGTTAGAAAACATATTGGGCAATTAAAAGAATATTTCATTTTAAATAAATTTAGAGTGACTGATGAGAGAAGGTGGAACGCAAAAGGTAAACTTGTAACTGATTCTGAAGCAACTGTTCAATTAGAAGTTAAAAACCAAGAAAAAATGACTGTTGGAGTGGGAAATGGACCAGTAAATGCGATAGATAGTGCTTTAAGGCAGGCCTTGATAGATTTCTATCCAACTCTGAATGATTTGAAACTTACAGATTACAAAGTAATGATTCTATCATCAGATAAAGGTACAGGAGCAATAACAAGAGTGCATATTGAGTCAACAGACTCAAACAAGCAACATTGGACCACAATTGGTGTATCTTCTAATATTATCGATGCTTCTTATAATGCTATTTATGACAGCATTAATTATAAGCTTTATAATGATTTAAATAAATAAATTGAAAAGAATTAACCCTACCATAATATTAGTCAGGCCACAGCTTGCAGAGAATATTGGAATGACTGCAAGAGCTATGGATAATTTTGGTTTATCTAGATTATATCTCGTAAATCCAAGAGATAAATGGCCAAATAAAAAGGCTGATAGCTCAGCCAAACATGCAAAAAATATTATTAAAAATGTAAAAATATTTTCAAATTTAGAAGAGGCTACTTCAAAATTCAATTTAGTTATTGCTACTACTAATAGACAACGTTTTTTGACAAAAAAAACATACTATAATTTCAATGAGTTAAGTAAAAAATTTAATAATATTAGAAATATCGCTATATTGTTTGGTCCTGAAAATTCTGGATTATCTAACGAAGATTTAAGATTAGCAAATAATATTTACACTATTAAGACTGCGAGACTTAATAAATCACTTAATTTATCACATGCAGTATCAGTTATTGCTTATGAAATTTTTTCTCAAAACCTTAAATCATCTAAAATTACAAAAAAGGATTATAAAATAATAGATCAAAAGGTAACTAAAAGTGAACTTTCAAATTATATCAATTTTTTAATTGATGACCTTGAAAATAAAGGCTTTTTTAATCCCATAGAAAAAAAAGATAGCATGATTGACAATATCTACTCAATTTATAGTAAAATGGATTTAACCAAAAAAGAACTTAATATGTTATGGGGCATGCATAAAAAGCTCAAAAATCAGCCAAAAATTTAGAATTATGGATTTGACATCAATAAATTAATCACTATATACGCCAATAATTAATGACAAAAAGAATATCTGCAAAATACAAAATTGATAGGAGACTTGGTTGTAATCTTTGGGGTAGACCAAAAAGTCCTTACAACAAAAGAAACACAAAACCAGGTCAACATGGCGCAACAGCTCTTAGAAAAAAACAATCAGATTATGGCAATCAACTTTTTGCTAAACAAAAATTGAAATTTTATTACGGCGATCTTACTGAAAAACAGTTTAGAAGAATTTACACTAAAGCATCCAATATTAAAGGTGATACTAGTCAAATTTTGATTGAACTTCTTGAGAGAAGATTAGACGCTATAGTCTATAGAATGAAATTTGTACCAACAATATTTGCTGCAAGGCAGCTTGTTAATCATGGTCATGTTAAAGTTAATGGAAAGAGAGTAAATATCCCTTCATACTCAGTAAAAGATGGTGACGAAATTTCCTTAAAGGATGGAAGTAAAGAAATTAATATAGTTCAAGAATCAATAGTATCTCAAGAAAGAGAAATACCAGAATATATTGAAGTTGATGTAAAAGAGTTCAAGGGAAGATTTTTAAGAGCTCCTTTAATACATGATGTTCCTTATCCTGTAACTATGGAGCCAAATCTTGTTATTGAATATTACTCAAGATAATCTATTTTCTTTAATCGCATCATAAATAAATATACCAACTGCGATCCAAATAACAACAAAGGATAAAACCTTTTCTATCTCGATAGATTCTCCAAGCAGAAATAAAGAAGTAATAAAATGAAAACTTGGAGCAATATAAAAAAGAACACCTGCTAAACCTAGAGGAATATATTTAAGTCCTAAATTAAAAAAAAATAATGGAAAAATTGTAACTACACCCGTAAAAATAAGCATTATAGAAGTATAACTCAACGATACACTCATAAAGCCAATATCTAAAACACTTAAATAAATTAAGTAAGGAAGTGCTATTATAGTAATTAATCCTGACTCAAATAATAATCCCGTTGCAGGCGTAATTGAAATTTGTTTTCTTAATAATCCATAGACTGCCCAAGTTGTTCCAATTAATATTGCAATAAAAGGAAAATTATCCAAGCTTAAAAATAATATCAAACATGCTATAAGCATTAATGATACTGATATAATTTTACTTAAGTTAAGCTTTTCATTTAAAAAAAAGAATCCAAAAATTATACTTATCATAGGTGTTAAAAAATATCCTAATGATGCATCTTGAACTTTATGAATACTTACCGAATAAATAAAACCAGTCCAGTTAACAGCAATTAAAATACCAGTTATAGATAGGATAATAATATTTCTTATAGATTTAAAAATATTTATAAAATCTCTAATGTCATTTAAAAAAAAAAGTAAAATAAATAATATTACAAAAGACCATAGCCCCCTGTGCATAGCAACTTCAACTGAAGGGATATATTTTATTTGATCAAAAAATAGAGGTTGAGGCATCCCCCAAAAAAGGGATGCCAAACAGGTATAAAATATACCTCGTAAAAAAATACTATTTATCAAATTATGATGGTTTTACGTCAATACCTCTGCTGTTAAATAACTCCATAAGTTCCCCTGTCTCATGCATTTCTTTAACAATATCACATCCGCCTATAAATTCTTCTTTTACGTATAATTGTGGAATAGTTGGCCAATTAGAAAATTTTTTTATTCCTTCTCTCATTTCATCGCTATCTAAAACATTAACGCTACTGAATTTAATGCCTAAATCAGATAAAACCTGAACAACAGCAGCTGAAAAACCACACATTGGAAAAACTGGCGTTCCTTTCATGAATAAAACTACATCATTGGACTTGATTTCATTTTTAATATTTTCTGAAACATCTACCATACTATTATCTTCCATTTCTTACTCCGTTTTTGTTTTTAGCATTAATGCATGAAGTTCGTTACCCATTTTTCCATTTAATGAATCATAAACCATTTTATGTTGCTCTATTTTCGTTTTACCCTCAAAAGACTTAGAAATTACAGTTGCACTGTAATGATCCCCATCACCCCTTAAATCTTCAATGATAACAGTTGAGTCTGGAATTCTTTCTTTAATATATTTTTCTAAATCTTCTTTTGACAAAGGCATAATCTATAAATAGTTTATTAATATAAAAAAATAAAGACTATTTGATTTTATTTTTAAAAATCCAATCCATTTTATTATTTTTCTCTTTATTTTCTAAAATTTCTCTTAAATCATTAATTGATAAATACTTTAGAATTTTTTTATCACTTTTTAAAACCTCAAAAAAACTTTTTTTATTATTCCAGGCATCCATTGCATTTTTTTGCACAAGTGAATAAGCTATTTGTCTAGATAGTCCTTTTTTTGTTAGAGTTAAAAGTAATTTTTGACTATTATGAAGACCACCAAGTAATTTAAGATTATTTTTCATATTTTCTTTAAAAACTCTCATTGTCTTAATAATTTCATTAAGTCTATTAAGAGAAAAATCCAGTGCAATGGTAATATTAGGAGCCAATATCCTCTCTACACTTGAATGACTTATATCTCTCTCATGCCATAAAACAATATTCTCCATTGAAGGTATAACTGCGCTTCTTATGTATCTCGATAATCCAGTTAAATTTTCACTTAGAACAGGATTTCTTTTATGAGGCATTGCTGAAGATCCTTTTTGTTTAGGATTAAATCTTTCTTCCACTTCCAGTATTTCTGTTCTTTGTAAATGTCTAATTTCTACTGCAAAACGTTCTATTGAACTTCCAATGATTCCAAGAACTGAGAAAAAAAACGCATGTCTATCTCTAGGTATAATTTGTGTTGATACATCTTCACATCTTAGTTTTAGTTTTTTAGCAACATATTTTTCAACTCTTGGGTCTATGCTGTTATAGGTACCAACGGGGCCTGAAATAGAGCAAATACTTATCTCTTCAATTGCTGATTCAAGTCTTTTAAGATTTCTTTTAAACTCATTATAAAAAGACCCTAATTTTAAACCGAAACTAATTGGCTCTGCATGAACTCCATGGCTTCTTCCTATCATTAAAGTATTTTTATGTTTTAGAGATTGAGATTTTAAATTTTTTAAAACAAGTTTAAGCTCTTTTTGAATAATTTCACCTGTTTCCTTGAGTTGTATTGAAAATCCTGTATCAATGATATCGCTTGAAGTTACTCCATGATGAAAAAATTTTGAATACTTGCCAATATATTTACTTACATTGTCAATATAGGCATTAACATCGTGCTTTGTTTGTTTTTCTAATTTATTAATTTCATCAACATTAAATTTAGCTTTTTTTCTTATTTCTTTTGAAGCATATTTGGGTATTACGCCTATATCAGCTAATTTTTCAGCAATTAAAATTTCAATATCTGTCCAAATTTTAAATTTATTTTCAAGTGTCCAAATTTTTTCAATTTTAGGTCTATTATATCTTGGTATCATATTTTTTTTTATAAATCATTTATTGGAAAATCTGTATTATTTTCTGATAATGTAAAAATTTCATTACCATTCTCAGTAATTCCAATAGTGTGTTCGAATTGAGCTGAAAAAGATTTGTCTTTTGTTACAGCGGTCCATCCATCATTAAGTATTTTTATTCTCCAGTCTCCTAAGTTAATCATTGGCTCTATTGTAAAAAACATTCCAGGTTTAAGTTCAGTGCCTTCACCTTTTTTTCCATAATGAAGAACGCTTGGAGGAGTATGAAATTCCTTTCCGATTCCATGCCCACAAAAATCTTTAACAACAGAATAATTTTTTGACTCTGCATATTCTTGAATTTTGAATCCTATATCTCCCAATGTTTTTCCAGGTTTAGCTTCTTTTATTCCAATATGAAGACATTCATAAGTTGTCTTAAGTAAATCATGATTTTTTTTATTTGTTTTACCCGCAACAAACATTCTTGAGCTATCTCCATACCAACCATCTAAGATAACTGTAACATCAACATTTATTATATCGCCATTATTTAGTAGTTTTTTTTCACTTGGAATACCATGACATACAACATGATTAACGGAAGTACATACAGACTTTGGAAAACCTTTGTAATTTAGTGGAGCAGGGATGGCATTATTTTTAATTATTAATTCGTGACAAAAATCATTAATTTCTAAAGTTGATATTCCTGGCTTAATTAATTCATAAAGTTGATCTAATATAGAGGCTGTCAATCTTCCTGCCTGGTGCATTTTTTGGAATTCATTTTTCTTATAAATTGGAATATTATTTGAATGCATTTATTAATTCTATTTAATCTTTTTATTTGATAAATAATAGAATAATTATAAAAAAATTTGCATTATGACTCTTTTGACAGCTGGAATTTTGATTATTGGAGATGAAGTATTATCTGGAAGAACCCAAGACACAAATTCAAATTATATTGCAAAAAATTTGACATCATCAGGTATTAAACTTGAGGAAATAAAAATAGTTCAAGACCAAAAAGACCATATCGTTAACTCTGTAAAATTATTTAGTGATAAATATAGTTATGTTTTTACTACTGGAGGTATAGGTCCTACTCATGATGATATTACTTCTGAAAGTATAGCTGAGGCATTTAATAAAAAGTATGAAATTAATAAAGAGGCATTTAATATTTTGGAAAAATACTATCCTGAGGGTGAATTTAACCTAAGTAGACAAAGAATGGCTAAAATGCCTTCTGATGCTCAATTAATTTATAACCCAATTACAGCTGCGCCAGGATTTATTGTAAATAATGTTTATGTTTTCCCTGGTGTTCCTAAAATAATGGAAGTTATGTTTAGTAATGTTCTAAAAAATTTGAAAAAAGGTAAGCCAAAAAAAATTATAACTATAAATACTAATTTATATGAAAGTAAATTAGCTCCTTTTTTAAATGAAATTCAAGATAAATATAAAGAATGTTCAATTGGAAGTTATCCTTATTTTAATTTTTTATCTAAAACAGGTGGTGTTAATATTTCTATATCTTCATGGACAATGGACTCGCTCGATGATGTAGAAAAAGAAATAAGTGAGATGATAAAATTAAATGGTGGAAATTACTCCATTGTCTGATATTAGAATTTTTAGATTGGCCTCGTGGTGGAATGGTAGACACAAAGGACTTAAAATCCTTGCCCTTTTGGGAGTGCCGGTTCAAGTCCGGCCGAGGCTACCAATATTAAAATATAATGTTTAGTTTTATAACCTTAGGAACAAATAATATTGAAAAAAGTAAGATTTTTTATGATCAGCTTCTTTCCTCCATTGGAATAGTTTTAGCTGAAGAAGATGATCGTTACATTGGTTATGCAAAAAAGGATACTCAAAAAATCATTGAGTTTTATTTAATGAAACCACATAATGAAAAAGAAGCTACTTTTGGTAATGGTACTATGATCACTTTTACAGCTGTATCCAAAGAAAGTGTTATCAATACTTACAATCTAGCTCTAAAATTAGGAGCAAAAGATGAGGGTGCGCCAGGTCCAAGGCATGAAGCACATTTTTATGCATATTTTAGAGATTTAGATGGAAATAAGATCTGTATTTACTGTCCTGATAGATCTTAAACTTTAGTATTCAAATTGTTCATTTAAAATTTTATCTTCAATAGAATGATTTTTGTCAAATAAAATTTTACATTTTTTATCATTTGAGGACTGAATAGTAACTTCTTTTATATTTCTAAACTCTATATTATCAGCAGTAACACTTACTTGTCTTTCTTTAAAATTTAATACATTTATTTTAATTATATTGCTCTCAGATAGAAGAGCCCCTCTCCATCTTCTAGGTCTAAAAGCACTAATAGGTGTTAAAGCTAACAATTTTGAATCCAGAGGCAGTATGCTTCCATGCGCTGATAAATTATAAGCAGTACTTCCTGCGGATGTAGAAACTAATACTCCGTCACATATTAACTCATTCATTCTTTTGATTTCATTAATTTTTATTTCAAATTTAGAAGCTTGATGACTTTGTCTCATTAATGAAACCTCATTATATGCAATAGACTCGTATGAATTGCTATTATCGTCTTTTGCTATCATTTTAAGTGGCCTTAATTCTGTTGATTTAGAGTTATTAATTGTGTCCTCCAAATTATTTTTATTTGCAGAGTTCATCAAAAAACCAACAGAACCATAATTTATTCCAAAAAAGGGTTTGTTAAGTTTATTGAAGTCATGAAGAGATTTTAATAATATACCATCTCCTCCAATTGGAACAATCACATCAGCTGACTCTGGCCCACTTTGCGAATAGGAGCTTTCAAAATCTTTTTTGGCCTTTCTAGCTTCTTTAGAATTAGATGCAGTAAAGTGAAATTTCATTATCCCCCTGTTTCGTTCATGTATCTATTAATATAGGGTTTTACTTCAGAATTAATAATGAAATCATGTTTTTGAGGTTTAATACTAAGAGCAAACTTAATTTTTTCTTTAATGTAATCATCACTTCTATCACTTCTCAAAATTTCTCTAAAATCAATAAAATCATTTTGCCCCAAACACATATATAATTTTCCAGTACTGGATACTCTAACTCTATTGCAGCTAGCACAAAAATTATTTGATAAAGGAGTAATAAATCCAACTTTAATATCTAATTTTTTGCTCACATAATAATTAGATGGTCCTCCAGTATTAAAATTAGATTTTTTAAATTTAAATGTTGTATTTAATTCTTTGTAAACATTTTCAAGACTTACAAATTGCATATGTCTTGGCATATCAGTATCGTTCATAGGCATTACCTCTATAAACGTGATATCTATTAATTTCTTATTTGCCCAATCAACAAGATCTGAAATTTGATTTTCGTTAAAGTTTTTAAATACAACAGTATTTATTTTAACTTTAATGTCATTTTTTTTTGCCTCTTCTATTCCATCAAGTACATTGTCTAAATTTCCAAATCTAGTAATTTCTTTATATTTATCTTTAATAATGGTATCTAAAGAAACGTTAATTCTATCAATTCCATTATTCTTTAATTCTTTTGCAAATTTTTTTAATAAACTTCCATTTGTTGTTAATGTAATTTCTTTTAAATTAGATATAGATTTTTTTTTGTTTAAATTTTTAATAAGATGAATAATATCTTTTCTGACTAAAGGTTCACCACCTGTAAGTCTAATTTTTTCTATCCCCAAATCAATAAAGTTATCACATAATCTTTCAATTTCTTCTAAAGTTAATACTTTACTTTTTGGTAGGAAATTCATTTTTTCTTTCATGCAATAAACACATCTTAAGTCACATCTATCAGTAACAGATACTCTCAAGTAGTTTATTTTTCTAAGAAATTGATCAGTTATTTGCATTAATATTAATTATTTCTAAATTAATTTTACTAAGATTAATTGTTTTTTTTCCAACATTTTCAAAGTTTACAGTAATTAAATTATTTATTGAAGATTGAATTTGACCAATTCCCCATTCTTGTTTCTTTTTAGGATTAATAACGTATATTCCAGGCGTAAAAAGACTAGAGAAATTTTTCATCAACTTTTTACCCTTTTATATTATTTTTAATTAATTTAATCTTTTTTCAGCTTTTTCGTGCATCTCTTGAGCTTCAAGACTTAATGTTGCAACTGGACGTGCCTCAAGTCTTTTAATCCCAATTGGCTCACCAGTTTCTTCACAGTAACCGTAGGTTCCTTCTTGAATTCTTCTCAAAGCAGCATCTATTTTATTAATCAATTTTCTTTCTCTATCCCTAGTTCTAAGTTCGAAAGTTCTATCTATCTCTTCTGAAGCTCTATCAGTCATATCAGGCTTTGCCTCATTATCAGTTTGTAAATTATTTATGGTTTGATTGGATTCCTTTACGAGCTCATTTTTCCAATTTTCTAATTTTTGTCTAAAATACTCTTTCATTTTAGCATTCATGAATTTTTCTTTTTGAGTAGGTTTGTAAGTTTTTGATATTTTAGCCATAATTTAAAACTTGAATGGATTTATCAAAAGATTTTTTAAATTCAACATTTATATTATTAAAAAATAATTATTATATATCAGTAAGTTAATATATTTTTATTAAAAGAACAAAAATAGAACTTTTAAAATAAGAACAAAACATGTACAAAAAATCATGATTTGCAAGAATCACAATAAAAAACTACCAAAAGATGGAGAAAAAAATGTCTCAAACTAAATTAAAAGTAATAGAGAATCATTCAATGGATAAAGAAAATAGAACCAAATCTTTAGAGGCTGCCGTAAGTTTAATTGAAAAAAACTATGGAAAAGGTTCAATTATGAAACTTGGATCAAAATCCAATGTTGATATTGAGGCAATCTCAACAGGTTCACTTGGATTAGATATAGCTTTAGGCATAGGAGGTGTTCCAAAAGGCAGAATAATAGAAATTTATGGACCTGAAAGTTCAGGTAAAACTACACTTGCAACACACATCGTTGCTGAGTCACAAAAACAAGGTGGCAACTGTGCATTTATAGATGCTGAGCATGCACTTGACCCAGCGTATGCAAAAAAATTAGGAGTTAATCTAGAAGAATTATTAATTTCTCAGCCAGATACAGGAGAGCAGGGTTTAGAAATAGCTGATTCACTAATAAAATCAGGAGGTATAGATGTTCTAATTATTGACTCTGTGGCTGCACTAGTTCCAAGAGCGGAATTAGAAGGTGATATGGGTGATTCTTTACCTGGATTACAAGCTAGGTTAATGAGTCAAGCTCTTAGAAAACTTACAAGCTCTATAGCTCAGTCCAATACATTAGTTGTATTTATTAATCAATTAAGAATGAAAATAGGTGTTATGTTTGGCAGTCCTGAAACAACAACTGGAGGAAATGCTCTAAAATTTTACTCTTCTGTTAGAATGGATATAAGACGAATTGGCGCTATTAAAGATAAAGATGAAATTATTGGTAACCAGACGAGAGTTAAAATTGTAAAAAACAAAGTTGCCCCACCTTTCAAGGTTGTTGAGTTTGACATTATGTATGGAGAAGGCATTTCTAAACTTGGTGAGCTTGTTGATCTTGGTGTCAAAGCTGAGATTATTGATAAAGCAGGTTCTTGGTTTTCTTATAAAGATCAAAAAATTGGTCAAGGTAGAGAAAATGTTAAAATTTTCTTAAGAGACAATCCTGATATAGCAAAAGAAATTGAAAACAAAATTCTTGAAAATGCTGGAATAGTTGAAAAGGCTATGATGGAAGGTGAAATTGAGTCTAAAGAGACTAAAGAGGCAAAGACCAAAGAATAAACCTAAATTTAATTTAATTAAAAAAAGGGGACGTGGCTCCCCTTTTTTTGTGTTAGACATAATAAAATTGACGTTATAATACGTCACCATGAATTCTAGTGAAATTAGATCTACTTTTTTGAATTATTTTAAAAAGAATGGTCACGAAATAGTCCATTCTAGTCCATTAGTTCCTCACAATGATCCAACGCTAATGTTTGCGAATTCAGGAATGGTTCAATTTAAAAATATTTTTACTGGAAAAGAAAAAAGAGATTATAATCGTGCCGTTACCTCACAGAAATGTGTAAGAGCGGGAGGTAAACACAATGATTTAGAAAACGTAGGTTATACCGCAAGACACCACACTTTTTTTGAAATGTTAGGTAATTTTTCCTTTGGAGATTACTTTAAGGATCAGGCTATAGAATTTGCTTGGAACTTGATTACTAAAGAATTTAAAATAGAAAAAGAAAAATTATTAGTCACAGTTTTTAGTGAAGATGAGGATGCGTATAATTTTTGGAAGAAAATTACTGGATTAAGTGACGAAAAGATAATTAAAATAAGTACATCTGATAATTTTTGGTCGATGGGTGATATAGGTCCTTGTGGACCATGTTCGGAAATTTTTTATGACCATGGAGATAAATATGCAGGTGGACCACCAGGCAGTCCAGATGAAGATGGTGATAGGTTTATTGAAATTTGGAACCTTGTGTTTATGCAATTTGAACAAATAACTTCATCTGAAAGAATTAATCTTCCAAAACCTTCTATTGATACTGGTATGGGTTTGGAAAGAATCTCAGCTTTATTAAATAAGACTAATGATAATTATAGTACAGATTTGTTTACTCCTTTAATTAATAAGTCTAGGGATTTATTAAATGATGAAAGTCTTTTAAATAGCCCAAGCCATAGAGTTATAGCTGATCATTTAAGATCTTCATCTTTTTTAATTGCCGATGGCGTGACACCCTCTAATGAAGGCAGAGGTTACGTTTTAAGAAGAATAATGAGAAGAGGGATGAGACATGCTCATACTCTAGGAAATAAAGATCCAGTATTTGATAAAATTTTGCCAACATTATTAGATATTTTTAAAACTGCATACCCTGAATTGATTAGAGCTGAAGATTTAATAACTAATACCTTTATTAATGAGGAAACTAAATTTAAGGAGACTGTAGCAAAAGGTCTAAAAATTTTAGAAGATGAAATCTCTTTATCTTCAAATAAACTAGATGGTAAAATCGCATTTAAGTTATATGATACCTATGGCTTCCCATTAGATTTAACGCAAGATTATATTAAATCAAAAAATATTGAAGTTGATGTTGAAACTTTCAATCAAATGATGAAAGAACAAAAAGAAAGAGCACGTAAAAACTGGAAAGGAACAGGCGATCAAGCAGATCAACAAAACTGGTTTAAAATTACTGAGAATTTAAGCTCGACTGAATTTTTAGGGTATGAGCAAACTGAGTCTGAGAGTGAAATTATTTCTATAGTTAAGAGTGATATAAAAACTGATCTACTAAAAGAAGCTGATGAAGGGATTATTATTTTAAATCAGACGCCTTTTTACGGTGAAAGTGGTGGTCAAGTAGGGGACAAAGGTACAATAATATTAGAAAACAATATTTTTGAAGTAACTGATACTACCAAATTATTCGGTTCTTTTTTTCTGCATTATGGTAAGGTTAAAGCTGGGAAATTTAAAACTGGCGATAAAATAACAGCTACAATTGACTCAAATAAAAGACAATTAATAAAATGTAATCATTCCTCAACTCATTTACTTCATGCTTCACTTAGAAAAATTCTTGGAAATCATGTTTCGCAAAAAGGCTCATTGGTTAATAGTGAAAAATTAAGATTTGATTTCAGTCACAATGAACCAATAAGCTCAGAAAATATTATAAAAATAGAAAATTTTGTAAAAAAAGAAATAAAAGCCAACTCACAAATAGAAATTAAGACTATTGATCATCAAAAGGCAATAGATGAAGGAGCAACAGCCCTTTTTGGAGAAAAGTATGATGACGAGGTTCGTGTTGTGTCAATGGGAACAATTGAGGATAATAAAATATTTTCAAAAGAATTATGTGGTGGCACACATGTTGATCAAACTGGTGATATTTTAAATTTTAAAATTATTAATCAATCTAGTGTAGCCTCTGGCATAAGAAGAATAGAAGCTCTAACAAATATTGCAGTTGACCAGTACATTAAAGAAAAAATGCAGTTGGGTAATAAAATATTAAAAGAAAACATGGACAAAATTTCAATGCTAATAGATGAGTTAAAAGATTTTGATAAAAATTTTAATTATGTTTATGATCGGAATAGTGATTTAACAAATAATATAAAAGAATTAAAAAAACTATTAGACCAAAAGAAGCAAAATAGAAATAAAGAAACTTCTTCACAAAATATAATTGTGGAACTAATCAATGATATAAATTTTGTATATTTAGTAGCTGAAAATTATCCAACTAAATTTTTAAAACAATTTGTTGATGATCAAAAAAACAAATATCAACAAAAATGTGTATCTATAATAATTTCACATAATAGTGAAAAATTATCTATTGTCCTTGGTGTTACTGAAGACTTAACATCTCATTTTGACTCAGTTACAGTTATTCAAGAAGTATCAAAAATCTTAGGAGGCAAGGGGGGTGGAGGTCGAAAAGATATGGCACAGGCTGGAGGAGCAAGTTTAGATAATATTGACCATGCTATTGAAAAAATTAAATCTTATTTAAGTTTCTAATTTTCTCTCCAGGTTATCTTTTAAAGTATTTAAGAAATCTTCAGTGTTTAACCATTTTTGATCCTGGCTAATCAAAATTGCTAGATCTTTTGTCATTTTGCCAGACTCAACAGTTTTGATGCATGTTTCTTCCAGTTTTTTTGAAAAATTCATTAAACGTTCATTATCATCAAATTTTCCTCTGAAATGTAAGCCTCTTGACCAAGCAAAAATAGAAGCAATTGGATTTGTTGAAGTTTCTAAACCTTTTTGATGATTTCTAAAATGTCTTGTTACTGTTCCATGAGCAGCTTCAGCCTCTATAGTTTTTCCATCTGGTGTCATAAGAACACTTGTCATTAATCCCAGAGATCCATAACCTTGAGCGACAGAGTCAGATTGAACGTCACCATCATAATTTTTACATGCCCAAATAAAGTTACCTTCCCATTTTAGAGCTGTAGCAACCATGTCATCTATTAATCTATGTTCATAAACTATATTTTTATCATTAAATTTATCTGCAAATTCATTTTGGAAAACATTTTCAAATAAATCTTTAAATCTTCCATCATAAACTTTTAAAATAGTGTTTTTTGTAGATAAATAAACAGGCCAGCCAAGATTAAGTCCGTAATTAAAACAAGCCCTGGCAAAATCAATAATTGATTGATCAAGATTATACATTGATAGTGCTATTCCTTTTCTTTCAAAGTTAAATACTTCTTTTTCAAACCCCTCCGTGCCATCTGTTGGTTCAAAAACCATTTTCAATTTACCTGGTTTTGAAATAAGTGTATCGGTCGCCCTATATTGATCGCCAAAAGCATGTCTTGCTACAACTATCGGCTTGTTCCAATTAGTCACAATCCTAGGAACATTTTTACAAATAATAGGTTGTCTAAAAATAGTTCCACCTAAAATATTTCTTATTGTTCCATTTGGAGAACGCCACATTTTTTTTAAATTAAATTCTTTAACCCTATCTTCATCTGGGGTAATTGTTGCGCATTTGATTCCTACACCATACTTTTTAACAGCTTCAGCAGAGTCAATAGTAATTTGATCTTCAGAACTATCTCTATTTTGCATCCCTAAATCATAATATTTTATATCAATATCAATATATGGAAGAATTAGTTTATCTTTGATAAACTCCCAAATAATTCTTGTCATTTCATCTCCATCCATTTCAACGACAGGATTTTTTACTTTAATTTTTTCCATAATTTAATTACCTTTATATTGTGAATATTGACATATGCTTGCCATAACTAATTTGACCATAATTTAAGTATTTTTTTTAATTCTTTGGGCTTCTTTATTACTTGATATTGATTTTGTAAATTTTTATTTCCAAATTCATTTTTGATCATTTTTTCAAATTGTTTTAGTAAAGGAGACCAATAATTTTCAAAATTTAAAAAAATTATTGGCTTATTATGTAATTTAAGAATTTTCCAAGAAAGTACTTCTGCCACTTCCTCTAGAGTTCCAGTGCCGCCTGGCAATATTAAAAAAGCATCACCCAATTTAAATAATAGCTCTTTACGTTTTGTCATATTATTAACCACTCTCAAATTTTTTAATTTTAAATTTAATTTTTCTTTATTTATTAAAAATTTTGGAATTATTCCAATAATGTCTTTATTTAATTTGATTAAAGTATTAGCAATTTCACCCATAAGACCAACATTTCCACCACCATAAACTACTTTAAATTTATAGTTTGAAATTATTTCTCCAGTTTCCCTAGCTAATTTGAAGAATTTTTTATCTATTTTTTGTGATGCTGAGCAGTAAATTGTTAGAGATTTTATTTTCATTATTATGTATTAGCTCCTTTTTATATGCAATTAAGAATTCATAACGAAGGTTGGGTTTATTTTGTTATTAGTTGTTTAATAACGATTATCGTTATCCCTTTCTATACAATTTTAGGTATTTTTTTAGCTATTTTGTCAGCATATATTTTTTATTTCTTTAGAGATCCCATAAGAACTGTGCCAACTGATGAAGTTGTTGTTTCACCAGCTGACGGAGTTGTAACTTATATTGGTACTGAAAAAAATCCACTTGAGGATAATAAAGATCAAAATACATATAGAAAGATAAGTATTTTTTTAAGTGTTTTTGATGTGCATGTTAATAGAATGCCTACAAAAGGCTTAATACATTCAATACATTATATTCCTGGTAAATTTATTAATGCTACTTTAGATAAGTCTAGTAAGGAAAATGAACGAAATATCATTTCTGTTAAAAGAAATAATGATAATTTTTATATTGTGCAAATAGCTGGCTTAATTGCTAGGCGTATTATTTGTAATTTAAAAGTAAATCAAGAAGTTGAAAAAGGAAATAGAATTGGAATCATAAAGTTTGGAAGTAGAGTTGATCTATATCTTCCCGAAAATTATGATATTATGGTTGCAAAAGGTCAAAGAGTAGTGGGGGGTGAAACAATTATTTCCAATCCCAAAAACATACTTAAAATTAATAATGCAAAATTAATATGAGTGATCAAAATATCATAAGTAAATATGTGCCAAACTTTATTACTCTTCTTTCCTTAAGTAGTGGATTTACTTCTATTAGTTTTTCATTAAATGGTGAGTGGGAAATTGCAATATATTTAATTTTATTAGCCACAGTATTTGATTTTTTTGATGGTTGGTTTGCAAGAAAATTAAAAAGTGGATCAAATTTTGGAGCAGAACTTGATTCTTTAAGTGATTTTGTATCCTTTGGAGTTGCACCAAGTTTTCTTATTTATTTGTGGTCCACTAATACTTTAGGATCACTTGGTTGGGGGGCGACATTATTTTTTGTTATATGTAGTGCACTTCGTTTAGCAAGATTTACTGCTGATATTTATATAACAAATAAACCAATAGATAATAATGAGTATTTTACTGGAGTGCCCTCACCTGCTGCTGCTGGGTTAATACTTTTACCTCTTTTTATTTATTTTGAATTTCAGATAGATCTTCTTAAAAACGATTATTTTAACTTAATTACAACAATTATAATAGGTTTTATGATGATTAGCAAAATACCAACTATTTCAATTAAAAAAATAAAAATAAACCCAAAGTATAAAACATGGATATTTCTAATATTTGTTTTAGTTTGCGTAGCTTTAATTTCAAGAATCTGGATTACACTAATTTGTGTTATTGTTGCATATTTAATATCAGTATTTTATACAATTATACGAAGTAGAAATATTAAGAATTAACTTTTTTTCTATACCAATTTACAACATTTTCTTTCAACATTAACGCTGAAGGAGTTACAACTAAAGTTAGGACAGTTGCAAAAATTAATCCAAAAACAATTGCTGTTGATAATTGTACCCACCATTGTGTATCTGGGGATCCTCTAGTCACTTCTCTTGTTACAAAATCAATATTAGTCATAGTTACCATTGGCAGCAAGCCTAGAACAGTTGTGGTTGTTGTCAGCAAAACTGGTCTTAATCTTTGAGCGCCAGTTTTGATTATTGCCTCTCTAATATTTGATGTTTTTGTTTTTAAAAAATTAAAAGTATCAATTAATATGATATTATTATTAACAACTATTCCAGCAAGAGCAATTACACCAACTCCAGACATTACTATTCCAAAGGGCTGAGAAGTAACCATTAACCCAATAAAGACACCTGCTGTAGACATCACTACCGCAAATAGTATTAAAAATGCACTATAAAAACTGTTAAATTGTAAAAGTAAAATCATTAACATTAAAAAAAGAGCAACTCCAAATGCTTTGGTTAAAAATTCTTGAGCTTGTTTCTGATCTTCGTTTTCACCAATTAACTCTGCTCTAATTTCATTATTTAGATCATAACGTGGTAAATCTAATGTTCTGCCTCTCCAAGATGGGGCATTATCAGTGATCCCTAAAACATATTCAAGTTCTTTAACTTTGGCATCTGGATAAACCCCAGGTTCAACATCAGCTTGAATATTGATTGCATTTTTAGAGTTTACTCTAATTATATTGCCAGTTCTATTGTTAGGCACAATATCTACAAAATTTGATATTGGAACTAATCCATTGGAAGTAGAAACTCTTAAATTATCAATTCTATCCAGCGTTCTTCCTTCATTTGGATATCGTAAATATAGAGGTATACTCTCATTACTATCATCTGGCCTGTATTCACCAAGTTTGAGACCATTCGTTGCAAGTTTTATAACATTTCCTATTGATGTAATGTTTGCACCAAACTTAGATGCTTGTTTTCTATCAACATTTATTTCCCATTCTATGCCTGGGGCAGGCAGGTTATCTTCAACATTCATCAATTTTGGGTAATTATCCATAAATTTTTTTAGTTTAATTCCTTCTTCAATCAAAAGCTTTTTATTATCACTAGTTAATTTAATATTAATTGGCTTTCCTTCACCAGGGCCACCTTGCTGCTCTCTTGATTCTACTTTGATGCCATTAATACTGTTTGTTGCATTCAAAATTTCTGCAAGAATTACTTTGGATTTTCTTCTTTTATCCCAATCAGTATATTCTAAACTAATTGAACCAATAAAATCTTCTGATGCCTCTGATTGTTCACTTACATTTCCACTTAATGAATAAATATTTTTAAACTCTTTTCTTTCTGACTGAATTTTCATAATAATATTTTCAACCCTTGCCACATAATCTTTTTTTTCTTCAACAGAAAGATTTCCTCTTGCAAACACAACAATTTTAGCTAGATCTGGCTCGACATCAGGAAAAAATTCAACACCTTCTCCAACTTTTGTATAGGTAAAGTTAACGGTAATCAAAATTGATATGGCACTAATAATAACTTTTAGAGGATGATTTAATAAAAAATTTAATATTTTAGCATATATACCAACAAAGCCAGTTACATTTAAAACAGGTTCGTTTGATTCCGAAGAGAGTATTTTTGCATTACCAGAAACTAATTTATCTGTTGAATTTACATTTTCAGAAATTTTATAAACTCTTGGAATAATTTTAATAAAAACAAAAATAAATAAGGCAAAGCTTAATAAATACTTACTAATTGTTATAAACAAACCAAAGTTTTCAAAATCTAATTTTTCAATTCCAAACGTTAAAATATTAAAAAAGATTAATAACGCTAATAGAGGTATAATAAATTGAAGTAAAATTCTTGATACAGTATTTAGAATTGAACCTAAAACAGGAACAAATAATAAAGCCATAAATAATGAAGATATTAGAACGCATATTAATGTAATTGGAAGATATTTCATAAATTCACCTGCTAAACCTGGCCAGAATATAAGAGGAATAAAGGCTGCTAGGGTTGTCGCTGTTGATGAAATAATTGGTAAGGACATTTTTTTTGAAGCATTAGCAAAAGCATCTTTTACACTTAATCCTTCTTTCATTTTTCTATCAGCATATTCAACTACAACGATTGCACCATCAACCAAGAGCCCAACAGATAGTATCAATGCAAAAAGAACAACAATGTTAATAGTAAAACCCATAATGGAAAGGGCCAATAAACCAGATAAAAATGATCCTGGTATAGAGACTCCAACCAGTAAACCAGATCTAACACCAAGAGCACCAAGTATAATAATTAAAACGAGTATGATCGCTGCTATAACATTGTTCTGAAGACTATTTAACATAGTTTTAATGCCCTTTGATTGATCACTGCCAAAGGAAATTTCTACATTGTCTGGAAAACTTTTTGATGTAATTGAGGTTACCCTTTTTACTTCATCAATAGTATTAATTATATTTTCACCAATTCTTTTTGAAACATCGATAGTAATTGATTTTGAGCCATTAACATTTGCATAAGATTGCCTATCTTCAAATGTTCTTTTGATTTCAGCAATATCTCTAAATGTTATAACAGAATCGCCATCAGTTTTTACGGGAGTATTTAAAATATCTTCAATTGTCTCATAAAGTCCTGGCACCTTAATATCAAAACTACCATCACCTGTGTCTTGACCTCCTGCAGAAACCATTTTATTATTTTCTCTTACTATATTAATTAAGCTTTCAAGGTTAATGCCATAACTTTCGACAGCTGTGGGATTGATTAATATATCAACCTGTTCATTTCTTTTGCCTCCTATTTTAGCTTCTAATACACTTGGAATTGTTTCAATATCATTTTGTAAAGTATCAGCTAAATCCTGAAGTGTTCGGTTTGGAACATCACCACTTAATGAAATTTGAATTATAGGAAATGTACTAATATTTACTTCATTTACTGTTGGTTCATCCGCTTCGCTTGGCAGATCTCCTTTAGCTCTATCTACTTTATCTCTAATATCTATCATTGCTTGATCTGAGTCAAAACCAGCATCAAACTCCAATAGAACATTACCACCCCCTGAGTATGCAGTAGATCTAACTTCCTTTACACCTTCAACTGTTTTTACTTCATCCTCGATTGGTTTGACCAATAGTCTTTCTGAATCTTGTGCAGATATCCCATTCTGATTAAGTGAAATATACACAATAGGAATGCTTACATCAGGAGTCGACTCTTTAGGTATAGATATATATGTCGACGCACCAGAGAATATTACAAATATAAGAATCCCCATAAAAACTCGGGAATGGCTAATTGCATAATCTATTATATTAAATTTCATTAAAATTAATTTACTGTGTCACCTAAACTAATATATTCTTGACCACTTACAATTAAGTTTACTTTTTCAGGAAGTCCAGATACCCACATTCCATCGATAGTATCTTTTATTGTCTTAGTTGGATAAAAAGTAACTACATTGTCGTTATCAACTGCTTTAACTCCAACTGTTCCATCATCTAATAGTGTCAAAATTGATGGGGGTATTTTATGTGCTTTTAACTCTGATCCTTTAATAACTATTTTAGTAGTTATTCCACTTTTGTATGATAGGTCTTTATTATCAGCTTCAATAGTAATTTCAAATGTTCTAGTGCTTGTTTCAGCAGAAGGAGATATAAATGAGATAATTCCATTTTTTTTAATACCATTACTATCTTCAATAAATGCTTTAGTGCCAACACTAACTTTGTTTACATCAAACTCAGATAAATATCCTTCAATTTTAATGGGATCTAAGTCTATTATAGAGAATAATGGAGTGCCAACAGAAATAAATTCAGTTTCCTCAACCATTTTTTCAGAAATAATTCCGTCAAAAGGTGCTTTTATACTCGTTTTATTAATATCAAGTTTGATATTTTTTAATACCGATTTTACATTTGTTATCTGAGCTTCAAGACTTGCCAACGTTGACTCAAATTTTATTTTAATATCTTCTCTATCAGCTTTAGCATTAGCAAGGTTAAAGGAGGCTAAACTTAACTTTGATTTAGAACTTAGACCTTTATCAATAAGTTGTTTTGCAGACGCATATTCTATTTCGTATAGTTCTATTCTTTCAACATTTTGTCTTAGCAAGTTATCTCTATTTTTTTCATTTAAAATAATTTCTTTAGAAAGTCTCTCTAAGTCTTTTTCTGCGCTTAAAAGTTTTTCTTTTCTATCCTCTAATGAAATTTTTATCATTTCTGAATTTTCAGATA
>CACJPV010000010.1 GCA_902595425.1 uncultured Alphaproteobacteria bacterium | reverse complement strand
CGACATTTTTTTTCATTGGAGTAAATTTTATTTTATCAATTTTTTTTTCATCTAATAATTTTTTACCGTCAATTTGAATATTAAAATCAACCAGTGGAAGATACGATACATTTTCAATGGAGGATTTATTATCTAAAAATAATTTTAAATAGTTTTTAAAATTTTTGTCAAATAAAGAAATTTCAATATTTTCTTTTTTATAATTAAAAGTAAAGTTGCATAGTGAGTCAATATTATTTATTTTTATTAAGTTTTCTTCGTGTGAAAAATAATAAGTATCGCCTTCATATTTAATCAACATATAAGAATTATCTAAATTTGCATTTAAATAAATGATATTATTTTCATCAAAATTGAATTGATATGTGTTGTCATCTATTTCAACATCAATTTCGTTATCTAAAAGTTGAGAAGTTCTTTTTAGTGATATTAAAAAGTTTTCACTATCCATGGTAGCGTGATCATTGCTATTAAACTTCAATAACCCTTGAGATAAAACTTGTATAAAAATTTTTTCTTTTTCTAATTGTAAATTAGAATTTTTTTCTATCCATTCTTTAATTTGTATATTTTCATCGTCTGGTAAATTTATTAATCCGCACTTCCATCCTTTTATTTCATAATCAGATACCTGAATATCAATAAAATTTGGTATGTCTAAATATGCATTCCATATTACATAGTAATTGTAACCCCATTTTAATTTAGAGGACGGAGAATATCTTTTATTTTTATATTTATTTGAATTAAAAAAATTTAAATTATTATCCAATCCTCTTATATTCTCATCAATATTAAAATAAGTTGCATTTCTTGGTTGAGTAATAATTGTATATTCCCTATCAAGAGGATGCATAGGTAGAGTTAAACTTCTAATCTTTAATTCATCTAGATTAATAGTTTTAGTTTCTTTACCGTTATGTATGATAACGGAATGTCCAATTAAATCTCTATTATGAGGTAAATCCAATTGAAGACTCCATAAATGAGGGAAGTTTTTTGTATTAATTTCTATATCTAGTTTGTAATTAGATTGAAATTTTTCTGAAGTTTTAACCGAATTTGAAATACCTGATAAAGTTCCAGGAATATAATGAGATTTTATATACTCATCACAATTACCTGGATGCCTATCATGCAAATGAAAGAAATATGGATTTTTTTTTCTACCCTTAGCTAATCGAACATCTCCTTTGCAATGTATGCATGTATAGTAACCTTTATTAGCTTCTGTTGCTTTATGTGTATTTCCTGATCTGTCTTTTGCATAATCCATATTTATTTTATACTTTCAAACAAAGGTAAATCTAAAATGTTAACTTCGGTAAAAATAAGTTTCTTAATGCTAGATTTATTCCATTCTTTGTATGATTTATTATTTTTTGATCTTTTGATTACCCATCTATCTAAAGCCAGTTGGGATACTTCTTTAATTGATAATAAAGATGAATAATCAGGTCTTTTTGCTTTATTATTTAAAATATCTAAATAGTTATTAGCCAGAGGGGTAAAATATAATTCCCTTTTAATCTGGTGTTTCAAATAACTAGCTGGCAATTTTAAAATTGATAAAGAAGCTCTTATTTTTCTTATTTTGTAATTTGCACCTTGTCTAAATTTATAAGATTTATAATATTTATGTTTATGTTTTCTTAATAATTCATCAAAATCATTCATAATATCTTGTGAAAAATGAAAATGGCCCCAACCATCAGTATAAGAAATAGGTATCATATACTTCTCCGAATTTAGTGTAAGTCTATTGTAGATTGAAGATTTTCCCAATGAAGATGAAGTTGTAATTAGTGTTAATTTAGGTTTTTTATTTTTTTCAGATATCTGCCCTTCTTTATTTCCATATTCTTTTTTAAAAATATCAACAACTTCTTTTGTTTTTAATAAACAGGAAATCAATTTACCACATAACAATTTGTTATATGGCGGGACAGCTCCAACAATATATGAATCCATTACGTTAACCAATTTTTCTTCTCTTGTTTCCTTATTCCATCCTATGAATTCATCTCTTGCTTTTAAATTTATACTTGGATCACCCAAAGCAAAAATTCCAATTAATTTATTATTATATTCATCCCACACTAAAAATCTTAATCTTCTTCCATAACCACTAGAAACAGGTACTGACCAAGTTAAACCAGCTAATCTAAATAAATCATTTTGAAATGTTCCTGGTTTTACTCTTTCAATTTTTGGCGAAATTTTACTAGGATTAATTTCATTTCCATTAGCAAAGCATTCATATATTGCAGGTGGCAATCTATTTAAAAATTTTTCACTATCTAGAACAGTTTGTTCTTTATGTTTTGCATGTAAATCTCTGATATTATTTTTTACAGATAAATCTGGAGGTGTTAATTGCTTATTA
The DNA here is from genome assembly GCA_902595425.1 of uncultured Alphaproteobacteria bacterium. Lineage (GTDB taxonomy): Bacteria > Pseudomonadota > Alphaproteobacteria > HIMB59 > CACPNW01. Next base: position 32,980 of record CACJPV010000010.1, on the reverse strand, counting down.
TCAATTTGATAGCCAAGTGATTTAAAATGTTTTCTTATTTTTCTTTTAAGTCTGGATTCAAAATCATGAATATTAACAATCTTTTTCATTTAATATTAAAAACTCTACCTTAATTTTTTGTTGAATTCTAATTCTAAAATTAGAATTTGTTTAAATTATGTAGGAAATCTAATACATTAAACGCAATTATTTAGAAGATATGCAAAAGCATCACCGTGAAATAAAAATTGAATGCACTCATTGTAAAAATTCAAAAATTGTAAGTTTTACAAATGATGATGATAATCTTTATAATAACTTTAAAATATCTAAAATAAGCAGACTGAATAGAATTGTTTTCTCTTTATTTTGTAAAAAATGTAACACAAAACGACCTAACATCTTTTTAGATGACAAATTGGTATTTGATCAAGATAATTTAAAGATATGTTCAAATTGTAATCTACCAATAAGTCTTCAACGTTTAGAATCTTTACCTGGTACTAATTTATGTACAGCTTCCTGTGTTGAAAAAGTTGATAAGATATCAAAAATTCTCCCTCTACCTCCTACATTACCAGAAAAAGAAAAAATTGGCAGATGCGGACATCAAATGGAAGTCCGATATGGTAAACATGGTTGGTTTTTAGGTTGCTCAAAATTTCCTTCTTGCAGGAATACAAAAGAATTATAATAATTAATTATCATTATTTTCTTATGTCAACATAATTGCATGGCTCTACTTCATCTCCGTAATGGCATTCAAAGTTCCCCATAAACCAAAATCCTTCTTGCACATCATCAAATCTAATGAGTTTACCTTTTCCGTGAAATTTATCTAATTTCCATTCCCCCTCATAGCTACATCCATCAATAAGCCATTTTCCCTCACCATCTCTTTTTCCATCTTTAAATTCACCCACATATCTGCCTTCTGCCTTACCTTGATGATAATATTTCCAAATACCTTTCCCGTGAGGTTTTCCATCTTTGATTTCTCCAGCATAAAAATCATTATCTATACGAATAATTTTTATGTTATTAATTTTAGAGCTATTTGATTTTGTTTTATTAAAAAATTTTTTTATATTTGAATTATCTTTAAATACATTTTCATGAATTTTAATTATTTTCGCATTTTTCATACATCTCCCCTTTTGGTATACTTTTATTAAAATTGTGATTATATCTGAATTAAGAGTGTGAAATATTCTACATCTCTTGGCTTAGTTCTTTTATAACATATGAAATTGTCAATATTATGAATGAGTATTATCGATGTTTATTGCTGACACTATATATTTAGATGCCACTGATCATACTACTTATTGCAGAGCAAAAGACACAGATACCGATGATAGAAATAAAGACATCGCTGCTTTTTAGATTATTTTTTTTACGTAAACTTAATCTTCTTTTTAACTCACCTGCAATTACTGCAGAACGAAATTCTGCTTCTTCTTTATTTGGTTTATTTTCTTTTATATCATAGATACATCTATTATAGATATTGACTAATTCATTATCTTTCATTTGTTTTAGACTTTTGAAAAAATCTGTCATATCTATTGTATTTTCGAAAATATTAACTGGCTCTACTTCATTATTAAAGTCGGTTGGACAAAAATAACTATAACAAAAAACTGAAAGTAGAGCTTTAGATGGATAATTATGTTTCTGTGCTATCTGTAAACAACGCTCATATTCAGAGGCAATTTCTTCTTTAGAAGCTTTTGGATTGTGACGCTTAACGATATCTAAGCAAGCTTGACGATAGGCCATAGGGTTATAAACGAAAGTTCTGGGTTCGAGCTTTTCTTTCTTTTCCTTATAGTCTTTAAGGTTAATGACCTTTCTGTTATCGTTCAATGAAAGATTATTTATAATAAATAAGTCAATTATTCAACTCTTAATAATTTCAGTACCTATACTTTCTCCAAGTCATTATTAAATAAAGACATAAGGGTATTATAAAAGCAATACCTAGAAGAAACAGTAACATCCATGGAACAGCTTCACTAAAGTGTCCATTCATAAAATTATCTATACAATAATCTTGTTCAGTCCCCTCTGATAAAATTATTTCATTATCTACATCCTTACAATACTCCAAGGCGTCTTTAAAACGACCTCTAGGTGGTAATTGAGTAATTTGATAGAATGCAAAAATTCCAAGCAGAACTGGTATTGAATAGAAGTAGAACCAGAAACTTTTTAGCATTAGTCTAAAACAAAGTAATCAGACTGTATGTAAATATTAAATCCTGCCCAGATAGTTGTGAAGATGGTTAAGAAAAGGACCACATATAATATTTCTTTTAATCCTGGAGATGGTTCAATAGCTATTTTGTGCAAGTAGTACAGCCACCCTCCTACAGCTAAGCTTGTTATTAAAAAGGTAATCATTGAAAAGTATTCTGTTTCTGCTGATGCAATACTGCTGAGTATTAATAAAACAAGGTAAGTTGAGCCAAAAAGAAAAAAACGGGAAAGTGCAATCATGATGACTCCAAATAATAGAGAGTGTTGAGTGGCACTGCGAAGGAGTAATAAATGAAATTTACGACGACAACATAATGAATATTACTACTACACAGTGCCATGTGTATTTTCTAAATTTCAAATTAGGCAAATTCGAGTTTCAAATGTGTTAGTTTTAAGAAATTTAAAATATTATTTTTTGACACACTTTGGCCTTAATGTTAATGTTAATTCCTTCGAAGGTTTTTTGGTTGATTAAGAGAAAGGAAAAATGACGATAATATCCATAATAGACGACAATACATCCATACTAACATCACTATCACTTCAATTTCAATCTAAGGGTTACAAAACGATTACCTTCGCTGATCCAGAAAAAGCATTACTATATCACGAAGATAAGCCCGCAGATGCCTATGTTATTGATATGAAAATGCCCAAATTAACGGGGTTTGAATTCTATAGAGACTTATGTGCGTTGCTGAATAAAGATAAGCTCCCTGCTCTCTTCTTAACAGCAGTTGATAATCTTGAAGAACGAGCATTAAAAGACACCACGATTGGTGATTTTGTTCTAAAGCCCTATAGTTTTAATATTTTGCATGCTCGGTTACTTAAAGTGATGAGCTACTTTGAAAAGCAAAAAGAAGATCAGGTATATAGATTGGGCAATCTAGAGCTTTTAGAAGAACAAATACTCTGTCGTTGGTTTGGCAAAAGTATTGAACTCACTAAAACAGAATTTGCTTTACTAAGACAGTTAGTCAAGCGTCCTCGCGTTGTTTATACCCGAGATCAACTCCTTGATGTGTGTTATTCACATGATATTGCTGTAACTGATCGCAATATAGATTCTCATATCAAACGGTTACGTAAAAAATTTCGTCATGCACGTCCAGATATAGATTTTAATCGTATTAAAACTTCTTATGGTTCTGGATATTCATGGCAACCACAATCAGCATAAATAATTTCATAAAAAAATCTTAGTCGTGACTTCTTTTCGACTAAGTGTTTTTTTATTTCTTTTTTTGTGGCAGAGATAACTAAACGTATTGTATTATTTTTAATATCACTTGTATTAATCATATTATATCTTGTCTCTGCTACAACCTCCTATGCTAATAATATTGAGTCTTATTCTCTCCTCTCACCAAAACAAATGATTAAACAGGAAATTGCTAATGTTCCTGAGAACTCCATCATTTTTAATGAGGCTCAAGAATACCCTCTCCGCTCTTTCACCTTTGATCCCATCATCTACTTTAATGAAGATGATCAAGTGTGGATTTGCGGAGTGGAGTTAGCAGCGCTTGATTACACCGGAACAAAAGTTATCATATCTCTGTATTCTGCTATTTTTGAAGATGAAAAGAATATTAGTCACATGATTATGCTAGAAGGTGAACATGTGGCGCCTGATGGACCTAATACTCCTTATGAAGATATAGAAAAAATTGGATTATATTTGCAAGGTTTTGAAATCATTAAGAAAAATGATCTTCTAACAAAAGTTATTAGAGAGAATAGAAGTAGCAAGAAATTAAAAGTAGAAACCGATCAAAATTTTCTTCAAGCAGGTGGTTTTGTTTTAAAAGAATTTTTTGCAGGTGATTTTGATTTAAATGTTGAGTTTTTAAAGAACGTACCTGTTCATATTCCTGTGCCTAAGAATAAGCATTATAACAAACAAAAATCAGAATTAATTGATAATTGTATAGTGGAATTAAGACAAACAATTAAAAGTAAAGGATCTAAGGAAGTGCTTAAACAAGAATTAGCATTTTTAAATTAATTTTTCTTTTAATAAAAATATAATATATACAATAAATTAATGTTTTTTTATCTTGTAACACCTTTAATATTAATCGCATCGAGTTCACTTGGTCTTCTAATTAGTCCTTCTTGGTCAGTCTCACCTTTTATTTGGGTTTTTATTTTAGTACCTATTATTGATTTGCTGTTACCATATTTAAGTAAGCAAGATGTTGATCTGAAAGAAAATGTATTGCATAATTTTTCTATTCTCATCATCTTACCTTGTATCTTATTTTTAATTGTTTTTGGTTTAATTGTAGTGGCTGATTCAAACATCAGTTTTTTAATTGCTGCTGCTTTAGGAGCTGCTGTCGGCATGTCAGGAGGTTCAATTGGTATTACTACAGCTCATGAACTTATTCATCGACAGAATAAATATATGCGTGGTATCGGCGTTTTATTATTAGTATTATGTTGTTATGGCCATTTTCGTATTGAACATGTTTACGGTCACCATAAACATGTAGCAACAAAAGAAGATCCTGCGACAGCAAGAAGAGGTGAAAATTTTTATTTCTATTTCATTCGTTGTGTCATTAATAGTGTGATTTCTTCATGGAATATTGAAAAAAATATTCTTGATAAAAAAAATATAAATACATTAAGTCTTCAAAACAGAATGCTTCATTATTTTGTATTAGAAATTATTTTTTTATTCATTGCGTTTTTTATTGCTGGTATTAATGGCTTAGTATTTGTTATCTTTCACTCTTTTGTTTCTATTACTTTACTAGAACTTGTAAATTATATTCAACATTATGGTTTAGAAAGAAAAATGGAAAATGGAAAATACGAAAGATTTACTGATCATCATTCATGGAATAGCCGTCATATTTCAGCTAATTGGTCGACATTTAATTTAGGTTTACACGCAGAACATCATCAAAGTGCATCCAAACATTACCCCCTACTATCTCAAAAAGAAAAAGTGATTGAGATGCCAGCAAACTATTCAATTATGCTAATAATGGCTTTAATTCCTCCATTATGGTTTTTTGTAATGGATAAAAAACTAGAATATCTAAATTAATATTATTTATTTTTAATACTGGGATTATTAAATCCCAGTATCAATTAGAATTAATTAAGCGTAGATTGTATCTGAAAGTCTAAATATTAAGATAGCAGCGATAGCTAGAAACACGTGCCCTACTACTTCATCACCAATATCTGTTTTTGAATCTGGATCAATTATTTTTAATCTCGTTCCCCAACTTAAAAGTACCTGACATAATGATACAAGAAAGTTAAAGACAAAGAAAATCCAACATGAAAGTGGACCATTTTCTCTAAAAATAATCCAAACACCTATTATAAGAGTTGGTAGAACAAAACTTCCGACAATTCTTATAATAGGAACTGATTTTTCACCCAAGTCATATCTATCAACAAGTGTATTCGGACTAAACACTGTAAGAACAGTGTAGTATCCCAAACCCAACATGCTAACTACAAATAAAATTAAATTTAAGACTCCACCCCATGCAGCAACCATATTACCCCCTTTTTAATATTGTTGTATTTAAGATAATTCTAATCTTTGAACGTTGTCAACACATTCTACTAGAGTGATATAAAAGTTATACAATGCAATATAATATTACTACTAAAATTAATTAAATTTTATTCTAGATTTATTAATCCATTCATCATAACAAGTATCATATCCATTATATCTCACGAAAAATTGATTATCTTTTTTTTGAAGTATCTCCCCTTCATACCAGATGTCGTCAAGTAGAATTTCAATTTTTTCATTACCAACTATTCTGTGTTTAGTGATCCATTCATTCCATTCAGAACCCCAACCAATATATGACACCTTGTAAAAAATTCTATCGACACTTTCGATTATAGCTTTGTGAATTTCTCCCTCCCAATTTACATCTATGTGATCTCCAACTGAAAAATCAGCTATTTGAATAGGAGATAAGTCACTTTCTTTTAAAGATTCAAATTTATATTTATTGTAATGATAGTATTCGACTTCAACTAAATTATTTTTAAAACCAATTACACGTGCAATTCCTTCATGTGAACAGTACCATTCATCATATTTTATATCCCCTTCATTTTTAATAACTTCCATTTTTGCATTTGAAATATTGTAATTTGCAAAATCAGGTTGTAGAAAAAAATCAGATTTTTGTCTTTCTCTATTAAACATAACATTTTGAACTTCTTTGGCAACGTCCATAAAATTTATAAAACCTTTATTATCTTTATCAATAATTGATCTACCATTAAATGAGTCTATTAGAGTTTGTGTATAACTCCAATTTTCTGTAGAAAGATTTGAACTTGCACTAGTTATTGCGTTTACATTTAAATCATCATTATTTAGTTCTATGGCAATATCTGCTAATAATCCAGAATAGCAAAAATCACCTAGTAGAATGATTGTTTGGTTTTGATAGTTTTGTTTAATGATATTTTTTAATTCAGTTTTTGATATTATATCGCCATTACTCATTAACAGACCTGGTTCATTATTTTCAGATAAACTTCCATGACCTGTAAAATAAAATATGAATAGATCCTCATTATTTTGATCATACATAGCCTCATAAAATTTTTTTACCACATTATCTCTATTCACTTCCTTTTCTTTTATAAATGTACTGTGTTTAATATTTTTGAATTTTGATATTAGCGTTTTATAAAGTTCATAATCTTTTCTGTTTTCAGAATTAAAACTAATAATATTTTCGCAAGAAGAATAATCTAAAACGCCAGAAATTACTAAATTAGTATATTTATTCAAAATATTCATTTAAAATATCCTAACTCATTAATTTTATTAGATAAATTCTTACTTATAATTTGTATACCTTCTTTATTTGGGTGCTTTCCATCAGATTGATTTAATTCAGGGATGAGCGCCACTCCTTCTAGAAGGAAAGGGTATAAAGATATTTTAAATTCTTCTGCTAAATTTGGATAAATATCATTAAATGATTGTTGATAATCGGTTCCATACGAGTTTGGCACCTGCATACCAGTTAGCAAAATTTTAATGTCTTTATCTAAAACTGTTTCGATAATTTTTGATAAATTATTTTTTGTGATCTCTGGTGCAATACCTCGAAGCATATCATTGGCACCTAATCCCAGTACAAATAAATCATAATCATCTTGTAGGCTCCAATTTAGTCTATTTAATCCACCACTTGTTGTATCACCTGATAAAGAAGCATTCGTAATGATACTTTGAATATTTAAAGCTCGTAGATCTTTTTCTAGGTAAAGATTTAGATGATCCGCACTGTCTAATCCGTAACCTGCCATCAAGGAATCACCAAAAAGAATAATCTTATAGTCTTGCGCATGCAATGATAATGGACTTATTAAAAAAATTAAAATATAGACGATTTTCTTCATGAATTCTCTGCTTCGTTTCTCCAATATACACTTACAATATCAAAATGGAACACTCTTAACAGAAGTAATCAAAGGCATAGATTTTACCATCCATCAAAATGAAAAACTTGCCATTATTGGCAAAAGTGGATCTGGCAAAACTTCTTTGTTGATGTTGATGGCTGGATTAGAAAAACCTACTTCTGGAAACATTATTTTCCAAGATCAAGACATTACTTCATATACAGAAGATAAATTAACTGAATATAGAAAAAAGAATATCGGCATTGTGTTTCAATCGTTTTATTTAATTCCTAATTATACTGCTGTTGAGAATGTGGCACTCTCTTTAGAAATTAATTTTCAAAAAGATGCGTTAAGCCAATCTAAGGAAATTTTAGTTGATTTAGGTTTAGAAGACCGCTTAAATCACTTTCCAAGTCAATTATCTGGTGGTGAACAACAACGCGTGGCCATTGCAAGAGCAATGATTAAAAAACCAGAATTAATCCTTGCCGATGAACCAACGGGTAATCTAGATGATGAAAATACAGAAGTTATAACTGAGTTAATCTTTAATATCGCAACAAAATATCAAAAAAGTCTTTGTTTAGTCACACATGATGCTGATTTAGCAAAACGGTGTGATCGCATAATGAAAATTGAAAATGGCACAGTTGTTTAATCAGCTGCAGTTTATCCATAAGCAAGCTCTCAAAGATTTAACAAGGAGCTTACAAAAAAAAATAACAATTTTTATTACAATTTTTATCAGTGTTTTTATTTTATTTCTAATTAGCACATTAAATCAATCCTTACTAAAAGAAATCAGATCAAATACCAAAACGATCTTAGGCGGTGATGCAGAAATAGAGTTACAAAATCAAAAAATGGAAGCTGATATCGTTAAGGAAATAAATACCTTTGCAAAATTATCTTTAAATACAACAATCGCCTCCATGGTTGCAAATAAAAAATTAAATCCACCTAAAACTTCTTTTGTACAACTGCGCGCTATTGATAAATTATATCCTTTGTACGGAGAGTTCATCACAACAAAAGGAAAAGTAGGATCTGATTTTTTTGAAAGTGATAATTTTGCCATCATTAATGAAAACTTAGCTATTAATTTACAATTACAAGAAGGTGATGATTTAATTATTCGTGACCAAAGCTACGTTATACACTCTATCATTGAACAAATGCCAGACTTAGGAGCAAGTGGTTTATTTGGCGATCTTGTTATTATTTCTCAAGTAGGATTAAATTCTTTAGATGTTGCCTCTTCGGAAAATTTTTTTGAATACGAGTACAGGGTCAAATATTTTGATACTGTTAGTGAAGAGCAGGGAAAAGAAGAACTAAAAATACTTTTTCCTGAGTCATCAAATATTAATATTCGCTTTCCAGAAAACACGACAAGTTTTATTCAACGTATCCTTGATAATTTTGCTAATTTTCTCAGTTTAATATCTCTAGCAGCTATTCTTATTGCAGGTATTGGTATTTCAAATATGGTGATTGCTTATATCAATCAAAATTATAATGCCATTGCTGTTCAAAAATCGCTTGGACTTAGTTCACGTATTATTCAATGTATACTAGCGTATCAAATATTTATCATTTCTTCTTTTATTTGTATTATTGCTTTTATAATCAGTAGTTTTAGTCCTGGCATTATAAACTCTATCCTCCCTCAAGAATTAAATTTTTCTCTTCAAAACAGTAGTGATATAATTATTTTTTTAAAAATTACCTTTATTGCTCTAATTGCGATTACCATTTTTTTAATTCCAGCATTAAACTCTATTCAGCAACTCTCTGCCAACAGTCTTTTTCGCAATACGTATGAATTTGTGAGTTTACGATTTTCTTTTAAAACCATTATAGTGTTACTGACTCTTTTTTTTCTGATGATTGCTATCTTCACCTTAGGTAGTAGTTTGTGGCTCTATAATTTTATATTTTTAATTGGTTTTTTGATTACTATTTTACTTTTTTATGGTCTTTTCAAATTATTTATTCTTTTCTTTAAAAAAGTAACAAATATTAATTACTTCAATTTACTTTTAGCAAAGCGTAACCTTACTAGTCCTAGCTCTATTGGTCCGTTGATTTTAACAACTTTGGGGATTGGTATTTCGCTTTTATTAACAATTCTTATTATTGCAGGCTCCTTTCAAAATATTATTCAAAGAAGTGTCGACACAAAAGCACCTGACTTTTTTTTTATTAGTATTGATCAATCTATTAAAAGTGACTTTCAAGAATATATTTTTAATGAATATCCTAAAAGTGAAGTAGTATTTGCTCCAATAGCTTCAGCGAGAATAAAAGAGGTAAATGGTATTGATCCTGCAACATATATTGATCAAGACAATCCCTCATATTGGGTTATTAGATCTGAGCGTCAAATATCGTGGTTGAAAGAACCTGCTGAAAACAATCCTATTATAGAAGGTGAATGGTGGTCAGATAACCCAACTGATCAAATGTACATTTCTTTTGATTATGACGCGGCACAAGACTTAGGCATTAAAATTAATGATAGCATAACCCTCAGTCTATACGGGCGAGATATTAAAGGAGTCGTTAAAAATTTTCGTGATGTTGATTACGCAGATTTTACAATTAATTTTGTAATGGTGTTGAATACAAATTATGGTGAGTCTCTTCCTCACCAATATATTGCAACTATTAAACTATCCGATCAAGATGATTTTCAAGAATATGCGCTTTTAGAAAAGTTTCCAAATATTTCTTCTATCAAAATTTCTAATTATGCTGAAACAATCAATAAATTGTTAAGTCAAATTAACATTGCCGTGATTGCCCTTGCCGTTATTATTATTTTTATTGGTTTATTAGTCATTAGTAGTGCCATATTAGTCCAAGGGAAAAATAAAATTTATCAAAATTTAGTATTTAAAATTTTAGGATTAAAGAAAATAGAAATTATCAAAACTAGCTTACTAGAATTTTCAATTTTATTTCTAAATACTATACTTCTCACTTTGTTCATCAGCGGAGTTACTTCCTACCTAGTTGTAAACTTTATTTTTAATATTGATTGGCACCTTAGTATATTTTCCATTATTTTAGTTTATGTATGTACTGGTGTATTTATAATGGCATTAATAATTTTAGATACGTATAAAAATTTAAGTCCAAAAGTTTATCCAATAATACGCAATAATTAATTTTAATAATTTAAAATATTAACCTCGTATATTCGCTAGACTATTCCACTAAAAAAACTACTTCTTGTGTATCTAACTTAACGCCAGCTTCTGTTCTTGCCTTAGCAATTTCTGGATCTTTCAACGCTTCTTGCATTTGCTCCATCGATTCAATTTCGAATACTTGATAGACTTTATTATCATTATCTTTAGGATGACCGTATGCTAAAACTTTTACTCCATACTTTGCTCTTGCATCAACTGCACTATCGAAAAGTTCTTTCCATCTTGCGTAGCCCTCACTAATTTCTACACTCATTATTATTTTCATAATATTTTCCTTATTAATTGTTTATTCTAGTTATATTACCAAATTTTGTGCTTACTAATTGTAGACACAACCTCTGAGCTTTCCAAATCTACTCCTGCTTCTCTTCTCATCTTGATGACTTCTTGATCACCTAAAAAATCATTAACTAAATCAGGATTATTAGCCTCACCCATATCCCATACTCGCGTTTCATCATCATTGGTACAGGCAAACATCATTGTATATTCATATTTGTCCATGTAAGGTTGCAAATCATCTACTAGTTTTAACCATCTATCAAAACCATTATTTATTTTAAAAGTTATTAAAAATTTCATACTACCTCCTTTTTCAAATCATATACCAGTATTGGTAAGATATGAGAGAGTAAATTCATCTTCCACAATGTCTTTCACAAAATCTTCAAAACCATTCTCCATTCTAAAACTGAGATATGCTTGGTGATCTTCTTTTGTCTCCCATTGTTCGTATAACCAAATTGTTTTTTTATTTTCATCTACTAAAAGTTCAATATGCTTAAATCCTTTATAGGATCTTGTAACTGAAAAGCCATCATCACTTTTAGCCCAATCAATAAGTTTCGCAGCTCCTTCTTCGTGACATGGTAGCTTAACTATTACATAAATCATTTTTTCTCCTACATTAGTTTTTAATTAGACATTTGTTTTACAAATGATAATTATAATATTAGTTTTTCAATTTTGTAAAATTGCAAAATCTTTATTATTTTATATAAATATCAATAATTTAGAAAATCATCCTGAATAAACTTAATTTATTGGTAAAAACTTTTTTATTTGATTGTTTCTAAGAATATTTTTTCCTAATTTACTAATTTATAGATAAATTAATATAAATTGAATAAATTATTATGATAAAAAGGTTGAAAAGAAATCATATGAAAGTAGCTGTAATTCAACATCCACCTAAATATCTGAATTTGACTAAAAGTATGGAACTTGCTGTCGAGCTTATTCAAACTTCTGCAAAAAAAGGATCAAAACTAATTGTGTTTCCCGAGGCCTGGTTTCCAGGATACCCTGAATATGTTTGGCGATTAAAACCAGGTGCAGAGATGAGTTTAACTGATGATTTGTTTAAAATTTCTCAAGCAAATTCAATTGATCTATCAAAAAATCAAATGAAACCAATCCAAGATGCGGCAAAAAAAAATAAAGTTGTAATCGTTGCTGGTTACCAAGAAATTGATGGAGAGGTAAGCGGATCTACTCTTTTTTGTTCATGCATTATAATTAATAACGATGGCAGCATATTAAATAATCATAGAAAATTAATGCCTACAAATCCTGAGCGCATGGTTTGGGGTCCGGGTGATGGAAGTGGTTTAAATGTTGTTGAAACTCCAGTTGGTAGAATTGGCACCTTAGCTTGTTGGGAAAACTATATGCCACTAGCAAGATATTCTTTGTACTCTCAAAATATTGATATTTATATTGCACCGACATGGGATGAAGGTGAGCCTTGGCTCTCATCAATGAATCATATATCGCGAGAAGGCGGATGCTGGGTTATTAGTTCTGCAACAGCAATTCAAGCATCTGATTTACCCGATGATATGCCTCACAAAGATCATTTATATCCAGATAAGAATGAATGGATAAATTGCGGAGATGCAGTTATTTACAAACCTTTTGGTGGTGTTCATGCTGGCCCCTTACATAAAGAAAAAGGAATTTTGTATAGCGATATAGATGTTTCTTTATCAAAGACTTCTAGAAGAAGATTTGATGCAACAGGACATTATTCAAGACCAGATGTTTTTAATTTAACTATAGATAAAAGTAAAAAAAAACCAGTTAGATAAAAAAAATTTATAAAATTATTTTAGATTAAAATAATTGATCTACTTTTGAATGAATTATTGTAATTTAATACTTGTAAAAAAAATAAGAAATTTTTCATTTAGAACCTATTGCAAATCCGCGAAGCAAATATTTTTGAAAATAAATAAGCAGAATAATTGTTGGTACTGATGAAATAATAACACCTGCAAGTGATGTCCCCATATATTCTTGCATTCTAGCTCCAATTTGGAGAGCAATACCAACCTGTAAGGTTCTCATATCCTGAGCTGAAAGTGATATTAGTGGCCATAAGTAATCATTCCAAGCAAATCCAAATGTAACTATTGCCACTGTTATCATTGCTGGAATTGATAAAGGAACCATAATTCTATACCATATTTGAAATCTATTAGCTCCATCAATAATAGCAGCTTCTTCAATTTCGTTTGGAACACCTTTATAATATTGAGTCATGATAAATACACCGAATGGGACAGCTAATCTTGGAAGAATTAAACCAGTAAAAGAATTATTTAAGCCCAAACTACTAAATTGAGTAAAAAGAGGTATGAAAAGTAACTCACCTGGTATCATCAAACCTGCTAATACAATAGGATATATTATTTTTTTTCCAACAAAATCTATTCTCGCAAAAGCATAACCAGATAAAGAACATAAGATTGTAGCTAATACAGTCATTGTCACTGCAATTATCGCACTATTTAAAAACCAATCAAAAAAACTTTGACCCCATAATAAATAATAGTTTTCAAACGTGAAAGGAAATGGAATAAAACCAAGTGCAGTATTTGAAGTAGTTTTTTGAAGAATATCATTTGGTTGAAAAGAAAGAGATAATATCCACCAAAATGGAATAGACCATATTAATGCTGCTATGAGAACCACTATCAATGTTAAAGGAAATCTTTTACTCATTTTCCTTAAATGTTTTAAATTGAATAAAGACAAAAAAACCAATGATAAAAAATAAAATTACACTTACTGCAGCTCCTTGACCCATCTCCATATCTCTAAAAGCATAATCATAAGCCATTAAAACAACCGTTCTTGTCGCATCTGCAGGGCCACCAGAAGTCATAATGTTCGCTTGACCAAATATTTGCCAGTGAGAAATAATCTGCAATAAGGAAACTAATAAAAACATTCTAGCTATACCAGGTAATGTAATATGCCAAAATATTTCACTTTTTGTTGCACCATCTATTTTTGCAGCTTCATATCTTTCTTCAGGTATTTGTTGAAGAGCAGCTAAGAATAACATTATAGGGAGACTAATAGCCCACCAAACGGTCGCAAAAATTACAACAAACCTAGATCCATTCATGTTGATAAAAAATGGAAAATTTTTAAATCCAAAAAAATTTAAAAAATTGGATGTTATACCTCCATAGGTATTGAATATTTGAACCATAATTATTGAAAGTGCTGCTACACCAACACCACCAGTGGCCCAAAACAAAGTCCTAATTACAATGTAAATTTTACCAGTATGATTTGTCCCAATCGCTATTATAAGAGCAATAAATGTTATTGCATAAGCAGAGAAAAAATCCATGACCATTGTATTGCGAATAGATTTCCAAAAAACATCATCATTCCAATATGCATCCTCCGTTGGTTGAATGCCATGCACAAAATAGACAACATAGGCGTAAAAGAAAAAGAAAATTAAACCTATGTTATTTTTTAAAATTTCTTTGGTATAAAAATAATAAAGTGAAATTGTTAAAATACTAAAAGTAATTATCTTGATAGGTGTAAAAAATACTGAAATATCAAACCATACACCTTCCCCTGCTAATAAATAATAATAATTTTCAAATCCTACATATATTGCATTCGCAGGATCCATGGCAACAGCCATAATATTCCATTCAAAAAAACTAATGTAAAAAAGTTTTCCAAAGGGATAAAGAAGAAAACTAACAAATAATAATAAAAATGGTAAGATAAAAATATATCCAAAAAAATTATCTTTATTATTTTTCATTTTTTTATCAAAACAGATGACCTTGAAATTAATGGAGAGTCAACATAGACTTTAAAATTATCCATCAATATATTTTCATTCAATATGTGTGAGATAGATTTTTGTGTCATTTCAGCATGAGGTAATTGAACAGAAGTTAATTCAGGTTTTAAATTTTCAGCTATGTTTGAATTATCGTATCCAATTACTGCAATATCTTTAGGAATTTCTATTTTTTCTTCCTTTAAAGCTTGGTACGTTCCCATAGCAATTAAATCATTTGTGCAAAAAATAGCATCTAAAGATTTGTTTATTTTTAATAACTTTTTAGTAGCATTGTACCCTATCCTTGATTCATTACCAAATTCAGATTTTTCAGATTTAAAGATTAATTTTTGATCAATTTCTATATTTAAATCTGAATGAGCATCCCTCCATCCATTAAGTCTGTCTCTATAACCTTTCATCCAAAAATCAGGAGCAAGGATAATTGCAATATTCTTATATCCATTATCCAAAAGATGAAGAACTGCATTTTTAGAACCATTATAATCATCAGGCAAAATGGAAATTCCTTTAAAATTATCATTCCAACAATTTAATAATATTTTATTTAATTTAATTTTGTCGAAATCATAATTAATTTTTTTAGTATAACTTGTTGCAACAATAAATCCATCAGGTTTAAATTCTTCTATTATTTTAAAGATATTATTTTTTTTACTTAATTGATTAAATAAAAAAACAAACTGATGAGATAATAAATCATAATCATGAAAACCATTTAAGAATTCTGAGGATACAACGGAATTATTGTAAGAAAATTCTTCCATAAAAAAGAGAAACTTTCTTTTATTTAATCTGCTAATTTTATTGTTGCCTACATAGTGATTTTTTTTTGCTATTTTTTTTACTCTATCCCAAGTTTTTTGAGAAATTCCCTGATTTTTTTTCTCATTTAAAACTATTGATGCTGTTGCAGGGCTAACATCAGCCAATTTTGCAATTTCTCTAAGTGTTATTTTTTTTTTCATTTGTTGATAATTCATTAAAAATTACTTGAATTTAAATTAAAATCAATACAATTTAACTAAATAAATACTAAATAAATACTAAATGTTTAGTAAATGTTTATTGGAGGTAAAATGAAGAAAATTTTAATGATGTTTTCTGTTTTCTTTTCACTGATCACATTTAATGCTTATGCAGCTACAGATATAACCGTAGCTAGATTTTTTGGAGATTGTGAAGATGCTGGAAATGATCCAACTACAACAACTGGTGAAGCTTGTATAATAGCATCAATAATAAATGCTTTTGATGCACAAAATCCAGATATAAATGTAACTCAAGAAGTTCTTGATTGGGGCATGACATATGAAATTTTGCAAACTCGTTATGCGGATAAAAATGCACCTGATCTTCATATTATGCATCGTCACCGAATTCCTCAATTTGCCGGGATTGGTGTAATTGCTGATCTTTCAGGTGAGCTAGAAGCATATGGTATGGACTCAGGTGATATTGTTCCTGCTATGATGGATGCTTTAACTTGGAATGGTGGTATGTGGGGTATTCCACTAGATATTCATGCTAACTTGATGCATACAAATATGGACGCAATGAGTGCAGCAGGTTTAGTTAAAAATGGTAAACCAGTGTATCCAACAAGCTCTGATGAAATGCTACAACAAGCAAAAGCTTGTAAAGATGCAGGTTATGAATACATGTCATTTCAAATGTCTGATGGCTTTTTAGGAATTAGAGCCTTATATGCTCTTGTGTGGCAACAAGGATCAAATCTATTTGATGGAAAAAAACCTACGATTGACACTCCCGAAGTCAGAAATGCAATTAATGCCTTTAAGCAACTTATTGATGCTGGTTACATTAACCCAGGTTATGGGTATGGAGATGCACAAAAAATGTGGATGGATGGAGGAGCTTGCATACTTATTAATGGAACATGGGTAGTTGATTACTATGGCGATAATGTCGATTTTGAATACTATGTTGGAAATTTCCCATCATTATTTGGAGGAAACTCAGCTACATGGGCTGATTCTCATATGTGGTCGGTACCTGCTGATTTAAAGTCTCGTGATCCAGCAAAATATGAAGCTGTTATGAAACTAAATAAATTCATGTGGGATAATAGTATTAATTGGTCTCGAACAGGACATATGTCTTATAGAGCTTCAGTTATTGCTAGTGATGAATATAAAAATCTTCCTCACCGTGATGAGTACGCTGAAACTGCAAATATAATGGCTGATACTCCGCATGCTGAAAAATATGGTGCCATTCAAGATCTTATTGGAAATAATTTAATAGCAATATTAACTGGCAATAAAGAAATGGATGCAACATTAAAAGATGTACAAAATAAAATGAAAAAACTACTACGTTAGTTTTTTATAAAATGGAGGTGTTCTTATAACACCTCCATTAATTAACTTTAATATTGATATATTTATGCTGAGAAAAGAACATCCGAGACCTATTTTTAACAGAAAAGATTGGCTTAATCTTAATGGAAAATGGTCGTGTGAATTTTCAAAAAATATTAAAGGTTTTTCAAAATCACAATTAAATAAAAAAAAATTTTCAAAAACAATTAATGTACCATTTTGTCCTGAAAGTAAATTATCTGGAATTGGACATACTGATTTTATTCAAGAAATGTATTATCAAAAATCTTTTTATATTCCTAAATCATGGAAAAATAAAAAAATATTATTACACTTTGGTGGTGTTGATTATCAATCGTCAGTTTTTGTTAATAAAAAGAAAGTTGGCACTAATATAGGAGGATCAACTCCTTTTAATATTGATATTACTTCTGCAGTTATTGATAATAAAATTAATGATTTAAAAGTTTACGTTATAGATAAAAGATGTCAGGGCAGTGTTGGTCCTACTCCTTGGTACTTTGGAGATGGAACATTTGATAATGAGAAATTAATTAAAAAATGGGCTCTTAACAAAAAAAGAACTCAACCTAGGGGAAAACAATCTCCGCATAAGCATTCTTGGGGTTGTTTTTATACACGTACAACTGGTATATGGCAAACAGTTTGGTTAGAAGCTGTTGATCAACATCATATAAAAAATATTACCATTCGACCTAATTTAAAATCATCAAGTTTTATATTTTTACCTGAATACTCATCAAACATTATTGGAAATTTAAAAGTTGATATTTCATATAAAAATAAAAAAATAAACTCAACAATACTATCAACAAAAAATAAAAAATTTTCTATTAAAATTAATAAACCAAAAATTTGGTCTGTAGGTCAACCTAATCTTTATGATTTTACATTTACCTTAATTGATAAGGATAATAAAACCTGTGATGTTGTAAAAAGTTACGGGGGTATGCGATCAATAGAAATAAAAAGAAATAAAATTTATCTTAATGGGAAACTGCTTTATCAACGTCTTGTCCTTGATCAAGGATTTTATCCTAAAGGTATATGGACTGCACCTTCAGATAAAGATTTAAAAAATGATATTCTTTTATCAATTAAAGCAGGGTTTAATGGTGCAAGATTGCACGAGAAAGTTTTTGAAGACCGTTTTCATTATTGGGCTGATAAACTTGGTTATTTAACATGGGCCGAATTTCCAAATTGGGGATTAAATGAGAATGCAAAAGCTTCTGAAGTATCATTTATGCAAGAATGGCCAAGAATAGTTCATTATTTAAAAAATCACCCTTCAATTATTACATGGACACCTTTTAATGAAACAAATACGCTTGAATGTAATGCGCAACACAAAAGCTTAATGCGCAAAGCTTACAATATTACTAAAAAAATTGATCCCACACGACCTGTAAATGAAACAAGTGGTTATCAACACCAAAAAACTGATATTTGGACGGTGCATCATTATGAACCTATTCCTGAATTATTAAAAAAAGCTCTTAACCCCAAAAAAGGTGTTTATAGAAACTTTCCTCACTTTGAGACAAGTTACAAAAATGAACCGTATATCATTGATGAATATGGAGGAGTTTGGTGGCTTCCAATTAAATTGAGAAAGAAAATTAAATCCTGGGGCCATGGAGATAAAGTAAGACCAAAGACTATAAAAGAGGTTTATGAACGTATGGAAAAACTCACTGAAGTCGTTTTAAAAACACATCACATACAAGGTTTCTGTTATACGCAACTAACCGACGTTGAACAAGAAACAAACGGTGTTTATCTTTATGATAGAACTAATAAATTTAGTGTAAAAAAATTAAGTTCAATTTTTAAGGATATGTCCCTAAAACTTAAAAAGGGATACATTCAATAGATTTCATATATCAAACTTTAAAAAGTAAATATAAACGCCCAGACATAATCACAACACTCAACAACAAATTAAATAATATTTCACCATCTTAAACTCATGCAACTTAATCCAGCATCAACTTTTGCAATTTCATCAACTTTCACTTTTATAATATTATATTTTTTAGATAAAATCTCTTCAGCTTTAACAAAACCATCAGGAAGTAATAATTTGTCGTTTATTCTAAGAGAGTTGGATGCCCCCTCTTCTCCTATTGGTAATTCAATTAAGTTATAATTTGATTTTAAATAATCTAATTTTGCCATTTTGTAGCTTACTAATATTACCTCATCATCTATTACACTGCATTCAGATTTAAAATGAAGAATATCATTTGGTGTTTTGCATATCTCAACTGTAGCACCAAGTTTTTTAAGTATTATTGATAAATTTTCTGCACCCAATTTATTTGTTCTTTCTGAGAGACCAATAATAAAATGATTATTGATATTTAAAATATCGCCGCCTTCAATAAATCCATTTTCAACAAATAAAATATTATCAAAAAAATGTTTTACTTCATTTTCTATAATATTTTTTTCACCGTTTCTACTGAGATCAGCCGGATTTAATATAATGATATTAGATTGATAAATAATCGCTGGATCTTCTACAAATATACTATCAGGATATTCTTCCAATGGTTCTAATAAGTTAATTTTTAAACCAGCTTCTTTAATTGCTTTTACATAGTTGGTATGTTCTTCTAATACGATTTCATACTGAGGATGCAAATTTTGTGAACTTAATCCATTCTGTATACTTTGATTAGGTTTTCTAATTATTGCATTATTAAAATTATAGGTCATATGTTTTCTTTAGAAATTATTATTAATTATACTAAATATGATTTGACTACTACAATAGAAGATTTAAAATTTATTATGCTTATTACTTATGCATTTATGATTGTTGCAGTAGCACTTGGCACTGCATCAAATATTTTTGCAAAAGAAGCAGCTGGTTTTACAAAACTATTACCTTCACTATTAAGTGCAATAACAATTATTCTTTGTATGTATTGTTTGTCACAAGTAATGAAAACAATATCTGCTGGTTACACATATGCAACGTTTGCTGGATTATGTATTATTGCAACAACTATTCTAGGTATTTTACGTTTCAATCAATGGCCTAACTTTTATGCTTTTATAGGGTTGATTTTTATCATTATTGGCGTTGTCTTAGTAAATTTAATGGGAAAGAATTAAAATATGAGCTTAACAGACGAAGGACATTACGGACCAAAGCAACTTAATTTATTAAAAGTTGTTTGGGGTGAAGGTTTTCTTTCTCCTGGTGGTACCGATGAAATTGATGAAATAATGTCTGGTGTAAATGCTGAAAACAAAACTGTGCTTGATATTGGTTGTGGTTGTGGTGGCGCTGCTTTTCATTTACTAAAAAAATATAATGTTAAATCAGTCGAGGGAATAGATCCTGAGCCACTTGTTATTCAAACAGCAAATCAGTTAGCTGTAAAAAATAATCTTCAAGATGTCTCAATTTTTAAGCAAATAAATCCAGGACCACTTAATTATGAAGATGAGTCATTTGATATGATCTTTAGTAAAGAAGCTTTTTTACACATTCCTGATAAAGAAGCATTATTAAAAGATGTTCACCGAATATTAAAACCTGATGGTTTAATTGTGGTAAGTGACTGGATGCGCATGGATGACAAACCACCATCAAAACAAATGCAAGAATATATAGATGCAGAAGGTCTTGATATGCTAATGTGCTCTCTAGAAAAGTACAAAGAATTACTTCAAGAAAACAACTTTACTGATATTGTAACCAAAGACCGTCATGATTGGTACTTAAAAAAAGCAAAAAAAGAATTAGAAGATATTGAAGGCCCACTTTACCAAAAAGTTCTTGATGTACTTGGTTTAGAAGAAACTATTGGTGCAATTGATATTTGGAAAAAATTAATTGGTGTTTTAGAAATTGGTGAGCACAGACCTGGTCATTTCAGAGCAAAAAAAATTTTAGGTTGAAATAATAAATAATAATATTCCAATAAATAACAAAACTATTGCAATTAAAAGGAGTGAATTATTTCTCATTATTAAAAAATTATTACCATCGATAATGAATGTCTTCTTTAATCATTTCAACATAAATTGAATTAATTTGTGACATTACTTGACCTATTTCATTTAAATCAGATACTTGCCAACCTAAATTTGAAAAATTTCTAAACTGCATAAGAAAACAATATAATTTATTTACATATTGAACAACAATTATATAATTACTTTAATAAATATAGGAGAAGAAAATGTCTGTAATACAAAAGCTATGGGATGCTGAAGAAAATAAAGATTTAGATAAATTTAATGAAGTTATGCATGAAGATTTTGTGTGGGTCAAACATTCAACTGGTGAAGAAATAGGAAGAGATGTTTTATCAACATGGTTTATGAGTGATGATGCACCCAAATCTGAAAATAACAGAATAATTTATGAAAATGATGAAATTGGCGTAGCGCACAGTTTCGTTACATTCAAAGATGGGTCGAGACAAGCTGTAATGGTTATTTATACTATTAAAGATGGAAGGATTATTCGATCTGAAACTGGTGCTACTGAAATGCCGAAATAATTATCATTTAAATATTAAAAATTAACACTAAATCGATAGTAAATATAATAACAAGAAGCCTCATGCAGCAAACAATTACAAGCAATAATTCTAAAATAAAACCTCTCTTTCATTGGAAATGCAAACATACTTGGAAAAGAAGTGCTAAAAATACTGCATGGTGTTTACTTGGATGTAGTATTGGTGACTTTGGCACAATACTATATTTTCAACTAACAAGTATACCTTGGCCTACTCTATACATTATGATTTTAGCTATCATCAATGGTATTCTCACTAGTATTATTTTAGAGACTGTCGTTTTATCAAGGCAAATGATTGTAAGCAAAGCATTTAGAACTGCCATAGGTATGAGTTTAATATCTATGATATCAATGGAAGTAGCGATGAATTCTGTTGATTGGATAATTATGGGTGGCGCTAAACTTACATGGTGGATAATACCTATTATGCTACTTGCTGGATTTTTAACTCCGTGGCCTTATAATTATTATCGCTTAAAAAAATATAACATTGCTTGTCATTAGTGAATTGAGAATAGAAGTTAACTTCTGTTAATTATAAGATATTTAATAGATAATAAATTAAATAACTATAAATATTAAGTTATGCATCGATATTTTGTTATTCCCATGATTGGCTTTTTTTTAGTGGTATTAGCTTTTGTCATCTATTTACAAGTGATTAATGAAAATTGGAAATATCTGGTGCCAAAACCTGAATTGCCAGATTCGTGTAATGATATTGAAGAATTACAACTTGTAATTCATGAGGAAGACAAGATTGATGGGAGATCTTTTAAAGATAAAAAAGATTTAGGTGAATTTGAAAATCAAATACATACAATTTTTTTATTACCATGTGAGAGAGAAGATAGAAAACTTGATATAAACTTAAAAATACAATCTTCTTTACTTGCTATTAATACTTGGTTTCAAAATAAATCATTAAACCAACAAATTAATTTTGATAAAACCTCTGATGGCAATATTGATGTAACATTTCTTCGCGTAAATAAATCAATGAACTGGTTTATCAATTCTAAAAAATATAATGGATCTGATGATGAGACAGATGTTTCTGAAAAAGTAGAGAATATTATTAGTATCAATCAAGATATATTTAATAATTATAATAATAAAAAATTCATTGTTTTTTTTGAAGGTTGGGAGAAAAGAAAATATTTAAATTATGATATATGCGGTAAATCAAGATATAATGGTCAAGTTGCTGTCTATTTCACATCTTCACCTTTTAAAAAAAATGTTGGAAACGATATTATTTTAAAAAATAATAAAAAAATATTTACTTGCACAAAAAATGATCATCTAAATGATTTAAATGATTTAATATTTGGTGATGCAGAAGTAACTATCTTGCATGAAATACTTCATACTTTAGGTGCGCCTTCAGCATGTGGAAAAAATTTAGATAAAAGCAAAAATCATGTTGTGGATAGCAAAGAGGACATCCTGTATCAAGTATCTGGAAACAAATATTTAGATTTCAATAATGATGATTACTATAATCATAAAAATGAAAATTGTTTTGATCTTAAAGATAGTAATTATCTAACACAATAAAAAACTATAAAGAGCTAAGCTGAGATAATACTGGTCCCATAAATTCTTCAACCATAGTAATATTGCTTTCGCTTGATGTTTTCTCTCTCATTGCTTGTCTTTGTTCATTTTCAGCTCTAGCCAATTCTTCTGATGAAAATATAATTACAGATTGATGATGATTATCATCAATTTTCCACCAAATTATGTCATCTGCTTTTGTTTTACCTAACAGATTTTCTTTCATTCCATTCTGGATTTCTTCAGTTGAAGCTAAACCATGTTTCCAATACCACTTTGTATAGATTGCATACTTGCTCATATTAAATTCCTTTCAATATTAGAATTGTAAACTAATCTAAATATAAATTTTAGCTATATTAAAAATTAATAATAAATAATAAATAATTATGGATTTAGGAGAACTTTCATTGATTTGTCACTCATAGCAATATCCATTGCTTCATGAACATTATTTATGTTAAATTCATGTGATATAATTTTTTTCCATGGTAATTTATCAATATTTCTTTCAAGTAATTTTATTGATGGATAATACTGAGAAATATCGTCACCACCTATCCCTATTATTCTTGCACTTTTCTCAAGTATATGTGAGTGAGGATTTATAGAAATATCATGTGAATTAGAAAATATCCCTACTTCTAATACCATTCCACCCTCACGTATTAATTCCAAAGCTATAGTAAAACCTTCAGAAACACCTGAACAATCAACTACTAAATCTGCACCAACATTATTTGTTAATTTTTTAATGTTATCTTTTATTTCTTCTCTATCATTACTTGTAACAGTTTCAGTTGCACCAAATTCTTGAGCCAATGATGTTCTAAATTTATATGGATCAATGGAAATAATTTTTCCTGCCCCCATCAGATTTGCTTTTATTAAATGAAATAATCCAATAGGTCCTGTACCCAAAATAACTACAGTATCACCACTTCTAAATGGTTCCCATTCAGATGACCATTGACGAGCTTTATCTAAACATCCAGTGACAGATAGAGGTTCTATAAAAGTTCCAAATTTAGGATCCAATGTGTCTGGGTATTTAAATAAATGACTGCCAGGAAGAATATATAAATATTCACTCCATCCTCCAAAAATATGAGGAGGCTCACCTGCCCCAATGTTATTACCGTAATCTAGTTTGCAATCACAATAGTAATAAGGTCGATTATTTCTGCAGGCAAAACATTTACCACAGGAAATATTAGGAGCGGGAACAACTCTATCGCCTATTTTTAATATATTGCCATCATGATCTAACAGTTCTCCATTAATTTCTTCTATAATACCAACGTTTTCGTGTCCTTGAATAACTGGTAAAGGGATAGGCCTTCCACCTTTTTGATGAAAAAAACCTTCAAACGAATGCTTATCAGTTCCACAAATGCCAGAATGTTCCATACGAATGATAGCGCAATCTTTTTTTAATTCTGGATAAGGAAAACTTTTTAATGATAATTTTCCTTTTGCTTCTAAAACTACTGATTTTACAAATCTATTTTTAATCATTAATCAAATTTCATACCATAAGAATAATTATTAATAAATAAATAGTGTTTAAATTAGAGAAATCCTGTTGTGGCACCAATTAGGATGATATTGATGAAAAATAAAGTGATTATAAAAACAACAATTAATTTAAGCAGTGCCACAGAAGTTTAATATTTATCAATTAAGATATTTTGGAGGTAAAATTATGTTAAAAATTAGCAATTTATAATTAATAAGAATTAGAAATTTTAAATACCAAATACATTCCAACACAAAAAATTATTAGTAAATCAACTAACATCATAGTGTTTTCCAATCTTTAAATTCCTCTTGTAAAATATTTTTATCTTTAAAATCCATTTCACCTATTAATTTTCCACCCTCATTTATTTGAACAGATCCATAGCAAATTTTTCCAGATACATAACTTGATGACATCATTTTAAGTAAATCCTTTATAAGTATTTCACCCTCTACATTTCCTTCTACAGTTAATGTATCAGCTTTGATTTTACCTTTGATGGAACCTGTTTTACCTACAATAAGATCCTTACATTCTATATCACCATCAACATTTCCTTGAATTGTAATTTCATTTTTTTCTTTAATCTCTCCTTTAATTGTTGCTCCCTCACCAATAATTAAAGAACTATTCTGTTTTAATTGTTTAATTGTATCTAATTTTGTTTCATTTAAATTCTCATCAAAATTAACAATTTTTTTTGATGTATATAGAGGCTCTTTTTTTGATTTTAGTTTTAGTAAAGACATTTAATTTCCTTTCTTGATAAGTTAAGAAATATAAATAATTTTTGTCTAATGAATGGTTAGATTGTGTTGAGTTTGTGTTATGTTAACGTTTAATGATTGATTTAAAAATATTAATAAATGAGAAAAGTATTATTTTTAATCTAAATATGCTGACAATTGATTGAGCTAAGTATGTTAAGGCAGCTGCGCGTAATACAGAACGACATTGTTTCATATTCTCTTTAGGGACATATTTTTGCAAAATTGGTAAAGCGCGCTTAAAGCTAGCATCAAATTCAACTGGAAGAGTTATTAAATGAATTAAGACATTAGTTGATAAACAACCCATAATAATCATTGCGGCTATAAAAGTAATTAAAGGACTTTTGGTAAAAGCAAAAATAGAAGGAAGTCCAATTATCAATAAAAAAGATCCTAGACGCTGAAATATCATTGTTTTTTCAATAAGTTTTTGTCGCAATATTAAAGGTTTATAATTTTCTTTATCTTGGATAGCATGTCCTATTTCGTGAACCACAACTGCAATACTCGTAATACTTTTTTTATTTAATTTATCTTCACCAATATGAATTTTTTTTTCAATAGGATTATAATAATCCATTTGCTTTATGGATTTGATAGATACATTTGTGATTTGTTGTTCTTGAAGAATTTTTTCACCTAACTCTCTACCTGTAAAAGGCATGTCTGTTAAAATTTTGTTATTTTTTCTAAGGATATATTGAACCCATAAATTGGGTAAAAACAAAGACAAGAACGGTAAAATGTATAGAAAGAACTTTATCACTCAGTGTTCCTAATAAAATAATCCATTTCAATTAAATATTTAGTACTTTTATAAATACAATCATAAAAAATTTTTTAAAGCTTAATTTGGGATAAAAAAACAATTAAATTAAAAATAATGTGGCACCAACTAGGAGCAAATTAACAACGAGTACAGTGCAAAATAAAAGAACTATTTTATTTATCAGTGCCACAAATTAATATTATTGATAAATACTGGCAAAGTAGAGGTTAAAATGTGTCTAAGTTAAGACAAATTAATCAATTGTAGTGATCTTCTTTCTGATTAAATTTTTATTTAATTTGGTTTCTCTAATTGTAATAATAATTATACCAATAAAAATAACAAAAGCACCCAACCATGTAAATAAGTCAGGTTTTTCATCAAAAAATAAATATCCATATAATGAGGCGATTATTAGACCAAAAAAAGAAAATGGTTGTGTCATTGAAACATCAACTAATTTATATGCATGGTTAAGCGCTATATGAGATATTGTTCCTACTAATGCAGCTAATGATAAATAAACTAGAGTGAATAAAGATAAATTTTGCCAATAAAATATTACAAATACTGAAGAGAAAACTGTCATGAACGTATATTGATAGGTTAAAATAGTTATTGAATTATCATCTTCAGTTAATTGTTTTGTTATTATAATAATTACAGACCATAAAATAGATGCAATTAAAACCATCTGAACTCCATAAGTGATTGTAATTATGCCCGGGCGTAAAATAATTAACATCCCTATAAAACCAATGATAAGAGCGCTAATTCTATAAATTCTAATTTTTTCTTTTAAAAAAATTACAGCTAAAATAGTCACTATGAAGGGCACAGAGAAATTTAAAGCTGAAATTTTTTCATATGGCACTAACATAAGTGCTGAGAAAGTAAGGAACATTGCGGGTAAATTTAATATTGATCTCACTAAATGAGTCTTTAAGTTATTTGTTTTAAAAACTCTAAATTTTGAATATAAAATATATGGAAAAATTATTATAAAGCCAATTGAAAAACGATAAAATGCAGCCAAATATATATTTGCTTCAAATTGCGCAATTTTAATTAGTACTCCCATTGTACTTCCACAAACAATTGAAACAAATATTAAAAAGATTGCAAAAATATTTTTATGCATAAATTGATTAAATTTATTTATTTGAATAGTTTAGTTTTGTTTTAAAATATTTTAATTTATTCTTTAAACTTATAAATAGTATAAAAGTCATGTTTGTGATGACAAAAAATCATTAAAGAGGGTTATAAAATTATTTCGAAGGGAGTATTATCAGTCTGAATTTTGATATCCCATTTATTGCCCTTAATACCAGAACCAAAATTTGCTGATTTATTTGTGTAAGGCAATGAATAAAGTATTGAATTGAAATATTTGCTCATTTTTGGAAGAGATTTGAAATCAATAAAAAATTTATTTAATTTTGGATAACCAACTGCTGATAAAATTTCATCATTATTTTGTTTATCAACAAAATTATAATGTTTAAGAAATTCAATATAAAAATCTAAAACATCAAAAAGATTAAAATCAGGAATTGATACATTGTTATTTAATAGAAAGATTGAATTGTGATTGGAAGATAGCCAATGTTCAAATTTTTGCATTTTTCCTGCATCATTTTTTTGAAAAGCTTTTGTAAAAACTTCTTTTGCTGCTTCTTGTTCTAATTCAATATTTTGGAAATGAGTATAAGCAAAAGATGTAATTATGCTTCTTAAATCATTTGTTTCAAAAAGTAGTTGATCACATCTTGTTTTTTCAACATCAGTATTACCAAGCATATTAAATTTTCTTCCTAGGTATAATAAACATGCATTTGATTGTGATATGAGGTGTTCATTTCCTTCATTATCTAGAATCTCCATATAAGGTAGGTTTATAAGACTGTTCTTTTTTTTTAGTTCAATTTTATCTTTATTTGTCCAATCAGATCCATCAAATGAGACATTGTTATTATCAATAACTGGCTGTAATTTATAATTTCTTGCTATTAGTTTATGACCTGCATAAATAACAACTTGTCTACATACAGAGCCAAGACCTTTAGTACTCCAATAGCCAATAGTAATTGAGTTTGAGCTATTCATAATATTTTACTTTTATATTAAATTTTAAATGTTTTGTAAAAAATTGGCGTGCCCAGCAATCTTTAAATTATTTAATGATGAAGCTTCATATGATCCATATATTCTTTATGTTCATCTATAAGTTTATTTAGACTTTCTTTTAATTGTAACGCATTAGGCCAAGCAGAAGGATCCAGCTTACCTTGATCTAAATATTTTAAAATTCTTTGAATATCTTCTATATTCTTAAAATCACTATCAGTCATATTAGTCTCCTAAAAAAATTTGAATGTTATAACCACGAATAAACTACACATAGCACTGCAATTGTTAGAAAAATATACATTGCCCTGTTTCTAAATAGTATTTGTTTTTCAGTAATACCTTCTTTTCTTTTCTGATAATAACAATAAACACCAATAAAGAAAAATATAAAACCAATAAGATATATATACAATTGTAGATCAGTCATAATGTAAATCAATTTTATACTAAAAATAAATTTTACTTATTTTTTTTTGAAATAACTTCTGAATTCTGGTTTTCCTGCTTGATATAAAACAACAGAAGATATTAACCAGAATAATGATACTGCATATTCTGGTAAAGGAAGTTGATACTTGTAAAAAACTATACTTCCGATTGTTGCCAAAAAGAACAAAAATACTCCCAAAAACTGAATGGGATATAATTTTGTTGTTGTGAAAAATAAATAACGAAGACCAAAATAAGCAAAAGTTGCAGCAGTTGCTAAGCGAACAGCCTGCAGTCGATGTTCTGGGACACCTTTAATATCATTTGTAACTGTAAATGGAAAAACAATTGAGAAATTGAAAATAAAACCAACAATTAAAATAATTGCAAATAAAGTAAATAAAGTTACAATTAATTTGGCCAGTATTCTCATATACAAATTTCGTATGGCCTTTTTTTTAATAGGGTTAGTGACCAACCTATATTTTTTATTATAGATTAAAATTATTAAAAATTAACAATATTCTCATTAATCCTACAATTCTAGGATAAATATCAACAACAAATTAAATGAATCAGAAAGAAATTCTTATATTATATTTTTCTTTAGAAAAAATTTTTTGTATGATCTGAAAATATTAGCATTTAAATAATTCTATATTTACAAAAAATTTATTTTTAACTGCAATTGAATTACAAAAGTTAGGTCTCATTTCATCAAAATGTATTTTAATTTTTTTTAATGAATGAGCATCTAGATTAGGGATATTATATATTAAGAATAATTTATCCACTTGGCTTAAATTAAATTTAGGTATTAAAATTACATACCCTTTTTTAAAATTTGATTTTAGTGCATAAGTATTTGAGTCATTAGTGATTATCTTTTCCATGCTTTTCTTTTTTTCAAAAAAAATGATATTTTGATTCCATTTTTGAATATTTGTATCAAATATAAATTTAACATCTTGAAGTTTAATTAGTTTTTCGTTTTCAATTGCTAAAACACTAAATGAAAAAAAATTTATTGTTAAGATTATGTATTTGATTAATTTACTCATAAATTTACTAAAATATTTAAGTTAGTTAAAGCAGTTTTAGACATATTTTATTAAAATAGTTTATAAATATAGAAAATCGAAAGGAATTTATGAAAATACTAAATGAATTAAAAGAAGTTAAATTAGTTATCGTGGAATTAGAAGTAAATTTAGGTAATGAAAAAAGAAAAGGACTAACACTATGCGCTAAAGATGAAAATGGATATTATCCTTTAAACACAGCTCATGATGGAAGACCGATATTGATGAATAAAGAAAATTTAATAAAATTAGATTAATTTCTTAATTAGTTTTAATTTGCCCATTCCCCTTTTCTAAATACTGGAACAGCATTGCCATTTTGGTCTATACCATCAACATCTATTTCATTAGAGCCAATCATCCAATCAATGTGAATCATGCTAGAGTTACCACCTCTTTTAGATATTTCTTCAGGTGATAAATCCAAATCGCCCTTAAAACATTTCGAATAACATTGACCAAGAGCTATATGAGAAGCAGCATTCTCATCAAACAAAGTATTATAAAAAATTATACCACTTTGGGAAATTGGAGAGCTATGCGGAACAAGAGCAACTTCCCCTATTCTACTTGCTCCTTCATCTGATTTAAGAACTTTATGTAAAACTTCTTCTCCCTTGCTAGCACTTGCTTCAACAATTTTTCCTTCTTCAAATTTGACTTTTATGTTTTCAATTAAAGTACCCTGATACGAAAGTGGTTTTGTAGATACAACAGTTCCTTCTACCTTATAAGCATGCGGAGTTGTAAAAACCTCTTCTGATGGAATATTAGGATTACAAATGATTCCATTTTGAGCCTTAGAAGCTCCTCCCATCCACTCATGTTCATCTGCAAGACCAACTCGTAGATTGGTGTTAGGTCCATTGTATTGTAAAGCAGAAAAATTTTGTTCATTGAGCCAATTAGTTTTTATAAGAAGTTTTTCATTGTGATCATCCCAAGCTTTAACAGGATCTTCAACTGAAGCTCTAGATGCATCAAAAATTGCATCTGCTAACTTGACAACAGCTTCATGTGTATCAAGTTCTGGAAAAACTCTTTTAGCCCATGCTTTTCCAGGCCAGGAAATAATATTCCAATTTATTTTAAATTCAGTAATCCTCTCTCTAGCTGGTTTGTAAGCTTTTGCCATAGATTTATTAGCTCTTGAAACCTTATCAGGATCCATCTCAGATAAAAGCATAGGATCATCACCTGCAATTGCCATTCTAGCAGTATTATTATCAAAAGCCTCACCCATTCCCTTAAATAACCAGTTTGTTGAATTATCAAAAGATTCATCAGGAGCATATTTAAAGCGTGAAAGAGTAATATCAGAGTCAGTAAAAAGTGGCGTTACTATATGTGCTCCTTCTTTATAAGCATGTTTGGCAATTTTTCTAACTAAAGGTAAGGACTCAATAGGGGCTGTTAATAAAAGATTTTGACCCTTTTGTAATCCTACACCCCTTTTAATTGCTAAATGCGCAAGTTTATCAATTTTTTCTTCATTAATTTTTATGTTACTCATTTAATACTCCCAAATATAATGTTCACAATTTTCCATAAGGTATCCAGTTATTTGACTTAAGAAAGTACCATGGCTTACAATTGCGATAGTAGAACTATTATCAGTATCTAACCAAGATTTAAATTTACCCAATCTAATTTTTATATCATTCATATTTTCTTTGATGATTATTTTTTCATTAATTGGTTTATCATTATTCCACCAATATTTATTTAATTTTGAAAAATCAAATAAAGGAAACTCTTTTTTTAGAATATTTGGCTGTTTACCAATCTCACTAGAATTATAAGAATGTTCTCGAATTAATGGTTGGATTAAAGGTATTTTTTCAGGAAATATAATTTCAAATGTTTGAAGTGTTCTAGTTAAAGGTGAGCATATATATTCATCAAAAGTCATATTTTTAAAAATTTCCCTAGTCTTTAATGCCTGTTTAATACCATTGTTTGTTATTTTAGGATCATAATAATAAGTTGGGTTATCTAAATCAGTTGCAATATTAGCCTCTGATTCGGCATGACGTATTAAATATATTTTTTTCATTAAATAAAAATATAAAATCTAAACAGCTATTTTAAGTTTATAATTAGTTTTTTTGATCCTAGTTTTAAAATAGTTTTTATTAAATTTATTAATTGTAGGTTTTGTATTTATTTGATTTTTTATTTTAATGCCACCTTTTTTTATAGCTGTCATTTTTAGAGGATTATTTGTGATAATATTTACCTGCTTGACTCCTAATAATGATAATATTTTAGTAGCAACGGTAAAGTCTCTTTCATCTTCAAAGAAACCAATATTATGATCAGCATCTATCGTATCAAGACCTTTTGATTGTAGAGAATATGCTCTCATTTTATTTGCAAGTCCAATGCCTCTACCCTCTTGATCTAGATAAAGAATTATACCACCATTGTTTTTAGACATATAGTTGATAGAATTATTTAATTGTTCACCACAGTCACATTTCAACGAATGAAAAATATCACCTGTAAAACAAGCCGAATGAATTCTAAGATTAGTAGTTTTTTTAATTTTCTTTGGATTAATAATAATCGCCATATGTTGTTGTGAACCAATATAAGATTTAAATATTTTAAAAGAAGTATTTTCAACATAAGGTAATGGAACATTTGCACTAGAAACTTGTTTAATGCTATCAGATATATGTTCATTTTGATAAGCTAAGTCTAAATAATCAAATTGCATTAAACCCATTTGATATAATACATCATCAATATTTTTTTTATGCTTATAATCAATTTTCTTAAATATTAA
>CACJPV010000009.1 GCA_902595425.1 uncultured Alphaproteobacteria bacterium | reverse complement strand
AAACTACTATACACTATGTGAGAAAATACTAAAATTTGGAATAGATAGAGATACTGAAATTATTTCAATTGGGGGAGGAACACTTGGTGACTTATCTGGTTTTATAGCAAGTACTATTTTAAGAGGTGTTGATTTAACATTGTTTCCAACAACTCTTTTATCTCAAGTAGACAGTTCTGTAGGTGGTAAAAACGGTATTAACACTAAGTATGGTAAAAATCTTATTGGAACTTTTTATCAGCCAAAGCAAGTCTTTATAGATCCTGAAATACTATCTACTCTTCCGAAAAGACAAATTCTATCGGGTTACGCAGAAATAGTTAAACATAGCTTAATAAATGATAAAAAATTTTTTAATTGGTTAAATAAAAATTCTCAAAAAATATTCATTTTGAATCAAAAAATTTTGACTGAAGCAATTTACAAAAGTATCTTAATTAAGATAAAGTATGTATCAAAAGATGAAAAAGAAAAACTTAATAATAAATATTCTAGATCAAATCTAAATTTTGGTCACACTTTTGGACATGCTCTAGAATCATATTATAAATATAATACCAAATTAACACATGGTGAAGCTATTTCTATCGGAATGATAATAGCTGCAAAAATTTCATATAAGCTAAATTATTTATCTTTAAGGAAGTTAGATATAATCATGAGCCATTTTAAATCTAATAAACTTCCAATTTTTGATAGTAAAATGTTTGATAAAAAAATTTTTAAAATTATGGAAATAGATAAAAAAAATTATAATGGATGCATTAATTTTGTATTATTACGTGATATAGGTGAGTCTTTTTTAAAGAATAATATAAATTTGGATAAAATTAAAAAACTGCTAAACTAATTATGTCTGTTTCAATAATTTTACTTATAATTTTACTTTTTGTATTAATACTTTTATCTGGGTTTTTTTCTGGATCTGAGACAGCCTTAACTGCAACATCCAAACCACGAATATTATTGAAATTTAAAAAAGGCAATAAAAGAGCAAAATTTGTTTTAAAAATATTAGATAATATAGAAAACGTTATTTCTGCATTACTGATTTCAAATAATTTGGTTAATATTTTAGCCTCTTCTTTGGCGACAGCTATACTATATGAAATTTTTGGAGTAAGTGGAATATTTTATGCCACTTTAATAATGACTTTATTGATAGTAATTTTTGCAGAGATTTTACCTAAAACATATTCATTAAAAAAACCAACTAGAACATCATTAATTATTGCACCATTAATATTCTATTTAAGTAAAATACTTTACCCAATAATATTTTTTATAAATTTAATAGTTAAAAACATCTTTCTTCCCAAACAAACAAAAGATAGTAAACTGAATGATCAGCAATCAGAAGAAGAATTACAGGGTGTCATAGATATGTACAAAACATCTAATCCAGACTCTGAACATGAGAAGGATATGCTTCAAAGTATACTCACCCTTAATGATACAACAGTTGAGGAGGTGTTTACACATCGAAAAAATATTTATTCTATTGACGCATCATTGAGTATCTTAGAAATAATAAAAAGGATTAATGATTCTAGATTTACAAGAATACCTGTTTGGAGAGATAATCCAGAAAATATTATTGGATTATTAAATGTTAGAACTTTAAACATAGATTTATCAAATAAAGAAAGTGCAAAAGAGATTATATTTGAAAAAATATCAAAACCCTGGTTTATACCTGAAACTACAAATCTATTAGAACAATTAGTAGCTTTTAAAAAAAGAAAAGAACACATTGCTTTTGTAGTTGACGAGTATGGAGAACTACTAGGACTGATAACACTTGAAGATATAATTGAAGAAATAGTTGGTGAAATAGTTGATGAAATTGATGTTCCTAATGAGGATTTTAAACAAAATAGCGATGGTTTAATTATTACAAATGGTGAAAAGAATTTACGAGATTTGTATAAACACTTTGATCTTGATCTTCCTTCAAGTGAGGCTTCTACAATATCAGGACACGTCTTAGAATTAGCTAAAAGAATTCCTCTATTTGGCGAAACTGTTAAAGATGAACATTTTGTCTATAAAATTTTGTCACATTCAAGAAAACAAATATCAAAAATTGAAATTTCAGAAATTAAGTAATTGTAATTTGTAATGAGTGAAGTCCTTTTTTAAACTCCTCTTTTAACAAAAAATTTATTTTTTTATGTATTTCTAATCTATTAAGTACTAAATTTGTATAATTATATATTTCCACTTTTATGTGTGTTTCACCATCACCATTAAAATTATTATGACCTTTATGAATAGATGAATTATCAATAATTTTGTATTTAAAATCAGATAAATGTTCAGTTAAAATTTTTTCTATTCTTTTTGTACGTTTCATAATTTTAGATTATATAATATTTAATGAATAAATTTAAATTTGATATTCAAAAAAACAATCTATCTTGGGAAAAACGAACCTTTAGAGAGTGTGATAACAATAAATGCAATGCAAAGGGTGAATACAGAGCACCAAAATCGAGAGTTTTATTAAATGAATATTTTTACTTTTGTTTAGATCATGTAAAAGAATACAACAAATCATGGGATTTTTATAAAGGAATGACTGTTGATCAAATTGAAAACTCTATGAGAAATGATACAGTTTGGGATAGACCTTCATGGCCATTAAAAGGTAATTTTCAAAAAAATTTTGATGAATTTGATGATTATATTAGTACTTTTGAGAAAACTAAAGATAGGAAAATTAATGATCATTATTTCAAAAATAAATTGCATGATGAGTCTCTTACGCTAGAGGAAACAAAGGCTCTAATTAATTTAGAACTAAAAATGCCGATTTCACTGGAAAAAATCAAAAAAAATTACAAAAAGTTAGTGAAAATCTTTCATCCTGATGTAAATGGAAATAATAAAAAGGCTGAGGAAAAATTTAAAGAGATCAACCAGTCTTACAAACTATTATTAAAGAAATTAATAAAAAAGAATGGACAGTAAACTAAACAGATTAATTAACACTAAAGAAACTTTTGATTTGGATTGCGAATTCGATGTATTTGGATTTGACACAAGAAGTGAACATGTTCCTGAAATTGATTTAAATTATCGATTTGATCCAGCAACAACACTTTCAATACTTGCTGGATTTACAAATAATAGAAGAGTTTTAATTCAAGGTTATCACGGCACAGGTAAATCAACACATATTGAACAAGTTGCTGCTCGGCTAAATTGGCCCTGCGTCAGAGTCAATCTTGATAGTCACATAAGTAGAATTGACTTAATTGGAAAAGATGCAATTGTTTTAAAAGATGGAAAACAAATAACAGAATTTCAAGACGGAATTTTACCATGGGCTTACTCAAATCCAGTTGCACTTGTATTTGACGAATATGATGCTGGAAGACCTGATGTGATGTTTGTTATACAGCGTATTTTAGAGACAGAAGGACGATTAACTCTTCTTGATCAATCAAGGGTTATTAAACCTAATAAATATTTTCGATTATTTGGAACTGCTAATACTGTCGGTTTAGGTGATACTTCAGGGTTATATCATGGAACTCAACAAATTAATCAAGGTCAAATGGACCGTTGGAATATTGTTTCAATTTTGAATTACTTAACCAATAATGAGGAAGAGCAAATAATTCTTAGTAAAATTAAAAAACTCAATAATAAAAATGGTAAAGATATTATTAAATCAATGGTAGCAACTGCTGATTTATCTAGAACAGGTTTTATGAACGGAGATATTTCAACAGTTATGAGTCCAAGAACTGTTTTAACTTGGGCTGAGAATTATTTAATTTTCAATGATATAGAGTACGCATTTAAGCTTTCATTTCTTAATAGATGTGATGAGCTTGAAAGACCTATTATTGAGGAGTATTTTCAGCGCTCATTTGGCATTGATATTTCTGATGCAAAGGTAGCGAATGTTAAAGAATGAAGATATTCTAGAAGAATTTAAAAAATCACTCACTGCTACTACAAAATCAATTAGTAAGAATAATCAAGTAGAAATAAGTTTCACAAAAGAAAATTCCTCTATTGATGGTAATTTAATTAATTTAACAGAACCTAACATTGAAAGTATAAAAAAAAACTTAACGTACGTTAGAGCTGAAGCAGATTCATTAGCACTTGAATTTAGGTTTCATTCTAAAGAAATTCATAATAATCTGATCAACAACAGTGATTTCTCAAATGAGATTTTTAATGCCTTGGAGCAATCAAGAATTGAAGCCAAAGGATCAGTTTTTTTTAAGGGAATAAAATCAAATATTACTAAGAAACATATCTTAGATTTAAAAAAAAATTCTCATAGTGATGATATCAATATTGCAGAAGCATTTAAGTACGTTGCATATGAAAATTTTTTAAATCTTGATTTAGGAGAGCTTAATAAAAAAAATAGAAAATTTATAAGAAATAAATTTGGAAATGATTATAAAAAAGTATTTAAAGATTTGTCATCAAGTATTGATAATCAAATTACCTTTGGATCAAAAATTAAAAAATATTTGGAAGATTATGGTTTTTTTGATCAAAATGAAAATCAAAAAACTTCAGATGATGTAAACCAAAATAATGAGATAGATAACGATGAAGAAAACAAAAACAGCAATGAGCAAGACAAAAATAAAAATAATCAAAATAAAACAGAATCAGATACCAGTACTTTAGATTTACAAGAAACTGTCTCAGTGGAAGAGAATGATGAAATTGGTGAAGACTCATCTGATGGTGAGATTGAATACTTTCCTAAAATTGAAAATAATAACTTTATGGAAGAATATAAATCTTTCACAAAAGATTATGACGAAGTAATTAATGCAAACGAACTTTGTGATCAAAAAGAATTAGAAAAGCTAAGATTTAACTTAGATAAACAAGTGTTTTCTTTCTTACCCTTGATAACAAAAATTGCAAATAGACTTCAAAGAAAACTTCTTGCACAACAAAACAGAAATTGGGATTTTAATATGGAAGATGGTTATTTAGACACCTCTAGATTATCAAGAATAATTGCTAATCCTCAAAATAAGTTATCCTATAAACAGGAAAAAGAGGTTGAATTTAAAGATACTTTAGTATCTCTTCTAATTGACAATTCAGGATCTATGAGAGGAAGACCCATTACAGTCGCAGCATTATGTAGTGATATTTTAGCAAAAACTCTTGAGAGATGTCTTATTAAAACTGAAATTCTTGGTTTTACGACTAAAGCATGGAAAGGTGGAGCTTCTAGAGAAAAATGGATCAAAGAAGGTAAACCCAGTAATCCAGGCAGGTTAAATGATTTAAGACATATAGTATATAAATCTGCAGACTCTCCTTCAAGAAGATCAAAACAAAATTTAGGACTACTTTTAAGAGAGGGTATTCTGAAAGAAAATATTGATGGAGAGGCTTTATTATGGGCTAATAACAGATTAAAAAATAGGCAAGAAAAAAGAAAAATACTTATTGTTATTAGTGATGGAGCGCCTGTTGATGACTCAACACTTTCTGTGAATCCTGGAAACTATCTTGAGAGAAATTTACGAGATGTTATTAATCAAATAGAAAATAAAAAAGAAATTGAACTAGTTGCTATTGGTATTGGTCATGATGTTTCAAGATATTACTCTAAAGCAATTACAATTATGGATGTTGATCAATTAGGCGAAGTTCTTCTTAATGAACTATCTGAGATATTTCAAATTAACTAAACCACTCCTTCTCTGCTTCTTCCAATCTATCATTTTTAATAGAATCCCTTATTAGTTGCATTAATTCATTCATAAAATAAATATTGTGAGCTGTAATAAGTTGCAGACCAAGCAATTCACCTGCTTTAAATAAATAATGGATATAAGCTTTTGAGTATTTTTTACAGGTTGAACAACCGCAATTTATATCAATTGGAGATAAATCATCAGAGAACTCATTGTTTTTAATATTTATTTTTCCTATTTTACCTTTAATTAGGGCGGAACCATGTCTTGCTAATCTGGTTGGACTAACACAATCAAATGTATCAATACCATTTTTAACTAATGTCCAGATATCTTTTGGATCTCCAATTCCCAAAAGATGTATCGGATGTTTAGTTCCTAATTTTGGAGCTGTGAAGTTAACAACTTTATACATTTCTTCTTTTGATGATCCAAGACTTCCTCCAATTGCAATGCCAAATGTATCAATTTTATTCAAGTTAAAATCTATACTTTCTTCGCGAAGATCCTCATAAATACCTCCCTGAACAATACCATATAGTTTTTGCTCACCTGCTGAACCATATGTAGGTTTATAATTTATAAATGAATTGAAACGATTTAGTGATCTAGTAGCCCATCTATGGCTTCTTCTCATTGAGCTTTCTGTGTAAGTTTTGTCTACATGAAAAGGGGTACATTCATCAAAAACTAATATTAAGTCAGCCCCTATATCTCTTTGTATTTCAATAGATTTTTCTGGTGATAATAATTTGAAAGATCCGTCTAAATATGATTTGAATAAACTTCCCTCCTCACTTATGTTAAGCAGTGTCTTATCTCTTTTAGTATTTGTTCTGCCTTTAATCTCGTCAGCTACAGAACCATAGCCTAAAGAAAATATTTGAAATCCCCCACTATCTGTAAGCATTGGACCATCCCAGTTTAAAAATTTATGTAATCCACCATGATTTGCAATTAATTCACCACCTGGCTGTAGCATTAAATGGTATGTATTTGACAAAATTATCTGAGTATTGTTTTCTTTAGCTAAATTAGTAGTAGATGCCTTTAAAGCTCCTTTCGTTGCACAAAAAATAAATGCAGGAGTATTAATTTTGCCATGAGGCGTTGTTAATGTTCCTGTCCTTGCGCTATTTTTTTTTGATTTATATCCAACTTTCCATGAAAAATTTGTCATTATTTAGGAATAAACTTTTTAGACAAATATATAAAAGGTGTATCAATTAAAGCTATAAAAATTCTAAGCACATATGTACCGAAAATATAAATCATTAGCACATTATAAAAAGATTCCGGATTGGGATTCAAAATAATCCATGCAAGTATACTAAATACAGTATTGTCTACTAAAGAAGATAGAATTGTTGAAAGATTATTTCTTAGCCACAAAAATTTATTTGTCGTAAAACTTTTAATTTTAGAATAAATCCAAACGTCAAAATATTGACTTGCAAGATAGGCAATCATACTTGCAACAAAAAATCTAGTCATAGGAGTAAAGACATTTGCTAAGCTTTCTTGAATCCAATCAATTTGAGATGGATTAAAACCAATAGTAATTAGCATCATAATCGTCATGAATAGAAATCCTACAAAACCGACAAGCACATTTTTTTTTGCTTTATCTTTACCAAAATGTTCAGATAAAATATCCGTACATAGAAAAGTAGAAGCAAATAATACCGTTCCTAAAGCTACTGGCTCTGGAGAATAAAAAAACTCTACAGTTTTTAAAACTTGAATATTGCCAATTATAACAGCTAATGCAGAATATACATACAGGCCAACATATCCAAATAATTTTAAAAAAATTAAAATTGATGAAAAGCAAAAAAGCAACATTATTGCCCACAAAGTGAAAGTGTTTAGTGAACCCAAGTATGACGTAAAATTACTAAAAAAATCCATTTAGGAATTAGTTCGTCTTACTAAGGATAGTTTTTTTTAATTTTTTAGCTTTTTCTGGTAATTTACTATTAGGAGTGGAAACTAAAAAATCATCTAATCCACCTTTTTTTTCAACAGTTCTTATAGTGCTAGTTGCAACTTTTAGTTGAATTTTTTGACCAAGTTTTTCACTTATGAAAGTAATTTTTTGTAAATTTGGCAAAAATCTTCTTTTAGTTCTGTTTTTGGCATGACTTACGTTATTGCCTGTCTGGAAAGATTTACCAGTTAATTCACATTTCATACTCATAATGATAGGGGTTAGTAAATATAAATGATTATTTGTCAAGCATAGTTAAAAAGAAAAATTTTCGCATACATATGTTGGTTTAAAATTCCATTTCCTTTCATTTTCTATGTTTTTTAATCCTTTTTCTATACTATTTTTAAACAGATCTTTATGGATGCCACTTGTTATTAAAACACTATCGATGCCAAAATTTGAAGCACCTAAAATATCATGATCTAATGAGTCGCCTACAGCTAAAATTCTAGACATATCAATTTGATCAAATTTTTTACAAGTTTTTAAATAAATTTCTTTAGATGGTTTCCCTAGAATAACAACTTTTCCACCCATGTGATCGTACAAATCTGCAATAGTTCCCATGCAATACATGTTTTTTCCATTATTCTTTTCTATTGTTACAAAATCAGGATTTGCACAAAACATAATTAGATTCATTTCTAAAGCATCCTTTAGAATAGGAATATAATCTATTGGTTTAGTGTTTTGAAAAGGTGTGCATGCTAGTATGAAATCTGCATCTTTAATATTGTCAATAAATTTAAATTTTTCTAATCCAATTCTAAAATCCTTCCCATCTTCTTTTGAATTATCAAAAATATGAAAACAGTTTTTCAATTGAGAATCATATTTATAAGAAAAATCATTTAATTCTTGCCAGATCATTTCTCCACTTGTCATAACTTCAATAAAATTATTTTTATTAAATCCTA
This sequence comes from uncultured Alphaproteobacteria bacterium, assembly GCA_902595425.1. Taxonomy (GTDB): domain Bacteria; phylum Pseudomonadota; class Alphaproteobacteria; order HIMB59; genus CACPNW01. The sequence continues at coordinate 27,071 of CACJPV010000009.1, read as the reverse complement.
AATCTTTTAAGCGATTAACAGAGCTTATTTTTCTTTTTGAAGAATTAGAAATGATTGCTAATTTTTTATTTTTACTTACTAGATGTTTAACAGCATCTATTGCATGGTCATAACCATGATGTCCATCGTGCATAACACCCCATTGATCTAAAATAAACACCTCGTATTCATCTGATATTTTTAAAAAACTATTTATAATTTTTGTCATTAGGAAGATTTTCCAATAGCTTCAGAAATATTTTTATAACCATCAATAGTAATTAACTCGTCTAGCTCTTTTAAAATATGATCTATTATTTTAGGACCTTTATAAACCAAAGCTGTATATAATTGAACCAAACTTGCGCCAGCTTTGATTTTTTCATAACATTCATGTCCATTTGATACACCACCAACTCCTATAAGTGTAATTTGACCATTGGTTAAGGAATACATCTTTTTTAAAAGTATTGTGGAATTTATAAAAATTGGTTTACCACTTAATCCACCTACCTCATTTTTATAATTTGAAATTAGAGTATCAGGACGTTCAAGAGTGGAATTAGAAATAATTAAACCATTAACATTGTTAGCAAGTGACATTAAAGCAATATCTCTTAATTGCTCATCATCAAGATCAGGAGAGATTTTGATAAAAATTGGTTTATTCATTAATTGTTCTATTTCAGATTGTTTATTTTGAATTTTTTTTACCAATTTTTCTATCCTACCACGCAATTGTAAATCCCTAAGCCCAGGTGTATTTGGTGATGAAATATTAATAGTGATATAATCACCGTAAATTCCAAGTTTTTCAATACCGTATAAATAATCATCTATATCGTTTTCAGTTGACTTATTTTTTCCAATATTAATTCCAATAATTTCATTAATATCTTTACGCGCATAAAAAGATTTTAAATTTAATAAAATTTCTTTACTTCCTTTATTATTGAAACCTAGATGATTAATTATCGCATCATCTTCTACTAAACGAAATACTCTAGGTTTTTCATTACCTAGTTGCTTTTTTGGTGTAACTGTTCCTACTTCGATGAAACCAAATCCATAAGCAAACATTTGTTTTATAACTTCTGCATTCTTATCAAAGCCGGCTGCTAATCCTATAGGATTTTTAAAATTTATACCCAGTATTGTTTGGTTAAGACTTTTATAAATTTTTAAATGTTTTTTTTTAAAATTAAGATCGGATTTAAGAAGTTTTATTGTTATTGTATGCGCAGCTTCAGGAGGAAGCAGCTTAAGCAATTTAATTAACATTATCTAAATTTTTAAGTTTTTGATTGATTATTTTAATTGTTTCTTCCACTCCGTACAATTTAATAAAAGAGCCTAATCGTGGTCCTTGTTCTTGTCCTAATAAAACCTGATATACTAACTTAAAAAAATCTTTCAAATTCTCAAATTGATGTTTTTTACCTACATCATAAAGCAATGTTTGAATGTCTTCAGCAGAAGTATTTTTATTGATTTTATTAGTCAAAATATCTTTAATATTTTCAAAAACGATTTTTGTATCTTTATTAACATTTAAATATTTTTTATTAGGTAAAACAAAATCATTGTAGTAATTTATGGCGTAATCAATTAATTTGTCAAACTCAGGATTATTATTTGGATTAATACTTGTGTCATATTGATTAACAAATCCCCAAATTATTTTTTTGTCACTTGTGTTACATATACTTACAAGATTTGTAAGAGAATTAAATGTTATATCTGACTTGAAATTTATGAGTTTCCCAGAGTGAATATGCCATAATGGACTATCAAATTTTTTTTGATCATCCAATTTATCATAACTATTGCTGTGTGAAATATATTCATCAACAGTCTTTGGAATTACATCAAAAAAAAGTTTCTTAGCTGATTTAGGTTTTTGATACATGAATAATGACAGGCTTTCAGGTGACCCATAACGCAACCATTCGTCAACACTAATCCCATTGCCAACAGATTTAGAAATTTTCTCACCTTTTTCATCAAGAAACATCTCATAAATTAAATTTACAGGTGATCTCTTGCCCACAGCCTTACAAATCTTTGATGCTAAATCGACACTTTCAGTTAAATCCTTTCCACACATTTCATAATCAACTCCAAGTGCCATCCATCTCATTGCCCAATCAACTTTCCACTGCAATTTACAATTTCCTCCAATTACCAACGCTTCTACTTTTCTATTATTTTTTGGCTCTGTATAGACAATACTGTTACTTTTTGGTCTATATTCATCTATTTGTATCTGTAATACATCACCAGTCTCCTTACTTATAGGTAAAAAAGGGCTGTAAGTACTTTTTCTTTCTTTTCGTAAAGTTGGCAAAATGATTTCAAGAACCTTTTCATAATTTTGAAGAATTTCAATAATAGTATTATCAAAAAATCCACTTTGATACTGTTCGGTTGAACTAACAAAATTATAATCAAAATTGAATTCATCCAAAAAAGATCTGAGCTTTGCATTATTATGATGACCAAAACTTTCATATTTCTCAAAAGGATCAGGGATTGAGGTCAGGGGTTTTCCGATGTACTCACTTAACATTTCCTTATTAGGAACATTATCTGGAACTTTTCTTAATCCATCCATATCATCAGAAAATGCAATCAATTTTGTTGGGCAATTTACTAAAGACATTAAAGCATTTCTTACCATGGTGGTCCTAACAACTTCTCCGAACGTTCCAATGTGTGGTAATCCCGATGGCCCATAACCTGTTTCTAAAAGAATATGACCTTTAATCGGTATTTTAAAATTTGCTAAACCACCATTTCTTTTAATTATTTGTTCAGCCTCTTTAAAAGGCCAAGATTTCAAATTATTATAATATTTTAAATCTATTTTACTCATTATAATTCGCTTTAATTCTAATTTTTTTACCCAATAGCAATTTTAGAGAATTAATGAAATTAAAAGTTTCTTGATTTAGTTTACTAAAGAATGCATTTTCGACTTCAATTACGTCATTTATTATTTTTTCAACAATCATTGTTCCATCTCTTGTTAAAGCTAATTTATTTGATCTATTATCATTTGGTGTCATTTTATTTATTAATTTCTTTTTTTGTAATTGTGTCAATTTAGCACTGACTACAGATTTATCGATAAAAGAGTGTTTAACTATATCAACTTGACTAATATCAGCTAAAGTTTGTGATAAATTATATAAAGTCTCTAATATAAGATACTCATTAAAGGATAAATTAAATTTTATTAATTGCTTACGAATTTTAGATTGCCAGAGATTAGATGTCTGCCAAATTAATAATCCTATTCTATTCTCATTAAGAGAAGTGTCTGCCATTTGTATACAAACTATTTGTATACAAACTATAATAATTTGTAAAGTCTTTTTTTACTCGGGAGCTAATTCTAATTCAATTCCATCTAAATCATCTGAAAGGCTTATTTGGCAACTTAATCTAGATGTATGTTTGACGTCAAAAGCTTGATCAAGCATTGATTCTTCGTCATCATCTTTGGCATTGATCTTATCTAACCATTCACCTTTAATATAGACATGGCAAGTCGCACAGGCACAACAACCACCACACGCTGCCTCAATATCAAGATTTGCGTCTCTTAGTATTTCCATGAGGGTAGAGTTAGTATCTCCCTCTAATTCATGCTTATTTCCCTCGCGGTCGGTTACTTTTATTTTCATTAAGAATTTAATTTTTTGTGCAGATCTTTTGATGAAGTAGTGTAACGAAATACATTTTTTTTGTCTGGATAACAATATTTAAAGCATTGTTGAGCCATTAAAGCAGCTTCATGAAAACCAGACAAAATCAATTTTAATTTACCTGGGTATGTGTTTATATCTCCAATAGCAAATATAGAAGAAACAGATGTTTCAAATTTTTCAGTATCAACTTTAATTAAATTTTCATTTAAATTTAGCCCCCAATTTGCAATTGGGCCAAGTTCCATTTTCAAACCAAAAAATGGCAATAAATAATCAACTTCAAAATCTATTTTTTCATCGTTGTTTTTTACTATCACTTTTATTTTATCATTTTTCGATTCTTCAATATTATCAATTTGACCTAATAAAAAATTAATCTTTTTTTCATTTTCTAATTCAAGCATCTTGGAAACAGAGTCAGGAGCAGCCCTAAATTCTTTTCTACGATGCATTAAAGTAACATCAGCTGTTTTTGACAATTCATTTGTCCAATCTAAAGCTGAATCACCTCCACCAACTATTAAGATCTTCTTATTTGCTAATAGAGATTTATTTCTAACAGCATACAATATATTTTTACTTTCTAGATTATCAAGATTCTCAATAGGTAGTTTTCGAGGAACAAAGCTCCCTGCTCCAGCAGCTACTACTATACACTTCGCTTGTAATTGTTTATTTTGACTTGTTTCAACTAACCATTCATTTTCAGCTATTTTATCAATTTTTTCAACTTGCTGGCTTAAATGATAAACTGGTTTGAAGGGTTTAGCTTGGGCCAATAAATCATCGGTAAGTTGTTGACCAGTTATTTTAACTCTTGAAGGAATATCGTAAATTGGTTTTTCTGGATAAAGTTCAGCACATTGACCTCCTGGTTTATCCAAGTTATCGATTACATGACATGAAATATTCAGCAAACCTAACTCAAAAATAGCAAATAAACCTACTGGTCCTGCTCCTATAACTATAACATCAGTTTTTTCAATCATGGGATTTAAATAACAACTTTTATTACTATTTCTATACAATATATTAACTTTTATGCAATTATCGGACCTAAACTTAAATTATCATAAACCAGTAATGGTATGGCTCTTATTACTATCAACAATGGTGTTTTTGATAATTATAATTGGAGGCTTAACAAGGCTTACTGACTCAGGACTGTCAATGGTAGATTGGCGCCCTTTACTTGGGACAATACCCCCTTTGAATAAAAGTCAATGGATAGAAGTATTCAACGCCTACAAAAAAACGCCTGAATTTCTATACGTAAATAAAAATATGTCATTAGAAGAATTTAAATACATTTTTTGGTGGGAATGGTTTCACAGGTTCTTTGCTAGATTAATTGGTATTGTTTTTTTATTTCCATTTATTTATTTCTATTTCAAAAAATATCTCAATATTTTCTTTTACAAAAGATTTGCTATCATTTTTATCCTAGGACTTATACAGGCTATAGTAGGCTGGTGGATGGTTAAAAGCGGACTACAAAACGATCCTTATGTTAGTCCCTATAGATTGACATTTCACTTATCAAATGCTGTTATTATTTATGCATTGTTGTTTTGGACAAGTATTGAATATTTTCACCTAAGAAGTAATAATTTTATAGATTTTAAATCTAAAAAATTTTTAATACTTTTATCTATATTGCTTGTTTTTATAACGATTATAAGTGGTGGCTTTATGGCAGGATCACATGCAGGTCAATCCTTTAATACTTATCCGTTAATGAATGGAAAATTTATTCCAGATGATATTTATTTAGCTGAGATGGGTATCCTAAATTTATTTGAAAATACTGTAACAATCAATTTCAATCATAGGTGGATCGCTACTCTAACTTTCATCTATACTTTTTCATTATTTTTATATTTATTTATAAGTAAGTTTATTGAATTACAAAAAACAATCACTGTTCTTGTATTATTAATCTTAAGCTTTCAGTTTTTTCTAGGTGTGATGGCTTTACTTTCCAATGTTGCTATACAATATGCTAGCTTACATCAAACAAACTCAATACTTTTACTATCAATTTTACTATTAGCTTATTTCAAATCAACAAATAGAGGAGTTTAATTATGAGCAAAAAAATACTTATTTTTGGGGGAACGGGAGCAATTGGATTTTCTATTGCAAAAAGGATTAGTCAGGAAAATTATACTCCAGTTATAATATCGAGAAATGAGGAAGAATTAATTATCAAATCTAAGGAAATTAATTGTGAATATGAAATTTGTGATGTTTTAGATAGAGATCAAATTGATCAAGTATCTAAAAAACACGGTGATACTGTATTTGGAATAGCATATTGTATTGGATCTATTAATTTGAAACCATTAAAAATAACGAAAGACGATGATTTCATTCAAAGTTATAAAATTAATACACTTGGAGCTATTAATTCCGTTAAATCAAATATTGAATGTTTAGCAAAGAATAATGGGTCAATATTATTTTTTTCAACAATTGCTGTGCAGCAGGGTTTTACAAATCATTCCATAGTTTCTTCCTCAAAAGGTGCTATTGAGGGTTTAACACTTAGTTTGGCTGCGGAATTTGCACCTAAAATAAAGGTTAATTGTATAGCTCCAAGCCTAACTGACTCAAAAATGTCACAAAAAATGGTTAGCAATGAAAATGTAAGAAAGGCTATAGAAAATATGCATCCAATACCTAAAATAGGACAAGGTGAAGATTTTGGAGATTTATCATATTTTCTTTTAAGTCAAAAAAATAGCTGGATTACTGGTCAAATATTTCATATTGATGGAGGTAGATCAACATTAAGATTAAAAGGATGAGAGTTTTATTTATATTTTTTATTTTTTTTTCATTATCGATAAATGCCCAAGTTTTTCCTGTACCAGATGATAATGAAGTCAATTTTGATGTAATAAGAAAAAATAAAGTTATTGGAAATTTAACTACAAAATTTTTCAAAGAGAATGAAAATTTAATTTTACATTCTATATTAGATATTGAGGTAAAAGTTTTATTTATACCTGCTTACAAATTTTTTCAGGAAACAAAAGAAACTTGGAGCAACGGTAATTTCATAGCCATTGATGGTTTTACTGATTTTGAGGATGACAGAGAGTATAAAATTGATGGTAAAGATGTGAATGGTATGTTTATAGCTACCGGTATGGATGGATTAATTGAAATGGATGAAAATATTTTTCCACTAAATTATTGGAATAAGGCAATGCTCAATGAAAATGAGGTATTTGATACACAAAAGGGAATTGTAAGAAAGATTAATGTTCAAAAACTCAAAAATGAAAAAATAAAAATCAATAATTCTAAGTATGAAACAGAAAAGTTTCTTTTTAATGCCTCAATTAACCCTAAAGACTTGGGACCTTTTCCAGAATATACTCTTTGGTATTATAATGATGAACTTTTAAAAATGAAGTTCCAAAATCCTAAAGATAAAAAAACTATAACTATAATAAGAACTGATTTGAAAAAGTGATAACTCCCAAAATAATTTGGATAACTGGAGGATCATCTGGCATTGGATTTGCTACTGCAAAACATTACTTGAAAAATAATTGGATTGTGGTCATTAGTTCAAGTAACAATGAAAAATTACAAAAAGCAAAAGAAAGATTGCAAAGTCAGACCAATGCTAAAAATTTATATATAGCTAAATGTGATATTACCAATCAAGATGAAGTTAAAAACACTATCTTATTTATTGAAAATGAAGTTGGTATAATTAATACTGCCTTATTAAATGCTGCAGCATATTCTCCTAATAAAAATCAAGAGTTTGATATTAAAAACTATGAATTACTGATTGATGTTAATTTGAAAGGTACCCTCTATTGTATCAATATTCTTAAGGATGTAATGAAAAATAGAGGAAGTACTATAGCTATAGTCTCTTCTCCTATTGGTTACAGAGGTTGGCCCACTTCTGGTGCATATGGAATGACAAAAGCTGCCCAATTAAATCTCGCAGAGAGTCTTTTTTTTGATTTTAAAAAGATTGGAATTTCAATAAAAGTAATTAATCCTGGGTTTATTGATACTGAGGCAACGAGATTAAACTCTTTTAAAATGCCTTTTTTAAAGTCTGCTGAATTTGCTGCTGAAAAAATATATAGAGGACTTGTTTTTAAAAAAAGATTTGAAATTTATTTTCCTTTTACAATTGTCTTTATTGTTAAAATCTTAAGGATTTTGCCGTATAGAATATATTTTTATATATGGAAAAAAATTGGTAATTTTTAATTAAATTCACCTATGTAAATCCCCAAACCTTTGGCTACTTCTATTAAAGGATCAGATTTACTTAAAGTTTGTGATTTTCCTGCAATATCATCTAAGGCAACATCTTTCACACTTCTATCTTGCCAAACTACAACTCTATTATATTTATCATTCGCAATTAAATCTACTGCCTTAACTCCAAAGGCACTTGCAATAAGTCTATCTCTATGTGTGGGTTGAGCTCCTCTTTGAACATGACCAAGTACGGTAACACGAGTTTCAGCATCAGTAAGTTTGTATATTTCATCTCCCAAATATGCTCCAATACCACCTAATCTTACCTCTCCATCTACAAATTTAACAGTTGCCTTTTTTCCATCTTCTTTTTTTACTGCTTCTGCAACAACGATGAGAGCATGATTTCTTCCTTTGCTCCTTATGTTATCAATATGGTTTGCAATTCCTTTTATCGAGTATGGAATTTCTGGAATTAAAATTACATCTGCTCCACCTGCTATACCTGCGTTTAAAGCTATATGACCTGCATCTCTTCCCATAACCTCAAGTATCATCGCCCTTCTATGACTAGCCGCTGTGGGTTGAAGCATATCCAATGCATTTGTAGCGACATCAACAGCAGTATCATATCCAATTGAAAGCTCATTATGCTTAACATCATTATCAATTGTTTTAGGAATTCCTATGAATTTAATATTACCTTTTTTTGTCAATGATTGAAGAATTTTTAAGCTTCCATCTCCTCCAATACCAATTAATGCATCTAGTCCTAATTTTTTAAAGCTATTTAGAATAAGCTCTGAAACCTCAATTTTTTTACCATTCTTTTCAATTGTACCAAAGGGATTTCCTTTGTTATTAGAGCCTAAAAAGGTCCCACCCATTCTCATTAAATTTCCATCAAAAAAATCAGGTTTTAATTCAACTACGTCTATAGGTTCCTTCATAAGACCCAAAGTTCCGTCTCTTAATCCATAGACTTGCCATCCATATTCATTAGTTGCTCGAAGTGTAACAGCCCTTATTACTGCATTTAAGCCAGCACAGTCTCCACCACTAGTCAAAATACCTATTTTTTTTAACACGATCAACTTATATACTATTCTTCAATAAGATAAATTTTTAATTTTATGAGCAATAAAAACAAATTAATTGAAACCTTAAAAGAATACGAACAAGAGCATTCTGATCTTGATCAAGTTTTAATACAATTGCAAGAGAAGCATACTGTTGATTTTTTGCAAATTCAAAGGTTAAAAAAAAGAAAATTAGTTTTAAAGGATAAAATTGCTTACCTCAAAAACGAACTTGAACCAGATAGTATTGCTTAAATAGAATTTTTCACAAACGTTATTACCTTTGGAAAATAATCTCTAATAATATTTATCTTAGATTTTAACTTAGGTATTTTAGCTACTCTTTTTAGGTTTAAATCTAAAATGTACTCCAGTTCCTGTTGATTATTATTATTAAAAAAGAACAAGACAACTCTGGAATAAATACCTGCTAAAATTAATCTTTTAGTATAAAAATTAAAATCAACTGATGTATCACCTGCCAGATACCATATCTGATCAATACTTTTATAGAGCTGTTTGTGCAAAGAAACACTTTTATTAAATAGTAAAGAGTTTAAGAAAATTTTTTTATAAAATTTTTTTTCTTTATTCATTAGCCTTATTTTATTTAGCAATATATTTCTAACTCTTTTATGCATTGGTAATCGTATCAAATCTATTTTTTTGCAACTTTCTTCAAGTTCAATATTTAATTGATCTAAAGAAAATTCTATCAAATTTTTATTACCATCAGGAAATAATAAATTTATTTCATTAATATTTAAATCGTATTTTAAAGAAATAGTTTGAAACGTATTTGAATTTAAGCCCTCTTCTGCAATGATAGTTTTAGCTAATTTAAAAATTTTAAACCTTTTATTATAGAGGTATTTATTTTGAGTTTTCATCATGATGTTTTTTCCAAAATTTTTCTATTTCCTCTGAAAATCCAAATGCATTTTTATGTGCTAATCTTGATGTATATAAAATACCGTTAAGATGGTCAAATTCATGTTGAATTACTCTCGCATGTAATCCTTCAACCTCACCAGTTATATCTTTACCATTTAAGTCCACAGCTGAGTATTTGATTCGTTTATATCGCCTAACTAAACCTGACATACCAGGAATTGATAAACAACCTTCCCAATCATCTTCTGTTTCATCTGAAATTTTCTCAACCGAGGGATTTATAAAAACTGAAATATTTATTTTATCCGCTTCTTCAATATCAGGATTCCTATAAATAAATATCCTATGTGAAAGATGAATCTGTGGAGCGGCAAGTCCTATACCGTTTGCATCAAGCATTGTTTCAGACATATCAAATACAATTTTTTTTAAGTTTATTTTACTTAAGTCGTTAATTTCTTTAGTTTTTTTAATTAAAACTGGATGACCTAATTTTGCTATTTTTAAAATTGCCACTCTTCATATATAGTCATAAAATGGCATTAAACCAATATTTTAAACAAATTTCAGTATTTGCATTAAACATAAGTATATGTTAAATGCCCTTCCAACTATGACACTACAAGTAAACGTAAAAGATAATAACGTAGAACAGGCTTTAAGAAGTCTAAAAAAGAAAATGCAAAGAGAGGGTTTGTACAAAGAGATGAAGCTTAGAAAACATTTTGAAAAACCTTGTCTTAAAAGAGCAAGAGAAAAAGAAGAAAATATTAGAAGAGCAAGAAAATCTGCTAAAAGAAATAACTCTTAAGCTAAACTTTTAACAATATCCTCGCACATTTTTTTAGCATCGCCAAATAACATCGTAGTATTATCTCGATAGAACAACTCATTATCAACCCCTGAATACCCAGTTGCCATAGATCTTTTTACAAACAAAACAGTTTGTGATTTTTCAACATCTAAAATAGGCATACCGTATATAGGAGAAGTTTCGTCAGTTTTAGCTGCTGGATTGGTAACATCATTTGCACCAATAACAAAAGATACTTCTGTCATAGGAAAATCGTGGTTAATTTCATCTAATTCTAAAACTTCATCATATGGTACATTGGCTTCAGCTAGTAAAACATTCATGTGACCAGGCATTCTTCCAGCAACTGGATGAATTGCATATCTTACATTTATGCCTTCTTTTTTTAGTATATCTCCCATTTCTCTTAAAGCGTGCTGAGCTTGAGCAACAGCCATACCGTAACCTGGAACTATTATTACAGAGTCAGCATTTTTCATAATATATGCAGCATCTTCGGCATTTCCTTGCTTTACTATTTTATCAGAGTTATCACCAGAAGCACTTGCAGTTTGCTCTCCTCCAAAACCACCTAGAACAACACTTATTATAGATCTGTTCATGCCCTTACTCATTATGTAACTAAGAATGGCGCCTGATGCTCCTACAAGGGCTCCAGTAATAATTAACAAATTATTACTAAGAGTGAATCCTATACCACATGCAGCCCATCCAGAATAAGAATTCAACATAGACACTACTACCGGCATATCAGCACCTCCTATTGGAATCACAACTAAGAAACCTAACAATATTGAAACTACTACAATAGTCCAAAAAATTGATGGTGATTGGTTAATACAAAAAATTATAATAAGAAAAGCTATAAATAATAGTATTAAAGCATTAATTGCATGCTGAAATTTAAAAACTATCGGTTTACCAGATACAGTGCCCTGAAGTTTGCCAAATGCAAGTATCGATCCTGAAAAAGTTATTGCCCCAATAAAAGTGCCTATACTCATTTCAATCAAACTGCTTGTTCCAATTGATCCTATTGTGCCAATTCCAAAAGAAGCAGGATCATAAAAAGCTGCTGCTGCCACAAAAACTGCAGCAATACCAACCAAACTATGAAAAGCTGCAACTAGTTGTGGCAAGGCTGTCATTTCTATTCTAAGCGCAATAAAAGTTCCGATTGCTCCACCAACTATTATAGCAGCTCCAATTTCAGTATAACTAAGAACAGATTTAAACATAAGCGTTGTAATGATTGCTATTACCATTCCAACTATTCCAAAAATGTTACCTAATCTTGAAGACTCAGGATGTGATAAACCCCTTAGGGCAAATATGAACATTAATGCTGAAATAAGATATAAAACTGCAACCATATTTGTTGACATTGATTAATCCTTTTGTTCTTTTTTAGGTTTCTTTTTGAACATCGATAGCATTCGATAGGTAACAATAAAACCACCAAAAATATTTATAGAAGCAAGTACCACTCCTATAATTCCAAATATTTTTGATGAGTCATGTCCAAGTGGACCAGCTGCCAAAATAGCCCCAACAATTATAACGCTTGAAATTGCATTGGTAACACCCATTAAAGGGCTATGTAAAGCTGGAGTAACAGACCAAACTACATAATATCCAATAATACAAGCTAGAAAAAAAACTGTTAATCCAATAACAAAAACTTCTGAGCTATGTGCTTCCATATTAATTAAACTGCTCCAATCTTAATTTGCCTTCATGCGTTAATGTAACAGCATTAACTATCTCATCTTCCCAGTTGAAAATAATTTTTTTATCATCTTTATTTATAATTAAACTCAAAAAATTAAAAATATTTTTTGCATACAAAGCCGAAGCATCTTTTGCAACTCTGCCAGGTACATTGGCATATCCAACAATTTTTACGCCTCCATGATCGACAACTTCGCCTTCTTTGCTTAATGGACAATTACCTCCTGCCTCAACTGCTAGGTCAACAACAACTGATCCAGATGCCATTGACTCAACCATCTCTTGCGAGATTAAAACCGGAGCTTTTTTTCCAGGTATAAGAGCAGTACAAATTACAATATCTTGTTTTGCGATCGTTTCGGCAATAAGTTTAGCCTGCTTCTGTTTATACTCTTCACTCATTTCCTTGGCATAACCACCTTCAGTCTCAGCATTGGTTGACTCTTCATCTTCAACCATTATAAATTTTCCACCTAAACTCTCTACTTGTTCCTTTGTGGCAGATCGAACGTCAGTTGCCGATACAACTGCGCCTAATCTTTTTGCAGTAGCAATTGCTTGTAATCCAGCAACTCCCACACCTAAAACCATAACTTTTGCAGGATTAACTCTTCCTGCTGCAGTCATCATCATTGGAAAAGCTTTTCCAAATTGCTCAGCTGCATCAATTACACTTCTGTAACCAGCTAAATTTGCTTGGGATGATAATACATCCATACTTTGTGCCCTACTAATTCTAGGAATAAGCTCCATACAACAAGAAATAATTTTCTTTCCATTCAAAGTATTAAAATATTTTTTATTTTCATAAGGATTAAGAATACCAATTAAAACAGTATTTTCATTTAATTGTTGTAGATCGTCTTCACTTGGTATTTTTACACATAAACAGATGTTTGCCTTGAGACATTGATCTCTTGAAACAATCTTAGCACCATTTGCTTCGTAAAGATCATTTGGATATCCTGATTTATTACCTGCTCCATCTTCAATTAAAACTTCTAAACCTAAACGTTGAAAAAGTTTGATGGTATCTGGTGTTAAAGCTACTCTGTTTTCATTATTAAAATTTTCTTTTAATGCTGAAATTTTCATAAGGACTTATAGTTATAGGTTAACTAATTTTAAAGTATTTTGTTGTTTTTCAGTTAATTTTTTTTGATCAAAATTATCAATTAGCTCATGGAAAACTCTATACCAGTTAACTTCAGCTTTTAGATGCATAAATACCGATCCTAAGCCCACAGCTGCTCTATCCATGAAAACAAACTCTTTTGGTGGTTTGACACCACCTATTTTTTTTAATTCCCGATGAACTTCAGATACTATTTTAGCCCCATAAACTCCACTATCACTCTCCTGAATTTTTTTAACTTTATCTTCCATCAAAGGAGCATATAAAAAATTAGCCCATTTACTGAGTATTTTTAGCTTTTCTTTTGTGATATCTTTGAACCCCCATTGTTCATAAGCATGAACAGCAAGAGCTTCGTCATTTTTTTGTAAAGCAAAGTACAAATCTATTACTCCTTTAATAAATTTAGACTGAAAAATTCTCATACAACCAAAATCATAGAGGTTAATACTTAAATCATCTTGCACAGAATAGTTACCTAAATGAGGATCCCCATGTATAACACCGTATTCAAAAAATGGTTTATACCAAGCATAATACATATTGCGGGCAAGAGAATTTCTTACATTTTTTTTTGCATCTTTGAATTTTAAAATTGATTTACCTTCCAACCAAGACATTGTTAACAATCTTTTTGTGCTTAATTTTTCATAAGTTTTTGGCACATGTATAAATTTATTTTTGGAAAAGATTTTGTTGAATATATTCATGAGCTTTTTTTCTCTTTCATAATCAAGTTCTTCATTTAGCCTCTCAGTGATTTCCTTATATACCTCTGAGGTTTTAATAGCCTTATTGTAAGTTTGATAGATAGAAAAAATCATTTTTAATTGTGATAAGTCTGCACTAACAGCTGATTGCATATCTGGGTATTGTAATTTGCAGGCAACTGTTTCAGAATTATTTAATATTGCTTTATGTACTTGTCCTAGAGAAGCAGCTCTTGTTGCTTCTTTATCAAATTCTTTGAAATTTTTTAACCAGTCTGAAGATAACTCTGTAGCCATTCTTCTTTTTACAAATAACCAACCCATAGGTGGTGCATTAGATTGAAGATGCATTAACTCTTTTGTATACTCATCAGGTAAGAGATCAGGAATTGTAGCTGACAACTGAGCCACCTTCATTAAAGGACCTTTAATACTACCTAGCGCCTCTCTAATTTCTAGAGCGTGCTTTTCTTTGTCTAATTTTACACCAAGATACTTTTGGCTAGCTAACTTTGTTGCAAACTTTCCTACAACTCCCCCTACTTGAGCATAACGTTTTATTTGTTTAGCTAATGATCTTGACTCTGCTTCAGACATTTAGAGTGTCTCTAATTCATCAATTAGTTTTTCAATCATACTTAATCCCTTTTTCCAGAATGATTTTTTAGATAAATCTAAATTAAAAGGTTGAAAAAGTGCATCATATTTTTTTGAACCTCCACTTTTAAGTAAGTCAATGTATTTGTTTTCAAAATTTTCTAAACCCTGCTCATAAGTATTGAACAAGGAGTTTACTAAACAATCTCCAAAGGCATATGCATATACATAAAATGGCGAATGAATAAAATGAGGAATATAGCTCCAAAAATATTTATATTCCTCTTCATATTTTATTGAAGGTCCTAAACTGTCTTTTTGAACATTCATCCATATTTCACAAATTTCATTGGTACTTAGTTCAGAATTTTTTCTTAAGGTATGAACTTCTTTTTCAAATTGAAAAAAAGAGATCTGTCTAATAACTGTATTGAGCATATCTTCTACTTTATTTGCTAAAAGTGCTTTTCTTTCCTTTTTAGAAGTTGACGCACTAAGAATTGATTTAAATGTTAGCATCTCACCAAATACACTCGCAGTTTCAGCTAATGTTAAAGGAGTTGATGCATTAAAATGACTTTGGTTTTTTCCTGCAAGATACTGATGAACACCGTGACCTAATTCATGTGCCAGAGTTGCAACATCTCTTGTTTTGCCCTGAAAATTAACAAGAATAAATGGATGAACTGATGCAACTGTTGATGCAGCAAAAGCGCCTGGGGATTTTCCTTCCAAAACTGGAGCATGAATCCAGTTTTCATCAAAAAATTTTTTAACAATTTTTCCTATTTCATTATCAAATACAGAGTATGCTTCAATCACAGTATTTCGAGCTTCACTCCAAGAATACTTCTTTGTATTCTCAAAAGGCAAAGGGGCATTTCTATCCCAATACATTAAATGTTTCTTTTTAAACCATTTTGCTTTTAAAGCATAATATCTGTGCGAGAGTCGTGGATAAGATTCAATTACTGAAACTACCAAACTATCAACAACAGTATCTTCCACAACATTTGATAAATTTCTAGAAGTAACTGGTGATGGTAATTTTCTCCAGTCATCATTAATTGATTTATCTTTTGCTAGAGTGTTAGTTATGGTTGAAAATAATTTTATGTTATCTCCTAAAACTTTTCCAACTGACTTTGCTGCAACTTTTCTTGTTTTTTCATTTCTATCGGATAACAAATTAAATATTTGTGCACTTGTTAACTCTTTATTTCTAAAATTAAATTTAAGAGAAGCTATTAAATCATCAAATAATCTAATCCATGCGGAACGAGAAGTTATACTTTTATCTTGCAAAATTTTTTCTATTTTTAAATCTAGTTGGTAAGGCTTGAACGATCTTTGGTTGTTAATCCAGTTTTTATATTTTTTTAATTTATGATTTGTTAACAAACTTTTTAGTTTGTTTTCATTTATTTGATTAAGTTCAAGGGTAAAAAAAATAATTGAGGACGCATAATTTGTAATAGTCTCTTGCATTTTTTGATAAAAAATTTTATTTTTTTCATTATTGCCATTCTCTGCAACAAGAAGATGAGCATAGGAAAGAATTTTATCCATCCAAATATCAATTTCTTCCAGCTTAACTATTGCTTCTAACAATCTCTCTGCTGATAAAAGTTTTACTTTATTCAAATATTTTTTTTCAAATTTTTTTGTCTCTTTTTTTATATTATTTAAATCTACAGAAAGTTTTTTATCATTTTGAGAGATATAAAGATCGCTAAGTCTCCAAACAGGCAGTTTTCCAAGGTTTTTTTCTGCATTAGTTTGATTATTATTGGCTTTCATAGTATGAAATGAATATAGGTACTATTTATAGTGTTTGTAGGGAGGTAAAGTCAAATGTCTATTAATTTCGATAATTTTAATAATATTGTCTCAATGTTTTTTGAACAAGCTAAAAAAATGAAAGGCAAGCCTTATTTATGGAAAAAAAATAATGATAACTTTGAATCTCTCTCATGGGAAGAAGTTGAGCTTTCAGTTAAATCTGTAGCAAGATCACTAATAGATGTAGGAATCCTAAAAGGTGATAGAGTTATTATTTTATCAGAAAATAGACCTGAGTGGCAAATTGCAGATTTGGCTATTATGTCAATTGGTGCCATCACAGTTCCTGTTTACACTACTAGTACTACTGCAGATTATAGTCATATAATTAATCATTCGGGTGCAAGATGTATGATTATATCTTCTCATGAACTTTGTTTAAAAGCGCTGCCAGCAATTGAAAGTTCTAATGATTGTAAAAACGTGATTAAAATTAATGATGATAGCCAGTCATATAATAATCCTGTCAATATTATGAAATGGAATAATCTTGTTGAAAAAAATTCTGATGATGCTTGGAAAAATATTGAAAACGAAGATTATAAAAATTATGATTTTGATAATGAAATTAAATCTATTCAAAGAAAAGATACAGCGTGTATTATTTATACTTCAGGCACAGGTGGTAATCCAAAAGGAGTAATGCTTAGTCATGGAGCAATGCTATCAAATTGTACTGGGGCACAAATATTATTAAATAATTTATTAGAAGGAATGGATGAAATTAAATTTTTGTCATGGCTACCATTATCTCATTCATATGAACATACTCTACAATTTTTTACATTAGGTATTGGTGCACAAGTTTATTACGCTGAAGGTATAGACAAACTTGTAGTGAATATGGGTGAAGTAAGTCCTCACTTTATGACAGCAGTTCCAAGGTTTTATGACTCATTACACACAAGAATTTCACAAGGTTTAAAAAAACAAGGTAAATTGAGTCAAACTTTGTTTGCAACCACCCTACGTCTAGGTAAGAAAAAATATCATGGAGAAAAATTAAGTTTCTTTGAGAGTATTATAAATTCTATTATGGACAAAATTGTTAGAAGAAAAGTTAACAAAAGATTTGGTGGTTCCTTAAAAGCTCTTATTTCTGGTGGTTCTGCTCTTAATTTCGAAGTAGGTCTTTATTTGACTGCCTTAGGACTGCCTTTGTTGCAAGGTTATGGGCAAACAGAAACAGCACCAGTTGTCTCTGCAAATCCGCCAGAAAAAGTCAAATTAGACACGGTAGGGAAATTGTTTCATGGGGTTAAAGTAAAAATTGCTGAGGATGGAGAAATTTTAGTAAGTGGTGAAAATATAATGAATGGATATTGGAATGATCCAGAAGCAACATCAAAAACAATTATTGATGGATGGGTGCATACAGGAGATATTGGTGAATTTGATGAAGAGGAATATCTCAAAATTACTGATCGAAAGAAAGATATAATTGTTAATGCTGGAGGAGATAATATATCACCTACAAGAGTTGAGGCAAAACTTGATATAGAACCTGAGATAGCACAATCTATGCTCTATGGAGATTTTAAAAATTATCTCGTTGCAGTCATTGTTCCCGATAAAGACTTTGCATTAAATTGGGCTAAAGAAAACGGTAAAAATCAAAAATTTGAAACAATTGTCAAAGATGATGATTTTAATAAACTAATGAAAGAAGTGTTAAATAGAGTAAATAAAAATCTATCTGTTATTGAGCAGGTTAGGAAATTTATTTTAATTGATCATGAATTTACCATTGAAAATAGTATGATGACTGTATCAATGAAAGTCCGAAGGTTTGCTGTAAAAGATAAATACCAAGAAGATCTAGAAAAACTTTATTAGTATTATTTATTATTAAAATCTTTTAACTGTTCTTTAGTTGCTTCTTTTTGATAATTATTTTTCCATTCATCATAAGGCATGCCATAAATTAATTCTCTGGATTTATCATAATCGAGAGGTTGATTTCTCTTTTCTGCAGCAGCTAAATACCATTTAGATAAGCAGTTTCGACAAAATCCAGATAAATTCATCAAATCAATGTTTTGTACATCAGTTCTATTTTGTAAATGTTTTATTAATCTTTCTGCAACATCTGCTAATAATTCCCTATCAAAATTTTTATTCATAATTACTCAATTAAGTTTAATTTTAGTTAAATTAAATATATACACGTAAATTAATTAAATGAAACGTAATAGAAAAGCTAAAATTTTAGCAACATTAGGTCCTGCATCTTCCTCTTACCAGACAATAGAAAGAGTTTTTGAAGCTGGATGTGATGTTTTTAGGCTAAATTTTTCCCATGGATCTGTTGAAACTCATCGACAAAATCTAAAATGGATAAGACAATTAGAAGAAAAGTATAATCATGCAACATGTATACTGGCAGACTTACAAGGTCCTAAGCTAAGAGTTGGCGAATTTAAGAATACTGAAGAGTCTCTAAAAAAGGGTCAAAAATTTACTTTAGACATTAACTCAAAACCAGGAGATAATAATAGAGTTAACTTTCCACATATTGAAATTTATGATCATTTAACACCCAACACCACTCTATTAATAAATGATGGAAGAATAAGGCTGCAAGTTATCGAACAAAATAAAGAGTCTTTAATTACTGAAGTCCTCAATGATGGAATAATCTCTAATAATAAAGGTGTGAATATACCTGATGTTATACTCCCAATAGACTCACTTACTTCTAAGGATAAAGCAGATCTTCAAAAAGCACTCGAAATGAATGTAGATTGGGTTGCTCTTTCCTTTGTGCAACAAGGTGAAGATATAAATAAATTAAAAAAAATTGTTGATGGTAAAGCTTTAGTTATGGCAAAAATTGAAAAACCATCTGCATTAAAAAATATTGATGATATAATACAAGCTGCTGATGGAATAATGATTGCAAGAGGTGATCTGGGTGTTGAAATGCCAACAGAAAAAGTCCCAATTGCCCAAAAAAATATTATTAAAAGATGCCGACATTTTGGAAAACCAGTAGTTGTTGCTACTCAAATGTTAGAAAGTATGATTTCTAATTTAGTGCCAACAAGAGCAGAGGCATCAGATGTCGCAAATGCAATTTATGATGGTACTGATGCCGTGATGTTATCTGGTGAGTCGGCAATGGGAAATTATCCTATAGAATCAGTTGCAACAATGGACAGGATAATTGAGAATGTTGAAAAGGATAAAAATAATTTCAATTTAGAAATTGAAGATGAGCAAAATATAAAAAAAATTGATAACACTGATGCGATTACAAATGCGGCTTATTCAATTGCAAAAAATGCTGGTGCAAAAGCAATTATAACTTTTTCAGTTAGTGGTAAAACAACATTAAGAATGGCAAGAGAAAGAGCACCTGTACAGATCATTGGACTCTCACCTAATATTAAAACCTCAAGAAAAATGCAAATTGTTTGGGGTGTTAATTCATGTCATTCATTTCAGGACGCTGAAAATACAACTGAAATGGTGAAAATAGCTTGCAGAGTTGCAAAAAATAAAAAATTAGTTGATACGGATGATAGTGTAATTATTACCGCTGGAGTGCCCTTTGGTAACGCTGGTTCAACAAACCTTCTAAGAATAGCAAAAATTATTGCAGATAAAGATCTTACTTAAGTTTTTCGCAAGCTCTTTTAATTCTAGAACATGCATCTTTTAGAATCTCATCACTTGTAGCATATGATAATCTAAAATATGGCGATAAGCCAAAAGCAGCACCATGAACGCCTGCAATGCCCTCACTTTCTAAGAGATAATTCATAAAATCTTCATCGTTCAAAATTTTATTACCATCAGGTGTTTGCTTTCCAATTACACCCTTGCAAGATGGATAGACATAAAATGCACCTTCGGGCGTTAAACAGTTTATTCCTTCTATCTGATTTAATAAACTTACAACCATATCTCTTCTTCTAACAAAAGCTTCATTATGTTCTTTAATAAATTCCTGAGAGCCTTCTAATGCTTCAACAGCAGCTGCCATGGAAATCGAAGATGTTGAGGTATTGCTCTGTGATTGCATTTTATTCATTGCAGCAATAATTTCTTTTGATGCTCCACAATAGCCAAGTCTCCATCCTGTCATACAGTACGCTTTTGATACGCCATTTAAAGTTAAGCATCTGTCTTTTAATCTTGGTTCGATTGAAGCAAGCGTGCCGAATTCTAAATTATCGTAAATAATTTTTTCATAAATATCATCTGACATAATTAATACATGGGGATATTTAAGCAAAACTTCTGCCAGTTCTTTTAACTCACTTTTTGAATAGACCGCTCCTGTTGGATTACTTGGGCTATTGAGCATTAACCATTTAGTTTTTTCAGTTATATTTTTTTCAAGTTGGTTAGCTGTAATTTTAAAATTTTGACTCTCTGGGCATTCAACTATTATAGGTTTTCCTTCTGCTAGTAATACAATGTCAGGATAGCTAACCCAAAAAGGGGCTGGGATTATAACTTCATCATCAGGATTAAGCGTTGCCATCATTGCATTGTAAATTATGTGCTTACCACCTACTCCGACAATTATTTCATCCAGTGAATATTCTAGATTATTATCTTTTATAAACTTTGATTGGATTGCTTTTTGAAGTGCGGGAGTACCTTTTCCAGGGACGTATCTTGTTTGTCCACTTTCCATAGCATCAAAAGCAGCTTTTCTAATATTAGCCGGTGTATCAAAGTCAGGCTCACCTGCAGCCAAAACTAACACATCTTTACCTTCAGCTCTCAAAGCATTAGCTTTAACGTTAATACCTACAGTCATCGAAGGTTTAATTCTTTTTAATCTTGAGGCAATAAAACTCATAATCTTAAATTATATAATGTTCCATAATTAGACTTATACATGTTAACAATAAAAAAATTGAAAAAAGTCTCCTCAAAGTAACTTTATTAACACTAACTGACACTCTAGCTCCGATGTTTGCAGTAAAGATACTAGTAGAAGAAACCAAGAGAACAATTGCTAAATTTAGATAACCAATTGAAAATGGTGGTAAATCATTAATTGAAGATCCGGAGATCATTAAAATTATCACTCCAGGAAAAGCGATAAAGAAACCTAGCGTAGCAGAAGTACCTACAGCTTCATGTATTTTTTTTGAAAACATAGTTAGGGATGGAACACTAAAACTCCCTCCTCCAATCCCAATTAAAACTGATAAAAAGCCTATCATCGCACTCAATATTAAATTGATGAGTTTTGATCTTGGAAGATCTTTTGAGAGAATTATCGGATCTCTCTGAAAAGCCATATTTAAAGCGATTAAAAAAGCCAAAAAAATAAAAATATTAACTAAAATTTTTCCAGAAATAATACTTGCACAATAGGATCCCAATATGGAGCCAAGTACAATTCCAGGAACCCATCTTTTAAGTATTGATCTGTTAACATTACCAAGCTTTAAATGCGACCTTATAGAAGAGATGGAAGTAAAACAAATTATTCCAAGTGATGAAGCAATTGCTACATGCATCGCGTAAACAGTTGAATAATCTAGATATAGTAAAATAAAATAGCTAATAGGCACAATAATAATCCCTCCTCCTACTCCTAGAAGGCCTGCAATAAATCCAGATATCACACCTGTTAATAAAAAAATAATTATTAAACTCGTCAATTTTTTACCGTATTGTTTCTTTTTTATTGTAGTAATCTTTTTAAAATAAAAGTAAATTAAATCTATGCAACATATCCATTGGTTAGGTACAGGCTTATCATCTATTCCAGGCATTAGAAGAATCACTCAAAATTATGAAAATGTAACTATCTGGAATAGAACTCTAGAAAAGGCACAGCAAAGCATTAGCCATGTAGATAAAAAAAATGTAACTGCAAAAACATTTGATATAGGATCATTAACTAGTGTCTTAAATGCAGGTGATATAGTTGTATCACAATTACCAGCTAATCATCACTTAACGATTGCAAAATTATGCCTGGATAAAAAATGTCACTTTGCTTCTAGCAGTTATATCTCACCAGATATGAAAAATTTGAAGGATGAAGCAAAAAGAAATAATTTAGTTTTTATCAATGAGGTTGGTCTTGATCCTGGTATTGATCATTTTTTTTCACATTTACTCGTTAAAAAATTAAAAGAAACTGGTTTAAGCAACCTTGATGTTACCTATCACTCATATTGTGGTGGCTTTCCAGCTATACCTAATGATTTTAAATATAAATTTAGTTGGTCTCCTGTTGGGGTCATCAAAGCTTTAAACAATGATGCAAAATTTATTAACAACTTTCAAACAGTAGTAAAAACTCCGTATAAAAATATTGGAAAATATTCTGTTAATGACGAGATTTACGAGGCTTATCCAAATCGGGACTCCACTCCCTATATCAAAGAGTATAATTTTGATCAGCAATGGAAACTTAAAGAATTTGTAAGGGGCACTTTAAGATTGAATGGTTGGGAAAATGCATGGAAAGATATTTTTGAAATGCTTTCCAACAAATCTCCAGATCTTGACACAAAAATCAATAATCTCGGTGAAGAATTATGGAAAAAGCATCCCTATTCACCAGGTGAAGAAGATCGCGTTGTACTATATGTCAATTTATTAGCACATCAAAATAATAGAGAAGTATTTAATAAGTATTATTTTTTAGATGAAAAAGGGTCTGGCGAAAATACCGCTATGGGCGTCTTGGTATCTATAACCTTATCTTGTGCAATAGATCTAATAATAGAAAAAAAATTAGAAAGTGGAGTACAAGCAGCCCCTCATAATGAAAGCTTGATTAATTATTTTTTTAAAACTTTTGAAGAATATAATATTGTTATAAAAAATAATTTATGACTCATATTGTAAAGTCAATTGGAATAATCAAAGAAAGCAGAAATGATGAAGGACGTGCTCCAATAACTCCAGAACAAATCAAAGAAATAAAAATTAAATTTCCTGACATTAATATTAACGTTCAACCAAGTAACAAAAGAAGTTTCACAAACGAAGAATACTCTAAAAATGGAGGAATTTTAAGTGATAATCTAGATCATTGTGATTTAATATTTGGCGTTAAAGAAGTAGATGTAAATGTTTTAATCCCAAATAAAACTTACGTTTTTTTCTCACATACCTATAAATTAAATAAAGATACACTATCAAATGCACAAGGCACTCCAGGAATGGATAAAAAAGAACTCCTACGCACTATACTTGATAAAAAAATTAAACTTATAGATTATGAAAATATAAGAGCTGTGAACGGATCAAGATATCTTGGTTTTGGAAGATTTGCTGGAATAGTAGGGTGTTATAATACTTTAAATCTTTTTTTATTACAAAATAAATTTCAACCTTTAGCGCGTGCATTTAAAATTAATAATTATGATCGACTATTAAAAAATTTATCTGAAGTTCGTTTCCCTAATTTTAAATTATTGATCACTGGTGATGGAAGGGTAAATCGAGGTGTTCAAGAAGTTTTAAAATATACAAATATAAAAAAAATTGCACCTGAAGATTTTCTTAATAAAAAATTTGATTATCCTGTCTTTTGTAATTTAGATACAAAAGATTATGTTACACATAAGGAGAATAAGAAATTTGAATTAGAGCATTTCATTAATTACCCTAAGGAGTATCTGAGTAAAACCTTCGAATACTTAAAACAAAGCGATATTTATATAAGTGCACATTATTGGGATCCAAGTTCACCAAAAATATTTACAAAAAATCAAATTACTGATTTTACAAAACTTAAGATAATTGGTGATGTAACTTGCGATGTTGATGGTTCAGTTCCAACAACAATCAAATCAACCACAATTGATCATCCAAATTTTTATATTAACAAAGAAACATTCGAAGAAACAAATGAGATTGAAAATTCTCTAGCTATCATGTCAGTTGATAATCTACCCGCAGAACTTCCAAGGGAATCAAGTATGGAATTTGGAAATGGTATTGTAAATGAGGTCATACCATTTATGCTTGGGATAGACGATGGTAGAATACTCAATGCTACAATTACACAAGATGGTCGATTTTTAGATAAATATTCCTATTTAAAGGAATATATTGATTCTAAATGAACCTCACTGAAACCCAATCCACACCTTTAAAATCTCAAGAAAAATTTGAAATTATAAGTAATTTTTCACCAAGTGGAGATCAGCCAAATGCAATAAAAACACTTGTTCAAAATTTAAGATCTAGAGAAAATGAACAAGTCCTTTTAGGTGTTACAGGGTCTGGTAAGACTTTTACAATGGCAAAAGTAATTGAAGAGATGCAACGCCCTACTCTCATAATGGCACCAAACAAAACTTTAGCTGCACAACTATATGGAGAAATGAAAAGTTTATTTCCCAATAATGCAGTTGAATATTTTGTTAGTTACTATGATTACTACACTCCTGAAGCATACGTTCCTAAAAGTGATACGTTTATAGAAAAAGAGTCTTCTATAAATGAACAAATTGATAGGCTTCGTCATTCAGCAACACGTTCACTTGTTGAGAGAAGAGACACTATCATTGTAGCATCTGTATCATGCATTTATGGCATTGGATCTGTAGAAGCTTATTCTTCAATGTCATTCACACTAGAAAAAAATCAATCAATAAACAGAGATATAATAATTAGAAAACTAGTTGAGCTGCTTTACAAAAGAAGAGATATGGATTTTAGACGAGGAAGTTTTCGTGCCAAAGGAGATATATTGGAAATTTTTCCCTCCCACCATGAAGACCGATCCTGGAGGATATCCTTTTTTGGTGATGACATCGAAAAGATATCTGAAATAGATCCATTGACTGGAGAAAATTTAGGTGATCTTGAACAAATTAGAATTTTTGCTAATTCACATTATGTTACACCAAAACCAACAATCAAAAAAGCTATCGTTCAAATAAAAGAAGATTTAAAAAAACAACTGATTGTTTTTGAGAATGAAAAAAAACTTCTTGAACGTCAACGTTTAGATGAGAGAACTACCTTTGATTTAGAAATGATTGAAACAACAGGAAGTTGTAGTGGTATTGAAAACTACTCACGATATTTATCAGGAAGAAAACCTGGTGAGCCACCACCAACTTTATATGAATATATACCTGAAGACGCTTTGTTATTTATTGATGAAAGTCATATTACTTGTAGTCAAATATCAGGAATGTACAAAGGTGATTTTTCACGAAAATCTACTTTATCGCAATATGGTTTTAGACTTCCTAGCTGTGTAGATAATAGACCTCTAAAAAGAGAGGAATGGGACGCAATGCGTCCACAAACAATCTTTGTGAGTGCAACTCCAGGAGATTATGAATTGGAAAAAACAGGTGGGGTTTTTGTTGAACAAGTGATTCGCCCTACTGGTTTAATAGACCCCCCAATTGAAATTAGAAAAACAAAGCATCAAATTGATAATTTAATTGATGAATGTAAGTCGACTATTACTAATGGATATAGAGTGATTATCACTACTTTAACAAAAAAAATGTCTGAAGATTTAACTGAATATATGCATGAAGAAGGTTTGAAAGTCCGCTATCTTCATTCTGATATCGATACTCTTGAGCGTGTTGCTATCATTAGAGATTTACGCCTTGGCGTATTTGATATTTTGATTGGTATCAATCTTTTAAGAGAAGGTTTAGATATCCCTGAATGCGCACTTATGGCGATATTAGATGCTGATAAAGAAGGATATCTCCGCTCTAAAACAAGTTTAATACAAACAATTGGAAGAGCGGCAAGAAATGTTGATAGCAAAGTAATAATGTACGCAGATACTGTTACAAAAAGTATGAAAGAGGCTATTAATGAAACCGAAAGAAGAAGAGAAAAACAATTAAGATATAATAAAGAAAATAATATTACTCCGCTTAGTATAAAAAAGAATATTGAAGAAATTTTAGAAAATACTGCTGAGCAAGATCATGTTACAGTAGAAATTGAAAATGCAAAAGAGCTTGTAGGAAAAGATTTAAACAAGCATATTAAACATCTTGAAGAAAAAATGAATATGTTTGCTTCAAAATTAGAATTTGAAGATGCAGCAAGAATAAGAGATGAAATTAATAGACTTAAAGCGAAGGAAGTTGGACTATCAGATAAAATTTTAAAATTTAAAAAAAAATAATGGAAATTTTATTTGATATTAAGCAAAGCACAGGAGTCATTACGCTAAACAGACCACGAGCATTAAATGCTCTTAACCTATCTATGGCAGAACAGTTTGCTAAGAAATTACAAGAATGGCAAGAAGACCAAAATATAAAGAGAATATTGCTGCAGGGTGAAGGTCAGCATTTCTGTGCAGGAGGTGATGTCAAAAGTGTTCATTTGTCAGGTCCATCTTCTCAGCTAAAA
>CACJPV010000008.1 GCA_902595425.1 uncultured Alphaproteobacteria bacterium | reverse complement strand
CGGCGTCACTATTTAAAATAGCAATTATGGCCAAAAACCCTAATACTGCGCCAGATCCTGTAAATCCATGTACAGCCCAAGCCGCTATTTTATTCTTATTAATTTTATTAAGATTAAGAATCATTACGATTTTATAACATTAAATTTACTTATTGTTTCAATATTTTATGTTTATTTGAAGAATAAAATGATATTTTAAAGTATGAATATTATTACTGATATTGTTTTACCTATTGCTCTAGCATTTATTATGTTCTCTTTAGGACTAGGTTTATCAATTTCTGATTTTGCTAGAATATTTGTAAAACCAAGGGAATTTTTTGTAGGTTTTATTTCTCAACTAATAATATTGCCTATTGTTGCATTAATTTTAGTTTTTATTTGGCCTTTATCTCCTGAAATAGCTATTGGCGTAATGATACTTGCAGCGGCACCAGGTGGAGCTACCTCAAATATTTTAACTTCCTTTGCTAAAGGTGATGTTGCACTTTCTATATCCCTAACAGCAGTTATTAGCATATTAAGTGTTATCACTATTCCATTAATATTAGGTATTTCATTATCCCTATTAGGTACAAATCTTGCAAACGAAGGAATATCCCTGATTGATATTGCTTTAAAAATGTTTTTAATTGTGACTGTTCCAGTTCTAATTGGTATGTTTCTAAAAAATACTCTTAGTGCTTTTGAAGGTATTGCAAAAAAAATATCTACTGTTTTGTTTTTTTTAGTCCTTCTAGGAGCAGTTTTAGCTGAAAGAGAAAATGTTATCACATATTTTGCTCAGGCAGGTTTAATTACACTTATTTTAAATATCGTAATGATGTTAATTGCTTTTTATCTTAGCAAATCACTTATCTCTAACGTTTCGCAGCAAAGAGCTATAACACTTGAATGTGGATTGCAAAATGGTACACTAGCTATTGTTGTAGCAAATGTTTTTTTTGATGGCGGTGCATATTTAATTCCTGCAGCAACATATAGTTTAATAATGTATGCTACTGCACTTCCTTATATTTATTATTTAAGAAGAAACTAGTACTGGGAAAGTTTTAGAGTCTAAAGGATCTCCGTTTTTAAGTTTAATATTTGGGAATGGTGGTGACATCTCACCTTTTCTATTTATGTAAGTAGCATCATCACCAGTAAATCTTATTGAAAAAGCTCTACGTCTATTTTTTGATTTGTTTTCAGGTGCACCATGTACTGTAGAAAAATTAAAAACTACGGCATCACCTGGACTCACTTTCCAACTTTTAATTTTGAACTTTTTTCTATTATTTTCTATATTTGGTATATGTTCAAATTCATCATCTTTTTGTTCATAACTATGGCCAAAAAACTTAGTAGGTAAATATTGCTTATTCCATTTATTTGAACCTAAAACAAATTCAGGAGATGAGGATTTACTAACTTCGTCTAAAGGAATCCAAAAACTACAATTATCCTTACCATTTACACAGTAATAAGATTGATCTTGATGCCACGGTGTTCTTTTCTTTGAACCTATTTCTTTAATTAGAACATGTTCATGGAATAAATTAACTTTATTTGATTGCATTAATAATTTGGCAATAAAAGCGATATTTGAATTAAAAATAAAATTTTTGTATTCAATTATTCGTTTCCAATTACAATAATCATCATAGAAAAGTTCTTTTTTATTATTTTTTTCATAAACACATTTGTACTTGCTTGGTTTATCAAAATTCTTTTTTATACCTTTTTGAAGAACCGAAATCCATTTTTTACTAATAATATTCCTTAAAACTACAACACCGTTTTTATTATAATTATTGATTATTGATTTATTAATCACTGATTTATTTTTAACTTTTAATTTTATAACCTTTAGCAAAAGTATAACTTATAATTAGGACACAGGTAAATAAAAAAAATAATATTGTAATGAGACTTGTATAAATACTCACGTCAGCGATTTCATAAAAACTCCATCTAAATCCGCTTACTAAATACAAGACAGGATTTAAAAGAGAAACTTTTTGCCAAAATTCTGGTAGCATATTTATACTGTAAAAACTTCCACCAAGAAAAACCAAAGGCGTGACAATAAGAATAGGTATTAGTTGCAGTTTTTCAAAATTATCTGCCCACATACCAATAATAAAACCAAATAAGGCAAATGTGACTGAAGTTAATACTAAAAAAAACATCATTATAAATGGATGTTCTATGTGAAGATCAACAAATAAGCCAGCAGTACAAATAATTACTGTGCCAATAATAAGAGATTTTGTTGCAGCAGCTCCTACAAAGCCTAAGATAATTTCAAAACTGGAAAGAGGGGCTGCTAGAATTTCATAGACTGTATTTGTAAATTTTGGAAAAAAAATCCCAAAAGAAGCATTTGAAATGGATTGAGTTAAAATGGTGAGCATAATCATTCCAGGCACAATGAATGAGCCATAACTAACCCCTTCAATCTCTGTAATCCTAGACCCAATTGCTGATCCAAAAACTACAAAATACAATGAGGTAGATATAAATGGAGAGACTAAACTTTGAAATAGAGTTCTTCTCATTCTATCCATTTCATGAAAGTAAATTGCTTTAAGCCCGTGCCAATTCATTTTCTGACTCCTTTACTAAATTTAAAAATATTGACTCCAGAGAGCTTTGTTCAGTACTGATATCTTTTAATTGCAATCCCAGACTTTTTATTTCAGATAACAAAGATGTGATACCAGTATTTTTTCCTTTAGTATCATAAATATAAGTTAAGATATTTTTATCTTTATTAATTTGCAGTTTAAAATTTTTTAATTCATTTGGAATAAATTCTATGGGTTCAGCAAGTTCAATTTTGAGAATCTTTTGACCAAGCTTCTGTATTAAATTCTTCTTTTCATCAACCAGAATTATTTTCCCGTTATTAATGATTCCAACTCTATCAGCAATTTCTTCAGCTTCTTCTATGTAATGTGTAGTTAAAATTATAGTAACATTTTTTTCTTTGAGTTTTTGTATAACTTTCCACATTTCTTTGCGTAATTCTACATCTACTGAAGCAGTTGGTTCATCTAAAAATAGAACTTTTGGCTCATGAGAAAGTGCCTTTGCAATCAAGACACGTCGCTTCATTCCTCCTGATAGTTCTCTTAGTTTATTATCTTTTTTATCCCAAAGAGATAATTCTTTTAACAACTCTTCAATATATTGGTGATTAGGTGATTTACCATATAGGCCTCGAGAATAATTAACATTATCCCAAACAGTTTCAAAAGCCTCTAAATTTAGTTCTTGAGGAACTATTCCTATCATAGATCTTGTTTGACGATAATCTTTGATAATGTCAAATTCATTAACTTTTATATCACCTTTATCAAAATTAAGAATACCACACACTGTATTAATTAGAGTGGATTTTCCGGCACCATTAGGTCCTAATAAAGCAAATATTTCACCTTCATGAATGTTTAAACTCAGCTCATCCAATGCTTTGAATTGGTTTTTATAAATTTTAGTGATTTTATTAATTTTTAAAATTTCTCTCATTATTAATTTTAGTAATTAGCTCAGGAATATGTTTTTTGAAGTTAAAAAAACCTTTTTTTGAGTATTTCCATGCTTCTCTATCATAATTTCTGTTTAAATATATAAAATTAATAGATGGATTATCATTTATTATTTTTTTTGTTATTGTTCTCCAGTTTCCTTTTGTTACATATGGAATGCATACATTTTTTATTTTATTTCTTTTAAGCCATTCTTTAAAATTTTTATGATAATCATCAAAGTGAATTTCATAAGAAATATGTTTGTAAAATTTATTATCCTGAAAATTTGATAGAATAATGCTTTTTAAATGTCTTATCACATTTTCAGAAAAATTATGATCATTATATTCATCTATAGGCACTCCTGAAAATATATATTTAAATTTATATTTATTATCTTGTATAAAATTTAGCTCATCTGATGGTATTAAAATTGCCTCAGAAATTAAATGATTTTGATTAGAAAAATTGATTTCTTTTATTTTATATTCTTTTCCCTCTGTTTTGTAGGACGCATTTTCATTAATATATATTTTATTATTGATATTAATATTAGAGAATTTACTGATATTATCCTTTCGTGCCAAATAATGTTTACCTTTTGTTTGCAATCCTGCAACCCATCTCCATGAAAGTGTATTTGATGCTGGATCCCCATCAAGTAAATGTTCCATAAAAAAATTTGCACCTAGCTGCCAAGGTAAATTAAATGTAAAAATCCATAAGCTTGCAAACCACATTCTTACATGATTATGGAGATATCCATTATTTTTTAAATCAGTCATCCAATAATTAAAAAAATCAATCTCAGTTTCTGCATTTATTACTTTTTTATATTCTGGTTTAAAAACATATTCTTGCAATAAAAAATTTTTTTCTGATAAGTAGTCCTCATAAACTTGCTCTCGATGTTCTAACCAACCCTTCCAATATGTTCTCCAAAAAATTTCTTGAATAAACTTTTCAACTTTTACAAAAGAATGAGTTGCTAGTACTTTTTTTATGATATCTTCTTCAGATAATAAACGATAGCGAATGTAAGGAGATAGCAATGAGGTAGAATGTACTTTATTTTCAAAATCATAAGAATAATTTCTTTTAGAACTATAGTAAGTACCAGTTTTAGGTAAATATTTTGATAGGAAAGCTTGCGCTTCCTTCAAGTTAGATAGAAACATTAAAATTATTAGTCTTTTTTGTCTCTTTTAAAATAATCTAAATGTCTTACACGAAGAACTACAATTGAAATTGCAATTATTAAGATTGATAAAGATTCGTAAATTAAAGTTACTGGCTCAATATCTTTTCGTTGAAGTATGATCAATCTTGCCAAAGCCGTCATTGCAATGAACAGGGGATAGCTCATTCTAATAACTTTGGCTAGCCAGTATTCTTTTATCATTCCCAGAACTTCAACATAAATAAATAAAAGAAGAATATCAGCAAGTGTTACTCTTTTATTATCAAACATCACTAGTATTTCTTGACCAATTGCTATTAGGGTACAGATTAATAGTATTGAGAGAACAATTTTTTCTAATATTTCAAAGTTGTTATTCATTCTGCAATAAGTGTTTATTTTTATAAAATAAAATTAAGGCAATAATCTCATAAATCAACCAACCTATGTGATATATGCCCGGAATTGATGCAAATTTAGCCAATATTTTGTATCTAGGGATTTCACTCCAAATGATTAAAAAAGCATCTAAACCATTAAAAACTCTATTATTTTTTATGATATGCATTCTTCTGATAAGATCTTTTTTTGATAGTTTAATATCGATTAAGGCTTTTTCATCACTGATAATGTCTATCCAAGTAATAGTTTTATTGATTTTTTTATAATGATTTATTTCCGTCCTGCATATTTTGCAAGACTGATTGAAATAACCATTTATTTTCATATAGTTAAGCTAGGTTATTTATAGAAAAATTCAACTTTTCCATATTTTCCAAAATCTGCTGAAATTTTTGAATTTGGGATAAGTTCATGAGCTTTAGTGCAAGTGCCAGTAGAGATGAACTGTCCTTTTAAGAGAGTTTCTCCTTTTTTGGCAATCTTATTTATTAGCCATAAAGCAGAATTTAGAGGATTTCCCATAACAGATTTAGTGTTACCTTCTCCAACAAGCTTATTGTCAAAAGAAATATTAACAGGATGATTCTCAAAATTGATAGTATTTATATCAAAGATTTCATTATTTCTTATCCAATGTTCAGAAGCGCCATTTGTTGTAATTAAATTTAAAGCGCCAATTTCTTTTAAACTTTTATTAAATCTAAAGTCTACAATTTCTAATGCACATACAAAACCATCAAATAAATTATCAATATCTTTTAGTGAAAAAGGTTCTTTTGAAATATCTATATCATCTTTTATTCTTAGTGCAATTTCAGGTTCAATAAATGGTTTATTAAACTTCTTTGATGATAACTCATCAACATCGATGCTATAAAATCTAGAATAGAGATTGCCATAAAATGGCTCATCTATATTAAGTTGTTTTTGACCTTCTATGCTTGTGCAACCAACTTTTTTTCCAATTGTAATATTATCTTTTAATGAAAGATAAAGAAGTTTTAGTTCATCTTGAATTAAGTAAGCGTCTTCATATGATTTAGGAATTAAATTTTTAGGCAATTCATTTATAGTTGATTTATTGAGTCTGTTTTCAAATAATAACTTAGCAGCTTCCTGATAATTTATATGTTTCATTAGAGTGAATATTTATTCATGCCATCATAATATTTAAGTGACTCATCTAAAATTTTTGAATATTTTTTTGGGACAATAATATTCTCTTTATTATATTTATTAAAAGTAGTTGATTGTTCTACTTTTTTATACCAAACTTTAGACCAAATACCATCAGTATCCCTTTTGCCTTTTGGCCAATTAAGCATTTTTTTTGAAAAATTTATATTTAATTTTTTGCATAACTTTTTCATAGAAAGTGTAGGATTATTAAGAATATCATCAGCATTAATTACTAAAAATTTTGAGTTATTTTTTTTAATTTTATTAAAAATTTCAAATTGTTTTTTAAATCCTATGTCATTTATATTTCTCAAAGTATTTTTTTGAATATATGAATTTATAACTTTAGATGGGTGTCTAATTAAAAAACAATTATAACCCTTTTTAATCCAATTAATTTTGGTGTTTTTAATAATATGATGAGTCATGTGTTTCTGGTAATAAATTTTATTTTTATGATTTTTAGTGATTTTTTTTATGATTTCACTCTGAGTAATTGGATAATTCTTTATGATCTCATTTTTCATAGGATGATTTAATTGAGTTTTAAATAAATAATAAGCATAAAATGGTTCATCGTGAACAACTGTATCATTTCTATTTTCAAAAGACCGCATCAAGGCTGTGCTAAGGTTCCTAGGTCCTGACCACATAAAAATTATCATTATTTGTCCATTAATTTTAAATAAAGTTCCCTTATTTTTTTTGTAGTCAGGTTATTTCTTAAATTATAACTTTTGTTATTTATCTTTTTAACTGGAATAATGTTGGCAAATGTCCCTGTCACAAAAGCCTCATCTGCATTTAAAACGTCTTTAAGTTTAAAATTTCTCTCATAAACTTTAATTTGATTTTTTTTACATAAATCAATTACTTTTTGGCGTGTAATACCTCTTACACAATACTTACCGGTAGAAGTATAGACACAATTTTCCTTAATATAGAAAAAGTGAGTACTGTTATTAGTTGCTATATTTCCATTAATGTCAAACATTAGAGCTTCATCAGCTTTCCATTTTTTAGCTTCAATACAAGCAATAATACAATTTAATTTACTAAGAGAATTAATTCGTGGATCTTGCACATTATGAGGACCCCTAATAGTTTTAACAGTTTTTAAAATAAGCCCTTTTTTATATATTGACTCTTGAGGTTGTTTGTATTCAGGTATTACTACAACAGTTGGTTTGGAAATGGTGAAAGCAGGATCTTGATATGGGGTACTTTTAATGCCCCTTGAAATAACAAGCCTGATATGGACATCAGTTTTCATTTTATTAATTTTAATCGTATTAGTTAAAATTTTAGTTAATTGTTTTTTTGTTAAATGAATTTTTAAATCAATCTTTTTTGCATCATCAAATAACCTATTTAGATGATCTCTTAAGAATAAAAATTTATTATTGTGAAATCTAATACCTGACCAAACTCCATCTCCCAATAAAAAACCAGAGTCAAATACAGATACTTTCGCTTTTTCTCTTAGAAAAAATTTATTATTTATAAAAATTTTAATTTTTTTATTTCTTTTATCTTTAATGTATTCGTGACTTGAAGGCATGAATGTTTATAAAAAAATAAAGGGTAGAAATCTACCCTTTATTTCAAGAACGAGATATTACACTTTACAAGGAGTTTATGCCACGTTCTTAACCTTTTCTTGAGCTTTATTAATTGCTTGATCAATATCATTTATGATATCATCAATATGCTCTATGCCTACGGATAATCTAATAAATCCTGGAGTTACACCTGCTCTTAATTGATCCTCAGTGCTCAACTGAGAATGAGTCGTTGAGGCAGGGTGTATAGCTAATGTTCTTGCATCTCCAATATTGGCTACATGATAGATAAGTTCCAAATTATTTATGAATGCTTTTCCAGCTTCAATTCCACCTTCAAGCTCAAAACCAACTAGTGGACCATTACCATTTTCAAGATATTTCTCTACTCTTTCTTTATTGATACCAAGCTGGTATTTTGGATGAATAACACGATTTACGTTTTTTTTACTTGTTAAATAATCTGCTATTTTTTCAGCATTGTATTGATGTTTTTGAAAACGCAGAGGCAATGTTTCTAATCCCTGAATAAAATTAAAAGCATTAGTAGGGGAAAGAGCAGCCCCTAAATCTCTGAGTAATACAAATCTTGCTCTAACAGCATAAGTAATATTTGCTCCTAATACCTCAGGGACCACTTTACCTAAAACCCATCCCCAATAATTAGGATCTGGTTGATTATATAAAGGATGACGTTCAGGAAACTGAGTCCAATCAAAATTTCCTCCATCAACAATTATTCCTCCTATGGAAGTTCCATGTCCACCTATCCATTTTGTTAATGAATGCACAACAATTGCAGCTCCGTATTTTAATGGTTTGCAAGTTATAGGTGCTGCTGTATTATCAACTATAAGTGGTATTCCAATTTTTTGACCTAATGCTGCCACTTCTTCAATTGGAAAAACATTCAATTTAGGATTAGGTAAAGTTTCTGCATAAAAAGCTCTTGTTTTATCATCAGCTAATTTAACAAATGTTTCGGGATCGCTCGGATCCGCAAATCTAACCTCAATCCCTAATTGCTTAAATGTATTAGCAAATTGATTCCATGTACCTCCATACAAATCTGTTGAAGAAACAATGTTATCTCCTGCCTGACATAAATTTTGAATTGCAAAAGCAGAAGCAGCTTGACCTGAAGAAACAGCTAAAGCTGCAAGACCTCCTTCAAGTTGCGCAATTCTCTCTTCTAAAACAGCATTAGTAGGATTCATTATTCTTGTATAAATATTTCCCAACTCTTTTAATGTGAACAAATTATTTGCGTGCTCCTGACTATTAAATTGATAGCTGGTAGTTTGATAAATTGGAACAGCTACTGAATTCGTTGTTTCATCTCTTCTGTAATTTCCACCATGCAGAGCTATTGTCTCAGGGTGTAGTGATTTTGTAGTCATACTAAGTCCTTTCTCTTTAGTACTTTTTTGTTAAAACGGCGTACAATCTGAAAATCAAATACCGTTGAAGCATTTATAGAAAATAATTCTAAAAAATATATATAAAATTTAATATTTTTCTTAAAATTTTCTTTTTATTGAATAATTTAGAAAAATATTCTATAACTTGATCATTAATAAGAATGGACGCAATAGATATAAAAATATTAGAGGAGTTACAAAAAAATTCATCAATCCCTCTTTCAGAACTTTCAAAGAAAGTTGGACTATCCAATACGCCTTGCTGGAATAGAATAAAAAAACTTGAGGAAGATAAAGTTGTTTTATCTAAAACAGTAGTTTTAGATAATAATAAATTAAATCTTCCTATTACTGTTTTTTTATCAATTTCCATTCAAAATCATACAGAAAAATGGTTAACTAATTTTAAAAACGTAGTTAAGAAATATGATGAAATCATAGAAGTTCATAGATTAACAGGTAATAATAGTGATTATCAAATCACAATTTTATCTCCATCTATTGTTGAATATGATAAATTTCAGCAGAATCTAATAAAAGAGATTGAGTGTACGTACATGTCTTCGCATATTTCTT
The DNA here is from genome assembly GCA_902595425.1 of uncultured Alphaproteobacteria bacterium. Lineage (GTDB taxonomy): Bacteria > Pseudomonadota > Alphaproteobacteria > HIMB59 > CACPNW01. Next base: position 48,787 of record CACJPV010000008.1, on the reverse strand, counting down.
TACAAATTATTAAAAAAAATCACAAACTTCCTCTAACTTTTGTAAATTAACTAGTTGTTAATTAGTTCATTGGATATAGACAGTTTTAATGATTAGTCGTAATCTGTTAATATTATCAATCGGGCAAATATTTTCATTTACATCACCTACTGTAACAGTTTTATTAAGTGGTATTGTTGGTTCTAAGCTTATTAATATTCAATATTTAGCTACCCTCCCTACTGCTCTAATGATTCTTGGATCTGCAATAGGCGCTCCTATTGCTGCCAAAACTATGGAAGTTAAAGGTAGGAGGTTCGGCTTTATCTTTTCATCAATTCTAAATAGTTTGGCATCAATGTTATGTGCATATGGATTAAGTATTTCTAGTTTTACTGTTTTCTGCTTGGGTAATTTATTTATAGGTTTATCTGTATCATTTATTCTTCAATATAGATTTGCTGCAACAGAATTAGTAGATAAAGAAAATGTCCCTAGAGCAATTTCTTTAATTCTTCTTTTGGGAATTTTTGCAGCACTTTTAGGAACAAACATTGTATCATTCACAAAAGATTTATTTTTTGTTGAATTTATTGGCTCATATATATCATTATCATTATTAACAATAATACCTTTTTTCTTTTTCCTTTTTTATGATGCTGATAAATTTTTTTACAAGAAGTCACATTATAATAAAAAGTCTTTATTAGAATTATTAACCAATAAACATATTCAGCTTGCTATATTAAGTGCAGGAGTAGGTTATATAACAATGAGTACTTTAATGACTGCTACACCTATATCGATGAACGTAATCCATGGTTATAGTATTTTTTCAACGGGTATTGTAATACAATTACATGTTGTAGGCATGTTTCTTCCCTCACTATTTACAGGTAATTTAATCAAAATTTTTGGACATAGAAATATTATTTTATCAGGTGTATTTATTTTATTAATTTGTATTTTTATAAATTATAATTTTGAAACTTATTATGGTTTTCTTATTGGTCTTATTTTGTTAGGTATAGGTTGGAATTTTTTATTTGTTTCTGGAACAAGTTTATTGGTAATATCATACGATGAAGATAATAAATTTCTTTCTCAGGGTCTCAATGATTTTGTAGTTTTTTCAAGTCAGGCTATTGGTTCTTTATCAGCAGGGCTGTTACTTTATTTAACTAGTTGGAAAACTCTAAACTTAATTTGTTTACCACTTATTTTAGTTTTATTTTTTTTAACATTTAAAAATAACTTCAAAAATTATTAAAAAAATTTATTATATAATATATAAAATGTTTTTTTATGAATAAATCAAAAGTTGGTTTTATAGGTGCTGGCTACATGGGTTATGGTATGGCTAAAAATTTATTAAATCAAAATGATTTATACGTTATCGCACATCAAAATAGAGATCCAATAGATAAACTGATTAAAGAAGGCGCTGTTGAAGTTAATTCATATAATGATTTAATAAATCATAATCTTGATTGCCTAATGTTGTGTGTTACAAATACACCTATTGCATTAAGTATTGCAGAGAAAATAACTCCATTAATTGATAATGAATTGCTTATTATTGATCTAACCACACATGATAAAAATGGAACTTCTAAAATGAAATCTATTTTTAATAACAAAAATATTAAATACACTGTAAATCCGGTAATGGGTGGACCTGTTCAAAGTGAAGAGGGAATACTTGGAGGAATATGGGGAGGTGACTCCAATGATTTTGAAGAGTCAAAAAAATACTTATTGAGTTTTTGTAAAAATATTTTTAATTTTGGCACTGTTGAAAAAGCAGCTCAAGCTAAATTATTATCTAATTTTTTATCCTTATTAACCACAACAACAGTAATTGAATTTTTTAGATCAGCAAAACAACTAGATATTGATATTAATCTTTTGTGTGAAGTGGCTAAACTAGGCTCTGGCAATTCAGGAGCTTTAGGTAGAATTGCAGATAAAGCACTTCAGGGTGATTATAAAGGATATGTATTTTCTGTTAATAACACGTTAAAAGACTTAACATATATCAATGATCTTCTTAAAGATTCTAGTAATGCTGAACAACTATCAAGAATTGCAATGAATTTTTACGACTCTGCAAAAGATAAAGGGTATGGAAATCATCTTGTGAGTGAGTTAATTGAAAAAGAATATTAATTTTGCATGAGTAAATTAATCCCAATAATATACATGTTGGGAGTATTGCTATTAGTTTTACCTGCTTTTATTAAAACAAATCAAAATTTAAAAATCTTTTTTACAAATCTTAGTATATGGGTAGCAATAATTTTAGTTTTATTTTCTTTCTATTTTTTATTTAAATTGCTAGCTTAAGTTTTTCATTGATGAATAAGATATTACAAAATAGTCTTTTCTACGTTGTTGTCTTCTGTGTTACTTATTTTATCTATGTGTATCCTTTTGAAATTTTAAATGAATTAATTTTTAATGAATTAGTTAATCGCAGAGTTTCATTTTACTATACAATCATAATTTCTATTTTAATTATCTTTTATTTTCGTTCTTACACTTCATTAAAACCACTTCGCTTTTTTATTTATGAAGGTATGGGAATTGGCTTTATAAGTTTTTGGATTGTTACAATTGCATATTTTTCTAGCAAAGTTATATTAATCGACTCTCAAATCATTGGAATTGTAGCTCTGGTTATTATTTTAGTATTATCTATAATTTCTTTTTATTATGGAAATAAAGTTTTTTCAAAAAAAATTAACCTTACAACAAATAAGATTAAAAATAATATTTCATTTATTTTTATAAGTGATATTCATTTAGGTTCTAATAGTGAAAAACATTTATTAAAAATTATTAATGAAATTAAAAAATATAAAATTGATTTTATATTAATTGGAGGTGATTTAATTGACTCTTCATCTTTACCTATTCAATGTCTTCAACATTTCAAAAATTTTAAATGCCCAATTTATTTTGTAACAGGAAATCATGAGTATTACATAAAAAATTCAAATTCTATTATTTCAAATTTAAGTAAATATAACATTCAACATATTTCAAATACATCTGTTATTTGCAATGATTTAAATTTGATTGGAATTGATGATAACCTGTCCAAAGATCAACAAATTAAAATACTAAATATCAATTTAAATGAAACTAAATACAATTTGTTATTAATTCATAAGCCATCAATATGGAGTGAAGTTTATAATAATGTAAATTTAATGTTATCAGGTCACACTCATAATGGTCAAATTTTTCCATTCAATTTATTTGTACGTATTCAGTTCAAGTATAAGTATGGTCTTTACAATAATAATAATTCTTTTCTTTATGTTTCATCAGGTTCTGGCTCTTGGGGTCCTAAAATGAGACTCGGAACTGTAAATGAGGTTATTTTATTTAATTTATCTCCAAAATAGTATTTACTGTTTTTGTATGAATAAAAATATTCTTGGAGTTGTTTCTGGTATTGCTGGCTATTTAATATTTGTTTTAGTTGATACAATAATAAAAAAGTTTTTAGTTAATGGATATCCAGTATTGCAAATTAATTTTTATATTACTTTATTTGCAATAATACCCGTTTTATTTGCTTTGCATTTTATAAGTGGATGGAGAGTATTATTAAATAATAAAATTCATATTCAGCTCTTAAGAGGTGTATCTGGACTCATTTGCGCAGCAATAATTATCAATTCCTTTAAAAAACATGCTTTTAGTGAAATATATCCAATTTTATTTAGCGCCCCTTTAATACTTACCATTTTTTCATATTACATATTAAAAGAGAAGGTCGGTCCAAGAAGAATTGCCGCAGTATTAATAGGATTTGTTGGTGTATTAATAGTATCCAGACCCGGAACAATTCATTTTTCTTTTAGTTTATTTTTGCTCTTTATAGGAGCAATATTATTAGCAGTTAATGTTTTATTAATTAGGGTTTATGCAAATACACAATCAGCAATTGCATTTGGTTTTTACGGATGTCTTGCTGGTTTAATTATTAGTGGCTCCTTTGTATACAATACTTACATTCCTTTAAAAGATTTAGACATATTTGTTTTTGTTATTGTTGGTATTATAGCTGGCTCTGGAGCATTATGTATTAGCGCAGCATCCAAAATTCTAGAATCTAGTATTTTTGCACCTTTGCAGTATTTTCAACTGGTAGCAGGATTTATTTTTGGGCATCTTTTTTTTAATGATTTACCAGACCTTTATGAAATTATTGGATCAATTGTAATCATTTTAAGTGGGTTATTTATTATATATCGTGAGTATAAAGTTGGCTTAAGACCATTTGTTAGTAGAGATAGTAGGTCAAGAGATTTCATTAACAGAGGTCATTAATCTATTCATTACATGTAATTTTTTAGTCATTGTCTTAATGCAGGAAGGTCAATAGATTATATCTAATCAATTCCCTATAATTAAGCTTTATAAATAGTTCAATTATTCAGTAATACTATATCCAATTCCTTTAGTAATTTCACAAAGCACATTGAAAGAAACTCCAAAGACAATGTGAGGGTGGCCTGCTGCAGCAAATATTGTTTCATATTTTGATAGGTTGATATCAATTAATATAGTTTTTGGGCTAACATCGTGTGCAATCGGTGCCACTCCTCCAATACTAAAACCTGTTACTTTTTTGCACTCATCAGCATTAGCTTTTTTAATTTGTAAACCAACTATTTTTGAAATTTTTTCAATAGAAGCAAATTTATCACCTGATACGAGACACAAATGAAAATTGTTTTCAGAGTCTTTAAAGAGTAGACTTTTAACAATAGATCCCACACTTTTATTAAGAGATTGTGCCGCATCAACAGCTGTTCTTGCAGTTTCTTTAAGGACTATAAGTTCTATGGAACTATCAAAATTAGTTAAAAAATTCTTTACTTTTTTAACGCTTTTTCTCTCCAATAAATCAGACATGTACTTATTTTATCATTAAAGATAATAAAATTAATATTTTCTTTTTCATTGATAGATAATTGTAGACTTGATGTAACGAAATATTTAAGAAAACCCATAAATATGAGTTCTATCAAAATAGCAAAAGCAAAAAGACTGAGATCAACACCGTATACTTCTCGAATAGAGAAACAGGGTGTGACTTCTTATACAACCTACAATCACATGTTGTTACCTGCAGGTTTTGAAGACTCATTAGAAGAATCTTATTATCATTTAAAAGAGCACGTTCAAATTTGGGATGTTGCAGCAGAGAGGCAAGTTGAAATTTCTGGTGAAGACGCAACAGAACTAGTACAGTTAATGACTTGCAGAGATCTATCAAAATCAAAAGATGGCAGATGTTATTACTGTCCTATCATTGATGATCAGGGTGGTTTAATCAATGATCCAGTTGTACTAAGACTTAACCAAAACAAATGGTGGTTATCTATAGCAGATTCAGATTTAATATTATTTGCTAAAGGGCTTGCGATTGGAAAAAATTATAATGTTAAAATTATTGAACCAAATGTTGATATTATGGCAGTTCAGGGTCCTAAATCTTTTCCTTTAATGGAAAAAGTTTTTGGAAAATCTATAACAGATCTAAAATTTTTTGGATTTGATTATTTTTACTTTAAAGGATCAAAACATTTAATAGCAAGAAGTGGTTGGTCCAAACAAGGTGGATACGAAATTTACGTTGAAAACACTCAATCAGGATTAGAATTATATGACTATCTATTTGAAATAGGAAAAGAGTTTAATGTTAAGCCAGGATGCCCACATTTGATAGAAAGAATAGAAAGTGCTTTACTCTCGTATGGAAATGATTTTGATAATTCAGATAACCCTTTAGAGTGCGGTTTTGATAAATATGTCAATTTAGACAATGAAGTTAATTTTCTTGGTAAAGAAAAATTAAAAGAAATTAAATTAAGAGGAATTTCTAAAAAACTGATGGGTATAAAAATTGATCATAGCGAAATTAATGTATCTAAGGCAATTGAGATTAGAATTAACTCACAGAGAATAGGGGAGTTAAGATCAGGTGTCTATAGCCCAACATTTAAGCAAGTTATAGGTATAGTAATGATAGATAAACCACATTTTGAAATAGATACAAAAGTTGAAATAACTCTTAATAACGAAATCAAAACTGGAGTTCTTTGTAATATTCCTTTTGTCTGATTTTTAATATGTCTAATAAAGATATTTTTTTAGCAATTTTAGTACCCTGTGTTTTAGGTTTTGGTTTTGTAATAGCAAAGCCAGCTATGGAATCATTCCCTCCAATATTACTTAATGGATTGCGCTGGTCTTTGTCTGGTTTAATCATGTGTTATTTTTTTCCTTTTCCCAAAAAATTTATTAAACAAATGTTTGTTATTTCCATTATTGGAGGGACAATTCAATATTCACTTAGTTTTTACGGATTGAAAATACTTGACGGAGCATCAGCAACTCTTTTCGTGCAGGCTGAAATTCCTTTTGGTATTTTAATTGCTTATTTTTTGTTAGGAGAGAAAGTCCCTCTTAAAAATATAATCGGTTTAATTATTGCTTTTGTGGGAATAGCTATACTTAGCGGTAATCCCAATCTTGAAGGAAAAATGTTAGGAGTTTTATTAGTTCTTTCTGGAGCTTTTTTGTGGTCTCTTGCTCAAGTTTTTGCAAAAGATGTCTCTGAGAAAATAGGTGGATTAGCCTTAACTGCTTGGCTTGGAATTTTTTCTGGACCACAATGTATAATTGCTTCTTACATTATTGAAGGTAATACTGTTGACTTTATAACGAATGCAACCCCGCAAGCGTGGATTATTGTTATTTATTTAGCAGTAGGAATGAATGTCATTGGTTATAGTTGTTGGTATAGTGTTCTCTCCAGAAATCCTGTAAATAATGTGATGAGCGTATTATTATTGTTTCCAATAACAGGTTTGTTAACATCAATTTTTATTCTTGGGGAAACACCAAATACCTATGCTTATTTTGGTGGTGCAATAATTATTTCTGGAGTCGCAATGATTTTAATAAATAAAAAATCAAAAATAAAACTTAAAAAAATATAATTTATTAACAATTTTTTTTACATTTTGAAAAATTGAAATTTAATTTTTATTTTTTTTATGAACATCATATTCTTTTAAATACTAAAAATGAATTTATTAGAACGTTTAGATAAAGGACCAATAATTTGTGCTGAGGGGTACTTATTCGCAATGGAAAGAAGAGGCTACCTTTCTGCAGGAGCATTTGTTCCTGAAGTAGTTTTAGAACATCCTGAGGTAGTAACCCAATTACATCGAGAGTTTATTCGATCAGGAAGTGATGTTGTACAAGCTTTTACATATTATGGCCATAGGGAAAAACTTAGAATCATTGGTAAGGAGCATTTACTAGAAAAGCTTCAAAAAGATGCATTACAAATTGCTAAAGATGCAGCAAATGAGTTTAAAGAATTAGATTTAATGGTTTGTGGAGATGTAGCAAATACAAATATTTATGATCCAAATGATTCTTCAACAATTAAGCAATGTCAAAAAATGTATGAAGAGCAAATTTTATGGGCAAAAGAAGCTGGTGTAGATTTTGTTATCGCAGAGACAATAAACTGGGTTGAGGAAATGAAAATAGCTTTAAAGACTATTAAAAGAGAAAACATGATAGCTGTTACAAATTTTGCAATACCAAGAGGAGATATGACCAGAGATGGTTATACTCCTGCTGATGCTTGTAAAATAATGGAAGACCTGGGAGCAGATGTTGTTGGATTAAATTGTTATAGAGGACCAAAAATGACTATGAAATTTCTTGATGAAATAAGAAGAAATGTATCATGTCATGTATCTGCATTACCAGTGCCATATCGAACAACTGAAAAAGAACCAGGTTTTTTAAATATAGGTGATGATGGCTGTGATTGTATACCCGGTAAAAATGCTTTCCCTGTTGCACTTGATAACTTATATTGCAACCGTTATGAAATGGCAGAATTTGCTAAAGAATGTATGCAAAAAAAAGTAAACTTTATTGGTATTTGTTGTGGGGCAGAAGCTCATCATGTAAGAGAAATGTCTATAGCTATTGGAAAAGAGCCAATCTCAATGAAATATATACCTGATATGAGCAAGCATTTTCATCATGGATACGACAAAACTCTTAAAGATGTTAATAAAAAAATTACTTATTGATTATAATTATAGTAAAATAATTGCTTGTCATTAACTTTGAAATTATTAATTATTTCTTTAACCTCATTTGTCTTAAACCATTCAAAATATTTTTTTGCATTATTAAAATTTAAATTATTATTTAAATTTTGATTTACTAAAATAATTCCATACTGATTAAATAAAGGCGGGAGATTTTCACAAACAATTTTAAGATTATTTTTGTAATTAAATGCTATCCAGGTACTTCTATCAGATAAAGTATAACCCTTTTTTTCGTTAGTAATTAATAGTGTGCTTCCCATTCCTTGACCAACACTTAAATACCAATCTAAATTGTCATTTATTTCCAAATTAGACTTTAACCACATCTCTGTTTCTTTTCTATGTGTTCCACTATCATCACCTCTCGAAATGAATAAAAATTTATTATCATGAATTTGTTTCAATTTTTCCTGAACAGAAATGCATTTAGTATTATCTTCTTTTGGTCCAACCAAGATATAATCATTATACATAATCTCACTTCTTTCAACTCCAAATCCATTGTTCATAAATTCTAATTCTGAAGCTTTATGATGAACAAGTAAAATTTCAGCATTACCATCTTTGGCAGTTCTAATTGCTTGTCCTGTTCCTAAAGATAATACTTGAACTCTAATATTATATTTATCATAAAATTTACTATTAATGACTTCAAGCAAACCAGTATCATAAGTTGATGTAGTGCTCGCTACAATTATTTTAGTGTCAGCATACACAAGTGCTGTGCACAAAGTTAAAATTAATATTTTTATAAAAGTTATAATAAAAAAATTAAATTTCATTTTAAGGTTTTTTTAATATGTAAGATTTCATAATTAATGCCATTTAGTTTATTTGTTTTTTTTCTTGTATCAGTTTATAAGTTTGGTAGAGATATATAGTTTAATTAATAAAGTATATATTCTTATATTTTAATAAGGGCATAAAATTAAGGAGGTACAACTTTTGAAATAATATGACTTAATATTATTTCAATGTTTTAGTTAAATAAATATGCTAAATTTTTTCAAAAAATAAGAAAAAATAAAATAAATTATAGCAGTTCCAATAATAGAAATAAGAATTGAAAATGCAAAATTTTGTTTAAATTTTAGTAAAATTGGTAAAATAATTAAAAATGTAAAAGATGGAATAGTAAGTAAAATTGTACCATAAGATAAATCAATAACTTTTTGATAGTCTTTTGTTTCTAAATAAAGCCAAGTAAGAGCTAATGCTGATGTTAGTGGAATGGAAATTATAATCGCAGCTATAAAAGTAGATTTTTTAGCTACTTCAGAAACAATCACAATTATCAAAGCTGTAATAATTAGTTTTGTTAAATAATATATCATATTTTAAGTTAGTCTAATTTGTTTAATAAATAAATAGATACAATAACAATTATTCCTCCTATTAAAATTATTATAGTCGGAATTTCATTAAATAATATCATTGTTTGTAATATTCCAAATATGGGAAACAAGGAATAAAATGGAAATATTCTTTGAACTGTGTAAGTTTTATAAAGGTAAAATATAGACATATGAGCAATTATTGAGATAAAAATTGCCGAGTGAAATATCAATAACCACGAATTAATATCAATCATTATAATGTTTTCTTTTGTATTACCTTCAAACATAATAGAAAAAATTAAGAGCAAAATGAAACCAACTAAAGCCATAAATGCATTAGTATAAACTACATCCAATTCTTTCAAATACCTTGAGAACACTTGAGATCCTCCATAGAAAAATGACATTAATGTTACAAGACCTAAAGCTAATTTTTCATTTGTTAATGCTGGATCAAATCCAATTAGAAATACACCAAAAAAACTTGTAAAAATTAAAATCCATTTTTTTAAATTTACTTTTTCTTTTAAAAAAATAGAACTTAATAAAATACCAAAAGGTATTGATAATTGTGCACCAATTATAGTAGGTGCTAAAATATCTGCAACGTAAATAGATAAATTTAAAAAAACATTAGTGGCAAAACCCATAAAGAAACCAAAACCTAAAAGAGGTATCCAATATTTTCGTTCAGGAATTTGTATATTTATAAAAGGCAATAATACGATAAATACAATTAACATTCTCAATGATCCCATAAGAAGTGGTGGAACATCATTGTTAAATATTAATTTACCAACTGGATATGAGCTTCCAAAAAGAAATGTTATCAATAATATCCAAAAAAAGTGTTTTATTGTCATACGGATTTATAATTAAAAATTTCATTTACTTAACATTTTAAAAATATAAAGTATTTACTTATGAGTGAGCTTTCAATAAGTCTTGAATGGAGTTTACAAGAAAAGTCTCTAATTCCTGATAAGTTTTCTAAGAGTCATACAATAAATATTAATAATAATTTAATAAAGGCTGGTTCTGCACCTGACTATGGAGGTAGTGATACAGAATTAAATCCTGAACAGTCTCTTGCCGCAGCTATAAGTAGTTGTCACATGATGACCTTTTTGGCTCTTTCAGCAAAAATGCGATGGCCTGTCGTTTCTTACAAAGATAAAGCATATGCTTTTCTTGGTAAAAATTCTAAAGGTAAAATGTGTGTTAATAAAATTGAATTAAATCCAATTATAAAATTTGAAAGTGGTTTTTCTATCTCTAAAGTTGATATGGACCAAATGCAAGATCGCTCTCACCGTTATTGTTTTGTCGCAAATTCTCTTGCAGAAGATATTGAAATTAAAATAAATATATGAGTAATTTGATACTTTCAGACATTAAAGATAATATTTTAAATATAACCTTAAACAATCCTTCATCTCAAAATACTTTAAGTTTAGATATAATAAAAAGTTTAAATGAAATTATTTTAGATTCTGAAAAAGATAGAGAAGTAAAAGTAATCATTATTAAATCAACTGGAAAAATATTTTCAGCTGGTCATAATTTAAAAGAAATTACTTTACATAGACAAGACTCTGATAAGGGATTAAAATTTTTTACAACATTAATAAATAGTTGTTCAAATTTAATGTTAAATATTTTAAAAATTCCAAAGCCTGTGATAGCTGAAGTTAATGGCATAGCAACTGCTGCTGGTTGCCAATTGGTTGCTACTTGTGACTTAGCATATGCAAGTAGTGCGTCTTTTTTTGCTACACCTGGTGTAAATATTGGTTTATTTTGTTCAACTCCAATGGTTGCTTTATCAAGAGTTTCAAAAAATAAACATGCAATGGAAATGCTTTTAACAGGAGATCTGATTAGCGCAAAAAAGGCAAAAAAAATTGCTTTGATTAATAATTATTTTGATCATAATAATTTATCAAATGAAGTTAATTTAATAGCAAAAAAAATTGCAAACAAATCCTCTTTAACATTAAAAATTGGTAAAAAAGCTTTTTATGAGCAATCAGAAATGAATATTATAGATTCTTATAAATATGCATCTAAAATTATGATTACTAATATGATGGAGTCAGACGCAGATGAGGGAATAAGCGCATTCATAGAAAAACGTCAACCTAAATGGAAATAAATACATCACTATTACTAGATAGAAATTTAGCTTTGGAAGCAGTAAGAGTTACAGAGATAGCAGCTATAGCAAGTTCTTTTCATATGGGCAGAGGTAATGAAAAAGCAGCTGATCAATCAGCCGTAAATGCAATGAGGGATTTTTTAAATATACTTGATGTAAGAGGAAAAGTAGTAATAGGAGAAGGCGAACGTGATAAAGCACCTATGCTTTATATTGGAGAGTTAGTTGGTAAAGGTACAACTAAAGTCGATATAGCTTTAGATCCTCTAGAAGGAACATCTATAACAGCTAAAGGAGGTGAAAATGCACTCTCTGTGTTAGCAATTGGTGAAGAGGGTAGTTTTTTGCACGCTCCTGATATTTATATGAAAAAGATAGCTTATGGATATAAGTATGAAGATTTAGAGATAAATATTGATGATAGTCCTGTAAAAATCATAAAAGAATTTTCTAATTTTTCTAAAATTAGAGAAGAAAATATTGTTGTTTGTATTTTAGATAGACCCAGACATGAAGAATTAATTAAGCAAGTTAGATCAACTGGCGCAAGAATTAAATTAATTCCTGATGGTGATGTTAGTGCTGTCATTGCTACTTCAATAGATGACAGCGGAATTGATATCTATATGGGTGTTGGAGGGTCACCGGAGGGAGTATTAGCTGCTGCAGCACTTAGATGTTTGGGTGGTAAAATTTATACAAAGCTAATTTATAAAGACGATAAATCTTTTGAAAGAGCTAAAAAGATGGGTGTAAATGATAGGAATCAAGTATTCCAAACTAATGATTTGGCAAAAGGAGATGTAATGTTTTCTGCCACTGGTGTAACGGATGGTACTTTATTAAAAGGTGTTAGAATTAACAAAGATGATGCTTATACTCATTCTGTTGTAATGAGATCAGAAACATCCACTATTAGATATATTAATGCAAAACATAATTTAAATATAAAGAAATATAAGTCCTACTTTAAATATCTATAATAAATAACTGAAATATATATATATTTAAATTGTATATATCTTTATATTTATTCTAGTATGTATCATTTTACTTTTTTTATACTATATCAAGTAAATTTAATAAATGTGAGGTTTTGAGTGAAAAAAATTATTTTTATTATTATTGTTATAGCTGCTGTTGCAGGTGGATACTATTACTATAACTTAAACAATACTGCAATTTCAACAACTTCATATGAATATATTAAAATAGAAAAGGGTAATATTAAGAAGACAGTATCAGCGACTGGTAAAATCATCCCGACTTCTACATTAACATTATCATCAGAAATATCTGGAAAGATAGTTGATATAAAGAAGGATTTTAATGAACAGATCAAAAAAGGTGAGGTGTTAGCAACATTTGATCAAAATCCATTTATTTTGAATGTCGAAGAAACTGAAACTTCAGTAAGTATATCTAAATCAAAGTTAAAACAAAAAAATGGAAGTCTAGAAAAAGCAAAATCAGAATTAAATAATTCTATTTCAAATAAAAATGGAGCTGTATCTAAGCTTAATGACTCATCTCTTAATATCAAAAAACTTAAGGAAAATTTGGATGATAAAACAAAATTATATGAAAAAAAATTTATATCTAAAAAAGAACTTGAAGATGCTAAGTTTGAATATGAGAGTGCAGTTTTTCAATACAGCACATTGGAGTCTGAAATTTTATCTCTCAATGCTATTATTGATTCTAGAGAAGCTCAAATTAAAATTATTAATGCTGAAATAGAAGAGGTTGAAAAATTAATTGAACAAACTGAATTAACTTTGGAAAGTGAAAAATTAGATTTAAGTAAAACGAAAATAGTGTCACCAATTGATGGTTTTATATTAGATAAACACATAAGTGTTGGTGATGTTTTAGGAGCTTACCAAAAAGATTCAATAATGTTTACGATTGCTGAAACTTTATCAAAAATGAATATTGAAATATTTATAGATGAGTCAGATATTGGTAATATAAAACCAAATCAAGAAGTACAATTTACCACTGATGCTTTCCCTGATAGAAATCTAAAGGCTACTATAACTCAAATTAGATATTCTCCCATAGATGATCAAAACGTTATTACTTACGAGGTTATTGCTTCATTTGATAATCCTAATAATATTCTTTTACCGGGCATGACAGCTAATGTTGATATTATTGTAGAAAATAAAAATGATGTTTTGAAAGTTAAAAATTCAGCACTTTCAGTTAAATTAAATCAAAAACCTAAAAAAAATTCTGGTAGTGGAAATCGATGGGGAGGAGGAGGGGCTTCTCAACTTCAAGAAATAATGGGTCAACTTAACATGACTACAGAGCAACAAAATAAAATGCGGAGTGTATACCCTAAATTAGGCAAGGTAAGAGACTCATTAACTGCTAAAAATCTATCGCCAGAGAAAATTCGAAAAGAAATGCAGCTATATATTGAAAATGCACTCATTGAATTACTGAGCGATGAGCAAAAAAATAAATTCTTTGAATTAAAAGAATCCCTTAATGTTAAAAAAGTTTACAAACTTGTAGATGGTGAACATCAAAAAACTGATTTAATAACGGGTTTAAATTCAGGTGGCTATACTGAAATAATAAATGGGGAAATTAAAGAGGGTGATGAAGTAATATCTAAAGTTATTATTGAAACTTCAAATAAAAAAGCTCTTAGACTATTTTAAAATGATTAAGATTGACTCTATCTCAAAAGAATATGTAATGGGAGATAACAAACTTTTAGCTCTGAATAATGTAAATGTGTCTATTTTAAATGGTGAGTTTGTTTCAATTATGGGGTCTTCAGGCTCCGGCAAATCAACATTGATGAATATTATTGGCTGTTTAGATGTTCCTTCAAGTGGAGATTATTTTTTCAAGGATGAGAATATTTCAAATTTTAATGCAAATAAACTTGCTGAACTACGTAATAGAGAAATTGGTTTTATTTTTCAAAATTTTAATCTTTTACCTAGACTGAATGCCCTAGAAAATGTTGTCTTACCTTTATTATATTCAGGTAAAAATCAGAAAGAAAGAAATAACCTTGCTTTAAAAGCCCTAGAAAATGTAGGTCTTAAAGATCGTATTCATCATAGACCAAATCAATTATCTGGTGGTCAACAACAAAGAGTATCAATAGCTAGAGCTATTGCTGGTTCTCCTAAATTAATTTTAGCTGATGAGCCAACTGGAGCACTAGATAGTAAGACAAGTATAGAAATTATGAAAATACTAAATGATTTAAATGCTAAAGGTATAACTGTAGTTTTAGTTACTCATGAAGATGATATAGCTAAATATGCCTCTAGAATTATTAAAATGAAAGATGGCCAGATAATTGAGGATAAAAAAAATGTCCCTAACTGATCTTATCTACTTATCACAAAAAAGTTTACGCTCTAATATTTTAAGAAGTGTTTTAACTTCTCTTGGTATAATTATTGGAGTTAGTTCTGTAATAACAATGATATCTATTGGTTCAGGAGCTAGACAAGAAGTTGAAGAACAAATTGAAAGATTTGGATCAAATAACTTAATTTTAAGATCTCAAAGTTCATCTAATAGAGGTGTTTCAATGGGAGCTAATTCTATAAATACTTTAACATTAAAAGACATGGAAGCTCTTAAAAATGAATTACCTGCAATTTCAGCAATTGCTCCTAGAGTTAGTTTGAGCACACAAATTATAGCAAATGGAAATAATTGGTTAGCAACAGTCACGGGTACTACAAATGATTATTTTAATTTAGGAAATTGGAAGTTTGAATTAGGAAGATCATTTCAAGATGATGAATTAGACTCTGGATCAAGGGTAGCAATAATAGGTAAAACTGTTCAAAAAAATTTATTTGGAACAGATAGTCCAATTGATGAAGTTATCAGGATTAACAAAGTCCCATTTACTGTAATAGGTTTATTAGATGCAAAAGGTGGAACAGCTTGGGCAGATTTAGATGACACAATTGTAGTTCCGTTAAAAACCGCTAAACAAAGACTCGTTGCTAAAAAATTTCCTGGCGATCAAATACGTAGCATGACAATTAATGTATCTTCATCTGATTTACTTTTTAAAACAGAAAAAGATATTGATACTGTAATGAGAAAATTGCACAAAATTTCAGCAAATGGAAATCCTGATTTTGTAATTAGAAATTATGCTCAATTCTTAAATGCCAGACAAGAGTCATCTAGAGTTATGTCTATTCTTTTAGCAACTGTTGCTGGTATCTCCCTAATTGTTGGAGGTATTGGCATTATGAATATCATGTTAGTTACTGTTACAGAGAGAACAAAAGAAATTGGTGTTTGTATGTCTGTTGGTGCAAAAAAAAGAGATATATTGCTACAGTTTTTAATAGAATCTTTAATGATTTCTCTTATTGGCGGATTAATTGGAATTGGTTTGGGGTTAGGTGTAATTTTTGGAGTTAGTGAATACTTTAATTGGAAAATGAGTTTAGATTATTTTTCTTTAGTTTTATCATTTGTTTTTTCATCATCTATTGGAATTATATTCGGTTTTTATCCTGCAAGAAAAGCAGCCAATCTTAATCCTATTGACGCTCTGAGATACGAATAAAGTATTGATATAAATTATTTAATAAATAACATATTTTTATGTTTAAACCTGGAGATAATATTATTTCAATTCCCAGAACTCCTGAAATGAGTGAAGGTAGACACTGGAGGGCTAAACTTGGTTTCATTTTAATGTCTACGGATTTAGCTGCAGAAGTAGATTTTTTCGATATGGTTCCAGATGATGTTGCAGTTCATATTACACGATTAAAAACAGATGATTATACCACTAATGAAACTTTATCTCGTCACATAGATTTTATGGCTGATGCAGCATCTAGAATTCAACCAGATGCAAAGCCAAATGTTATAAGTTATAGTTGTACATCAGGATCAATAGTTATTGGTGAAGAAAAAATTAAAACTGAAATTAAAAAGGGGGCACCGTATGCAATTCCTATGACTTTAGTAACAGGTGTTATTGATGCTTTAAATGAATTAAAAATTAACAAAATTGTAGTTGGGACTCCATACTTAGATGAAATTAATACAAAAGAAGCTGAATTTTTATTTAATAAAGGATTTTCAGTAATTGATATTCAGGGTTTAAACTTATCTACTGGAATTGAATTTGGAAAAGTTACACCTGAATATTGGATACAATTTGCAGAAGAAATTAACCATGATGAAGCTGAAGCAATTTTTCTAAGTTGTGGAGGCATAAGATCTACTGAAGTTATTGATGAAATTGAAAAGCGAGTTCGAAAACCTGTGATAACCAGTAATCAAGCACAATTTTGGAGTTGTCTTAGAAGAGCTGGTATAAAAGATAATTTAAAAGGATTTGGAAAACTTTTTGATCATCAACTTACTACACAGTAAATGATAGATGTAGTTGCTGCAGTAATTAAAAAAGATAACAAATATCTAATTGCACAAAGAAATAGAAATAAGCATTTCGCTTTTCATTATGAGTTTCCAGGTGGTAAAGTCGATAATGGTGAAACTTTTGAAATTGCTCTTCAAAGAGAAATTAAAGAGGAACTATCAATTGGTATAAAAATTTATAAAAAAATATCCTCTCAGATACACAAAGATGATAAAATTAATGTAAAGATACACTATTTTCTATGTGAACAATTAAATGGCACAATTATTCTATCTGAGCATGAAGATTTGAAATGGGTAACTAAGAAAGAACTGTCTTCTTACAAAATGGCCCCTGGTGACTCGAAAATTATAGAATTTTTAGTTTAAAATTTATTTATTTTCTTGTTGCTATATAAACGCCTAAAGCTGCAATTATTAATCCAATTATATCATTTCTTAAAAGCTCCTCATTTAAGACTAACCATGCCATTATAGCTGTTGTTGGAGGTACAAGAAAAAATAAATTGGATGTTTTAGATGCTGTTCCTATTTTAATTAAGTACATTAAAATTGTGAATGCGCCAAAAGACACCATAACAATTTGCCATCCCATTGATAAAATGAATGAGGTTGTAAAATTTATATAAGAAACTTCAAATAATAAAGAAGCAAAAAACAAAAATATTGAAGCTGCTACTGCTTGATAAAAATTATTTGTGCTCAAAGGTAGACTATTTGTAAACTTTTTTTGCCAAATGGTTGCTGTTGTTGCACCAATTAAAGCTACTATTGATGCTATTACACCTACTACTGGTATTGATTTTCCTATATCTAACCCAATTACAAAAATTGTTCCAATAAGTCCAAGTAGTATTCCAATCCATTGTGTTGTGTTAACTTTTTCTTTTAAAATGGGGCCAGATAAAATATTTGTTAACACAGGTTGTAAACCTACAATTAGTGCAGAGAGAGTTGCTGATAAGCCTACACTATAAGAAAAAAA
Organism: uncultured Alphaproteobacteria bacterium; assembly: GCA_902595425.1. Classification (GTDB taxonomy): domain Bacteria; phylum Pseudomonadota; class Alphaproteobacteria; order HIMB59; genus CACPNW01. The sequence goes on along the minus strand of CACJPV010000008.1, from coordinate 30,757 downwards.
AACTCCACCAAGATAAAATCCATGAAAAAAAACTCCAGTAACTCCAGATTGTAATACCAGTGATTTGTTTACAAAAATTTTCTCTTTAAATGCTAAAGAAAATATCAAGAAACCAAAAGCTACTATTACAAAACGAAAAGATAATGATGCAAATGGACTTGCTGATTGAACAATTATTTGTCCACTAACAAATGCTGAACTCCAAAAAAAAACAAATAAGAAGGGAAAAAGGTTTATCATTTATTATTAAATGGTTAATACACTATAACAAGAAAAATTTAAGGAGATACTATGTCAATACTGACTAAATATAATGAAGCTTTTTTGAATAAAGATGAAGCTGCTATGAACGAGATTTTACATGATGATTATAAATTTACAATGCATGCATCAGGAAATGTTTTATCAAAACAAGATGTTATTAAGTGGGCTATGGGAGATGATATTAATCGAGATAAAGTCAGAATAATATATGAAAATGATGAAATAGGTATTGAACACGCCTTTGTCACTTTTAAAGATGGAAATACTCAAGCCGTTATGGCAGTTTTTAAATTTCAAGATGGAAAAATTATTTCACTTGAGACTGGCGCTACAAATATGCCGAAATAAATTATCATTCAAAGCAAGTAATTAATATTTACTTGCTTTTTTTCATGAATTTATTGATTACAATATTAAAAATTAAAAAAATTCCTAATTTATCATGGAGTTCAAATGATCCCTTTAATTTTAAGCCAAAATTTAATACATTTACTTATCTTGTATTAGGTTTGATCTTATTTGGATTAGGAGAAACTCTTCTAATCACCGCTAATCAAGGAGTTAGTCCGTGGACTGTTCTAGCACAAGGACTGTCATTTCAATTTAATTTATCAATCGGCGTAACAACTTTTATTGTAAGTTTAATTGTCTTATTTTTTTGGTATCCTCTAAAACAAAAGCCAGGATTAGGAACTTTATTAAATGTAATTTTAATTTCAATTGTAATAGATTTATCAAATCCAATTTTACCTTATCCCAAAACATTATTTTATCAAATTATACAATCAGTGATTGCTGTCCTCATTGTTGGGATAGGAAGTGGATTTTATTTAACTGCCAACCTAGGTCCTGGTCCAAGAGATGGCTTAATGACAGGTTTACAAAAATTAACGGACAAACCAATTGCATTAATTAGGACAATTTTAGAAGTTAGTGCAGTATTGATTGGTTTTTATTTTGGGGGAGTGGTAGGAATAGGAACATTATTATTTGCATTTGGGATAGGGCCTGCAGTCTCTTTGGGAATATTTATTGTTATGAAATTTTTTAAATAGTTATAATTTTTTTTGACTCAATATTACATCTACAATTACTGCTATTAATAAATTCATCATGGTAATTGCACAAATAATTATGAAGCTAAAAAAATATATCCATGCCCACCAATATATTTCTTGTAGTGGAAGCATAACAGTTTCCCAGCTAGACAAAGTTAAAACTTGGAAAAGTGTTATTAAAGAAACCCCAACATCTCTCCATCGATAAGGTATCACATCTCCAAATAATATAGAGCCAATTGTTGCATAGATATAAAGAATGATGAAAAGTAGTAAACTTACATAAAATACTTTTTTAATTGAGTTTATTAATGCTTCAATTATTTTTTTTAATTCAGGAATAATTGATATTAATCGCAATACTCTAAACACACGTAATAGACGCAATAATAAGTAACTAGAATTATTTGGAATTGGTATTAATGAAATAAATACTATTATTGAATCAAATATATTCCAACCATTTTTAAAAAAATCTCTTTTATTAGGTTCACTAAAAAAACGTATTAAAATTTCTACAACAAAAAAAACTGTAATTCCATAATCTAGCAACTGAATGGAATTCTTTATGATAGGATTTAAATCATATGTGCTAATACCAACAGTTATTGCATTTAAAATAATAATAAAAATTACAGAAAATTGAAAAATTTTAGATGAGTTTAATTTAAATAATGTATTTCTCACGTATCAAATCTTATACTTAAAATAATTTAATTTTAAATAGTAATATTTTTTTTCATAATTTATAGTATTTTAAATGCAAAAAAAAAGCCAAGAGAAATTTCAGTGTCCTGAATGTGAGTCTAAAAATATTAGATTTAGGTTTAAAGTTAATAATAAAATAAAAAATAATGCATACGCTAATGTTACTGAAGAAATTCAGTGCGCTAGTTGTTTTATGGACATTCCTGCTAATGTTTTTATCTACAATACAGATTATGAGATTGAGGATAATAAAAAAATTTGGCAATCCTATTATAAACCAGTGCATTTAAAAGTTGCTGCTCAGTGTTCAAAATGTAACTTATATTATTGGCAGATTGAAAAACAAATATTTGATATGAATATTACTGCTTCTGATATTTTTTATCAAACGTATGACACTAAGGGTAGTGGTGGCAAAATGGTTTGCAGATTATGTGATCCAGAAGCTTTTAAAAACAATAAACAATAAGGAGTAAATATGCCTGTAATTAGAGTAGAGATGTTTAGAAGAACACAAGAGCAAAAAAGAGATTTAGCAAGAGAACTTACAGAAGCTTTTGTAAGAACGTGTGGAGGAAATAAGGATGCAATTAAAATTCTTATTACTGAAGTCGATAAAACTAATTGGGCTTCAGGTGGGGTTATCACAGCAGAAAAGCAAAATTAAATCATGAAAACTGCTATTCTGTTTGGAGCTACAGGTTTGTTAGGTAGTCATTTATTAAATTTATTAGTTGATAATAATGAGTATGATAAAATTAAAATATTTTCTCGAAAAGATATCAAAACAAGTAATTCAAAAATTGAAACATTTGTTATTGATTTTAAGGAATTAGAAAAAAATAAGGATGATATTACTGGCGATGATTGTTTTTTCGTAATAGGCACAACCAGAAGAGTAACACCAAAAAAAAAAGATTACATTGATGTTGAGTTAAATTTACCAATAAAAATTGCTAAGGTTGCTAAAAATAATAATATTAAATCTTTTGTTTATGTTTCATCTGGTGGTGCTAATGCAGATAGTAGAAATCTTTATTTGCAAAATAAAGGAAAAGCAGAAAAAGAAATAATAAATTTGTCATTTGATTTTACAGCAATTATTCAACCATCACTTTTATTAGGAGGTAGAAAAGAAAATAGAGTGGGGGAGAGAATTGCTAAATCTATTTTTAAAAGTTTATCTTTTATTTTTGTTGGTAAACTTAGACCATTTAAAGCTATACATGCTAATAATGTTGCTAAAGCAATTATGCATATTATAAAAAATCAACTAAAGGATTTATTTTTTACTTCAGATAAACTTGAGGATTTAAGTGGAATTAAATAGAAATTATTTAAAAATTGTAAGGGTATGATCAAGTCCCTTTAATATATGTTTCTCTAGCGTTTCTGATGCTAATTTTGTGTCTCTTTTTAAGGCAGCTTCAAATATAATTTTATGCTCTTCTTCAGCTTCTTTGCCTCTGTATTCTGTTACTGTCATTTGATAGCGTATATATTTATCATATAAAATAGAATGGAGGTTTAATAAATTTTTAGATCTGCAATTAGATACTAATGCTAAATGAAAACCCCAATCATATTTTTTCCATTCTTCTCTATTTTTTTTATAATCTTTTTGAGTTTCTTTTTCTAAAAGATGCAATTTATGATGTGAGGCAACTAAATTTCCTTCCCAATCTGTATCTCCATTTTTAATAGATAATTCTAGAGCGTGACATTCTAATAATACTCTTAAGTTTGCAATTTCAATTAAATCATCCTGAGAAAAAGAGTTTACAAAAAATCCTCTTTGTTCTTCAGCTTTAACAAAGCCTTCACTAGCTAATCTGTTTAATGTTTCTCTAATTGTTGATAAACTAGCATTATAACTATTTTTTAAGTTATCTAATTTTAATTTAATTGATGGTTTTAATTTTCCAAATATTATATCTTTTTTAATATCGTCGTATGTTATTGAGCTTATTGTATTTTTTTCATTCATAATAAAATATCATATATTTATTACATTATATAATAATCTAAATAAAATATTAAATTATTTTTTTTAAATTTTCCTAATTTTTTGAGCATTTTGCAAATATATCGCCGGTTTTTCTAAATAATGCTTAAATTCATCAAATAAAATTCCATCCATAATTTTCTACACTCACAATCATAATCTTCAAACTTTTTTCTCAATCATGAAAATTCCATGAATGTTCAGTTTTATTAGGTCTTATCAGTTTAAATATTGATTATTTTTTAATAAATTAATCTTTTAATAATATAATATTTATAGAGTGAGAAGGTATAGTTACGTGACTATCTTGAGTCTTTAGTATATTTTTTTTAATATTAACTTTGTTAACATTTTGATAATCATTCATATCTGTTTTGTTACTTCCATTAATCGTAAATGTTTTTGTTATTTTAAGATTATTCTTTATTTTAATAGTTACACTTTTATTTTCTGATTTATTTACAATTGATACGCAGTATGTTTCATGATTTTTTGTTACTGCTGCATCAATCATTTTATTATTTTTATAAATTGGTTGTTTACCTAATTTTGGAGAAATAAAATTATCTGTTTTAATTTTTGAGTCTAAAATAACTCCCTTATGATACTTTGTGAATAGTTCTAACACTAATGTTGTGGGTGTTTTCCATATTTTTTTATGATCAATTCTATAATTTCCCATCACATTTATCAGATGATATATTCCTGTATTTCTAATTATATCACCTCTATTAATGCATGCGTGAAGAAGTGAAGCTCCATATATTGCATCAGCTATGTTATAATTTTCTATGAAATAGGGTGTATGAGCTTCAACATATGTATTCCACTCATCAAATGCTATTTTAATATCTTTATTTGTATTTTTTCTTACTTCATTAATGGTTTTATCCAGCATTAATTCTACTTCAGTTGCAGCTGCTACAGTGGGAAGATATCTAGTTTTATAATTAGGAGGGTTTTTATCTTTTTCTGTCCTTATTGAATAATAATGAACACTTAATTCATCTATTTTTTCTTTGATATTTTTTAGGATTTGTTCATTCCAATGACCAAAATGATCAGAACACGCACCTACTGCAATAAAACGTAATTTATTGTTTATCTTCTTTATGGCTTTTACAAATTGATCATACTTTTTAGCATAAGTAACTGGATCAGTATGCCCAATCTGCCAACCGCCAAACATTTCATTGCCAATGAATATAGTTTTTAGATGATAGGGTTTCTTTCTACCATTTTTTATTCTTTTTTTGCCATATATAGTTCTATGATCGCCAGTTATGTACTCTATCCAATTTTGAGCATCTTTAATTGATCCATCGCCAGTATTAATAGTAATCATAGGCTCACTTCCTATGTATTCACACCATTTAAAAAATTCATCAGTCCCAACATCATTGTATTCCCATTGATACCAAGCATAATCGTAGTAGGGCATACGATAATCTTTATTTCCAATTGCATTTTCCCAATTATAACCAGACAAAAAATTTCCACCGGGCCACCGTATGTAACTAGGTGTCCATTCTTTTATCATTTCAGTAATATCTTTTCTAAAACCAAAAATCGTATCTTTTGGCATTAATGAACAATTAGCAATATAAACAGTACCCCACTGAATAGTAATCTTAATTTTTTTATAAGAAGAAAATTTATTAAATTTTATTTTTTTTTTAAATTTACTCCAATTTTTTTTAGCAAAAAATGAAAATTTATTTTCGCCAATTTCTATAAATATTTTTTGATTTTCTCCTTTTGCGATAATGCTAAAATCAAATTCATCCTTAGGATCAACAACATATAAATTTTGTTGAATTCCTCTTTTTGTTTTATTCTTCTCTCTAATAGTAATTTGTTGGGATTGTTTAGCACTTCCATATCTACTGGTTAATTCATTTCCTTTTACAATATAATTACTATTTGAGTGAGCGTACATGACATATTTTGCTGATGCATTATAACCTTTCCAAGGCTGGATAATTCCAAAATCAAGATGATCATGCTCAAGACCATTATTCCACATTAATTTATCAGGTCCGCAAAATTTTCTATTTTGAACTACTTCAGCCCATATTCCATTTCTATAAATAGCATCACCAATATGCTCAAGATTTGTTCCAAACATATGCTCAGACAATTTAGCAATAATATTTTTTTTGGAAAAATTAATTTCCGAAATTTTTTTAGTCATTCATTCCCCAAATTTTATCTTTTGGAAGGTGAATGAAGACTTTGTCTGATTCTTTTATATTATCAATACCAACTGACTGAAGAGAACATTCTAAATTTACATTATTAACATTAATTTTGTAGCGAGTATGAGTACCCGAAAATATTACTGATGTAATTTCCCCCTGGTAGGAATTGTGATCAAATTCAGTATTTTTTGAAATTTTAATATTTTCTGGTCTAATTGTAAGAAATAATTTTTTATTAAGATTGCTAATATTATCTCCTTCATATTCGCAAAAACCAATTTCGCTTTGTATTTTGTTATCTGTAAAATCTGCCTTGACAAAATTTACACCACCAAAAAATTTTGCAGCCTTAATATTTTTTGGTTTTTCATAGTAGTTTTTAGGAGATGTATAATTTTGTAATTCTCCATCAAATATAAGGGCAATTTTATCAGCAAGTAAAACCGCTTCCTCCTGATCATGTGTAACAAATATTGTTGTTACATTTAATTTTTGTTGAATAGTTAAGATGAGTTCTCTCATTTCATCTCTTAAATGCGCATCTAGGTTGCTTAAAGGCTCATCTAATAAAAGTAATCGTGGACTAGCAATAAGTGCTCTTGCAAGAGCTACACGTTGTTGTTGTCCTCCAGATAATTGTTTTGGTTTTCTTAGGCCAATATCTGGTAATTTAACTAAATCTAACATTTCTTTTACTCTTTCATCGATTGTTTTTTTATCTACACCTTTCATCTTTAATGCAAATCCTACATTCTCATTTACATTCATATAAGGAAATAATAGATAGTTTTGAAATACCATTACAACACCTCTTTTCTCTGTAGGTATAGGTAAAAGAGATTCATTATCTAGAGTGATATTACCATTATCAGGTTGAAATAATCCTGTGATCATTTTTAATATTGTTGTTTTTCCACAACCAGATGGTCCAAGAAAAGCTACTAATTGACCACTATTAATATCTAAATTTACATTATTAACCGCAGGGCGATCCATTCCTTGAAAATTTTTAACTAAATTTTGTATTTTTAATTCACTCATTTATACCTCTTTTAAATTTTACCAAATCCACTTGTAGCTCCTGATTGTCCGGATACAAATTTAGATGTGAACACTAATATCAAGATTGCTGGAAAAATAAATATTATTGAAATTGCTGCTGTTAAAGCAGGGTTACCAGATGATGCGGTAGAAAAAACTAAAAGAGGAAGGGTCATCACTTTTCCTGCCCCTATCAAAAAGGTGAGTAGATACTGACTCCAAGATACTAAAAAAGCAAAAAGAGCAGCTACTACCATTCCTGGCGCTATTGCAGGTAGTGTTATTTGAAAAAAAGTAGTTGTTTTATTTGCGCCAAGTGTTCTTGCTTGATGTTCAAAATCTGGATTATAGTTTGCAAAAATTCCTGTCATAGTAAGAACTACGTACGGCATTATTGGAACAAGATGGACTAAACATACTCCAAAAAAACTTCCCGAGAAACCAATTGAAATAAAATTAATATTTAAACCCAATACAAATGCAATTGGTGGCAATATAGTAGGCGAGACCATGATAAATATTATTAATTTTTTAAATCTAAAATTCAATAAACCTAAAACTCTTGCTGCTGGTAAAGCGATTATTATAGACACAATAGTTACTAAAATACCAATTGTTAAACTGTTGACTAAAGCTTTAATGACAGTTGGATTTGATGCCCATAGATCCAAAAAACCTTCAAAAGTTCTTTGCCCAGGTTTAGGAATAAGTTTTAATCTTACCCATGCCTGTAAACTTAATTCTTTTGGAATGATTTGCGGATAAAACCATCTAAAAGAAAAGGCATTAATAAAAAAAGCAATTAAAGGTAAAATTAATATTAGTGCGCCCAAATAAATTGAATAAATATTAATTCTTTTTAAATTATTGTTCATTAATCTTTCCTTATTTTAGCTTGAGTTAACCAAAAATAAAAAACAACTAGTATCATTACAATTAATGCAATGATTATACTCAATGCCATACCTTCACTTCTTGCATTCAAGTCGGGATTTAAGAAAAATTCAAAAGCCATTACTGGTAACATTTGCGGATAAATTACGCCTAGCAAAGCAGGCACTTCATATGCTCCAAAACTGAAAGCAAATACAATAATAGAAGCGGAAAATAAATTTGGCATTACTAGTGGTAGAATGACATATCTAAATCGTTGCCATCTATTAGCGCCAAGACTTTGTGCTAATTCTTCAAAATTCTCTCCTAAAGATTGCAATACAGACATTAAAATGATGAAGAAAAAAGCAGCTTCTTTCCATATATATGCAAGTATAATACCAAAGCCATATTTATCTTTAACAAGAACAGGAAAATCACCTGGACTAGAAATCATACCTATCTGAGCAGCGAGCCTTGCCAACAAACCACTTTGAGAAAAAACAAAAATCATACCAACAGCGACTACTAAGTGAGGCATAGGTAGATTTAATGAATAAATAAAATTACATAATGTTTTGCCAATAAAAGTTTTCCTAATTGCTAAAGCTCCAAATAGAGCAAATACCGCAGCTAAAAATGTGCTAGCAAAACTCACCCATAAGTTAAGAGCTAATCCTGACCAGAATAATTTTGCATATCTCTCTGAAAACATAACATTGTAGTAAGCAGAAAAATTAAGTTCATATTTGCCAATAGCTGGTTGATATCCTAAACTTTGAAGAAAGCCGTAAAAGATACCACCAAAAAAAAGAGTGATAATTATAAGAAGAGGCGGGGTAAGAGATAAAATAATTTTTAATCTTTCCCCGCCCATTTTATTTATTATTTAAGAAGTACGTTTGCTTCCCAATCAGCTTCAATCAAATCTTGGTACTCAGCAGCAATATCTGAAACCAAAGCTTTCGCTAAAATGTTTTGATCTTCAGCAGCATCTCCAAGATTGTTTTGTGCTTCTTCAATAGCAGCTTTTCCAGCCGCATCAGTTACTTTAGCAGTGCTGATACCCCATCCACAACAAAACCCATTTGCAGGTTGTACTTGTGCAGCTTGAAGTTCAGGCTCTAATACTAAATTAGCATAGACTAAAGCAGCAGCTTTATTAGGTGCGTTATATGGAATTGCCCAGTAATTGAAGTCACCGATCATATTTTCATAGAACGCAAAAGCTCTTGAAGTAGGAGGTGTAGTTCCCGCAGTATTTGTTGGTCCGGCACCTCTTGGTGATTGTGTGAAATCTAGATCAACTTCACCATTTGCAAATAAACTATGCATTTCCGCATTGTCTTTTGGATATGTTTCACCACTTCTCCATAAATCCTTCTCCCAAGAATTTAAAAGTTCCCAAACTTTTGGTGCCCATTTATCATACAATGCTTGATTAAATGGACCTACCCATTGATCCTGACCTCCACTTAATTCAAAGAAAATTTGTTTTACAAATCGTGTACCAACAAATCCACCTTTACCAGGTCTAATATAAGTAAATCTTCCAGGATTGCTTGCAATCCAGTCACTTAATTCAGCATAACTTCTTGGCATATCATCGTAATTGTTTCTAGCCGAGTCATACATGAAGTGGAATTGAGCACTTGACCAAGGGCTCTCCATTCCATCTACAGGTCTACCAAAGTCAAGATTTACAGCTGGGTTATCCCAAGCAACAAATTCACTATTTGGAAGAGCAGCAGCAAAAGGACCATACAATAATTTAGCTTGCTTAAGTGTCCAGAAATTTTCACCATTGATCCAAATTAGATCAATACTTCCACCATCACCAGTTACACCAGCTTCTTTTTCACTTAATACTTGGTTAACGGCGTCAACAGTTCCAGCTAAAGGAACTCTATTCAAGGTGATGTTATATTTTTCCTTTAATGGAACACCATAGAAATCATCAACAAAACCATTGATAGCATCAGATCCACCCCACATATAGACGTTTACTTGACCACCATCAGCCGCTTTTAAAACATCATCCCAAGAACCAAAACCTGGAGCTGTTTCAGCAACAACTAATTTTGAAAAAAATAAACTTGTTAATGTAAAGGCGATAATTTTTAAATATTTCATTTTACCTCCAATTTAAAAAAATCAAATAAGCAAATTATTTGATTTGTTATCCTTTGGTGAAATATAATCTACCAAAGGAATCTCGTCTACAAGCTTTAAATCATTCCAAGCTGCAAATTCTAATAACTCTTTACTATAATCGCCTTGACCAACCGCATAATGATGTTCATGACCTATAATGTTTAGTGTATTTATCAAGTTTTCTGCCGAGATTGGATCTCTGTTAAGTTTTGTCTCTTTGAACCATCCTCTTGTTCCATCAAAACCTTTATTTGTATGTTCAAATATTTCAGAATTTAAAATTAAAATTCTTTCAGCGTTATTTCCAAGATAAGTTGTTGTCGATGATTGTGGTTTAAATACTTGATCTCCAGCAACACCATATTTTTTTTCAGTTTTTCTTCCTAGGGTAGAATGATCCACCCAGCTAATACCATCTTCATTTGCAAAATGCCTAGGAGAAACACCGCAGTGCCACATTAGTACAGCGTTTGCTTTTTTATCAAAAGTAGCAAGATCCAGTAGAGTTGATGATTTTTTTGTATTAGAAATATAATTTAGGAGAAGCATGCTGATTGAACCTTGAACATCTCCTTCACAAGAAACTGCAATTCCATCTTCACTTCCCATCCAACCGTATGCCATACATGGAGCTATGTCATAAAGTTCTTGAAACTGAGACCAACACTGTACAGCTAGAGAGTCCCAATCATTTTCTTCTCTCATTTGTTTTAGAGCAAAATACACTCTAGTTACTCTATTAAAAGAATCATCATTAGAGACATGAATAGAACTAGCAGAAGCTTTAATTTTTTTAATTTCTTCGTCTATTAATGGTTGTTTAAAATTTTTTGCCTTATCTATTAGTTCTTTAATTGTTGTCTCTTCTATGCTCGTACCTATATTCGTTTTGATTTTTGCATTATCAACAATCATATTATCAAAACCAGGTGATATGCCTCCAATTAACCCCAATTTTGATTGTTTTAATTTTTTTAGAGCAATTAAAGATCGTAATGTTATTAAAAATTTATTTTTAAATTCATCAGTATCTGCATAATTGTAGAACCATTTTGTTTTAATTTTTTTCTCTGAAAGTAGTTTTTTTATAATTCCTAAATAATGACTTGTAGAAACTAAAGAGTGTAATTTTACATCACCCTCAGTTTCTTGATCTGGTACTGCCCATATGCCCATTTTATTTACAATATTACAAAGAGGGTAAAGTTGTTCACCTGAGCTGCATGAGCTAGTTTGCAAAAGTAGAAAATCTATTTTTTTATTAAAAAATCTCTCAGCTTCTTCCGAGTCTTCTTTAGAAAAAATTGTTTTATAAAATGATAATAATTCAACATCATAATTTTTTAAAATTAACTTAAGATGCTCTTCAGAATTTTTTCTTACATTTTGTTCTTCAGCATAATAAGGACTTATTGATGTCGCTACAAATCCTATACGTAATACTTCTTTCATTTGTTTTTTATTAAATGTTATAATGTTTATAATGTCAATTATTATATATTGACTTTGATATTATAAATGTATTGAAATGATATTTTATTTTTAAATAAAAATTATATTAAATGTTATAACAACTCAATGTTAGATAAAAATAAATTAGATTGGATATATAATAAATTATTTACAATTCGTTTTTTTGAAGAACGTATTAAAAAAATAGCAAAAGAAAAAAGTGTTCCAGGTTATTTGCATACTTGTATAGGTTCTGAAGCAATTTGCGTAGGTGTCATGGCAGCTCTCAATAAAGATGATTGGATATCTAGTACTTATAGAAACCATGGACATGCAATAGCAAAAGATTGTAATTTGAATCAAATTACCTCTGAAATATACGGTCGCTCTACTGGAATTTGTAAAGGTAGAGGTGGCAGTATGCACATCAGTGATTTTGATAGAGGAATGTTAGGTTCTTTTGGTATTGTTGCTGCAGGTCCACCAGTTGTATTGGGTGCTGCTCTTCAAGAAAAAATTAATAATGGAAGTAAAAATTCAGTTTCTTTTTTTGGAGATGGAGCAATTCATAATGGAGCATTTCATGAAGCTGCAGGCTTAGCTAAATTATGGAACATACCAATGCTATTTGTTTGCGAAAATAATGGTTATGCTGAAGCCACCGCAACAGATTGGCATTTAAATACTAAAGAATTATCTGACATTTCTAAAGCTTATGACATGATAGCATATAGTGGAAATGGGAATGACGTTTTTGAAGTTTTTAATTTAACCAACAAAGCACTAAAAGAGAGTAGAAATAAACAAACACCAATTTTTTTAGAATTTAAAAATTATCGTTTTTCAGGGCAGTATGAAGGTGATACCCAATTATATCAGCCTGAAGAAGAAATTGAAAATGCAAAAAAAAATGATCCAATAAAATTAGCAATTGATAATGCCAAAAACCATAATTTAACTAAAGATGATATTGAGAAATATAAAAAGAATGCTTTGGATACAGTAAACTCTGCATTTGATTTTGCTGACACTCAACCATGGCCAAAAGGAGAAGACGCATTAGAAGAAGTTTATGTAAATTACCCAAGGGAGGTAAATTAATTGCCAATCAAAACAGTTAAAGAAGCTATTAATGATGCATTAGTTCAATCATTTGAAAATGATAAGAATGTGATTCTAATGGGAGAAGATATTGCTGGTGGAAAAGGCAGAGAGCAATATCGAGGTACTCAAGACGCCTGGGGTGGTCCTTTTGGTGTAACGCAGGGATTGTTTACAAAATTTGGAGGGGAGCGAGTTAGAGATACCACAATTGCTGAAGCAGGTTTTTTTGGCGCTGCAGTAGGAGCCGCAATGACAGGTTTGAGACCTATTGTTGAACTTATGTATGTTGATTTTGCTGGTGTATGTTTTGATCAAATGATGAATCAAGCTGCAAAAGTTAGATATATGTTTGGAGGTAAACAAAAAGTTCCTATGGTTGTGAGAACTGTTGTTGGAGCAGGTTTTAGAGCAGGAAGTGAACATTCACAAACTCTTTATAGTTTATATACCCATATTCCTGGATTAAAAGTTGTAGCACCCTATGATGCTTATGATGCGAAAGGATTATTGTTATCATCCATCCAAGATGATGATCCGGTAATTTTTATGGAACATAAAAGGTTGTATATGACTTCCTGTGAAGTACCTGATGATTTAAAACCAATACCTCTTGGGAAAGGCAAAATAAGAAAAAATGGAAGTGATGTAACTATAGTTGCCATACAAAGAATGAACCTTTTTGCAGAGGAAGCAGCAAAAGAACTAGAGAATAATAACATTAGTTGTGAAATAATTGATCCAAGATCATATTCACCTCTTGATGAAGATTTAATTTATACTTCAGTCAAAAAAACAGGTAGGGTTATAATTGTAGATGAGTCTAACCCTAAATGTTCACTTGCATCTGAAATTTCATCATTAATATCTGAAAACTGTTTTTCTGATCTAAAGTCTGGAGTAATAAAAATTACTGCACCTCACACGCCTGTTCCATTCAGCCCACCAATGGAAGACTTCTACATACCTTCATCTAAAAAAATTGGAAATGCAGCTAAGGAATTGCTTAATGCTTAGGCAATCTTCAACTAAATATCAAAACGTTTATTCTGTTATAAAAAATAATATTGCTTCAAATAAATGGCCTGTTGGAAAAATTATCCCTTCAGAGCATGAACTCGTTGATTACTTTAGGGTTAGCAGAATAACAATTCGTTCAGCTCTAAATATGTTAGAAAATGATGGATTGGTAACTCGTAAAAGAGGTAAAGGAACAATTGTAAAAAATACAACTAATAATGATAACAACTGCTTTCAATCTTTAACTCAAAAAATTTTACAAAATGGCGATATACCATCATCTGAGATTTTAGAATTTAATAAAATAGTAAATAAAGATCATACGAAATACTTCACTAACGACACAACCTTATATTTTATAAAGCGCTTAAGAAGTGTTAATGAAAAACCTTACTTGGTTAGTAACGCTTATGTTTCTTACGATTTATGTTTTGGATTATGTGAAAATTATTTTACGCAAAAAGGTGATAATCAATCTTTGATTCATGTACTAACAAATAATTTTAAAATTAATTTTATTGAAAATTCTCAATTTGTGTGTGCTAGAGAGTTATCAAATTCTGATTCTAAAGTATTAAGAAAAGATCCCGGCACACCATGCCTTTCGCAAGATTGTTTACTGTTTGATCATGACAATCGGTTAGTTCTTGTTGATCAAAATATTACTTTTAATACATTAAGTTTTAATTCTAGAGCTATTTAATGACTATTCCAAATCATATTATAGATAAATTTCCGAAACTATCTTCCGAACATCTACTTAAGAATCTTGAGTTACCTGTTGGAAAAAATAAGATTATATTAGACACTGATACTGCAAATGAGATTGATGATCAGTTTGCTTTAGCCTGGGCTCTTTTATCATCTGATAAAATAGATTTATTAGGAGTTACGGCTGAGCCTTATTCCTTTCAGCACCATAAAGATGAACTTTTAGAGGCCTATGATATTATTTCAAATAATAAAAAAATTGATAAATCAAATGAAGAGTTAATTTCATCTTATCATAGTTGGGTAAACGGATTGATAGACGCTAAAACTCATCCTAATGAAATTTATTTTGACACACCTGAAGAAGGAGTAGAAAAAAGTTATCAAGAAATCATTACTATCTTTAATAAACTTAATTTACCTCATGATGGAAAAGTTTTCAGAGGTTCACCAAAATATCTTTATAATTTTGATCAGCCAATTGAAACTGAGTCTTCAAAATTTATAGTAGATTCGTGTTTAAAATATCCCGATGAAAATATTTATGTTGTAGCAATAGGTTGTGTTACCAATATTGCATCAGCTCTTTTAATGAAACCTGAAATTATTAAAAATATGGTTATTGTTTGGACATCAGGTTTTCCTACTTATAGCTTTAATCATAATAAAAACTCACTGAATTTAGTTCAGGATGTTAAATCTTCTCAACTTCTTTTTGAATGTGGTGCAGCAAATGTTTATTTACCAGGTTTTAATGTGGGTGCTCAACTTACTCTATCTCTTCCAGATATGGAAAAATTTATAAAAGGAAAAGGAGATATTGGTAACTATCTATTTGAACTTTATACAAATAATCCACTCCATAAACAAAGAGGAATTCTCGATCAAACTTGGAGAACATGGGTTATTTGGGATGTAATTAATATCGCCTGGTTGATTAATCCTTCCTGGGTGCCCTCAACAATTATTCCTGCCTCAGTGCTTAATGATGAACTTTATTGGGAAAAATCAAAAAAACCTCATTTTATTAGAGAAGCTTTTGGAGTCAACAGAGATGAAATTTTTTACGACTTTTATAAAAAACTAGATCAATTATAATGCAACTAGGAGTTCATTCGGCTACTTTTGTTAAGGACTGGCAAGAAGACATTACTCCTTATATTATTAAATGTAAGGAAGCAGGTTATTCCTGTGTAGAGATTTCTCTTCTAGGTCAAAGTGCAAAAACTGCAAAAAAAATTTATGACTTATCTAAAGAATTAAACATTGATATTACCTGCACTACAGGCTTATCCGCAAATGAAGATTTAACAAGTACATCTGAAAAAATTAGAAAAAATGGTGAACAGAAACTTTTAGAGTCTATTAACATAGCCTCTATTATGGGTTCTAAAATTTTAACTGGAGTTATCCATTGTTCCTGGGGTGTAAGTGATTCAAAGGGCTCAAACAAGGAAATTAAATTTAATAATTCAGCAAACTCTCTAAAAAATATTGCCAGTCATTTAGAGAAGAAAAAAATTAAATTAGGTATAGAGCCACTTAATAGATATGAAACTGATTTCATTAATACGGTTGATGAAGGACTGGAGTTATGCAGACTTGTTAATCACCCCAATATAGGTTTGTTGTTAGATGTTTATCATATGAATATTGAAGAAAAAAATATGATTGAATCAATTAAAAGGGCATCAAACAAAATATTTCATTTTCATGTTGCTGAAAATGATAGGGGCATACCTGGAACAGGAACATTAAATTTTAAGGAAATTTTTAAAACATTAATGTCGATTGGTTATAATCATAATGTAACACTAGAAATGTTTATTCAGGCTAATCAAAATACCAGCAAAGATTTATTTACATGGAGAAATATAGAAAATGATCCATTTGAAGCAATAAAAAAATCTAGAGAATATTTACAGTCTTTTTTAAATGATTAATTTTCACAAAAAATGGATCAAAAATTCTTATGTTAAAATCAAGGATGAATATCAACTTTTAGATAAGTTAGATCAAGAGTTAGGTGATGGAGACCACGGTACCACCATCTTTAGAGGACTTGAACATGCTGTTAATAGTTTTTCATCTATAGATCAAAATGATCCAATTCATTTTATGAAAGAAATTTCTAAAACGATGAGAATTGCAATGGGTGGTGCATCAGGGATATTGATGTCAATTTTTTTTGCAGAAATTGGTAATTTGCAAAAATTAAATTCATCAATCTTAGATATTCTAAATAATACAATTATAAAAATTAAAAAAAGGGGAAACGTTAAAGTTGGAGATAAAAGTATCTTAGATGTTTATGTTCCAATTTTTAATTATCTAGAAAATAATAACCAATATCAAATAGATAATATAATGAAACTTATTGATGACTCAGTCAATAAAACTAAAATAATGGAAGCAAAAGTGGGTAGAGCTAAGTTTTTAGAAACTAAAGGAGTTGGGGTTATTGATCCAGGTGCTTTATCTACTTCAATGATTTTGAAAGAATTTTTTAAGGAAAGAAACAATGAAGAAAATATTTAATAATAAAGCTAATATTGTTAATGATATGTTAAGCGGTTATGTTAAGGCTCATAGTGATAGGGTAAAGTTTAGTGAGAGTAACCAACGTATTATAATTAGATCTAAAAATAAAAACATTAATAAAGTTCCACTTTTAATAGGTAATGGTTCTGGTCATGAACCAATAGCTGTAGGATGGATTGGTGAAGGTCTTCTTGATGCAAATATTGTTGGAGATATATTTGCTGCTCCATCAGGTGATTTAATATTGGAAGGTCTAAAAATTTTCTCTGATCATCCTGGCATTCTTCTTTTAATTTCAAATCATTCAGGTGATGTAATGAATGGAGAAATGGCAATTGAATTAGCAGAGGAAGAAAATATAAATGCAAAAAGTCTAATAATGTATGATGATATAGCCTCAGCCCCAAAGGGTAAAGAAAGTGAAAGAAGAGGGGGTGCTGGAACGACTTTCATTTATAAGATTATTGGTGCCTTATCAGAACAATCAAATGATTTAGATTCTCTATTAAGTATGGGTTCTTATGTAAGAGACAATACCAGAACTTTATCAGTAGCAATTAGTTCAGGTGTATCTCCCTTGAGTGGAGAAAAAATTTTTGAAATTGCACATGATGAAATATTCATTGGTATGGGTGTACATGGTGAATCAGGATATGGTAGGCAAAAACTTGACTCATCAGAAAATCTTGTATCTTTTATGTTAGAAAAAATACTTGATGATTATTCATTCAATAAAGGAGATATTGTTATTCCTTTTGTAAACGGATCTGGCTCAACCACTCTAATGGAATTATTAATTGTATATAATGATATTGAAAAATATTTATCAAGGTACAATATTAAAACATATAAACCACTGATTAATGAATATATTACTACCCAAGATAGTGGCGGTTTTTCAATTTCACTTTTGAAAACAAATGAGGAAATGAGAAAGTTATGGTCTCATCCTTCCTCAGCTCCTTATTTTCATCTATGATAACTTCTAGAATTCAAGATCTTCTAGATAAAAATAAATTTTTCTCTCTTGCTATTGATCAGGGAACAAGTCTTAAAAATTTGATTAGAGAAAAGAAAAAAGATTTTAAAGAAAATGACTATTTTTATTTTAAAAAACAAGTTATTTTAAATTTATCTAGTGAGGTTTCATCAATATTATTTGATTATGATACATTCCAGAGTGATGAGATATATCATAAACTTAATGTTCCTAAAATTATAGCATATGAAGATGATGCCTATAACATTGACGATATAGACAAAATAACCAATCTTCCCAAAAAAAATATTGATCAACATATAGATAAATTCTCAGCAATAAAATTTTTTATGTATTTTAATCCTGACTCAATGACTGAAATAAATAATAAAAAAATTGATCTAGTATTAAATGTTTCAGCAATATGTAAAAAATTTAATATTCCTTTTCTCTTTGAGCCACTATTATATTATGACTTAAATTCAGGATTATCTTATGAAGAATTTTGTAAAAAAAAAACCTCAATATATTAAATATTTTTATAGTGAATTTTCAAAACAAGAATATTTTATTGATATTATTAAAATTGAATTTCCTTTTAATGAAGATGAGGTAAAAGGATTTGAGTCAAATAATAACAAAAACTTATATTCAAATAATGATTGTCAAAATATATTACAGGATGTTTTTTATGATTCTAAAGTCCCATTTGTGTTTTTAAGTGCAGGTATGAAATTTAATAATTTTTATAATTCACTTTCTTTAGCAAAATCCTCAGGAATCGATTTTACAGGTTTTTTGTGCGGTAGATCGATTTGGTATGATGCAATAAATATTTTTTCATGTGATAGTAATGAAAAATTTATTAATTGGATTTTAAATGAAGGTAAATCTAGATTAGTTAAACTAAAATCAACATTGTAAGGAGAGATTATGAGTAAAGTAGGTTTTATTGGAGTAGGTACTATGGGTTGTCCAATGGCTGTTAATATTGTTTCTAAAGGACATGAGTTAAATTTTTACGATCCCTATGTTCAAGACGAAAATAAAAACAAACTCATTAGTTTGGGCGCAAATTACTGCTCATCAATTAAAGACCTCTTAGAAGAAAGAGATTTTGTTATTACAATGTTACCAAATGGCAATAACGTAAAAGAAGTATGTTTGAATGATGAAGGCTTGTTAAAACAACCTAAAAAAGATTATATTTTTATTGATATGAGCACTATACTTCCTGCTGACTCAATTCAAATAAATGCTGAATTTAAAAAACATGGTATTGAAATGTTTGATGCGCCTGTTGCAAGGCTAGTAAATAATGCTATTGATGGCACACTTTTAATTTTAGTAGGTGGTACTAAAGATAATTTTGAAACTATTAAGCCTTTATTAGAAACTATGGGAAGTGATGTTATCTATTGTGGTGAAAGTGGAGCAGGAAGCAAAATGAAAATAATTAATAATTATATGTCTATTGTTTCAAATATAGTTACTGCTGAAACATTATCTCTAGTTAAAAAATCTGGAATAGATCTAAAATTAGCTGTAGAGTTATTAACAACAACTGCAGCTGGCAAGGGTCATCTTAATGTTAGCTATCCTATTAAAGTTCTCAATAATGATGTGAGTCCTGGTTTTAAAAACACATTAGCATTGAAGGATCTTAAATTAGCTCTAGAACAAGGATCACTTGATGGAATTGATCTAAATACGGGAAAGAGTGCTTTAAAAATCTACGAAGAAGCTGATAAAACTAAATACAAGGATTTAGATTGGACTTCTATGTTCAATTTTATCAAAGAAAAAAATAATCTTGGTTAAAATAAAAAAAATTAAAATTTACTATCTTGAATATAAATTAAAGAAGTATGTTTACACATCTTTTGGTGTGATGAAATCAAGGCCAGCATTAATAATTGAACTCTCAGATGATATTGGAAATATAGGTTTAGGAGAAATTTGGTGTAATTTCCCTTCTTATAGTGCGTCATATAAATTTAAAATATTTAAAGATATTTTTGCAAATAAATTATTAAATAAAAATATCTATGATCCTGGTTCTGTATTTAAAATTTTTGAAAACATAAAAACTATTTTCATTCAAGCTGATGAATTAGGTATTTTTAATTCTATTATCTCTGCATTAAATTGCGCCTTATGGGATCTTTTTGCCCAAAAGAAAAAATTACCACTAAACAAATTAATTAATAAAAATTCAAAAAATAAAATGAAAGTTTATGCAAGTGGAATTAATCCTAGCGACTCATTAAAATCTATTAATCTTGGAAGAAAAAAAGGAATTAAAGCTTTTAAATTTAAAATTGGCTTCAATAATAGTCTTGATTTAAATTTTATCAAAAAAATTAACAAGAATATATCTATAGATGAATTTTATATGTTCGATGTTAATCAAGGTTGGAAAATTAATGATGCAAAAAAAATTTATAAATCAGTTAAGTAAATTTTCAATTCATTGGTTGGAAGAGCCAATTTCGTCTCTAACAGATCAAGATATATATTTAAAATTTATTAAATCTTCAAAATTACCTATTGCATTAGGTGAAAATGTTAATGATAAAGATCAATTCAGCAAATTTTTATCAAATAAATATGTTAAGTATATCCAACCAGATTTGACAAAATATGGCGGCATATCAATGCTAAATAAATATTTTAGATCTAAATATAAAAATAAAATTTATCTTCATTTTTTGGGAAGTGGAGTAGGGTTAGTGACCTCAGCTCATATTATGAGTGCGATAAATGAAAATGGTTATTTGGAAATGGATTTGAATAACAATCCTTTAAGAGACTCATTGTTTACAGAAGAAATAAAAGTTTCGAATGGTAGTATAATACTTAATGATCTACCCGGTATTGGTTTTAAATTAAATAAAAAAAATATAAAAAAATATCAGGTAGATTTTTTTAATATTTAAAATTTAACCTTTTTTCCATGGTCCAAAATCTTTATTATCAGTAATAAATTCATAACCGATAACTTCTTTATCACCAACAACCCATGCATCATGTCCAGGTGCTAAAAAATAACTATCTCCCTCAGTAAATTCCATTTCAGTTCCATCATCATGTTTTACATGCATGGTACCTTGTGCGATTACGCCGACATGACCAGCTTGACATGTTTCTGTCCCTACTATTGGTTTAATACAAGTTGACCATTTCCAACCAGGCTGAAGCACAGCTTTACTTAATGTTACATTGTTTAGTGTAACAGTTGAAGAATGAGCTTTTTCAGGTGTTTTTATTACCCCCTCTGAAAATGGTTTTTTCATAACGTTTGACATAATTGCTCCTTTTTAAAAAATTTTAACTTAATCAAAAAATAATATAATATTAATATTAAATAGTAATAAATATTCTATGTCTATTTTAATTAAAACAGAAAGACTAAATTTAAAAAAAATTGAAAAAAAAGATCTTAAAGTTTTAGTAAATCAATTAAATAATTGGAATGTTGTGAAATGGTTAGTTAATGTACCATATCCATATACGTTAATTGATGCTGAAAAATGGCTAGATAAATCATCTAAAGAAGAATTGACTTTAAATATTTTTATTAAAAATAATTTAATAGGTGGCATCACTATTGATAAGCGAACAATTAATAATACTTCTGTTTTAGGTTTTTGGATTGGTGAAGAATACTGGGGAAAAGGATATGCTATAGAAGCTTGTAATTCTCTTATTTCGTATTTCTTTTCAAATCATTCAGGAAATAAACTTTATGCTAGTCATATGCTCAAAAATGAAAAATCAAAAAAAATTCTATTAAATCTAGGCTTTCAAAAGGTGAGTGAAGGTAAAGTTTTTTCATTATCAAAAAATATTAAAGTAGATGATGTAAATTATGAATTAGTTAATTCTTAGACCTTAAAAAAAGATCTAAGAAAAATCTTTAATTGTTATGATTTAAAATAACATTACCAGTTTTGCCGTCCATTGACTCAATAATGTCTTTGTTGATATCCATTCTTTTTGATCTCGCAGCAGAAGCTCGTTCCATTGCATCATTATCAGGATAAAGTGAAACAAACATTAAAGTTGTATCATCTATACGAACTTCTAATAATTGCTCTGCTTCAGCAAATTCAGTTGGTGCACTATTTTTATAAGTTTCTTCAACTTGATCAGCGCCTTGTTTATTTTTAAAATTTAAAGTTGTTATTCTTGCTACAGACATTTTACCTCCATTAAAGAGAGCATACTAGCTCATCGATATGTATATACTAATTAAATTTTTTCTTTTTATGCACATTTGTGATAATTAGTAATAACTCTCAATTAAATTATGAAAAAATATTTTTACCATAAATCTCCAATCTTGATGCTAATCCTTATGTCAATCGCAACACCTATAGCTTTTAATGGATGGTCTGCTCTTTTAAATAATTTTGTAGTTGAGAGAGCAAATTTTACTGGAGTTGAAATAGGTATATTGCAAAGCATAAGAGAGATTCCAGGTTTTTTAGCTTTTACGATTGTTTTTGTATTGTTAATCATCAAAGAACAATCTTTTTCAGTAGTAGCATTATCATTAATGGGTCTTGGAGTAGCTCTCACCGGTTATTTTCCTAGTGTATACGGTCTTTATTTTACAACAATCATCATGAGTACAGGTTTTCATTATTTTGAAACGGTTAAAAATTCACTAAGTTTACAATGGCTATCTAAAGATGAAGCTCCTCAAGTATTGGGTAGACTTATAGCTGTAGGATCAATAACCTCTCTAATTTTATATGGAGCAATTTGGTGCTTTCTAGAGATATTAAAAATTGATTATATTTATATTTTTTTGATCTGTGGAGTAGTATGCATGTGTATTGCTGTTTATTTACAAATTGCATTTCCTTTTTTTAAACCAGTTAATACTCAACATAAAAATATAGTTATAAGAAAAAAATATATTCTTTATTATATTTTAATTTTCCTATCTGGAGCAAGACGACAAATTTTTATTGTTTTTGCAGCATTTCTAATGGTTGAAAAATTTAAATATAGCGCATCTCAAGTAACGTTATTATTTTTAATTAATTATCTTTTTAATTGGTTATTTGCGGAGAGAATAGGGAAGATAATTCATGTTTTTGGTGAAAAGAAATCTCTTACATTCGAGTATGTAGGATTAATAATTGTTTTTATATCTTACGGTATTGTGACTAATGCTTATGTAGCAGCTTTTCTATATGTTATTGATCATATGTTTTTTGCATTAGCTCTTGCAATAAATACATACTTTCAAAAAATTGCAGACCCTAAAGATATAGCAAGTTCAGCAGGTGTATCTTTCACAATTAATCATATTGCAGCAATATTTGTTCCAGTTCTCTTAGGATTTTTATGGATATACTCAAACTCTCTTGTATTTTTTATTGGTGCTTTTTTTGCCTTATTATCATTAATAGCAACACAGTTTATTCCATCTAACTTAAAAGAAATAAAATTAGCTGAAAATACTGCGTAAATTTATTTTATCTTCTAATTAATCAAAATTGATTTTAAGAAATCTAAATTTTCGATTAATCTTCTTAGCTCACTTGGGTCTAAACCTTTCAAATTATCTTTGAATAAGTTTTGGTAATCTAGTGTATCTACACGATCTGTATATATTTCCTTAAGTGATAAAGTATTTGAATTATCATAATCATAATTTCCTATTAATATTTTCGATAATGCAGGAAAAAATAACGAGGTAGTAGTATAGGTTGCAAATCCTATATCTCTATCATCATCTACTCTCTTGTCTATAAAGGTAAAATAAATTAAAATTCTAGCTGCCCTTGTAAGCTCGGCAACCGACAATTCTCCGTTTCCAGAAACATCTAGGAAATTAAAAGTTTCAGTTATGCAAATTTGAGGATTGTCCTCATTAGTGCATTTTTCTATTAGTTCTGAGTTCATTAAGCTAACAATCTCTCCATAAATAATTTGATACATACTTGGAATAGAGTCACACTGTTCATAAATACTAAATTCATTTGAATTCAAAAATGAATAATCTATTCCATCCCAATTATCTGGTGGAGTTAATTCCATTAATTGATTTTGTGAATTAATATTAAGAAAGTAGTAGTAAGATCCATCTAATTCACCCCATTTATAAGCAGTCCAATCATTTACTTCAGAAGTTTTAGAAATATTTAATCCTACATAATCCTCATCTATCCAAAGACTACTGTTTTTACCTATAACGTGAACTTGAAGTTCAGCTTCACAATCTAAACTCCATATACCTTGAAGTTTATTAGGGAATTCATTTTCAAATATCAATTCTGCTTTTGCGATAAATGGTAAGAGTAAAAAGACAAAAAAAATAGTTATACTATTCCTCATAAGGCATTACTCTTATATCATTTCCATAAATTATAACTACTCTTTGACCATTCTCTAAAGGATTTTTATCACCTTGAACAAAAGCAGAGTCTTTATCAGCATTATCTATATCTACAATGTATTGAAATCCATCATGATTACCTAACATAGCTTGCGCTACAGTTCCAATTGCAGCTCCTCCGATTGTTCCATAAACTACAGCTATATCTTGACATTTTGTTCCAATAATTTCCTCTTCACCACAAACTTGCGTACCAAGTAAACCGCCAATCATAGCTCCTGCTGTTGCTCCAACCCAATTTGACTCCCCTTTAATTTTTACTGGGGAAGAGGATTTAATAAAACCATATTCAATTGAGGTAACTTTTTGTGCGTCGCTTGTTTTTACGTTCTTTGGGGATGTATTAGAGCATGCGTAAATGAATAGTATAGAAAAAATAGACAATATTTTAATCATTTGTTTTAATCCCAATTTTTTTATTAATTTTAAATTCAACATTACTTACTGTATTTTTATTATTTATATTATTGCTAGTTGCATTCATTGAACAACCTATCAAAAATATTAAAAAAAAATATACAATAAATCTCATAATAGACTTAAAATTTGCTTAAAATAAGATTTAATTCCATTCAATTTTAATCATTGCTTCATTTCTTCTCAATATTGGGAGCGTGAATGGACCATTAAAAATAGCCTTAATTCCATTATCAAGAGTTTCTATGTTATCTGATATTAAATTTTTTTTTAGCTTTTCAAGATGTTTTTTGTAGTTAGTATCTGATGTTCTGCCAGAGTATCGTTTAACAGCATAGTAACCACCTTCAATAGTGACTAATTTTACTCTTTTATTTGTGGGAATAGGAGCATTTTTAATAGAAAATTTTGAGGGTAAATAAAATTGCATTAACATTTTACCATCTATTTTAGATTGTGTTACAGGAGCAGTCATATCAATTTTAGTAGATTGCGTGACAGGAACAGTCATACTTACTTTTTCTGATTTTGTGTTTTCACCCGAAATATAATTAAACAAATACCTGAAACCAGAACTTTCAGATGAAAATTCAACCTCTACAGCTAATCGATCGCTATATTTCCTAATTTCATAATTTTCACTAGATTTGATAATTTTATAATTTGGTTCTTCTAAAGCCATAGATATATTACTATAAAATATTGTAATTAATGAAATAACTATAGTAAATATTAAATTTTTAAACACGGTTAATATTAATATATAATAGTTTTTTAATGAATTTCACTCTATATAATGATCAAAACTAACAATATTTTAATTTTACTAAATATTATTTTTTTTGCTCTATTATTCAATTCAGCTGTTAATTTTTACTGATGAATTTTCAATTAGTAACTTGGGGTCATTTAATCATGCTATTGCAGGCTTAAGTGAGATTATTGGTGTTATCTTCTTTTCTTTAGCAATTTCTCTTATTCTAATCATTAGAAATAATATTAAAGGACAAATTCCAATATTTTTAACAATTTTTTTAATTCAATTATTAATATTTATAAATTTTTTAAGATACATATTTACGAATAGTCCAGGAGAAACATCTATTGAAACTATAACTTTCAATGCTTTTATTTTTTTTATTGGCTTAATTGTAAGTATAATTTTTCTTATAAAGAATTTTAAAATTCTAAAGCAGTTTTAATTCTTTTATAATTTTTTCAATTGTTGATATTGTAATTTTAGTTAATTTTTCACCTTTTAAAGTACTTGCATTCAGTGGGTTACCAATTATTCCCATTTTGCTAATATTTTCTGTATTCCATTGTAACTTCACATCTTTTTCATAACCAATTACATTTTTACTTTTATAGTCTGGAGATAAATGGCCTTTTTTAATTTTATTAATTCTTACATTTTCTTTATCTAAATAAAGCATTAAAGATGTTTCAAATTCCCCTCCATGATATCCATGAGATAGTTCATTAATTGAAATAATTTTTTCATACCCGCTGAATAAGAAATAATTAGCTTTAATTATCTTTGATTTCTTAAATTTAGCTTTTAATTCTTTAGCAACAATTTCCATATGGCTAATTTGCCCACCATGACTATTTAAAAATAAAAATTTATAAAACTTCTTAGAAAAAATATTCTCTAGATAATTGATGCAAAAATTAATGTAGTTTAATGAATTTACAGATAGTGTTCCTTCAAAACTACTATGCTCTGAAGATGACCCAATGCTTAGATTAGGTAAAACAACAAAATCTTTGCTTTTATTATTTTTTTTGCACAATTTGTTTATAATTTTATCTAGAATAATTTTGTCAGTACCCAGAGGTAAATGAGGACCATGTTGCTCAATTGCAGAGAATGGAACTATAATTATTGTATTTCTATTTAATTTAGAAATATCTTCTGTTGTTAAATTGATCCAAATCTTTGTTCGCATTTTTCTATTATATATCTATATTAACCATATGAAATCTCAATCTTTGTGGTTAATAAAAAAAAATAAACCTAAAATTTTATCTAAAGATATTTATTACAAAAAAAATGATAAAAGTGTTTTAGTTAAAACTTTATACTCAGGGGTAAGTAAGGGGACAGAAAGGCTTGTAACAAGTGGTAAAGTCCATAAAAGTCAATTTCAGATAATGAGTTGTCCATTTCAAGATGGCAGCTTTAGTTTTCCTATTAAATATGGTTATATCAATATTGGACAAATTATTGATGGCCCCAAATCATTAATTGGAAAAAAAATCTTTACACTTTTTCCACATCAGACTGTTTTTGAGATTAGTATTAATAATATTAATTTGATTAAAAACAAAAACGAAAAAAAATATTTACTTACCGCAAATATGGAAACTGCAGTAAATATATTTTGGGACTCTCAAGCTAAAAAAAATGATAGGATATTAATTGTAGGGTTAGGATCTGTCGGTTTATTAACAGCATATTTTTTTAAATTGAAGGGTTATAAAAATTTATATGTCTCCGATGTAAATTTATCAAAGAAGAGCATAGCAAAAAAATTAAATCTTAATTTCATTCATTATAATAAAATTAATAATTTAGATTGTATCATCAATACAACTTCAGATTATGATGTACTAAATAATTCATTTACTAAACTTAACCTGGATGGAAAAATTATTGAAGCAAGCTGGTATGGAGAAAAAGTTGGAAAATTATACTTAGGCAATGAATTTCATTCAAAAAGATTAAGAATTATATCATCTCAAGTATCAAATATTCCACTTCATATACAAAAAAAACACAATTATAGATCAAGATTAAAGATAGCTATAAATGCCCTTAATGATGATAAGCTTTTGTTACTAATTAATAGTGTTAGTAAATTTGAAAATTTAGAAAAAGATTATATCTCTATACTTAATGATAAAAATATTATAATTCACGCTATAAAATATTAAAATGTACTCAATTACTGTAAGAAATAATATACTCATTGCTCATTCTCTTCCAGGCGATGTCTTTGGGCCAGCTCAGAACATGCATGGCGCCACTTATATTGTTGATGCTGAGTTTTTTTCAGAAAATGTAAACAAATATAATATAATTATGGATTTAGGGGTAGTGACAAATATTTTAGCTGAAGTATTAAAATTTTATAGTTACAAAAATCTAGATGAAGTTGATGAATTCAAAGATATCATCACATCTACTGAATTTCTTGCAAAAGATATTTATGAGAGAATATGTGATAGATTGAAAAAAGATTTTAATGAAGATTATCAAACTCTTCATAAATTAAAAATAACTTTAACTGAATCAAATGTCGCTTGGGCATCATTTGAGAAAGAAATTGATAAATAAATCTAATAAATTTATTTTTTTTTATCCTGGTAATATTAAACAAAAAACCGGCGGATATATTTATGAAAATAATATCTTTGAATATTCAAAAAAAAACAATAAATCTATTGTCTTTAAGGAATTATCTGACAATTATCCATTTCCATCTAATAAAGATTTAAAATATTTAAATAATATTGTCGAAAACTTAAATTCAGATAAAATTCTTATTTTTGATGGTTTAGTTTTAGAGGGGCTAGCAAAAGCAGAATATATTTTAAATAATTTTAAAACCATAGCTCTAATACACCATCCTTTGTATTTAGAATTTCGTGGTAAAAAAAGTGATAATTTTTTAGATATAGCTAAAAAGATTTACAAAAAAGTTGATTATTTTATTGTTACATCAAGTGATACCAAGAAACTTCTTTCAAAAAAATTCAACATTAATTCTAATATTATTTCTGTTGTTGAACCCGGTATTAAAAAACTAAAAAAGTATAAAAAAACACCCAGTAAATTAGTAAAATTACTTACTTGCGGCAGTATAATAGAGAGAAAAAAATATGATTATCTTATTAATGAAATCCAAAAAATAAATAGCATAGAGCTTAATATAATTGGCGATACTTCAAGAGAGACTAAGTATAGCGCAAAAATAAAAAAACAAATTACTGATAATAAATTGACAAAAAAAATTATTTTGCATGGTAAAGTATCTCAAATAAAACTAGAAAAGTTATATTCGCAATGTGACTTTTACATTTCAACAAGTAAATATGAAGGATTTGGTATGTCCTTAGCTAATGCAGCCATATCAAAATTACCAATAATTTCTTATGAAACATCAACAATTAAAAAAACTATTGGCAAATCTGGCGTTTTGTATTTCGATAATTATAAAAAAAATACTCTTAAAAAATTAATTCTTAACAATTGTTTTAATAAAACAATATATAAAAAATTAAAAAACAGTAACGCTAAAAAAAAATATTTAACAAACATCCAATCAGCTAAACTTTTTATTGAGGCAATTAAAAATGCATAAATTTGAAAATACATGGTTATATCAAAGAGAAAAAATAGATCATTCCTCAAAAAATTTAAAAATAATTGATAAAATTAATATCGCATTAAAAGATTTAGAAAATATACATATTTTAGACCTTGGGACTGGAACAGGTTCCAATTTTAGATTTTTATCAAAAAAAATTAAGCATAAAAATCAATTCTGGACATTGATGGATATCTCTAAGAGTTCATTATACCAAGCGAAGAATAATATCATCCTTAATAATAAGATTAAAAAAGTATCCTTAAAATATAATGATGCAATTAAAAATATTAAAAAGACTAATTTTAATCAATTTGATTTAGTTACAGGCTCTGCCTTTTTAGATATTATGCCTTATAAATGGTTTATAGATTTTCATAAACTTAATCAAAATACAAAAATAATATATTTTTCTATCAACTATGATGGATATTTTAAATTTAATCCCCATCATTCTTTGGATAATAAAATGCTAAAACTATTTAATAAAGATCAACAAAGTAAGAAAGATGGTAAAGTTGAAGCTGTAGGTCCAGACTGTGCTAAGATTATTAAAAATTATTTCTCAAAGACCCATAAAACATTTTTACTAAACTCAAATTGGGTTGATATAAAAAATAAAAGATTTCAATTGATGTTTTTAAATTTTTGTAAAAATGTAATTAATAAAAATAACAAAAACGTACTTGATGAGTGGTTAGAATTTAAAAAAGAAAAGATACTGAAAAATCAATCAAAACTTAACGTGTACAATAAAGATTTTTTAGCTATTAAAATCTAATGTTGCTACTATTTCTTTACCAAGTTTAGAAAAATTACTGCGAGCTCTAATTGCTTTTTTTAAATTTGTAATTGGTTTTAATTTTACACTATCAATTCCTGAACCGATTAGTGTTGGTGAAATTATAAATTGCATGTAGTTTATTAATTTAAGTTCTATAAAATATGATAAAGTAGTCGGTCCACCTTCGATAAGAATGTATTTTAATGATGATTTTTTGAGAAATTTATAAATACCTAAAGTGAAATCTTTTTTAGGCAACTTTACTATTTTAGTATTATTTAAATTTTTTTTCTTATTTGAAGTTGTAAAAACTATATTAGTATTCTTATCTTTGAAAATATTATATTTGTTTGTTAATTTTAAAGAGGGATCAATGACTAATCTTATTGGGTTCTGTCCTTTTATTTTTCTAGTTGTTAAAAGAGGATTGTCTTTGATAATTGTATTAACACCAACCAATAGTCCATCACTTATAGATCTTAAACAATGAAGATAGGTAATACTTTCCTTTTCATTTATATAATGTGAATTTCCATTATTTAATGCAATTTTTGCATCAAGACTTTGTCCTATTTGCCCAATAAAATTTCTTTCTTTTTTTCTTATTAAGGGAAGTAAAATTTCACAACTCTGTCTTAAAATTGAATTAATTTCTAC
>CACJPV010000007.1 GCA_902595425.1 uncultured Alphaproteobacteria bacterium | reverse complement strand
TTTCCTCCAAACCCACCTCCAATTCTTCTTACCTTAACATTTATACTATTAAATTTTTGATTGAGTACTTTTGCAACAATTTGCTGAGTTTCAGAAGGATGTTGTGTTGAGGAATATATCAAAAAATTATTATCTTCTTGTGGAATAGTCATTGCTATTTGACCTTCTAAATAGAAGTGGTCTTGACCTCCGCATTCTAACTTTCCACTCAAGCGATGTTTTGAATTCGCAATAGCTGATGAGCTTTTACCTCTTTTGATAGTTTTTGATTTTAATACAAAACTTTTTTTCTTAATTGCATCTTCAATAGTTATAATTGGTGTTTGTTTTTTTATTTTAAGTTTTAATTTTAATAATGCTTGTCTCGCTAATTTTGTTGATGAGGCTATAACAGCAAATATAGGTTGCCCATGATATTCTATCTTTTTTGAAGTGAATATTTTATCACCTTTAAAAATTGGACCTACATCATTTTGACCTTCTATATCTCCCTCAGTTATTATGTCTACTACTCCTTCAGATTTTAAAACTTCCGAAAAATCTATTTTTTCTATAATACCTTTACTTACAGGGCTAAAACCAATAGCAGCATGTAAAATGTTTCTAGGCTCAGAAATATCATCCGTATATATGGCTCTGCCAGTTACATGCTTTATAGCACTTTCATGCTCAACATTTTTTACAAAAGTATTAGAAGTCATAAACTGTAACTTTTTTATTATTATATTCGTTCCAAAATCTATCTAAAAGATTAGAAACAATTTTTGTACGATAATTTTTTGATCCTCTTACATCGCTTAATGGTGAAAATTCTTTAGAAATAATCAATTTTGCTTTACTTATATTTTCGTAAGTAATTTTCTTATTTTTAAGATATTTTTCAGTTGCTTGAGCAATTTTTGGAGTAGCTGCCATTCCTCCACAAACTATTTTAATAGATTTGATTGTGTTATTTTTTATCCCAGTATTGATAGCCATAAAAACAGAACTAATATCATCATCAATTCTCTTGGAAATTTTGTAACATTTGTGAATATTATTTTTGCTTTTTAATGGAATAATTATTTCTTTGATGAATTCATTTTTTCTTAATTTAGTTTGTCGATAATCAACAAAATAATTACTCATTTCAATTGTTCGACTTTTTAATCCATCCAAAACTAACGTAGCATCAAGAGATATTAATACAGGTAAGCTATCACCTATAGGTGAGGCACTTCCAATATTACCTCCTAAAGAAGCAACATTTCGAATTTGTTCTGAACCATAGCGTTCAAACATTTCATAAAATGCAGGATAGTATTTCTTTAAAGTTGCAAGAATATCATTGATAGGAGTCGCAGCTCCAATGTGTATATTATTATTTCTAACTCTTACGTAGTTTAAGTCTTTGTTTTGCCCAAGATAAAATATTTCGTTTAAGTTCCTTCTTTTTTTAGTAATATCTAATGATATGTCTGTTCCTCCAACTAAAAGTGAAGGGTTCTTACTTTTAAGAAAATCTTTTTTGAAACTTTTTAAGTTTTGATGAATATAAAATTTTGACCCATCATTATTTAAGACTACATCTTTTAATTTAATTTTTTTTAATTTTTTAAATACTTTTGATGTATCAGAATCTAAATTTTTATATTTTTTTAAATTTTTTAATGAATCTTTTATTGGTCTATAACCTGTACACCTGCATAAATTTCCTGAAAGGTATCTATTTATATTAGAATCTGTAGGTCTAATTTTATTTTTGTGCATTGCGTACATTGACATTATAAAACCAGGAGTACAAAAACCACATTGCGCACCATCATTATCAACCATACTTTGTTGGACAGGATGTAAATATTTTGACTCTATATACTCAATAGTCAAAAGTTGTTTTGAATGAAGTGAGTACAATAAAGTTATACAGGTATTAATACTTTTATATTTTAGTTTATTATTTTTTATTTCAGCTATCACAGCTGTACAGGCACCACAATCTCCTGAGGCACAACCTTCTTTTGTGCCTTTTAGGTTTTTATAATTTCTAAGATATTCTAAAACAGTTGTGTTTGTATTTGCTTCGTTGATAGTAATGAGTTTGTTATTCAATAAGAATTCAATTGAAGAACTAAGCATTAACTACCTCTATACGTTGTATAACTCCAAGGTGAAATCAAGAGTGGGACATGATAGTGCTCATTGTTGTCACTTATTCCAAATCTAATTACAACATCATCTAAAAATGGATTATCACTAAGTTTTGTGAATTTTTTAAAATATTCTCCACAGAAAAATTTAATTTCATATTTTCCAGTCTTAAAATTATCATTTTCCAAAATTGGTCCATCGCATCTTCCATCTTCATTTAGTGTAAATTCTTTAATTTTTTTCTTATTTCCTTCCTCAAAAATATAAATGCTACCTTTTATTCCAGATCCAGGTTTGCCATTATATGTGTCAAGCACATGAGTAGTTAAATATCCTTTAGACATAATCTGTTTTTGTTTATACAGTATTTGCTTAAATATTAAATTAGCTTTTTAAATGCCTGAAATTAGAAATTTTATTGGATACGGAAACAATCCACCTCAATTCACATGGGAGAATAATTCTAAATTAGCTATACAATTTGTATTAAATTATGAGGAAGGTGGTGAAAATACTGTTTTAAATGGTGACGAACATTCTGAAATATTTCTATCGGAAATAATTGGGGCGCAACCAGTTATTGGAGAGCGTCATATGAATATGGAGTCTATATATGAATATGGTTCTAGAGCAGGTTTTTGGCGAATACATAATGAATTTACTGAGAGAGGATTACCATTAACTATTTTTGGTGTTGGTCTTGCTCTAGAAAAAAATAATGAAGTATGCGAAGCTATTAAGAAA
Source organism: uncultured Alphaproteobacteria bacterium (assembly GCA_902595425.1). GTDB lineage: Bacteria > Pseudomonadota > Alphaproteobacteria > HIMB59 > CACPNW01. The sequence continues at coordinate 58,145 of CACJPV010000007.1, read as the reverse complement.
GCACAATTTGAAGTGGCAAGTCATGGATATCGTTGGATTGATTATCAGCATGTTGATCCAAAAATTGAAGAACAACATATTATTAAATGCAATGAAACAATAAAAAATATTTTTGGTTTTTATCCTTCAGGTTGGTATACCGGTCGAACAAGTCCTAATACTCGTGATTTAGTTTTAAAAAATACTCAAGTTTTATATGATAGTGATGCCTACAATGATGATTTACCATATTGGATTGAGCATAAAAATAAAAAACATTTAATAATTCCTTATACTCTAGATAACAATGATATGCGATTTACTACAGCGCAAGGTTTTAACACTGGAGATGATTTTTATAATTATTTAAAAGACTCATTTGATACTTTGTATAAGGAAACTACTTCGACTGGATCATCAAAAATGATGTCAATTGGATTGCATTGTAGACTAATTGGAAGACCAGGAAGATTTCAATCTTTAGTTAAATTTTTAAATTATTTAAATAAATTTAATGATGTATGGATATGCCAAAGAAAAGATATTGCAGATTTTTGGTATAAAAATTTTAATGATCGTTGAAAATATTAATAAGTTAGAAAATGCAGAGTTTATAAATATTTTTAAAAATATTTTTGAGCATTCTGATTTTATCACTCATGAGGTTGAGGATTTGAGACCATTTCAAAACAAATTAGATGTGATTAATAGTTTTATTAAAGTCTTTGATGCTCTGTCAATGGATGTAAAAATTAAAATAGTAAAATCTCACCCTGATCTTGGTGATAAAATTAAAATTGTAGAAGGACTTACAGAATTTTCTAAACAAGAACAATCAGGTGCAGGATTAGCTGACTGCAATGAGGAAGAATATAGAAAATTTCATAAACTAAATGATGAATTTAAAGAGAAGTTTGGCATCCCTTTTATTTTTGCTATTAGAGGAAAATCTAAAAGTGATATTTTAAAAGAATTTGAAACCCGATTAAAATCAGATAATATTGAACAAGAACTTGACAAATCTATAAATCAAGTAAAAAAAATTGCTACCTTAAGATTAAATGAAATAATACATGAGTAAATTTAAAGTTAAAAATTATATTAATTTAGCTAGCCCTACACTTGGAACTAAAATTTATAGTTATAGTGATCAATTTTTTGGAGCTGCTTCCAGAATGTTAAATGAAAACTCACCTATATTTAAGGAAAATGTTTATGATAAACATGGAAAATGGATGGACGGGTGGGAAACGAGAAGAAAACGAATAGAAGGTAATGATTTTTGTATTATTAAATTAGGAAAAGCTGGAAAAATTTCTGTTGTTGAAATTGATACAAGTTTTTTTAATGGTAACCAGCCAGAATACGCTTCTTTAGATGTTTGCTTTTCTAATAATAATAAATTTAATTGGAAAAATATTTTAAAAAAGAAAAAACTTAAACCAAATGCAATTCATAAATTCAAAATTTCAAAATCTTATCCAATAAATTTTGCTAAATTAAATATTTTTCCTGATGGCGGTGTCGCTAGATTAAAATTATTAGGTGACTTAAGTTTAAATCTAAAAAAAACAAATAAAAGTATAGATTTGGGTAGTGTTTTAAATGGTGCAAAAATAGTAGCTTGTAGTGATGAGCATTTTGGAAAAGCTGAAAATATTATAGCACCAGGAAAATCAATTAACATGGGTAATGGTTGGGAAACCAAAAGAAGAAGAGGCAAAGGGTATGACTGGATAATTGTTAAATTAGCAAAAACAGGAACAATAGAGAAATTTAATATTCAGACTCATCATTTTAAAGGCAATTATCCAGCTACTTTTTCTATTCAAGGGTCTCAATTAAAAAATAATATAAGTACGAATACTATTGTCAATTTAAGTACAAAATGGAGCACGGTTATACCAAAGACTTTTTTAAAACCACATCATCAACTAATTATTCCAAATAAAAATAATAAACAAAAATTTAATTTTATTAAATTGAATATTTTTCCAGATGGAGGAATATCGCGTTTAAGAATTATGGGAAAGATATAATAATTCTATGAGTTTTAAGATAGGAGAAGTTACTAAAGAAAAGTTTTCAAAATTTGGAGATTTTATTAATCCTTACTCCTTAGAATCTACAATTATTAATATGAATACTACAAAAAGTTATTTCGATCTTGCTAATATAGAAATTGATGGAGAAGATAAAAGAGTTCGTTTAAATTTATTTGAAGCAAAAAAAAGAATTTTTCCCTTAAAAATTGACATGTTAGAAAATCATCCATTCAGTTCTCAAGTTTTTCTGCCTCTTGGCAATCATCCATTTATTGTTGTTGTTTGTCCTGCAAGTGTAAAACCTAATTTAAATGATCTTAATATATTCAGAGTAGACAATGGTTTTGGTATAAATTTTAAACCAAGAGTTTGGCATTTTCCATTAATCTCAATTGAAGATGCAAAATTTATAACCATTGATAAAAAAAATGACGAAGGTAATTTAGAGATATATAAATTTAATGAAGATGAGGTTTTTTCTATAGATGTCTGAGAATATTTTAACAATTAAAAATGTTTCTAAATCTTTTCCTAAAGTTATAGCAAACAAAAATATTTCTTTTAATATTAAAAAAAATACTGTTCATGCACTTTTAGGTGAGAATGGTGCTGGAAAATCTACATTAGTAAAAATCTTGTATGGATTGTTAAAATCCGATGAGGGTGAAATAACTTTTAATAATAAACCTTTAAAAGTTCAATCACCTTCAGAGGCAAGAAAAAATAAAATTGGAATGGTTTTTCAACATTTTTCTTTATTCGATTCACTTACTGTAAGAGAAAATTTAATTTTGGGCATTGATCAGAATATGACATTTTCTAACTTACAAGAAAAAGTAAATGAAATATCAAATAGATATAAGTTACCTTTAGATCTTGATGCCCCTATAAATACCCTATCTGCCGGACAAAAACAAAGAGTTGAAATTGTAAGAATTCTTTTGCAAGATCCAGAATTGTTAATAATGGATGAACCCACTTCTGTGCTAACACCTCAGGAAGTTGAAAGTTTATTTGAAACACTCAATACTCTTTTAAAAGAAGGTAGAACTATTTTGTATATTACGCATAAATTAGAAGAAGTGATAAATTTATGCGATGAAGTTACAATTTTAAGAAATGGAGAAGTTATAGAGTCAAGTAAACTAGAGAATGAAACTGCTGAGTCTTTAGCAACTAAAATGTTGGGAAAAAAACTTAGCGAAATTACAACAGATTATTCAAATATCACTTCAAAAATAAATTTATCAGCTAAAAATTTATCCATAGAATTCAATGATCCTTTTCTAGTAGATTTAAAAAATATTTCTTTCAATATTAAAGAAGGCGAAATATTTGGAATAGCAGGTGTTGCTGGTAATGGACAATCTGAATTAATGAATTTGTTGACTGGAGAGGAAATTGAGGGAGTTAGTGGAGAGTTAGATTTTAACAAAATTGATATAAAGAATTTTTCTCCAAAAAAACGAAGAGATATGTCTATAGCATTCGTACCAGAAAATAGGCTTGGTCACAGTGCTGTTCCTGAGTTAACATTAACTGAAAACATTTTACTGAGTCAATTTCCTAATTGTGACTTTCAAAAAAATGGATTGATCAGTTTTGAAAATATTGAAGTTCAAGCAAAAAAAGTAATTGACAAATTTAATGTAGTTACACCTGGCACTGATGCAAAAGCTTCTAGTTTATCAGGAGGTAATTTGCAAAAATTTGTCATTGGAAGAGAAATATTATCTAAACCAAAGCTCTTAATTATATCACATCCAACATGGGGTATAGATGCAGGAGCTGAACATGCTATAAGGCAATCCTTAATTGAATTGGCTAAAAACGGAACTTCAATAATTGTAATCTCTCAAGATTTAGATGAACTTATTGAAATTACTCATCGTTTGTCAGTAATATTCAATGGAAAATTATCTAAAAGTTATGACACAAGAGAGATATCTATTTCTCAAATTGGACTGTTAATGGGAGGGCATAAAGTTGATTAATATAATTCCTGAGTTCAGAGCTCGTGGCAACCCCTCGACTTTGATGAATTTTCTTATTCCTATTTTTGCAGTGATCTTAACTATTTTCACAGGGTCTATAATTTTTGTTTTAATGGGTTTTGAGCCTGGCTTTGCTTTATATACATTTTTTATATCTCCAATCTCTAATTCTTATGGAATCTCAGAACTTTTAGTGAAGGCAACCCCTTTGGCTTTAATTGCTGTTGGTCTGTCATTTTGTTTTAAAAATAATCTCTATAACATTGGTGCTGAAGGACAATTAACAATGGGTGCTATTTTTGGAGGTGGTATAGGAATTTATCTTCATGATACATCAGGTTATTGGGTTTTGCCTTTGATGATAATTGGCGGTGCTGTTGGTGGCGCTCTTTGGGGCATGATACCAGCAATATTAAAAGTAAGATTTAATACAAATGAAATCTTAACCAGTTTAATGCTTGTTTATATTGCATTATTAATTCTGGATTACCTTGTTGTGGGACCATGGAAAGATCCATATGGTTACAGTTTTCCAAAGACGAGATCCTTTGGAGATTCAGGAAGAATGCCGTTACTTTTCCAAGGTTTAAGAGTTCATTTTGGAATTATCATCTCACTTGCAGCTGTTTTTGTTTCTTGGTTTATTTTTTCAAAAACAATGTTGGGTTATCAGCTTAAAGTAACAGGTTTTAGTCCAACAGCTTCTAAGTACGCAGGATTTAATCAAAATAATTTAGTATACTTAGCATTTATTTTTTCTGGAGCTTTTGCTGGTATAGCAGGTTTAGGAGAAGTTTCTGGACCAATTGGTTTGCTGTATAGAGATATTTCACCAAATTATGGTTTTACAGCTATTATTGTTGCTTTTCTTGGAAGACTTAATCCAATCGGTATTGTATTTGCTTCTCTGGTAATAGCACTCACTTATTTAGGTGCTGAAGATGCTCAGTTATTTATGCAAATTCCTGCTGCAGTAGGATTTGTTTTTCAAGGTTTAGTTCTATTCTTTTTATTAGGAACAGAATTATTAGTAAACTATAAGATTTCATTTAGGTCAAGATTATGAACGTAGATATTTTATTTGGTGTTATTCAAATTATTTTAATAGCTACTACACCTTTAGTATTTGCAGCAATAGGGGAGTTGGTAACAGAAAAAAACTGGAGTTTTGAATCTTGGAGTTGAAGGTATGATGTTGGTAGGGGCTGTATCGGCATTTGTTACTTTAGTTGTTACAGGAAGCTATGTTTTAGCATTTCTAGTATCTATTATATCAGGAATATTAATGTCAGGTCTTTTTGCTTATTTAGTGCTAATATTAATGTCCAATCAAGTAGCAACTGGTTTAGCGCTTACAATTTTTGGTATAGGTCTTAGTTCAATGATTGGCAAACAATATATCGGTACACCAATAACTGGACTAAGCCCATATTTCTTTGTTATTCTCTCTTTTGTAATTGTATTTTTAGTAAGTTATTTTTTTTATAAAACTAAACTAGGTTTAATATTTAGAGCTGTTGGAGAGTCGCACGATTCATCACATGCTCTTGGTTATAGTGTAATTAAGATAAGATTACTTGGCATTTTATTTGGTGGTAGTATGTGTGCTTTAGCAGGTTCTTATATGTCGATATGTTATGCTCCGATGTGGCAAGAAAATATGACTGCAGGAAGGGGCTGGATTGCTCTTGCTTTAGTTGTGTTTGCAACATGGAAGCCCGGAAGAATTTTGATAGGTGCTTATATTTTTGGCGGTGTCTCAATTTTGCAAATGAATCTCCAAGCATGGGGTCTAAATTTTCCTGGTCAATTCTTTAATATGGCTCCATATTTAGCTACAATGATCGTATTAATAATAATTTCTAGTAATCGTCTAAGGATTAAATTAAGTGCTCCTGCTTCATTAACTATACCTTTTTTTAAGGGAAGATAGATATCCACCTTTTTCTTTTATTTTATTATTAAGAATCGTTGAGCGACCTTTAAGAAAGATGTTGAATAAACAATTATTTTTAGCAGGTGAGGTTAAAATGATTAGACTACTAATATTAACTATTTCTATTTTAGGTGTTTCTATTGGATCAGCCAATGCAGACCCAAAAAAAGTTGGCTTTATTTATATAGGCCCTCCAGGTGATCATGGCTGGACATACATGCATGATGTGGGAAGACAATACATGGAAAGTCAGCTTGGTGATGCTGTTACTTCTACATATATTGAAAATGTTCCAGAAAATGCTGATGCTGTAAGAGCAATTCGTAAATTAGCTGCATCTGGTCATGATTTAATTTTTACAACTTCATTTAACTATATGGATCAAACATTAGAAGTTGCAAATGAATTTCCAGATGTAAAATTTGAACATGCAACTGGATATAAAAGAGCACCTAATGTTTCTACTTATTCAGCAAGATTTTATGAGGGCAGAACCATTTCTGGTCACATTGCTGGACATTTGACCAAGACAAATACTATTGGTTATATTGCATCATTTCCAATTCCTGAGGTTGTTAGAGGTATAAACGCTTTCTATTTGGCTGCTTCTAAAGTTAACCCAGATATTAAAATTAAAATTATTTGGGCATTTACTTGGTATGACCCAGGTAAAGAAGCTGATGCTGCAAACACGTTAATTAATCAAGGTGCTGATATTTTAGTTCAACACACTGATACTTACGCACCATGTCAAGCAGCTGAAAAAGCTGGTGTTCTTGCTTTTGGTCAAGCTTCAAACCAAGAGGAGTTTTGTCCTAACGCTCATTTAACAGCTATTGAAGATATTTGGGGACCTTATTACGCTCAAAGAGCTAAAGCTGTTGTTGATGGAACTTGGTCTGAAAAAGATACTTGGGACGGAATGGCAGAAGGAATGGTGGTAATGTCACCATATAATACAAAGCTTATGCCTACTGACTTAATACAAGAAGCGGTAGCTATGGAAGTTGCAATTAAAGATGGTACACTTCATCCTTTTACTGGTCCAATTTATGATCAGTCTGGAGAATTAAGAGTTGCTGAAGGTGAAGTTGCTGATGACTTTATGATGGCGACTATGGATTGGTACGTTCAAGGTATTGACGGCGAACTTCCGCAATAATATTTATTATTAAACAAACCTCTCTTTTATTTTTATAAAGAGAGGTTATCTTATTTTAAAAAAAGGATCACAATGGCGGATTTACACATTTCATGGGAAGATTATAATAAAAAAACTGAGCAATTAGCCTCAATGGTTTACAAAGATGGTTGGGATTTTAATCAGGTTGTTTGTATTGCTAAAGGAGGAATGCGAGTAGGGGATATAATGGCAAGAATATTTGATGTGCCACTTGCTGTACTTTCTGTTGAATCATATAGAGGTGATGGTGTTAAAAATAAAAGAGGGTCAATCACTTTTTCTAGAGATTTAGCAAAAACAAGCCCTAATATAGGTTCTAAAGTATTAATAGTAGATGATTTAGCAGATTCAGGTATTACTTTAAAAAAGAGTATTGAATGGATGGAGCATTTTTATGGTTTTTATTTAGATGAGCCAATTAGAACTGGTGTTCTTTTTTATAAAGCAGTATCGAGTTTCAAACCCAATTACTATATAGAGTATTTAGAAGACTCTCCTTGGATTCATATGCCCTATGAAAAATATGAAACTATGAAACCTGAAGATGTTGATTAAAAAATTGATGTTATTTTAGTAAAAGTTTTTTTCTTTTCAGCATAAACAGGTATTTCACAATCAGCTTTAGGTTTGCCCACTACCAAAAGAACAAATGGTTTTTCATTAGAAGGTCTTTTAAGAATTTGATTTAAAAAATTCATAGGACTAGGAGTGTGTGTTAGCATTGATAATCCTGAATAATGTAAACATGAAATTAAGATTCCAGTTGCTATGCCAACAGACTCTTTTACATAGTAGTTTTTTATTTTCTTTTTATTTTTTAATGAATATTTTTTTTCAAATATAGCAATCAAATAAGGAGCTTCTTCAAGGAATTTTTTATTTTTATCGGTTCCTAGAGGTTTTAGTGCATCTAACCATTCCTGGGGTGCTTTATTTTCATAAAATTCTTCTTCCTCTAGTTCTGCAGCAATTCTTATCTTTTTTTTAATCGATTGATTTTTTATTATAACAAAATGCCAGGGTTGAAGATTTGCTCCATTTGGAGCTGTACCAGCTGCCAAAACTGAATTTTTAATTATTTCAAAGTCTATCTTTTGTTTTTTAAAATCACGAACACTTCTTCTTTTTTTTATTAAATTATAAAAATTTTTTGAATTTAGTTTCATTTGTGTGATTGTTTGATTTGAAAAATCTAATTTTTTGGTTATGAATTCCATATTTATGTATTGGTTAGTAATTATTATAGGTACACTTATACTTTCTATTTCTATTAGTAACCCTTTTTATAATATAGTAATCGGAAAAAAATTTAATTTCATTAATTTCGTGCAAATAATTTTTAGGACAGTTTTATTTTTAATTGGGTTGATTGTCGTTTTTTTGGGATTGTATTTGGAGAGTATTTGAATTAGTATCTTCTAATATTTCTGTCTATTAGTGCTGCCCATGCATCAATACCTCCAAGAACATTAACACAATTCATATATCCCTTTGATTTTAACCACTTACAAACTGCCTGACTTCTTGTGCCAGTATGGCACATTACGAATATATTTCTATTTCCATCCAGCTCAATATATCTGTCAGCTATTTCTGCTAGTTTTATGTGTATCGTTCCTTTTATATGAGCATGATCTCTTTCCATATCTTCTCTAATATCAAGTATTTGAATTTTCTTATCTTCATCTCTCAATTCATTGAGTTTATGAACAGTAATTTCACTACTTTTGTAGATTTCCATTAAATACATTTTATATAAATAGTTTAAAATTTCTAGTATTTTATTGGTAAATCTAAAAAATATAATTGTGAAATTAATAAAAATAAGTATAAGAAATTTTCTTCAAGGAAACATATATGTCTAAAAAAATTACTTTTGCCGCTTTCGGTCGAGACTCATACTATCATAGAGAATGGTTTAAAAAAAATGGTTTCAAATTTGATAGAAGTTCAAGAAGATGGGTCGTTGAAAATTTACCCATTGAATATGCAGAAGATTTTGCAAGTTATTGTAGAAAATACGGTTTAACATTTGAAAGATCTGACAGGATAATCACAGAATTTGATTATGCAGATTACTTATGGGATGGTCAAAGAGATGAGTATATGAAACCAGTTGAATTGGCAGATATTCCAACTCCTAAAAATAAGATATAGTTTCTGCTAAAATTTAAGCCTATAAATAACTTATTACTTTTATTCATTTTATCTGCAATTTGGGGCTCTGCTTTTATTTCTATAAAAGTTAGTCTAAATTATTTTTCACCTTTAAGTGTAGCATCTTATAGACTTATAGTGGCAACAATTTTTTTATTTTTTTTCTACATTATTGGAAAATATAAAACATCACTTACTAGAACTGATCTGTTGATGTTGTTATTTGTTGGTATAGTTGGAAATTTTCTTCCATTTTATTTAATAAGTTGGTCTGAACAACATATACAATCATCTACAGCAGGAATATTAATGGGTGTAGGACCAATACTAACTTTGATTTTATCTCATTTCCTTACTAAAGATGATAGGTTCACTTCTTCTAAATTAATATCTATTTCTGTTGGATTTATTGGTGTTTTGTTTATTTTTGAAATCGATACTTTATTACATTTTGATATAAAAAATTCATTACAATTATTCTCAAAATTACTTATTATAATTGCTGCCTTAGGATATATGATTTCAAACATAGTGGCTTATAATAGCCTTAAACATATTGATTCTTTTACAATAACTTTTTTTGCTACATTTTTTGGTGCATTAGTATCTATTCCTTTTTTACTGTATAGTGAGACCTTACAACCTACATATATTAATTTAAAAGCACTATTTCCAATTTTGTATTTAGGTATCTTTCCTACGGCTATTGCATTTCAACTTAGATATCATATCACTAAGACATCTGGTCCAGTTTTTTTATCTTATGTAGCATATCTCATTCCTATTTTTGCTTTAATATGGGGTTTTGTATTATTATCTGAGGAAATTTTTTTAAATTCAATAATAGGTATTACGCTAATACTTTTTGGAGTTTATATTGGAAGAAAAGGTTAATGAGAAAAATAACTGTAAAAAGCATATACAATCATTAAAATTCCAATTAAAATAGTAATATTCCCTGCGTTGAAAAATTTCATATTTAATAGGCCTATTATAATTTAATTTTAAATTTTTCTATTGATTTTTTAATTAATATTCTTCAAGATGGCTTTTATTATGACAGACTCTATTAAATATATTCTTGAAGAATCAAAAGCACCTAAGACTTGGTATAATATAAACTCAGATCTACCAAGTCCACCTCCACCACCATTGCATCCTGGCACAAAACAACCTGCTGGTCCTGATGATTTTGCACCTTTATTTCCTATGAGCTTAATCATGCAGGAAGTGTCTACAGAGCGAGAAATTGAGATACCAGAACCTGTTAGAGAAATATACAAGCAATGGAGACCATCTCCTTTATTTAGAGCTAGAAGATTAGAAAAATATTTAGATACTCCTGCAAAAATTTATTACAAATATGAAGGAGTTAGCCCAACAGGAAGTCACAAACCTAATACAGCAGTTCCTCAAGCTTTTTTCAATAAAGAAGAGGGGGTAAAAAAAATATTTACAGAAACAGGTGCTGGACAATGGGGAAGTTCATTAGCTTTTGCAGGTCAAATGTTCGGAATAGATATTGAAGTTTTCATGGTAAAAGTAAGTTTTGAACAAAAACCATATAGAAAGCTTATGATGCAGTCTTTTGGGGGGAAATGCCATCCAAGTCCATCAGAGTTAACAGATTTTGGAAAAAAACTTCTCTCTGAAGACCCAAATAATCCTGGTAGTTTAGGTATAGCTATTTCAGAAGCAATTGAGGCTGTTGTCAAAAGTGAAGGCAAGGCTAAATATGCTTTAGGAAGTGTTCTTGGGCATGTATTATTACACCAAACTATAAATGGTAACGAAGCAATACTTCAAATGGAGCAAGCTGGAGATTATCCAGATATTATTGTAGGATGTACTGGAGGTGGAAGTAATTTAGCAGGATTAATGTTCCCATTTCTTGGTCAACAACTAAGAGGTGGTCAGAAGATTGATATAATTGGATGCGAGCCACTTTCTTGCCCTTCTTTTACTAAAGGTAAGTATGCTTATGATCATGGTGATATGGCAAGAATGACACCGTTAATTAAGATGCATACTCTTGGTTCAGACTTTTTGCCACCTGCAAATCATTCAGGAGGCCTTAGATATCATGGAATGTCTTATCATTTAAGTCACCTATATGATCTTGGTTTAATGAGAGCTAAAGCATATGGTCAAAAAGATTGTTTTGAAGCTGGAGTTATGTTTGGAAAACAAGAAGGAATCATTCCTGCTCCTGAAGGGAATCATGCTGTTAAAGGAGCTATCGATGCAGCTCTTGAATGTAAAGAAAATGGTGAGTCTAAAACAATATTATTTAATTTATGTGGTCACGGTCATTTTGATATGACAGCATATGATGATTACTTTAGCGGAAAGTTAGCTGATGACTACTATGATGAAACCTCAGCAAATAAATCTTTGTCTAGTTTGCCAGAAATTGCATAAATTGTTTTATTATTAGAAATTATTGTTTTTTTTTAATATAAAATAAAATATTGGTTATTTTTTAAAGGGAGAGATTAATTTATTAACGCCGAAGGAGCAACGACCCGGAAACTCTCAGGCAAAAGGACCTTTGAAGTTAATATCTGAAGATCAGAAATGGTTAACAGAAGGGCAAGAAAGATCGTTAATGGTAGATATTTGGCCTTTCTGTGGTACTAGACCCTATAATCAAGATGCTAAAACATTAATTGCACCATCTACTGATCATTTAAGTATTGAAAATATTGAGATATTTAGAAAAAATAATTATTGGAACTACCTCAAAATTTTAAACCCTGTTGGTCAATTAAAAGAAAAAGACTCATTATTAGAAGCTAAAAATCATTTTAAAGAAATGAAAAAAAATAATGTAATTAAAAAAGATGAAGTATTACATTTTTATATTTATCAGATCCAACTTGGTAATCACAATCAATTGGGATTTTTATCTTTAGCTTCAATAAAAGATTTTGAAAAAAAAATTATTAAGCCTCATGAAAAAATTTATGAAAGTAGAAAAATTGAAAGAGCAGATCAAATGATGAATTTAGGAACTCAAATAGGACCAATTTATGTTTCTTATCCAAGTGAAAATAATATACGAGATTTACTTTTATCTAACATTAATAAACCTCCATCATATGATTTTGAGAGTTTTGATAATTCCGTTCATAGATTATGGTGCATAAATGATTTGAATTTTATTAAAGAATTAAAAAGTTTCTTAAATAACGTAAAATCTTTTTATATTGCTGATGGACATCATCGAATGGGAGCAATGGAATATATTAGTAAAAAAAATCCAACTAATGAAAAATTCATGATAGCTGCTTTTCCATCAAATGAGTCGAAAATTTTTGATTACAATAGAGTTATCAAAGATCTTAATGGACTTTCCAAAGATGAATTTATTAATATTTTATCAAATGATTTTAAGATTCTTAAAAAAGAATCTGCTTTTAAACCTAGTAGAAAAAATGAGTTTGGAATGTATCACGAAGATCAATGGTATGCACTTGAATTTCTTTCATCAAATATAAGTGATAGTTTTATCGATTCATTGGATATAAATATCCTAAATAATTTTTGCTTAACTAAAATTTTAAATATTAAAGATGTAAATAATGATGAAAGAATTAGATTTATAGCAGGATGCCATGGCTTAGATGCTTTAGAAAAAAAAGTTAATGAAAATCCTAATAGTGTGGCCTTTTCTATCTTTCCTTCTGAAATAACTGATGTTATTAGAGTCGCTGATGAAAATTTAACTATGCCACCTAAATCAACATGGTTTGATCCGAAACCTCTTGATGGGTTAGTTGTATATGAATTTGAATAATTTTGGAAAAGCCTAATAAAAAACCTAATAACCCAAATTTTTCGAGTGGTCCCTGTGCCAAAAGACCTGGATGGAAAATTGAAAATTTAATTAATGCAAATACAGGTAGATCCCATAGATCTGGTGAAGCAAAATCAAAACTTAAGCTTGTTATTGATAAATCTAAAAAATTATTAAACCTCCCTGATGATTATGTTGTAGGTATTATGCCTGGCTCTGATACAGGCGCTTTAGAGGCCTCTCTATGGTCTTTATTAGGCCAAAGAGGGGTGGATATTCTAGCTTGGGAAAACTTTGGTAAGGATTGGATACAAGATGTTGTAAAACAACTCCAAATATCAAAGTTGACCGTGCATGATGTTGATTACGGTCAATTCCCTGATGTAACAAAAGTCAATTTTAAACATGATGTTGTTTTTACTTGGAACGGAACTACCTCCGGAGTCAAGGTCCCTAATGCTGACTGGATACCTGATAATAGAGAGGGTATAACAATATGTGATGCTACCTCAGCAATTTTTGCGATGCCTATTGATTACAAAAAGTGTGATGTTCTTACTTGGTCATGGCAAAAAGTATTGGGTGGTGAAGCTGCACATGGAATGATTGCAATGTCTCCCCGAGCTCTAAATCGATTAGAGAGTTTTAAGCCTTCATGGCCAATACCTAAAGTTTTTAGAATTGCGAATAATAATAAAATAATCAAAGGTATTTTTGAAGGAAGCACAATAAACACACCTTCAATGATTTGTGTAGAAGATGCTCTAGATGGACTTAATTGGGCAGATAAAAATGGTGGTTTGAATTTTCTATTAGATACATCAATAAACTCATTTAATTTAATTTACAATTGGATTCAAAAAAATGATTGGGTAACTTTTTTATCTGAAAATAAAAGCAAAGAATATTTATCAAACACTGGAATTACATTTAAAATATGTGAAGACTGGTATTTATCAAAAAGTGAAGATGAGCAAAGATCGATCGTTAAACAAATTTGCAATATACTATCTGACGAAAATGTAGCTCATGATATCAATGGTTATGCAAAAGCACCACCATCATTTAGAGTATGGGCTGGAGGAACTGTTGAGTCTCTAAATATAGAATTATTACTTCCATGGTTAGATTGGGCATATTCTGAAGTGAGGAAATCTTATGCCTAGAGTTCTTATTTCTGATGCTATGGATGACATTGCTGAAAAAATACTTTTATCTAATAATATTGAAGTTGATGTTATAACAAATTTTACGCCAGATGAGTTAAATAAAAATATCAATAATTATGATGGGTTAATTGTTCGATCAGCAACAAAAGTAACTAAAAAAGTAATAGAAAATGCAAAAAATTTAAAGGTTATTGGAAGAGCAGGGGCTGGAGTGGATAATATAGATATAAATGCAGCTAAAGAAAAAAATATTATTATAATGAATACTCCTGGAGGCAATACGAATGCTACTGCAGAACATACTCTTGCTTTACTATTATCGTTATCAAGAAAAATTTCTAAAGCAGATCTTACAACACATAAGGGCGAGTGGGCAAAGAAAAGTTTAAAAGGAAATGAAATAAAAGGTAAGACTATTGGTATTATTGGTTTTGGGAATGTTGGCAAAAGATTTGCACAAATGTGTAATGCACTTGGCCTTAAAGTTTTAATATTTTCAAAAACATTTGATAAAATTAAAAATGAGTTTCATGATTATATATCCTGTGATCTAAATAAAATTTTAAAAGATGCAGACATAATTAGTTTTCATTGCAAACCAAATTTAGATGGATCTCCAATCGTAAGTGCCAAAGAAATTGCTATTATGAAAAATAACGCATTAATTATTAATACTGCAAGAGGTAATTTAGTTTCTGAAATAGATTTAAATGATGCAATAAAAAATAACACTATTGGGGGAGTGGCTTTAGATGTTTTTGAAGAGGAACCAGCTAAAAATAATATCTTATTTGGATTAGAGAATGTATTGTTAACACCTCATATAGCGGCCTCCACTGTTGAAGCTCAGATTATTGTTGCTGAAATGATAGCAAATCAGTTTGTTGACTTTTTTTTAAAAAATAAAGTCAATAATGAAGTTATTTAATAAAAAGCTCAGTAAGGCTTTCCATATATCCAGTAGGATTTGATAATACATTGCCATCTAATATATTAGCTTGATCAAGTATCACTTGAGAAACTTTTTTATGATCAAAAGAACTAAGATTTTCAGATATTTTAACAATCATTGGGTGTTCAGCATTAATTTCTAGTATTTTTTTTGAATCCGGTGTTTTTTGATTATGCATTTTCATCAATTTTTCCATATTTATATCCATACCTGACTCTTCAGCTACTAATAAGACTGGGCTTTTGATTAATCTATTAGAGATTATTACATCTGATATACTATCCTTAAGTTCGCTCTTTAAAAGAACAGCTAAATCATTGATTTTATTATTTATTTTTTTTTCAGTATTTTTCTTTGTTTCTTTATTTTCACCAACTTTTGATAAATCAACCTTGCCTTTTGAGATAGATTTAAAATCATAGTCTTTATATTTGCCAATATTTTGTAGCCAAAATTCGTCTACTGCATCTGTCATGAACAAAACAGGCACTTTTTTATCAATAAAAGCCTCTAATTGAGGTGAATTTTGAATGTGGTCTTTATCTGTATTAGCAAAATAATAAATTTCTTTTTGATCTTTAACCATACTCTCTACATATGTATCCAAAGACATAAAATCTTTATTCATTGAGTTTTCAAATCTTAATAGAGTAAGTATTTTTTCATGATGATCATTGAACTCATACAAACCTTCTTTAATTACAGCACCAAAATTTTTCCAAAAATCTAAAAATTTATTGTTTTCTTTTTTTGATAACGTAGTAATTTCATTTAAAACTTTATTTGTTATTCCTTTTTTTATTT
The DNA here is from genome assembly GCA_902595425.1 of uncultured Alphaproteobacteria bacterium. Lineage (GTDB taxonomy): Bacteria > Pseudomonadota > Alphaproteobacteria > HIMB59 > CACPNW01. The sequence continues at coordinate 42,127 of CACJPV010000007.1, read as the reverse complement.
TTTCAATAACTGGGTTATTTTGTAACATTTCCCTACTGATGTTGAGGGATATATCTTGAGAGTCTACTACACCTGGGACAAAGCGTAACCAATTAGGCATAATCTCATCACATTCATCTGTGATAAACACTTTTTGAACATATAGTTTAATTTTATTTTTTCGCTCTGAATTAAATAAATCCATTGGTTGGTTTGTAGGGAGGTACAAAAGTGCCTTATAATTGATTATACCCTCTGCATTGTAATGAATAGTTTTAAGAGGCTCATCAAAGTTAAATGAAATGTTATTGTAGAATTGTTTATAGTCTTCATCCTTAATATCTTTTTTGTCTTTTAGCCAAAGAGGGTCACCCTCGTTAACCTTCTCTTCTTTTTCTTTTGAGTTATCAAGATCATCAAGGATTATAGGAAAAGGTATATAGTTTGAGTATTTTGTAATTATTGACCTTAATCTAAACGAGTCTAGGAATTCATCTGCTTCCTTTTTTATAAGTAACTTTATTGTAGTGCCACGATTTTTATTTTTAATTTTTTCTATTGAATAATTTTCTTTACCATTTGATTTCCATAAATAGCTATCTTTTGTTTCAGCTCCTTTTGACGTAACCTCTACAGTATCAGCAACCATATAAGATGAGTAAAAACCAACACCAAATTGACCAATTGCTGAAACATCTGTTTCTTGTTTATTTTTCATTGCTTCCATAAATTTAGAAGTTCCCGATCGTGCAATTGTGCCAAGATTATCAATTAATTCTTGTTCTGACATTCCTATTCCATTGTCTTGAATTTCTATAAATTTTTTCTTTTTTGAAACTCGAACATTAATTTTTAAATCTGTATCATCGCCAAGTATATTTTTCTTAGATAGAGACAGGTACCTTAACTTTTCACAAGCATCAGCTGAATTAGATATTAATTCCCTCAAGAAAATTTCTCTTTCACTATAAAGGGAGTTTGCCACTAAATCTAAAAGCTTACTAACTTCTGCCTGAAAACTATGATTTTTTGCTGTTTTTTCTGTCATTTTGAATGATTTAAGCATTCATAAATAATATTCAATAGGTTGCAATAAATTTTTGCCATAATTAATCTTATTACTATAAAATTTATGTTAATACGTCATTTTATGACATTTGATAATCTGCTAAAATTATTATCTATTTTATTTATATTTATTGTTGCTTGTACTTCTAATCAACAAATTAATACTGCTGACTCTTGTATTATTTTTGACCAAAAAAAAAATTGGTATAAAGCTACAAAAAAATCATACAATACTTGGAATACTCCAATTGCTTTACAACTAGCTATTATTAATCAAGAATCTTCATTTAAACAATTTGCCAAACCTGAAAGAAAAAAATTATTTGGCCTTATCCCTGGATCAAGACCTTCCACTGCTTTTGGATATGCCCAAGTAACTAATCCTACATGGGATTGGTACAAAACAAAAACAGGAAACAAAAATGCTTCAAGAGCGAATTTTTCAGATATTACAGATTTTATAGGATGGTATACAACTCAAAGTGAAAAATTAGTTGGCATTTCCAAATATGATTATTACAATCAGTACCTAGCATATCACGAGGGTCAAGGAGGTTGGAAAAAAGAAACTTTCCTTGAAAAAAAATGGTTAATTGAAGTTGCTAAAACGGTTGAAAGAAATGCAAAAATGTATAACAATCAACTAAAAGAGTGTGAGCAACAATTAAATAAGAAAGGTTTTTTCGGAATTTTTTAATGGTAGTTTCTAATAGAATTAATCAAATGTATGAAGAAATGAAGACTTGGAGACAAGATCTTCATCGCATTCCTGAAATTGGACTTCAGGAATATGAAACATCTAAATATATCAAATCCAAATTATCTGAGTTTAAAATAGAATTTAGGGATGGTTACGCTAACACTGGAATAGTAGCTTGTATTAAAGGATCTAAAGGTACTAGTGATAGATCCATTGGTCTAAGGGCTGATTTTGATGCATTACCAATGCCTGAAAAAAACGACTTTGATCATAAATCAACAAAAGAAGGAATGATGCATGCTTGCGGTCATGATGGTCATACATCGATGCTTTTAGGAGCTGCTAAATATTTAAGTGAAAATAATGATTTTGATGGAAATGTTTTTTTAATCTTTCAACCTGGTGAAGAAGGTTTTGCAGGTGGAGAAAAAATGATTCAAGATGGTATGTTTGATGATTTTAAAATTGATGAAGTTTATGCTTTGCATAATTGGCCAGAATTACCCTTGGGCTCTATAGGTGTCAATAGTGGACCTATGATGGCAGCTGTTGATGAGTTTGACATTATTGTAAAAGGTAAAGGAGGGCATGCCGCTATTCCTCAACTAGCTATTGATCCTGTAATTATAGCGTCTCAAATTGTATTAGCTGTACAGACTATTGTTAGCAGATCTACTGATCCAGTTGATAAGGCACTAATAAGTATTACTAAAATTAGCGGAGGAACTGCGTATAATGTAATTGATGATAGTGTTAAAATGGGAGGCACAATAAGAACCTTTAAACCTGAAACAAGAGCATTTTATGAAAAAAAATTAAATGAAATTTCATCAGGTATCGCTAAAGCAAATGGTGCAGATGCTGATGTAGAATTTCATTTAACAAATAAATATCCTCCAACTATTAATTCAAAAAAAGAAAGTGAATTTGCTGCAAATGTAGCTAAAAAAATTTTTGGAGAGTCAAATGTTAATACAAACATTGAACCCTCAATGGGGGGTGAAGATTTTTCTTACTTATTAGAAAAAAAACCTGGTTCCTATCTTTACATTGGTCAAGGAGATAAAAATCATGAAGCACATCTGCATACAACTAAATATGATTTTAATGATAATCTTTTACCTGTAGGGGTTAATTTTTGGGTAGAGCTTGTAAAAGAATACTTTGCTAAATAATAAATTTTATGACAAATATTTTTGCTATTTTTGAAATAGTTAAATATAGAATTCGTGAATTTTTTTTTGAATATCATTATTCAATACTGTCTCCCCTTGTTTCAAATATCTTATTTGTTATTATTTTTTCCACTATAGGTAGAATTTATTCTTTAAGACAAGATAATATGTCCTTCATAGATTTTTTAGTCCCTGGCTTAATACTTATGATTGTAGCTCAACAAAGTTTTGATAATCCTTCACAATCGATAATAAATAGTAAACAAATAGGTTCTTTTGATGATTTTCTATTAGCACCTTTGTCAAGATTAGAAATATTTTTTGCTTATATATTTTCACAAATATTTATTGGTTTTATTCTTGGATTTATTAATTTTTTTATATTATCATATTTTATTTCTTTTAATTATTTTTCTTTTTTTTATTTTTTTTATTATTTATCTTTAGTTATTATATTTTTTTCATCTATTGGATCCGTAATTGGTTTCGTCTGTTATAGATGGGATACTCAGAGTACTGTATCGAACTTTTTTATAAGTCCAATAATTTTTTTGTCTGGAACTTTTTTTTCAATTAATTCATTACCTGATAGTTTTAAATTTATTTTATATTATAATCCTTATTATTATATAGTTAAATATTTTAGAGAATCTTTTTATTTTAATTATGAAATAAATTATTTTGTAAATTTTATAGTATTAATTTTTGTTTTTATTTCATTAATAATTTCTGGATTTATTTTTTATAGAGGCTACAATGTTATTAAATGATTGATTTTCTTTTCAATTTAATAATAATTACGTCTAATTACATTGAATCAAACTACTATTTTTTATTTCTAATTTATTTTATTTTTTCAATTATTTTTTTTTCTCTTTCATTACCTGGAGGTCTTCTTGTATCCTTAGCATCTGGATTTTTTTTTGGTTTTATTCCTGGGTTTTTAATTAATGTTTTGTCGACTTCTTTAGGTAGTTTAATTTTTATTATATTTTCAAAAACGATTTTAAAGAAAATTTTTAATAAATATTATCTTAAATATTCTGAAAAAATATCAAAATATATAGGTAATTCTACCTATGAATATCTTATATTAATTCGATTAATTTTTGGACCTCCGTTAATTTTACAAAACATATGCATCTCACTTTTAAATGTATCTAAAATAAAAATTTTAGTTTCATCAATAATTGGCTTTTCACCATTAACATTGTTATTTGCTTATACAGGAAGTTACATTTCAGATATTTTTAAATTGAAAGAATTTTCCGTTTCTGAAATATTTACTTTAGAAATAGTATTAATATTTACAATTATAATAATTTTAATTTTATTTAAGATTTTTTATAAAAAATAAATTATTTTTTTGCGTTTTCCCATATTTGATTATACTTTTTTAAACTTATCTTGTTTAAAGCTATTTTTTCTTTATCGGCTATTTTTTCTACCTTATTCCATCTTTGTTTAAATTTTTTATTAGAACTTTTTAAAATCAATTCAGGATTAAGATTTAATTTTCTTGTGAAATCTAATGTTGCAAAAATCAAATCACCAAGCTCCTCTTTTATTTTTTTTTTATTATTTTTTTTAATTTCAATTTCCAATTCTCTCAATTCTTCATAAATTTTTTCAAACGCTTGTTTGTTATTTCTATATTCAAAACCTAGTGCAGCTACTTTTTTTTGAATTTTGTTAGTTTCTTGCAAAGCTGGTAATGTAGTAGGTATGCTATCTAGTATAGATTTGCATTCTTTGTTTTTTGAATTTTCCCACCACTTTTTAAAATCTTTTGTATTTTTAAATTTTTTATTTTTAAATACATGAGGATGTCTATAAATCATTTTTTCTGTAATATTTTTTACAACATCATTAAAATTAAACTTATTTTTCTCAGATGCAATTTGTGAGAGGTAAATTACTTGAAATAGTAAATCTCCTAACTCATCTTTTAATTTATCATAGTTTCTATTGTAAACCTGTTCAGCAACTTCATACACCTCCTCTATTGAATGAGGAATTATTGTTTCCATAGTTTGTTTTTTATCCCAAGAACATCCCTTAACAGGATCTCTGAGTTTTTTCATAACATTTATTAAGATTGATATTTCTGATTTTTTCATAAAAAAAGCCCTCTTATTAAAAGAGGGCTTTAAGTTTATCTATTTGATTATCTTCTAGCTAACCAGTATAAAATACCTAGTACGATAATGCCAACTAGACCGTTTCCACCGAGGTCAGAAACTAGTGCGCTAATATTATCGACTACTGCTGTACCAATAAAAGGCACTGCAGGGCCAAAAATGATGCCAAGAACTACACTTAGTGGTATTATTACCAGTGCTACATCCATTACACCTCTAAGAAAACTTTTTGCTGAATCCATCATTGCTTAACTCCTTTGTTTAAAGAAATTCTATCTACTTCGGTTATAAAGCCAAATAATTACAGCTATTGAAATTAATCCAACTAGACCTTGACTTCCCAATTCGGCAGATAGTGCCGTGATGTTTCCTAGGATCGAAACTCCTAAAAAAGGAACTCCAGCTCCAAAGATAATTTCGAGAACAACAGCTGCCGCAATTAACATCAAACCTAATTCAGCTATTTGCCTCAACCAATTCTTAACAGTATCTAACATACCCATAATAACTCCTCGAACTTTAGTTCATCACGTTACTTAAGCTTTTCTTAAGTTGAGTTCCCATTATATTTTTTAAAGTTTTGATTAATCATATATTTTTTTTAATGAATAAATCATTGAAATATATGTATATTTTTTTTAATTTATTATGATATTTTAATATGAATCGATAAAAATCTATGTTTTAATATTTAAATTATTGAAAAATAAAGATTATTTATTAAAAATACTATTAAATTTTATTAATACAAAGATTAAATATAAACTAACAAAAATGGCTGAATATATAGTAAAATCTATAATTACAGTTTTTTGAGCTGAAAATTCGTTGAAATACCTAGAAAAAATTAAGCCAATAGTTTGTAAAACTGAGGTTGCTGTGATCACTAAGAACAAATCATAATTTTTTCTTGGAGATTTATAAACTAGTAGTAATCCAACAAACAATAAACCAAATATAGATGCACCGATATTTCTAAGCCAAGCTATATTTGTTTTTTCTGCTTCTGTAATTTCAGCAAAAAAGTTTGGAGTAAAGAAAAAGATAAAACCATATAATAGTGAAAAAATTGAAATTAAAACTAAGCTTTTCCTTATCATTATTAAATTCTAGCTTAATTATTTAAAATATCTATATCTTTATTTATGAGTATTGTTTTGAATTATTTTAGGGTTAAAAATGATTAGATTTGTAATTGTTATTTTATTAATTTTATTAATTTTATTCATTTTAAGATCAAGATCGTCAAAAATAGGCAATCTCAGTAAAAAAAATTATAAATTAATTATAATTTCTATTCTGGTTTTAGCTTTTTTAATAGTTATAGCAACTTCAGGTAGATTTTTGTTGCCTCAATTATTACAATTTGTCAAAATAGGTCTTCCATTTTTAACTAAATTTATTGGTCTATAATATGTATTTCAAAAAATCTGACCTGCCCATGAACTCTGAAATGATTAATTTTTGGAATGATAAAGGGTATTTAATAATTGAAGATTTCAAATCACATGAAGAGTGCAATGAATTAATTAACAGGTCTAAGGAACTTATTGAAGAGCAAGATTTTAATAATCAACAATCAGTTTTTGATACCGTAAGTCAAAGTCACAATGATGATAATTATTTTTTGGAGTCTGGAGATAAAATTAGATTCTTTTTTGAAGAAAAAGCAAATCTAGATGAAGAAAATGTAAAAACTAATAAACAATATATTGTTAATAAAATTGGTCATGCTTTGCACGACCTGGATGATAAATTTATTGCATTTTCTAAAAATGAACAACTTGATCAAATTGCTAGAGCAGTAGGCTTCCATGACCCTCTTTTATTACAATCAATGTATATATTTAAGCAGCCTAAGATAGGTGGTGAGGTTGTTTGTCATCAAGACTCTACTTTTTTAATAACTGAACCAGAGAGTACCGTCGGTTTTTGGTTTGCTCTTGAAGATGCAAATAGAGATAATGGCTGTTTACAGGTTGCCAGTGGTGGTCATAAAGGCCCTTTACGTAAATTATTTAAACGAGAAAATAATCAAATGAAAATGGAAGAGTTATCTAATGAACCATTTCCAGAAACTGACACCTATGTAGAAGTTAAAAAAGGCACTTTGGTTTTACTTCATGGCAGGCTCCCACACTATTCTTGCGAAAATAGAAGTCTTAATTCAAGACATGCATACACAATCCATGTCATTGATGGAAAATCAAAATACCTTGATTATAATTGGCTGCAAAGACCAGGTCTAAAACTCCAGGGTTTTAAAAATGCCTAAAAAAATTATACTAGACTGTGATCCAGGGCATGATGATGCTGTAGCTATAATGCTCGCAGCAGCATCTAAAGAAATTGAGCTACTGGGTATAACTTGTGTCGGTGGTAATGTGGGATTAGATAATACTGTTAATAACGCATTAAAAGTTTGTACATTAATTGAGAGAACTGACATAAAGATATTTTCTGGAGCTAAGAAACCAATTCATTATGATTTGTTTACTGCTGAATATGTACATGGAAAAACTGGTTTAGATAAAAAGGGTGATCCTATTGAAGTTAGGTCTAATTATAAAGCTGAAGAACAAGATGCTGTAGATTTTATTTTAGAGACTTGTAAATCTTCTAATGATCAGATTTACTTGTGTCCCACTGGTCCGTTAACTAATATTGCTCTAAGTTTGCAAAAAGATCCATCAATAAAAGAAAATATTAAAGAAATAATTTTTATGGGTGGAGCAGCAATGTGCCTAGGTAACACAACTCCATCAGCAGAATTTAATATATTCGTTGATCCTCATGCTGCAAATATAGTTTTAAGCTCAGGAATCCCAATGACTATGATGGGATTAGATGTAACTCATCAAGTCAATGTAAATAGGAATATTATGAATTATATGGAAAAAAATAATAATAAGAGTTCTAAATTTTTTAGTGAGTTGATGGAATTTTATACAATTTTCCATAAAGAATTATATGAAACAGAAGATACACCTCTTCATGATCCTTGCGTTATAGCGTATTTATTAGATCCGAGTATATTTTCAGGAAAATTAGTTAACGTTATAGTTGAAGAAGACTCAGAACTGACAAGAGGGGAGACAGTTGTTGATTGGCTTGGTGTGACAAACAGAAAGCCAAATTGTTTTGTAATTGATAAAGCAGATGATAAAAAGTTTTTTCAACTACTTAAAAATAAGTTTGCAACTTTACCTTAAGAATTAAATTTTTTTGAAATTTTGCCTGCTAATAACGCATTGCTTATAATTAAAGCAGTATTGGCCTCAAGTGTTTTATTTTTAGAAAGTGTATTAATCTCTGCAATTAAAAAAGGTGTTAAATCTTTCCCTCTTATTTGATTTAATTTAGCTTTTTCAATTGACTTTTTTATCCAGTTTTCAATTAAATTTTTCTCAATTGAATATTTTTTTGGTACTTTATTAAAAATTAAAACAGAAGAATTATGATTTATTTCTTCTATAAGTTTTAAATAATTAGCTATATCATCAACATTTGTAAAATTATGATCGACAGCGTATATTGTTTCATCATACCAAAAGCCTGGCATGTAATCAGATTTGTATGAAATTCTTGGTATACCATATGTTTCAAATGTCTCGTAAGTTTTCTCTAAATCTAGAATTGATTTGGCACCACTAGATATAACAAACATTCTATTTCTGCTAAGTTCAGTTAGATCAGCAGAAATATCGCTGTTTTTTTCTGAGCCTAGATGAACACCGCCAATTCCACCAGTTGCAAAAATTTTTATTCCAACTTTAGAGGCTATATTTATGGTTGATGCAACTGTCGTGGCTGCATTATGTTTGTGAAAAAGTGAAAATGCAATATTGTGCAAAGATACTTTTTCCACATGTTTAGTTGTTGCTAAAAGTTCTATTTCATTATGATTTAACCCAATTATGATGTCACCATTTATAATGCCTATAGTTGCTGCTACACTCCCACTATCTTCAACCGCTTTAATTGATTCTTTTGCAACATTTATATTCTCTGGATAGGGCAAACCATGACTGATTAGAGTGCTTTCTAAAGCTACAATTGGTTTATTATGCTCTAAAGCTTCTTTTACTTTTGGGCTCAATTTAATTTTTTTTGAAAGCATTATATTTTTCAAATTTGCATACAATGTAATTATTTATTTTTTTGATTGATTTATGGTTGATATTAATTTTTGTGTTTTTGCTTTTAGCATATAATGTACCTGCTGCAACAGCAAGTGATAGGGCATTATTCATTTTATGTTCTTGTGATTTATAATAAATATATGTACCACTCATTACATCTCCAGCACCATTTTCATTAATAGCCTTTATTTTAGGCGGTTTGCATGAGATAAAAATTGGCGCTTCATAACCATATGTTTTTTTATCAGCATTTGATACAATTATATTAATATAAGGATTTAGATTAATAATTTTCTTAATTGATTTTTTTATGTTTCTTATTTTGGTAAGTGTGTATAACTCTTCTTTATTTAAAATAAGACAATTAATTTTTTCTATAATTTTTTTTACTTTATGAATTTTAAAAAGTGATGTTCCACAAATTGTAATATGATTTTTCTTAAAATTTTGATTAACAACTGATTGAATAAACTTTTCTGAAAAGTTTAAATCCAATACGATATTTTTATTTATAAATTTAAGAGAAGTTATTTTAGTATAATTTTCATAAGCATCAGTATTTGCTATTCCTAATTCAAATTTTTTATATTTGTTTACAAGAACTCCATAATATCTTTTTTCAATTTTTTTATTAAGTGGATGAAAATGTATTTTATATTTTTTTAAGTAATTTATGGTTTCTTTATCAGTCATTAATGAAAAAAAACTTACATTTTCATGATTAGAGATTATTCTTGCAACATTATGTGCCACGCCACCATAACTTTCTATATGTTTTACTGGATTTGTTCTATATTTGATTAGATCATTTTTTAATTCAAATACATAATCATGATGAACAGCACCAAAGCAAATAAAATTATTTTTAATTTTCTTCATATAAATATATATAAGTAATATGTCAGTTTTTGAAGAACAGCCACCTATAATTAACGTTTCTGCTTTTTCCCATTGGTTAAAAAAAAATTATTCTTTTTTTAAGTCAAAGAGTATTAAATTATCACGTCTTAATAGTGAAAGAGATATTAATTTATTAATAAAAGGAGCAGGAACAAAAAAATACGTTGTCAAAATTTCAAATCCAAAAGAGTCTATAGCTCAACTAGAGTATCAAGATTTATTAATAAATCATTTAAGACTAAGCATCGAGTTAAGAGAAATATATCCCAAAATTTTACATAAAAAAATTTTATTTTACAAAGATATAAACGGAAGAAGATGTGCTGTTAGAATTCTTACTTACATTGATGGAAATATGTATGCGAAATCAAAAAATAGTGATCATACGGAAAAGTCTTTAGGTAAATTACTAGCCCTTCAATCTAATCAATTACAGAGTTTTATTAAAAACCAAGCTATTAGAAAATTCGAATGGGATCCTTCAGATATAAGATGGACTAAAAAATTTATAAATTTATTTAAAGGTGTCAATAAAGAAATAATTAAAAAAACTATTTATGAACATGAGAAATTTGTTTTTAAAAATATTAAAAATTTGAAACATGCTGTTACTCATGGCGATCCAAATGATTATAATATTGTTGTTAAAAAAGAAAAAATAATTGGCTTTATTGACTTTGGTGACTCAATTTATGCTCCTGTCATTAATGATTTAGCAATATCTCTATCATACGCATTAATGGGTGCTAACAATTTATATAAAACTCTTAAAAATATCGTTGGTTCTTACAATGAGTTTTATAGATTAAACGATCAAGAAATTTATTCTCTATTTAGTTTGATAAAGTCCCGCTTGGTAATTACTTTGGTAATGGCAGCTAAACAGCGTAAAAAATATCCTGATAATAAATATTTAAGTATTAGTGAAAATAATGCATGGGATTTAATTTACAAGCTTCATAGAATTGATCCATATTTTTTTACAACAGTAATAAGAGATATTTGTACGTTAGAGCCAATTTCTAATTTTAATAAAAAATTACAATTATTTAAAAGTCAGCAATTTGGTAATTTATTTGATTTTGATCTAAACAATGTAAATAAAAAAATAGTTAATTTTGATAAAAATAGTTTTTTACTAAAAACAAATCCTTCAAATAAAAAACTTGATAACTTAGTTGGAAAATTTCTAAAAAAAGACATTGGTATTGGATTATATAAAGAGAAAAGAAAGGTTTATAAGAGCAATCATTATATTTCTTCACTTAATCCATTAAGAAGAAGAGATGTTCATCTAGGTATTGATATATTTGTTGAAGAAAATACGCCAATTAAATCTCCGTTAAATGGTAAGGTTATCATTTTGCATAATAATAATTTCAAATATGACTATGGCCCTACAGTTATTTTAGAGCACAAAATTAGTAATTATAATTTTTTTACTTTGTATGGTCATTTATCTAAAAAATGTTTGAATAAACTTAAAGTTGGTCAAATTATAAAGAAAGGTGAATGGATTGGAGAAATTGGAGATTATAAAATTAATGGTAATTGGCCTCCTCATTTACATTTTCAAATTATGACATCACTTCTTAACGAAGTTGATAATTTTCCTGGCGTTGGTGAAGAATATTTATTAAAAATTTGGGAACAAATTTCACCTGATCCAAATATTATCTTACAAATCCCTGAGTCCTTTTTCACTAATAAAGTTAAAAAAGAAAAAATTTTACTAAAAAGAAAAAAAAATATAGCTCGCAATTTATCTATTTCATATCGAGAGCCTCTACATATGCTTGAAGCAAAAGGTCAGTTTTTTTATGATGAACAAGGAATGAAATATCTTGATTGTGTAAATAATATTTCTCATGTGGGTCATACAAATAGACATGTTCACGATGCTTTAGTCTCTCAAAATTTAAAATTGAACACTAATACTCGCTACCTTTATAATATAATAAATGAATATAGTGATAGACTGTTAAAAACATTCCCAAAAAAATTAAATACAATATTTTTTGTTTGTACAGGTTCTGAGGCTAATGATTTAGCTCTACGAATTGCTAAAAACTATACAAAAGCTCAAAATGTATTGGTAATGGATAATGCTTACCATGGTCATACAAATACATTGATTGATATAAGTCCCTATAAATTTAACAGTAAAGGGGGAGAAGGTAAAAAAGATTATGTTCATGTTTTAAGAATGCCTGATGAAATTAGAGGCAAATGGACAAAACAAAATAATAAATGGATTAATAAGTACATTCATGAGGCAAAAGAAATAATAAACAAAAACTTTAACAAGAAAAATTTATTATCTAGTTTTTTCTTTGAGAGTATTTTAGGTTGTGGTGGGCAGATAGAATTACCTAAGGGGTATTTAAAAAATATTTTTAAGTTAGTGAGACAAAAAAATGCACTTTGTGTTGCAGATGAGGTACAAACTGGTTTTGGAAGAGTGGGCAGTAATTTTTGGGCATTTCAAGAACATGGAATTGTTCCTGATATAGTTACTCTTGGAAAACCAATGGGCAATGGCCATCCTATTGCCGCAGTTGTAACAACTAAAAAAATTGCTGATACTTTTAATAATGGAATGGAATATTTCAATTCTTTTGGAGGTAATCCAGTTTCCTGTGCAGTAGGTAATGCAGTTCTTGATGTTATCGAAAAAGATAATTTACAAAAAAACTCAAAAATCGTGGGTGATTATTTTATTAAAAAACTTAAAAATATTCAAAAAAAATTTCCAAATATTATTAGTAAAATTAGTGGCAAGGGTCTATTTATTGGTATTGATCTAATTTCAAATGGAGATTTTTTAAAACCTAATTCTATATTAGCAACAAACTTAATTAATAGTTTAAGATTAAAAGGCATTTTATTGAGTACTGATGGTCCATATAATAATGTAATAAAAATCAAACCACCATTAGTTTTTAATAAAGAAAATGTAGATTATGTTTGTAGTGAGATTAACAATTTTCTAATTCATGAAAATAAAAAATAGGCCATAAAAAAGCATAAGAAAACCCATTACATTATCTATGTAAAACCAAACTTTTTTTGATTTAATATATTTAGATAAATAATTTGCAAAATAGCCTAGACTAAAAAAAAATATAAAACTTGAAAATATCGCCCCTAAACCAAAATATATTTGATTATTAAAGTTTACAGAAATAGAGCCTAGAAGAATTAAAGTATCTAAATATACATGGGGGTTAGCGTAAGTAATGGCGAGAGTAGTCAATGCTACTTTAGTAAAACTTGCCTTATCATATTCTTTATTATCAATATTATGATTTCTAGAATTTTTAATTTTATTTATTCCATATAAAACTAACCAAATACCTCCTATTAATTTCATTGTTAGAATAGTCGAGGTGTTTAGACTTAAAATACTATTTGAAAGATAAATTCCACATATTATTAGGAAACTATCAGACAAACTGCAAATTAAGACAACTGAGAATATATAGTTTTTTTTTAATCCTTGATTTATTACAAATAAATTTTGGGGACCAATTGCAACTATTAAAGTCATCCCTATTATAAATCCTTGAATAAAATCTGATATACTCATATTGTAAAAAAAATATATTACACTAATTGACCAAAATGAAAGTTTTTACAACTATAACGTTTATTATTTTATTTAGCACATCACTTCTTGCTGATATAAAAAAACCAACTCCAGATATTAAACCTGAAGATGTTATAAAAATTCAATTATCTTCTTTAATGAAAAATAACGAACCATATTTGAACGCTGGTATAGAGCAAACTTGGGAGTTCGCACATCCTTCTAACAGGGCTTTCACTGGACCACTTCAAAGATTTACTAAGATGATGTATGCTCCATCTTATGCCGTTATGTTGGATCATACAAAACACGAAATTCTTGAAGTTAAACTTGACAATAATTCTGCGTATTTTTTCATTGAGCTTACTGCTTCTGATGGAAAAATGTTTGGTTTTAAATGGACATTAGAAAAAGTAATGGATGATGGTATCTTTAAAGATTGTTGGATGACCACAGCAGTATCTACACCTATGCCTCTTTCCACATCATCCTAATGTGTGGTAGGTTTGCAAGTTTTAAAAATCTTAATAAATTAAAAAATATATTTAACTTTATTAATTCAGATTTTAAGATAGCTCCATCATTTAATATTTCGCCAGGACAAGATGTAAATATAATAATTTGTTATAAATACGAGAATTATTTTTTACCATCTAATTGGGGATATAATTTTATAAACAGAAAAACTCAAAATAAACAAACTGTTATTAATAGTAGAATTGAAACTATAAATACTAAACTACTTTTTAAGGATTCATTTTTAAAAAGGAAATGCATAATTCCAGCCAATGGTTATTTTGAGTGGTGTAATAAAGAGGATGAAAAAAAACCTTATTTCCTTCAATTAGGTGAAGGTGAATTAATTTATTTTGCAGGTGTGTGGAGAAAAGAAAAATATAATGATGATAAAAGAAGAGTATTTTCAATAATTACAAAACCAGCAAATAAAAAAATAAGTGAAATTCACCACAGAATGCCAATTATTTTTAATGCAAATAATGCACAAGAATATTTAGATTGTAAAGATAACAATTTAAATTTTGATAATTTAGAAGATATTGATTTAAATTATGTTGAAGTTTCTAAGCATGTAAACAATCCAAAAAACAATGATGAAAAATGTATTATAGCTATAAATTAATAATAGTATTATACTGAATTTTTGTTATTACCCAATTATGAATATATTTCAAAAAAACGAATTTTGGCTTCTTGTTTTCTCACTAGGACTTCTGTATTGGTTATTTAACCCGTCAGTTTTAATGACATTGGTAATGATTATTCCTTTACTTCTAGCTACATCCGCTAAAAAATAAATTAACAAAACTTTCACTTTCATTAAATATGACCAAAAAAATTAAATTTAAACTAAGTCTTACTAATAGCTCTACTTTAGACTCAACAAAGTTAAATAAAAAAACCGTTTTGTTTTTCTACCCAAAAGCAATGACAGGGGGCTGCTCAATAGAGGTCCAGGATTTTCAAAAAAAATTATCAACTTTTAAAAAGCTTGGTTTTGATATTTTTGGAGCATCAAAAGACTCAATTGAAAAAAATACTAAATTTTCTGAAAAGTATAAACTTAAATATGAGCTTGGTTCAGATTTAACTGACGTCTGTGAAAAACTTGGAATTTGGATTGAAAAATCTATGTATGGCAAAAAGTATTTCGGCATTAATAGGTCTACATTTATTTTAGATAATAATGGCAAAATCTTACATAGCTGGACAAAAGTGAAAGTAAAAGATCATGTTGATGAAGTGTTAGATTATATTAAAGAAAATAAGCTATAATTCTATTTTGTTTTTCCAAGTTTTCTCTCTCTTTGTATTACAAATAACCCACTGAATATAATAAATAATGCGCCAATTATCATATTGATGGTTGGGAGTTCATCAAAGAAAACGTAACCAAAAAATATTCCAAATATAATAACACTATATCTTGCAGATGACGTAAGAGATAACGGTGCATAAAAAACTGTTAAAACTGAAAGTAAATATGCAATTGATAAAAAAATAGAAGCCAGTATTATCTTAAAAAGTGATTTAAATTCTAAAGTAAATTCTGAAAATAAAGATCCAAAACCAGAAAAAACAGTCATTAATAGAGATGTTATAAAGATTATCTCAAAACTATTATTATCATTAGCAATATTTTTTGTTTTAATATCTCTTATTGTCAAAAAAATTGCAGCCATAATTGGTAAAATGTATAAAAAATTAAAATTCACTTGATTAGGATTTATAACTATCAATACTCCTATAAAACCAACTGTTATTGCTATCCATCTTCTTATGCCAACCTTTTCTTTTAAAAATAAAAAGGCGAAAATGGTTACAAATAAAGGATTAGTCATTAACAAAGTATAAACTTCTGCAAATGGTAATAAAATTAATCCTGATAGAAAACAAATAGCTGTTAAAACTTCATATAGACCTCTTTTGTGATATGGAATCTTACTAACTATTGTAATTAAATTTTTTCTTTCAACAATTTTTATATATAATAATATTACTAAAGTTGTAAAAAGCCCTCTGATAAAAATTGTATTTAATAAAGAAAGTTGATTTGAGGACTCTATTACAATTAATTTTACTAAACTATCATTTAGAGAAAAGGAAAATTGACTCAAAATCATGAATAAAATGCCTAGTATTGCTGGAGAAAAAATATACTTGCGTTTCATTGTAAAAAAAAATATTTACTTTTTATATGCTAAAATCTAACCAATCACATCATCTATATGGTTTTACTGATTTAAAAACCTTAAATGAAAGAGGTCCTGTAGTTATTTCACATGGTAAAGGTATTTACGTATATGATATTAATGATAAAAAATATTTAGATGCCAATTCAGGTTTATGGAATGCATGTGCTGGTTTTGATCATCCAGGTTTAATAGAAGTAGCTCAAAAACAATATTCTAAATTTGCGGGTTATCACTCTTTGTTTGGAAGACTCCCTGAAGAAACTCTAGAACTTGCAGATAAGATTATAGAAGTCTCTCCATTTGATGAAGGAAGAGTCTTTTTTTGTAATTCAGGATCAGAGGCAAATGATACAATGGTTAAAATGTTGTGGATGCTTAATGCTAGAAAAGAAAAACCAAATAAAAGAAAGATAATTACAAGAATAAATGGCTATCATGGTGTTACACTTGGTGCAGCATCCATGACTGGCAAACCATATAACGGAGAGTTTAAATTGCCTTTAGATGGATTTATTCATGCTGATTGCCCTCACTATTGGAAATTTGGAGAAGAAGATGAAACTGAGGAAGAATTTTCAAAAAGAATGGCAGATAACTTAGAAAAGTTAATTTTAAAGGAAGGGCCTGATACAATTGCTGGATTTGTTGCTGAACCTGTGCAAGGAGCAGGAGGCGTAATTCCACCTTCAAAAAATTATTTTGATTTAATTCAACCAATCTTAAAAAAATATGACATTCCTCTTGTTGCAGATGAAGTAATTTGTGGTTTTGGAAGAACAGGAAAATTATGGGGATGCGAAACATATAATATTAAACCAGATATTATTATTTCTTCTAAGTGTTTAACGGCAGGATATTTTCCAATGGGGGCTGTAATTGTAAATAAAGAATTTGCTGATGAGTTTACATCTGTGTCCGAAGAAGCAGAAGAGTTTCCTCATGGGTTTACAGCAGGAGGGCACCCAGTTGGCTGCGCAATAGCACTTAAAGCAATTGATGTAATTATTAATGAAGGTTTATTAGATAATGTAAGAAGCGTATCACCATATTTTCATGAGAGACTTAATGAATTTAATGACTATGATCATATTGGAGAAACAAGAGGTATTGGACTTATGGCTGCTCTAGAAATGGTAAAAGATAAAAAAACAAAAGAGCCTTTTGAAGGTCATTTAAACATGGGTGATAAAGTTGCAAATATGTCAATTGACAATGGTTTAATTTGCAGACCACTGGGGCCTGCTATTGTTTTATGCCCACAATTTATAATTAATAGAGCTCAAATTGATGAGATGTTTAATAGTCTTCACAATACTCTTAAACAAGCATTTAATTAATTTGTTTCGTATTTTACGATAAACCCTGAGTAGGTGACATTGCTGATTATGCTTGATGGAATAACACCTTCCACAAGAGCTAATTCAGGTCCAGTTTTTGATTTTTCTGTTATAGATAATATTGATTGCATATCACCTTGAATAATTGCTTCTACTTCGTCTTTACTTTCTTTATTTTGCACATAACCATTTAACCCAAGAGAAATTGCCAAATCACTAAACCAATGACGAAAACCAACATTTTGAACTTTGCCTTTAATAATTAACCTATAAGTTTTAATTTCTTTATTTTCCATAAATATTGTATTGTTTATAAAATATAATAACGAAATCTTTCAATACAATCTTATTTAGAAAAAATATGAAAAAAAATATTATTTTAGCATCCTCTGCGTTATTATTATCTAGTATTTTTTTTGTTATTAATGATGCGATCATTAATTACTTATCTTCTAATAATATACAATTTTATCATTTTATTTTTTATGGAACTCCTGCATATTTAAGTGTTCCAATATATTTATTTTTTAAAAAAAATTTAAAAAAACATCTAGTGAGCACTAATTATAAAATTTTGATTATAAGATCTTTAATTTTCTCACCAATGCCTTTTATTACCTTTTTGGCACTTAAAAATATAAGCTTACCTGAATTTACAACTTTAAATATGTCTTCACCATTAGTTGGAGCTGTACTTGCTTTTTTTATTTTAAAAGAAAAACTTAATATTTTTATTTATACATCGCTACTTTTTGGTTTTACTGGAGTCTTATTTGTTGTTCAACCAGGTTTTGATACTTTTAATATTTATTTTTTGGTTACTTTATTAGGTGTTTGTTTGATTACTTTAAGCACTGTTATAGTAAATAAATTCAATAATATTGCTACGGCCATTGGTTATTTTATTTATGGTGGTTTAATTATACATGTAACATCATTTATTTTATTTTTAATAGATCCTCTAAAAATAGATTTTAAAATTTTTTTTCTAATAACAACAGCTTCAATATTTATTAACCTTGCTATTTTTTTAGCTACGTATTCATTCAGAATGGCGCAAAAGTATTATTCAGCAATTTTTTGCTTGGTTTATCTGCAGATTGTTTGGTCATCTTTAGTCGGATTCTTTTTCTTCAACGAATACCTCAATACATACGCTTTGATTGGAGCTATATTGATTGTCTTTAGTGGAATAATTTCTGTGCCTGGTCAAATTAAACAAGTATATGGCAAATAATTATATTGCGATTACACTAAAAATTTGTTCTGTAATTTTTTTTGTATTAATGGATGTATTAATTAAAAAACTATCTGCAGATTTTAATACTTTTCAAATTGTTTTTTTTAGATGTTTTTTTGGAATTTTTCCCGTTTTGGCTATGATTTATTTTACTAACTCAACCCTTAAAACGAATAAAATAAATTTACATTTGCTAAGAGCCGTAATTGCTTGTTTAGCTATGTTTTGTTTTTTTAGAGCATTTGGTATTTTGCCTTTAGCTGATGTTTCTTCAATAAGTTTTGCAAGCATTATGATCATTACAATTCTTGCAATTTTTATTTTGAAAGAAAAAGTTGGCATTAGACGATGGTTAGCAATTTTTTTTGGATTTATTGGAGTATTAATAGTTTTCAGGCCAGGTACATCTTTGTTTAGTATCTATTCTATTTATCCTCTTATAGGCGCATTTGCACTTTCGTTTGCAGTAATTATCATGAAAAAATTACTTTCATATGATGCTCCACCTACTTGTAGTTTTTATCTTCATGCATTTGTTTCTCTATTCTATTTGCCTATTCTTATCTTGAATTGGAAACAACCAACGTTAAATTTATGGTTATTATTAATTGCTATGGGATTTTGTGGAGGTATCGCTCAAATCCTGTTAACTAATGCTTATAAAATCTCATCTGTTAACCTTTTGCAACCTTTTGATTACACAGCTATAATATGGGCAATAACTTTTGGAATTATTTTTTTTAACGATTATCCTGATAAATATGTGATTATTGGCAGTCTAGTAATTGTTATTTCAACATATTATATTATTTATAGAGAAAACAAATTAGGCAAAAAAATAAACAACCTCAAAGTTAACCAAAGGCAAATATGAAAAAAATTATTATAATTTTATTATTTATATCAAAAATAACACTGGCAAACACTGTTACTGTTAAAAATAATATTGATGGTGAAGGTGCAGAAATTCTTTTGCATTCAAAAATTTTAGTTCATTACACTGGCAAGCTTGAGGATGGAACTGTTTTTGATAGTAGTTATGATAGAGGTCAACCATTTAGTTTCCAAATAGGTTTAAAACAAGTAATTGAAGGTTGGGAGCAAGGACTTTTAGGAATGAAAGTTGGAGGTAAAAGAACTATTTTTATACCTTCTGAATTGGGTTATGGAGAAAGAGGTGCAGGTGATCTTATACCGCCTAATGCAAATCTTATTTTTGATGTTGAAATTATTGATGTTCAACTTCCTAACTACAAACTTGTAGTTAGTTATGAGATCGATAAATTACAGAAAGATAGTTACAAATTTATTGATATAAGAACAAAAAAAGAAAGAGATAATACTGGAACCATCCCAGGTTCTTTAGAAATCACTGCCTTTGATATTTATGGAAATTTTGTTCCAGAATTTATGAAAACTTTTCAAGATCTTGTAGATTTAAATGATAATATAGTTTTTATAAGTAATAAGGGAGAAATATCTTCTATTCTGGCAAATGGCTTTGCTGAGCAACTTGGAGCAAAGAATATGCATTCTTTAAAAGGAGGTATTCAACAGCTTATTAAAGATAATTATCAATTAACTAAAAATTAATTTTTAAATTTTGATTTGAGGCTGTATCTATAATAAACTGCCATGCAGTTCTTCCAGTTCTATTACCCCTTTGCAAACTCCATTGTATTGCTTTTTTTTTGATATTTTCATCATAGTTTATTTTATAATACTCACAATATGCTTGAATTATCTTAAGATAATCAATTTGTGATAATTTATGAAAACCAATCCAAAGACCAAATCTATCACTAAGACTAATTTTTTCTTCTACGCTTTCATCTGTATGTATTGCTGATGACCTTTCATTATCTATCATATCTCTTGGCATTAGATGGCGTCGGTTTGATGACACATATAATAAGATGTTATTCGGTTGATTTTGTATACTTCCATCTAACGTTGATTTAATTATTTTATAATCACTATCTATTTTTTCAAATGATAAATCATCGATAAAAATAATAAATCTATAATCAGAAAACTTACCAAGCAGTTGATATATTAGCTCAATATCAAAAATGTTATTCTTATTAAGCTGTATTAATTTTAAATTTTTATGTGTTGATAAGAGTTCATTAAAAACTGATTTGATTAGAGAGCTTTTACCATTACCTCTTGCTCCCCATAGTAGTGCATTATTAGTGAAATTACCTTCTGCAAAACTTTGAGTATTATTTAATAAAATATTTTTTTGACTTTCAACACCTATAATTAAATCTAATTTCAAAGGCTTAAAACTTTTAATAGCCTGGATACTTTTGTTTTCATTTATCCAATTAAAATAAGAGTTTTGCTTTACAGCCTGCTTTAATAGATACTTTCTCAAAAACATGTAATTTCTTTAGTTTAATTGCTTTTTTCTTTTACACAGTATAAGAAATCTCTCAAATTAATAATCAAGGAAATTTATGGAATCAATTGGCGCTTTTCTACCATTAATTTTAATTTTTGGTGTTTTTTATATACTCTTAATTAGGCCTCAACAAAAAAAAGTAAAGCAACATCGTGAAATGTTAAATAATCTTAGAAGAGGTGATAAAATAATTACTTCGGGAGGAATTATAGGAACGATCAATAAAGTTGCAGACAACAGAGAGTTGCAAGTTCAAGTTTCTGAGAATGTTGAAATTAGAATTGCACCTGGAATGGTAGCTGATCTGTATACTTCTACTGAAACAGAAAAAAAACAACAAGTAAAAGAAACTAAGACTGAAGAAAAAGGCAGATTATTATCAGGCCTTTTAGGTAAGAAAAAATAATTCAATATGAAAAATTATCCTCTGTGGAAGATTTTTATAGTTCTTATACTATTAAGTATAGGCATTATATTTGCTATTCCTTCTTTGCTTTACAAGGAAGATACAGGTAGTTGGTATTTTGATAATCGTTTGAATCTTGGCCTAGATCTTCAAGGAGGATCTTATCTATTACTTGAAGTTCAAACTGACGTCTTAATCAAAGAAGAGTTCGAAAATTTTAATGATTCTATAAGAATAATATCAAGAGAAAATAGAGTAAAGATAAATAATATTGAAAAACAAAATGAAGTTTTAAAGATTCGTTTTGATAGTTCTGAAAAATTAAAAATAATAAGAGATGAATTTTTAAAAAATTATCGTTCAGTAAAATTTAGCATAACAAATAATATAGCTTCTATATCGATTGATGAAACTTATAAAAAATCTATACAAGATAGTGCTATTAAACAATCGTTGGAAATAGTAAGAAAAAGGATAGATGAATCAGGAACAAAAGAGCCTCTTATTCAAAGATCTGGGAGAGACAGAATACTTCTACAATTACCAGGTGTAAAAGATCCTGAACGAATAAAAGATCTTTTAGGCAAAACAGCTAAATTAAATTTTCATATGGTTGATGATGAAGATACGAAATCATTATCACTTAACCTTGCTCCCTTTGGGAGAATGATTGTTTCAGATATTAATAATGAAGAAATTAAATATTTATTAGAAAAAAAATCACGAGTAGGGGGTGAAAATTTGATTGATGCTTATGCTTCTTTTGATCAAACAGAAGGACATGCTGTTTCTTTTAGATTTGATACAACTGGTGCTCAAAAATTTGGAAAAGCAACTTCTGAAAATATAGGAAAAAGATTTGCGGTTGTTTTAGATGGTGTTGTAATTACTGCGCCAGTTATTAACTCAGCAATTACTGGAGGATCAGGTATAATTACAGGTAACTTTACTTCTCAAGAGGCAGCAGATTTAGCAGTTTTATTAAGAGCTGGAGCCTTGCCAGCTCCATTGGAAATTGTTGAGGAAAGATCTGTTGGCCCTGGGTTAGGAGCTGACTCAATAGCAGCTGGCAAAATAGCTGCTATTATTGGAATGATATTAGTTTGTGTATTTATGATCCTAATTTATGGATCTTTTGGTTTAATCGCAAATATATCACTTATAGCCAACTTATTTATAATAATTGCGTTACTAGGCACAATTGGGGCCACTTTAACTCTACCAGGTATTGCAGGTATAGTTTTAACAATTGGAATGGCTGTTGATGCAAATGTTTTAATTTTTGAGAGAATTAAAGAAGAAAATTTTAAGAATAAAAAAATATATGAAACTATTAAAAAAGGTTTTGATAAAGCTCTTTCGACTATTTTAGATGCTAACATCACTACTTTAATTGCATCTTTACTATTATTTATATTTGGTTCTGGGCCAATAAAAGGCTTTTCAATAACATTATCTTTAGGAGTTATTGCTTCAATGTTTACTGCATTGATGCTTACCAATCTTTTGGTGCACGTCTATATTGCTTTTACCTCTAAAAAGGAGATTAATTTATAATGTTTGGTCTAAATAAAATAATACCAGTTGACTCTGATTATAAATTTTTAAACCATAGAAAAAAATTTTATATAGCTTCTAGTGTCGCTATTTTTCTATCTTTTATCCTCCTATTTTTTAAAGGTTTAAATTTAGGAATTGATTTTAAAGGTGGTACTTTAATTGAAGTAAGTACTCAAAATACAAGTATTGGTGAATTGCGTGATATTTTATCGCCAAATTTTAATGAAGTTTCTCTTCAAGAATTTGGTGACGAAAATACTATAATAATTAGATTGCAAAATGAAAATAATCAGGAAAGTATTGAAACAGTTAATAAGGTTAAGAAACTTGTTAATGACAAAGTAGAAGAATTTAGAAGATCTGAATTTGTAGGACCTACAATTAGTTCTGAATTATTGTGGAAAGGTTTTCAAGCTGTTACTTTTGCCTTATTTGCTATTTTAATTTACATCTGGTTGAGGTTTGAATGGCAGTTTGGTTTTGGAGCCGTAGTCGCCTTAACCCATGATGTTCTTTTTACACTTGGATTTTTATCAATCTTGAATGTTGAATTTTCTCTATCCACAATTGCTGCTGTGTTAACAATAGCAGGATATTCAATAAATGATACTGTTGTTATTTTTGACAGAGTTAGGGAAAACTTAAGAAAGTATAAGCAACTTGACCTCTTAGATTTATTCAACTTATCAATTAATAACACACTTTCAAGAACTGTTATGACTAGTATTACAACACTTTTAGCGTTGTTATCACTTTATATTTTTGGCGGTGAAGTAATTAAACCTTTTGCTTTAACAATGATAATTGGAGTATTAATAGGTACGTATTCATCAATATTTATTGCGGTCCCAACCTTACTTGTTTTTAAGTTCAGACCGCAAGAAGAAGATGAAAATTAATTTAAACGTTCTTTAAGAAATTCTCTGTTACTTTTTCCCAGTTAACTAGATTGTCAATAAATGCTTTTAAGTAATCTGGCCTTCTATTTCTATAATCAACGTAATAAGAATGCTCCCAGACATCACAACCTAAAAGGGGTATCTGGTCATGCACGATAGGGTTTTCTGCATTTGGAGTTTTGGTAATTTCAATTTTACCCTCATTTAATACAAGCCAACACCAACCTGAACCAAATTGTCCAATACCAGCGTTTATAAATGCTTCTTTCATTGATTCAACTGATCCTAAATCGTCATTAATTTTATTTTCTAATTCAGATGGCATTTTACCATCTGGATTATTTTTCATAATTTCCCAAAAATGTATGTGATTTAAATGTTGTGCAACATTGTTAAATACAGGAGCATTTTTATTATAAGTATTTTTAACAATATCTTCTATTGAATCTTCATTTAAATTATTCTCTTTAATAAATTTATTACCATTAGTGACATATGCCATGTGATGTTTATCATGATGCAATTCTAAAGTTTCAGCAGACATATAAGGTGCAAGAGCATCTTTGCTATATGGTAAATCAGGTAACTCTAAACTTATCATTTTTTTTCCTTCATTTATAAAATTTTTTTTAGAAAACTACCTGTAAAGCTTTTTTTTGTATTTGCAATATCTTCGGGAGATCCCTTTGCTATGATTTCTCCACCTTTAACACCTCCAAGTGGACCTAAATCTATAATATAATCAGCTGTTTTTATAACATCTAAATTATGCTCAATAACAATAACAGTATTACCCTCATCTACTAAAGTATGTAATATTTTTAATAACTTGTTTACGTCATCAAAATGTAATCCAGTTGTTGGTTCATCTAAAATGTATAGAGTTTTTCCAGTTGATCTTTTGGATAATTCTTTTGATAATTTAATTCGTTGAGCTTCCCCCCCTGAAAGAGTGGTTGCTGATTGTCCAATTTTAATATAATCTAATCCCACATCAACTAGAGTTTTTAATTTTTGTTTAATTGAAGGTATCTTTGAAAAAAAATTATAACCTTCTTCTACCGTCATATCCAATACATCTGCAATTGATTTATTGTTGTATTTAACTTCTAAAGTTTCACGGTTATATCTTTTTCCTTTACAAATATCACACTCTACATAAACATCAGCTAAAAAATGCATTTCTATTTTTTTGACACCATCACCTTCACAAGATTCACATCTTCCTCCTTTAACATTAAAAGAAAAACGTCCTGGCTTATATCCCCTTGCATTAGATTCATTTAATCCAGCATACCAATCTCTAATTGGCGTGAAACAACCTGTGTAAGTAGCTGGATTAGATCTTGGGGTTCTGCCGATAGGAGTTTGATCTATATCAATTACTTTATCAATATTTTTTATGCCTTTAAAATTGAAATAACTCTCTTCCTTATTAAGTGATTTATTAAAATATTCATCAAGTCTTTTGTATAAAGTATCAATTATTAATGATGATTTTCCACTACCAGATACTCCTGTGACACAAATAAAATTACTTAAAGGAAATTTTACTTCTAAATTATTAAGATTATTTGTTTTAATTTTTTGAAGAGTGAAAATTTTATTTTTATTAAACTTTCTTCTATGATCAGGTATTTTAATTTCCTTTTTTTTATTTAGATATTGAGCAGTTAAACTTTTAGTATTTTTAAGTACATTTTTTAAGCTCCCTTGCGCTACAACCTCACCACCATGAATTCCTGCTTTTACACCGATATCAATAACATGATCAGATTGCTTTATTGCATCTTCGTCATGTTCGACAACTATTACCGTATTACCAAGATCTCTTAATTTAAAAAGTGTATTAATTAATTGTTGATTATCTTTTTGATGTAATCCAATTGAGGGTTCATCCAATACATATAATACACCTGTTAATCCTGATCCAATTTGACTTGCTAATCTAATTCTTTGACTCTCCCCACCTGACAAGCTTTTACTTGCTCTTGCTAAAGATAAATAATCAAGTCCAACTTTATTTAAAAATTCTAACCTATCTTTTATTTCTTTAATTACACCTTCAGCAATTGTATTTTCATTATCTGAGAGATTTTTATGTATTTTATTAAACCATACATAGCAATCATCAATTGATTTTTTTGTAATTTCTCCAATGTGACTTCCAGTTATTTTAACTGATAAAGCTTTTTCATTAAGCCTGTAACCCTTGCATACTTCACAATCTCTCTCAGATAAATATTTTTCTAACTCATATTGAATCCACCATCTTTCTGTTTCAGAATATTTTCTATCTATGAAATTTATTATACCCTCAAAATCTCTTACAAATGTAAGATCGTTATTATCATCGCCATAAAGTATAATTTCTTGAACATTTTTAGGTATTTTGTACCAAGGAGTGTTAACATTAATTTTATAATTTTTTAAAATTTTTGATATTGTTTCAACAAAAAACTTTTTCTGATAACCAAATACTTTGGTTTCCCATGGTTTTATTGCACCTTTTAAAATTGATCTTGAGTCGTCAGGTATAATTTTTTTTTCATCAAAAAATTTTTCTATTCCAATTCCATCACATTCTTTGCAAGCTCCCATGGGAGCGTTAAAACTAAATAGTCTTGGCTCTATTTCCTCTATTGAAAAACCTGATACTGGACACGCAAATTTCGATGAGTAAGTTGATTTTTTTTTTGTATCTAAGTTTTCAAGGTAAATTAAGCCATCTGATAATGCCAAACCTATTTCAATACTTTCAGCTAATCTTTGTTGGATGTTTTTTTTTACAACCAATCTATCTACAAGAACATCAATATTGTGCTTAAAATTTTTTTTTAATTTTGGGACTTCATCAATTTCATAAATTGTTCCATCAACTTTTAGCCTTTGATAACCTTTCTTTTTTAGTTCTTCTATTTCTTTCCTATATTCACCTTTTCTATCTCTTACTATGGGTGAGAGAATATAAGCTTTACTTCCATCATTATTATCTAATATGTTATCACATATTTCAGCCACACTTTGTGACTTTATCGGTAATCCTGTAGCAGGAGAGTAGGGGATACCTACTCTGGCAAAGAGCACTCTCAAATAGTCATAAATTTCGGTGACTGTACCAACTGTACTCCTTGGATTTTTTTGTGTTGTTTTTTGTTCAATAGAAATAGCTGGAGATAAACCATCAATTGAGTCAACATCTGGCTTATTCATCATTTGTAGAAATTGCCTTGCGTAAGCTGACAAACTCTCAACATATTTTCGTTGTCCTTCAGAGTAAATAGTGTCAAAAGCTAATGTTGATTTACCTGACCCACTTACTCCTGTAATTACGACAAATTTATTTTTTGGAATATCAAGACTAATATTTTTTAAATTGTGCTCTCTTGCACCTTTAATAACAATTTTATCTTGATTCATTTAATTTCTGATAGTTTATTTAAATAAATTGTTATAAAGATATATATAGAAAATCTATGGTTGGTAGTGTTAATAAAGTAATTTTATTAGGAAGATTAGGTAAAGATCCTGATATAAGATCTATGCAAAATGGAAAAAAGATTGCTAATTTCAGCATTGCAACTTCTAAACGATGGACTGATAGAGATACTCAAGAAAAAAAAGAAAAGACCTCATGGCATAATGTTGTAGTTTTTAATGAAGGATTGGTAGGGATAGTCGAGCAATATGTAAAAAAAGGTTCCCAAATATATGTTGAAGGCGAGTTACAAACACGTAAATGGCAAGATCAAGAGGGTAAAGATAGATATACAACAGAGGTAGTTCTTCAAAATTATAGCGGCAACCTAACTTTACTTGGTTCAAGAAGTCAAACCGACTCTATTGAAAATCAATCATCATCAATGGACAACAACACTATTTCTGATGATTCATTTGGGGAAACGACAACTGATTCTTCCGACCTTGAAGAAGATATCCCTTTTTAAATAATTTAATTAGATAATAACTTTAATTTATTGATAAATAACATTTATTTAATTCATTAAATTATTTTTATAAGATTGTATAAACAAGTGATATTTGATATTAATTTAGAAAAAATTTCGCAGAAAACCAATAAAAATCAGTGTCAGATAATAATATAAATTCGGAACCCGGATCAGAAAGCAACATCTCTAATATATCTTTAGTAGAGGAAATGCAAAATTCCTACTTGGATTATGCAATGTCAGTTATTGTTAGTAGGGCTCTTCCTGATTGTAGAGATGGGTTAAAGCCAGTCCATAGAAGAATATTGTATTCAATGAATGAATCCGGTTACAATTTTAATAAACCCTACAGAAAATCAGCAAGAATTGTTGGGGATGTTATGGGTAAATATCATCCTCATGGAGATGGTGCAATTTATCAATCAATGGTGCGAATGGCACAAGATTTTTCAATGAGATTAGAACTTATTGATGGTCAGGGTAATTTTGGCTCTCTTGATGGTGACCCTCCAGCTGCAATGAGATACACTGAAGCAAGATTAGCTAAGGTAGCAGAAAAAATAGTAACTGATTTAGAAAAAGAAACAATCAATTTTCAGCCTAATTATGATGATAGTACAAAAGAACCAACTGTACTACCTGCTCAGTTCCCTAATTTGCTTGTTAATGGAGCTTCAGGAATTGCTGTAGGAATGGCAACAAATATTGCACCTCACAATTTAGGCGAGGTTATTGATGCAACTCTTCACTTAATTGAAAATCCAGAGTCAGACATAGATGATCTTATTAGATTTATTCATGGTCCTGATTTTCCTACTGGCGGTCAGATAATTGGCA
This sequence comes from uncultured Alphaproteobacteria bacterium, assembly GCA_902595425.1. Lineage (GTDB taxonomy): Bacteria > Pseudomonadota > Alphaproteobacteria > HIMB59 > CACPNW01. The sequence continues at coordinate 13,083 of CACJPV010000007.1, read as the reverse complement.
AAAAGGGAATATTTGATACATTTCAAACTGGAAAAGGTGGGGTAATTTTAAGATCAAAGACATCCATTGAGAATTTTAAAAAAGATAGAGAGGCTATAATTATTCATGAGATACCTTATCAAGTTAATAAATCTAAACTAATTGAAAAAATTGCTGAAACAGTGAAAAATAATATTATTGAGGGTATATCAGATCTTAGAGATGAGTCTGATCGAATTGGTGTTCGCGTTGTAGTTGAATTAAAAAAAGATGTTGATGCTAATATTATTTTAAATCAGCTGTATAAACACACACTTTTACAAACTACCTTTAATTCAAATATGTTGGCATTAAATAAAGGTAAGCCAGAACAAATGAATCTTAAGGACATGTTAAGTTCATTTATTGATTTTAGAGAAGAGGTCATTACTAAAAGAACTATATTTGATTTAAATAAAGCAAGAGATAAAGCTCACATTTTAATAGGTTTAGTAGTTGCGAATGCAAATATTGATGAAATTATAAATTTAATTAAAGCATCTAAAGACTCAAAAGAAGCTAGAGAGAAATTAATTAAGAAAAAATGGAAATTAAGTGAAAAAAATCTTAATTTTATTCGATTAGTTGATGATGAAAATACACAAGTTCAAAATAATATTTTTCTATTTACTGAAGCACAAGCAAAAGCAATTCTTGAATTAAGATTACATAGATTAACTTCATTAGAAAGAGACGACATTCAAAAAGATTTAGAGCAATTAATTTTAGAAATTAAAAAATACCTTAATATTTTACAATCAAGATCCAAACTATTAGGCGAAATAAAAAATGAATTAAATGAAATAAAAAAAGAATTTGCAACTCCACGCAAAAGTGAGATAATTGATAGAGAATATGAAGAAGTTGATGATTTAAAATATATTCAAAAGGAAGACATTGTAATCACCATATCAAATAATGGTTATATAAAACGCTCTCTACTTGAAAATTATAGAGCCCAAAATAGAGGTGGAAAAGGTAAAACAGGAATGTCAACTAGAGAAGAAGATTTCGTCAAAGAGATACATCTAGCAGACACTCACACAAAGTTATTGGTATTTTCCTCTTTAGGAAAAGTTTATTCTCTTAAATCGCATGATATACCTGAGGCATCTTTAAAGGCTAGAGGAAAACCAATCATTAATTTACTCCCTTTTTCTAATGAAGAAAAAATTGCAACATTCCTTCCTTTACCTTTAGAAGAAAATTCTTGGTCTGAAAATTTAATAATTTTTGCAACAAAAAATGGAATGGTTAGAAAAAATAAACTAATCGATGTTGCTAAAAGTGGAAAACGTGAATTAAGAGAGAGTGGAAAACTGGCAATAAAACTTGATCCAAGTGACAAACTTATTGGAATTAAATTAGCAAATTCTGAAGATGATATTCTTTTATCAACCAAAAATGGAAAATGTTTAAGATTTCCTTTAGAAAAACTTAGGCTATTCTCAGGATTAAACTCTTCTGGTGTCAGAGGTATTAATCTAGAAAAAAACAATTATGTAATTTCTCAAGCAATACTAAAGCATTCAAAAATAGATATAAATATTAGACAAGATTACCTTAGAGCTGCTTCTGAAAATAGAAGAAACGCTGGTAGTTTAAAACCTGACTTTAACAAACTTAATATAAATGAAGAATTCCTTCTGGCGTTAACCACAAATGGTTATGGAAAAAGATCATCTGCATATGAATATAGAATATCAAACAGAGGAGGAAAAGGTATTACTGGCATCTTAACTTCTGATAAAAATGGTGAGGTAGTTGACTGTTTTGTCGTTCAAGATAATGATCAAATAATTTTAGTAACAGATAAAGGTCAAATTATACGTGTTAACGTTAATCAAATAAGAATTGCTGGTAGATCAACTAAAGGTGTTAGTGTATTTAAAATACCAGATGCAGATTCAATAGTTTCTGTTTCACGAATACAAGATATTGATAAATAGTATGTCTAAAATTGGAATATATCCAGGTACTTTTGATCCTATGACTAATGGTCATTTAAATATAATTAAAAGATCACTTAAAATTGTTGATCAATTAATAATAGGTGTGGCAGATAATCAAAATAAAACACCTTTGCTAAGTATAGATGAGAGAAAAAGTATTATTCAAAATGATTTAATGTCAGAAAATATAGATAATAACAAAATTTCTATTTTTTCAGTTCAAGGACTTTTAACTGAATTTGCAAAAACTAATAATGCAAATTGTATTATACGCGGGTTAAGAGCAGTATCTGACTTTGAATATGAATTCCAAATGACAGGAATGAATTATCAACTTAGTCCAGATATTGAGACTGTTTTTTTAATGTCTTCAGATAATAATTCTTTTATCTCTTCTAATTTAGTTAAAGAAGTTCATAAACTTGGTGGAGATGTATCTAAATTTGTTTCAAAAAATACTATCAACATTTTAAATCGTAAAAACTCTTTATCATAGGTCTTGCGTTCATGAATTTTGAACTATATAGACATCACAGTGATGGGCCCTTAGCTCAGTTGGTAGAGCAATTCCCTTTTAAGGAATGGGTCGCAGGTTCGAATCCTGCAGGGCTCACCATTCTTAAATGAGACAAACCATCATTAAAAATATTGCCACCGGAATTACTAAAAATTGTGATATTCTTAAAAAAAATGATAATTTTCTAGAAGTAGTTCTTGAAGGTACTACAATTAAAATAATTTTGAAAAAAAAAGGTCTAGTTTATGTCGGTTCTTACAAAGAAATGGAGTTTACTTCAGAGGGGTAATTCTATTTTTAAGAATTAATTTTTCATTATCAAAATCTTCTTTTAATAATTTATTAATTTTTTTTTGACTGATTATCTTACCTTTTCCAATTCCAGGGCAATTGACTGAGATATCTTCATTCCATACTTTTGAATTCATATTATCATTCCAAAAAGGCCATGTTCTGCATTGAGACGGTCTACTTTTATATACTGTGCACATTTTATTTTTTAAAAATATACAATTTCCATCCAATTCTTTTTTTTCAGTCAAATGAATAAATCCATCAGTTATTTGACAATATTTCTTTTTAAAAGCCTTCACAGATAATTTAAAAAATTTTGAAAATCTTTTTATGTCAATATTACTTAAATAAACAAAACCGTAAGAATTTCTTGAAACACAGCATTTACCAGAACCTTGGCATTCAAACCTTATGCCATTTTTAATATTAATTAAATCATCCTGCATTTAAAGTCCTTATAGCTGTATCTCTTTCATGAATGTATAGCAAATCTCTAAGATTTTTATTTATTTCTAATTTGGGATCGGTATTAATTATTTTTTCAGCTTTTAATTTAGCTTCTTCAAGTAAATCTCCATCATAACTTAAGTCAGCTACATTAAAAGATGGGAGTCCTGATTGTCTTTTTCCAAGAATTTCACCTGGTCCTCTAATTTTTAAATCTTCTTCAGCTATGAGGAATCCATCATTAGTTTCTGTCATTATATCTAATCTTCTCTTTGCAGTTTCATTTATGTTTTCTTTATGTAATAAAATACAATAAGAATCTTCATTATTTCTTCCGACACGACCTCTTAATTGATGAAGCTGAGCTAATCCAAACCTTTCAGCATGTTCAATAACGATTGTGGTAGCTGATTTTATATCAATACCAACCTCTATGACTGTAGTCGCAACCAAGATGCGATAGTCTTCGTTCTTAAATTTTTCCATTGTTGCTTCTTTGTCTTTTTCATTTAATTGACCATGTATAAGCAAGACTTTGTTTTTAAATAATTTGTTTAATGAATTAAAACGATCAGTAGCTGCTTTTAAATCAAGTTCCTGAGATTCCTCAATAAGAGGACATACCCAAAAAAATTTATCATTTGATATATTTATTTTATTTTTAATTCTTTCGATTAAATTCTTTTCTTTTTTTAATGTTAGTACTGATGTTTTTATAGGCTTTCTTCCAATAGGTTTTTCAGTTAATCTACTTTCATCCATATCACCGTAGGCTGCCAAAGTTAAAGTTCTAGGAATTGGAGTTGCGCTCATTACTAAAATAGAGGGTCGAAAGCCTTTGTAATTAAAAGCCAATCTTTGATAGACACCAAATCTATGCTGCTCATCAATTACTGATAAACCTAATTTATTAAAATTGACACCTTCTTGTATTAGAGCGTGGGTTCCAATTATTATTTTAGTATGACCATTTTTAATTTTTTCTAATTTTTCTAATCTTTTGCTCCCTTTATCTTTTCCTGTAAGTATATCTATTTCTATCGGAAGTTTATTGATTAGTTTAACAATGTTTTCGTAGTGCTGGTATGCTAAGATACTAGTAGGGGCCATAAGTGTTACTTGATACCCAGACTCTATTACTGTAAGCATTGAAATTAGGGCAACTATAGTTTTTCCAGAACCAACATCTCCCTGTAATAATCTAATCATTTGTTTGTTAGAAAGAAGATCACCTTTGATTTCGTTAAGAGCAGTTAGTTGAGAATTAGTTAATTTAAATTCTAAATTTTTAATTAAATTGCTTTTAAAATTATCTGAACTTTTAAAAGAAATAGATTTTTTTCTATTATTAATTGTTCTTACAACGCAAATTGCTAATTGATGTGCAAATAATTCATCAAAAGCTAATCTTCTTCTATAGAAATTCTTTTCACTGTATGTATCATCTATATCTGGATTATGTAATTTTACTACAGCATCTTTCCATGAAGTAAATTCATATTTTTTAATTAATGTTTTATCAATCCATTCATTTAAATCAGGAACTGATTGCAAAACTTGATTTGATAATTTGATAAAGTTTTTCATGTTTAGTCCTGCAGTCAAGCTATAAACAGGTTCTTTTTCCCTTAATAATTGAATGTGGGATATATTTTCAATACTTGAGGGATGAGTAATTTGAAATTTATTTTTAAAAAACTCTAATTTACCCGAAATCATTTTTATACTTTTAACTGGCAAAACTGATCTCACGAAAGGGTGTCGAGCATTAAAATAGACAATATCTATTGGTGTCTCATTAGCTAAGCAAGTTACTCTGTATGGTTGTCTTCTAAATTTTGAGGGGTAATGTTTTATAACTTCTATTTTTATAGTAACTAATTGATTTATTGGTGCGTCATGAATATTTTCGTAATATTTTTTTTCAATAATCCTGTAAGGAAAATGCCATAAGAAATGCACATTAAGTTTTATACCTAATTTATTTATAATGCTTTCTAATTTTGGCCCAACTCCCTTTAATGTATTGATTGGAGAGAGTAATAAGTCTAAATGTGAAGGTCTCATAGAATATTATAATATTTTTACTATATTCTATTATTAATTATATGACATTAAATTCACTAAAAAAAATTATCAAATATAGGTCAACTTATTCAGGTACTAAAGAGACTGATATATTGTATAAAAAATATTTTATTAACAATTTAAATAGTTTTAGTGATAATGAATTAAAGTTATTAAAATCAGTTTTTGATATCTATTCAGATAGCGAAATTTACGAGATTCTTACAAATAAAATAAAAGTGAATAAAGAGTTCAAAAATCTTTTTGATAAAATATTAAAATTTAAATGAAATCTATAGGTCCTGTCATTGATAAAACTGAAGCTTTTATAATTTCAGAGATATTTAATAAAAGTGATAAATCTTTAGTTTATATAGGAAAAGACGATAGAGAAATAATAAATATCAAAAAAAAACTTACTTGGTTGCTTCCGGATCAATTAGTCCTTCAATATAAAGCTTGGGATCAAATTCCATATGATAATATTTCACCTTCTAAAGAAATTCAAACATCTAGATTAGAAACACTTTTTCATCTAAATTTAAATAATGAGAATAAAATTATTATTTTAACAACTTTGAATGCAGTAATTCAGAAAACTCTACCTAAAAATGAAATAACAAAAAATTTTATTACGATTTCAAAAAATTCGAAAATTAAAATAGATAAGATTCTGCTTCTTCTTATAAAATTAGGTTATGAAAGGACGTCTTTAGTAAGGGATAAATCTGAATTTGCAATCAGAGGCTCAATAATTGATATTTTTCTTCCTCAATCTGATAAGCCAATTAGAATAGATTTATTTGATGATGAAATTGAGTCGATTTTTGAATTTGATCCAATAACACAAAAAAGAATTAAAAGGTCAGACTTAGACTCTATTACTCTTAATCCAAGCAATGAATTAATTATAGATAATAAAAATTTAGAAAGATTTAGAGTTCAATTTAGGTCTATATTTCAAAACTTCAGAAAAAGTCAAACATATGAAATGTTTTCTTCAGGAATCATTCCTTCCGGAGGTGAGCAATTTCTTCCTTTATTTTATGAAAATTTAGAAACTCTATTTGATTATTGTAAAAATAGTCAAATATTGATTCACAATGATACTATTGAACTATTTGATGAAAGAACTGAAAATTTAACAGATTACTTTGAGGCAAGAAATGACTCTAAAGATTCATTTTTTCTAAAGCCACATCATTTATTTATAAATAAAAATTACTTTGATCATATTTTAACTAATTTTCCTATTACAAAATTATCATTATTTTATAATGAAGGTGATATTCCAACAAATATAAAAAAAATAAAAAATATATCTTCAATTAGAGAAAAAATTGACTTTGATTTTATAAAAAAATTCTTTGATATGAATTTATCAAGTAAAAAAATTATTATCTGTTGCAATTCTGAAGGATCATTAGAAAAAGTTTATAAAATTTTAAATGAAAATATTTTTATTGCACCTTTAGAAATTGAAAATCTATCAAATTTATCTGAACAAAAAATATATATAACAGTTTTAGAAACAGAAGAGTCATTTGAATTAAATAATATTATTTTTATTAATGAAAAAACTATTTTTGGATATTCATTAGCTGTTAAATCTAGAAAAAAGGATCAAAAAAATAAATTTCTTTTTGAGGAGCTAAATAAACTTTCCCAAGGTTCAATCTTAGTGCATTCTGAATATGGTATTTGCAGGTTTAATAATATTCAAAAGATAGAGTTGAATGACTTTGTTCACGATTGTTTAGAGCTTGAATTTGCAGATACACAAAAACTCTTTTTACCAATTGAAAATCTTAATTACATTACAAAATATGGAGAAGGAGATGAAAGTTCTATTAATCTAGATAGACTTGGAGCTTCTAGTTGGCAAAAAAGAAAAGCAGATGCTAAAAAGAAAATAAGAGATGCAGCAAAAAAATTAATAAAAATTGCTTCAAAAAGACTTCAATCTAAATCACCTCCAATTAACATTGAAAATACAGAATATGAAAAATTTTGTAGTACATTTCCTTATGTTGAAACCGATGATCAATTAAGTGCTATTAATGATGTAATAGATGATTTTGGAAGTGGTACGCCTAGTGACAGACTGATAGTAGGTGATGTTGCTTTTGGAAAGACGGAAGTGATAATTAGAGCTTTATTTCTTGCAGCAAAATCAAACATTCAGTCAATTGTTTTTGTTCCAACTACTCTCTTATCAAGACAACATTATGATAATTTTTTAAAAAGATTTAGTCTTTTTAATATTAATATTGCTGAGATTTCACGTTTAGTATCACAAAAAGAAAAAAAACAAATTTTTACTGATTGTGCTGAAGGAAAAATAGACATTCTTATTGGAACACATGCATTATTAAGTGATAAATTAAAATTCAAAAATTTAGGATTAATTATTTATGATGAAGAGCAAAAATTAGGAACATTACAAAAAGAAAAATTTAAAGAGATTTCACCAAATGCCCATGTATTAGCATTATCTGCAACTCCTATACCAAGAACTCTTTCTATGTCTTTATCTGGTGTAAGAGATTTAAGTCTAATATTAACTGCACCTTTTGAAAGATTAGCAGTAAGAAGTTATGTAGCAAAATTTGATGAAATAACAATCAAAGAAGCTATTAAAAGAGAAATTTATGGAAGAAAAAATGGTGTTTATTTTGTTACGCCAAGAAAAAAAGATATTCCATTTATTGAAAATTTTTTAAAAGATAATCTTCCTGAAATTAACTATGTAGTAACTCATGGGCAATTAGCTCCTTCGTTATTAGAAAGTAGAATTTCTAAGTTTTATAATCAAGAAGTTCCTCTAATGGTGAGTACTAATATAGTTGAAAATGGATTAGACTTACCTCACGTTAATACCATCATTGTTTATAGAGCTAATTTATTTTCTCTAGCTGCACTTTACCAACTAAAAGGTAGGGTAGGTCGCTCATCAAAAAGAGGTTACGCTTACATTACATACAAAGAAAATGAACTTAAGGATAACGGCAAAAAAAGACTATCAATAATTAATTCATCAGAGTCTCTGGGTGCAGGATTTAACATAGCATCGCAAGATCTTGAAATGAGAGGAGGAGGTTCAATAATTGGTGAAGAGCAGAGTGGTTTTATTAGAGAAATTGGAACTGAACTTTATCATCAGATGTTAGAAGAAGAAATTTTATTCCAAAAACAAAAAATTTCAAAAGAAGTTGATCATAAAAGTTCATTTCAACCATCTATTAAAATACCTGAGGAAATATTCATACCTGATGAATTTATTAATGATTTAGATTTAAGACTTTCAATTTATAAAAGAATATCAAGTCTTAATAATAATGAGGATTTATCAAACCTAGTTGTAGAATTAAGAGATAGATTTGGTCCAATTCCAAAAGAATTGAATAATTTGTTCAATTTAATAGAAATCAAAATATTATGTATTGAATATAATGTTGAACAATTTGAATTTAGTAGAAAGGGTATAGTTATTGGCTTTTATAAAAATAATCCACGAAATCCTCAAAAGTTATTAGATCTATCAATGAATAGACATAGCCAGTTTACGTTGAGGCCAGATCATAAAATGTTTTATGACTTTATAGGGCAATTAAATACAGATAGGTTTGAACTATCAAAACAGATTTTAGATAAAATAAAATAATTTTTACAAGAAAAATTAGTGGCGGAGAGACAGAGATTCGAACTCTGGAAGGTGTTGCCACCTTGCTGGTTTTCAAGACCAGTGCTTTCAACCACTCAGCCATCTCTCCGTTTTTGTGGATTTTGTTATACTTTTAAATGTATTAAAGTCAAAATATAAAGGATATAAAAATATACGAATTTATAAAAATTTGTTATCTCGTATTTATGATTCTTAAATATATTTTTCTAATTTTCATCTTTTTTACATACTCATTAAAAGCATGTGAAAAACCAACAATGCCCACTACTAGTGAATGGAATAATTGGTTAGAAGATGTGAGAAAAGAGGCTATAGACAAAAACATCAGTGAAAAAACTATTAATCTCTATTTATCTGATGTTAAACCTCAGGAAAAAATTATTCTCCGTGACCGTTGCCAGCCAGAGTCAACAATTACATTAAAAGAATATTTGTACTATCGAGTTGATAAATCAAGGATAATTGCAGGAAGAAATGTTTTAAAAGAACATAAGGATATTTTAAACAAAATTTCTAAACATTTTGGTATTCAACCTCGTTTTATTGTAGCCGTTTTGGGTATGGAAAGTTTTTATGGACGAAATCAGGGTAAAGTAGATACTATTACAGCAGTAACAACTCTAGCTTTTGATAGACGAAGAAGTGACTTTTATAGAAAACAATTATTTGCCGCTCTAAAAATATTAGATGATGAATTAGTCCCTACTGGCCAATTGATAGGGAGCTGGGGCGGTGCTGTTGGAATGACTCAAATGATACCAACTACATTTTTAGAGAGTGCTTATGATTGGGATGGAGGAGGTATTGATATTTGGAATAGTTACGCTGATGGTTTTGCAAGTACAGCAAATTATCTAACTTCAATTGACAAAAATCCTTGGTCAAATGATAGTACTTGGGGAAGAGAAGTTTTAGCCCCTAAAAACATAGAAGAAATATATCCGAAATTAAAACAGGATAATCCAAAAGGATGTGGTGCTGTTAAAAGAAGATCTGTTCCAAAATCATTACCAGAATGGTCCAAATTAGGCTTTAAAACAATAAATAATACTTCGCTTCCTCAAAGATCAGACCTAGAAGCAAGATTAATAGCACCAGATGGTACAAAAGGTAGAATGTTTCTGGTCTATCCAAATTATAAAAATATTTTGTATTATAATTGTTCATCTTATTACGCTATATCAATAGGACTTCTTAGTGATGAGATTAATAATTAGTGTATTTTTTATTTTTTTAATTTCTTGTGAAAATGTATCAAAAAATACATTTGTAGATAATATTGAAAATACCAAAAATGTAATTCAAGAAAAAGCAAAAAAAAATGTTGTAAAATTAATTGAACCAAAAAAAATTATAGAAAAAGACAATTCACTAAAAGACAAAATTTTCTATTTAATAGGTGATCCATATTTTATTGAAGGTGTAAAATATATTCCTAAAGAAGATTATTCCTATTCAGAGGTCGGTCTTGCTACTTTCTATGATAAGGAATTGCATAACAAAAAAACACAAAACAATGATCTTAATAAAGTTACAGAATTACTTGGTCGACACAAAACCTTGCCTTTACCTAGTATTATAAAAATAACAAATTTAGAAAATGGTCTATCATTAACAATAAAAATAAATGATAGACATGATGACAATGCCTCAATAATTCAAGTCTCTCGTAAAGTTGCTCAATTATTAAGATTTTACAAAAATAAAATTGCAAAAGTAAAAATAGAAATTCTCTCAGACCCTTCAAAACAATGGAAAAATGTTACTATGTCAATTAATGATGATGATTTTAATTCTACTGTTGACTCTGCGCCAACAGAAATAGTTTCAATTACTAATATTGATGATAATAATTTAGAGGAAAGTATCAAAGAAACTATTGAAAAACCTATTGAGTTAGGTTTTGAAAGAGTTGAAAATTTAAAATTATATTTACATATCAACAATTTTAAAAACTACGATGAAATCCAAAAAATTGTAAAAGAAATAGAATTAAAAGAAAAATATACCTCAGAAAACATGGGCACATTTTATAAATTAAAAATTGGACCTATTGAAAATGAAACAGCAAATAAATTAGTTTCGACATTTATTCTTAAAGGTTATAAAGAGAATGAGATAATTTTGGAATAATCTTACTTAAAACATATTTAAAAATTATTAATAATATTATGAAAATACTAATTATTACTTACATTTTATCAATTTTTTTTATTTCAAAAAATTTGTTTGCAATAGATACAAAAGCAGACCAGGCAATAGTTATGGATTTCGATACAAGTGAAATACTCTTTGAAAAAAATTCAAATTCAAAAACACCTCCTGCATCTATGACAAAAATTATGACTGTTTATGCAGCTTTTGATCGATTAAAAAATACTGATCTTTCAATCACTAATGAATGCATTGTTTCTGCGAAAGCTTACAAAATGGGAGGATCAAGAACATTTCTTGAAATTGATGATAAAGTGTCAATTGATGATCTTTTAAAAGGCATAATTATTCAATCTGGAAACGATGCTTCAGTGGCATTAGCGGAATGTTTAGCTGGGACTGAAGAAGATTTTGCACAATTAATGAATGTTTATGCAAAACGATTGGGAATGAATAATACAAATTTTATTAATTCATCTGGATGGCCAGAAGATAATCACTATTCTTCTGTTCATGACTTAGCAATTTTATCAAATGCTGTTATAAAAGAATTTCCTGATCTATATCTTTATTTTGCTGATAAAGAATTTACATATAACGATATCAAGCAGCCTAATAGAAATAAATTATTAAATTCTGTTCAAGGAGCAGATGGATTGAAGACTGGTTTTACAAAAGCTTCTGGATGGGGAATTGCTGCAACAGCAAAAAGAGAAGATAGAAGAATTACTGTAGTTATTAATGGCACAAATAGCTCTAGATCAAGAATGAATGAATCTGCGAATTTAATTAATTGGGCATTTTCGCAAACAAGCCAAAAAAAGTTAGTTGATGATGGGCAAGTTATTGTTGAGGCAGATGTTTGGCTAGGAAATAAACCACGAGTAAATTTGGTTTCTTCAAAAAAAATTATATCGACATTGTCGTTTGACCAATTACAATTAATAAAGTCTTCAATCGAATATAATAAACCTCTAGAAGCTCCTATTATCAAAGGAAAATCTTATGGTAAATTATTAATTGAGATTGATGGAAAACCAAACATAGAAGTTGAGTTAGTGGCTAATGAAAATATAGGAAGTGTAAACCCAATATTTAGAATTTTTGCAGGAATAAAGTACCTTATTTTTGGCACTAGTTTAGATGATTAAAAAAAACGGTTTGTTCATCACTTTTGAAGGACCTGAGGCAAGTGGAAAATCATCTCAAATTTTATTACTAAAAAATTTTCTTAAAAAAAATAAAATTCCTTTTCTAACTACGAGAGAACCTGGCGGTACAAAATTAGCTGAGTCATTAAGAAAACTTATTTTAAAGGTTAGATCAGATATAAATATTCATGAAGAAATATTGATGCTTATGGCAGCAAGATCTCATCATATTAATAACGTAATAATTCCAGCACTAAAAGAAGGTAAAATAGTTATCTCTGATAGATTTGCTGATTCGACTTTTGTTTATCAAGGTTACGTAAATAATTTTGGTATTCAAAAAGCAAAAGATTTACATAAAAATTTGTTAAATAATTTTTTACCTAGAAAGACTTTTTTATTTGAGTTATCTACAAGTTTAATTATTTCAAGATTAAAAGTAAGAAAATTAAAAAATAAATATGATAAATTAGACATTAAATTTCATAATGCAGTAAATAAGGGCTATAAATTAATTTCTAAAAACAATAGATTTATTAAAATTGATGCTTCAAAATCAAAAAAACAAATACATGACAAAATTATAAAACATATAATTTCATTAATATGAACGAATTGATAGGTTTTAAACAAGAATTTGAAATAGTTTATAAAAATTTAATCTCAAAAAAATTGAATAACTCGATTTTAGTTTGTGGAAATAAAGGAATAGGTAAATTTTTTTTTATTAATAAAATTATTGAACAATATATAAAATTAAACGCTAATTCAATCGAAAGAAATCATCATCTAACTTTA
>CACJPV010000006.1 GCA_902595425.1 uncultured Alphaproteobacteria bacterium | reverse complement strand
GGTTAAAAGAAAATTAAAATTATTCTTTACGTGTCTTGCACTCATGTTTTTTACATCCTTTGTAAATGCTAATCCCAATACGGATCAATGGTTAGAATCAGAAAAAACATACAAGGACTTAATTAATGAAGGTTTTGAAGTTAAAAGCTATGCAATTAATGATATTGAAACTGCTAATGGGCTTTACGTCCTATTATTTGTTACTGTTTTGCAAAGAGATAATGAACTTTATGAATGCCAAGAATATCAAACAATTGATAAAATGATTGAAACGCTTGATATGACATTAATATGTAAAGAATTAGTCCAGCCTTACGAAAGAGGACTGGGTACCTAGTTTTTATAATATTCTAAAAAGAACCATTGAAGTGCTATAAGAGTTAGGCCGTTTTTAATTTTTCCTTTCTTCAACATATTTCTTACTTCTTCAATTTTGTATGACTTAACTAATATATTTTCATTTTCAGTCTCTAACCCTCTGATTCTTTCACCTTCAAAAGAATTCACTTCTCCTAAAAATAAATTGTAATATGATTCTGATGAACCAGGAGCAGGAAAATATCCTAGAACAGGTGTTACTTTATTAACAATACATCCTGTTTCTTCAAAACATTCTCTTTTAGCAGTTTCTTCAGGTGTCTCATTTACATCTATAATACCAGCTACAATCTCAAATAAATAATCTTTATCATACCTTGAGATTACACCAGCTCTAAATTGCTGAATTAAAATAATTTCTTTTCTTTTAGGATCATATGGGAGTAATGTTGATACGTGAGATCCACCAAAAATTTCCCTATCTACTTGATTTGACCAGCTACCATCATGTTTTTGATAATTAAATTCTATTTTTTTTAATTTAAAGAAACCAGAATAAAGTTCTTTTTCATTAATTATTTTATATTTTAATTTCATAAATTTGATTAAATTAATTAAGTGTATATATTTATATTATGATTCAAAAAGCTTTATTTGGTGCAGGTTGTTTTTGGGGTGTTGAAGAGCATTTTAGAAAACTTAATGGTATTATAAAAACTGAAGTAGGTTATTCAGGTGGCAATACAGAGAATCCTACATATGAGAGTGTTTGTTATAATAACACTGATCATGCTGAAGTATTGCAAGTTGATTTTGATGATGAAATAATTGCATATGAAACGATTGTTGAAGAATTTTGGAAATGTCATGATCCCACTACAATTGATAGACAAGGACCTGATGTTGGTCGTCAGTATCGATCAGTAATATATTATTTCGACGATATACAAAAAAACATAGCAGAAACATCAATGCAAAAGCATCAGCCTTCATTTAATAATATGATTGTAACTGAAATTACTAAAGCTGATACTTTTTATAGAGCTGAAGATTACCACCAAAAATATATACAAAAAAGAGCTCTATCTGAATAAAGCAATTACAGTTGATATATACTCAGATACAATTTGCCCTTGGTGTTATATTGGATATGTAAAGTTTAATCAAGCACTGGAATATTTTAATGGTGTAAAATTTGAAATTATATGGAGACCTTTTCAATTGAATCCTAATATGCCATTAGAAGGTATGAATAGAGGTGAGTATTTGAATAAAAAGTTTGGAGGTAAAGAGCAAGCCATTAAAATTTATAAAAATATTGAAGATGAGGGCAGGTTAGTAAATATACATTTTCAATTTAAAAAAATACAAATAATACCAAACTCTTTTTTATCTCACAAACTATTGGCCTTTGCATTTAGTAAAAAAAAGCAAAATCAAGTTTTAGAGTCTATTTTTTTTAATTATTTTATTGAGGGAAAAAATATAGGTAATTTAGAAACTATTATTGAAATAGTAAAACAAACAAATTTGTATGAAGATGGTATTGAAGAATATCTTTTATCAGACAAAGATAATGAAAACTTACTAAATGAGTCTAAGCAAGCAAATGCTATTCGTATTTCAGGAGTGCCTTGTTTTATTTTTAATAAAGAATTTGTTATTAATGGTGCACAACCAACAGAAGTCTATAAAAATATAATTAATTCTCTTAAAGCAAATGAATAATGATTTTTATGTTTCCCTTCTTTTCGGCTGGGCAATACTTTTTATTTTTTGGACTTTAGTAATTCTATTTATTTATTTAAGAAATCCACCAAATTCAAGACTTTCAAAAAAGGTTTTTTTTCATTCATATTTAGCTTTTTTGTTTTTTTTTATTCTTATTTTAATATTTAGAAATACCGATTCGTTTTTTTAAGACCAAAAAAAATATTTTATTATCTACATCTAGTAGTAATTTTTAAAAATAATACAAACATATGGGATATATAGATTTTTTAAAATTTGCCCTTGTATACTATTTTTTTCAATCATATAAACTATCTAGTAATAAAAAAATTTCATTTTTACAGGATTAAAAAGGAACAAATAATGTCCATTATTAAAAACTATTTCAAGCAAAATAGAGTGACGCATACTTTCTCTACTTGTCAATGGCCTATTGGTGATCCACAAGAAAAAGACTTTCATTTTTGTGAAGCAGATACAATCACTGGAAAGCCGTATTGCCAAGATCACTGTGATGTAGCATACATTGATGAGAGAGAGCTGAAAAAAGAAAAAGAAGCTCAAAAAAATCGTCGCATCGCTGCTTAAATTTTTCTTCTACAAAATGGCTGTATCTTAGTTGCAGCCATTTTCATTTTATTGACTTTATTAGTCAATTTCTTAAAGTATAGTTCTTAAAAAATTATGCTTTATTCAATTTTAAAAAAAGTAAATTTTAAAGAAAAACTAACAATAGTTGATAGCAAAAATAATTTACATGAATTTGGAAATGGTAAAAATAGATTAAGAATTAGATTAATAAACAAAACAATAGAAAAAAAATTATTTAGAAATCCTGGTCTTCATTTTGGGGAAGGCTATATGAATAAGGAAATACTTATAGAAGAAGGATCAATTGAACAATTAATTGATCTGATAACATCATGCTATGATGATTTTATAAAATACAATTCAATATATAGATTTTATGAAAAATTATCTGGCTATTTTAAAATTTTTCAACAACTTAATGCAACTGTAAAATCAAAACACAATGTATCCCATCATTATGATTTAGATGAAGATTTATATAAACTTTTTTTAGATAAAGATATGCAATATTCATGCGCTTATTTTCATAATGAAAATATTAATTTAGATCAGGCTCAAAAGGATAAAAAAAATCATATAATAAATAAACTTCAAATCTCTGAAAACATGAAAGTTTTAGATATTGGATGTGGATGGGGAGGTATGGCAATAGAAATTGCTAAACAGACTGGAGCAAATGTTAAAGGTATAACTTTATCAGAAAATCAATTTGCAACTGCATCTAAAAGAGCACAAGAAGAAGGTTTATCTGAAAAGATAACTTTCAAATTACAAGATTACAGAAATGAAAATGAAACTTATGATCGAATTGTATCTGTAGGCATGTTTGAACATGTTGGCATTAAATACTTTAGAGAGTATCTAAATAAAACTTATGATATATTAAAAGATAATGGTGTATTTCTTCTGCATACAATTGGACAAAGAGGTATTCCCACAGCAACAAGTCCTTGGATAAGAAAATATATATTTCCAGGCGGTTATATTCCTTCTTTGTCTGATATTATTCATGAGACTGAAAAATTAAATATTAACATAACGGATATTGAAATACTTAGACTTCATTATGCCCACACACTAACTCATTGGTATAAAAATATCCAAAAAAACAAAAATAAAATAATTAATATGTTTGATGAAAGATTTTTTCGTATGTGGGAATTTTATTTACTTGCAAGTAAATATTCTTTTGTAAACATGGGAAATATTGTTTTTCAAATTCAAATTGCAAAGAATATTAACAATTTACCTTTAACTAGGAATTATATATATAATTGACATAATTTAGATGTATAAAATACTTAACAAATACATATACTGTTAAACATTATTTTATGCCGCAAACTTTAAATCAATATTTATTAAGAGTAGGAGTATTTTTAGCACTTGTATTTATTATTGTAGTTTTGCTTTATCCAGTTCTTCAGGAAGCTTTTCTATCTAATATTTTTATTAATTTAATAATTTTATTAGCATTAGCTGTAGGGATCATTTTTAATATAGTAAAACTAATTGGACTTAGTAACGATTTTAGTTCTCTTGTTAATTTTGATATTAATAAGTCATCTCAATCTTTCGACAATAATTCTGCAAATTTAAAAAATATAATTTTAGATTTAAAGCCTATTGATGGGAGATTTGTGTTTAAAAGTTCATCTATTAACCGATTAATTGAAAATACAGACATGGCTTTATCAAGTGTAAGGGAAACATCAAGATACCTTGTTGGCCTTCTTGTTTTTTTAGGCTTATTAGGAACTTTTTGGGGCTTGTTAAAAACCATTGGGTCAGTTGGAAATGTTATAAGTGGATTGGGAATTGATGATACAAATGTTGCAGGCTTTTTTAACTCCTTAAAAGATGGATTAAATGCACCTTTGCAAGGTATGAGCATTGCATTTAGCAGTTCGTTATTAGGTTTGGCTGGTTCTTTAATTTTAGGCTTTATTGATATTAACCTAGGTCAAGCGCAAAATAAGTTTAGTTTATTTTTTGAAAAAGTGTTGAACAAAAATTCTGTTCCTGATTTAATCAAATCATCTTCTCCAGATAATTTAAATACACAGGCTCTTCAAAAAATTTATGATAATCTTGATAGTATTGTATATTCGCTCAAGAAAACTTCAGAAAATCAAAATGAAATTAACAAATATTTGTCTGAGTTAAGTAATCAAATAAAAAATGCTAATAATCAATCTACTAAACTTGATGAAAAATTATCTAATTTTTTATCAACTCAATTAAATACTCAATCAAGTATCTTACAACTTATTAATAAGATTAATGAACAAGGTATTTTAGACTCATCTACAAAAAAAATATTTGATGATTTGAATAAAAGTATTCAACAATTTAACGCTAACACTAAAAAATAAAAATGGCATCAAGGTCTTTAAGAAATAGACTTGGTGAATCTGCAAATATATGGCCAGGATTTGTAGATGTTTTAGCAACGTTGCTGATTGTTATAATTTTTGTTTTAATGGTTTTTACTGTTTCACAAATATATCTAAGTGATGCTCTTTCTGGAAGAGATAAGGCATTGCAAGAATTAAGAACTCAAATAAGCGAATTATCCAAAATATTACAATTAGAAATAAGTGAAAAAGAAGAGGCTCTTAAAATACTTACTGAAACAGAAACTACTCTTAGTGGTGTTCAACAAAATTTGACAGAGCAAGAATTAATTTCAGAGGGTTTGCAGAAAGATTTAGCAAAAAAAAGTACTGAAATATTTGTACAAGAGCAAAATATCATTGCTCTATCTGATCAAATTACAGAACTTTTAAGTGAGCTAAGAATTGTTGCAAAAGCACTTGAGGTTTACGAAGGTCTCGATAGTACTAGATTAAGTACTGATGGGTTAGGTGAAAGAATCAATAAAGCTCTTGCAGCTAGAATAGATCAACTTAAAACTTTAAATGATAAACTAGATGAGTCAAATAAAAAACTTTCTATCAGTGAAGCTAATTTAAATGAAAAAATTAGTGAATTAAATCTAGTAAATGAAAATTTAGCTTCTAATGAGAAAATACTACAAAGTAAAATTGAAGAACTTAAAATTAAAAATGATAATCTACTTGCAATAAATGAAAGTTTAGGAATTGAAGATGGTGGAATTGTTGAGCAATTAGATGCTATTAAAGCTAAAAATCAACAACTTGAAGAGCTAAATCAAAATTTAATTTACGCTCAAGAAGAAACACAAAACACTTTTAATCTTTTAGAGCAAACTAATTTGAAATTAGAGCAAATGAATGTAGAATTAGAACAAACAAATGCAGAATTAGAACAAACAAATGCAGAATTAGAACAAACAAATGTACAGTTAGCTTTAAGAGATGAAGAGTTGCAAAACCAAATAACCCAATATCAAGACTTAATGAATG
The DNA here is from genome assembly GCA_902595425.1 of uncultured Alphaproteobacteria bacterium. Lineage (GTDB taxonomy): Bacteria > Pseudomonadota > Alphaproteobacteria > HIMB59 > CACPNW01. The sequence continues at coordinate 72,749 of CACJPV010000006.1, read as the reverse complement.
ACTTGCTAGAGATAAATGATAGCCTTGGTTTAAAAGATGCAACACTTCAAGAACAACTTCAAGCAATTAGATCCAAGAATCAAGAATTAGCTAAATTAAATCAAAATCTTATAAATAAAGATAAAACTATTTTTGATCTTAGGGGTAAAATTATAGAATTAAATAATGTTTTATCAATCTCTGATGCAAAAACTATGGAGAAAGAGTTAGAAATTGCAACACTTAAAAGAACTATTGAAAATGTTGAAAGTCAAAGGCTTACTGAAAATGAGATTTCAAGTAATCAGATTAAGGAAATGGAAATTGAATCCTCACAAACTTTAGAACAAATATCTATTCTTTCGAATGAAATCGAAAATCTAAAAATTGAGATACTGACACTTAATAAAGCTCTTGAAGCAAGTGAGATAGAGACTGCTTCTAAAAATTTAGAAATCGAAATTCTTGGTGAAAGATTAAATAAAGCATTAACTTCAAAGATATTTGAGTTACAAAAATATCGTTCAGAATTTTTTGGAAAACTGCAATCCCTTTTGGGTGACAGAGATGATATAAAGGTAGTTGGAGATAGATTTATTTTTGAGTCTGAATTACTTTTTGACTCTGCTTCAGCAGATTTGCAAGAAAATGGAAAAGAAAAATTAAAACAAGTTGCCATGACATTGATGGAAACAACAAATCAAATCCCAGCAGATATTGATTGGATAATTCAAGTAGAGGGACATACAGATAAAAGGCCAATTAAAACAATAGAATATCCATCAAACTGGGAATTATCTACTGCAAGAGCTAATTCAGTTTTGAAATTGTTACTTGAAATTGGCTTTCGTCCAAACAGACTTGCCGCAGCTGGTTATGGCGAATTTTATCCAATAAGTGATGGTGAAACTAAAGAAGATTATCAACAAAATAGAAGAATTGAACTTAAACTTACATCAAGGTGATTGCCTTAAATTAAACATAAAGTTTTCTTAATTAAATATTTAATGAAACTAATTATTTTAATAATATTTTTGTTAATCCCAAATCTAGTTTACGCTGGATGTGAAGATCAGCCCTCAAATGAAGTTGATTGGACAAATTGTAATTTTGTTGAAAATCTAGATTTAATTGGTGTTGGAATGGCTAATGCAAAAATGTCAGGTGTAAATTTATCCTTGGCAAATTTAGAGAAATCTCAATTGAATAATTCAGATTTATCAATTGGGAATTTTATATTTGCAAATTTTAGTAATTCAAATTTATACGCTTCTAACTTACAAGGTGCTAATTGTAATAATGCTAATTTTGAAAATGCAAATTTGGCAAAAGTAAATTTTGAAGGAGCAAATCTTTTTACCTCATCCTTTAAAGGAGCGAATTTATATGAGGCTAATCTTTTAGGAGCCAATATTTCTGGAGCAATTTTCGATGAAGCAAATTTATCAAATGCCATATGGGTTGATGGTAAAAAATGTGCGCTTGGCTCAATTGGTGTTTGTAATTAGACTATAATTTTTTCTATTTTAATTTTATAATTTACTTTTTATGCAATTTGATGCACTAATCTATGATTATGAATTCTAATAGTTATTTTAATGCCTTCATACTAGTTTTTCTTGCAGGATTATTTTGGAGTTTTGGAGCAGTGACTGTTAGATATATGATTGATGGACACACATATGTATTTCAGTATCTATTTTATAGAGGTATATCAATTGCAATTATTTTATTAATTTATTTATTTTTAAAAGAAGGAAAAATTTTTTATAAGAATTTTCTTCGTATTGGTATTTCATCAATTTTAGGAGGCATTTTTTTGGCAACTGCATTTACTGGTTTTATTTTTTCAATTACCATGACAACAGCTGCAGTTACTTTATTCATGTTAGCTGCTATGCCATTTATTGCAGCTATTGTTGGTTATTTTATACTTGGCGAAACCCTCAGTAGATCTACGTTAATTGCAATGATTATTGCTTTTTTTGGTGTATGCGTAATGATTTACAACGATAGTATTTCTGGAAGTGCTCTTGGGGCTATTATAGGATTTATTTCTGCATCAGGTTTTGCTTTATATTCAGTAACTATTAGATGGAAACCTGAAACTCCAAAATTTACCACTGTTGTTTTAGCAGGTTTGTTCTGTACAATATTTTCATTTTTTGTTTTAGGTTTTTCTTTCAAACCATTTGTTGAGATGCCGATGGTAAACAGTTATTTGAGTTTGCTTCATGGTTTAATTGTTGCTTCAGGTTTGATTTTATATACTTTAGGTGCAAAGCACCTACCTTCGGCAGAGTTAACACTATTATCCTTAATGGAAGTAGTGGGCGGTGTAATATGGGTATGGATACCAATTTTTGGTATAAATGAAGTTCCTAGTTCTACTGTAATTCTTGGAGGTATTATAATAACCTTAGCAGTTGTCTATCATGGATACGGAGCAAGAAAAAAAAGAGAACCCTTATTACCTTAGTTGTTAATTTTTAGTTTTGTAGAATTTTTTCTAGGAAGGCTTAAATCTGACCATACGTTATCAAGACACTGAACCATATTCTCTATGTGTTCTTTTCGGTGTTTAGGCGTAACAGTAATTCTAAGTCTTTCGAGTCCTTTTGGAACTGTTGGGTAGAAAATTGGCTGAGCGTATATGCCGTGTTCATCAATTAACTTTTCTGAAACTTTTTTACATAAGAACGGGTCATTAATCATAACTGATATTATATGACTATTTGTATCGATATAAGGAATAGCAATTGAATCTAGTAATTGTCTTATTGATGATGCATTCTCATGAATTTTTATTCTTAGTTGATCAGCTAAACATACAATGTCTATAGCTTTGCTAGCGCCAGCTGCGATTGATGGACATATAGATGTTGTAAAAATAAAACCAGGAGAAAAACTACGAATATAATCTATTATCTCATTACTAGCAGCAATATATCCTCCCATTTGACCAAAGGCTTTAGCTAATGTGCCATTAATGATATCAATATCTTGATCAACTTTCATTTCAACAGCAATACCCTTTCCTTTTTCTCCATACAGACCTACAGAGTGTACTTCATCTAAATAAGTCATAGCTTTATATTTTTTTGCCAACTCTATTATTTTAATAATTGGTGATCTGATTCCTTCCATTGAATATAAACTTTCAAAGACAATTAGCTTTGGATGAGTTGGGTTAGTTGATTTAAGAAGTGTTTCTAAATGATCAACATCATTATGCTGAAAAATATAACATGAAGCGCCGCTATTTTTTATGCCTTGTATTAAAGATGAATGATTAAGTTCATCAGAAAATATTTCTAAATTTTTAATTTTTTTTCCTAACGTCCATAATGTTGATTGATTTGCAGTATACGCGGAAGCAAATAATAATGCATTTTCCTTGTTATGTAGTTCAGCTAATTTACTTTCTAAAATTGTATGAAATGATGATGTTCCAGAAATATTTCTTGTTCCACCAGAGCCGGTTCCAATTTCTAAAAGAGTTTTAACTGTTTCATTTACAACTTCAGGGTGCTGACTCATATTAAGATAATCATTTGAGCACCAAACCTCAACATCTCTTTCTTTTTTATTCTTTAATTCATCTGCCTTAGGAAATTTTTTAATTGGCCTATCTATCTCTCTAAAGTTTCTATAGAGTCCTTCCTCTTTCAATTTTTGTAATTCTTTTTTAAAAAAGCTTGAATATTTCATAATAATATAATTATATTTATATCTTGAAAAACCAAGATACTAATTTGATTAATTGTCACATCTAATTTATTTAATCTTTACCCCAAAAACTCATTCTGTTCCACACTCTATATTTATCTTTGTTGATGAATCGATGGTAAAGTCCTGCACTTAAATGAATGCCAAACACAACTATGAGAGCAATCATGGATTGATAATGAAACTGAACATAAGCTGGATACATTTCAAAATTAGTTTCTATGAATTTTGGAATAGTTATTATTCCAAATAATTTAACATCAAAGCCTCCAGCTTGTGTCATCATTGTACCTTGTAAAGGTATCCAAATTACCAGAGCATATAATAATGAATGAATGGTGTTAGAGGCGTATCTATGGAATTTAGGTAAAGAAGAGGTATTAGGCTTTGAATTAAAGAATTTCCAAATAAGCCTGAATACAACAAGGGTAAATATAAATGTCCCAATAATTTTATGAATCCCAATAAAGCCGATTTTAGCTGGAGAAAACTCCATATTATGAAGATTAATACCTGTAAATATTTGCCAAATTAATAAAATGGCTAATAGCCAGTGGAATATCTTTGCTATTAAGCCCCATGAGTTTTGGGAAGCCTTAAAATTTGTCATATTAATCCTTATTTCACAATTTATATAATGTAATCTAATTTAGTAAAAATTTTTTACAAGAAGGCAATATTTACATACTAGTCAATGCAAATAACAATTAGTCTAATAGATTAGTGAACAAAAAAGTTTATATACAATTATAGTTATGAAAAAGTTAGATATACTCTCAAGAAAAAGTGATCTTGCTCTGATTCAGGCTCATGAATTTGGAGAAGTTTTATTATCTAAATATCCATCATTAAAATTAAATTATATAACTAAGAGCACATCTGGAGATATTGATTTAAAAACACCTTTATCACAAATGCCAAGTGAAGGAGTGTTCACAAATGATTTAAGAGATGAATTAATAAAAAAAAATTGTGATCTAATTATTCATTCTTGGAAAGATTTACCTTTAGATGTTGGCAACCAAACTGAAGTTGCTATTACATTAGATCGAGCTGATCCAAGGGATTTGCTATTTATTAAAAGAAATAGCATTAAAAACATCAATCAGAATAGTTCGATTTCTATTTTTTCTTCATCGCCTAGACGCCAGTATAATTTAGAAAGTTTCGTAAAAAATTATTTACCATTACAAATTAAAAATATTTCATTTGAAAATATCAGAGGAAATATACTTACTCGTTTCAAAAAATTTTTAGATGGAAATGTAGACGGTTTCGTTGTAGCTAAAGCTGCAATTGATAGACTTATTAATGCCGATCAAAATGATTTCCCTGATCTGAGAAAAAATTTATTTTCACATATTAGTGAATGCTTATGGAGCGTAATACCACTTTCTGTAAATCCATCATCTCCTGGTCAAGGTGCATTAGCAGTGGAAATAAGATCTGAGGACACTAATTTAAAAAAAATCTTATCTGAAATAAATAATGAAGCTGATTATGAAAATGTTATTTTAGAGAGAGAAGAACTTAAAAAATATGGGGGTGGTTGTCATCAGAAAATAGGAGTATCTTTCCTAAATACTCATTTTGGAAAGGTAAAATATAGCAAAGGAGAAAATTTAGATGGTTTTGCATTTTATGAAAAAATTATTTATAAAAATAATAATTTATCTTCTGTAAAAGCAAAATCCTATGATGAAATTTTTCCTGCAAAGCTAAGTGATTATAGTTTTTTTTCAAGAATTATAATTGAAAGTAGTGCTAAAGAATTATCAAAACTAAAAGAAAAATGCATATGGATTTCAAGACAAAGTGCTTTACCAAATAATACAAATATTGATTCATCTAATATTATTTGGGTCAGTGGATTAGAAACTTGGAAGAATATTGTGAAAAGAGGAATTTGGGTAAATGGTTCGTCTGATGGATTGGGAGAAGATACAGATAGTAACATTCAGTATCTTACAAAAAATGAATGGATAAAATTAACCCATTTAGACGCTCCTCCATCAAAGATAAAAAAAGCAATTTCAACTTATAAGTTAGAACAAAATAATATTTCTCATAATTTAGAAAATAAAACATACTTTTATTGGATGAGCTCTAGCGCATTTAAGTTTGCGCTAAGCAAGTTTCCAAGTATTCGCGATAAATTTCATTTTTGTGGACCAGGAAATACTTATAATGAAATTAAAAATATCTTAGGAAAAGACTCAAAAAATTTATTTATTGAGTTATCTTATAAAGATTGGAAAAGTAATATAATATCCTCAATAAAATAATGAATAACTCAAAATTCTACAACGCATTAAATCAAATACCACAAGCAACACCTCCAATTTGGTTTATGCGTCAAGCAGGCAGATATCATTCTCACTACCAAAAACTTAAAGAAAAATATTCATTTGAAGAGCTGTGTAAAGAACCTGAGCTTGCAGCAGAGGTAGCATGTGGTCCATTGGAGGAGTTCGATTTTGATGTCGCTATTTTGTTTAGTGATATTCTTTTCTTATTAGAGGCACTAGGTTTAGAACTTAAGTTTGATCCAGGTCCTCAATTTAAGGAACATCTAACTTATGAAAATTATGATAGATACAACAAGATAGAAAATATTGAAGAACACATGCAATTTCAGCAAAAGGCAATAAAAATAACAAGAGAAAAACTATCAAAAGATAAAAGCCTCATAGGTTTTGTTGGAGGTTTTTGGACTGTAATGAGATTTGCTATTGGTCAAAATAAAGAGCAAAAACAATTTCAAAAATTTTATCCTAAATATTTAGAAAATACTCTTTATGAGGCATTAAAAATTAACATTAAGTTACAATTAGATGCAGGGGCAGAAATTGTAATGATGTTTGATAGTGGAATTCACGATTTAGATAATAATTTTTTTCAAAAAGAATATACTAATCTTTTGACCAGTTTAGCAAATTTATACCCAAAAAAAATTGGGTATTATGTTAGAGGTAAGCAATTTAACGATATTAAACATTTACTAGAATTACCACTTGCAGGAGTAGGGATAGATAGTAGCATGAACTTAAAAAATGTATTTAAAGACTCTAAGCAGGGTTTCATACAGGGCAACTTTGATGAAAAAAAACTTTTACTTGATCCTCAAAATTTAACAGAGGAGTTACATAAATTTTCAGATAATTGTAAGAGTTTTGAAAATTTAAATGGATGGGTTTGTGGCTTAGGTCATGGAATCAATAAAAATACACCGGAAAAAAATGTTCATTTGTTCATTGAGACAATAAGAAAGAAATTCAAATAAAAATATGAAATACTTTGGTGAAAAAAATTATAAGCATGGAAGTAATTATAAAACTGGAGTTTTAATTACAAACTTAGGAACTCCTGATGCACCAGATGCAAAATCTCTAAAGGTATATTTAAATCAATTCCTTTCTGATCCTAGAGTAATAGAAATACCTAAATTTTTGTGGCAAATTATTCTTAAAAGCATAATACTTCAAATTAGACCAAGAAAATCTGCTGCTAACTATAAAAAAATTTGGACCGATAATGGCTCTCCACTTTTAGATATATCAAATAAACAACTTCAAGGAATTAAAAAAATATTTTCATCAAAATACCCTAATATTGAATTTGCTTTAGGAATGCGTTACGGAAACCCCTCAATTGAGAGTGCTATTAAGGATTTGCAAAGAAGACAAGTAAGACGTCTCTTAGTTCTTCCTTTATATCCTCAATACTGTGCTGCTACTACCGGCAGTACATTTGATGAGGTTACAAGTATCTTACAAAAATGGAGATGGGTTCCGGAACTTAGATTTATTAATCAATATTTTGAAGAAGATGAATATCTCGATGCTTTAGTTAGCTCCATTGAAAATTTTTGGCAAAAGAATAACAAGCCTCAAAAGATTATATTTAGTTATCACGGCATTCCAAAAAGATACCTTACAAATGGTGACCCATATCATTGTTTCTGTCTAAAAACGACTAGGTTGGTTAAAGAAAAAATGAGACTTAATGATGATGAAATAATTACAACTTTTCAAAGTCGATTTGGAAGAGAAGAGTGGTTAAAACCATATACTGCTGAAACTCTGAAAGAATTACCAGGGAAAGGCATAAAAAATATACATATTATTTCCCCTGGTTTTAGTGCTGATTGCTTGGAAACACTTGAGGAACTTGAAGAGGAAAATAAAGAATACTTTATGGAGGCCGGAGGTGAACAATACGGATATATCCCATGTCTAAATTATGATGAAAAGCATTTAAATTTTATTTCTAATCTAGTGTTAAAACATACCCAAGGCTGGAATATCTCATGACGGATAATCAATTTAATAAAGCACAAGAGTGGTTTGAAGATCTCAGAGATCAATTATTAAATATAGTTACAGAAATTGATGGAAATGAATTTATCAAAACTAGTTGGAATCACAAACATGATGGTGGCGGAACAATGTCAAAAATCAAAGGGCCTGTTGTTGAAAAAGGAGGCGTAAATATTTCAACAGTTTCTGGAAAATTTAATAGTGAAATGCAAAATAAAATTCCTGGAGCTAAAACAAACCCCAACTATAAAGCTACTGGTATAAGTGTTGTGTTGCATCCTATGTCACCTAAAATACCCTCAATGCATTTTAATACACGCTTTTTAATGACCACTGAACAATGGTTTGGTGGAGGCATGGATATAACTCCAGCTTTAGATTTTGATAAAATAGATAACTACCACAATGGTTTAAAAATCATATGTAACCAGTACAACCCAAACAAATATTACGAATTTAAAAAATGGTGCGATGAATATTTTTATCTTCCTCATAGAAAAGAACCAAGAGGTGCAGGAGGTATTTTTTTTGATTATTTAAAAAATAATTGGGAAGATGATTTTGAATTTATAAAACAAATCGGAAAATACTTTAGAGATTTTGTTAAAGATACACTTACTCACTTAAAAAATGAAAAATGGAGTGAGGATGAAAAAAATATTCAACTTATTAAAAGAAGTCGTTATGCAGAATTTAATTTACTTCACGATAGGGGAACAAAATTTGGTTTAGAGACTGGTGGCAATATTGATGCGATTTTGATGTCTATGCCACCTCTAGCAAAATGGGAATAAAATGATTTATAATATTTTAAAATCTGCTCACATATTTAGTGTTATAGCCTGGATGGCAGGTTTATTATATTTACCAAGAATTTTTATGTATCATGCTGATACAAACATAACAAAAGAAACATCAGAAACATTCAAAGTTATGGAAAGAAAATTATTTTCAATCATCATGACTCCTGCATTTATTTTTACTTGGATAACCGGTTTATCAATGACATACTATTTAGGTTTTGATACTTGGTTAATACTAAAGTTATTTTTTGTTTTACTTTTAACTATATATCATTTTCTTTGTAGAAAATGGCTTACAGACTTTGCTAATGACTCTAACAAAATCACATCCAAATTTTTCAGAATTACCAATGAAATTCCAGCTATTTTCCTAATTGCTATCATCATTCTTGTTATTTTTAAGCCCTTTTAGTCATATTTGAATTAATTAATATTGAATTAAAATTTCTTAGTTGTATTGCTAGGACATTCAATTTTCTTAGGAGGAAAACAAATGAAAAAATTAATTAATATTCTTTTGGTATTGGTTATATCAGGTTTTGTTTCATCTTCGTATGCTGCTTCAATAAAGTGGTCTATGCCTGGTGACTCACTAACTCTTGATCCCCATGCACAAAATGAAGGACCAACTCATATGGTTTCTCGTCAAGTTTATGAGGGTTTAGTAACTCCAGGTATAAACATGGAAATACTTCCTCAGCTTGCTGAATCATGGGATGCCACAAGTGCGGATACTTGGGTATTTAATATTCGTAAAGGTGTTAAGTTTCATGATGGCTCATCTCTAACAGCTAGTGATATTGCTTTTAGTATTAACAGAGCAAAAACTGCTCCATCAGATATGGTTGATTTAATTAAAAGTATTAAATCAGCTACTGCTACTGGTGATCATACACTTGAAATAGTAACTGAAGGACCAAACCCAATTCTGTTAAACCAATTAACTCAGATATTTGTTATGTCTGAAGCTTGGGCAAAAGCAAATGGTTGTGAAGTATCATATAACTGGGATGCTGGTGAGACATCTTACTGCGCATCTAATGCAAATGGTACCGGACCTTTTAAAATTACTTTTAGAGAACAGGATGTAAGAACAGTTTTTGAAAGAAATACTGATTGGTGGGGAGATGACAGTACTCACAACATAGATCAGATTGAATTACTTCCAATTAAAAATGATGCGACAAGAGTTGCAGCACTTCTTTCTGGAGAAATCGATTATACTAATGTTGTGCCAGTTCAAGATATTGAAAGAATTAAATCTTCATCTGGTCATACTGTAAAAATGACTCCACAAAACAGAACTATATTCTTCGGTATGGATCAAGGCTCAGCTGAACTTAATTCTTCTAATATTAAAGGAAAAAATCCTTTTGCAGACAAAAGAGTTCGTTTGGCTATGTATCATGCTCTAGATATGGATGCTATTAAGGACAAGGTAATGAGAGGTCAAAGTGTTCCTGCAGGTATTATTACTGCACCGGGTGTTAATGGCCATACTCCTGAAAGAGATAAAAGATTACCTTATGACCCTGAACTTTCAAAACAACTTCTAGCTGAAGCTGGTTATCCAGATGGATTTGAGCTGACACTTGATTGTCCTAACGATCGTTATATAAACGATGAGGCAATTTGCGTTGCAGCAATTGGTATGTTTGCTAAAATTGGTGTTAAAGTAAATCTTGATGCTAAAACAAAAAGTCAGCACTTCTCTGAAGTAAAAGAAGGTGATGCAAATGGTATGACAAGTGATATGTACATGTTAGGTTGGGGTGTTCCAACTTTCGACAGTCATTATGTATATTCATATCTATTTGATAGCGCTGGTAGTTGGAATAAGGTAAATTTCTCCAACGCCAGAGTTGACGAATTAGTTGCAGCTATGGGTGTGGAAACAGACTTGGACAAAAGAAATGCGATGATTGCTGAAGCTTGGGATATTACTCAAGACGATGTAACTTATCTTCCTTTACATCACCAAGTTGTTAACCAAGCATCTAAAAGTAATGTCGATGTTCCAATTAGAATGAACAACGAACCATTATTTAGATTTGCAAACGTAAATTAAATTATATTACAATGTCTGGCCAGTTAAATAAACTGGCCAGATAACCACTTCATGATCAGCTATTTTTTTAAAAGACTCTTACAATCTATTCTTGTTATGATTGTAGTTGCTTTTGTTTCTTTTTCTTTATTTAATTTTGTTGGAGATCCAGTGAATAGTATGACAGGAGAAGATGCTTCTGATGAAAGAAGAGCTGAAGTGCGTGAGGTATTGGGACTCAACGATCCTGTTTATATTCAATTTTCAAGATTTGTTGGAAATATAGTTCAAGGCAATTTTGGTATATCTTATCAATTAAAAAGAGAAGTTTCTGATTTAATCGGTGAGAGATTGCCAGCTACTCTAGAGTTAGTTTTTGTATCTGCAATGCTAGCTATTATTATAGGGACAATCTTGGGGGTATATACCGGCATACACAGAGACAGTTTTCTATCAAATATTATACTTGTTGTTTCTTTAGCAGGTGTTTCACTTCCAACTTTTATCATCGGAATTATGCTCATATATTTATTTTCTGTAATTCTTGGTATTCTCCCCTCTTTTGGAAGAGGTGAAGTAACTGACCTAGGTTTTTGGACAACAGGCTTTTTAACTATCTCAGGTTTGAAAGCTCTAATCCTTCCATCAATTACTTTGAGCCTATTTCAAATGACTTATGTCATAAGACTTGTCAGAGCTGAAATGATGGAAATTCTTCAGACAGATTATATTAAATTCGCAAAAGCAAGAGGAATAAATAAAAATACGATTAATTATAAACATGCTCTAAAAAATGGATTAATTCCAGTAATAACAATTACAGGAATAAATATTGGAACCTTAATTGCTTTCTCCATAATTACTGAAACTGTTTTTCAATGGCCTGGTATGGGTTCTTTATTTATAAACGCCGTCTATTTCGTAGATATACCTATTATGTCTGCTTACATGATTATGGTTGCTTTTATTTTTGTAATGATAAACTTTATTGTTGATATTACCTATTATTTTATAGATCCTAGAATAAGACTAAAGGAAGAGAATAATTAAATGATTAAGAAAACTTTTCTTAAAATCTATGATACAGATATTGGCTATAGTTTTTGTAATTCTAAAATTGCAATAATTTCTTCAAGTGTTTTTTTTATAATATTTTTATGTTCTTTTTTTGCTGGAATAGTTGCACCTTATAATCCATTTGATCCTGCCAATGTTTCTTTAATGGATGCATTTACACCTCCAATATGGTCTGATGGTGGAAATCCAAGTTTTTTTCTTGGTACTGATCAACAAGGAAGAGATATGTTTTCAACAATGATATATGGTTCAAGAATTTCACTTATTGTTGGTTTCGCATCAATAATTTTTGCAATGATATTGGGAGTTTTTTTAGGAGTAACTGCGGGTTATATAGGGGGAAGATATGAAATTATTGTCATGCGTATTACTGATGTTCAGTTAACTATCCCTACAATTTTAATGGCATTATTAGTTGATGGAATTGCAAGAGCAATAATATCGCGTTCCATGCATGATGAAATGGCTATTTATGTATTAATTTTTGCCATTGGCATATCAGAGTGGCCACAGTTTGCCAGAGTTACAAGAGCTTCTACTCTTGTTGAAAAAAATAAAGAATATGTATCTGCATCAAGAATAATTGGTTTATCAAATGTACTCATTATGTTCAAACATATTTTACCAAATATTCTTAGGCCCATTTTAGTTATAGCTACCATTGGTCTTGCTCTTGCTATTATTACAGAGTCGACGCTGAGTTTTTTGGGTGTAGGAGTTCCACCTACAACACCATCACTTGGTACACTTATTAGGTTTGGAAATAATTTCTTATTTTCTGGTGAGTGGTGGATTACTTTTTTTCCAGCAATTTTTCTCGTAATATTAGCACTATCAATCAATCTTTTAGGTGATTGGATGAGAGATGCTTTAAATCCAAAATTGAAAAAAAGATGAGTTTATTAGAAATTAAAAATTTAAATATAAGTTATAGGACAAGAAAAGAGACTATTGTAGCAAGTAGTGACGTTAATTTTGTATTAGAAAGGGGCGAAATACTAGGTATTGTTGGAGAGTCAGGTTCAGGAAAATCTACAATTGCAAATGCCATAATTAATTTAATTGATCCACCTGGTGAGATTACTAGTGGTTTGATAAAAATTGATGGAAATGAACTGCAAAATAATGAAGAGATTATACAAAAAATTAGAGGTAAAAAAATTGGTTTTGTTTTTCAGGATCCACAAACATCATTAAATCCTCTTTTTAAAATTAAGGACCAATTAATTGAGACAATTCAAACACATTTAAATTTATCGTATGAAGAGGCTCTAAAAAAATCAATAAATTTACTCAAGGAAGTTGGAATTGATAATGCAGAAAAGAGAATTGAAGACTACCCTCATCAATTTAGTGGAGGAATGCGCCAACGCGTTGTGATTGCACTAGCAATTAGTTGTGAGCCAGATCTTATCATAGCTGATGAACCTACCACTGCTCTAGATGTTAGTATTCAATATCAAATATTAGAATTATTAAAAGAACTTACAAAAAAAAGAAATTTGGGCGTAATAATAATTACACACGATATGGGTGTTATTGCAGAAACCACTAACAAGGTAATTGTAATGCGCCATGGTCTAATTGTTGAACAGGGCAATACTAGAGACTTACTGACTAATCCAAAATCAAATGAGGCTAGAAGTCTTGTTATATCAGTTCCACCAACAAATAAAAAAATTCATAGATTCAAGTTAATAAGTCCTGAAGGTATAGAAATAACATCTAACTCAGCTAATTTAACCAAAAGTATAATTAAAACATGGGGTATTCGAGAACATGGTAATCAAAAATTATTAAAATTAACTAATATTACAAAGATTTTTGATGACAGATCTTTATCTTACTCAAAAAATCTAAATGATGATAAATTAATTAAAGCAGTTAATAATGTGTCTTTTGAACTATTTGAGGGTGAGACATTAGGCTTAGTTGGTGAGTCAGGTTCTGGTAAATCAACAATAGCAAAAATTATTACAGGACTTGTAAGACCTACTGAAGGTGAAATAGAATATAATAGTTTTTCACTATATAATCAAAAAAAGAAATATCAGATCCAAAACAGTAGAGGGCAAATTCAAATGATATTTCAAGATCCTTATTCATCATTAAACCCCAGATTTAAAGTAAAGGATATTATTGAGGAACCTTTGAAATTTTTTCAAAAAAATATTTCAAAAGAGAATTTAAATCAAAGTGTATTTGATTTGATAGATATAGTAGGAATGACAAGACAATCTCTAGAACGTTATCCTCATGAATTTTCAGGAGGGCAAAGACAACGAATATCAATCGCAAGAGCACTTGCCACTAGACCAAGATTGTTAATTTGTGATGAACCAACATCAGCTTTAGATGTTAGTATTCAGGCTCAAATATTAAATTTATTAAAAGATATTCAGGATGAGTTGCATTTAACAATGTTATTTATCAGTCATGATTTACCAGTAATTAGACAAATGTGTAATAGAATTGTAGTTTTAAAAAATGGAAAAGTTTGTGAGACTAATGAAACAGAATCTTTATTCAATAATCCTGATCATGATTATACAAAAGAACTAATCAAATTAATGCCCAAAATAGAATCTTTAATATAATTAATTTAATTTTCTAACACTCCACACTAGTAGCAAACTCTTTTTTTACTAAATCTATAAAATCGAGAGTAAATTTTTTAAATTTACTATTTTTTGATACTATAATACCAACTTTGTTATTTAAAAAAAGTTTGTGATTGACAGTTTTAAAAACTAATTGCTTACTGTGTATTTCTCTTACTGATCCTACACTTGTAAAAAAAGTGAGATAATTTTCATCTTCTATTAGATAGTTTTTAATAAATGCAAAAGAATTAGAAATTAGATTTGGGTTTATAGAATACAATTTTTCTCCAATTTCACGCTGAATAGAGTTCCAAAAGGTAACAGTACCTGGATGAAATATTAAAGGAAATTTTAAGCAATCATCTAGTAATATCTCACTCTTATTAGCTAGTATATGATTAGAAGAACAAAGTATCCCCATAGGGAAGTTACACACAAATAAAGATTTAAGCGTTTTAGGTAAATCTTTTGCAAAAGAAATTCCAAAATCCGTTTTATTTGTGATTAAATTATCAATTATTGTGTCAGGCTGCCTACTTGAAATTTTTATTTTAACATCTGGATAAATTTTTCTAAACTTAGAAATAATTGGTGATAAAAATTGAACAGCAAATGTTTCTCCAGTAGAAATATTTATTTCTCCAGTTGTACCAGTTTTGTTTTGTTTTAAGTCAGATAAAAAGTTTGTATTGACCTCATTTTGAATACTGAGGTGATCAAATAACAGTTTACCCTCATTGGTTAATTCTAAACCTCTTGCATTCCTTATAAATAACTTTGTTTGCAGTCTATCTTCTAATTTCTGTATTTGTCTTACAATAGCAGAAGAATTTATATTAAGATTTTGAGAAGCTTTTCTAATAGAGCTATCTAAAGCAGACTGATAAAAATATCGATATTCTATTGATAGCATATTGAATAGTATAAATTAGTGATGAGATTTTGTCATCACAATATTGATAATATTAAACTTTTGGCATTTTAGTTTCTCTGTTAAATTATCAATTATATGGATTATAGAGAGAGAGCTAAGTTAAATCAGGATAAATCTATGCGTATAAAGCATATGGCTTTTGCTGTAAAAAGTGTTGATGAGGCACTTTTAAATTTTCAGTCTTTTCTGGCAGTTTCTGATAAAACAGAGAAAGTAATTTGGGAAAAAGCTGATACAAAAGTAGCAATTTTTTTTATTAACGATATTGAATTTCAACTTTGTGAGTCACTAAAAGAAGATGGAAGATTTACAAAATGGATAGAAAAATATGGAGAGGGCCTTCATCATATTTGTTATGAAGTTGATAATATAAATAAGGTTTTGGAACATGCTAAATCAAATAATGCTAAGTTAAGAATTTGTGAAGCTTGCAACGTATATGGAAGTCATGCTCATCCAGAAGGATTTGTTGCTTTTCTTGATAATGAAGCTGCTGGTACTGAGATAGAATTTATGCAAGTTTATAATGATGAAGAGTTAAAAAAATATAAAATAACAGGAATATAAATATGACAGAAAACATTGAAATCGGCACAGCTATAGCTAAGCCAGGTACAATTGTTGAAGGAAAGATAATAGTAGAAAAGTTAGCAGGTGGAGAAAACATTTCTATGCCAGTTACTATAATAAATGGCTCAAAACCAGGTCCATGCTTTTGGATAAATGGAGGTATTCACGGAGATGAGCCAGAGGGTATTTTAACGTGTTCTCTTTTAAAAAAAGAAATCAATCCTTTAAATTTAACAGGATCTATTGTTATGATTCCTGCAATGAATGTTCCTGCTATGGAAGCTGCTCAAAGAGGAAACCCACTTGATACATTTTCATATGACATGAACAGAATATACCCTGGAAGAGAAGATGGTTATTTAAGTGAGAGAATTGCATATGTTCACAAAGAATGGATGGTAAAATTTGCTGATATGGAAATTTCTATCCATTCCGGAGGTAGTCATTCTTATTTAGCAGAAGCTATGTTTGCGGCAAAAGATGAAAAAACTCAAGAGTTAGCAAGGGCAATGGGTGAAGATTGGAAGGTTTGTTTATATTCTAATATAACTTCAAAAAGTCCAATGGCTGTTATGTCAGAAATTGGCAAACCTGCATTAACTGTAGAATTAGGCGGACGTTCTTCAACTGCTCCAGGAGCATTTCTTAATGTTGGAAAAAAATTATTAAAAGCCTGTGTAAATATTTTAAAACATTATAAAATGATAGATGGAGACCCTCATTATCCTTCAGTTAGATATAAAGGTTATCAAAAAGCATTGCTTGCTCCAAAAAGTGGAGTTTTTCTTCCTAATCCAGATGTAAAATTTTTAAACATGATGAAAAAAAATGACCATATTGCTACAATTATAGACTATCAAGGTAGTGAACTTTGTAAACTTTTAGCGCCTGAGGACGGAATGTTTTTTGGTTTAAGAGCCCTACCCAATGTTACTATTGGTGACTGGTGTTGTTTCTATGCTATAATAGAGGGTGAATGGTAATTTATAATTATGAAATCTTCTAAAAGAGATTTTGTTGGATATGGGCAGATACCACCAAATTCAGATTGGCCAAATAAATCAAAACTAGCAATAAATTTTATAATTAATGTTGAAGAGGGATCTGAGTATTCACCATTACTTGGAGACAAAAAATCTGAAGCCGGTTTATCTGAAGTACCGGGAGGAAGACATCTAATTAATCAAAGAGATTTAGGTATTGAGTCAATTTATGAATATGGATCAAGAGTAGGCTTTTGGAGATTAACAAGATTGTTTGAAAAATATAAAACTCCCTACACATTTTTTGTATGTGCATTGACTCTTCTTCAAAATGAAGAAATATGTAATTATATAAAGAATTCACCAAATGATATTTGTTGTCATGGATATAGGTGGGAAGAGCACTATAAATTAAAAAAAAATCAAGAAGAAAAACAAATTAAAAAAGCTTTTGATTTAATTTTAAAATTAACAAATAAACGTGCAAGAGGATGGTATTGTAGATATGCTCCAAGTGAAAATACTAGGAAACTTTTGGTTCAAAACGGGAATTTTTTGTATGATAGTGACTCGTATAATGATGATTTGCCCTACTGGGTGAAAGTTAATAAGAAAAAACATTTAGTTATACCTTATTCTCTAGATACTAATGATGTTCATTTTAAACTTCCATCTGGATTTAGTGGATCAAACCAATTCTATGAATATGTTTGTGATTCAATTAATTATTTGTATAAAGAGGGTTCGCACAAACCAAAAATGCTAAATATTGGTTTACATCCAAGATTAATTGGAAGACCTGGAAGGGTGACTGCAATTGAAAAGATAATTAAGCATATTAAAAGCTTAGATAAAATTTGGCTTTGCAAAAGAGAGGATATTGCTAAACACTGGATTGAGAATTTTTAGTGAACAATCTTCAATACACCAAATATTTATTTGATAATGTAAAAAAAATTTCTTTTGCGGATCCTGGGGTTATTAGAGATACATATGGTAGAGGAGAGAATTTAACACATAAGTTTTTAATAAAAGAACTTAAAAATTTTACTAAAAATATAATTATTGATTTTGGTGGTAATTTTCTTGCTACATATGAAGGTAAAAGTAAAAAAAAGATAGTTATAGGGTCTCATCTTGACAGTCAAAAACATGGGGGAAATTTTGATGGTCTTGCAGGCGTAATCATGGGAATAATTGTAATAAAATTTTTTTACGAAAAAAAAATTACACCAAAAAATTCTATTGCAGTAATGGGCATAAGAGGGGAGGAAAGTTGTTGGTTTCCATACAGTTATATTGGGAGCAAAATAGCTTTGGGCCAATTTGATAAAAAACTTTTACATTCTTTAAAGAGGTCAGATACTAACAAATCATTATATTACCATATAAAAAAAGCTGGTTTTAATGCTGATAAAGTATCAAATAATGAAACAAATTTTGATATTTCAAATTTTAAATATTTTATAGAACCGCATATTGAACAAGGTCCAGTTTTAGAAAAAAAGAAAATTCCTTTAGGGATAGTTACTGGTATTAGAGGTAGCTTCAGATATCGAGATGCCTTTTGCAAAGGAGATTATTTGCATTCTGGTGCAACTCCTTTTGATTACAGAAAAGATTCTGTAGTTGCTGTATCAATGCTTGTGAATGAAATGAACATTTATTGGAAAAAGCAATTAAAAAAAAATAAAGATTTAGTTATTACTTTTGGCCAATTTTTTACTGATAAAAAAGAACATTCCTTTGCTAAAAGTTCAGGTTTGGTAAACTTTTGTGTTGATGTAAGAAGTAGTTCAAACAAAATTTTAGAAATTGCTAATAAAACATTAATTAAAAAAATTAAATTAATTGAAAAAAAAACAAATACTAAATTTTATCTTGGCAAACAGACTAATTCTCAACCAGCATTGATGGATAAAAAATTAATCAAAATTTTTCAAAAATATTCTAAAGAAAGATCTATAAAATTTGAAATAATGGCAAGTGGTGCAGGTCATGATGCTAGCGTTTTTGCGAATTATGGAATTCCCTCAATAATGCTTTTTATAAGAAATAAAAATGGAAGTCATAATCCAAAAGAATATATGAGCATAAAACAATTTTTTGAAGGTTATAAAGTATTATGTGGTGCAATTGAAAATAATTATATTTAATCTAATTTTACACAGCACTTATCAACCCAATGATTAGGTTCTACTTCAACTAAACCCATTTTGATGTCACCTCCAGTGCATTCAATTCCAGGATTTGGGCATCTAGTTCTAAAAACACATCCTGAAGGTGGATTTATTGGACTTGGTATATCTCCTTTAATTAAAATTTTATTTGTTTTTTTTGTTTTAACTTTAGGAACAGCAGATAATAATGCTTTCGTATAAGAATGTTTTGGATTGGTAAATAATTTATTTACGGGTGCCATTTCAACTATATGACCTAAATACATAACAGCTACTTCATCACAAAAGTATTCAATTACACTTAAATCATGAGAAATAAATATCATAGTCAAGTTATATGTTTCCTTAAGTGTTTCTAGTAAGTTTAAAACTTGAGCTTGAATCGATACATCTAATGCAGAAACTGGCTCATCAGCAATTATAAATTCAGGTTTTAAAACTAAAGCCCTTGCAATTCCAATTCTTTGTCTTTGACCTCCAGAAAATTCATGAGGAAATCTATTTAAACTTTCACTAGGCAAACCCACATCATTAATTATTTGAGAGATATATTCTTTTGCTTCATTTTTTTTCATTAAATTATGAACCAATATTGGTTCCATTAATGTATCAAGAATATTTTTCCTAGGGTTTAAACTTGCAAATGGATCTTGAAAAATCATTTGCATTTTTTGTCTAATATTTTGCATCTTTTTTTTATTAAAACCTGAAATATCTTGATTTTTAAAATTTATTTGACCACTTGTAGGTTCAATTAACTTAATAATTGTTTTTCCTAGTGTCGATTTACCAGATCCAGATTCACCAACTAATCCAAGAATCTTATTTTCTTTAACATCAAAAGAAACATTTTGAACAGCTTTCACCGTTTCAGTAGATTTCTTGAATATTCCTTTATCTACTGGAAATTCTTTATAAATATTTTTAATACTTAATATTAATTTTTCATTATCTGATTTTGTAATATTTTGAATATTTTCTTTATTTCGTTTTTCAATTTTAAACTCTGGCAATGATTGAATAAGATTATTGGTATATGAATGTTTTGGTCTCTCAAATACATCCAAAACATTACCCTCTTCAACAATTTTACCTTGATACATAACTATAACTCTATCGGCTAACTCTTTAACAATTCCAAGGTCATGCGTTATAAATAAAATACTAGTTTTCGTAACAATAGAGTTTTTTAATTTTTTTAATAATTCTAAAAGCTGTGCTTGTATTGTAACATCTAAAGCTGAAGTAGGTTCATCTGCAATAATTAGCTTTGGATTACATGCTAAAGCAATAGCAATCATAATTCTTTGTCTCATACCTCCAGATAATTGATGGGGATATTCATTTGATCTCTGAATTGGATCAGGTATTTCAACTAATTCTAATAAACCGATCATTTCTTTTTTTGCATTTATTTTAGATATTTTTTTGTGCCTGATGATTACTTCCAAAATTTGTTCACCAACAGTCATAGTTGGGTTAAGACAAGTCATTGGCTCTTGAAATACCATTGAAATATCATTGCCCCTTATTTCATTATGTTTTTCATCAGATAAAGTTAAAATATCTATTTCATCCTTATTAGTATTAAATAATTTTATCTCTCCTTCTTTAATTGATGCATTATTTGGTAAAAGACCCATTATAGAAAGACTTGTTACAGTTTTACCTGATCCTGACTCACCTACTAAAGCTAAAACTTCACCCTCTTTAATTTTAAATGATATGTTATGTAATGCTTGTTTTGAGCCATAGTCAGACTTAAATTCAGTATTTAAATTTGATACTTCTAATAAATTATCCATTATACCTTTCCTTTACCAATTGACTGACGTGCATCTAATGCGATACTCAATCTATCGCCTAACAAATTTACAGACATTACTGTTAAAAAAAGAAATAACCCAGGATATATCATTGTCCATGGAGCATACCTCATATATTCTCTGCCAGAACTAAGCATTGCTCCCCATTCAGGTTCGGGTGGTTGTGCTCCCAATCCTAAAAAACTTAAAGAAGCAATTGAAATTATTGCACCACCTAAATCCAGTGTTGCAATTACAATGATTATAGGAAATATATTTGGTAAAATGTGATTCAACATTATTCTAATGTTTCCATAACCTAAGCTTACACACGCTTCAATATACGGCTGCTCTTTGACTTGCAAAGCTGCTGATCTAATTATTCTTGCAAAGTGAGGAATACTAGCTAATCCTACAGCAAAAACAACGTTCCACAAACCAACACCTATAATTGCTACCACCAAAAGTGATAATAAAAATGATGGGAAACCAAACATAACATCAATAATTCTTGACCCAATTATATCTACACGTCCTCCTATGTAAGCAATTGTGACTCCAAAAATACTTCCAGAAATAATTCCAAACAAAACAGATATAACACCTACGCTTAATGAATATCTTGCACCGTAAATAATTCTAGAAAAAACATCTCTGCCATGAATGTCTGTTCCAAATAAAAAATCCCAACTAGGAGGTGACAATCTAGGGCCGGTATCAACGGCATTCCAATCATAAGGAGCAATAATAGGTGCAAAAATGGCACCAAAAACAATTAAAATCAAAAATACTCCACCAAAAGCAGACCCTTTATTTAATAAAAATCTTTTTAAAATTATTTTAAATTTTTCCATTATTGATTTTTTCTTTCTAGTCTAATTCTTGGATCTATAATTCCGTATGTAAAATCAACTATTAGATTTAAAAATATATAAACAGCTGTCATGTATACTACTAAAGCTTGTACCAGAGGTATATCTTTAGCAAGTATAGCTTGTAAAAGTAATTGACCTAGTCCTGGTCTTGCAAAAACCTCTTCTGTAATTACTGCACCTGTAATTAATAAACCAAACTGAATCCCTAATAAAGTAACAGGAGGTATCATTGCATTTCTTAAAGAATGTTTAAGAATTATATTGTATTTTGAAATACCTTTTGATCTTGCAGTTCTTATATAATCCTGATTCAGTACATCAACTAAACTAGATCTTGTTAGTCTTGCCATTCCTCCAGCAAAAAATAAACCAACACTAATTGATGGAAGTATTAAAGATACAAAACCGTCTCCAACTATTGGAACCCAACCAAGTGTTGTTCCAAAAATATAAATAAGCATCATACCAATCCAAAAACTTGGAAGTGAAATTCCACAAAGAGCTATAATCATAGATATGGTATCACGAATGGAATTAGGTTTTGTTCCTGCGAACACTCCAAAAAGCACTCCAAAAAATACTCCAAATATTAATCCACCAATTGAAAGCTCAATAGTTGGCCACATATTTTCTTTTATCATTTTAGTTACAGGTTGACGTGTTAAATACGATTTGCCTAAATCACCTTTAGTTGCATTAATTAAAAAAGATCCATAACGTTCTATAACTGGTTTATCTAATCCCAAGTTTTTTCTAACATTTTCTCTAACTTCATCTGACGCTGGCCTTCCTCCAAGCATAAGGTTAACTGGATCACCAGGAATAATATTTAAAGTAACAAAAACTACCGTCCAAGCAATATATAAAGTTGGAACTACAATTAATAATTTTTTTAGAAAAAAATTCATTAAATAAAAGCCACCTATAAAGGTGGCTATTATATAGATTTATTTATTTTTTACGAACATCGTACATACGAAGTTGCCAATTACCATTAGCAAATCTTACACCCTCTAATTCAGGATTGTAAGCAACTGTTTGTACTTGATCATGAATTGCCAAGAAAATAGCTTGATCCATAATATGTTTTTGAATTTGCATATATAAATCGTCTTTTGTTTCTTGAGTTTCAGCACTTTCAGCATCTTCTAGAAGCTGATCTAATTCTGGGTTAGCATATCTTGCCCAGTTAAATTTAAATTTACCAGGTTGAGGTATATTTCTTGAATGGAAAGGAATAATCAATACTCCAGGATCCAAAGAAACCCACCTGATAACTAACATGTCATAGCCATTAGCAAAAATCAATTCATCTTGTCTTGCTTTCATAACAACTTCAACATTAACATCAAATCCAACTTTATTGGCATATCCTTGGATTGCTACGCAAGTATCAGGCTCTAATAGGCAAGGAAAAAATACTGTTAATTTTTCACCATTTTTTTCTCTCACTCCATCTGATCCCATCTTCCATCCAGCTTCCTCTAATAAAGCAACAGCTCCATCAGGATTATATCCATAATAATCTTCATTGCCTTTCCAGTAACTTGGAGTTGAACTGCTTATTGGTCCAAATGCAGCATCAGCATATCCAAAAAATAAATCGCTTGTCATTTTAACTCTATCTAAAGAGTGAAAAAAAGCTTTTCTGACATTAATATCTTGAAATACACCTACTGTTGTATTTAGAAATGCTGCATACGGAAGTCCAGATACTGTTCCAGCTATTGTTGAAAGTTCTCCAGATCCATCAAACCTATTCATATCTAGAGGTGGAACTAATTCAGCAATATCAATTTCCCCAGCTTCTAAAGCAGCTACTCTCGTACTAGTATCTTTAATTAATCTATAAGTTAAGTTTGCTACTTGAGATGGGCCGGATCCATCCATATATTCTGGTGCCCAGTTATAATCAGGATTTCTTACTAGTTCTACTTTCTTATTAGCTTCCCAATTTTTAAACATAAAAGGACCAGTTCCAACTGGAGCCATACCAAATCCTTCATTACCAAGTTCAGATAATGCAGTCGGACTTACAATTGAAAGTTCTGTTTCAGTAAATGCTGTTAAAGCCGAACCATATCTTCTTTCAAAAACTACTTTTGCAGTATAATCATCAACCACAACAGTTTCTTTATAAGGTCCAAGTATATCTACAGCACCTTGAGATCCAGTTTCGGGATCAACTATGCTATCAAAAGTTGCTTTTACAGCAGCAGCATTAAATTTTGTTCCATCATGAAAAGTAACGTCATTTCTCAAATTAAATGTATATTCAAGTCCATCACCTGATACTTCCCATGATTTAGCAAGACCCGGATAATGATTACCCTCTGAGTCAGCTGCAATTAATTGATCAAAAATATTTACAATTAACATCTCCTCATGTCTTGATTGTGTTATTCTTGGATCTAAAGTTCTTAAATCTGGTCTATCTTCTGCAAATACAATATCTAAAGCATTTGCCATGCTAAAAAATGATAAACTAAAAAAAAGAGTGCTTATTCCAAAAATGGTTTTAAAAATTTTCTTCATATTACCCCCTTCGAAAATTTGTATGAAATTATATTATCTCTTTTTTGATGAACAAAAAGTATAATAAAATCATTTTAGTAATGACATTATGACATCACTTTTTTTCAAGCAATCAGTCATTTTTTTAATTAATTTTATGAAAAGCTTATATTTTTTAATATTTCTATTTTTCTAAAATAGAGCATTTATTAAATTTTTTTCCATCTTTGAACACCTCAATATTTTCATTGTTGCTCAAAATTTTAATATCTTCCAATGGATTGCGTTTAATAACTAAAATATCTGCTTTTTGACCAATTTCAATTGTACCTACATTAAGACCAAGTAATTTACCTCCAACTTGAGTTGCAGCTTTTATAGCTTGCATATTACTCATTCCGCCCTGTATCATATACTCCATTTCTCTGTAATTCATGCTTCCGTGTGGTAACATAAATCCTGCGTCAGTACCTAAAGCAATGTTCAAGTTAGAATTTATAGCTTTATCAAGAGATTTCCATTTTGCTTCTCTTGATAGTTGTAGCCATTTCCAATTTTTCGATTTTGTAAATTTTTCATTATGCTCAAATTCAAAATTTCTTTCATTTACTAAAAGTGTTGGTACGTAGAATATATTTTTCTTTGCCATTAAATCAACTGTTTCATCTTCTAACCAATGACCATGTTCAACTGAGTGTAACCCAGCACGAACTGCAGTAGTTATTGATGGTCCTCCTGATGTGTGTGAAGCTACTTTAACATTATGCATTTTTGCTTCTGCACATACAGCTTCAATTTCTTCATTAGACATCTCTTGTTTATATGGATGATGTAAATCATAGGTTGAACTTACACACATGTTAGTTTTTATAAAATCCGCTCCAGCTTTTAACTGTGTCCTGACTCCTTTAATAAACTCATTGGGGCCATCACAAGGATAGGTCATATCAGTAAAATTAGCATGATTACCCCATCCAGGTTGATCCATGTGACCACCTGTAATAGATAATCCTAAACCACATGCTAATATATTTGGCCCAATTAATTTTTTGTTATTAATCATATTTTTTATATTTATAGCTACATTACCAGGAGCATTCATATCTCTTAGACTTGTAAAACCATATGACATATGTTCTAAAGCAAATGCATAACCTCTTAAAGCTTGAGCACCATAATCTAGATCTGCTGACTCAGCTCTAAAAGATCTGTTATCAGTTATACCTGAAAAAGCTAAATGAACATGTACATCGATCATTCCAGGCATAACAATCTCTTCATCATAACTAAAAATTAGATCGCTATGTGATGTTTTAAAATCTTCAAAATTTAAAATTTCATTAATCAATCCATCTTTAATGATTATACATTTATCTTTTATTATACTGTCATCGACTCCATTAATAATATTTTTTGCTTTAATAATTGTTCTCATATTATGTAATTATATATTTATTTTTAACTTTTTTTGATAAATCCCATGCGTTTATATACTTATTGTTAATTCCATTTTTGTTTTGTATTCCCAAGTGTAAAAATGCTGGTGTAATTATTTGAGGATCTCTCCATATTTTTTTCTTTTCTTTTGAATAGGTTTTTTTACTCATTGATGTTTTTATAGGCGTTCCAGGTGTTATTGTATTTACAACAACATTATGTTTTTTACATTCTTCATATAAAGATCTGCTTAGTCCCTCTACACCAAATTTTGAAGCACAGTATGCTGTTTCGTTAAATCCTCCAAATTTTGCTGCTCTGCTTGATACATTAATAATTGATCCTTTTTTATTTTTTTTCATTAATGGTGCTATTATTTTACAGCTAATAAAAGTTCCAGTAAGATTGACATCAATTATTTTTTTCCAAAAATCAATAGAACTATTTTCAATTGATTTAAAATCTATAATTCCAGCACAATTTATTAAAACATCTATCCTCTTATTTTTTTTTATAATTTTTTTAATAATTTCTTTCATTTTATTATAATTTTGAACTTCACATTTAAAAAAACTAAATCTATTAAATAGTTTTTTAGAGTTTTTAATTTTATTTATATCTACACCAAATACATTTGCGTCTCTTTCATCATAGGCTTTTGCAACCGCATATCCTATTCCACTTGAAACCCCTGTTACAAGTATATTTAAATTTTTAAATTTATTATGTAGCAGCTCTGCCCCCATCAACTAATAAACCAACACCTGTAATAAAAGAAGCCATATCAGAAGATAAAAACAAGACAGTTTGTGCTAATTCATATGGGCTTGCTACTCTTCCTAAAGGAGTAATAGTTTTCCATTTTTTCTTTAAGGCTTTTTTGTTTTTTGTTTTTTTTAAATTTCTATCATTCATAGGTGTATCAATAACTCCAGGACATACAGCGTTTACTCTAATATTTTTACTTGCATACTCTATTGCTAATACTCTAGTTAAAGACATTACACCACCTTTTGAGGCTGCATAACTTAAATTACCACCTACATTTGCAAAAGCACTTATTGAACTATTATTAACAATACAGCCTGTTTTATTTTTTTCCATAATCTTAAGTGCGTATTTAGAAGATAAAAATACTCCTTTTAAATTAATATTAATAACATTTTCAAATATTTTAGTTTCTAAGTTATGAGAAGGAGTAACTGCCTGCTCTATGCCAGCATTATTAAATACTGTATCTAT
Organism: uncultured Alphaproteobacteria bacterium; assembly: GCA_902595425.1. Lineage (GTDB taxonomy): Bacteria > Pseudomonadota > Alphaproteobacteria > HIMB59 > CACPNW01. The sequence continues at coordinate 45,652 of CACJPV010000006.1, read as the reverse complement.
TGTTTTAAAATTTTTCATTATGTATCTATATAATAATTTTACATCTTTTTCTTTGCTTACGTCAGCTTGAAAAAAATATGTTTCTAAGCCTTTCCTCTTTAGGTCTTTTTGAGTACGAATTCCATTTTGCTTATTTACGTCACAAAATATTACAGTGGCACCTTGCTGTGCAAAAGTTTCTACAGTTGCTTTACCAATACCTGTTGCTCCTCCAGTTACTAAAGAAATTTTATTTTTTAAAATCATAATTTTAAGTTAATTTAATTTTTAAATAAATACATATACAATTTGTATTTTTAATGATGACAAATTGTATGCACTAATAATTAATTCCCAAAAATCAACATTATCTTGTTTTCTATTATTTAAATTATTATTTAAAATGTTAGTTTAATTCCATGTATGATTTAAAAAAACATTTTCTTGCTGATGAAAAAATTATTTTAAAAAAAATCTCAAGTGTGCTTAAAAAAGGTGTATTGGAAATGGGAGAGGAAGTAGAAAAATTTGAAGACAATTTTAAAAACTATTGTAATGCAAAATATTGTGTAACAGTTTCTTCTGGATCAATGGCTTTATTACTTTCTTTAAAATCATTAGGATTAAAAAAAAATGATGAGGTAATTACAGTTGCAAATTCTGATATCCCAACTAGTCATGCCATCTCTTTAGTTGGAGCTAAAATTAAATGGATTGATGTTGATGAAAATACATTAAATATTGATGAAGAAAAAATTGAGCAAAGTATAAATAGAAAAACTAAAGCAATATTACCTGTACATTTATTCGGAAACCCATGTAATATGAGTAAAATTTTATCAATTGCGAGAAAACATAAGCTTAAAATAATTGAAGATGCTTGCTTAGCTACAGGAGCTGAATATAAAAATAAAAAAATTGGTTCTTTTGGTGATTTAACAGTATTTAGTACAAATCCTGGCAAAATATTAGATGGTATAGGTCCTGGAGGAATTATAACTACTAATAAAAAAAACTTATATGATAAACTGAAACAATTAAGAGATTATGGAAGAAAAAAAAGACCAGGTAAATGGCCTGTCAAATCATATTTGGTTGGGTATAATTCTAAACTTTCTACAATAAATGCTGCAATTTTAAATATAAGATTAAAAAATTTAGATCAATACGTAATTAGAAGAAACTATAATGCAAGTTTATATAAAAATTTATTACATTCAGAAAAAATTAAATTTCAAAAAATATTGCCCAATGCTAAGTCTGCTTGGAGAAATTTTCCTATAAGAGTAAAAAATAGAAATATGATATATAGTAAAATTTATTCTAAAAACTCTTATGTGAAGCTTAATTATTTACCACCTAATCATAAGGATAATTGTTATATCAATTTTAAAAATGTAAATAATTTAAAAATAACTGAGAAAACAAGTTCAGAAATAATCAATCTTCCATGTCATCCATATATGCATGAAAGTGAAATTACAAAATTATCGAAAGATTTATTAAAAATAATAAATTAATAATTTATTTTTAAAATTTTATTTTTTCTAATAGAGTTGTATATTGCTTCAACAATTTTAACTGAATTGATTCCATCATGAAGATTAACAAGTGGAGGTTTTTTAGTGTTAAGTGACTTAATGAATGATTTGGCTTGTATATTAAAACAATAATTAAGGCCATTTTTTTTGTAATATTTTGAATAATCAAATTTTTTAATTTTATTTTTACTTATTAATTCAAAACCTTTTCTAATGTTAATATCAATTTGTCCTGAACTTCCAAAAATCTTTGTTTCCCATTTTGGAGTCGTAAAGTATGGCAAGAAAGTAGCAATCAAATTCGCTAAAATACCATTTTTAAATTTAAGTGAAATGTTAATGACATCTTCTACATCTATTTTTTCATTAATATTTGCTTTATGTGCAAAAACATAATCAATTTTTGAATCTGCAATAAAACATATTTTATCTATACTGTGTATGGCATTATATAACAATACACCCCCACCTGATATTTTTTTGTTATCTATCCAATTAGGTAAATTATCATTTTTTTGAGAAATCATTGTTTCTAAAATAAACTTTACTTTGCCAATTTTTTTATTATCAATAATTTTTTTTGCATTTAAGACTTCTTTTCTGTAACGGTGAACAAAACTAATTGAATGAATTAAATTTTTTTTTGAAATATATTTATTAATAATTTTTAATTCTTGTGTATTTAAAACCAAAGGTTTTTCTATTAGTAAATTTATATTATTTTTACAACATACTTTTATTGGTTCTAACCTATAAGAATGTGGTAATGCAATAATAACAAAGTCTGGATTTAACTTAATTAAATCCTCTAATTTTTTAAAATGTTTAACATTATATTTTTTTTCAAAATTTTTTGCTTTTTTTAAGTCAAATTCTGTAAAACCCAACAGCTTAACATTTTTGATACTATTAAAAGCGTTAAAATGTCTTAAGCCTGCCTGACCAATTCCTAGAATTCCGTATTTCATTAATAATTTGATAATAACTTATCAACTTTTTTTGATTTAATGAAACTTTTCTTATTAATTGTTTCTCTGTAAGTAATATAAACTATCGAAACAAATATCAGGATAGCGCCAATCCACACCCATATATCTGGTATTTCGTTAAAAAATATAAAACCTATTATTGAGAGCCAAATTAATTTGTTAAATTGTATTGGCATAATTAATGTAATTTCGCCCATTTTTAATGATTGTGCCATAAATAATTGTGTCAAAAAACCTGCAACAGCTACAATAAAAAAAATAAAAATCTCATATAAATTAATGCTATCCCAAAAAAACAATGCAATTAAAAAAGTTGGAGGAGTCATAAAAGCCATATGATAAAAAGTTGTTGTTAAGCTTGTATCTTTTTCTGTAAGTTTTTTTACAATTATAATAACAAATGAAAAACTAATTGCAGCTGACAAAAGCCATAGAGTGCCTGGTTCAAGAGGCATGAAGCCTGGTCGAATGACTACAAGAATACCAATAAAGCCAATTATCAGTGCGGTTATTCTTTGCATTTTTATAATCTCACCTAAAAAAATTATAGCAAGTAATGTTGTAAATAATGGAGTAGTAAATCCAATAGCGGCTGCTGTTTCTAAATGTAAAGTTCCAATTGCAGTAAACCAACTTATCATTGAATAAACGTTTATGGAGCATCTTAATAGTTGAAGTTTAACACTGCTAGTTCTCCATGATTTTGGATGATTATAAATCATAAATGGAAGCATTACTAAAACACCAAATAGACATCTATAAAATGCGATAATAAAAGGATTTAATTCATATGAAAGAATTTTTATACCTGTAACCATAATTGCAGCAGTTATTGTTCCCAAAAGAGATAAAAAAATTACAATTATTTTTTTATTTATTTTCATGTATTAAAAAATTTATAAATTATTTAATTACAATTTATAGCACATCTATCTACCCAATGACCTTCTGCTACTTCAATTAGACCCATCTCGATATTTGCCTCCTTGTTGTCTTTTGAGGCATGTGGACATCTTGTTCTAAAAACACATCCTGATGGAGGATTTATAGGGCTTGGGATATCACCTTTTAATAAAATTTTATTTTTATTTTTTCTAAAAATTTGTGGCGCAGTCTCAATTAAAGATTTTGTATAGGGATGTTTTGGATTTGAAAAAAGATTTTTTGTATTGGCTACCTCTACGATATGTCCTAAATACATTACCATTACTCTATCAGCTATTTGATTAATGACAGAAAGGTCATGAGAGATAAATAATATTGTAAGTGAATATTTTTCTTTTAATTCTAATATTAAATTCAAAATTTGTGCTTGAATAGTAACATCAAGCGCTGATACAGGCTCATCCGCTATTATAAACTTCGGATCTAAAACTAAAGCTCTAGCAATACCTATTCTCTGTCTTTGTCCACCTGAAAACTCATGAGGATATCTATTTAAATGTTCTTCTTGAAGTCCAACTTCATTAATTATCGATTTAACCTTATTATAAATTTGTTGTTTATTCATAGTTGTATGAATTTTTAAACCTTGTGCAATAATGTCAAATATTTTTTTTCTAGGATCAAGGCTTGCATATGGATCTTGAAAAATAATTTGGAAATCTTTTCTAAGTCCTCGCATATCTTTTTCATTAAAGTTTAATATGTTTTCATTATTATAAAAAATTTCGCCATCAGACGGTTCAATTAACCTTATAATCGATCTGCCTAATGTAGTTTTTCCAGATCCTGACTCACCCACTAAACCAAGTATTTCTCCTTCAGGAATTTCAAAATTAACACTTTCAACAGCTTTTACATCACCATTTTTAGCATTAAAAAACCCGCCTTTAATTGGGAAGTATTTTTTTAAATTTTTAACTTTAATCATCTTTAAGCCCTTAAATGTCCACAATTAACGCCACATTTATCTACCCAGTGCCCTGGCTTAACTTCAATTAAACCCATTTCAATACTTTCTTTTTTTTCGTTAGATGAAGCATTTGGACATCTTGTTCTAAAAACACATCCTGATGGAGGATTAATGGGACTAGGAATTTCTCCCTTCAAGACATGAATTTTTCTTTTTTCTTCAGTAATTTGTGGAGCAATATCAATAAGAGATTTTGTGTAGGGATGCATTGGATTAGAAAATATTTCATTTGTTTTTGCAATTTCCATTGTATTACCTAGATACATCACCATAACTGTATCAGAAATCTCAGCAACTACTCCTAAATCGTGCGTTATGAATATTATTGCCATCCCAAGTTTTTTTTGAAGATCTCTCATCAATTCAATAATCTGTGCCTGAATTGTTACATCTAATGCTGTAGTTGGTTCATCAGCAATTAAAATTTTTGGATTACATGATAACGCCATAGCAATCATAGCTCTTTGTCTCATACCCCCTGATAGTTCATGTGGAAACGCATCAATTCTTTTTTGAGGCTCAGGTATTCCTACTAAATCTAGCATATCAATAGCAATTTTTCTTGCCTCTTGCTTATTTTTGTTTTGATGTAGCATAATTGCTTCCGAAATCTGAAATGAAAGATCATAAACAGGATTTAAGCTAGTCATCGGCTCTTGGAAAATCATGGAAACACTATTTCCTCTTATTTTTCTCATTTCTTTTTCTTCAAGAGTTAATAAATCTTGATTATTAAATAAAATTTTACCCCTATCGACATTTTCAAGGTTGTTTGGCAGCAGACCCATAATAGATAAGGCTGTAATCGATTTTCCTGAGCCTGACTCTCCGACAATTGCAAAAGTTTTACCAGGCTCAAGATCAAATGATATTCCATCAACAGCTTTGACAACTGAATTACCAACTGAAAAATGTGTTTTTAAATTTTTAACACTTAATAAACTTTCATTTTTCATTTTACCTCGTTCTCTGGAAATACAAATAATTCTTGATTCTTAGGTTTAATAAATTTATTTTTTTCATAAACTATATTTCCATTCACAATAGTTGCTGTTATAATACCTTTAATCTTATCACCATAATATAAATCAGCACATCTTTTTCCCTTAGATACTAATTTTTCTGCTTTAACAGTCCAGTTTTTTTTCAAGTCAATAATAACTAAATCTGCATCTGAGTCTTTTTTAATAATTCCTTTTTTAGGATAAATATTAAATCTTTTTGCTGGATTAATACTCATAAGTTCTATTATTTCTTTTAATGAAATTTTATTTTTTGAAGCGGCGTTGAGCATTAAAGGAAGCATTAACTCAGCCCCAGGAGCACCAGGTGGAGCCATTAAAAAATTTTTTTTACCTTTTGATTTTTCTTTGTAGGAAAAAGAAGCATGATCAGAAGCTACAATTGTTAATGTTTTATTTTTAATACCTTTCCATAATTTATTTTGATCGTTTTTACTTCTAATTGGTGGATTAATTTTTCCATATGGGCCAACTTTTATTACATCTTTCTCAGTTTTGAACAAATAATGTGGACATGTTTCAGCACTTATATCCTGCCCTTTTTTTTGAAAATAAGAAATAACATCCAATGATAACTCTGAAGTCACATGAGCAATATGTATCTTTGTTTTTACTATAGAATTTAAATTTAGTATTTTCGAAATAGCTGAAGCTTCAGCAATAATGGGTCGAGTGGCATTGTGAATTCTAGGATCATTTTTTTTATATTTATTTTCATATTGCTTGTGAGAGTCTAGCATCAATTGATCTTCAGCATGAAAAATGGTTATAAGATTTGATTTTTTTGCATGTTTTAATGCTTTTAAAATTTTTTCTTCTGTCGTAAAACAAAGACCGTTAAATTCAGATTTTCTATTTGGTGGAGGGGCTATAGTAAATACTTTAAATGCAATCGCTCCAGAATTAACTAAATTTTGTAAATTTAAATCTGTCAGTTTACCAAGAGCCGGAATAAAAGCAAAGTTGATGAAGGTGTTTTCGAGAAAATGTTTTTTTCTAGATGCAAATTCTGCAGCATTGGACATGCATGGATTACTTATCGGCATTTCAAACAAAGTTGTAATTCCACCTTTTGCAGCTGCTTTTGTTTCACTTTCTACTGTACCTCTTTCAGGAAAGGATGGTGCTCTCACATGAAAATGAATATCTATTATTCCTGGGATTATTGTTTTGTTTTTTGCATCAATAATTTTTTTTGCTTTATTGGATTTTAGTTTTTTATTAATTTCAATTATTTTTCCTTTATCAATTACAATATTAACTTTTTGAAATTTATTTTGATAAAAAACAATACCGTTTTTTATTATTAACTCTAATTTCTTATCCATTTTAAAAGATTTTTAGCTCTTTTAAAGCTTTAGCAACGCCATCAAGATTTGATAATTTCATTGAAGAATAATTTGGAGACAATACAATTCCTTTGCCTCCAGCTTTGTAGGTTGCTAGCACTGATCGATATGCAATATCTGGAGTACATATTGCCTGTTCTTTAGTTGATCGGGGGGCATCAATACCTATGCCCATATAAACATCCGCTTCATTTTCGACACCTCTAACGGCATCTTTACATTGAGTGTGTATGTAAGTATCGGGATCGAGTCCTCTCTGCGTAAGATTATCCAAACTTGACTCATTAACTCCTAGAATTTTAGCAAACACCCTAGTTACCTCTGATTTTGTTAGATTATTTAAAATTGTTTTTCCAAAAATATTAATTTCTCTCTCAAATATCTCACCCGATTGGTGTTGATAAGTTATTGGCTTAACCCAATCAGAATATTTTACTTGCTCTTTCCAGGGCCATTGAATTTTTCTAATCAAGTTAAAATGATTTCTGTTCCAGACATTTAAACCGAAAGATAATTTGGGATTTACCCATTTAACTAGACCATAAATTTCTTTATCTAGATCTTTATTTCTTTCTAACCAGAATTTTTCCCATTCCAAAATTTCAGGCTTATCAAATAATAATCTAAAAAATTCAATAAAATTTCCATCTACAAATTCTTTGCCATTTTTTATATTATCAAAAAATTCGTACATAACTTTTAGAGAGTCTCTTATTTTATCAACATTTAAATTACGTTGATTTGCCTCAATAAGAAATTGGCTTGAGAAATCGCCAGGAGCATTGCCTTGAAATAATTGATCCAAAGGTGAATATCTTTCGTTACACCACATAACACCATCGATATCATAATTTGCTACTTGATCTTCAATCATAGAAAGGATCCAATTTCTGTAATCTAGGTTACTTGTTGAAGGCGATGAACTTATTCTTCCAAATACATCTATTTCCATGCATTGAACAAGATTCGGAATATCTACACCAGTTGCTGATCCATGGCCTGCGTAATTAAAAAATGGCTCCATGAGTTCAATAAAAACTTTCATGCCTCTTTCTTTAGCTTTAGGTATGACCATCTTTAAAATATCTTCGTTGACCATCTCTTTATCTTGAGCTTTGAATTTTTTTATAAATGTTTTATTATAAAATTTAGGATCAGGATCAAAATATGCCCCACCTTTCATAGAAAAAGGTTCGGGTATGCCATGATCAGGCCATCCATCTATTTTCCACGAGACTGACCTTCCAGATTTTAGACCTAGCCAAGAAACTGTTCCAATAAGAAGAACATTAACCCCAACTCTATTTTGAAGCGTATCTAATACCGTATCAACCCCCTCATCTATGAATGATATTGGACTTATTTGAACTCCAACAAATTTATTTTCTTTATTTGTGTTCATTGATAAATCCTTTAACTCTTTTCATTGACTCTTGAATTTTTTCTATAGGTTGCAAATAAGAAAGACGAATATATTTATCTTCATCGTCACCAAATAATGTGCCTGGAAATAGTAGGACACCAGTTTTTTCTAAAAGTTTTTTACAAAAATTTGATGCACTCAAACCACTATTAGATACGTTTGTGTAAATATAAAATGCTCCACCTGGATCACCGTATGTAAAACCTATTTCATCAAGAGCTCTCATGCAAAATTTTCTTCTTAAATCATACTCTTCTTTCATTTTAATTATTTCTTCTTGAGGTCCTTCTAGTGCGGCTAAAGCACCATATTGAGAAAAAGTACAAGAATTAATTGATAATGAATGTCTTATCTCAGACATTTTAACAGCAATATCTTCAGGACCAGCAATGTATCCTATTCTCCATCCCGTCATTGCATAAGTTTTAGAAAAACCATTTAAAGTTAAAGTTCTTTCTTTCATATTTTCCAAAGTGCCAATTGATAAATGTGCATGGTTTTCATAAATAAGATCAGCATAAATTTCGTCTGCAATTACAATAAGGTTATGTTTTATGGCTATGTTTGCAATTTTTTTTATGTTTTCTGGAGGAGTTACAGCTCCTGTTGGGTTATTTGGAGACACAAGGACTATTAATTTAGTTTTATTAGTAATTTTTTTTTCAATTATTTCTGGCATCAAAGCAAAATTATTTTTTTCATAAGTAGGAATTGGTACTGGTATTGCGTTGCACATTCTTACAGTAAGATCATATGTTGTAAATCTTGGCGAAGTAATTAAAACTTCATCATCTCTTTCTAAAAGACTTAACATTGCCAAAGCAATACTTTCTTGAACACCAGCAGTAACAACTATCTCATTAATGTTGTAATCTAAATTATATTTTTCCTTAAAATTTTTTGAAATTGCATTTCTTAATTCTGGCAAACCACTTGGTGGTGTGTAATGATGCATGTTTTCATCAAGAGCTTTTTTTGCGGCATCAACTATATGCTTTGGGGTATGAAAATCAGGATCACCTCTACCTAATGGAATCACGTCATCCATTTTAGAGGCAATACTTAATAACTCAGATCTAAATGACTCATCATCTAGCGATATAATTTTTGACTTATTAAATACTACACTCATTATATTAGTCTGTTGCCGTTAATGTATACTTGCTTAACTTTTGATAAATCATCAATATTTTTATCAGGCTTGCCATCAACAATGATTAAATCAGCTTCCTTGCCAATTTCCAATGATCCAATATGATCATCCATTTTATTTACTTTTGCTGCGCGATAAGTTGCTGATTGGATTGCGTCTAAGTTATCTTCTACAACTCCAAGATCAATCATAAATTTCATTTCAGGAACAATCGCATCATGAGGCACTACTGGTGATCCTGCATCTGTTCCAAAAATTATTTCTATACCGGCTTTCTTTGCTTTTACTAAAGAATCAAACCGTGATTTATCTTTAACAATTTTTTGCCTTTCTTTTATTTTCCACTCAGGAATATTATATTGTCTTGCTATTTCAGCATTACTTTGCATTACAACCGGTGAAAAGGTTGTGCAAATTGGTATATTTTTTTTTGCAACTTTTTCTATTGTGGAGTCTGTCATCGGGCCTCCATGTTCAATGCAATCAATTCCAAAATCAACTACTCTATCAATAGCATCATTAAAAGTTGCATGAGCAGTGATATAAAGTCCGTTTCGATGGGTTTCATCAATTACTGCAGACAATTCTTCATCAGTAAATTCTAGAGTATCATGACATGCCATAATTTTTATTAAATCAGCTCCAGCTCCAACTTGCTCTCTAACTGCTCTTCTCATTTCATCAGGTCCCGAGGCTTCTCTACAGCACCAATATGTGTGTCCAGCAGTTTGCACAATAGCTTCACCACAAATCTTTAATCGTGGACCAGGGTAAATACCTTGCTCCACAGCTTGTTTTGCAAAAATATTTGATTTATTCATTCCCAAATCCCTAACTAAAGTAATTCCTGCTCTTAAGGATTTGAGCATGTTTGCACATGACTTATAGGCAGAAATTTCTACTGCATCATCCATTGATTGCTGTGCTAAGTCATGGGTTCCATCCCAAGCAAGATGTGCATGTGAATTCATTAATCCAGGAAGAATGGAGTGATCCTTAAGTTCTAATATTTTTTTGTTATTTTGAGTATCAATCAAATCCGAAAATTCACCAACTTTAGAGATTTTTCCATCTTCAATTTCAACAAATCCATTCTCGATTACTTGACGAGTTTTAGGTTCGATAACTCTTAATTTAAATAAAATATTTTCTTTATTTGTCTCAAACAGAGGACGAAGAATTTTTCTAAATTTCCATGGTGCTGCTTCTGGCATTTTTTCTCCTTACCTTATATTTATTATTCTGTTCTCAAAATTTTTACTTAAAAAATTTGAAATTTGTATTCCTTCATTCCTATCGACTATCATAGAGCTTATTGTTCTATAACCATCTATATTAGGTCTATATATTCCAGGCTCGTTTGAAAAGACCATTTTATTTTTTAATATGGTTTTATCTCCAGGAGATAACCAAGGAGCCTCATGACCTTCAAATCCCATTCCATGACCAATTCTATGTCTTATAAATTCGCTTAAACCATATTCATGATATATTTTAAAAGCAATTTTATTGATTTCTTCACACATCTGACCCTCTTTTAAGTTTCGTACAACTTCATCATTTGCTTTTTGCATTGCTATCATAATATTTTCTTGATCTTTATTTGGTTCTCCAAGTATAAAAGTTACTCCGGACTCTGCATACATTCCCCCAACACAAGCTCCAACGCCGCAAATCAGTGTTTCATTACTTTTAGGAATTCTGCTTAACGATTTACCGTGAGGTAATGCACCTCTGGGTCCGGAATGAATTGTAGCTACAACATTGCACGGTGTCTCATCAAAATCATTTGGCAAATCTTTTAACATTTGATTTTTAGAATATTCAGTACAAATTTTTACAAGTTCTCTCTCATTAAGTTTAGTATTTATTAAGTCTTGGCCATTATCCCTTAAATATTCAAGTGTGAGATCTGCATATTGAGCAGCAATAGTTATAAGATTAATTTCCTCATCTAGTTTTTGGAATCTAAATTTCTCTACACCTGTGTTGTGCAATAAGGTATCAAATTGAGTTTCTACTAAATTTAAAATATCGATGTTTTTTATATCAGTTCCAATATTTCTCTCTTCTATGTTTTCAGCCATAAATGAATATGGGTTTATTTTTCCTGGAAACTCTTCGTAAATACAAACATTGTCTATGTTAACATTTTCAGCATTTTCTTTTTCAAGTAGAGGAATGAACAATTTGCTTTTATTTGTTTTGGATAGATAAAAACCAGATGGCCTCTCATTAGTTACATAGAAGAAGCCAGTAAAATAATAAATATTTGCTGGGTTTGTAATTAAAAATCCATCTAAATTTTTTTTATCTATTAGGTTTAATAAATTTTGCCTTGTTTGATCATAAAATTTTTTGGACAGAGGTTTTGTAGTCAATTTTTTTTCCATTAGGGTCTTTTTAATTTTTTTATTTCTAAATCTTTGGCAAGTTGATCAAATGAATCAATTACTTCATTATCTAGAGGTATTCCAGACTTCATTTTTTCCTTAACTCTTTTATTTTCTATTTCTCCTGGAACAAAAATTTCATCGAAACCAGGTCTTAATGGAAGGTTTTTGATCGTATTAACAAAGTCATCTATGCGCTTACAAAATTCTTCTATTTTCATAAACCACTCAATATTGATTGCTGTAATTGAGTGCGAAACATCTAACCTTTTTGGATCAGAATATGGCATTAACCCATAACCACCTCCACTTATTACTCCTGTTAATACATCCGTCATAAAAGATAAGCCATAACCTTTGTATTGGCCTATACCGAGAAGAAATCCATCCATTGCATCTGATGGGTTTGTAGTTTCATACCCTTGTTTTGTAAGTGCCCAATCTTTAGGCATTGGTTTATTTTCTCTTTCGTGCCACCTCATCATTCCTTTACCGGCTGTGGTGAGAGCAATATCTAAAATTAAAGGGAAGCCTTTTCCAGTTGGGCATGCAATGCCCCAAGGATTTGTTCCAACTCCTCCACTCTTTGATCCCCAGGGAGCCATTTCAGGGCCAGCATTTGTGTACACTACACCAATACAATTTTGATTAGCAGCTTTAACAGCATGTACTGAACTGGAACCAAAATGCGTTGAATTTTTTATAATGACTTTACCTATTCCTTCATTTTGCGCTTTTTGAATTGCGATATCCATACATTTTGAGGCCTGAATAGTACCTATTCCATTTTTTGCATCCACTAATGCTAAGGATGAGCTTTCTTTAATAATTTCATAATCAGAATTTAAATTCACTTCTTTATTTCGTATTCTTTTAAAATACGTTATAATTCTTTGAACTCCTTGACCTTGACCTGAAAGAAATCTTAATTCAGAAAACATTAAAGCATCAGAAAAAATTTCAGCATCTAGTTTATTTAATCCCATTGCAACAAATGAACTAAAAACAAATTCTTTTAAATCTTCATAGTTGATTGAAGTCATTTTTATTTCGGCCATATAATTATCTGATAAATTTTAGGTAATTAACAATATTAGCTCTAGAGCTTATTCTTGCTAAGCCATCATTTTTCTTCGAGGACATAAGTATTGTTATTCCTGGACCATATCCAGCTCTTGGCCCATTAGTCTGGCCTATAATTCCAACTGCCCATGCATTTCTCAGAAAACCATGCTGATAACTACTATCATAATTATTGATAAAAACTAAATCCCCAAGCTTTAATGTATTTAATTTATATTTTTTCATTTCAGTATCATCAGTTGTTTGAATATGAAGTGAACCTGACTCACTTGTTAGACCTGATCCAGCTCCAACTAAATGCTCAGGTATTGTGTGGGTTACTGGTATTTGTAATTTTTTATTTTTAATTTGAATATTCATTTTATCAAAAAGTTCAGGGGATAAACTTTTGCAAAAAATATTTAGAAATTTTTCAATTTTCAATCCTACGCCACGTGATTTGATAAGAATTTTATCGTTTATGGAAATTTTTTCTCTAATTTTTTTTGGAAAATGAATAATTATTTGTTCAGAGAACCTTCCTGATTTTCCTGTTACAATACCTTTGGTATTTTTTGCATCTCCACTCATTATAACTGCTTCATTGCCAACACAAGCTAGGATATTCAAACCTCTATTTCCAGCTTCACTGTGATACTTAATAGAAACACCAGGATGGATACAATCAGCTTCCCATCCAAAGGCTGAGTCTCCAACTGATACATTGTGTACTACTGACCCCCAACTTGGAAGAAGAAAAGGATTTCCTTTTGAGTCTAATCGATAGGGTTCTGCAGGCAACCCCTGATAATTTGGCTGACACACTGAGCCCATGACACTTACATTTACTAATAATTTTTTATTGGTTTCTATCTTCATAATTTTATATTCATTATATTTTTTAAGTTTGCATTTTTATTAATTTTCCATCCAAGATTTTTTTTATTACCTGTCATAATTGTCATTATACCAGGACCATGACCAGTCATAACTGAGTCTCCATGTATACATAAAGCTATGCTGACCTGGTCTTTTTTAAAAGATCTGCCCCACTTATGATCAGCATGATTAATTACTATAAGATCTCCTAATTTCATCTTATCAATTTTTAGTTTTTTCATAAGATCTCTATCACCAGACATTAAATCTTGATCAACATATTCAGAATTTAATTCAGCTCCAGAACCCATAATTCTTATAGGTAGCTCGATAGCCACATCGACGATTAACTTATTTTTTATTACATTTAACTTCATTGATTTTAAAAGATTTGGATCGATTTTTTTTAATTCAATTTCAGGAAAGTCTAAAAGTTTTAAACCTCTACCATGAGCAATAATATCAATTTGATCCCCAACACAAATTTTTTCCAATGTTTTGTTTTCAAAATGTATTAAATTTCTTGCATGTTCACCAGTCACTATTCCAATCCTGCCTTTTGCTTCTCCAGATCTTATGATTGCTTTGTTTCCAGTACATACCAAATAATGCAAGGCAAAATGTTCATCAATTCTTTCTGAGTCTATAGAAACGCCTGGCTCTATATGATCGCCACTCCATCCAAACGCTTTATCACCCACTTTTACATTACTTACCACTCCATACATGCCTGGAAAAATAACAGATTTACCGTCATTGTTTGGAATGTAGCCAGGGTTTTTGAATGAAGGTTGCGTCACGTATCCTCCAATTGACATCTTTATCAATTTTTTTTCGTTAGTTTTCAAATTTGAAATCATATTATTGGGCATAACTTGTTTGAAACAAATAAAAAATAACAAAATAGTCACTTTAGTGATGATTAAAAGTAAACTATTGTCCTAGATTTCATTGCAAATTAATCAGCACTGAAATGATTATTTATCTATTTCTAAATGGTTTAAAAAGTTCTAGAAGCTAAAATATGGGAAATGCATTTAATGAATTAACTAATGAAATAAATAAATTTAATGATGTATTAAATACAATGTCTATTTTGATATGGGACTCTAGAACTAAAATGCCAAAAAAAGGAGCAAGCTCAAGAGGTTATCAAGTAGGTACGCTCACATCAGTGGCAAGAGAAATTCTTTTATCATCAAAAATGAGAAAACTCCTAGATGAGTCAGAAAATGAAACACATAATTTAGAAGAGGATAGCTTTGAAAGGAAGACTCTATTACATTTGAATGAAGCAATTAATTATCATGATAAGATTCCTGAAAAAATCCAAGTAAAAAAAGCAGAGTTAGAGCCTCTGGCTCATAATGCTTGGGCAGAGGCTAGAGAAAAACAAGATTTCAAAATTTTCAAACCTTATTTAGAAGAACAGGTAAATATAGCTATTGAACAAGCACATTGTATAGGTTTCAAAGATCATCCATATGATGCGTTGATGCAAAGATTTGAACCGGGTGAAACAGTTAAGTCTTTAAAAATTCTTTTTGATGAATTAAAGATAGGTTTAGGCGATATTCTAAACAAAACGAGTCAAGTTGAACAACCTAATAAAAAATTTTTGTTCAATGAATATCCAATTGATAAACAAATTGAGTTTTCAACTAAAATAGCTAAAAAATTTGGATATGATTTTGATCGAGGAAGGTTAGATAGTACTGTCCACCCATTTGAAATTTCATTTACAAGAGATGATGTTAGAATAACTACACGTTATTATAAAAATTTTATTAATCCTTCTTTATTTGGAACTCTACATGAGGCAGGACATGGAATATATGAACAGAATGTAAAAGAAGAATATACCCGGTCGGCTATGACAACAGATTTTTTAAGTTTCTATGCTGTTGGCGGGGTTAGTTTTGGTGCTCATGAGTCACAATCAAGATTATATGAAAATCATATTGGTCGAAGTAAGGTTTTTTGGAATAATCATTATAACGAATTGGCAGATTGTTTTCCAGATGCTCTAAATGGTGTTGAGGCTGAAGACTTCTTTAAAGCAGTTAATGTTATTGAACCTAGTTTAATAAGAGTTGAGTCTGATGAGTCGACATATGATTTCCATATTATGATGAGAGTTGATATTGAAAGTATGCTTGTTGACAAGACACTTAAAGTAGATGACTTGCCTACTATATGGAACGAGCAAATTAATAAATATCTGGGACTGAAAGTGCCCAACGATAGTGAAGGAGTTTTACAAGATATCCACTGGTCGGGTGGACAATTTGGAACCTTCTGTAACTATACAATTGGTAATGTAATGGCAGCTCAGTTAATTGAGACTATGGATACTCAAAATCCAGAAATCAGAAAAGATATTAATGTTGCCAATTATTCTTCATTACTGGAGTGGTTAAAAAACAATATCCATCAGCATGGAAGAAGGTATACGAGAAACGAATTATTAATGAAATCAACTGGTTCAACACTAAATGCAAAACCTTATATTGCTTATTTGAAGAATAAGGCAAGCCAAGTATACGGAGTAAGTTTTTAATGAATTATTCAAAATTTATCGCTTCCAGAATTAAAGATCATAAATCTAATATTGTCACAAAAATGTGGAATATTCAGCAAAAGCTTGATGATGTAATAGCAATGGGAAGAGGTGATACTGATCTTGATACTCCTAGGCATATTATTGAAGCAGGCATTGAAGCTCTAAATAATGGAGCAACTCACTATACTCATCCAATGGGGATGCCGGAGCTTAGAAAAGAAATTTGCGAAGATATAATTAAACATAATGGTGCAAAGTACAATGAAGATGAGATAGTTGTTACAGCTGGTGGTCAAGAAGCTATGTTTGCAATTGCACTTGGAATTTTGAATTCTGGAGATGAAATGATTGCAGTTGCTCCAGGCTATAATCCATATTTTCAGGCAGCAGAATTAGCTGAGGCAAATCCAGTCATGGTAAAAACATACATTGATAATAATTTTGCTATGACAGCAGATGCCGTAGAACCTTTAATTACAGAAAAAACAAAAATATTAGTAATTATAAATCCTTGTAATCCCACAGGAGCTGTAACTCCATATGAAGAAGTTTTGAAACTTTCCAAATTAGCAATTAAACATAATTTGGTTGTAATTTCTGATGAAATTTATTCTAGATTAACATTTGGAAATCATAAGGCGCAACCTGTGGCAGCCCTACCTGATATGTTTGAGAGAACAATAACTTTAAATGGGTTTTCTAAAGCATATTGTATGACTGGTTGGAGAGTTGGTTATTTTGCAGGACCTAAAAATTTAATTACACATTTAGGGGAGATACATCACGGCTTTGCAATTTGTGCCCCTGCTGTTAGTCAACATGCAGCCTTAGCCGCTTTGAAGGGATCGCAAGAATGTGTAACTGATATGAAAAAAATAATGGAAGAAAGAAAAAATATTTTATGTGGAGGACTTGACGAAATCAATATTCCCTATTCAGAACCTCAAGGCGGTTATTATGTATACGCCAATGTTTCAAAAACAGGATTAAATGCTACTGATTTTTGTCTAAAATTACTTGAAGAAGGCAAAGTTATTATTTATCCGGGTGGACTTTACGGAGATCACTGTGATGATTTTGTTAGATTTTCTCTTACTCAGCCTGCTGAAAAAATTAAAGAGGCAGTATCAAGAATTAAGAAGGTAGCTGCCAACATATGAGTAAAAAAATAAATAATGAAGTAATGGAAATAAAGCACATGGCATTTGCTGTAAAAGACATTGAACAATCGTTAATATATTATAAAGATTTTTTAGGAGTCTCAAAAGAAATTGAAATTCAAGATATGCCGAAATCTAAGACTAGAGTTGCTGTCTTTAATATTGGTGAAATAGAATATCAATTATGTCAGTCCATGGATCCAGATGGTAGATTTAACAAATGGATAAATGAAAGGGGCAGAGGTGGACTTCATCATATTTGTTATACAGTAAAAAATTTAGATGATTCGATTAAAATAATGCAAAGTAAAGGAGCTACTCTGAGAGAATGTCAAGCATGTAAAGTAACAGGTAACCATCCTCATCCAGAAGGTTTTATAGCGTTTCTAGATAATGAGGTTGATAATATCGAAATTGAGCTGATGCAAGTATACTCACAAGAGGAGCTAGAAAAATATAAATCCTATCAAGGAATTTAATATTAAAAAAATTCTGGTTACTGGCTCTGGAGGATTTCTTGGCTCAGCACTTGTTAATGGTTTATCCAAATTTAATTATATAATTTATGCTCTTGATATTAATTTTTCATACAAGCTTGATAATTTAAGTAAAATTAAAAAAATAAAAATTAATCTTTTAAATAAGAACAACATAAATAAAATTGATAACATTGATGTATTTATTCACTGTGCGGGTTTGACAAGACCTGTAAAAACTAAAGATAAAAAAAATTTATTAAATATTAATAATATGCTGACTTTAAACTCACTTGAATTAGCAAAACTTAATGAGGCTAAAACATTTTTTTTTATAAGCTCAACATCTGTTTATCGATATTTTAGCTCTAAAACATATAATGAACGTTCAAAAGTTCGAGGATCAGAGCCTTACTCAAAATCAAAATTATTTGGTGAAAAATTGAGTAGAGAATTTTGTAAAAAACATAAAATTAAACACACTGTATTACGTATAGGTAATATTTATAGTGGTAATGAACTTAAAAAATGGAGTAGAAGTAATACCTCATTATTCCAAAAATGGTTGAATGCATCAAGAAAAAGAAAAATAATGAAAACCAACTCGTTTAATACTTTAAGAGATTGGACGTTTGTAAAAGATATTTCAATAGCTTTACATAATATTATAAAGAAGGGAAACAAATTTAAAATACTCAATTTGGTCTCTCCTTTCATAACTAATGATATTGATCTTATGCGTTTAATAGACTCGAAGGCTAAACATATAGAGATTGAAGGTAGTAATTTACTAAATAATTCTACGGTGACAATTTATAGAAATAAGCTTAGTTTTAAAAGTTGGACATCACCTACAAAAGTAATTAACTTAATAAAAAAAAATATATGAAAAAATTAAAAATATTATTGGTTGGTTTTGGTCCTAGAGGAAAGATTTGGTCTAAGGTTGTCTATAAGAATAAACAAACAATTTTAGTCGGTATCTGTGATATTAATCAAAATCTAAAAAACACATCTCACGTAAAATTATACTCAAAATTAGATAATGCTATTTTAGACACAAATCCTGATGCGGTTATTTTATCAACACCTCCTTTTAATCGTATGCAGGATTTAGAAGTGTGCGCGAAATATAAATTGCCAGTGTTAGTTGAAAAACCACTTACAGTTAATTTTAATGAGGCAAAAAAATTAATTTCATTTATGACAAGAAAAAAACTTCTTTTATTTGTTGGACTGAACTTTAGATACCTTCCTGCGACTTTAGAGAAAATTAAATTAATTAATTCAGGTAAAATAGGAAAACCGATATTTTCAAAATTCATCTATGAAAGATGGAGAGACGGGACGCTGGAAAGATTAAATAAATATCCTTTGTTCATGAAACATCCAATGCTTTGGGAACAATCTATTCATCATTTTGATTTAATTAGGTTCATTTTTAAATCGAATGTTAAATCAGTTTTTGCTAAGACATTTAATCCTCCCTGGTCAATGTATAATCATCATACAAATGTAAATGCTATTTTTGAACTTCGTAATGGAATGATCGTAAATTATGTAGGCAATTGGCAAAGTAATTCTAAAACACTAAATTTTGAATGGAGAACTGATTGTACAAAGGGAATTATATTACAAAAAGAACAATTTAAAAATTTAAATTACAGGACTCTTGAGATTACAAAAATGAGAAATATTAAACTTAAAAATTTTAAAATGTGGTCAGACGATGCTGAAGCCCTCTTAAATGATTTTATTAAAGTTCAAAAAAATTCAAAAAATTTAATAAAAATCAACAAAGATCATTTAAATTCTTTATCAATTGTAGATGCATGTATTAAATCTGCAAAAACAGGAAAAAAAATCACTGTTATAAATTACTGAGTTTTATTACTTTTTTGGCATACTGAATAATAACAATAATGACTTATAGTCATCACTTAAATGACTAATTTACTATTCTAAAATATCAAAATTTCATTAGTTTCCCTAATAGATTCATATTTTATTTATGGAGGTTGTATGAAAAAAATAATAACTGGAGTAGCGATAGTATTGGGTTTGATTTTACCTTCTACTTATTCTTTCGCAGCACCTCCAGATGATACATTTGTGGTCGGCTTACCTACTGATACTGTTGGTTTAGAGCCTGCTCAAATTAGTTCACGGCACACTGCTAATATTATGAAGCACATGTTTGGTCAGTTATATTCTGTTGATGAGACTGGTTCCATCGTGCCTAATTTAGCAGAAAGTTACACAATTTCAGATGATGGTAAAGAATATACTTTTACTCTGAAGAGTGGATTAACTTGTCATGATGGTGAAGCATTGACTGCAGAAGATGCAGCATATTCTTTTAATAGAGTAGCAGATCCAGAAATGGCATTTACAGGAAACTCAGCTGGCTTTGTATATAAATCAATTGATTTTAAAGAAGCAAGGGCAGATAGTGATAGAGATGTAACAATTGTTTTAGGTGGTCCAAACCACATTGCTTTAGGCTTAATCGCTGAAGTTTATGTTCACTGTAAAGACTCTTATGAAAAGATGTCAAAAGAAGAAGCGGCAACTAATCCAATTGGTTCAGGTCCTTATGAATTTGTTAAGTGGGATAAAGGAAGTCAAATTGTTATGAAAAAGGCTGCTAATCCTCCTATACCAACAAATTTTGAAAATATTATTTGGAGAGTAATTCCAGAAGCTTCCACAAGAACAGCTGAACTTATTGCTGGTAATGTAGATATGATTACTAATGCATCTCCTGATCAGGTTGAAGCAATAGATGCTTCAAGTACTGCGTCAGTTGCTAAAGTTCAAGGTACTCGAAGAATGTATGTTGGTTATCACCAAGGTCCTGAATTTGCTGTTACTCCAGGTGGAGCAGCAATACAAAAACCAGAGGTTAGAAGAGCTCTTCAATACGCAGTCGATGTAGAAGCAATTTGTGCTAATCTTTTAAATGCACCTTGTACAAGAATGACTGGTATAGTTAATCCTAACAATGCTCATCCAACATTAAAACCTTACCCATATGATCCAGAAATTGCTGAATATTTACTAGATCAAGCAGGGTATCCTAGAGATGCTAATGGTGTTAGATTTGAAATGACACTTCAAGCAGGTGAAGGTAGATACCTAAATGATAGAAATGTTGTTTTAGCAATTTGTCAGTATCTTGATGATGTTGGCGTTAAAACTAAATGTGATATTTTAGATTGGTCTTCAGTATATATTCCTCTTATTATAGAAAAAAAAGCAGGACCAATGTATTTTATCGGTTCAGGTGGAGCTACTTGGAGTCCGCTTTATGATATGGCTGACTTATCAAAACCTGACTCAGGACCTAACTACACTAAATGGCAGAACGAGGAATGGTTCAAAGGTTGGAAAGTTATTAATAACACCAACAATGAATACATAATTCGAAGAGAAGTAGATAGAATGTTAGAGGTGTTTTATAATGAAGGACCTTGGTTACATCTATATTTCCAGCCTGACTTCTATGGAGTTAGCAATAGAGTAGATTGGTCTCCACGAAGAGATGAAAAAGTAGATTTATTTAAAGCTACTCTAAAATAAATTTATTTGATATGTTGGTCCCATTAAATGGGGCCAACACATATTCCATTTTAATCTTAGAAAATGTTTTTATATATACTCCGCAGATTACCACAAACAATATTGGTTATATTTGGAGTAACATTAGTAACATTTATTGCTTTGCAAATAGGTGGTGATCCAACTTATTTATTTGTTAGTGAAAGAGCTTCCCCAGAGGAAATAGAGGCCACAAGAGCAAAGCTTGGGTTTGATAAACCTCTTTATGTACAATATTTCAATTATGTAATTAAACTTTTGCAGTTAGATTTTGGAACCTCACTTTATTACGGTCAATCTGCAATGACAATAATATTAGAAACTTTACCCGCAACAATTGAATTAACAATTTTTTCAATGTTAATAGCAATATTTGGCTCAATACCATTTGGTATATTTTCTGCTGTTTATAGGGGAACTTGGATAGATGGAACACTAATGGCTATCGCAATGTTGGGACAGTCTGTTCCAAGTTTTTGGTTAGGAATCATGTGCATTTTATATATTTCACTAAATGTTGGATGGCTTCCTATATCTGGCCATGTTCCTTTTTTGATGCCTTTATTTCAAGGAAACTTTGTAGAGGCTTTTAAAAACCTCCCAACAACTCTAACTTATTTGATATTACCAGGTTTTGCAGTTGCATTTTATTCTGTGGCAAGAAATGCTAGATTAATTCGTTCATCAATGCTCGAAGTTTTATCACAAGATTATGTTCGAACAGCAAAATCTAAAGGATTAACTAACTATGTTGTGATTATGAGGCATGCAATGAGAAATGCATGGCTGCCGGTTGTTACAATAATAGGTTTAGAGTTTGGATTTATGATAAGCGGCGTAGTAGTAGTAGAAGTAATTTTTGCTTGGCCAGGTTTAGGAAGGACTGTATTTGATGCTATAGCCAATAGAGACATACCATTGGTTCAAGCTGCTGTTGTAGTCATATCAGTTTTTGTAATTATTATTAATTTGATAACTGATTTAGTGTATGCAAAACTTGATCCTCGAATAAAATTATGAGTAAGTTGCAGTCAACTTCTAATGATACACTATCAAATGATAGTTCATCAACTTCATCATCTTTTTTTAAACTTTTTATCGCTCTTATTAAAAATAAATGGGCTTTAATTTCAGTTTTTTGGCTTTTCTTTATTGTATTTGTAGCAATTTTTGCTTCCGAAATATCTCCTCTTGATCCTAATAAAAATCATATCATGGAAAGAGTTTCACCTCCTTTAACGCTAGATAAAAAAGGTGAAATGAAATACTTAATAGGTTCTGATGCTCTTGGCAGAGATAGTTTTTCCAGGCTAATTTATGGTGCTCAAGTATCATTGCTCGTCGGATTTTCTGCTGTTTTTATTGGTGGGATTCTTGGAACATTGCTTGGAATATTTGCTGGTTATTATGGAAGATTAGTAGATGATATTATAATGAGGTTAGCAGACATTCAACTCGCTTTTCCCTTTATATTGCTTGCAATTCTTTTTTTAGTTGTTCTTGGTGAAGGATTGATCAATTTAATTTTAGTCTTGGGTGTGGGACAATGGGTAACTTACGCAAGAATAGCTAGAGCACAAACTATTTCACAAAAAGAAAAGGAGTATGTTGAAGCTGCAAAGGCGCTAGGTGTAAACAACTTCAGTATAATGTTTGGTTCCATTTTACCTAATATTTTTGCACCGTTAATTGTTATAGCCTCTTTTAACGTTGCGAGTGTAATTTTAGCTGAAGCTGCACTTTCTTTTTTAGGTTTAGGTGTTCCTCCACAAATTCCAACTTGGGGTGCAATGTTAGCAGAAAGTAGAGATCATATTTTTGCAAAAAGATGGTGGTTGCCATTTTTTCCAGGTATGGCAATATTAATAACAGTATTAGCATTTAATATTGTTGGAGATTGGTTGAGGGATTATTTAGATCCAAGATTAAAGGAGATAGAATAAAATGACTGTAAAAATTGGTATAGTTGGAGCGAGTTTTGCAAAAGCAGCATATTTGCCTGCACTAAAACATATTGAAGGAGTTGAAGTTACTGCAATTTCATCATTTAATATTCAAAATGCTAAATCCTGCGCTGAAGAATTTAAGATTAATAATTTTTATGACAATTGGGAAAAGATGTTAGATGAAAATTCATTTGACTTAATTTGTATTGCAACTCCCACTGATTTACATGCACCTATATCTATTCAAGCTCTAAAAAAAGGCGCACATGTTTTGTGTGAAAAACCTACAGCTATGAATGCTAAAGAAGCTGCGGAGATGCTCAAGGTAGCAAATGATAATAAAAAAATTCACATGATTGATCATGAATTAAGATTTAATCCTAATAGAAAACAGATAAAAAAATGGATTTCTGATGGAGAGATAGGAAAAATTCAGCATATAAATATTCTTAATGTATCAAATGGATGGTTAAGCCCTGACTCTAGGCCGATAAATGATTGGTGGAGCCTTAAAAGTAGAGGTGGTGGAAGAATGGGAGCAAATGGATCACATCAAGTTGATTTATTAAGATGGTGGAGTGGGGAAATAAAATCTGTATTTGGCCAAGCGTTAACAATAGTTGAAAATCGTATCGATAAAAATACCAATAAAGCATGGAAAGCAACTGCTGATGATTTATCTCATTTTTCACTTGAATTAGAAGATGGAGGATTAGCAAATATTTTTTTAAGTGGCATTGCAAGTCACGTTTTAGGAAATAAAACACAAATTTTTGGTACAGAGGGAACGATCATTCTTGAAGACAAAACTGAAGAAATTTTATTTGCCAAAAAAGGCAAAGAATTTGAAAAAATGCATTTTGAAGATCCCAATGCATCACTTGAGGGAATAAATAAGGGAATATGGAATGTTTCTGTTGTAAGTCTTTTAAGAGAATTGGTCTCAGCTATTAGAGAGAAAAGACCTTTAAATAGTGGTTCAACATTTGAAGATGGTTTAAAAAATCAAATTGTTGTTGATGCAGTCCTTGAATCTACTGTTAAAAGGAAGTGGATTGATCTCTAATTAATGGAATTTGCAAATCAAAATATTTTGATTACTGGAGCTGCAGATGGTTTAGGTCTCGCAGTATCAAAAGCTTTTGCAAAACAAAAAGCAAATCTTTTTTTAATCGACGTTAACTATAAAAAACTTATTCAAAATAATATTTCTAATTCTAATAATATTGAATGCGATCTAAGCAATATTAATTCTGTAAAAAATTTAATCAATAAATTTAATGTAGAAAATATTTATATAGATATTTTAATACACAATGCTGCAGTTCTTGTTCCCAAATCATTTGAAGAAACAACGTCTGATTATTGGTATGAAATGACAAACATCTCTCTTAATAGTGGATATTTGTTATCTAATTACGTTTGGGCAAACATGAAAAAAAACAAGAAAGGAGTTATAATTTTTGTATCTTCAAGGTCAGGTATTGAAGGTTTTAAAAATGAAAGTGCTTATTGTGCATCTAAACATGGCCTTGAAGGCCTAATGAAAAGTTTGGCAATAGAAGGATCTATAAGTGGAATTCAGGTTTTTACGGTAACACCAGGTATGTTTATGAAAACACCAATGTCAGAGAAAAACTATGAGGAAGAGTATAAAAAAAAATGGGTAGATCCAATTGAATTAGCTCCAGCATTTTTAAAACTAGCTTCAGGGAATTATAAAAAGTTAAGCGGATCTCATATTAATGCTTGGAACTTATCTAGGGAGGAAAGTCTATAATGAAAGATATTTATAATCATATCGATAATAATGTTGAAGAGTATGTATCAGACTTACAAGAATTAATTAGAATACCTTCTGTTTCTGCACAAAATATTGGATTAGAAGAGTGTGCAGCATTTGTTAAAAAACAAATGCACAAAGATGGGTTACCGGCAGAGCTTCATGAAATTCCTGGTGGCCCACCACTTATTTTTGGTCATCTTAAATCATCGTTGTCAAAAAAAACATTATTTTGTTATTCTCATTATGATGTTCAACCACCTGAACCAATTGAAAAATGGTCTCATGGTGGACCGTGGTCGGGGGCTTTAGTTGATGATGTTATCTATGGAAGAGGCGCTACTGATAATAAAGGCGGTCTTTTGGCATTTAACAAAGCTGCCAAAGCTTTTCTTGAAGTGAGAGGCGAGGTACCTTTAAATTTGAAATTTTTTTATGAAGGTGAGGAAGAAATTGGCTCAGTTCACCTAGGTCCTTGGGTAGAAAAAAATAAAAAACTTTTAGAAGCAGATGGTATGCATTGCTTAGATGGTACTGTAGATACTTTTGCAAAAGTCCCTGAAGTAGAATTAGGATTAAAATCGGTATTATTTATTGAATTAATAGCGAGAGGGGGTAACAAAGATATTCATTCGCTTAACTTTCCTTTGGTTCCTAGTCCACCATGGGAATTGGTTCATGCTTTATCAACTATTATGACAAGAGACAGAAAGATTTTAATTAAAGATTGGTATGACGGGTTATACGAATTAGGTGAAGAAGAAATAAATCTTCTAAAGGAAAAAAATGAAAGAGTTGATTTATCTGCATTAAAAAAAGAATTTGGAATAGAAAAATTTGTACTTAATAGAGAAGGTGTAGAAGCTATTAAGGCAAGAACTTATGAGCCAACTGCAAATATTCAAGGAATGATATCAGGTTATACAGGACCTGGTCATAAAACTATTGTTCCCAATGAAGCAAGAGTAAGAATTGATTTTAGATTATTACCTCATATGAATCCTCAAAAGTGTATAGAAAAAGTAAAAAAACATTTGATTGATCATGGATTTGGACATTTAGAAGTTATTGCTTTTGATGCCGCTGAACCACCTTACAAAATTTCAGTAAAAGAAGATATTTCACAAGCTATAATTAAGGCTGCTGAAGAAGTATTTGGAGAAAAACCAGTAGTAAATGGAGTTTCAGCAGAGGGAACAATTTTAAAACATGTGTGGATGCCTACTGTTTTAACTGGTTTTGCTAATCCAGGAGCTAATTTACACGCACCTGATGAAAATATTCATGTTGCAAACTATATTAAAGGAATTAAATATGCTGCAGCAATAATGGAAAATTTTGCCAAAGAATAAAAAACGTATTTGATTTATTTATCTTTATTTACTGTTGCATTTATGGTTGCAACGATCATTCCTTTTGGTTCCGAAGCTTATTTCATAACATTACTATCAATGGATAAATATAATAATTTTTTATTATTATTATTTGCATCTGCTGGAAATATTTTAGGATCCATCTTTAATTGGATTTGTGGTTACTACGTTAACTATTTTATTAAAAAATCTTGGTTTCCAATAAATAATAATATGATTGATAGAGGCAATAAAATTTTCAATAAGTATGGAAAATGGTCACTCTTACTTTCATGGGTGCCTTTTATAGGAGATCCTATAACATTTGTTGCAGGTACATTACGTTATTCAATAATTCCTTTTATAATTTTGGTAAGTATTGGGAAATTTGGAAGATATTTGGTAATATATTTATCATTAAGTTTGGCATTGGACATTTTTTAGATGAGTAGTACTTATTATTTTATATTTTACCTCATTGGTTTTTTTTCGGGCATTGGAGTATTCATTTCTTTGTATTTTTTATTCTTCAAAAATAAATCAACTCCAAAAAATGAGGAAAATGATATTGTTTCATTAAAACAACATATGCAATCTATTCAGTTATCACTGCAAAATTTTAATTTAGCCCAAGACCGATTAGAAAATACTCTTGTCAGAGGTGGTTCACAGCAACAAGGCTCATGGGGAGAATTTGTATTAAAAAATATACTAGATGGTGTTGGACTGAGAGAGGGACATGAGTATGAAACACAAAAAGCCTATAGAGATGAAGAGGGTAATTTACAAAAACCTGATGTCATTGTTCATATGCCAGGGAATAGAGATATAATTATCGACTCAAAAGTTTCTCTAAATTCATGGCATGAATTTTCTAATTCACATAATGAAAATGAAAAAAAAATTTACTTAAAAAAATTTATAGACTCTCTAAAAAATTTTGTAAGAGATTTGGGGAAAGATGATTACGCATCTCTTTATCAAATTAATTCCATTGATTCAGTATTGATGTTTATTCCGATTGAGCCAGCATTATTAACTTTATACAACGAAGCTGCTGATGTTATTGAGAAGGCATGGCAAAAAAAAATTATCATTGTTGGTCCTTCTACTTTACCTTTCTTACTTAAAGCAGTAGAAAATATGTGGCGTATAGATAAGCAATCTAAAACAATTAAAGATATAGCTGCAACAGCAAGCGAAATATACGACAAGGCTGTAAATGTTTATGAGTCTTTTAGTACTGTCAAGCAATCTTTAGATAAAGCTAGTTTAAAAATGGATGAAGCAAAATCCCGACTTCAAGATGGGCCGGGTAGTTTAACAAAAAAAATTGATAAAATGAAAAAACTTGGAAGATTAAATACAAAAAAACAGTTGCCAGAAGATTCTGAGAATGCAATAGACTAATAATATATGCCTAGTTTTGATGTTGTGAGTAGAGTTGATTTTCAAGAAATTGATAATGCAATTTCAAATGCTTTAAGGGAAATAACAAATAGGTATGATTTTAAAGGATCAAATACTTCAGTAGAGAGAAAAGAAAAGATTATCACTATAGTCACAGATGATGATTTAAAGCTCTCACAGGTTGATGATATTTTGATTTCACACTTTGTAAGAAGAAAGCTAGATCCTTTGGCATTGGGAAAAAAAGATAAAGAAAAAGCTGGAGGCGATAAAATTCGACAGACAATAACATTGGTAGAGGGGATAGAACAAGATATTGCAAAAAAAATAACATCAGAAATTAAAAATTCGAAAATGAAAATTCAAGCTAAAATTAATGGTAGTGAACTTCGCATTGATGGCAAAAAAAGAGATGATCTGCAGGCTGCAATGAAATTAATTGAAGATTTGAAAACAGGAATACCAATTCAATTTATTAATTTTAGAGATTAGTTATTGTGATAACATGGGAGTTAATTATTGCAGTAGCAACATATAACTTTGTAATGTATGTAACACCTGGTCCCAATAATGCTATATTAACTGCATCTGGCATTAAGTTTGGATTTATCAGAACCTTACCTAATCTTTTTGGTATCCCTACTGGTCACGGTCTACAATTAATGCTTGTGTGTTTAGGTTTAGGTAGTTTGTTTATAGCTTTTCCTATTCTTCTAGAAATACTTAGATATGTTGGTGCTACATATCTTCTTTATTTATCTTATAAAATGTTTGGTTCTTTGAATGTAAATATTAAGGAAGATAAATCTAGACCTTTAACTTTTTTTGAGGCTATAATATTTCAATTTGTAAACCCTAAAGCGTGGATTATATGTTCTACTGCTGTATCAATATTTTATCCAAATGATGCTAGTATTTTTTTAGGAACATTTTTTATGGTATTCATGTCAACTATAGTAAATTTACCTTCGATAAGTATATGGGCTTTTGGAGGAAGTATAATTGGTAAATATTTAAAAAATGTTAAATTAAAAAAATTTGTTGAGTTTTTATTAGCATTAATGTTAATTCTTACTTCCATATACATAATTTTTAATTAGATTATTTTCAAAATCTTTTTTTATTAGATATTATTAATGTTGATTAATTTTAAAAAAAAATATTAAATAATAAGATGCATTTAAATAATGATGAAAATTTAAGAGATGTAATTGAATTATTATCAATCGAAGGAATTACTGGCCAAGAAAAAAAAATAGCTTATGCTGTTAAAGATAAATTAATAAATTATGGAGTGCCAGAAGAGTATATTTTTTTTGATGATGCAAATAAAAAAATTCCATTTCCTACTGAAACAGGAAATTTAATTGTTAAATTACCTGGAACAAAAACTGGTGATAGAGTTCTATTTTCTACTCATCTAGATACTGTTTCTTTATGTAAAGGTGCAGAGCCAATTTTGGCTGATAACAAAATTATATCTAATACAGAAACTGCCTTAGGTGCAGATAATAGAGGTGGTGTTGGTTGTTTAGTTA
Organism: uncultured Alphaproteobacteria bacterium; assembly: GCA_902595425.1. Lineage (GTDB taxonomy): Bacteria > Pseudomonadota > Alphaproteobacteria > HIMB59 > CACPNW01. Next base: position 16,119 of record CACJPV010000006.1, on the reverse strand, counting down.
ACATGCTAAAATATATTTTTAGAAATGAAATTGATTATTACCCAATGACAATACTTTTTACTGTGCGTGAGGAAAGTGGTTTGTGGGGAGCAAGAAATATTTCTATTGAAGATTTAGGTTATCCAAAAATGGGATTTAATACTGATGGTTCTTCACCATATCAAATAATGACATCTGCGGTTGGTGCTGAGAGGTGGGCAGTAGAGATTTATGGTAAAGGATCTCATGCTGGAGTTGCTCCAGAAAAGGGCATTTCTTCAACAATGATTGCCTCAATTGCATTATCAAATATTTATAATGAGGGTTGGTTTGGAAAAATAAATAAGAATGGAAAAGAAGGGACATCAAATATTGGTTATTATGGTGATCAAAATGGAAATTGTGCTGGATCTTCTACAAATCAAGTTACTGATTATGTAAAAATTAATGGAGAGTCTAGAAGTATGCATCAAGATTTTATAAGTGAAATTACTCAGCAGTATGAAAAACATTTTATTGCTGCATCTGATTTAGTTAGAGACTCTGAAAACAAGAAAGCTTCGATAAAATTTAAAAAAAATATTGATTACTATCCTTTCAAATTAGATGACAACTTAGAGGTTATAAAAATAATAAAAGATTCAGCTAATACAATTGGTATAAAATCTAGTAATGTTCAAGTTAATGGAGGACTTGATGCAAATTGGCTAATAAGAAATGGAATACCAACTGTTACATTTGGAAATGGTCATTATAATCCACATAGCTTGGAAGAGTACCTAGATATAAAAGAATACTTAGACTCATGCCGATTAGCAATATCAATAGCTACACGATAAAATGATTCTTTTTCAAAATGCCAAGATATTTGATGGTAATAAAATTATTTCAAGTGACTCTGTATTAGTTGAAAATAATATAATTAGAGAAATAGGCAAAAATATTAAGGCAAATAAAATTGAATTGAAAATTAATGTAAATAAAAAATTTTTGATGCCTGGTCTTATAGATGCTCATTTTCATGCAAACACTCCAAATTATGATTTTTATTCATCAGATAGATATCCTAAAAACTATATCGCATTTCATTCACAAAATATATTAAGTGATACTTTAAAAAGAGGTTTTACAACTGTTAGGGATGCTGGAGGTGGCGATATTGGTATTAAAATGGCATTAAATGAAAAGTTGTTTAGAGGACCGCGGTTTTTTTATCCAGGTAAAGCAATTACTCAAACAGGTGGTCATGGAGATATGAGGAATTCAGAATATTTAGAGACTTGTGGGTGTGCGTATGATGGAAATATTACTCAAGTAGTTGATGGTGAAGATGATATGAGAAGAGTAGTACGTGAAGAATTTCGCAAAGGTGCTAATCATATTAAACTTATTTTAACAGGAGGTGTGTCAACAAATCTTGCCCCTATAGATATGAAACATTTCAGCGATGAAGAAATAAGAGTATGTGTTGAAGAAGCAGAGAGAAGGAATTCTTATGTTATGGCTCATTGCCATACAGATGATGGAGCTTTACGATGTGTGCAACTAGGCATTCGATCAATTGAACATGGCAGTTTAATATCCTCAAAAACTGCAACAAAAATCTCTAAATCTGGTAATTTTGTTGTACCTACTTTGTCTGCTGGTCATCTTATTGAAAAAAATTCTAAACAACTTGGTCTTAGCAATCAATCTTTACAAAAAGTTAAGGAAGTAAATAAAAAAAGATCTTTAGCAATTGAAAATTGCGCTAAAGCAAAAGTTAAAATGGGGTTAGGCTCTGATTTGCATGGCAGAGAATATTTACAAAATCAAAGCAGAGAACTAATACTAAGAAGTGAACATCAAGAAAATATTGAAGTATTAAGATCAGCAACTGTTGTTAATTCTGAAATATTACAAATGAAAGATAAGATTGGCGTTATAAAAGAAAATGCATTTGCAGATTTAATAATTTTAAATGGAGATCCTCTAAAAAATATAAATGTTTTTAATGATACTAATAAAAATGTAAGTTTTATATTAAAGGACGGACAAATAATAAAAAATTTATTAACTTAACCCCATAGTCTTTGATCAGGAGGAAATATTAATTGGTTTTGACATTTAATTTTATATTTTCTATCGTTTTGCATGATTTTTGGTACCTCAATGTTATTAATATTTGCACCATCCAAAGATAGAAAATATGCAGGTGCAACGGCTAATGATGAACCGAACATACAAACGATCATAGTTAAAAAATTACTTTTTTCAGCGAGTCTTTTTAATTTCATAGCCTCAGTTAATCCACCACATTTTCCTGGTTTAATAATAATATAATCATATTTATTTTTTAATTTTTGAAGATCATGAGTGGTATGACAAGACTCGTCAGCGCCTATAGGAATAGGATGTTTAAATGTTGACAGAATATTATCTTGTTTTTCATGTAAAGGTTGTTCCAACATAATAATATTAAATTTTTTTAATTTATTTGAAAGAGGAATAATTTCATTCGGTCCTAAACTTTCATTAAAATCAATAATTAATTTTGAATCTTTTGAAATTCTACTAACTGTCTTAACAATTTCTAAAACATTATTACCATTCGCTTTTAGTTTTATTAAAGATGGATAGTTATCTTTTTCAATATCACTTTGAAGTTGTGTTAATGGTCTTATCCCATAACTTTCAGTTGTTTTTAGAGGTGAAGGTTTTTTCTTAATTTTTAAAAGCTGCCAAATTTTTTTATTTTTTTCCTTTGCTTCAAGATCCCACATAGCACAGTCCACTGCGCATCTTGCGCTTGAAGGTTTCATCTTTAACTGTAACATCTTTCTAGAAATGCCATTTTCTATATATGGTTTTATTGATTTTAATTCTTGGATTGAGTTTGTAATATTTTCTCCATATCTGATGTAAGGTGTACTTTCTCCACGACCTACATAATTATTTTTTTTAATTGTCACTTCTATTGCTATAGCTTGCTTTGTATTTTCTGATCTGTTAGATGTTTTAAAATCTTCTTTTAAATTCCAAATTTTTTTTTTATAATTCATGATTATTTTATGTTTCATTTCAAACCAAGTTTTTTTAAAAAATTAACATTATAATTTAAAGTTAAAATACCTAAAAAAATTATTGAAGAACCAATATATGTTCCTGAATTAGGATATTCATAAAAAAATATAATTCCAAAAATAGTTAAAAATATAAATCTTAAATACTCAAATGGAGAAATATAACTAACATCTTTATGCTTTAGTGCTTGAAAATAACAAATTTGAGACAAATTGCCAAATAAAGCTAAAAGTAAAATAATAACAAAATTTAATTTATTTGGAATTTCAATAAAATCATAAAATAATATGCCAAATGAAACAAATAAAAATAATTGAAAGTAAAAAATTACGGAAAATGCATTTTCAGTTTTGCTGAGATTTTTTAGAAAGACAACTAAAAAACCCCATAAAACTGCAGCTATTAGAGCGTAATAATGACCTAACTCAACATAATGAAAATTTGGATTTAATATTATAGTTACTCCAATAAAACCCATTATGATTGCAAAAATACGTGATAAGATTATTTTTTCCTTCATAAATATAATTGCTAGAAGAGTTGCAAATATAGGAGCAGAATTTCCTATCGCAGATACATCAGCTAAAGATGATAAAGTAAGTGAAGTAAACCAAAAATATAAGGCTAAGGCATTAACAACTGATCTTATAAAATGTATATGAATTCTATTTGTATAAAGAATATTTAAATTAACTTTAGTAAAAAAAAATAATACAAATATGAATCCAAAAAAACCTCTATAAAATAATATTGTATAAATATTCATGGAGTCTGATAGATATTTTATTAATATTACCATCAGAGATGCAAAAAATACTGATAATAAAATGTATGCCAATCCTAGATATTTAACTGGCATATAAATTTAATTTATTCTAACAATACACTTGCCTGATCTAATGCATCTATAAATCTGTTCTGACCTCTAACAAGTTGGTTTTTAACAAACCCATGATCTTTTTTAGGTATTTCATTAAATTCCTCACATAATGATAGTACAGGAATTTGTGGAATAGGTACTGCTGGATCATGTGTAAATCTTGGATTTCTTGCGTAATTTAAAGGAATAAGAATTCTTGCAAGTTTTTTTATTATTTTATTTGCTTTTGTCGGCTCTATATTATCTTGATTAATTAAATCATAAAACTTTTTTAATTTATTTTCAAAATCATCTAAGGATTTAATAGCATCAGATAAATCAAAGTGACTTTCTGATTTTTTTTGATAATTATTTAATACTTCTCTAAATTCTTTTGTTGAAGCCAACCAATTAAAAGGAAGATATTTACAATTGCTTAATTCAATAACACTTGCTGCATAAACTTTTATATCTCTCTCTAAATTTGGTTTATCAGCTATTTCCATTACATCGTTTTCAGTGTGCCATGCTATATTGCCACCACAGCCTCCAACAGCATAATAGTTTTTTTCTTTTCTTAAATCATCTGGCATAGTAGAGCTAAGCATAAAAAAACTACTAATTCCAATGTTGTTAAATGAATAATCACCAGCTCTATGAGGTCTCTCACATACAGGAGTTATTCCAGTAATTTCATTAATTACCTTATGAACATAATCTTCAGCTTCTGTCATTACAGATAGATGATTAAATGTATCAGCCCATCTACAACCAGGTGAGTCACAATTAATCTGAGCTACACAGTTTCTACTTAGTTCAATTGCAAAGTTATCTGCATACCAAGTACTCCCAGCATATCTTCCTGTCGAATGACCAGGCCACCATACTATTTTTACATTTCTTTTAAGTTTAGTTTTATTGTCATTAAGAAGCCTTGCAATCTCAAGCATACAAGCATCACCAGTAGCATTATCTCCAACACCAACATCCCAAGAGTCATAATGACCGTGTAATAATATAAAATCATCATTGTCATTATTGCCTTGAATAGTTACCTCAGGTATTTTTTGATTAAACCAACCCTCTTCTAATTTGGTAAATAATGTGACAGCTTCATTACTTTTTGATAATTCTATAAGTGTATTTCCACTTTCTAAATTAACAGCAACAACTGGAATATTAGGTTTATTTTCTAAGCCATCATATTCAGGCATTCCCCAAATAGATGTACAAATACCCCAATGAATATCAACACCTGGATTGATAGCTATTACACCAACTGCTCCAGCTTTTTCAAAATCTTGAATTTTTCCTGGAAAAGAAAAACCCTCTGATATAATAATTTTTCCTCTAACTTTATCTGGAGTTGAAGCTTCTTTATCTTGTGATTTATCAAATAAGTTTTCTATATCTTTTGATACATGGGAGGGAACATAATGTAGTTCTGCAGTTACTCCTTCTTCACAATTGATACTATATGAAGGTGGTTTTGCATGAAGTGAACTACCATCTTTTAACTTTACACTAGCCGTAAAGGGCACACTTAAGTATAATTCTGGCTCATAAACTTTATGATTAACACCAAATTTTTCCAGTTTATCAGTTATCAATTTACAGGATTTGTTTACATCATCAGGTTTCCATCTTGGAAATTTTGAGTACTCTTCAACTAAACCCCATGCAACATCAATGTTCACTTGATCTAAAATTTCTTTATCCATAGGAAAAATTTATATTAATTTTTTTAATTATAAAAGCTTCAAAATATCATCTTAGTGATGATTAATTGTCATCATTGATTATTATTAGTTTTTTTTATATCATCAAAAATATGAGAGCTGTATATTATGTTAAAACTGGTAAGGCAAAAGAAGTTCTTAATTTAGGCTCATTTGATGATCCAATTCCAAGAAAAAACCAAGTTGTTTTAAAAATTAATTATTCGAGTGTCAATCCTGCCGATACAAAAAAAAGATCTGGTTGGATATCAAAGAAACTAAATGAACAATTTGTCATTCCTCATTCTGATGGTTGTGGAGAGGTAGTTGATGTATTTTCTAAATCAGATAAAAAAATGATTGGTAAAAAATTTTGGATTTGTGGAGGTTCAAAAGAAAATATTTTAGGAACTTGTGCACAATATTATTGTACAAATAAAAACCATTTAATTCCAATACCTAAAAATACTTCTTTAATTGAGGCGTCTTGTCTTGGTGTTCCAGTAGCAACTGCCTATTTTTCAGTTTTTTCTGATTTTAAATTAGGAGAAAAATATGTTTTTGTTTCTGGCGGAGCAGGAGCCGTAAGTAATTATGCGATACAATTTGCAAAAATTAATGGTTTAAAAGTTATTACAACAGTTAGTTCAAATTATAAAAGAACAATTTGTAAAACCCTTGGAGCAGATTTAATTTTAAATTATAAAAAATTAGATCAAAAAGAAATTATAGAAGCAGTTAAGGATTATACAAAAGGTGAAAATGTTGATAGATGTATTGAAGTTGATTTTGGTTACAATATTAATTTACTCCCAAACATTTTAAAAAGAAATGGTATTATTTGTTCATATTCTTCTTCATCTATATTGAAACCAATTTTTCCCTATTATTTATATGCTCCTAAAGGTATAAATATAAAAATTGTCCAAGCTTTTTTACATAATAATTCTTATTTAAAAAAAGTTGGAAATTTTACTAATTCGTTAATGATTAAAGGTAAGTTAAGACACCCAAAGATAAAATCATATGAATTTAAAAGTGCCTATAAGGCTCATGATTATATTGAAAATTCAAAAAAGATTGGAAAATCAACAATTTTTATAAGTAATTAAGTATTTTTTGCTGATGACAAAAAGTCAACTTAATAGTGATTTATTCATACTTTTATTAGGCTTATTTTTATGAAATAACTTATCCAAATGGGAGGCATTTATGTATAAAAAATTATCTGCTGTGCTAGTTGGTTTTATCTCTTCATTGCTACTTTCTTTTTTTGTTAGTTCTGCAAGTGCAGAAGAAATAAGAAGTATGAAGCTTTGGGCAAGAGAACAAGCTGCTGGCCCAGCACCACACACAGCTGCTTTAATAATAGCACAAACTTTGAATGAGCTTGGTTTGGATATTTCTGTTAATGCAGTTCCTTGGCCACAAATGGCTGATCAAGTTTGGTATAAAAGACTTGATGAAGACACTTGGGATTTAACAATGTGGCAAATGGTAAGTAGACCTGAAAGAAGTGATCCAGATGAATTTACTTATAATTTATTTCATTCATCGACTGCTGATAAAGGATACAACTTTATAGGTTATGTAGATCCAGCATTTGATGCATTAGCAGAAAAGCAGAGGGTTACTATGGATCCTGCTGCACGAAAGGTATTAATTGATAAGGCCCAGCAGCATCTTGCAGATGCAGCTGCAAATGCTTATTTAGTACATCCACTTTTAAATTTTGCATATGATAATTCGCAATTTAAAGATGGTAGTGCTGTTGAGCAAGCAGGTCTTGGAATTAAAAACATTTGGACATATTTAGGTATTGAGCCAATTAATGGTAATCAAGATCTAGTTGCTCAAAGTTTAGATGAAATCCAAGCGATTAATCCATTCTTTATTTCTGGAGGTACGGATTCTTGGATAACCGAAATAGTATGGGATAGATTGTTAAGAATTGGACCAGATGGAACACCTCAGCCTTGGGCTGCAGAGTCTTTCAATTGGGTGAATGAACAAACTATCGATGTAACTTTACGTGCAGGAATGAGCTGGCATGATGGTAAACCTGTAACAGTAGATGATGTTATATTTTCTTTTGAAGCACCAATGAATGCTGAAATGGTTCCAATGTATTCTCCATTTGTTAAAAATATTGAGTCAATGGAATCTAAAGGGAATAATGTTGTAAGGTTTAATTTAAAATCATCAAATGCAGCATTTTTGACTTCATCTTTAGCTAAAATTAACCTTGTTCCAAAACATTATTATGAACCAATTCTTCAAGCTTTAGAAGGCACTGGTAATAATGCAGAAACTATCATTGAGGAAAAAAGAATAGGCTCTGGCCCATTTAAATTTGTGGATTGGAGACAAAGAGAACAAGTAATTTTAGAAAGAAACTCCGATCACTTTAATCCTCCTAAGATTAGTCGATGGATTATGAAAGAAATTCCAAATGTTGAAGCTTCTTTAGGTCAGTTTAGAAAAGGAGAAGTAAATTTTCTTACTGATTACAAAGGTGATCCTGCAGTATTAGCTAATATTGTAGAAGAAGATGGAGATATCACACTTGTTAAATCAATTGATGTTGGATTTCAGTATATGGCTATGAATCATAGAAGAGCTCCTTTTGATGATGTTAATTTCAGAAGAGCTGTATCATTAGCTATTGATAGAGATGTAATGGTTAATGCGGCTTGGGCTGGGAATGCTGTTAAAGCAGGCTCACATGTTTCACCGGCTTTAACCTACTATCATAAAGATGGTATTACTGAGTATGAAACAGGTGTTGAGTTAGCTAAAAAGATTTTAGCTGATGCTGGTTATACTGTTAAAAATGGTAGACTGCATTATCCGGAAGGGGTGGCAGAAAAACATTAATACAAGAAAGTAAGGGGCGGATGTTTGACTTTTGGTCTATAATTCGAAGATTCTTATATATGATATTTGTTCTATGGGTTGTAGCAACAATTATCTTCTTCATGTTCAGACTGATGCCAGGTTCGCCCCTTACTGCATTTATAGGAACCACATTTACTGATGAACAGCATGATTTGTTGGTAAAAAGATTTGGTTTAGATAAATCTTTATTTGAGCAATATACTCTTTTTTTATTCAATACTCTTAAAGGAGATTTTGGATTATCGTTTACTTATAATAAACCAGTTATTGATATGATAGTTGAGGCTTTACCAAACTCAATTATTCTTACATTATTTTCATTAATAATTGCATATATATTCGGTGTTATAGCTGGTGCTTATTTAGCCTGGAAAAGGGATACTCTTATTGAAGGCATATCAATTCCTATTGTGCTTACCACAAGATCAGCTCCTGAATTTTGGCTTGGTATGATTGCACTTGCTTTTTTTAGTTTTCAATTAGATATTTTTCCATCTGGCGGCACAAGTGCAGCTGGAGTGATTTATGAAACTACATTATCTAAGTTAACTAGCCTACATTTTTATTACCATTTAATATTACCATCTTTAGTTCTTGCTTTATATCTTCAAGGTTTGCCCTTGTTATTAATGAGATCGAATATGCTTGAAGTAATGCAAGAAGATTTTGTTACAATGTCTAAGATGAAAGGTTTATCTAGTTGGAGAATAGTAATATATCATGCCGCTAGGAATGCTCTATTACCTGTAGCAACTGCCTTTACACTTGGTGTTGGTTTTGCATTTGGAGGTAATGTTGTCATTGAGACAGTTTTTAGTTGGCCTGGATTAGGTAGATTGTTGGTTTTTGCCGTATCATCAAGTGATTATCCTCTTGCTCAAGGAGCATTTATTTTTCTTACAGCAATTTTAATAATAATGAATTTTCTCGCAGATTTAATGTATTTATTTTTAGATCCAAGAGTTAGCTATAAGACAAAAAACTAATATGATTAAAGAACTTTATAAAATATTTAGAGAAAACAACTATGCAACTGTAGGTGTTGGTATTTATATATTCTTTATTATAATTGCAATTTTTGCTGATCTTATAGCTACCAATGATCCGCTAAGAATAAATTTCTCTTCAAGTGGTTTAGCAAGAAATTTACCTCCTAGTTTGGAATATTTCTTAGGAACTACTTCAAATGGTAGAGATATTTTTTCTCAATTAATTTATGGTTCAAGGAACGCGCTTGCTGTTGGTTTAAGTGCTGCATTAGCTGTAGCAATTTTAGGCACAATAGTTGGTTTAATATCAGGTTTTTACGGTGGATGGATAGACAACTTAATTATGCGATTAGCTGATATTGCACTTGGATTGCCTTTTTTACCTTTTGTAATAGTTTTAGCTGCTTTTTTAGGTCCTAGTTCATGGAATGTTGTTATTGCTATCGGCTTATTGCTATGGCCAAATGCAGGTAGAATCATAAGAAGCCAAGTACTAACATTAAGGGAAAGAGGTTATATAGAATCAGCTAAAGTTTCAGGATGTAGTAATTTCAGAATTATTTTTATGCATATAGCTCCCAACATACTTCCTTTATCTTTTTTATATGGATCGATTGCTATTGGTTGGGCAATATTAACTGAGGCAAGTGTCAGCTTCTTGGGATTTGGACCTTCTGACGTTATATCTTGGGGTTATATGTTACAAGATGCATATAGTTCTCAAGCCTTGTCACTAAAAGCTTACATTTGGTTTATCCCCCCAGGAATATGTATAGTTCTAATGGTTGTTGCGGGTTTTTTTATCAGTAGAGGATATGAGGAAATTTTATTTCCAAAAATTAAAAAGTAAAATTATGTTGCAAGTTAAAAATTTAAGTATTCATTATGTTGGAAAAGACTATGTTGTAAAAGCTGTAGATAATGTTTCACTTAATTTATCAAAAGGTGAATTGTTAGGTATAGTTGGTGAATCAGGATGTGGTAAAACAACTCTCGCTAGAAGCATCATGGGAGTAAACCCTCAATCAGCAAAGATAGCATCAGGAGAGATATTTTTTCAAGATAATAAAATATTAGACTCTGAAGATAATTTAGTAAATTTAGATTATAAATGGAAAGACATTGCTTTTATTCCGCAAAGTGCAATGAATTCTCTTGATCCTGTTTATAGAATAATAGATCAAATGAGAGAAATTTTAATTATAAGAGGCAATCATAGCAAAAAATCAGCTGATAAAAGATCTGAAGAGCTTTTTAATTTAGTTGGTATTGAAAAAAATAGATTAAGAGATTTTCCTCATCAGTTTAGTGGAGGAATGAAACAAAGAGTTGCAATCGCTATGGCTTTAGCATTGGAACCACAAATTGTAATTGCAGATGAACCAGTTACAGCTCTTGATGTTATTGTTCAAAGACAGATTTTAGATCTTTTTAATGAGTTAAGAAATAAATTAAATTTATCAATTATTCTAGTTACTCATGATGTTTCGGTCGTTGCTTATATCTGTCAAAAAGTTGCAGTTATGTATGCAGGAGAGATAGTTGAAACTGGACCTGTAAAAGATATTTTAGAAAAACCTTTTCATCCATATACAATGGGACTCAATAATGCTTTTCCAGATCTTCACTCAACAAATGATTTTCTTGTTCCAATTAATGGAACCCCTCCTAATTTAATAAGTCCTCCAACTGGATGTCGTTTCAAATCAAGATGTCCATTTGAGGTTAGTAAATGCGAGACTAAACCTGATCGTTTAAAAATTAATGATAGAGAAGTAATATGTTGGCGAACTAATGATCAAACTGATCTTTTAGCTAAATCTAAAAAAATTGAAACTTGGGAGTCGCAAGAATAATATGAGTACAGTTTTAGAATTTAAAAATGTTTCCAAACATTATGATGTCTCTAGAAATATAAGCGAATTACTAACTGGCATCAAACCAAAAGTTAGAGCAGTTGATAATGTTAGCTTTAAAATAAATCAAGGTGAGTCTGTGGGTATAGTTGGTGAGTCAGGTTGTGGAAAGACTACTCTTGCTAAGTTAATATTAAATTTGTTGGAGCCAACATCTGGTGAAATTTTATTTGAAAGTAAAAATATTAATAAAATAAATACTGTTGATGAAATTCATAATTTTAAAAAAAATTTACAATTCGTTTTTCAAAACCCTTATGATTCACTTAATCCAAGATTTACAATTAAAGATATTTTATTAGAACCATTAAAATCTCTGAAATATAGAGAGACTGATTTTGATAATCTCATAAGTAATGTGATGGATTTAGTAAAACTTAAAAATAAGGAAGAGTATTTATATAAATATCCACATGAGCTTTCTGGTGGTCAATTACAAAGAATTGTTTTAGCAAGAGCGCTAATAATAAGTCCAAAGTTTGTAGTTGCTGATGAACCTGTATCTATGCTGGATGTCAGTGTTAGAGCAGGAATTTTAAATGCCTTTAATCAAGCAAAAAAATCTATGAACTTTACTGCTATTTATATTTCACATGATTTAGCATTGGTAAAATATGTGTGTGAAAGAACTATTGTTATGTATTTAGGAAGTGTGGTTGAAGACGGCCCAACAAAAGAAGTAATTTCAAATCCTTTACATCCATACACAAAAGCTCTTGTTGAAGCTGTTCCTGTTCCTCACGTTGATCAATCTCACGAACCATTACCAATTATTGGAAATATACCGGATGCGACAAAATTTTACGAAGGATGTAAATTTTCTGACAGATGTCCTAATCCATCACATGATTGTAAACATGGTAATATTAAAATGGGATTGATAGAGGCAAAACCCGGTCATTGGGTAGATAAGTGTTGTATTAACTGTAAATAATTAAGCTCTTTTTTTCTTTGATCTTTGTTTACTTAAAAGTTTTGTTGGGAATGGGTAAGTATTTTTGGAGTGACTTATCTGCATAGACAATAAACTCTCAGCCATTTTTAGTGAAACTCTCCCTGCATTTAAAACAGGTATTCCTAATTTTTTTTCAAGTTTTTTATCCAAACCCGAAAAAGACATTGTCATACAACCTAAAAGTATAGCATCGGCTCTATCTTCCTTTACGATTTTTTCTCCCAAGGCTGACATTTTTTTGTATGTTAAATTCAAATCTTTCAATAATTCTAGAACAGGAATATTTATTGCTCTTACTGAAGCTAAATGATGACCAAGACCATATTCATGTACTTGTTTTTCTGCCATATTTAACATTGAGTCAAAAATTGTAATAACAGAAAACTTATGCCCTAACTGACAGGCAGTATGCATCGATGTTTGCGCTGGACCAATAATAGGAAAATCAAACATTTCTCTGAATACGTCAAGCCCTGGATCACCAAAACACCCAAGAATTGCTGCATCAATATTTTCAAACTTTGTTATTTCACTTAAGCGATCAACAGCAGGTATGATAGATGCTATTTCTTCGTATGATGACTCAATAGAACTTCCTCCTTTTGGAACATCATATACTTTTACATTTGAAGAATTAAAGGACCAGTCTTTTAGAAGCTTCTCTCTTCTTTTTAATTCTTTAATTCCATAAGGTCCACCAGTCATGTTCCCCGGTACTAGATAAACTATCGCCATATTTTTATTATATATAAACTTATAAATAATCCTAGTAATTTTAAAAAATAAAGAGAATTAGTATATTATTTTATCAGGTGGTGTTGGATATGCTAACTTACTATGCGATATATTCATTTTAACGATTGACTCTGCCATAAGCAAACTTGCTTTTACTGGATTTATTACAGGTACTTTTAATTTTTTTTCTAACGTAATTGTGATATCGTGAAATGCCATACTCATACATCCTAAAATTAAAACATCAGCACCATCAATTTCAATTGCTTTTTTACCAGCAAGAACTAATTTTTTTAATGTTGAATTTTTATTTTTTGCTAATGCTAATACAGAAGTATTAATTGCTCTTGTTGAACAATATTTTTTATCTAATCCTAATTTAGAAACTTTGTTTTTAAACGTAAATCCATTTTCTTTTAAGGGAGATAATATACTAAATTTATTACCTAATTGACTAGCTAAAAAAATTGAATTCTCTCCTGATCCTATTACTGGAATTGAAACTTTTTCTCTACATGCAGATAACCCTGGATCTGAAAAACAACTAATTATTGCTACATCAAACTTTTCTTTTTCTGCTTTTACAATTCCATTAATAACATTTGGTATTGCTATGGCTTCATCGTACTCCGTCTCAATCGATCCTGGTCCTTTGACGGGAACAGATAATTTTACAATACTTTTTTTATCAATATTTTTATTAATAAAATTTAATCTTTTAGAAATCTCAGCATTACCATTCTTAGTTTTTCCTTTAGCAGTTGCAAATTGATAATGAATTTTAATTTTTTTCATAGATTTACACTACATTATATCCCTTTATAACAGCAGGTCTTTTTGATATTTTTTTGTACCATTTTTCTGTGTTGGGATATTTGTTTAACTTAATTTGATGTCTTTCATGCCTATCCACCCATGGCCAAATTGCGATATCAGCTATTGAGTATCTGCCAGCAAAATAAATATTATTAGTTAGATGTTTTTCTAAAATTTCATAAACATGTTTAGTGTATTGTCTTGATTTTTTTTCTGCAAATTTACTTTTTCCTGAATTATAGTAAAGATATTGATGAGCTTGGCCTAGCATTGGCCCTACATAGGCCACTTGAAATACAACCCATTGTAGCACTTCCCAATATTTATTTTTGGGCAAGTATTTTTTGTATTTTTCAGCTAAGTAAATTAAAATCGCTCCAGATTCGAATATTATTTTTTTATGTTCACAATCTTCAATTACTGGTATTTTATTTGTTGGGGATATTTTAGAAAATTTTTTTTTAAACTGTTCTTTTTTATCTAGATTTACTAAAATACATTTATATTCTACTTTTAATTCCTCCAGTAAAATACTGATTTTTCTCCCATTAGGAGTTGGGGCTGTGTACAATTTTATCATAACTATCGTTTATTTAATTTAGAACACTATATTAATTATATTGTGCAAAATATAGACAATATTATTAAATTAGCTTGGTGTGATAGAACATCATTTGAGAAAATAAAGAGAATCCACGGTATAAATGAGTCAGATGTAATAAAAATAATGAGAAAAAATCTTAAACCAAAGTCATTCAAAGTATGGCGAGAAAGAGTTAGTGGTAGAACAAGAAAGCACGAAAAAAAAAGATCTTTGTCTCAACAATTTACCAAAATAGATATAAAAAATTATGTTTCATAGGTTCATAATAATAATTTTTATTTTAACTGTATCACTAAAATTACATGCTGATCAAAATGATCAAAGATTAAACTATTTATTTGATAAACTAGCTATCACAAAAGATCAGCAAGAAATAGAAACTCTAACAAACCAAATTTGGAAGATATGGCATGAAATTGATGATCCAAAAATGACAAGAGCTTTTGAGACTGGCGTTCAAATGATGAATCTAGGTTTTCATTCTAGGGCAATTGATTATTTTGATAAGGTAATATTTGAAATGCCTAATTTCGCTGAAGCTTGGAATAAAAGAGCAACAGCTCATTTTATGATGGGAAATTTCGATCTTTCAATGAGAGATATCAGTAAAACATTAGAGCTTGAACCAAGGCATTTTGGAGCATTAGACGGAATGGGTTTAATATTTATTCATCTTAATCAGCCTGAAAAAGCTATTGATATCTATGATAAAATGTTGGAAATTTTTCCGAACAGTAATTCAACCAAAATGAAAAAAGATAGAATTTTGTCACTTACAACTCAATCTACCTAAAAATCAAATAGAATAATTAAAATTGATAAAGTAAAAAAACTTACAAAA
Organism: uncultured Alphaproteobacteria bacterium; assembly: GCA_902595425.1. Lineage (GTDB taxonomy): Bacteria > Pseudomonadota > Alphaproteobacteria > HIMB59 > CACPNW01. The sequence goes on along the minus strand of CACJPV010000006.1, from coordinate 746 downwards.
GTGCTTAAAACTATATTTGACGAAATAAGTTCTTTTTGAGAATTATATCTGAATGCAAAATAATAGGTTTGTGATCCACTAGGTAATGCTGCAGCTAAAGTTACAGTCATCACTAATAATTCATCTAAATTCAATAAAAATTTAGAGATAGTAAATGCAATTAGTGGGTGTAGTATATTTTTCAAAAAAGTTAAGATTAATGATCTTTTAAATGAAAGAACTAAATTAAATGACGCTAGAGCAAACCCAAGGGATAATAGCACACATGGCAAAGCAATTTCTGAAATTAGATTAAGTATATATAATAAATTAGTTGGTTGAGGAATGTTAAAATAGTTTAGTGAAATTCCAAAAAATATACCAACAAGAACTACATTTCTAAATAAACCAATGAATGTACTTAAAATTTGTCCATGAATTTTCAAAGATCTATTTCTGTAACTCTCAATTATTAATGTCGTATAAGTAAAATGTACTAAGCCATGAAAAAGAACTAATATCATATAAGGCATAACATTTAATTTACCAAAAAGTGTATGCATCAAGGGAATACCAAGTGCTACAGAATTTCCAAAACATGAAGCAAGCCCGATCAGTGCACTATCATCGACAGTAAATTTAAATTTGTTATAAGCAATTTGATAACCAATAAAAAAAATAAAAATTCCAGCTCCAAAAAAAACAAAAAGTAAATTTAATGTATTAAAACTTGGAAAATTAATTTTCCAAAAATAGGTAATGAGAGC
>CACJPV010000005.1 GCA_902595425.1 uncultured Alphaproteobacteria bacterium | reverse complement strand
TTGTCGTAGTTACTTAAAATATCTAATTTTTTTGCTCCTGCAAATAATTTGCCATCATATTGAATTGACTCACCAGGTGCAATTTTGAAAATTTTTCCAACATATCCAGTTCTAAAGTTATCTCTTCCATTATTTCCATGACGATAATTTACATTAATAGGTTCATTAGGATCTGGAATTAAGACAGACATCCAATATTTATCTGTAAACCCTAACCAACCACCTTGTCCTTTTGCATCACAGAACTCATCTTTTACAGGCATACTTGCTGAACAATCATCAAGTAAATCATCGTAACTTTTTTCAAGAAGTTCATCATCTACAAGACTAATTAAACCTTCATGCAAAATAAAAAAATTAATTGTCTTTGGTGTATTTATTCTTTTGATTAGTCTATATGGATATATTTCAAGTTCTTTGGAGCTATTATTAATAACCTTCTGAGTTATTGAAAACATATAATTTTCATCGACAGAAATATTAATTATAAATGTATTATTTTCATCACTAATCCAGCTTAAGTTTACTTGATTGCCTGGTAAAAGATTTGCTGAGTCGGTGTTCCAAACAGTTTCTAAGTTAGGAAGTTGGATTTTTTGATCGCCGAGTGATTTCCACCCTAATTCGATATAATAGGGGTTGGAAGTTCCATCAGGTGATAATAAGTCAATATTTTCTGACTTTTTATCTAGACTGACCTTGTAATTAGAGAGTGTTAGATCGTCTAATAATGCACCTTTTAGATTAATTGACCCTGTTAGAGAAGGTGTATTTATTTTTACTCGTTGATTAACAGAGAGAATATCTTCTTTTGGTTTTACAATCTCAACTACATTTGTTTTTTGATCATCAATTGATGTAGCAGGCGCTAAAATTTCATTTTCTTCATTTTGAACTGGTTCAGTTATTGGAGTTGGAAAAATAAATTGAAATAAAACAATAATGGCAATTGAAATAGCTATTGCTAAAAATAAGTTTTTTTGTTCGTTCATTTGTTTTCTACCTTTTTTGTTGGTATGGGATCGTAGCCATGACCACCCCATGGGTGGCATTTTCCAATTCTTTTAATTGTTAAATAACTTCCTTTTATTAATCCATGTGACTTCAATGACTCCATAGCGTACTCAGAACAAGTAGGCATGAAACGACAATTCGAACCTAAAAATGGTGATATCATTAATTGATATCCACGTATAAGTACAAGTAAGGGAAAGGTTGCAACTTTATTTAACATGAATAATGCTCTCCATCTCTTCCAATAAGGTTTTAAACTTTGTATCTAAAATTGATAATTTGGCTATTAACACATAATACGTATTTGTTTTACCTTTTATCAATATTTTTTTTGCTAATTCTCTCATAATTCTTTTGGCTTTATTTCTTTTAACAGCATTGCCGATTTTTTTTGTTGCAGTATAACCAACTCCAATTCTTCCATCTAAATCTTGATTTAATAATTTTTGTACATTAATATTTTTACTTCGAATGAAAACACCTTTGTCACGAATATGGACAAATGTTGCTCTTTTTTTTATGGTAAATAATTGAGGGGCCATATGGCCAGATTAAGCGCTAAGTTGAGCTCTTCCTTTTGTACGACGACGATTTATGATCTGCCTTCCAGCCTTTGTTGCCATTCTAGCACGAAAGCCATGTCTGCGTTTTCTTATTAATTTGCTTGGTTGATAAGTTCTTTTCATTTTTATTTAATTTTTCGGACCTATTACGAATTGATCGTATATAAGTCAAATAGATAGTCAAAAAAACATGCAAATAGCCAAAAAATTATCAGAAATTAGAGAAATATTGTCTGATTTAGAGAAAAATAATTCAAAAATTAATCTTATTCCCACAATGGGTAACATACATGAGGGTCATTTGTCACTTCTAAAAGAGGCAAATAAATTTGAGGGCATAAATGTGGTCAGTGTATTTATTAACCCCACTCAATTCAATGATATAAAAGATTTTGAAAATTATCCTAATACCTTTGATCAAGACGTAAACTTGTTATCAAAAAATAATTGTGAAATTATTTTTGCCCCTAATATACATGAAATGTATCCCAATGGTCTTGAAACAAAAAAAACTATTTTTGAATACAGAGACATTTTGTGTGACGCGTTTAGACCAGGTCATTTTGATGGTGTAACTACAGTTGTCAACTTGTTGCTAGACATTATAAAACCATCAAATGTTTTTTTTGGAGAAAAAGATTTTCAGCAATTAAAAATAGTAGAGAAACTAATTATTCAAAATAAACTAAAAGCAAATTTAGTTAAATGTTCATCAATTAGAGGTTTGAATGGGATGAGTTTATCGTCACGATACACTAAATTAAGTATGAAAGAAAAAACTCAATTCGATAAGTGTGCTCAAATCATTGATAAGAATTTATTAGATCTAATAAATTCATTTGATATTAAAATTTTAGAAAATATTAAAAAAGAATTACAAAGCATTGGAATTTCTACAATTGATTATTGTGAAGTAAGAGAGGAGAGTAATTTAGAAATTTCTAAAACAAATATACATTCTAGATTATTCGTAGCATTCTATGTGAATAAAATAAGAATTATTGATAACTTTGTTTTGTACTAAGGTATTAACCATTCAAAGTTTTTAATATCTTCCTTAAAAGTAATTTTTAATCTTCTGTGTCCACTTGCTTCTAAATATAACCAGTCTATTTCTTTTATTTTGTTTTGTACAACAGTGAAGTTTTTATAACCCTTTTCACTCTCTTCCTTAGACGGTTCTTTTCCTTGAAGATTTATATCGATACCATCTTCAGGAATATTTGTAGTAGTGCTAGGTGCTTTTTTTGTTAAATAGCACTTTCTGCTGAATAATTTTGTTTTATTCCACTTCTCCTCAGTAAGTAAATTTTGATTATTAATGATTGAAATTGTTTTAATCCGCAGTTGAACTTTTAGCTTGTAATCATAAAATACAAATAAAGAATTTTCATTTTTTGCAAGATCTTCTACTTTAGGAGATCTAAAATCTGTATGAAAATATAAAATCATATTTTCAACATCAAAATCTCTTAAAACGACGACTCTTGATTCAATGCTATTTTGATTATTGATATTAGAAAAGACTGGAGTATGAAAGTCGTGATTTCTATCTTTTACTCCACGAGATAAATTTCTTTTAATATCCTCAAATATTTCATTAGTATTTTCTTTTGAAAACGTCGACATCAATCATGTAATATAATTTGTTTTAAAAAAATAGCTAGAGATGAACGTTGATAAAATAAGTAATTTACTTGATCAGGAAACTATCAAATATTTATTTTCAATTTTTCATAATTACAAATCTGAAATTCGCTTGGTAGGTGGAAGTATAAGAGATACTTTAATTGATAGAGACGTAAAAGATATAGACTCAGCAACTCCTCTTGAACCAGATGAAGTATTGGATTTACTAAAGAAGCATAATATTGAATACGATGACTATGCGTTACGATATGGATCTATTATTGCTTATCTAAATAATAAAAAAATTCAAATTACTACATTAAGAGAAGATATTAATCAGCTTGGAAGGCATACTTCAGTTTTATATACTAAAGATTGGAAAAAAGATGCTGCAAGAAGAGATTTTACATTCAATGCGCTATATCTTGGTATTGATCAAAAAGTATATGATTTTTACAATGGGCAAAAAGATTTAACGGAAAAGAAAATAAAATTTATTGGTGAAATTGAAGAAAGAATAAAAGAAGATTATCTTAGAATATACAGATACTTTCGTTTTCTGGGTTTATTTGATCAACCTGACATAGATGATACAACTCAGTTATTTATTGAAAAATATATTCATGAGTCTTTAGTTGTTTTGACAAATGATGTCATACGTCAAGAAGTCTTAAAAATGTTTAATATGCCTTTTCCATTGAACTGTTTCTTTCGATCACATGAAAAATTCAAGTGGGTCGAAATTTTAAAAGAACATTTTATCAAAACTAATTATACGTTAGGGTTAGAGAAATGTCTTAATAGAATTGATAGTATTATAAATTGAAAATCAAAAATTAACTACCATTTAAGCACTATGAGAAAGATTGCTGATATCAAAGATTGTATGAAAACTTTTGAAGGGGATGGCATTCCTGTGACAAGAGCGTTCCCTGTTCCACAAATGCGAGAAAATGATCCATTTCTTTTATTCGATCACTTCGGGCCAATAAATTATGAGCCAGGAGGAGCAACGGGTGTACCAGCTCATCCTCACTGTGGGTTTGAAGCAATAACATATTTATTAGGTGGGGAAGTTGAACATAAAGATTCATGGGGTGGTCAAGCAGCTATTGAAACTGGAGATATTCAATGGATGACAACAGGTTCAGGTCTCATTCACTCAGAATTAGTGACAGATAAATTTAAAAATAGTGGTGGCGTAATGCAGGGTTTACAGATTTGGGTAAACCTGCCTCAAAAAAATAAAAAAGTAAAACCATGGTATCAACATATTAAAAAAAATGACATCCCTACAATAGATGAGAGTAATGATGTTTTATTAAAAGTTTTGGTTGGTAAAGTTAAAAATATTTCTTCAGCTGTCCAAACATATTCACCAGTTTCAATTTTTGATGTTCAGTTTGCCAAACCAAGCTTGATAGATTTAGATATCCCAAAAAATCAAACAGCTATGGTTTATGTAATTGACGGAGAGTTGAAATTTCATGAAGACAATCAAATTGCTAGAAAAGGGCAGATGATTTATTTTGATCAGTCTTCTGATATGATTAATTTAACATCCATTTCTTCTTCTGGATCTTACTTAGTTTTAGCTGGTGAACCTCTAAATGAGCCTGTTGTTAGATATGGGCCATTTGTGACAAATACGGAAGGGGATATGAAACAAGCAATGTTAGATTACCAGAATGGTAAAATGGGAACGCTTAGTTAAATTTTACTAGTTTGTCGAAGACCCTCTCCAATAACTAATGCAACAGAACTACTTAAGTTCATTGATCGAACCCCTTCTTTCATAGGTATAGTTAATCGGTGATCAACTAGTTGATGTATCTTTTCAGGTACGCCAGCACTTTCCCTGCCAAATAAAAGAATATCAGAGGAGTGAAATTCAAATTTATAGAAGCTTTGATCAGCCTTGGTTGTCATCAATATTAATCGAAATTTATTTTTTTTAGTAAAGTCATAAAAATGCTGCCAATCAATATGCCTTTTGTATTCAATGTGATTTATATAGTCCATTGCACTTCTTTTGAATTTTTTATCATCAAAAATAAAGCCTGTTGGCTCAATAATATCTACTGGAATACCCAAGCATGCACCTAGACGAAAAATATTGCCAGCATTTTGAGGTATGTCAGGTTGATAAAGAGCAATTCTCATGCTCTCTTGTCTACATTATTTTTATGATTGCGTCACGCTGGCACACATAATTTGGTATTTTTTTTCGAATTTAAGCTATAAGAGAAAATCAATTTATGGCTGAAAATTCTAATAATAAAAGAAGAGACTTTCTTCAACTAAGTACTGTTACAATTGGCGCAGTAGGAACAGCTGCATTCATTTGGCCTTTCTTAAAAAGTATGAATCCGGCAGAGGATACAATAGCTCTTGGGACAACTGAGGTTGATGTAAGCCAAATAGAAGAGGGGCAAAGTATAACAGTTAAATGGCGAGGAAAGCCTGTATTCATTCGTAAAAGAACAAAAGATGAAATAGATGAGGCAAAAACTGTCAACATGTCTGATTTAAAAGATCCTGAGGAAGATGTTGACCGGGTAAAAAAAGATGAGTGGTTAGTGCTTGTTGGAGTATGTACGCATTTAGGCTGTGTTCCACTTGGACAAAAATTAACTGATTCAAAAGGTGAATATAACGGTTGGTATTGTCCATGCCACGGATCACACTATGATACATCTGGCAGAATAAGAAAAGGACCCGCTCCGGAAAATCTTGCAGTACCTCCTTATTCCTTTTTAAATGATACAACAATTAAGATTGGTTAGAACATATGAGTGGTAATTCAGAACCTAGAAAATATAAAAATCCTGTTTTAAATTGGATCGAATTTCGACTTCCAATAATCTCTTATTTTGAAAAAGAGTATGGTGATTATCCAATGCCTAAAAACTGTAATTATTTTTGGAGCTTTGGAGCTTTAGCAACAATAACTTTAGTTACAATGATAGTTAGCGGAATTTTTCTTGCAATGAACTATACTCCGCATACTGAAATGGCTTTTGATAGTGTTGAGAGAATAATGAGGGATGTTAATTATGGATGGCTTCTGAGATACATCCATTCTAATGGAGCAGCATTTTTCTTTATTATTGTGTACATTCATATTGTGAGAGGAATGTATTATGGTTCCTATAAATATCCAAGGGAACTCAATTGGATTCTAGGTGTATTTATTTATCTTTTAATGATGGCAACTTCTTTTCTCGGATATACACTTCCATGGGGACAAATGTCTTACTGGGGTGCTACGGTAATAACTAATTTATTCAGTGCTATTCCATTTATAGGTGAAGGATTAAAGACCTGGTTACTTGGTGACTATACTGTTGGCAATGCTACATTAAATAGATTTTTTGCTCTTCATTATGTGCTTCCATTTGTTATTTTTGGTATTGTTGGCTTACATGTGGCGGCAGTCCACGTACATGGATCAAACAATCCTGCCGGAATAGATATTAGATCCAAAAACGATACAGTAAACTTTTTTCCTTACATGCTAATTAAAGACACTATTGCAGTTTGTGTATTTGGCGTTCTTATTTCAGCTGTTATATTCTTTGGGCCAAACTTAATGGCAGAAGTTGATAATTATATACCAGCTGATCCTTTAGTCACTCCTGCACATATTGTTCCTAACTGGTATTTAGCTCCATTCTATGCAATTTTGCGAGCTGTACCTGATAAGTTAGGTGGGGTGGCGTTGATGTTTGGAGCAATTGCAATTCTTTTTGTGCTACCTTGGTTAGATACTTCAAAAGTAAGAAGTTGTAATTTTAGACCAATGTATAAATGGTTCATGATGTTATTTTTTGTAAACTTTTTTGTTCTTGGTTATGTTGGTATGTTACCTGCTGAAGGTTTATATCTTTTAATTGCAAGAGTAGGATTAGTATATTATTTTGGTTTCTTCCTCATTCTCACACCATTTATAGGATGGATTGAAAAACCAAAAACATTACCTTTAAGCATTAGCGATGTTTATTTGGGTGGTGGCAAACAGTCACCATTAACTGCTAGTCAAAAAGAAATTCATTAGATGATAAAAATATTAATATTAATTTTAACTCTAAGTTTTACATTTAATATTCATGCAGCTGAGTCAAATAAAGGATCGATGCCAAAACATGAATGGTCATTTAATGGTATTACAGGAACCTTTGATAGAGCAGCATTACAAAGAGGTTTTAAGGTTTACAGAGAAGTTTGCGCTGGTTGTCATTCAATGAAATTACTCTATTACAGAGATCTCTTGGATATAGGATTTTCTGAAGCACAAGTAAAAGCCATTGCTGCTGAATATGATGTCTTAGACGGACCAAATGATGAGGGTGAAATGTTTGAAAGATCGGCTCGTCCTGCAGATAGATTTGTTAATCCTTATCTAAATGATAATGAAGCAAGGGCTAATAACAACGGTGCTTATCCTCCTGACCTAAGTGTTATCACAAAGGCTAGAAGATATGGTGAAGACTATATATATAATTTATTAATGGGTTATGTGGAGGCTCCTGAGGAAGTAGAAGTTGGCGAAGGCATGTATTACAATAAGTGGATGGATGGTAATCAAATTGCTATGCCGGCTCCAATTTATGATGGTAGCGTGGATTATGATGATGGAACAGACAACAATGCTGCTCAATTATCAGAGGATGTTGTCACATTTTTAAAATGGTCTGCGGAGCCTGAACTAGAAGTAAGGAAAAATATGGGAATTAAAGTAATTTTATTTTTCTTAGTACTTGGAACAATAGTTTATCTAGCAAAAAATAGGTTATGGAGAGAAGTGCACTAAACATTAAAGAGAAAGTGCATTACATCTCCGTTTTTTACAACATAATCCTTACCCTCCTGCCTTAATTTTCCAGCATCTCTACTACCTACTTCGCCTTTAAATTTTATAAAATCTTCATAAGCAATAGTTTCAGCTCTAATAAAACCTTTTTCAAAGTCACTGTGTATTTTACCTGCAGCTTGTGGGGCTAAAGTGTTCTTATTTATGGTCCACGAACGTGTTTCTTTAGGTCCACAGGTAAAGTAATTAATTAAATTAAGTAGTTCATAACCGCTTGTAATTACTTTTATCAAAGTTGTACTATTAAGACCCATCTCTTTAAGCATCTCAAGCTTTTCTTGATTATCCTCTAATTCCGCAATTTGAGACTCAATAGATGCAGAAACAATTACTGAGTTGTGATTATTATTTACTGCGTACTCATTTACTTTTTTAGATAATTCATTTCCATTTTGTAAAGAGTTTTCATCAACATTACAGATATAAAGCATTGGCTTAGTTGTAATTAAGTTCAATGTTTTGATAAATAATTTATCTTCTTCAGAATATTCATCTTTATTTAATGTTCTGATACTTAAATTTTCCAAGAGTTTTTCAATTATGCTAATTTGACTCTTAAAAATTTTATCACCTTGTTTAGATTTTTTTTCTAAAGAATTTTTCTTTGTTTCTAGTGTTTCAATGTCTGCTAGTTGAAGCTCTGTATTAATTGTTTCAATATCACTAAGAGGATCAATAGTACTTGATACATGCGTAATGTTTTCATCTTTAAAACATCGGACAACATGTGCAATTGCATCAACTTCTCTTATATGACCTAAAAATTTATTGCCTAGTCCCTCTCCTTTAGAGGCTCCCTGCACTAGTCCAGCAATATCAACGAAATCCATATAGGAGGGAATTATCTTTTCACTTTTTCCTATTTCGCCGAGTATTTTTAATCTTTCGTCAGGAACAGCAACTCTTCCTACATTAGGTTCAATAGTGGCGAATGGATAATTTGCCGCCTCAGCTTTATTGGACTCAGTAAGTGCGTTAAATAAAGTTGATTTTCCAACATTTGGCAAACCGATAATACCACATTTAAAACCCATTATTTACACTCTGATAATTTTGTTAAAAAAAGAGCTGTATCACTTAAAATATGTTCAAAGTTTTTTGTAATGTTATCTAATTGTTTATTAATTACTTCTGTTTCAGTATCATTGAATTTATTCAATACATAGCTCGAAACGAGATGTTTTTCTCCAGGATGATCAATACCAACTCGTATTCGGTAGTAATCATTTCCAATCATTTCATCAATACTTGAAAGACCATTGTGGCCACCATTACCTCCACCTACTTTTACTTTTACCCTACCTAATTCTAAGTCTAAATCATCATGTATTATGAATAATCTATTTTTTTTAATTTTATAAAAATTCATTACTTCTTTTATTGGTTGTCCAGATAAATTCATGAAATTTAAGGGCTTTAATAGAAAGCAGGTGTTATTATTTATAACACCCTTAAAAATTTCTTTTTTTGAATCTTTTTTATATGAAACAAAGTTATAAAAACTAACTAGTTTATCAATTAAGGTAAAACCAATGTTATGTCTTGTATCAATATATTCTTTTCCTGGATTTCCCAGACCACATATCAAAAACATAATTATTTATAAAGTATTTTACTTAGATTCTTCTTTAGAGTCTTCTTTATTATCTTCTTTTTTATCTTCAGATTTTTCTTCTTTAGACTCTTCTTCAGTTTCTTCTGCATCTTCTGCTGGTTTTGTCTCAACTTCTACAGTTGGTGGAACCAAAGTAGCTACAACAAAGTCTCTGTCTGTAATAGTAGGTTGAACACCATCAGGGAGATCAATATTACTTATTTTAATGGAGTCACCGATTTCAGAATTTATAAGGTCGAACTGCAGTTTATCAGGAATATTATTTGCATTACAACTAAGTTCTACTTCACGTCTAACCAAGTTTAGAACACCACCTTTTTTAAGACCAGGGCAAGTTTCCTGATTCAAAAAATCAACAGGCACTTCAACAGTAACTTTTGTGTCATTCTGAACTCTTAAAAAATCAAAATGAATCAGTTTATCAGTTACTGGATGATACTGTAATTGTTTAGGAAGGACTTTTTCCGATTTACCATCAATATCAATATCAATAATTGTAGAGTAAAAAGAACCTGTGTGCATCAGCCTCTGGAGTGTTTTGTTTTCAAAAGCAATTTTTATAGGTTCAGTTCCTTTGCCATAAACTATGCCAGGGACCATGCCTTTGCTAAGCAATGAAAAAGTAGAGCCAGCACCTTTAGATCTCTCAATTACTTTATATTTTTCCATTTTAATTTATTTTAATTTTAATCAAAAAGGGCCGAAACAGAAGAATCACTGTTAATCCTTTTTATGGCCTCCCCCATTAAAGGAGCAATGCTAATATGTCTAATATTTTTTGTATTTTTTACATCATTTGAGGCCTCTATGCTGTCGGTCAGAACTAATTCCTTAATTGCAGATTTTTCAATCTTTTTTAGGGCTTCACCAGATAAGACTCCGTGGGCTATATATGAGTATATTTCTTTAGCGCCGCTGTCTCTCAGAGCTTTTGCTGCATTGCATAGTGTTCCAGCAGAGTCAGCAATATCATCAAGTAAAATACATGTTTTATCTTTTACATCTCCAATAATATTCATAACTTCAGACTCTCCAGCTTTTTCTCTTCTTTTATCAGCAATAGCAAGACCAGCATTCATTCGTTTTGCAAAGGCTCTGGCTCTGACTACGCCACCAACATCTGGAGATGCAATTACCAGATTACTCTCGTTATTAAATTTTTCCTTCATATCTTTAATTATTGGTGGAGCAGAAAAAATATTATCTAGAGGAATGTCAAAGAAGCCTTGAATTTGTCCTGCATGTAAATCCATAGTTAAAACTCTATCGGCTCCTGCTGAAGTAATTAAGTTTGCTACTAGTTTTGCTGTGATAGGGGTCCTAGGTCCCGTTTTCCTATCTTGTCTAGCATATCCGTAATAAGGAATAACGACTGTTATTCTTTTTGCTGAACCTCTTTTTGCAGCATCTATCATAATTAATAATTCCATTAGGTGGTCATTTGCTGGGTGAGATGTTGATTGTATTATAAAAACATCTTCCCCTCTTATATTTTCATTGATTTCTACAAATATTTCTCTATCAGCAAATCTTCTTAAAGACGTGTTGGCTAAAGATACACCAATATAATTGCAAATCGCTTCTGATAAAATTTTATTACTGTTGCCTGCAATAATCTTCATTAATTATTTCTATCAATATATAAGTATAAAAATAGTTCAACTATTAACTCAGTGAAATTAGGTTAATAAGTCTACCTGTGGCTTTTTTATTTTGATGCTTAGATCTCCTGTAACTAAAAAATAGTCTTTTGTTAGCATATGTATCAAGATTTAAGTTGTAAATTTTTTCTAAACCTAATTCTTTTAACTGGTAATTTATTAGACCTCTAAGATTAAAAAACGATTTGTTTACGTTTTTTTTTCTGAAAAATTTTGAATAATTTTGATTTTTATCTATAAATTTTTTTTCAAAAATTTTATCAACTTCATAATTTTTCATATTCAAGCAAGGACCAATAATTCCTATAAGGTTTTTTCTACTAATTTTCTGCTTATCAAATAAGCAAACAGCATTTTTAGAAATATTATTAAGCGTACCTTTCCAACCTGAATGTAAACAGCATACATATTTATTTTTCTTGTCATAAATAAAAATGGGAGCACAATCTGCAGTCAATATACCTAAAACAACATTATTTAATGATGTCATCATTCCATCAGCTTCTATTATTTTATTTATATTTGATTTATTAATTTTGACTACTTTTGATGAGTGAATTTGATTGATTAAAACTAATTTTTTATTCTGTAATCCTAGATTTTTTAGAGCTTTTTGTCTGTTTTTTTTTACTAATTTTTTTTTGTCACCACTAGATATGCTACAGTTAAGCGACCTAAATTCATTTTTTGAGAAACCATTTAGTTTAGTAAAAAAACCATGAGTAATCTTTGCTTTTTTTATAATGTAGTAATTTTTAATTAAAGACATGATGTAATTAAAACTTTAAAAATATCTCCCATTTGAGATTTACTCGTAAGTCTTTCATAATCTAATTCTATTTTTTTTGAAACTATTTCATCTTTATTTTTTTGTAATTTCTTCTTCCTATCATTTAAACCACAACCTAGTAAAAAGTCTTTTTGATTACTGAATGATTCTATCTTTAAATTATTTTCATTTGCAACTTTAATTAATTCGTCAAAATCAACATGAGCTGAAATATCTTGATTTCCCAAATTTTCAAACAAATGGGTTTTTTTATGTCTAAAGATAGTTTGTAGTGAAAAATTTTTTGGGAGGACTTTATATCCATAGTCAATTGTTAAAAAAATTCCTTTGTTTTTTTTTATGAACTTACAAACTTTTTCATAATAATTTTTTCTTGAATTAGAAATTTCAGCTATTTCTACATGGTTATATTTTGCTAAACTTTGTAATAGTTTAGAATTATTTATTTCTTCAGACTCAAATTGAAATATTTTTTGAGAATAATTATAGTTGATAAATTTTTCATACCATTTATTTTTTTTAAAAAAGTGTCTTACAGAAAAACAATCGAAGAATTCATTAGAATACACTATTGAGGGCTTATCATTTCTTATTTCAAAGTCTTTAAACCAATTTATTTTTTTGACATTGTAATTGGACAGTCTTTCTTTTTGTTTTTTTATCAAAGCATCATTCTTTTCAATTAAAAAAATATTTACTGAATTTAGAAAATCCTTACTTAATTTAGCTGTACGAATTATATCCTCAATTAAAGTTCCTGTACCTGGACCTAATTCAATTAAATTGAAATCACCTTTAATATTTTTTTTCCAAAAGTTTATAAAAAACATTCCTATTATTTCTCCAAACATTTGAGATATCTCGGGCGATGTTATGAAGTCGTTATTTTGACCAATAGGATCATTATTAATGTAATAGCCCTTGTTACTAAACTGACAAAGATCAATAAATTCACTAACATCAATTTTCCCCTTTTTTTTAATTTGTGAAATAATTAAATCTCTAATTTTCATTTACGAAATAAAATTAATATCCCTGCTAAGCAAATGGGAATACATAAAATTTGACCCATGGAAAAAAAATTTATATACAAACCTAAATGCAAATCAGGCTCTCTTAAAAATTCAATTAAAAACCTGAAAACTGAATAAATAATTAAAAAGTAAGCACTAATAATTCCAAAAGAGTAATTTTTTGTATTCTTTAAAAAATACAAATACAAAATTAAAAATAAAATTATTCCTTCAAAAAATGCCTCATACAGCTGTGAAGGGTGTCTTGGATTGTTATCAATTGAGGGATATATGAATGCAAAAGGAAACTCGGTCACTCTTCCATACAATTCTGTATTTATAAAATTAGAGATTCTTCCTAAAAATAATCCTATAGGTGTTACAATAGATACTAAGTCTGATAAATAAAAAAAATTAAAATTATTTTTTTTTGCAAAAAAATAAATTGATAAGATCATTCCAGCTAATCCTCCATGAAAAGACATACCTCCTTTCCATATTTCGAATATGTATAATGGATCTAATAAAAATAACGTTGATTGATAAAAAATAACATAACCAATTCTACCTCCAATTATTACACCAATAACAGCCCATATAAAAAACTTATCAATCTGATCATTCGATATTAGGTTTAAAGATTGTTTATTGAATTTCTTAATTAATATTGAACCAAAAATAAAAGTAAAAATGTAAGAAAGACTATACCAACGTATATCTAAAAAACCAAAAGATATAAGTGTAGGGTCTATTGAAGGTTGAATTATAATCATTATCTTTTAAATAGGTTATTACATTATGGTTAATAAAAGCAAAATCTTATCAGACTTATCAAAAATTGCTGTTGATGCAATGAGTACCTTCTCAAGTTTAAGAAAAGAAATAGAAACAATGGTTTCACTTAGAGTTAACAAGGTCATAAATAAAATGAATCTTGTCAAAAGGGATGAATTTGATGCCTTAAAAAGATTGGTGCAAAAATCAATTATTGATAATGAGAAAACACAGAAACCAAGAAAGAAAATACCAAAAAAAAAGAAAACAATAGTTTCTAGAAAAAAAAAGGCTAAAAACTACTAATTATTCACATTTTTTTTTGTAATATATTGATTTAGCTTGCGAAACGTCTCGTTAATTTAGTAAGACTATATCTAGTACATAAATAAATTAGTATACTAGATAAAGTATGGATATTGAAAATTTGCTATTAAATCCAATAGATATAGTTGAGGAAGTAATTTACGAAAAAAAATGGAGTTTCAGCAGAGCTGATGAATATGAGCTTGTTGCTGATATTTCCTCAAAATGGTGTCAATATAGATTATATTTTACATGGTCTGAAAACATAAGTGCTATAAGTTTTACAATAACTTTTGATTTAAAATTCCCACAGACTAAAATGAATAAAGCTTATGAATTAATTGGTTTAATTAATGAAAAGTTATGGTTAGGTCATTTTGATATAACTAGCAAAAATGGTATACCAGCATTTCGTCACACTATTTTATCTGATGCAAACAATGACTTTTTACATAAAAAGTTAGAAAATTTGGTTGATATTGCTATTTATGAATGCGAAAAATATTATCCTTCTTTTCAGCAAGTACTATTTGATGAAGTGAAACCATCGAAATCTTTAATATTTACCAATTTCGAAGTTCTGGGATCTGCCTAAAAAACTACATATTTTTTTTAAAAAGTATAATTACTAATTTAATATGACTAAAATTTTGTTAGTTGGATGTGGGCATATGGGTAGTGCATTGCTTATGTCGTGGTTAAATCTAAAATCATATTCTTTTACAGTTGTTGATCCATACAATTTAAATCATTTGAAAAATAAATTAAAACGCAAAAAAATAGATATTTTAAATAAAGTTCCGTCTAATAAAAAAATGAAAACATTTGATATAATCATTTTTGCTGTTAGGCCACAAATTGCCAATGATGTTTTATGTGAATATCAAAATTTTAAATTAAAAAAAAATATAGTAATAGGAAGCATTATTGCAGGTAAGAAAATAAATTTTTTTAAAAAAAGAATCAAAAATGCAAATCAGTTTGTAAGAATAATGCCGAATATGCCTGCTCTAGTTAGAAATGGCATATCATGTTTAGTTTCTAATAGTAACTTAAGCTTAATTAATAAAAAAAAATTAAATGAACTTTTCTTAAAAGTTGGAAAAACTTTATGGTTAAAAAATGAAAGTCAAATTGATAAAGCAACTGCTGTTTCAGGAAGTGGTCCTGGTTATATCTTTATTTTGATTCATGCTTTTGAAAAAGCTGCTCAAAAAATTGGATTTTCAAAAAATCAATCCAGAGATTTAATCACTTCAACAATGTTAGGCTCAATTTACTTGATGCAAGAAACTAAACAAGAGCCAAAAGAATTAGCAATAAAAATTGCTGTCAAAGGTGGCACAACAGAAGCTGGAATTAAAAATTTAAAAAATAATAATATTGATACAATTATATATAAAACTATTATGTCCGCGTATGATAGAGCAAAAATACTAAGTAAAAAAAATTAATGATTGATATAGAAAAAAAAATAGCAGAAAATACTCTTAAAAAACTCCTCAAAAAGTCATGGGAAAAATTAACCTTAGATGATGTGCTAGATAAAAAAGTTAAGAAACAAAAATTTATTAATTCAAAAACTGATCTAATAAAAAACCTAAACAGATATGTTGATAACTTGTTAATCAAAAAAACAAAAGATTTAGAAATATCATCTTCTAAGGATATGTTATTTGAAGTTTTAATGGCAAGATTTGATATTTTGCAAGAAAACAGGATTTCTTTTATTAAAATATTTGAGGCTTTTAAAAAATCTCCCAAAAAAATAATAAAATTATTCCCATCTTTCCTTGAGAGTATGATTATCACAGCTGAATTAGCTAGATTTAATGTGAATGGTGTGAAGGGCACAATAAGACTAAAAGGACTTTTTTTAGTTTATTTAATAACATTTTACTCTTGGATTGATGATAAAACTGTCTCTCTCGAGAAAACTATGAACTCTCTTGATAAAAATTTAGACAAAGCAAATACATTTCGTAAATATATAAAGTGACAAAAATTATATCCTATAATGATTTTGAGAAAGTAGATATAAGAGTTGGAACAGTTATTTCAGCCAAAGAAAATCTCAAACTTAAAAATCCCTCTATTGTTTTAGAAATTGATTTTGGAAAAAAAATTGGAATTAAAAAAAGTTCAGCTCAACTTACTAAAAATTATTTATCTAATGATTTAATTAATAAGCAAGTAGCAGCAGTAGTAAATTTTGAACCAAAACAAATTGGTAATTTGATCTCTGAAGTTCTAGTGCTAGGATTTCCAGATGATCTTAACGAACCGATACTTGTTGAACCAAATAAATTAGTCCCTAATGGTGTTAAGCTCTTTTAAATTGGTAGTTCAATTTTAGATTTAAGACCTCCATAACTGGATTTTGATAATTTGATATCGCCGCCATGTGACCTAATAATATCTCTAGTTATAGATAATCCTAATCCACTCTCACCTTTTAGTTTATTACGAGAAGGATCTAATGAGAAAAATGGCTTGAAGACATCTTCATAATTTTTATCAGGAATGCCTGGGCCATTATCCTCTATAATTAGAATACAGCCATCATCATGTGAGATAATTTCAATATTTATTTTATCGGAATATCTTAATGAATTGTCAATAACATTTTGAATAGCTCTTTTTAATTGTATAGGTCTTCCTGAAGTCTTAATAATATTTTGTTCTACTAATTTTATTTTATACTTTTTTAAATCAATGTTTTTTATAATATCTTGCACTAATTTATTTATGTTAATATTTTCTATTGGTTCTGGTGCCTCTGATCTCACAAAACTAACATAACTATCAAGCATTGCAGTCATCTCACTAATATCTAATTCTAATTCCTTTTTAGCTTTTTCATCTTTTAAAAGAGATAATTGAAGTTTCATTCTTGTTAATGGTGTGCGAAGATCATGACTAACACCTGCCAGCATATCAGTTCTTTGTTTTAAAAATCTTTTTATTCTTGTTCTCATTTGATTAAATGCATTGGCTGTTTGTTTTATTTCTGATGCACCTGCAGCTTTTAATTCTGGAGCATCTAAACCCCTTCCAAATGTCTCAGCTATAATTGATAGCCTTTTAAGTGGCCTTATTTGTTTATTCATAAAAAAATATGAAAATAAAAGCAGAAGTATTGAGGCAAATAACATCCATAACAAAAATACAAAAGCTGTTTCACTATAAAGCCTATCTTTGTCTACGTTTATAAACAGAAATTTATTTTCTTCTATTTGTATGATGATTTTAACCCCCTCATTAATATTTCTTAAATTATAAAAAAAAGGAATATCTAATTCAAGAAGAGCTTGTTTTAACCTATTTGATAAAATACCCCTTTGATTTCTTGTGCTGTCATTGTTAATATTTGCACTCTTTACAATCTTAATGTTCATTTTAAAATCCTCTTTAGCTATTTGAATTGCTTCAAATTCAAGATCCTTTTCAATTAGTTTAACTAGTACATTTATGTCTGCAACTACTGATTGTGTAAGTCTTTTTGAAATAATATTCCAAGAAGTTTGATAAAAAATGATTGAAGTGATAAGTACCAGCACAATAATGGGAACAAAAATTATTATTATTGATCTTCCTAATAAAGATTGAGGAATAAATTTTTTAAAAATCATATTTATCTACAAACCAACATATAACCTTTACCTCTAATAGTTTTTATAAACTGAGGTTTTTTTGGTATCTTTTCAATTTTTTGACGTAACCTAGTTATACCAACATCTACTTTTCTAAGTTCACTTTCATCAAATTCTGTGTCTGCCAACTCTTCTCTTGAAACTAGATTATTTCTTTTATTAATTAATTTTATAAGAAGTTTATTTTCACCTTCAGTTAAATAAATTTCATTTTCATTTTTTTTAAGAGCTTGAGTTTTATTATCAAATATATATTCTCCAAAATATATTCGTAATTCAGATTGATTTATATTTTCATACAAATTAAGCAATTTAATTATTCTTAGATATAATTCTTCAGGTTCAAAAGGTTTTGTAACATAATCATCAGATCCAATTTTTAGACCGTGAATTTTGTTTTCATTTTCTCCCATTGCTGTTAACATGATTATAGGGGTATTAGACTTTGTTTTTATAAAAGAAATTAAATCTACCCCATCACCAGTTGGCATCATTCTATCTAAGATTATCAAATCAAATACAAAAAATTTTAAAACTTCTTTGGCTTCTGCAAAATCTTGACAAGTAAATATGTTTAGTTTTTTTTCTTGCAAATAATCTTTTAATAAATCTCTCAATCTTTGATCATCATCTACTAAGAGAATAGCTTTGTTCATCTTTAATCATTTATTTCTTGAAATGTTTTTTTATTATATTCATCAATCATTTCATATAATATTTTTTTAAAACCATTTATATTTTCTTCACTAAATTCATTTATTACTTTTCTAATTTTTTTAATTTGAATAGTAGACAGCTCATTTTCAAGTTTTTTTCCTTTTTCAGTAAGAGATAATTTTTTTGTTCTTTTATCTAAACCAGTAGAAACTATAATGAATTTTTCACTTACTAACTGATTCAGAACCCTCGAGAGACTTTGTTTTGTAATTTGTAGAACTCTCAAAAGCTCTTTAATAGTAATATGGTTTTTCTTTCCAACAAAATATATCACTCTATGATGAGCTCTACCAAAGTTGATTTTTTCAAGAATTTTGTCAGGCCCAGAAGTAAAATCTCTGTATGCAAAAAATAATAGTTCAATAACTTTCCTTACTTCTTTATCATTCAAAAAAAAAGGCGTTAGTAAATTATTTAGGTCAGCCATATTGACTTAATTATGCATCACTGATAGTCAATTGTCATTAAAAAAAAGAAATTTAGAATATTATGAGTAAATCTTTTGAAGATAGAGAAGGGTGGATTTGGATGAATGGTGAGTTTATTCCATGGCAAAATGCTAAATCTCATATTATTTCTCAAGGTTTACATTATGCTAGTGCAGTTTTTGAGGGTGAAAGAGCTTATGGTGGAAAAATTTTTAAATCTGAAGAACACACTGATCGATTTTTTAATTCTGCAAAAATAATAGGCATTAAAATTCCTTTTACTAAAGATGAAATCAATGAGGCAAAGAAGAAACTAATTGATAAAATGAATTATAAAGATTGTTATGTAAGACCCCTTGCTTGGAGAGGGGGTAATCAAATGGGTATTTCTACAATTCATTCAAATATAAATGTTGCAATAGCAGTATGGGATGACTGGTCTTCTTATTTTAAAATTGAAGATAGAAAAGCAGGATTAAAATTAATAACATCACCCTGGAAAAGACCCGCGCCAGATACAGCTCCTTTCAAAGCTAAAGCTTCTGGGCCTTATATTATATGCACTATGTCAAAAGAATTTGCAGAAAGCAAAGGCTATCACGATGCCCTTATGCTAGACTATAGAGGTTACGTGGCTGAGGGAACTGGGGCCAATATTTTTTTTATCAAAAACAAAGATATTCATACACCGATACCAGATTGTTTTTTAAATGGAATAACTCGTCAAGCTGTTATTAAAATGGTCAAAGAACAAGGATTTAAAATCACTGAAAAACATATTTTACCTTCAGAAATTGATAAGTATGATGAGGCTTTTCTCACTGGAACTGCTGCGGAAATAACACCAATAAAATCAATTGATAATGTTAGCTTTAGTACTGGTGATAACTCAATTACATTCAAATTTATGACTGATTTTAGTGAAATGGTGAAAAGTTCTAATTAGAATTTGACAACCACTCGTTTTTGTCACCATAAAATTCATTCTTCCAAAATGGTGCATCTTTTTTAAGATAATCCATTATAAAATTGCATGACTCAAAACTTTCTTTTCTATGTTTAGAAAAGCAAGCAACTAGAACAATTTTGCTATTAACTTCAAGTTTGCCATATCTATGAATAATTAAGCTATCCTCAAGCTTCCACTTTAAATTAGCTTCATTTATAATTTTCTCAAATTGTTTGTGAGCCATTTCTTGATAAACTTCTAAATTAATTGATCTAACTGCTTTATTATTATTCTCATCTCTTACATATCCAATAAATGAAGATACAGCACCAACATTAGAATGTAATTTTTTAATTTTATTAATCTCAACTTCAGAGTTGAAATCTTCTTTTTGGATTTTAATCATTAACCACCGCTAACGGGAGGAAAAATAGCAATTTCATCTTCATCACTAAGATTAGTGTTTTTAACTATATATTCTTGATTTATGGCAAATCTTAATACTTTTTTTTTCATGTACTTTTTCAAATCAGGATACTTTTCTGTAATATAAATTTTTAATCCTTCTAAATTTTTTACTTTATCTAAGTTTATTTCTTCTTCTTCAAGATTCGTAATATCTTTAATCCAGGCAAAGTATTTTATTTTCATTAAAAATGCCTTAGGCCTGATTTTAAATAATCATACCCTGTATATAATGTTAAAATTCCAGCCGTCCATAAAGCTATTTTACCGATGAAAATAATAGGCACAATCGTAATTCCACTTTCGCTCAATATAAGAAATGCTAAAGCAATTAACTGAATAGATGTTTTAATTTTAGCTATTCTAGAAACTGGAACACTCACTTTAATTTTTGCAAGGTATTCTCTAAGACCTGATACGGCTATTTCTCTAAGTAAAATAATTAGAGCTGGAATTGTTTCCCAATCTGCAATAATTTCTTTTGAAGTTAATATTAAAATAACGGCTGCTACTAATAATTTATCTGCTATAGGATCGAGAAAGGTACCAAAGTTAGTAACTTCATTTCTTATTCGAGCTATGTAACCATCAAAATAGTCTGTGATACTTGCTATACAAAAAAGGACAAAAGCAACCCATCCATAGAAAGGATCTTTTAAATATATACATAGGACAATTATTGGAATTACTATTATTCTAGCAATTGTTAAAATATTAGAGATATTTAATTTCATAAATTTTTTTTAGATTAAGTTTATCCCATTAGCCATTAAAAAATTCGAATAACTCTTCAAGTTTCTTTGTGGGAATAGACTTTATTTTCTTTAGCTCATCTAGTGAGGCAGTTTTTATCTTTTCAATTGTACCAAAATGAAAAAGAAGTTCTTTTTTTCTTTTTGGTCCTATTCCTCTAATTTCATCAAAAATAGATTTAACGCTAGATTTTGATCTTCTAGCTCGATGTGCTGTAACTGCAAATCGATGTGCCTCATCTCTTAGTCTTTGTATAAAGTAAAGTAGAGGATCATTAGGTTTCAAATTTAAATTTTTATTTTCAAGATGCATAATTTCTCTACCCGAGTTTCTTTCTGGTCCTTTAGATATGCTCATCAGATCAATATTATTTAGTTTATATTTTTTTAGTATTTTGTGCACACTATTAAATTGACCTCTTCCACCATCAATAATGATTACGTTGGGTACTGGTGTGTTTTCTTCTGTATTAATTTTAGAGAGCCGTCTGCTAAGAATTTCTTCCATCATATAATAATCATTAACATTGGAAATTTTTTTGTTATTCAAATCATACCGAATATTGAATTTTCGATAATGCTTAGGACTTAAACCTTCTTTATCAGCAACTACCATTACTCCCACTGAGTTTGCACCAGATGTATGACTGTTATCATAAATTTCAATTCTGCTAATATCATTTTTGATACTTAATAATTTTGAAAGTGAATTTAGAGCCATATGGTGAGCCTCAATACTTGTTTTCTTTAATTTAATACTCTCAAGAGCATTTTTTTCTGCTAGTAGTATATGTTGCAATTTCTCACCAGATTTTGGTTTCAGTATTTTTGTTTTTGATTTATTTTTTTTATTTAATGTTTTCTCTACTTCTTGAAAAATTTCCTCATCAATATTTACTAAAATTTTAGGTGGAACATCCTTATCTGCATAAAATTGATATAAAAAAGACTCAAGAATTTCTTTAGCTTCACTAGTATCTTCATGGGATGGAAAAAAAGATTTATTCCCATAATTACTTCCATTTCTATAAAACTTTCCATGAATACAACTTCTACTATCTGAGAGCTTTATTGCAAAAATATCTATGTTGCGCATGTCTTTAATATAAACAGATTGATACTTTTGAATTTGATTTACTGATTTTATTCTATCTCTAAGTCTTGCAGCTTCTTCAAACATTTGATTTTTACTTGCCCACTTCATTTTAGAAGATAATTTTTTTTCAATTTTTTTTGTATTACCTTTTAAAAACTTTTTAGCATCTTCGATACTTTCTTTATATTTATCCTCATTAATATAATCAACACATGGGCCGCTACATCTTTTGATATCAAATAATAAACATGGTCTAGACCTATTGTTAAAAGTACCATCAGAGCAACTTCTTAATAAGAAAGCTTTTTGTAATGCAATTAATGTATAATCAGCAACTGATGGTGATACAAATGGGCCAAAATAATCTCCTTTAATTTTTTTTGCACCTCGATATTTTTGAAGACGTGGAAATTTATGCTCTTTATTAATTAAAATATAGGGAAATGATTTGTCATCTCTTAATATAATATTAAATCGTGGTTTGTGTCTTTTGATTAAATTGCATTCAAGTAATAGGGCTTCAATTTCCGTATTAGTAACAAAAAAATTCATTTTTTTTGTTAAACTCACCATTCTTTGTAAACGGCGTGTAAGGTTATTTATCGAAGTATAATTGATAACTCTTTTTGCAAGATTCTTTGCTTTTCCAATATATAAGATTTGACCATTATCATCTTCCATTTGATAAACACCTGGTTGATGAGGAAGTGTCTTTGCAATAAATTTGATGATATCCTGACCTTTTAAGTTAGGCTTCGGACTTTCAAACTCTATCGATTTTTGAATTTTTTTACTCATTATCTAATTAATTTTCTAGATTATGCTCTCAAATTATTATAGTCCAAAATTTGAATTTTAATAAATAAGTCTAAATAGGTAATATAATATATTAATTGGAGATTTGAAGATGGCTAAAATGACTACTGAGGAAGCATTTGTAAAAGTACTACAAATGCATGGAATACAACACTCTTTTGGAATAATAGGCTCAGCGTTTATGCCAATTTCAGATCTTTTTCCAAAAGCGGGGATAACTTTTTGGGATGTAGCCCATGAGTCTAATGGGGGATTAATTGCAGACGGATACACAAGATCAACTGGCAAGATAGCAATGTGTATTGCTCAAAATGGTCCAGGCATTACTGGATTAGTAACTCCTATTAAAACAGCATATTGGAATCATACTCCCATGCTTTTAGTTACTCCACAAGCTGCTAATAAAACAATGGGTCAAGGAGGATTCCAAGAAGTTGAACAAATGAACTTGTTTAAAGATATGGTTTGTTATCAAGAAGAAGTTCGTGATCCATCAAGAATGGCAGAAGTTTTAAATAGAGTAATATTAAAAGCAAAAAGGGGCTCAGCTCCTGCTCAAATAAATGTACCTAGGGATTTTTGGACTCAAGTAATTGATATAGAATTACCATCTATCATTGAATTTGAAAGACCTTCTGGTGGTGCAACAGCAATTTCAGAGGCAGCATCACTTTTATCAAATGCAAAATTTCCAGTTATCCTATCTGGAGCAGGTGTGGTTCTAGCAGATGCCATAGAAGATTGTAAAAAAATTGCTGAAAGATTAGATGCTCCTGTTGCTTGTGGTTATCAGCATAATGATAGCTTTCCAGGGAAACACCCTTTAGCTGTTGGTCCTTTAGGTTATAATGGCTCTAAAGCAGCAATGGAAATTATTTCAAAAGCTGATGTAGTTTTAGCACTCGGAACCAGACTTAACCCTTTCTCAACTCTGCCTGGATATGGAATTGATTATTGGCCAAAAGAAGCAAAAATCATTCAAGTTGATATAAACTCTGATAGAATAGGACTTGCCAAAAAAGTATCTGTTGGGATTTGTGGTGATGCTAAGCTCGTGGCTCAACAAATTCTTGACCAATTATCATCAAGTGCTGGTGATGTGGGAAGAGAAGATAGAAAAGCTCTCATACATCAAACAAAATCAGCTTGGTTACAAACATTAACTAGCCTTGATCACGAAGAGGATGATGAAGGAACTTCTTGGAATAAAGACTCAAGAGAGAGAGATCCTGATAGAATGTCTCCTCGTATGGCGTGGAGAGCAATTCAAGCAGGACTTCCTGAAGATGCAATTATCTCTAGTGATATTGGAAACAATTGTGCAATTGGTAATGCTTATCCAACCTTCGAAAAAGGAAGAAAATATTTAGCTCCTGGTTTGTTTGGACCCTGCGGTTATGGTTTTCCATCTGTGTTGGGTGCAAAAATTGGCTGCCCAGATACACCAGTAGTTGGTTTTTCAGGAGACGGTGCTTTTGGAATAAGCATGAGTGAAATGACTTCTTGTAACAGAGAAGAGTGGCCTAACATAACGATGGTAATTTTTAGAAACTACCAATGGGGTGCAGAAAAAAGAAATACTACACTTTGGTATGATAATAATTTTATCGGGACTGAGCTTGATCCAAAACTAAGCTATGCAAAAATAGCTGAAGCTTGTGGTTTCAAGGGTGTTAAAGTAACCACTCAATCTGAGTTAACAGAAGCACTTAAAACTTCATGTGCTGAACAAATGAATGGTATCACTACTTTTATTGAGGTAATTTTAAACCAAGAATTAGGAGAGCCATTTAGAAGAGATGCTATGAAGGCCCCTGTTGAAGTAGCAGGAATTGATAGTAAAGATACTGTAGTTCAATAATTTATTGATCTGCAATAATCATATCAGATGCTTTTTCAGCTATCATTATTGTAGGTGCATTAGTATTACCAGACGTAATATTTGGCATAATAGACGCATCAACAACTCTTAAATTTTTAATTTGGTGAACTTTTAGAGTATCATCAACTACCGCGTTTGAGTCATTTCCCATTTTACATGTGCCTACCGGATGAAAAATGGTTTGGGCATGTTCGCTTGCAGCATTAATTATGTCCTCATCAGTTTGATATTCTAACCCTGGTCTAAATTCTTCAGGTGAATATTTTTTAAACGTCTCACTTTTAAAAATAATTTTTCTGACTAATCGAATACCTGCCGCTGACACTTGTCGGTCTTCTGGAGTAGACAAATAATTCATTTTTATTTTAGGGTCATTTCTACTATCTTTAGAAGTAATATAAATTTCTCCTCTGCTAGTTGGTCTTAAGTTTGCAACAGTGGGAGTAAAAGCATTAAACTTATGAAGACTAGCTCCTCCAAGTTTATCAGTGCTGATAGGCTGAACATGAAATTGTAAATCTGGTGTTTCCTTGCTATCATCACTTTTCGCAAAGCCACACAACTGACTTGCACCCATTGTCATTACTCCTTTTCTAAAAAATACAAACTCCATTCCAATTAACATTTTGCCAAAAAAACTATTTATAGTCTTGTTTAATGTTTTTATATTTTTTACTTTGTAGACTGGTCTTAGCATCAGATGATCTTGAAGATTTTGTCCAACATTTGGGTTATGATGAACCATATTTATACCTAATTCTTGTAATTTCTTCTGATTGCCAATCCCTGATGTTTGCAAAATATGAGGGGAACCAATTGCTCCTGCTGACAAAATGACTTCTTTATTAGCTTTTACTGTTATTAATTCATTATTATGCCAATAGGAAATACCAACAGCTTTTTTTTTATCAAAATTAATTTTTTTTACATGCGCCTTAACTACAATTTTTAAATTTTTTCTTTTTTTAGCAGGATTTAAATACCCGACTGCAGTACTACATCTTAATCCATTTTTTTCTGTTACTTGAAAATAATCACATCCAAAATTATCACCTGTATTAAAATCTTTAATCTTAGGAATGCCTACCTCTTCAGCAGCATTTTGGAATTCATCTAATATATCAAGTTTAATTCTAATATCAGAAACTGATAAAGGACCGCCAACACCATGAAATTGATCTTCCCCTCTTTCTTGATTTTCTGATTTAATAAAATATGGCAGTACATCGTCCCATCCCCATCCAGTGTTTCCGAGTTGACGCCAAATATCATAATCTCTTGATTGACCTCTAATGTACAAGAGACCGTTTATTGACGAGCTACCTCCTAATGTTTTGCCTCTTGGATAATTAATTGATCTTCCATTTATGGACTCATCTGGTTCTGTTTTGAAACACCAATCTGTTTTTGGATTATGCATAGTTTTGTAGTAACCAACAGGAATATGTATCCATGGATACGTATCCTTTCCTCCAGCTTCAATTAAAAGAACTGAGATTTTAGGATTAGTTGATAATCTGTTTGCTAATACACATCCTGCTGAACCGGCACCAACAATTATATAATCAAAACTATCGCTCATTATAAATATTAGAGTTTAAAAAATAGAAAATTAAAAGATAATTTTATAAACACGTTTGATTTAAAAGGTTTAAAATTTAATGGCAACATATTTTAAATTGTTTATTTTTTTTGTTATTTGCTTAATTTTTATTTTTTTCATTATTACATTATTATCAATATTTTTTATTAATTAATCCTAATAATATCTTTGTAAAACGTTTTATTAATGTTAAGTTTTTTTATACAATTTTTCGGGAGGAAATATGAAAAAATTATTAACATTAGTTCTAGGAACAGTTTTGATTCTAGGATTTTCAACTGTCTCTGCAAAAGCAAAAACACTTAAGTGTCAGACAGTTCTAAATGCTAAGAGTGATGAAGCGCGTTTACTAAAAGAAGAGTTTACTGATAGAGTGACAGAATTAACTGGTGGTTCTTTAAAGTTTGAAATTATGCCAGCAGGAACTGTTGTTGGCGGTAAAGAAACGCTCGATGCAATCGACAAAGGTCTAATTGATTGTGGATTTGCTTGGACTCACTATTGGTCAGGAGAGCATCCAGCTGCAATGTTATTTGGATCACCTGTTGCAGGTGGCGGTGTAGGAATCGATAACCTAGCATTCCTATCGTGGTTTAACGCTGCAGGTGGAAAAGAATTATATGAACAACTTTGGGATGAGATGGGAAGAGACATAAAAGGATTTATGCTTCAACCTGTTGGTCCAGAAGCACTAGGATGGTTTAAAGAGCCAATCACAAGTATGGAGGATTTTAGAAAATATCGTTTTAGAACACCTCCAGGTATACCTGGTCAAACATATAAAGATATTGGTATTGCTTCAGTAGCAATGGGTGGTGGAGATATTCTTCCTGCTCTTGAAGCTGGTACAATTGATGCTGCAGAATGGTGCTGTCCAAAACCTGACAGTGTTTTTGGTTTTCAAAAAGTATTAAAACACTACTATCTTCAAGGTTTGCACCAAGTGGTTGTAAATGCAGACTTTTATATGAACGGTACTACATATGATAGTTTAACTGATCATGAAAAAGCTTCTCTTCAGGTGGCTGCTGATGCATCATTGATGCTAACTTTATCTGATAGAATTTATGAGAATGGAAAAGCACTTAGAATGTTAACAGAAGAAGCGGGTGTTATACTGCATGATACACCAACTGATTATTTTTCTGAATACATGGCGGCTGCTTTAGCAACTCTAAATAAAAATGCTGAAGAAAATGAATTTTTTAATGAAGTTTACACTTCTATGAAAGAATTTGCTGATATTGCAGTACCATTTTGGAGTGGAGCTCAAATGTCTAATGCTAAATTAGGTATGGCTCACGCTGCAACATTAAAATAATTTAAAATATATAAAGAGCGGACTAGTTTCCGCTCTTTAATTCCTATAGAACACAAGAATGTCAGATAATATTCAAGATTACGATTTAAAGGATGAGTTAATTGCTGAGAGAAAAGTAGGCTATTTTGAACAACCATCTGATATGGCAAATTGGATTTACAAAACCATCATCAACATTGATAAGTTTAGTTTGCTAGTGGGAAAAACTATTTGCTGGATAACTGTTCCATTATTTTTATGTATGGCATATGAGGTTGTAGCAAGAAAATTTTTTCTCGCACCTACTTACTGGGCTTACGATATGAGCAGATTTTTTTATGGCGCGATGTTTATGATTGGTTCAGGATATGCATTATCAAGAGGTGTACATATAAGAGCAGATTTTTTATATCGTAATTTTAAAATAAAAACGCAAGGCTTTGTTGATTTTTGGTTATATTTATTCTTTTACTTTCCTGGACTTTTCTTTTGTTTGTACATGACTACAATATTTGTCATTGAGTCAATGCAGCGTGGAGAAAAAGGAATGGACACAGCTTGGATGCCTTACCTTTGGCCAATAAAATCATGCTTATGGATTGGTATAGTTTTTTTACTTATACAAGGTGTATCTGAATTATTAAAAAGTCACTACGCTATGAAAAATGGCAAATGGCCAGGTGATGAATGATTGCAGAATTTATTAGTCCAGAGATTTTAGGAATATTTTTAATAGCAGTAATGCTATTTTCTATTTTTGTTGGTTTCCCGATTTCCTTTACTTTAATTTTTTTAGGATTTGTCTTTGGTTATCTTGGATTTGGAAAATTAGTTTTCTATTTAATGACTTTGCAGTTTTCAATGGTTATGACCGAACAAACTTTAGCCGCCGTTCCATTGTTTGTCTTTATGGGCATTATGATGGAACAAGCAGGTTTAATGGAAAGATTATTTTCCTCAGTTCAGATGATGCTTTCGAGAGTTCGTGGATCTCTTTTTTATGCTGTTCTTTTTGTATCTATAATTTTTGCTGCAGCCACAGGTATTGTTGGTGCATCAGTTACAATATTGGGAATTATGGCTGCAAAATCTATGAATAGATCAGGATATGATGTTAGGTTGGCAGCTGGAACGATAACTGCAGGAGGAACTTTAGGAATTTTAATTCCTCCAAGTATTATGCTTGTTGTAATGGGTCCAATAATGGAAATTCCTGTTACAGATCTTTTTGCAGCAGCTATAATTCCTGGAATTATGTTAGCAGTTTTATATGCTGGTTACGCAACTATAAGATGTTACCTAGACCCTTCACTTGGACCAGTTGTTCCAGAAGAAGATAGAGAAAAGGATATGAGTGTTGTTCTTTATGAATTTTTTATGGGACTAGTGCCTCCTGCACTTTTAGTTTTCTCTGCACTTGGAAGTATTTTATTTGGTCTTGCAACACCAACAGAGGCAGCAGGTTGTGGCGCTCTAGGTTCAATAATATTAGCGCTTGCCTATCGAAAACTAACTATGGAAAAATTAAAAGATGGATTAATTAAAACATTGGAAATTACGGCATTAATAATGTTGCTTGTAGCAGCTTCTAATTTTTTTGGAGCTGTTTTTGCTAGATTAGGAACCCCGTCAATGATTACTGATTTCTTGCTAAGTCTTGAAGTAAATAGATATTTAATTTTGTTAATTGTTATGGCGATGATATTTTTATTAGGGTGGCCACTAGAATGGGTACCAATTGTATTAATTGTTGTTCCAATAATTTTACCTTTAATTGAAGGACTTGGTTTTAACTTAATATGGTTTGCAATACTTGTTGCAGTTAATTTACAAACTGCATGGTTATCACCACCAGTTGCCTTATCAGCCTATTTCTTAAAAGGCGTTGTGCCAGAATGGGATTTGAAGGATATATATATAGGTATGATGCAGTTTATGGTCTTGCAAGTAATTGGGTTAGCTCTAATAATTATTTTCCCTCAAATTGCTTTATGGTTACCCCATTATATTTACGGTAGTTAGATATTCGTGAATTTATTTTTATTAATTATTGGTCTTGCTCTTCTAATACTTGGTGCTGAACTAATAATTAGAGGCTCAGTAAGTTTTGGAAGAAAGCTTAAAGTATCTTTATTTGCTATTGGAGTTGTTATTGTAGCTGGAGGTACGTCTTTGCCTGAGCTAGCTAGTAGTATTAATGCTGTAGTTTCTAATCATGCTGATCTAGCTGTTGGAGCTGTTATCGGAAGCAATATTGCAAATTTAATACTAGTAATGGCCGCTACATCTTTTTTAATTCCCATAGGAAATATTAATCAAAATCAAATTAATCAAGCTTGGATAAATATTTTCTTAGCATTAATCTTAATAGCTATGAGTTATTTGATTCTGCCTTTTAATTTTCTTTTTGGCATATTAGCGATAGGTTTATTATTTTTAATTATGTACGTACAAGTTAAGCAGGGTTCTATTGACGTTTCTGATGTTGAAGAAAAAGGAGATTATTCTCTTCTTGTTTCAATAATTTTTATTGTATTAGGAATAATACTTTTAATTTATGGATCAGATCTTTTTGTAGACTCAGCTATTAATATTGCTAAACAATTAAATATTCCAGAAGCTATAATAGGTGTTTCATTAGTTGCCTTTGGTACCTCACTGCCAGAATTAGTGGTTGGAATTTTATCTGCTATAAGACGAAAAGTTGATTTTGCTCTAGGTAATGTTTTAGGATCAAATATTTATAATGTCTTAGGAGTATTAGGTGTTTCTTCTTTTTTTGGAAACTTCAGTATACCAACAGTAATAGGTTATATTGATTTGCTCTTTATGTTGTTTGTTACTGTAATGATTTTAGGATTTATGATTTTTCTTAAAAGAATTGGAAGAACATATGGTTCTATTGGATTAATTTTATACGTTGGCTATATTTTTTATATTTATAGCTAAAAATTTCTTTAAAGATTTTTTTCTTCCAACACTTTTTTTGCAACTCTAAAGCATTCTAGGGCCTGAGGTACACCGCAGTAAATTCCAATAACATGAATTATTGCTCTAATTTCATCTTTAGATACTCCATTAGTTATTGCTCCTCTACAATGTATTTCCCATTCATGCATTTTTCCTAGTGCACCAATCATTGAAAGATTCATCATTGAGCGTGTTTTCATGTCTATTACTTCGTCACCCCAACCAAACCCCCAACACCATTCCGTCATTGCTTTTTGAAAAGGCAGAGTAAAATCATTGGCTTGCTCTAAATTTTTTTCAATATATTCTCTTCCCAATGTAGCTTTTCTTTTTTCTAATCCTTTTTTAAATAATTTTTCATCCATACTACCCCTTAATTAATAATATTAACTATAAAGATTAATGACTTAATTGTCACTGTGCATTGGCTTATTTAAATTTTAAATTTTGACTGCTAATCTTAATGCATCATAAATTGCTGCATGGATATTTCGTGATGCAATAGCATCTCCAATTCTAAAAATATTAAAAGTGCTTTCTTTGTTTTTGATTATTTTTTGCTCATATCCCTTAATAAATCTTTCATAATCTACCTCTCCTTCATTTTTTGAATCTGGCAATAGCTCAAAATACAACTCATCTAGAGGTTTTGTTCCATAGTTAACAAATACTTGATCGAACGTTAAATTATTTTTGAATAACTCATCATAGTCTGATCCTATTAATGCATTTAGTTTATTACCTCTTATTGACACGTCTAATAATCTTCTTCCTATTGAAAATGAAATATTTTCATTCTGAAGTTTTTTTAAATAAGGAGTTAAATTCATGCCCATTATTTCTGAAGATATTAATCGATCAGGTGTGACAAAGCTAACATTTGACCCTTGTTCAATTGCTAATTCAGCTGATTGCATTGCAACATGATCTCCTGCTTCATCATAAATTAATATATTTTCTGCTGTTTTAATATCGCCTGATATTATATCCCAACTTGAAAAAACATTTTCTAAATCTTTTTTTGTCTCAAAAAGTTCTAGATTAGGTATACCTCCAGTTGCAATAATTACAGTGTCTGGATTTTGATCAAGTATTTCATCTTTTTCTGCTAAAACATTAAATTTAAAATTTACCCTTTTTTTAGTGCACTGCTCCATCCGCCAATCAATAATTCCCATCATATCTTTTCTTCTTTTTGATTTTGCACATAATCTTACCTGCCCACCGGGGTCAGAGGCAGCCTCAAAAATTACAACTTCATGACCTCTTTCGGATGCTATTCTAGCTGACTCAAGACCACCAGGTCCTGCACCTACTATCACAATTCTTTTTTTTGTTTTTGAGGGGGAAATTATATTTGGAAATTTTAATTCTCTACCTGTTGCAGCATTATGAATGCAGAGGGCTTCTTCACCTTGATATATTCTATCTAAACAATACGTTGCCCCAACACATGGTCTTATATCTTCTTCTCTATTTTCTCTAATTTTTTTTACAATATGGGGATCAGCTAAGTGCCCTCTAGTCATGCCAATCATATCAACAAGATCATTGGAAATAGCATATCTTGCAGTGGCTACATCAGAAATTTTAGAAGCATGAAAAATTGGTAAATTAACTTCTTTTTTTATTTCTCCAGCAAAATCTAAATGCGGAGCACTCTTCATCCCTTGTATAGGAATTAGTTTAGTCAAACTAGGATCAGTGTGAATTCTTCCTCTATTGATATTCAGGTAATCTACAAGACCTGATTCAGATAAAATCTTAGCAATTTCTAATCCATCAGATTTGTTAAGCCCACCTTCAGTTGCTTCATCAAAGACACAACGAATACCTACAATAAATTTCTGTCCAACTTTTTTTCTTATTTCTGTTAAAACCTCAATGGTAAAACGAAGTCTATTCTCTAAACTTCCCCCATACTCTGTGTCTAAATCATTACTCAGTGGTGATAAAAATTGACCTATTAGATGACCTTGACCCTCAAGCTCAACTCCATCCATTCCGCCTTCTTTCATCCGTTCTGCAGCATCGCCATATTCTTTTATAATTCGCTCAATGTCCCAACTTTCAGCAATTTTTGGAAATGCTTTGTGAGCAGGTTCACGGTGCTTTCCCGATGAAATAGATGGAAGCCAATCACCCTTACTCCATGATGTTCTTCTTCCTAAATGAGTTAATTGTATCATAATTTTACAATCCTGATCATGAATGGCATTTGTAAGTTTCTTTATCCAGGGAACAACTTCATCTTTGTATGCATGAATATTATCAAATGAAGGAGGACTATCTTTAGATACTACCGATGAACCTGCAGTCATCGTCATCGCTATTCCACCTTTTGCTCTTTCTAGATGATAGGCTATGTACTTATCTTTTGGAAAGCCATCTTCGTTATAAGATGGCTCATGACTTGTGATGATAATGCGATTTTTTAAATGCAAATGTTTAAGTTGAAAAGACTGCAATAAAGGATCATTCATTAGTTTTCTTTAAATTGAGGCAAAGTCATTGTCAGTTAATGATGTTGCTACCCATTTATTAAAGTGGTGAGTAGGATTATCAAGAACTGGAGAAAAATTACCTCCATTATAAACTGGTGAATTTCTTCCTTCTTGCATACCCTCTATAATATTTAAGTCTTCTGATTGAATACTAAGCCATTGTTCATAATTTTGTTTTCTCAAAGATTTAAATTTATCTCCATTTGCCGCCTCATCACCCACATAATAGATCTCCATGTGTTCTTTTGTAAGCTCATGACTTATTGGCTCTAACCAATATGCATAGTAATGATCTTTATGAATACCTATCATTGTATTTGGAAACAAAGCAACATATTCGGCGTGATGTTCTTTATCTTTTGACCAACCAGGGAAAGTTGGAAATTTTTCATCATTAGTAAATCGTGGATTGTAAACAAGCGTTCCCTGACCAGCAAAACGATTTGGTAATCCCTGTATATGATAATGGTCATCAATTTTTGAATAGGCATTCAACCCAGGGTGAACAAAAGGCAAGTGATAACTTTCACAATAATTTTCAATAGCAAATTTCCAATTACATTTGGCCTCTAATTGAAAATATCCATAATCTTTTGCGTGGCGTATCATGTGTTGATCTTCTTTTGTCCAAAAAGAGGACCATCTTTCCTCAAGCGGTTCAATGTATTGCTCAAAGGGTATTTCGTTTTCTGAAATATTGACCATAATCAAATCAAGCCACACGTAAGTTCGTACTTCTTTCAAGCCACTTTTAGATTTATCAAAATCTTCATGTTCATGTTTATTGACACCTCCTAAATGAGGGGTCGCAACTAAATTTCCTTCAAAGTCATAAGACCAGGAATGATAAGGACAACGTAAAACATTTTTAAGAGAACATCGTTGATGAATCAGTTTGTAACCACGGTGACTACATACATTATGAAAAACTCTAATCTGTTTTTTTTTATCTCTAACAATTATGAGAGGAATACCTAATAAATCAAATGGTTTAGTATCACCTGGGTTAGGAACAGAGCTTGCAACTCCAATAGTAACCCATTTATTTTCAAATATTTTTTTTCGTTCAATGCTCGTGTAGGGTCCATTGAGATAACATTCATTAGGAAGACCGTGTGCTTTTTCAATGGATTCTGAAACAATGTTTAGTTTTTCTTTATTGATTATTTTATAAATCTCTTTTTCCATAAAAACCTATCAAAACACTAATTTAGGTTCTATAAAAGTCAAATTAAAATGATACCAAATAATAAATTGTTATTAGATGTTTGTAATGTTGCAATAGAAGCAGGTAACGAAATTTTAAATTTCTATAATAATGATATTGAAGTTGTAAACAAAGAGGACTTATCTCCTTTAACAAAAGCAGATTTAGCTTCTAATAAAATTATTCTAGAGTCTCTAACTAAATTAAATAGCAATATTCCTATTTTGAGCGAAGAGTCACTTGTTGATTGGAGTATAAGAAAAAATTGGAAGAAGTATTGGCTAGTTGATCCCTTAGATGGAACAAAAGAATTTATTAAAAAAAATGGTGAGTTCACTGTAAATATTGCTTTGATTGAAGGCAATAATCCAATTTTAGGGGTAGTATATGTGCCTGCAAAATCTTTCTTATACTTGGCTGAAAAAAATAAAGGATCATTTAAAACCATTACAAAAGATAAATTAAAAAACCTTGAAGGAATTCAAAAAATTCTAGTTTCAAGTCAAGCGAATAGAGAGCGCGTAATTGGAAGTCGTTCTCACTCTAACGCTACTTTTGATAATTGGGTAAAAGAAAAGTTTCCTAATGCTGACATAGTTCAAGCTGGGAGTTCATTAAAATTTTGTTTAATTGCAGAGGGTGAAGCAGATATATATCCTCGTTTTGGCCCAACATCTGAATGGGATATAGCAGCTGGTCATATGATAGTAAATGAAGCTGGTGGAAAAATTAGAACCTTTCAAAATGATAGTATCAAATATAATACCAAAGAGAATATTATTAATCCTGAATTTTATGCTATAGGCAACATTGATCTCAATTAAATTATGAACTTAACCCATTTAGAAAAATTAGAGTCTGAGAGCATTCACATTATTAGAGAAGTAGCATCAGAGTTTGAAAATCCTGTCATGTTATATTCAATAGGAAAAGACTCTGCTGTCATGCTACATTTAGCATTAAAAGCTTTTGCACCAAGTAAGTTGCCATTTAAATTATTACACGTTGATACAACTTGGAAATTTAGAGAAATGATAGCTTTTCGTGATGAGATAGCAAAAGAATACAACTTAGATTTATTAGTTCATATTAATAAAGAGGGTGTAAAAAATAATATTGGTCCCATTACCCATGGCTCTAAACTTCATACAGATGTTATGAAGACACAAGCTCTGAAGCAAGCACTAGATAAATATAAGTTTGATGCTGCTTTTGGAGGAGCACGAAGAGATGAAGAAAAATCAAGAGCAAAGGAAAGAGTATTTTCTTTTAGAGATCAGCAACATCATTGGGATCCAAAAAATCAACGACCTGAATTGTGGAATTTATATAATACAAAAATAGCAAAGGGAGAAAACGTAAGAGTTTTCCCTCTATCAAATTGGACTGAGATTGACGTATGGCAATACATTTACCAAGAAAAGATAAATATTGTTCCTCTATATTTTGCAAAAGAACGCCCCGTAATTAAACGTGATAATTTACTTTTAATGGTTGATGACAAAAGGCTCGATGTAAAAGAACATGAAAAAATAGAAAATCGAATGGTGCGTTTTAGAACATTAGGTTGCTAT
This sequence comes from uncultured Alphaproteobacteria bacterium, assembly GCA_902595425.1. Taxonomy (GTDB): domain Bacteria; phylum Pseudomonadota; class Alphaproteobacteria; order HIMB59; genus CACPNW01. Next base: position 51,804 of record CACJPV010000005.1, on the reverse strand, counting down.
CCGTTAACCGGGGCCATTGAGTCAACAGCAACATCAGTAGAAGAGATTATCATTGAATTATTAGAGAGTAAAAATTCTGAAAGAGAAGGAAGAGCAATAGATAAAGATCAAATTGGATCAATGGAAAAAAAGAAGCAAGAAGGATATTTTTAATGGATTTAGAAAAATTTTTTCAAAATCAAAATAATAAGAAGCAAGTTAAAATTTTAACATGTGGATCAGTGGATGATGGCAAGTCGACTTTATTAGGTAGACTATTGTACGATTCTCAAAATGTATTTGTTGATCAAATTGATCAAGCAAAGATTGAAAGTGAAAAATATGGAACCCAAGGAAAAGATATAGACCTAGCTTTATTAATTGATGGCTTGCAAGCGGAGCGCGAACAAGGAATTACAATTGATGTTGCATATCGTTTCTTTGAAACATCAAAATGTAAATTTATTGTTGCCGATACACCAGGACATGAACAATATACACGTAATATGGCAACAGGTGCTTCTAATTCTGATGTTGCTATCATCTTAATTGATGCGCAAAAAGGTGTTTTAGAGCAAACAAAAAGGCATAGTTTTATTGTTAATCTCCTAGGCATTCAGCATGTTGTTGTCGCAATTAACAAAATGGATTTAGTAAATTATGATGAAAATATTTTTCATAAAATCGTCACAGAATATAAAGAATTATTAAAAAATTTTAATCTTATCTCTACCAAGTATATTCCTCTGTCAGCCCTAAAAGGAGATAATGTTTTTTCAACCTTTGAAAATACTAAATGGTACACAGGCCCTTCCCTTATTGAAACTTTAGAAAATATTCAAATTCAAGAGGTAGATCTTAATAATGCATTTAGCATGCCAGTGCAGTGGGTGAATAGATCAAGCTCAGATTTTCGAGGATATGCTGGAACCATAAGTTCTGGGAAAGTATCAAAAGGAGATGTGATTACAACTGCAATATCGAATTTTCAAACCTCCATTAAGAATATTTATGGACCCAATGGTGAGTTGAGTGAGGCTTTTACTAATCAGCCAGTAACATTAACATTAAAAGATGAATTAGATATTTCTCGAGGAGATATCATTCTTACACAAGATAATAAGGAAATTATCAAAGCCGATCAGTTTGCAGCTCATCTTGTTTGGATGGATCAAGAGCCAATGTTACCAGAGCGTAATTATATCTTTCGTTTTAATAACACTTATATTAATGGACAAATAACTGATCTAGCTCACAGTATTAATGTTAATTCTTATGAAGAAATAGCAACCAAAAAATTAAATTTAAATGACATTGCGTATTGTAAAATAGCATTAACTAAAATGCATAGTATTGCTCCTTATAAAAACAATCATCAATTAGGCAGCTTCGTTATTATTGATCCATATAATAATAAAACAATTGGTGCTGGCATGATTGATCATGCATTGCGTCGATCCACTAATATTTCTTGGCACGAAATGAGTATCAATAAAGAGACTCGATCCAAACTAAATGTCCAACAACCATGTGTGATTTGGTTTACGGGATTATCAGGATCAGGGAAGTCAACAATCGCCGATATTCTCGAGCAAAAACTTCATACGATCAACAAAAGAACTTATCTATTAGATGGTGATAATGTTCGTCATGGATTAAATAAAGATTTAGGATTTACCGATACAGACCGTGTTGAAAATATTCGACGTGTTGCTGAAGTATCAAAATTAATGCTAGATGCTGGATTGATTACTCTAGTATCCTTTATTTCTCCGTTTCGCTCAGAAAGAAAAATGGCAAGAGATTTGCTTGAGGAAGGTGAATTTTTTGAAGTCTTTGTTAGTACCCCACTAGAAGAATGTGAAAAGAGAGATCCTAAAGGATTATATAAAAAAGCAAGATCAGGCGAATTAAAGAATTTTACAGGAATTGATTCTACTTATGAAATACCAGAAAATGCAGATCTCGTCCTTGATACAAAAACAAATAATGCTGAAGAGTTAGCTGATCAAATTATTAATTTTTTAGAAAGTAAAAAAATTATTTAATTTTGAAAACCATACTTTCTTAAACGGGCATCACCTGTTCGTGCATGTGCTTCCATTCCTTCCAATCTTGAAATTCTAGCTGCTGCAGCGCCAACTTCTTTATTAGATTCTTTTGTCATGCGTTGAAAAGTAACTGTTTTAATAAATTTACCCACAAACAAGCCACCAGTGTATTTTGCTGCACCTTTGGTTGGAAGAATGTGATTAGTTCCAGAACATTTATCGCCGTAAGCAACTGTAGTTTCTTCTCCTAAAAATAATGATCCATAGTTTTTTAATTTATTTAACCACCAATCCAAGTTTTCTGCTTGCACTTCTAAATGTTCGGGTGCGTACTCATCACTCACTTGGCATAATTCTTCATTCGTATCACACAACACAACCTCACCATAATCACGCCAAGCAGAATCAGCATTATTTCTTGAAGTTTCAGGAAGTTCAGCAATTAATTCTGGGACTCGCTTCATGACATAATCACACAATGCTTTATCAGTTGTATACAGCCACGCTGGAGAGTTTGGGCCGTGCTCTGCTTGACCAACAAGATCAACGGCGATCATTTCTTTGTCAGCAGTATGATCTGCGATAATGCCAATTTCTGTTGGACCTGCAAATAAATCAATTCCGACTTTTCCATATAAAATTCTTTTTGCCTCTGCTACGTATTGGTTTCCTGGACCAACGATCATATCAACTTCTGGGTTACCAAAACATCCATAAGCAAAAGCACCAATTGCACCAATTCCACCACAGTTCATAATAACATCAGCACCACATAAATTTGCTGTGTAAATAATTATAGGGTTAGCGCCATTTTCATCTTTTGGGGGACTCGCGGCAATTACATTTTTAACACCAGCAACTTTAGCTGTCGTGATACTCATTACAGCTGAGGCAATATTATTATAACGACCCCCAGGAACATAACAACCAACACTGTTTACAGGAATTAATTTTTGACCAGCAAAAAGACCTGGAGATAATTCAACTTCAAAATCATTATTAAGATGCTTTAGTTGATGCTCTGCAAAACTGCGAACTCTATCATAGGAGAACTGCACATCATCTTTTACCTTTTGGTCTAATGATTTTATTACTTCTTCAATTTTTTCTTGGGAAACAATAACATCACCTTCATACTTATCAAACTTTCGAGAAATTTCTCTAATGCCGTCATCTCTTTTTGATTCAATTTCTTTAAGAACTTCTTGAACTCGTTGTCTCGTTTCTACTTCATCAGAAGAAGCAGTTTTATCAGCTTTTTTGATATATGAAATTGTCATTTTTTCCCCTTAATTAATTCACTACGTATATATAATTATCTGATAATATCTATTAAATCTGTTATTTTTAATTAGTTGCAAAGCTATCAATAAATATTGATATAGGAGAAATGTTTTTACAAAAATTTGAAGTCAAAAACAAAACCGCCTTAGTAACAGGGGCAGGAAAGGGAATTGGAAAGGCTTCAGCCATTGCTCTTGCTGAAGCAGGAGCAGATCTTATTATTATAAGCCGAACACCTACTGATTTAAATAAAGTTAAAAAACAAATTAATAAGTTAAAAAGAAAATGTAGTGTCTTTAAATGCGATGTTTCAAATCCTGCAGAAGTAAAGTCAGTTTTTAAACAAATAAACTCACTTGATATTCTAGTCAATAATGCTGGAACTAATCGACCAGACCATTTTACTAAAATTAAAAAAGAAGATATGGATTATGTAGTAGATTTAAACATCAAGGCTGCTTTTCATGTTGCTCAAATGGCTACAAAAGTAATGTTAAGATCAAAAAATAGAAAAACTAAAGGTGGATCAATCATCAATATGTCATCTCAATTGGGTAAAGTTGGCGCCCCCATAAGAAGTATATATAATATGACAAAATTTGGTATTGAAGGTTTAACAAGGGGGATGGCACTAGATCTAGCCAAGAATAATATCCGCGTAAATACCATTTGCCCAACTTTTGTAGAGACGCCATTGGTAAAAAAATTCTTTAAAGATAAGAAATTTAAAAAAGCTATGATGGATAATATTCCTCTTGGAAGATTAGCTACAGATAGTGATATCGCTACAGCAGTTGTTTACTTAGCATCAAATGCTTCTTCAATGATTACGGGCTCCTCACTTGTTATTGATGGGGGATGGACAGCTAAATAATTATATAATATTTTAAATTAAAAATTAATTAATAATTGCTCTATCAACTTGTATTGTTTTTTGTGTCCCTTTTTTCTTAAATGCCTCACGATATGTTATGTAGACAACTGAAATAAAAATAATTACTCCACCAACCCACGTCCAAATGTCTGGTTGCTCAGCAAAAAGAAACAATCCAATTAAAGAAGCCCAAATTAATTTTGTAAATTGTAATGGCATAACAAAAGTTGTGTCTGACATTTTAAATGCTTGAGCTAAGCACCAATGAGATAAAAGTCCTGAAGCACCCATTAAAGAAAAAATTAAAAGTTGATTGAAATTAACACTCTCCCAATAAAATAGTGATAAAATAAAAAAAGCAGGAGTCATGTAGAGTAAATGATAAAAAATTATTGTTATACTAGAGTCAGTTGCTGATAATTTTTTTACGAAAATCAAAACAAAAGAAAAACTAAAAGAAGCGATTAGCATTAATAATGTTCCGAATTCAAAGGGCATATATCCAGGTCTGATAATGATGATGATACCAATGAAACCAAGAAAAAGAGCTGCTGTTCGATGAAAACGAATTATTTCTCCAAGAACTACTACTGCAAGCAAAGTAGTAAAAAGTGGTGTGGTAAATCCTAGTGCTGTTGCTTTTTCAAGATGCATCATGCCAATAGCACTAAACCAACAGATCATTGATATTATATTTATCAAGGCCCTAAGAACTTGCAATCGCATATTATCTGTTTGAAGTGCTTGAAAATTATTTCTAGCTACAAAGGGTGTAATTATTATAAGCCCCATCAGACATCTATAAAAACAAATAATAATTGGGTGGAGATCATTAGATAAAAGTTTTACACTTGCCCCCATAAAAGAGCCAAAAAAAGTTGCTGCTATTGCTAATAATACAACATTAAATGATTTATTTTGTTTCACTATAAAGCAGCAATAACAGATGCTGCTATAGATGCTATACGAGATGAAGAACTATCCGCTCTACTTGTTACAACAACTGGAACCTTGCCACCTACTATAAATCCTGCTGCGCAAGCTCCCATAAAATAAACCATCATTTTGGAAAGAGCATTTCCAGTTTCTAAGTTTGGCACTAAAAGTATATCAGCTTTTCCAGCCACTTCATTTGAAATGTTTTTTATTGCTGCAGCATCAGGAGAAACAGCGTTATCAAACGCTAAAGGTCCATGAACATAGGCGTTAATATTTTCTTTTCTTGCACGTTCCATAAGTTCTTTTGCTTCAATTGAACTTGGCATACTTTCAATTGGATCTTCTGTTCCTGATAAAATAGCTACTCTTGGTTTTATAATACTTAATTGATTAGCAAAGTTAATTACATTTTTTAGTATGTGCATTTTTACATCAAGTCGTGGAGCTACATTTAAAGCTCCATCTGTTATAAAAAGAGGTTTATCATCTTTATTAATCGTCATATGCCAAATATGACTTAATCTTTTTCCTTCAATAAGACCAAAATCTTTTTTTAAATAAGTCTTCATTAAAATATCTGTATGAAGATTTCCTTTTATCATTATTTTTATTTTATCATCTCTTGCGAGTTCAGCCCCAATAGTAGCAGCTTCGATGTCAGTTGATGAATTAATGATATTATAAGAACTTATATCCCAATTAATTTTGTCTGCTTTTTCATTAATAGCATTTTTATCTCCTATAAAAATTGGCTCTATAAGATTTAATTCTACAGATTTTTTTGCTGATTCCATTGATGAGTCATGGTTTGCACATATGATCCCTGCCGATAGATTAGGTGATTTTTGAGCGAGCGACAGTAAATTATTAGGGATTTGAGCTTCTTTATTGCTTAGCATAATTGAATTTTTTTCTTCTATACTAGGGCGTCAATTTTTCCTACGAAATTAAGAAAAACAGCAAGAATTCCTCTTGGATAAGCCATTTGTATGATGTAAGGCTAGGTAAATTTTGCTTATTTGAGGACATTTATGGATTTAGAAAATAGAAACGAATTACCAAATTCACTTGAAGAACATTGGATGCCATTTACATCCAATCACGATTTTAAAGATAGTCCAAGGCTAATGGTTAAAGCTGAAGGAATGTATTACACTGATCATCATGGCAATCAATTAATTGATGCAAGTTCTGGATTATTTTGTAGCCCTGCGGGTCATGGCCGTCAAGAAATTAGAGAAGCTGTTTATAAACAACTTGAACAACTTGACTACGTGCAACCTTTTCAACAAGGCTTTAATGGTTCTTTTGAATTAGCAAGAAAAATTTCTAAACATACACCTGAAGATTTAAATAGAATATTTTTCACTATGTGTGGTTCGTCTGCAGTTGATACAGCAATTAAAACTGCGATAGCATACTTTAAAGCAAAAGGTGAAGGACACCGACATCACATTGTTGGTCGTGAAAGGGGTTATCACGGAATGAATATCGGTGGAATTTCGGTTGGCGGCATGGTTGCTAATAGAAAAACTTTTTCCAGCATATTAATGCCGAATACTCATCATTTAAGACATACTCACTTACCAGAAAATAAATTTGTTCGCGGTGAACCTGAAACAGGTGATTACCTTGCAGAAGATTTAGAGAGAATTGCAGGACATATTGGTGGAGAGAATATTGCTGCATGTATTGTAGAGCCTGTTGCAGGATCAACAGGAACTTTAGTGCCACCAAAAGGATATTTAAAAAAATTAAGAGAAATTTGTGATAAGCATGGCATCCTTCTTATTTTTGATGAGGTCATAACTGGTTGGGGTAGAATGGGTGACACATTTGGAGCTCAAGCATTTGATGTGACGCCTGATATCATGACTATGGCAAAAGCAATTACAAATGGTGTTGTGCCTCTTGGAGCAGTGGCATCACGAGAACATATCTATGACTCAATGGTTGATGCTGCACCAAAAGGAGCAATCGAATTTTTCCATGGTTATACTTATTCAGCAATACCCTGTTCAGTAGCAGCTGGATTAGCAATGCAAGATATTTTTGAAAAGGAAGATTTATTCAAGCGTGCAAAAGAAATGTCACCATATTTCTTAGATGGCTTGTTTAGCTTAAAAGATATTGAGGGCATCATTGATATTAGAGGATACGGAATGATGGGTGGTATTGATCTAAGAATGGATGAGCGTTTAGGTAAAGCTGGATACGCTTGCTTTAAACATTTGTTTGCTTCTGGCTTAAGCCTAAAAGCAACAGGAGATTGTCTAATTGTTGCTCCACCATTTATTTCAGAAAAAAAACATATTGATGAAATGATAGAGAAACTCCGAACAGGTATTACTAATTACTTCAAGGAAAAATAATGAAAGTTGGTATTCCGTCTGAGATTAAAGCTCAGGAGTCTAGAGTTGGACTGACTCCTCAAAGTGTCCAGCAGCTAACCAACCATGGCCACGAAGTCCTAGTTGAAAATAATGCAGGTTTTGGTGCAGGTTTTGAAAATGCTGACTATGAAAAAGCTGGTGCCAATATAGCTTCAAGTGCGGCTGATGTTTTCAACGACTCAGACATGATTGTAAAGGTGAAAGAGCCTCAATCTGAAGAAGTAAATATGTTAAGAGAAAATCAAATCTTATTTACCTATTTGCATTTATCTGCTGCCCCTGAATTGACAAAAGGCTTAGTTGACTCAAAATCAATTTGTATTGCCTATGAAACTGTAACTGATGAAAATAATAGACTTCCTTTATTGGCACCGATGAGTGCAGTGGCAGGAAGAATGTCAATTCAAGCTGGAGCACATTGCTTAGAAAAACCTCAAGGTGGAAGAGGTTTGCTTATTGGTGGAGCTCCTGGAGTAAACCCTGGGAATGTTCTTATATTAGGTGGCGGAGTTGTTGGTGAAAATGCAGCTACAATTGCAACGGGAATGGAAGCAAAAGTTTATATTGTCGATAAATCAGAAACCCGCCTAAAAGAACTTCAAGCAAAGTTTGGTGATCGTATCATTCCTCTTGTTTCAGATGATATAAATTTAGAAAATTATGTTGCTGAAACTGATTTATTAATTGGGGGTGTTTTAATTCCAGGCGCCAATGCTCCTAAATTAATTACAAAAGATATGCTTAAAGTCATGAAGAGAGGCTCTGTAATTGTTGATGTTGCTATCGATCAAGGTGGATGTGTAGAAACAAGCAAGCCAACAACGCATGCTAACCCTACTTATGTTATCGATGATGTTGTTCATTACTGTGTTGCTAATATGCCAGGAGGTGTTCCAAGAACTTCCACTCTGGCTTTAAATGCAGCAACATTACCTTTTGTATTACAATTAGCTCAAAGCGGCTATCGAGATGCTCTCAATAGTGATGCAAATTTTCTTGCAGGTTTAAATATTTGCCAAGGAAATGTTACTTACAAAGCGGTAGCAGAAGATTTGGGTTATAATTTTGTTGATCCAAGCACTGCAATAAATTAATCTAATAAAGATGACTAACTCAAACGATGAGTTGATGATGGAGACCATGTATTGGTGGGGAATACCAACATTGTTTCGCTGCGAGCACCAAAAAGATGTATCAAAATGTGATATTGCGCTTGTTGGAGTACCGCATAGTACTGGTAATGGCACAACAGAAAGAGATCAACATTTAGGCCCAAGAGCTGTTAGACATGTATCCGCTGGATTAAGAAGAGTACATTTAGATTTCAATATTAATCCTTGGAAACAAAAAAAAATATTTGATTTAGGTGATGTTGCTCTTCCCCATGCAAATAACAATGAACGATGCATTGAAGATATTACAAATTTTTATCAGAGAATTGCAAAAGAAAAAAAACCAGTTGTATCAATTGGTGGAGATCATTCAATTACAGGTGGAATTCTTCAAGGTTTAGGAAGTAATAATCTGGAATTAACAAATGGAAAAAAAATATCATTTCTCCATATTGATGCTCACACTGATACCTTTAGTCAATTAGACCATTTTATGGGAGCAAAAAAAAGTGCTGCTCATTGGGGCGCTTATTTAGTTGAACAAGGAATTATAGATCCAAAAACTAGTATGCAAATTGGTATGCGTGGCAATCCTAGAACTTTAGATTGGCTGCAACCAAGTTATGACCTTGGATACAATGTAGTAACGATGGATGAATTTAAAAAAAGAGGAATCAATGATGTCATTAAAGAAACTTTAGACAAAATAGGTGATAATCCTCTTTATATTACGTTTGATTTAGACTCACTTGATGCCACTGTTGCTCCTGCTGTATCAAACATTGAACCTGGCTTTACTGGTTTTACTGTTGATGAAGCAAAAGCACTAATACAATCTGTTAAAAGTAAAAATGTTATTGGTGGTGATGTTGTATGCCTAATGCCTACTAAAGATCAAAAGAATCATATTACTTCAATGGTAGCTGCTTCTATTATGTTTGAGATTATTAGTGTAATTGCATATAAATAAATGTTTTCTTATCTAATAGATTAAGTATGAAAAAATATTCCCAACATCAAAAACCTGTGGATGGGGAGAGTCGAAAACTAAATTTACCTGTAATTTGTTATCCAAATAATACATTAAAAATTCCTCATTGGGATAATTATCAGCAAGCTAGAAAAGAGCTTGAGAAAATAGATGAAATTATAATTCCTCCAAGAGATGCAAAATGTTTTGATGTAAAAGCAGGATATTTTTTTAGAATAGAAAGTATTGATGGTCCTCAAGTTGGGGATCTAAATTTGTTCAATTCAAATAATTATAAAGAAAAGTTTTATTCAGGTAAAACTCGTGCTTTACACGGAACGCATCTCTCACTGAAAGATCAAATGTGGAGTACCTTTCCTTATATGAGACCACTAGCTACTATCACATATGACACTCTAGATTGGTACGGATTCGATAAAGACGGAGGTTCTGTCCATGATGTTATTGGAACAAGGTGTGACCCCTATACAAATAATTTAATTTCAAACAATCAATATCATTATTGTTGCCACTCCAATCTCACAAGAGCTTTAGTAAAAGATAGAAATTTACAAAAAGATGAAGCTGAAAATTTAGTTCATGATGTTCTGAATGTATTTATGTGTACAGGCTTTACTCTTGATACACATCAATATTTTATGAAGGCAAGTCCAGTCAGACCAGGAGATTTTTTAGAATTTTTTGCTGAAGTGGATTTACTCGGTGTATTATCTGCTTGCCCTGGTGGCGATTGTAGTTCTTCACATTCTTCAGATTCTGCAAAGTGTTATCCCTTAAAAGTATCAGTATTTAGAACAACATCTACCGTTCTGAATAATTGGACATCTCCTACATTATCAGATTACAATCAATTACATGGTTTATAAAAATTAAATTTAAAATTTTTATACTCTAATTAATTAAACTTTTTTGCAACTGCGGTCATTATCTTTAGTTTTTGCATTGCAAGTTCTCTAGATAAATGCCCTAATCCACAATCTGGAGCTAAAATTAGTTGCTCTTTTGAAATATATTGAAGCGATTCATGAATTCTATTTTCAATTTCTTCTTCAGTTTCAATTGAAGAACTAGCAATTTTGATCACACCAAAAATTACTTTTGTCTCATGATAATCTGATAACAAGCTCAAATCATTGTAACGGTGAGCATCTTCAATCGAGACACTATCGATGATTGAGTTATCCAGTGTCTTCGCAATTTTCTTATAGGAGTCTAATGGTGCTTTTGGATAATTAATTGCATCAATTTTGTCAGGATAGCCACAACAAATATGTGTGATTTTTTCAATACCGCTATCATTAATCCCTTCAAAACATTTTTCAAGATTACTAATTCCAAAGTTAAGGGCGTTTTCAGGTTTGCGTGCAAAAAGAGGCTCATCAACCTGTATATATTTACAACCAGCTTCAACTAATCTTTTAATTTCTATGTTGATAGCTATTGCTAAATCATATCCCATTTCATCATCTGATTTGTAATAGGAATTTGCTATTGTGTCTGTAATTGTCATTGGTCCTGGAATGGTAACCTTCACAGGTTTGCTAGATATACTTTGATTACTTTTCCATTCATCAACCAAGAAAGGTTCTGTTGCTGATATTTTATCTGTTATTGTTGGAAGCCAACATTTATAATTACCAGTTCTTGCTACTTTTTCTGTAAGGGTATTAAAATCAACGCCGTTTAAATGTCTACAATGATAATGAATGTAGTTTTCTCTTTTAATTTCACCATCAGTTATTATGTCGATACCACAATCTAATTGATCTTTAATTACATCTTCTGCTGCTTTTTTAAAAATCTTATCTGCATCATTGCCCATTTTTCTTATTTCATCATTATAGAATTTTGTTGGGTTAGCTGTGTCTGTTCCACCTTTTGCATTAAACCAATCTGTAATTTTAAGGTAATTAGGTTTTGGGTAAGCGCCGATAACAGTAGTTAACATGTTTATTTAATGATTTTGTTTTCTATTAAATGGACCAGAATTTGTTTTAACACCATTTGAAGATAGCATAGTATTTGATAATTGTCTCTCTTGATGAAGCATTCGGTGACTTAATAATTTCGATAAAAGCTCATTTTTAATAGATTGATATTTTGGTAACTCAGATAGATTATTAAGTTCAGATGGGTCTTCATCCATATTAAAAAGTAATGAAGGCATAGAAGGAAAATGTACATACTTCCATTTAGTAGTCCTAATTACAGATAAATTACATTCTTCTGGAGCAAGTTTTTTATTTTTTACAAATGATGTCCATTCTCTAAAATCATAATCAAAAACTACATAATCTTTTGGCGGTATTTCATTTTTTTGATTTTTTACATATTTTAGTAGTGATCTTCCATTCCAATCAAGGGGTATTTCTGCACCTAACCAATCTAATATAGTTGGAGCTAGATCAACAGACTCTGTCATATCATTTACAAATGTATGTTGTTGACCTGGCACATGAATAATAAGTGGAATACGATAAGATGAATCCCACCAACCCAATTTTCCCCACAAATTATTTTCACCTAGCATTTCCCCATGATCACTTGTAAAAATAATCATTGTGTTATTGATTTGATCAGAGGACTCTAAAGCATTTAAAATTTTACCAATGTTATGATCTACTTCAGCACACATTCCGAAATAAACACTTTTAATATTTTTGATATCTTTTTCGGTTAGTTCTGAAAACCTCATCTCAGTAAAATTTTTTTCATTTTGAAATTTTTTGGAAAGCTCCTTAAGTAATGGATGCCTATCTGAAAGCTCGTCCAATGAATTATTAGCAACTGGTAAATCAATATCATCAGGATTTACTTGACTAAACCAAGGTTCAGCAACATGAAAAGGTGGATGAGGTTTTAAAAAAGATATGTGGTTAAAAAAAGAATTTTTTTCTAATAATAAATCTTTGATTGCTCTATCAGCTAAAAAAGCTGTATCAGAAAATTCAGTTGGAATATCATAAGGTTCGTGAATAAAAGCCTTACCTTTTATTGCTTGACGACTTTTATATAATTCTGATGCGTGATTTATTTTGAAACCATTATTATTTAAATGTTTAGCCCAAGCTTCTGGTTCACTTCCTGGTAAAAGACATTTTGTATTAAATCCTTCCATAGGTGATTCATAAGTAAAATTTTTTTCATCTTTAGGATCTAAATATCTTGGATCCCATGATGTATCGGTATAGCCATATAAGTTTGGTTCATAACCAATTTTGCGAACTTCTTTTGCAATATTTGTAAAACGCTTATCTAAAGGTGCACCATTTGTAACTGAACGATGATTGAAAGGGTATAATCCTGTTAACATAGTTGTTCTTGATGGACCACAAGGCACGATGCCTGCATAGTGTGATGTAAAAGCAGTACTTTTTTTAACTAACCTATCAATGTTTGGAGTTAAAACATTCTTATGTTTCATAAAGCTAAAAGAGTCCCACCTCCACTGATCTGCACATAAAAATAAAACTGATTTCTTCATAAAATTTAATAATATTTAAACAAAAACATCACTACATCTTGTTGTTTAATTTAATTAATACACAATATCTTCATTTAATTGTAATATATTTATCAAAAATTTTTTGTATTTTAAATCTATTCATGTAATTACTTTATCATTACTTTAAATTTAAAGAGGAGAAAATAATATGTTTAAAAAATTAATTTTAGCTGTTGTATTTTCTTTAGCTACAATATCATGGAGTAGTTTTTCTTTTGCCGGTCCTTGTGCTGGTAATGGTTCAACGCAAAGCAATCCAAATGGTGTTGATGCTGGACAATATACACAACAGTATGAATTAGATGAGTTTGAACAATTAGCAGGTTGTGAAATGCAATTTAAGGAAAACCCTAATATTGCAAGTATTAATGCAACTATTCAAGGAAATAAAGCTTTACCTCCTGTAGAGGATAGACTTCCAGAAGAACCATTGGTTGTAAGACCTTATGATTCAATTGGAAAATACGGTGGTACAATTAATTTCTTATCAAATGCTACTGAAGCAGGTACTTCAGATATGTTATCAACTCGTCACGTAAACCTTTTAAGATTTGCTGATGACTTATCAACTATTGTTCCAAATGTTGCTAAAAGTTTTGAGTGGAATGCCGATTTCACAACTTTAACTTTTACACTTAGAAAAGGACATAAGTGGTCTAATGGAGAACCTTTTACTGCTAGAGATATTGAATTTTGGTATGAAGATCTAATGATGAATCCAAAAATTAGAGAAAAACCATATCCGTATCTTCTTGTTGGTGGTGAACCAATGACTGTTGATGTTATTGATGACGTAACAGCTAGATTTAACTTACCATCACCTTTCCCAGGTTTAACAGCAACTATCGCTTGGTCATACAATCAATTTTTTATGCCAGCACATTTCTTAGAACAATTCCATCCTGAAATAGACTCTAATGCCGATGCAAATGCACAAGCTTTAGGTTTTGCAGATGGTTGGGATGCTCTTGCTGCTTATTATGGTAATTCAGGTTGGACTGATACTCCAACTCCTATGTTGAGAAATCCTGATCTAGTCGGTGGCTTAGAATATGCAGCTTATCCTTCATTAGAAGCGTACATGACAATTGAAGATACTACTGAGGGTAGAGTGTATGCAGCTAATCCATATTTCCACCAAGTGGATACCGCTGGAAATCAATTACCATACATTGATTATCAAAATGAAAGATACATCAATGAAAATGAGATTAGATTGTTAAAACTAGTTAACGGTGAAGTTGACTATAAATCGCAATCTGTTCAACTTGAATCTGCACCTCAATTATTAGATGGTGCTGAGTCTGGTGGATATAATCTTCAAATTAATCCTGGTTGTGGTGCAGCACTATTTAGCTTTAACGTAACTCATCCAGATATGGAAAAACGTAAAGTCTATGGTGATATTCGTTTCCGTCAAGCAATGTCAATTGCACTTGATAGAAATGAAATCAACGATGTTGCTTACTATGGAATGGGTGTTGTAGAGCAGTTTGTAGGTATATCACCTGCACCTGATTTCGTTTCTGATGAAATCAAAATGCATATGGCTCAATATGATCCGGATGGTGCTAATGCACTTCTAGATGAAGTTGGGTTAAAAGATGTTGATGGTGATGGCTTTAGAGAACTTCCAAATGGAGCTCCGTTTGCAATGAACATTGACTATGCTACTCAAGGTATTGGTGGTGTTGAAGTTGAATTAGTTGCTCGTATGTGGAACGATGTTGGTGTAAAAACAACATTTAAAGAAGTTACACCAGATGAATATCGTGGTTCACAATCTTCAAATGCTCTAGATGTTCATGCTTGGGATAAAGGTCAGCCACTGGCTATTATTGCAGGTAACCCTGAAACATTTAAAGCACCATTTGGTAACTACTTTAACCATACTCAAGGTATGTTATGGGCTGCTTACATTGATAGTAACGGTACAGACGGTGTAGAACCTCCACAATGGGTTTATGACTTAAGCGATGGGATTGATAAATTTCAATCATATGCTTTAGGTACTGCTGAATCTAATGAGTGGGGTAAAAAAATTACTACTATGTTAACAGAACAAACTTTGTTAATTGGTACTGTAAAAGCACCATTCCCAACATATCATAGAAATGCTTTGAAAAACTTTACGCAATTCAAAACAACTTCTTATGAGTATTACAGAACTTATCCATATCTAGCTACTCAGTGGTGGTTAGACGAATAAGATAAGTAAATAAATATCTTTAAAAGCGGCAATTTTATATTGCCGCTTTTCTTTTTTTTAATTATTCTGAATCGGTAACTAACTAAATTCAAATTATGATTAATTTTATCCAATTCACATTAACCAGGGCTTTCTTAGCGATTGTAACATTGCTCATAGTTTGTTTTATAGTTTTTTCATTAATGGAATTAGTTCCTGGTACTTGTGCAGAAAGATATTTAGCTTTTAAAAATACACAAGGTTCTCAGATAACATTTGAAGATATCGAGGCTGAAAAAGTACGCTTAGGTTTGGATAAACCATTTTTCTATAGATATGGAAAGTGGGTTTCCGATATTGTTATAAATCAAGATTTTGGAGATAGTTGTATTCTTCGAATGAATATTAATGATCTTCTTAGTGGAAGGTTTATGCTTTCTCTTACAATATGTTTGGTAGCTTTAATCTTTTCTTATTTAATAGCCATACCAGTTGGTATTATTTCCGCCACGACAAAATATGTCTCTTTAGATCAGACTCTTAAATTTGTTAGTTATTTAGGAATAGCTTTACCAAACTTTTTAGTAGCCCTTTGTATAATGCTTTTTATGACAGTATATTATGGAGATACGATGACAGGTTTGTTCTCTCAAGAATATGAAAATGCTCCTTGGTCTGCTGATAAGTTAAAAGATTTTCTTGCTAGGGCGTGGCTGCCTATTTTTGTTCTTGGTTGGAACGCTACTGCTTTTGCACTACAAACTGTTAGAGCATTGATGTTAGATGAAAATGATAAACTCTATGTTATGGCTGCTAGAGCAAGAGGAATATCAGGCATGAGTCTATTATGGCGCTATCCAGCAAAACACTCACTTGGACCAGTAATAAATTCTATTGGATTTGATTTAAATAGAATTTTTAGTGCTCTTCCAGTGGTTGCTTTGATTTTAATTTTAACTGAAGCTGGTGCATTGTTGATTGAGGCTTTAGCTAGATCTAATGATCAACAATTAGCAGGAGCTATTATATTTTTATTAACTGCAACAATTGTTTTTGTAAATTTTGTAACTGATATATTATTAGCAATAATGGATCCAAGAATTAGAAAAGGAGTAATGGGTGGAGGTTAGTACAAAAAAGAAAGAAGCATATTATACCGCCACACAAATGCAATTGGTTAGAACTCGTTTCTTTGGAAATCGTTCGGCGATGATTGCAGGATCTATTTTGTTATTCATGATAGTTTGTAGTCTTTTTTCTGGTTTTTTATCTCCATATGACCCAACTATTGCTGGTCGTGATAAAGATTATGAAAACGGCGCTCCACAAATTCCAATGTTTTGGGATGAAAATGGTTTTTCTCCTAGACCTTTTTTACATACTCTAACAAAGTATAGAGGAGCTGATACAAATTTCAGATGGGTTTATAAAACAGATACGGAAAAAAGACGCTATGTTTATTTTTTTGTTAAAGGTTGGGAATATAAATATTTTAATTATAGTATTAATCTTCCAGGTAAGGCATTAGATTTTACAATTCCAGGACTAACATTTGATACGCATTTGTTTGGAGTTGAAGAGGGAGGAATTCATCTATTTGGAACTGATAAAGCAGGAAAAGATTTATTTAGCAGAACCTTAAGTGCGATATATATTTCCTTGGCTGTAGGAACTTTAGGTGTATTTATCTCTTTCGTTCTGTCCTTAATTATCGGAGGTATATCAGGTTATTATGGTGGCTGGATTGATAGTTTGTTACAAATGTTTACTGATGCCATTCGAACAGTCCCCCCCATACCTTTATTTATGTGTCTCGCTGCCTTTGCGCCTCTTGAGTGGAGTTCAGAGCTCAGATTTTTCTTTATATCCTGTTTATTAGGTTTGATATCTTGGCCAACATTAGCAAGACGTGTTCGAACTCATTTACTAAGTGAGAGAAGTCAGGAATATATTTTGGCAGCTAAAATGTGTGGTGCTTCATCAACTCATATAATTATCCGACATCTTTTGCCAAGTTTTACAAGCTACATAATTGTTGATCTGGTTATAAGTTTTCCTTACATGTTGTTATCTGAAACAGCCCTTAGCTTTATAGGTTTAGGGTTAAGAGAACCTGTAAATTCATTAGGTGTACTTTTACAAAATGCAACAAAGGCAGATGTTTTATTAAATTACCAATGGTATTTCATACCTGTCTTTTTCTTAGTTGTTTTAATTTTAACATTTGTATATGTCGGAGATGGTCTTCGTGATGCTGCAGATCCACACAAAACAAAAAATTAAATTTTTATGACACATCTTTTAGAAATAAATAACCTTGATGTAAAGTTTGATACTGATGAAGGTCGTATAACAGCAATAGATAATGTATCTCTAACTTTGGATCAAGGCAAGGTTTTAGGAATTGTTGGTGAGTCAGGATCTGGTAAGTCTGTAACAGCAAAATCAATTATGCAACTTAATCCGGGCAATACTATTTATAATGATAATGCCGAAATAATAATTGATGATGAAAATGTTCTTAAATTTACCTCTAAAAATGATTTGAAAAAAATTCGAGGTGGAAAAGTTTCAATGATTTTTCAAGAACCTATGGCTAGTTTTGCGCCAGCTATTAAAATAGGTAGTCAAATGGTTGAGCAACTAATGATTCACAAACCTCTAGATAAGAATGAAGCAAAAAATATATCAATAGATATGTTAAATAGAGTAGGGATAGCAGATGCTGAGAAACGATTTAATCAATATGCTTTTGAGCTATCAGGAGGAATGAGGCAGCGTGCAATGATTGCTATGGCTTTATCAACAATGCCTAAACTATTATTAGCTGATGAGCCCACAACAGCTTTAGATGTAACTATTCAAGCTCAAGTAATAAATTTAATGAAAGATATCATTAAGGAATATAATATGGGCGTAATATTTATAACTCATGATCTTGGTGTTATTGCACAAGTAGCTGATGATGTTGCAGTTATGTATCTTGGTAGTGTTGTCGAGCAAGGACCAGTAAATGAAATTTTAAAAAATCCAATGCATCCCTATACAAAAGGTCTAATAAATGCTCTTCCTGATATAAATAATTTAGATGCACCGCTTACACCAATACCAGGTAATATTCCAAGCCCTTTAGATAGACCTAGTGGATGTGTTTTTAGAACAAGATGCCCTCATGCATCAAAAGAGGGTAAGGAAGCAAACATTGATATGGGTTTAGTAGAGATTAAACCAGGTCATTGGTTAGATAAATGTGGTGTAGATTGTGGGAAAGTATGAGTGAAAATATTGTATCAGTAAACAATCTTTCGGTATCTTTTGATTACCAAGAGAACTTTCTTTCAAAGAAGCAAAAAATAAAAGCCGTTAATAATATTAACATTAAGATTAAAAAGGGATCTTTCTTTGGTTTAGTTGGAGAGTCTGGATCTGGCAAAACTACACTTGGAAGAGCAATATTAGGTGCAAATAAAATAAGTAACGGAAATGTAATTTTTCATGATGATGAAAGGGATTTTGACTTAACCTCAATTAATTCAAAAGAAATGAAGGAATATAGAAAAAAAGCACAACTTATATTTCAAGATCCCTACGCCGCTCTTAGTCCTCGAATGACTGTTAGAGATATAATTGCTGAACCATTAGAAGTAATGAAAATTACTAATTCAAGAGAAGAGACAGATGAAAGGGTAAGGGACATAGCCTCAAAATGTCGATTAAATTTAGAGCACTTAAGAAGATTTCCTCACGCATTCTCGGGAGGTCAACGTCAACGTATCTCTATTGCAAGAGCTCTTGTGAGTAATCCAAAATTTATTGTGGCTGATGAGAGTGTTGCAGCATTAGATGTCTCCATCCAAGCAGATATTTTAAATCTTTTAAAGCAACTTCAAAATGAATTAAATTTAACATATTTATTTATAAGTCATGATTTAAGTGTTGTAGCTCACGTCTGTGATATTGTAGCGGTAATGTATCTTGGTCATATTGTTGAGATGGCTCCTTCAAGAGAACTATTTAGTAATCCAAGACACCCTTATACAAAAGCATTATTGTCTTCTATTCCATCTATTGATCCTGAAAATAAATCACGAGCTATTGAGCTTGAGGGAGAGATACCTAGTGCAATGAATCCTCCATCTGGTTGTGTATTTAGAACAAGATGCCCTCATGCTTCCAAAGATGGTAAAGAAGCAAATATTGAAATGGGCTTAGTTGAAGTGTCTCCAGAACATTGGGTTGATCGTTGCGGTGTTAATTGTGCTTAGCTAATTGAAACATAATTTATTACTAGCAGTTGCTTTATCACTTTCAGGATTATTTTTGATGGACTGTATGGGTATTGCCATCAAGTTTTTAAGAAATGATTACCCAGCAGCACAATTGTCTGTTTTCAGAAATCTTTTTGGAATGATCCCCTGTTTTATTGCTCTTTATTTTTCAACCGACTGGCATCAAAATGGAAGAAAAATTAAAATTAAACAATGGCGATTAGGCTTTGTTCGAGGAGCTTTTGTAGCGTTAGCTCAGCTTTGTTTATATACTTCATATTTATATTTGCCTTTTGCCCTTGTAGCTACGATGGAATATACAGGTCCTATGATGGTGACACTATTAAGTGTGCCTATTCTTGGAGAAAAATTTGGATGGTTTAAAACATCTGCGGTTATATCTGGCTTTATAGGTATTGTTCTTATTATGGAACCTTGGTCATCTGATTTTAATTATATGATTTTATTACCAGTTATAGCAGCTTTGGGTTACGCCCTAGCTAGGGTTACTTCTTTAAGTTTTACAATGGATGTTCCAACACCATTAATTAATATTTACGGTCAAGTTGGAACAATCAGCGTATCATTAATATTAGTGTTAACTTTTGGGATGTGGGAAAATTTTAAAAGTGTAAATGATTTATTTATTTTCTTTCTTATGGGTTTGGCAGGTGGAACTGGAACTTTACTACTGATATATGGTGCAAGAAAAGCAGAGTTAAGTAAAATCATGCCATTTGATTATATCGAAATATTTTTTGCTTTAATCTTAGGATGGATATTCTTTAGAGAATGGCCAGTCGATCAATTGTTTCCTGGAGCTTTATTTATTGTTGCTGGTGGAATAATCATCTATCTTCGTCAAAAAAATTCTATAAAAACAAGAGACAGAAAAGCGTAATGAAAATTAATCAAGACAAAATAGAAAATCCTGCTGCACTTCCTATTGAGTCAGTTGAAGTAGTAAATGATAATAATTTTAGTTATAAATTTTATACTTATGGAGGATATATTCATGAGGTTCATATTCCTTATCTTAACAGGGAAGAAATAACTGAGGATGTTCTTCTGGGTTATGGAGATGTTGATGGTGTTCTAAATTCAAATGGGTATTTTAATTCTATAGTTGGAAGAGTTGCTAATAGAATAGGGGGTGCTCAGTTTTCATTAGATGATAAAGATTATAAACTATATGCAAATACCCCACCAAATCATCTACATGGTGGCAAAACTGGTTTTAATAAAAAAATTTGGAATATTGATAATATAGAAGAAAAAACAGACTCTACGAAATGTGTTTTAAGTTATCTTTCGCCTGATATGGAAGAAAATTATCCTGGAAATCTTGATTGTAAAGTAATTTATGAATTAAATAATCACAATGAACTTTCTATTGAGTTTCATGCAACAACAGATCAAGACACAATAGTTAATCTTACCAATCATAATTATTGGAATTTTCATGGACATCAAAGTTATTACCAAAATAATGAGGATCATGTTGTGCAAATAATCTCTGATGAAATATGCGAAACTGATCAGGGATCTATTCCAACAGGTAATCTTTTAAAAGTATCAGGTACAAAGTTTGATTTAAGAAAATCTTTTATAATAGATAGAGAATTTTTAGATTCTGGAGGCATTGATCATAACTATGTTTTAGAAGATCAATCTATGAAGTCTCCAATTGCAAAAATTTATAGCAAAAAAACTAAAATGGGTGTTGAATATTTTACCAACCAACAAGGAATTCAATTTTATACGGGTAATATGATGCTAGATAATTATGTCGGTAAGCAAAATAAATCATATGGGATACAATATGGGATGTGTTTAGAGCCGCAAAATTATCCAGATGCAGTAAATCAATCAAATTTTCCAACTCCAATCTTAAGAAAAAATAAAAATTATTTATCAAAAATAAAAATTAAATTACGCAATGATTTTTAAAAAAATAAAATCTTGTCTTAAGTTTTTATTTAAGTATTAATCATATACCATGAAAATAAGCCAAAAAATTGTTACTAACCTAAAAGAAGGTGGGTCTGACTTTTTTTTAAGTGTCCCATGTAAGCTTTTAGCAAACATGATCTCCATTTTAGAGAATGATAAAGATATTTATTATTCAGCTATACCTAGAGAGGAAGAAGGAATGGGCATTTGTGCTGGCGCATATTTAGGAAATAAACTTCCCTGCATTATGATGCAAAACACCGGGATTGGTAACTCTGTTAATTCTATTGTTTCTCTTCTTCAGTTATACCAAATACCAGTTGTTTTCTTGATAAGCTATAGAGGAACTTCTGGAGAGCCAGTTGGAGCTCAGGGTGGAATGGCAAGCGTCACTGAAGATATACTGAATACCCTTCGCATACCTATGCTTCATTGTAATACCGAAGATGATCTAGATAAAATATCTACCTTTACTAATCACGCAAAAGTAATTGAAAGTCCTGTCGCCATACTTTGTAATTTTAATTTAATGAAGGATGATTAAAGATGAATAGATTTGAATTATTAAATCTTTTGAAAGAAACGATTAAGGATGAATTGGTTATATGCAACATCGGTCTTCCCTCACAAGAATTATATAAAATTAACGACAGTCCAAATTATTTTTATATGTTAGGCAGTATGGGTTTAGCATCATCAATTGGTTTAGGTCTTTCCTTAGCAATTGATAGAAATGTTATTAGTATTGATGGTGATGGTTCAGTTTTAATGAATATGAACACACTCGCAACTATTGGTAATAGAGCGCCTTCAAACTATACTCTTCTAATAGTGGATAATGGTTCTTATGGCTCTACTGGAGATCAAAAAACATTTACTAATGAGAGCACCTCATTGAAAGATGTTGCTATTGGGGCTGGATGTAAAAATGTCATAGAGTGCTCTGGCGAAGAAACAGATGAAAACTTAAAGAAAGCGTTAGCTGATAAAAATAATTCGTATGTTATTATTTCTAAAATACAATCAGGTAATGTGCCAATAAAACCAATACCACTAAATGCTGTTACAATAAGGGATCGATTTCGAAAAGTAATAGGTTTAGTTCCTTACCTCTAATTTTTAATATATAATCTAATAATGATTATTTGCGTAGGATCAGTCTTTCTAGATCATATTGTTAAAATTGATACTTTCCCAAAAAAACCAGTTAAAGTTCTTGCACATGGGATAGAAAAAAGACTTGGAGGTTCTGCAGCAGTTGCAAGTTTTACCATAAAAAAACTTGGAATGAATACTTCATTTATTGGCAGGTTGGGAGATGATGATGCTTCTAAATATTTAAGAAGAGAGTTAAAAAAATTTAAAATTAAACATGATAATATTATTACAATTAAAGGGGCTCAATCATCACAAAGTTTTGTTTACGAGGATAAAAAAGGAGAAAGACTCTTGGCTGCTTTTAGTGAGAAAAAATTAGTTAATAATAAAAAATTACCTAAAATCTCATTTGAAAAATGTACAACAATCATGTCTGATTTGAGATGGGTTGAAGCAACTCTTTATATATCCAAAACTTGCAATAAAAAAAAATTAAATCATGTTGTCGATCTTGATAATTATAAATTAAACACAAAAATTAAACAAATAATTGATTTATCCTCTCATCTTATTTTTTCTGAGACAGGAGCATTTGAATATACAAAAATTAACTCAATTGTTGGCTCATTAAAGAAAATGTATTCAATAAAAAATAAATTTTATGCAATAACGGCTGGTGAAAAAGGAGTTTATTGGATTGAAAATGGTTTAATTTTTAATTGTAAACCTCCAAAAATAAAAGTTGTTGAAACAAATTGTGCAGGAGATGTCTTCCATGGAGCTTTTGCAACTTTTATTCATCAAAAGTATTCTTTGCAAAATACTATGAAACTAGCCACAGCAACAGCTTCCTTAAAATGTACTAAAAATGGAGGAATCTATTCATTACCTAAACTTTCATCTGTTAAAAAGTTTGTAAAAAAAATACAATTAAAGGAAATATAGTTTTATGAAAATTTTGATAACTGAATTTATGGATATCAAATGTGTTGAGATGCTTAAATTAAATTTTGATGTTACCGTTGATCATGATCTATCAACAAATATTGATGAATTAAAAAAAATAATTAATAGTTTTGATGCTTTAATTGTAAGGAATAAAACACAAGTTAATAAAAAAGTTCTAGAGAAGGCTCATAATCTAAAATTTGTTGGACGTTTAGGTGTAGGTCTTGATAATATAGATACTGAGTATTGTAAAAATCATAATATTCATGTGCAGCCAGCTACAGGAATGAATGCCAACTCTGTTGCAGAATATGTAATTAATGCATCTCTTACATTATTAAAAAATATTCCCTTAATGCATCAAGAAACTTTGATGGCAAATTGGCCTCGAACCTCAATTACTTCAAGAGAACTCAAAGGTAAAACGATTGGTTTACTGGGTTTTGGTTTAATTGCAAAAAAAGTATCTATTTTAGCTAAAGTTTTTGATGTAAAAATCATTGCTTACGATCCATATCTTGATCCAAGCGTTGGTAATCAATTTGATACTAAATTACATGATATAAATGATGTTTTTAGAATGTCAGATATAATTTCAATTCATTTGCCTCTTAATGAAGATACAAGAAATTTATTAAATTATAGCGCTTTTAAGAAAATGTTAAAACATCCTGTTATCATTAATTCTTCTCGAGGGTCCATAGTTAATGAAGAAGATTTAATAAGAGCTTATGATGAAAAACTAATATCTGGATTTGCTCTTGATGTTTATAATGCAGAGCCTGTGCCTAAATCTTTTTTAGATAAAATAAAAAATAATACAAATTGCTTACTCACACCCCATGTTGCAGGAGTGACTGAAGAGTCTAATATAAGAGTCAGTGACTTTATAGCTAATGCCGTAAAAGAATTTTTTAATTTATAGATTTAACTCTTTCATAAATACAACTCTGTTTTCTTTGATTGAGTTTTCAGCTGCCTCACCAATAGCAACTGACATTAATCCATCTCTTAGAGATACATCTGGTTTTTTATTGTTTAAAATAGAATTTATAAAAGCTAGATGTTCATAGTAAGTTGAGCCGTGGTGATGGCCTGCTAATAAAATTTCTTTATCAACTTTTACTTCTATTGATTTAGTAAAATTATCTTTTCGCATACCAATTCTAACTTCTGAAGAGTCTCTCCCTGAAGCACTTGATGGAACAAAAGTTTCAATTTTTCCCAAATCACCAACAGCAACAATCTCTTCTTGGTATTCTGAATTTTCTGCAAACATACATAAATCAAGCATTCCACGAACACCGTTTTCAAAATCTACAATTACAAAAGCGTTATCTAAAATGTCCGGAGTTTTACCATTATATTTTTCATCTAAATGATTAATATCCTGATTTCCACTCGCATAAACTTTGATTGGCTCACTTTGAATAACGAGTCGCATCAAGTCAAAGAAGTGACAACACTTTTCAACTAATGTACCTCCCGTGTTAACAGAAAATCTATTCCAATCATCAACTTTGTGTAAAAAAGGAAATCGATGTTCACGAATAGATAGCATTTTTATTTTACCAATTACATTGTTATGAATTTCTTCAATTAATTTTTTTACGGGGGGCATGTATCTGTATTCCATCCCAGTCCAAATTATCTTTGAATAGTTTTTTGAAAGTGTCTGAAATTTTTTACAATCCTCAGTAATTGTGCATAGCGGTTTTTCAATTAACAAATGTTTATTTGTTTTTAAAATTTGTTCTAATACATCTATGTGTGTAAAATTAGGTGTAGCAATAATATAAGCATCTGCAATATTTGTACTTATTAATTCATTTAAACTATTGTAAAATTTTGTTGACTCTTTCACTAATGATTTAGCTTTGTTTCTAGAACCTTCATTCGTATCACAAATTGCTACTACTTCTGCATTCTTAATTAGATTTATATTCTGAATATGTTCTTGGCCCATTACACCAGTTCCAATTATTCCATATTTTATAGTTTCACTCATATTGTATATGTCGGAATTCTTAACTGCTTTCCTAGACTTTTAATATCTTCAATCACATCGCCATAAGTAAAGCTTACATGATGCTCAAGACCACTTAAAAATAAATTTTTAATTTTCTTGAATGTATTTGGACCTAAACTTATTACACCTGATGTTCCAGAAAAGGAGTTTTTTCTTTTAAGTACTTTTCCCCTCATTAAAATAAATTTTAATTTATTTTCTGATTTTGAAACTCGAAAGATTGTAATTTCACCAGCTTTAAATGCAAAGTTATGAAGAAGTGGTTTTCTTCTATTCGAGTGTACAGTAGCACTAGGTGTATTTTTTTCAGCCATACTGAGAGGAGCTAGTCCACAATGCCAAAAAACTGTAGTGTTGTCTTTCTCATCAACATCGACAATATCTACAAGTAAAGCAGGTTTATTATTTAGTTGATTTAATATATTACAACTCAAACTTCCAAGAACATCGGCCTCACATGCAGCACTTATTTTTTTTTCGTTCATCATGGCCATTGGTCCACATGAAGCACAACCATACTCTGTAAACATTTCTGGCCAACACCGAACAGCAAAAGCATCAATTTTTTGTTTTTCATGTAATTTTTCAAGTCCGTGGAATAAAGATATACTTTTATTTAATTCTTTTTGATTTAATTTATTTATATTTTTTAGATTATTGCTGATATTTTTTTTTGTTAAATTAATTGTTTTTTTTTCAATATTACTTGAGATATCAAATAATTTTTCTAGATTAATATTTGCTAACTTAGCATTAAATTTGTTTTTTAGTTCTTTACTGTTAAAATCGCATGTATCAAAACCTTCTGGTCTTTCTCCAATTATACCAATTTTTGGTTGTTTAAATTCAATTGATTTTTTTTGAATTTTTTTTGAATTTGGTAGTTTTTTAAAATAATTTATTTTCTTAAAAAAAATTTTATTTTTTATAAACTTTAAAACTTCTTTTGTAAAAGCTTCTTCATTATTTGAGTGAATTATAAAATTTGAATAAAATTTATTTTTGATTAATGCATGCAATCCTAAATTAATTCCACAAAGAGAATTAAGTCTTAAGCGTCCTCCTGTTCTTTTTTCTTTAAATGATACAAATAATATTGGTTTCTTAAATTTTTTAACAAATGAAGAAATAAATTTTGCATCAGTAAAAGTTGATTGAATAACAATAAATCTTGAACAGTTTATTTTATTAAAAAAATTTACTGCTTCTTCACCTATTTTATCATTTGTTATTAAATCATCAAAAAAACTAATATTTTTATTTAATTTTTTTAGTATTTTTTTTGTTTTTACTAATTTCTTCTTAGCAAACTCAATATCAAATGTTTCTCTTGCTAAACTTAGACAACCAATCATTAAAAACCTTTATACGTATTTTTAAAGTTTATTGATTCTTTTTTTACAAAATTATTTTTTAAATAACTTTTTAAAGACCTCGCTTTATTTTTAGTAAGTAAGTTTAATTTTTTTATATAATTTACACTTTCTTTATTAAGATTTTTTTTAATTTTTAAATTATTTGGGTAATCCCTAAATGCATCAAGCCATATTGTTCTACCAGCGAGGTATCCAGAGGCACCATTTTTATATGCTAATTTTAAACAATTATAAAAAGATTTTTTACTCATTCCCGAAGATAGCATTACCCATGGAATATTTCTTGTTGCAATAGACAATTGTTTAAAAGCTTTTTCTGTTTCTTTTGAAAATTTATCATTCTCTAACTTTGTGCTATCTACAGGACTTTCTAATTTAAAAATATCAACTTTATATTTTGATTTAGAAAATTCTTTAACACTATCTATAACATGATTATGATCTTTACCTTGTTGTTCTTTATAATCTTTAGAATAGCCTATCTCATTTTTAAAAGGGTAAACTAATAGCTCAAGTAAAAAAGGTATATCGTATTTTTCACATTGCTTACCAACATTTTCAATATATTTTTTTTGATGTTGAATAGATTTTTTATCACTATCTGGTCGATACCATGCAAGTACTTTGACAGCATCACCACCTATTTTCTTTATTTTTTCAACAGTCCAATTTTGAATATTTTTTGAATATCTTCCTTTTCCTTTTTCAGCAAATAAATGATCTTCTAGTGTAATTATTAATCCATTAGATTGGCTAGTATTTAACAGCCTTGGAATTGAATAAACTGGATCCATTAAAATAGCACTAGAGTGTTTAGACAAGCTTTGAGATATTTGTTTTTTAAAATCAACTACATCATCAAAATTATAATTCTTTTTCTTTTTTTTAATAATATTAAAGATTGGTGGTCTTTGATCAATAGCTAGCATTTCTAAATGGTGATTATCATTACATATTTTTTTAATATGCACATATTTGCCTATTGTATTTATTTTCATTTCATTTTTTTCTAAGTGACCAATTTAAAGAGCATTCTCAACATTTTTTAATAGTTTAATAGAATTTTAAAACAAGATTTATTTTTTTTGAAAACTTATGAATAATTAAAATTTCAAAAAAAACTTAAATTATTGATTTTTTAATTTTGTATTACTAGAAAGTAGCAATAATTTAACTAATTACTTGTGTATTTTGACTTGTATATGTCATCATTATAGGTAATGTTACTTAAAAATTGGAGGAAATATGATTAAATATTTTTTTAAAGCAATATCTGTTGCTTTAATAACAATCTCATTGACATTAATTTCTGCAGTTTCCTTCGCAGCTACTGATGTAAGAATCATGTGGTATGGCGATGGAGATAAAGAAAATGTTCCAATGCAAGGACAAATAGATGCGTTTAATGCAGCTAATCCTGATATTAATGTCATACTTGATATCGTTCCTTACGATGCAATTATGAACACTTTACCTATTCAATTAGCAGCTGGTGAAGGGCCAGATATCGCAAGAGTTACAGATCTTGGTGGTCTGAATAAATATTATGCAGATATCACTCCTCATGTTGCAAATCCACAATACTACGAGGATAGTTTTGGACCATTCTTAAAATGGTATCGTAAGGCTGGAGATACAAGCTCAATTCATGGTTTTCACTCCACGATGACTGTAACTGGTCCTTACGTAAATAAAACTTTATTTGAACAAGCAGGTGTAGATCTTCTTGGTCCTGGAGCAACTTGGGCTGAATGGGCAGATGCAGCTAATGCAGTTGCAAGTAAATTAGATATTCCAATTCCAATGGCTTGGGATAGATCTGGTCACCGTGTGTCCGGTCCTGCAGTTTCTATGGGTGCAAAATATTTTGATGCTAACGGTGATCCAAAATTAGTTGATGATGGATTAAAAGCTATGACACAAATGCTTTATGACTGGCACCAAGATGGAACTATGTCAAAAGATCTTTGGGGTTCTGTGTCTGGCACAAAGTATCACGCACCAAATGATTGGTGGAATGCAGCTGAAGTTGTTTTCATGATGAGTGGATCTTGGCAAATTGGAAGATTTGCTAACGAAGTTGGTGATGATTTTGATTGGTGGGCAGTTCCTGCTCCATGTGGCCCAGCTGCATGTACTGGAATGCCAGGTGGTAACGCTTTATTAGCTTTCACTGCAAATGATGCAGTTGGAAAAGTAATGGACTATCTTTCAAGCAAAGAGCAATTAGGTGCTTTTATTGGAGAGGTTCTTGCAATTCCAGGACACCTAGACCTACCTGTTGATTATCAAACTGACGATCCAAATGCAAAACACGCACTTGAAACTTTTGCAGGTGCTGTTCCTACTATTGATCAAGTTGCATTTGATCTACAGGCACATGTTGATAACCGTATTATGTTTAACGCTATCATTTCTAGATTGGGTCAAGCTATTGTTGGAGAGATGTCTCTTGAAGAAGCTTGGGTTAAAATGGATGAGGATGTTGAAAAACAACTAAAAGAAAAATACGGCGGATAATTAACTTATCTTAAATATAAAAAAAGCTGCTCATTTATTGAGCAGCTTTTTACTTTAATTTTAAAATTAAATGAAAAATATAAGATCAAAAATTAAAAATTTTTTTATAACTATATTTAAAATTCCTTTTGGCTTTTTAATGCATACTATTGATATTATCATGTGGCCAATTCAAAAAATAATTGGTGTTAGAAACATGCCTTATATTTTTTTACTTCCAAATTTAATTTTCTTTGGACTGTTTGTAATTATACCACTTGGTGTAAATGTAGCTTTCTCGATCACAGGTGGTGATGAGCTACTTTTTGCTGATAGAGAATTTTCAGGATCTAAACATTATAATGATTTATTCAATTGTGAAAGTTATTTAAATCCTAATACATGTAAAGAAGATTTCTTTTGGAGAGGTGTATACAACACTATTTTTTTTGTTATCTTTCAGGTTGGTTTAATGATTTTTTTTTCTTTACTCACAGCAGTAATTTTAAATAAAAAAATTATTGGTAGAGGTTTTTTTAGATCAGTTTTCTTTTTCCCAGTTTTGTTATCGCCCGTAGTTGTTGGTTTAATTTGGCAATGGATACTATTAAAAAATGGGATACTAAATGCAGTTATTGAAGCTAATGGTGGAGATAAATTTTCTTTTCTTACTGATCCTGGTTGGGCAATGACATCAAGTATATTTGTTTCAATATGGGCGCATATGGGTTTTTATACATTAATTGTTTTAGCTGGACTTCAAGCAATTCCACCTAACTTATATGAAGCTGCTGAAATGGATGGAACGAGCACAGAAAGAACTTTTTTTAGAATAACGCTTCCACTCTTAATGCCAAATTTACTCGTTGTATTTATACTCGCTTCAATCAAAGGAGTTCAGACCTTTGATGAAATATATGTTCTTACTGGTGGCGGTCCAGGAACCTCCACTTCTTTGATTGTTCAATATATTTTTACAACAGGTTTTGCATCTTCTGGATCTGTACAAAACTTTGGTCTTGCTGCTGCTGCATCTATGGTTTTAGGAATTGTATTATTATGTTTAACATTGATTCAATTGTTTTTAGGAAGAAATAAAGAAACTAAACACCAAGAGATTTAAATGAATAGTTCAACAAATATAATCAAAGATATCGTTACACAAAAAAAATACAAAGAGAAGTATCATTGGACAGATTATTTTTCATATTTCTATTTATTCTTAGGTGTTTTTTTAATGTTTGGTCCGATTATTTGGCTAGGTTTATCGTCAGTAAAAACTAATGCTGGTATTCAGGAGTATCCTCCAACAATTCTTCCACTTTCTCAAATACAAGTTGAGGTTGATGGATATGATAAGCCGCTATCTTTGTATAATGTTACATTAGATGATGGTAGTCAAACGCAATTAGCTGAAATTAAAAGAGTGGGGATTACATCAAAAATGGTTGACCCAAATGATGCAGAAAAAAAATATAAAATTCCTATAGATAAAAGAGAAAAAATTAGAGAGTTTAGTGTGCAGTGGGGTAATTATTTAGACCCATTAAGAAAATATAATTTTCTTCTTTATTTCAAGAATTCAATTTTTGTGACTGTTATTGCCACAATAATTACACTTATTATTAATTCTATGGCCGCTTATGCTCTTTCTATTTATGAGTTTAGAGGAAAAACAGTAGCTCTTGTTTTTGTAATTGGAACTTTACTAATACCTCTTACAATAATTTTAGTACCAGTATTTTATGTTATTGCAAATTTTGGAATGATAAATTCTTTATGGGGAGTCATTTTGCCTGGAGCAGCTACTCCCACCGGTGTTTTTTTATTAAGGCAGTATATGTTAACTTTACCACGTGAATTAATCGAAGCGGCTAGAATGGATCATGCAAGTGAGTGGGCAATTTATTGGCGAATTGTTTTGCCATTATCTATTCCAGCAATAGCTGTGTTAGCCATATTCTCTATTATGTGGAGATGGAACGATTTCTTATGGCCTCTGATCGTTCTTTCTAAAAGTGAAGTTTATACTTTACAGATAGCTTTAAATGCTTTTCATGGAGAATTAACTAGTCAATGGAATTATGTTTTAGCAATGACTATGGTCACTCTATTACCGATTGCATTAATATTCGCATATCTTCAAAAATTTATAACAACTGGGATAGCTAGCACAGGTATGAAATAATGACTGATAAACCTGTAATTATTTTTGACCCCTTTCCAAGAAATGAAGAAATGGTTTTCACATCAGATGTCGAAAAAGAATTAAAACAAATATCACATTTAGTCACTCACTTTGGAAGTAGGGCGCCTGATGATAAAATAGAACAAAATCTACCTGAGGTAGAAATTATTGTGGGACAAACAAGCATGCCCAAAGAAAGATTAGATAAAGCAAAAAAACTTAAAGCAATAATAAATGTTAAATGTAATTGGGAGCCTAATATTGATTATATAGAAGCTCATAAAAAAGGAATTTATATTTTATCTGCTGCTCCAGCAATGGCACCTGCGGTTGCTGAGGCTTGTATTGGTTATGCAATTTCTCTATCGAGACGTACTATTCAAAATTATAATAAATTTCTAAAATCTGAAGAGAAGTATGGAATTAAAGGCAATCAAGAGGCTTATACATTATTTAATTCTAATGTTGGATTAGTGGGATTTGGTAATTTAGCTAAAAGTTTAGTACCTCTTTTGAAACCTTTTAAATGTAGTATTTCTGCTTATGATCCGTGGCTTTCAAATGAATATTTAGAGTCACAAGGTGTTAAAAGCGTTTCTTTAGAAAAACTAATGTCTACTAATCAATTTATCTTTATACTAGCGGGGGTTACAAATGAAAATGAAGGTTTTATCAATAAAGATAAATTAAAATTAATAGAAAAAGATAGTTCAGTAATTTTAGTAAGTAGAGCAGAGGTTTTAGATTTTGATGAATTTATTAATTTAGCTGAACAAAATTTTTTTAGAGCAGCAGTAGATGTTTTTCCTGAAGAACCTGTCCCTTTTAATGCTGTATTTAGAAAAGATTCAAATATTTTGTTCACATCTCATGTAGCTGGAGCTATGCATTTTTCATATAAAAATATTAGAGATATGATGATGGATGATATAAGACAAATTTTAAAAGGTATGCCGCCAACAAGATTACAAAGAGCTGAACCGCATCAGGCAATGCTGAGGAGAGATAAATGACTGAAATAGTTTTGAAAAATATATTCAAAAGTTATGATCAAACTGAAGTTATTCACGGAGTTGACTTAAAAGTAGAGAGCGGTAAGTTTCTAGTATTAGTTGGTCCATCTGGATGTGGAAAATCAACTCTTTTAAGAATTATAGCAGGCTTAGAAAGAATCACTTCAGGAGAGATTTTAATTGAAGGAAAAGAAGTGAGTAATATTCCTGCTTCTGAAAGAGGTCTAGCTATGGTATTTCAATCATATGCGTTGTATCCGCATATGTCTGTTTATAAAAATATGGCCTTTTCTCTAGAAAATTTAAAAATTGATAAAAAAACGATTGAAGAGAAAGTTAATAGTGCAGCAAAACTTCTTCAAATTGAAGACTACCTACAACGAAAACCAAAAGCTCTATCTGGGGGTCAAAGACAAAGAGTTGCAATCGGGCGTGCCATCGTAAGAGATCCAAAAGCTTTTTTATTTGATGAGCCATTATCAAATTTAGACGCTGAGTTAAGAGTTACGATGAGAAAAGAATTATCAGCTTTGCATGAAAAGATTGGTGGAACAATGATTTATGTTACACATGATCAGGTTGAAGCTATGACTTTAGCTGATCAAATAGTTGTTCTTAATGAAGGTTACGTTGCTCAAGCAGGAGCACCCCTAGACTTATATAATAATCCTAGTGATACTTTTGTTGCAGGTTTTATAGGATCACCTAAAATGAATTTTATGAAAGTTAAATCTTTAAAAGAAAATAATGGAATAAATTTAAAATCTGAATGCTTAAATATACAATCTTTAATTGAAGTTGATAGTAATAAAGATTTTACTTTAGGCATTAGGCCAGAACATATTTATATTTGTGAAAAACAAGAGTCAGACTTAGAGGTAATAGTTGATTATTCCGAACAACTAGGAAGTGAAACATATTTTTACTGTAACGTAAAAGGTGGTTCCCAACTTATTGTTCATCAAACAGGTCAATATAAAGTTACAAAAGGTGATAAATTATTTTTACGTTTAGATCGTTCTTCTATGCACTTATTTGGATCAGATGGAAAAGCAATAAAAAAAAATAAATCTTGATGACTACTAAAAAAATTGGTGTTGGCATTATTGGAACTGGGATGGCAGCAAAACCTCATGCTTTAGCACTTAATGATTTGAAAGATATTATTGATGTTAAGGCTATATTTTCTAGAAATAAAGATAAATGTAATTCATTTGCTACATTGTATAATTTTAAACCTGCAAATTCTATTCAAGAAATTTCTGAAAATAATGATATTGAAATGGTTATTCTAATAACTCCTCCAAATCAACGATTAGAACTGGTGAGAGAATTTAGTAAAGCTGGTAAACATATTTTAATGGAAAAACCAATTGAACGATCGACCAAAAATGCAGAAGAAATAGTTAATATCTGTGAAAATAATAATGTACGTTTAGGTATTGTCTTACAACACCGTTTCAGAGAGTCTTCTATAAAATTAAAAAAACTAATTAAAGATAATTCACTTGGTTCAATTTATTCTGTCCAAGTAAATATACCATGGTGGCGTGATCAATCATATTATGATGAGCCAGGAAGAGGAACATATGCAAGAGATGGCGGAGGTGTATTAATTAGTCAAGCAATACATACATTAGATCTAATGATCAATTTGGTTGGTCAAGTTGATGAAGTTCAAGCTATTGCGAAAACAACCTCTTTTCATAAAATGGAATCGGAAGATTTTGTTGGTGCAGGTTTAAAGTTTAAAAATGGCGCAGTAGGATCTTTAATGGCTAGCACATCTTCATATCCAGGTTATCCTGAGTCAATAATTTTAAACTGTGAAAAAGGTTCTGTAAAAATAGAGTCGGGAACATTAAAAATAAATTGGCAAACTAATGAATTTGAAGAATTCGGAGAAACTTCTGGAACGGGCGGAAGTGCTGATCCAATGGCTTTTCCATATGATTGGCATAAAAACCTTATTAAAAACTTTGCTCTTTCTATAAATGATAATCAATCAAATTATGTTTCAGGTAAGGAAGCATTATTAGTGCATGGACTAATTGATGCTTTAATTACGTCCTCAAATAATGGTAAAATGGTTAAGGTTTGATAAAAAAAGATTGAAATGAAAAAACTTAAAATAGCTGCAATTGGAACCGAACATAGACATATATTTGGTCAACTAAAAGGCATGCTTGATATTGGTTGTGAATGTGTAGGTTGGTGGAATGATGGAGATAATAAAATTACAAATGATTTTAAAGAAAAATATCCAGCAATTAAAAGAGAATTAAATAAAGAAAATCTATTATCAAATTCTGAGATAGATCTTGTTTTGATTGCTGACATTCCAAGTAAAAGGGCAGATTTAGCAATAGAATGTATGGAGGCTGGAAAAGATGTTATGCTTGATAAACCTGGATGCACTTCATTAGAACAATTAAATAAAATTGAACAAACAGTTTCAAAAACTAAAAGAATTTTTTCAATAGACTTTTCAGAAAGATTTGAAGTTCCTTCTGTCCAAGTTGCATATGACTTAATACAGAAAGGAGAGATAGGTAATGTAGTTCAAACAATTGGAATGGGACCTCATCGCCTAAATTTACCTACAAGACCAGAATGGTTTTTTGATTATGAAAAATACGGTGGGATCCTTTGTGACATTGCCTCACATCAAATTGATCAATTTTTATTTTTTACTGGCTCATCAGAAGCAGAAATAATATCATCAAGTAAGGGAAATTTTGCTCACCCAGAATTTCCAAAATTTGAAGATTTTGGTGAAATTTTAATTCATGGCGATAAAGGCAGAGGTTATATAAGAGTAGATTGGTATACTCCAGATGCATTGCCAAACTGGGGTGATGGTCGATTAACCATAATAGGAACTGAAGGCTACATAGAATTAAGGAAATACGTTGATGTATTAGGTAAAGAGGGGACAGACCACATTTATCTAGTTAATAAAGAAAAATATGAATACATAAATGCTGCGTCTCAACCATTAACATATTTTCAAAGACTAAAGAATGATGTTATAAATAGAACGAGCTCAGCAATGAAACAAGACCATTGTTTAAAAGTTATGAATCTTGCTATCAATGCTCAATTAAATGCAAAAAAATTAGGAAATTTAAAATAGATGATTCTATCAAATGATAATCTGTCAAATAAACTTTCAAATATAATTGATTCTACAACTATCTTTGATATGCACACGCATTTATTCCCCCCATCTCATAAAAATTTTTTTTTGTCAGGTTTTAAAAATTTATTGAATTATCATTATTTAATTGCTGAATTATTAACAGCTACAAATATTGATGCTTCAACTTTTTATTCATATAATTTTGAAAAAAAAGCATCGCTTATATGGAATGAATTATTCGAAAAAAGAACACCAGTTTCAGAAGCCTGTTCAGGTGTACTTTCAATTCTTAAGGAGCTTAATATAGAAATAAATAATAAAAATTTTCTCTCAATATCTGATGAATATGATAACAAAATTCAATCAGATAAAAATATATTAAATTATAGTAATGTTTCATCTTTAGTAATGACTAATAATCCTTTTGATTTAGACGAATGGTCTTTATTTAAGAGCACTGACTGGGATAAAAAAATATATTTGGCCTCACTTAGATTAGATGATTTAATTTTAGACTATGAAGAAGCTTATAATAAGGCAAAAAATCAAACATCAAAACAGGAGCAAGATACTATAGTTGCTTATCTTGAAAAGTGCTATCAACAATCAAGACCTGTTTATGCAGCTGTCTCACTAAACCTGGCTAATTTTAAAACAATAGTAGATGGCTCAATGTGGAGAAATATTCTTGCATGGTTAGAAAGCAAAAAACTACCTTTGTCTCTAATGTTAGGTGTTAAAAGGTCAGTAAATAAAGATTTTGGTTTAGCAGGTGATGGGATAGGTGATATTAATTTAAAAGAATTAAGTAAACTTTGTAATTCTTTTCCAAAGAATAAGTTTTTAGTTACTTGTTTATCTTTAAATGATCAGCACGAGTTAACAGTACTGTCAAGAAAGCATCCTAATTTAAGAATTTTTGGATTTTGGTGGTTTATGAATCAGCCAACTATAATAAAACAAGTATTAAAAATGAGAATTGATATGCTGGGTTTTTCTTTTATACCCCAGCATTCTGATGCGAGAGTTACTGATCAACTAATTTATAAGTGGAGTCATTTTAAAAAAATTCTCTACCCAATCTTATTAGAGTATTACCAGAACTTACTTTATAAAAATTTTCCTTTGTCAGAAGAAATTCTTCAAAGAGATATAAATAAACTATTATTTGGAAATGCTAAAAATTTTTTAGGAGTTAGTTAACAAACTTTTTAAGATTATTAAAGCTAGTTTCTGCAGAAATGAATGGGTCACCTTTGCATTCATCCTGTTCTACAATGTACCATTTACAACCTGATAATTTTGCTTCTTTTATGATATTTTTAATATCTAAATTTCCATTCCCAATCTCAGCGTAATAGCTATCATGCTCATTAATCATTATAAAGTCTTTTAAGTGAATTAATGGTAATCTATTTTTTAATCGCCTACACCAACTAATAGGATCATGCCCACCTTTTTGAATCCAGTAAACATCTGGTTCACCTTGAATCAATTTAGTGTCTGTTTTATTGTATATTCTTTCTAAAATAATTTCGTTATTAGTTTTTTGAAATTCTAAAGCGTGATTGTGATAACAAAGTACTTTATCTGCTTTACTAAAAACTAAACCAGCTTTGTTGATATCTGCAATAAACTTATCCAAAACATTTAAATTAAGAAAATCCATATCCTTAGGATACGGTAGAGCTGTATAAGAACAATTTAGAATATTAAGTTTGTCTATAACAGCTTGAGTATTATTAATTATTTCTTCATTGGGTTCATGTGTGGCACAAATTGATAAACCTGTATCATCACACATTTTTTTAACTTCCTTAGGGTCAATGACTCCAATAGAACTTACTTGAATTGCATTATAACCAATTTTTTTTATTTTTTTTAATGTGCTAAGCAGGTCTTTTTCCGTCTGACAAAAATTTCTTACAGTATAAAGCGTTAATGCAATTTCATTTACTTTCATTAGAAATTCCCAATCATTTTTTTTAATTTATTTTCATACTCTTCTTCATTTAACGGCAATTCTATTTCTCTTTTATTTAGCCCAGATAAAATCATAGCGTTTATCAGTTCAACGCTATTTATCCCCTGATCTCCATGTACATAGAGCTCCTCTTTTCCTAGTATAAAGTTAGTAAAATTTTGAAGTATCCTTTTATGCTCTATATGCTGATCATCCTCATGTGGAAAATCAAATTTTAATATTTCAAATGAAGGTTTTTTAAAAAGTGTTTTTGAATTCTTAATATAGCTAGTTGTTGTTTCTTTTAATTTTTTCCAAGTTAAGCAATTATCTTCATAAATTACAAGACCATAATCTGAAGCAATTTCTAGACGATTTACACCTGGAGCTTCACCAGTTGTTGTAGTAAAAATCCCTTTCAAACCATTCTGATATTTCAAAATAGACGTTACCTCGTCCTCCACTTCAATATTATGAAAATGACCAAGCCGCATATCTGTCATGACGCTTTTTGGCATACCAAATAACCACTGACACAAGTCAAGTTGATGAATACTTTGATTCATTAAAACACCACCACCCTCACCTTTCCATGTAGCTCTCCAATCAGAAATATTATAATAAAAATTGGTTCTAAACCAATCCGTTATTGTCCACTGATAACGATGTATTTTTCCTAACTCATTATTCTTAATCATTTGATTTAACTTAATAAATGCAGGGTTTGTTCGTTGATTAAGCATAATGCCAAATTTTGCATCATGATTTTTTGAGAATTCTATAAATTCTCTGCATTGCTTAGTTGTTACAGCAAGCGGTTTTTCAATAATAACATGAATATTATTTTCTAAAGCTTCCATTGCTAAATTTGTATGAGAGCCATGCGGGGTCGCAATAATGGCGACATCTATTTTCTGATTATTAAAAAAATCTAATGTTTTTGTATAAAAAGGAATTTCAGGAAAATTTTTTGAATAAGATAAATTTGTATCACAAATAGATGATAAACAGGCATTATCTATTTTGTTTTTTAAAAATAAATTAGCGTGATTAGCCCCCATGCCACCAATTCCAACTATTCCGTATCTAATTACTTTTTTCATAATTTACTTTATTAAATATTCAAATAGAAGACATCAAGATTGTCAATTTTCTTAAGACAAGATAGGATCTTTAACACGGTATACAGGGACTCCCCCGGGTGACTGTTCAGTTCCAGAGATTTCAATTGTACTTATATTACTTCTCCATCTTGTACTTAAAGCAAACATAATTCCATCAACAATATCTCTAGGTTCAAGTAATGTAAAACCAGACATAAATTTTTTAGCTTTAGCTTTGTCGTCAAATGCTACGTTACCAAAGTTTGTTTTTGTTCTACCTGGACATATCTCAGAAACCTTTACCCTTGATCCACTTAATTCAATTCTTAAGCTTTGTGCAATACGATGAATAGCCCCTTTTTGCCCACCATAAACTGTGCTCATTTGTGGATATAGGCCTGCTAATGAACCCATAAGAACAATATGACCTTTTCTTCTTTTAATCATTCCTGGAACAATTGTTTTTAATAGATGCAAGTACGACTCCAAATTAATTTTTGTAGAAATCTCAATATCGCTTCTTGAAGCTTTTAAAATTCCTTCAGCACCCCTCCCAATTCCTGCATTAGCAATTAAAATATCAACTTTTAATTTTGATAAAATTTCATAAATTTTATTAGTATTGGTTAAATCTAATTCAATGATTTTAAACTTTGATTTTTTTTGCAATTTTTTCAATTTTGAAACATTTTTATCTAATGCATAAATATCAATCTTTTCACTTAAAAGTCTTTTTAAAGTTTCAAGACCTATACCATCTGCAGCACCTGTTATTAGTGCACTTTTGTAAATTTTATTGATCATCTAAATATTGCTATTATAATTATTATTCATTTTATGCATCTAAGCAAACAAATAAAAGAAAAAAATCTTTTACCTAAATATGATATTCAGGAGAAAAGGAACTGTATTCTCCATTTTGGTATTGGAAATTTTCACAGAGCACACCAAGCTCTATATATTCATGAATTACTAGAACAAAATAAAGATTTATCAATTATTGGTGTAAATCTAAGATCTAATACAACTAAAGAAAAATTAGAAAGGCAAGATTATCTCTATTCACTAGTTCAAATTTCAGATGATCAAAAAAATGTTATTACTATAAATTCTATTAAAGAAATTTTGTTTGGTTTAACTGAAAAAAATAAAATACGAAACTTAATCTCTTCTCCAGAAATAGAATTAATAACTCTAACTGTTACAGAAAAAGGATATCATTTTGATGAAAATAAAAATTTATTATTGAGCAATGAAATCATTAATGATTTTGAAGATAAAAAACTCTTAACTGTAATTGGTCATCTTAGTTATGGATTAATTAATAGATTTAAAAGAAATAAACAAAAAATTACAATTTTAAGTTGTGATAATTTATCTGAAAATGGAAATGTGCTAAAAAATTTAATCACAAGCTTTATTAAAAAAATTGACCCTGATTGTCTTGAATGGTTAAATAAGCACGTAGATTTTCCTTTATCAATGGTAGATGGTATTGTGCCAAACAATAATAAAACCTCTGATTTTTTTGATCTTCCTTATAAGGATAATTCTCTTGTAGTGACTGAACCATATAGAGAATGGTACATTGAGTCAAAAAATACCAAATTACAAAGTATACTAAGTAACGATAAAATTAATTTTGTTGATGACGTCAAATTTTATGAAAATATTAAACTCAAAATATTAAACGCATCTCATTCTGCAATTGCATATATTGGTCATCTACTCGGATATGTTTATGTTCATGAAGCTATAAATGATAATACTTGTTATAATTTTATATCTAATTTTTTAGATAAAGAAGTTATTCCAACATTACCGTATAAAAATGATTTCGATATTACATCTTATAAAAATAGAGTTTTAAAAAGGTTTAAAAATTCTTTTATAGAAGATAAATTGCTTAGAATTGCTATGGATGGATCTCTAAAATTACCAATTAGAATTATTGACACATTTAATAATAATAAAGAAAAAACTGATTACATAAATTTAATCATAACTGCATGGCTAATTTTTATTGAAGATAGACTTGTTATAGATAGCTCTGCACTTCAAGATCCAAACAATGAGCTATTCATGAACTTTTATAGAGAAAAAAAAGATAAATATTTTGTGGAAATATTAAATTTAAAAAAAATTTTTAATATTGAAAAAAATGAAAAGGAAAATCTTCAAAAAAAAGTATCAGATAATATTAGATATATTAAAAAAAACTCCATACGAAATTTAATGAACAATATAATAAATAAATGAAAATTAATCATAAAAAAATAGAATTTTTTTTTCAAGATGTTCTTTCAAAACTTAAAGTTAAAAATAATGATCGTAAATTATTAATTCAATCATTAGTTGGTTCTTCTTTAAGAGGAGTGGACAGTCATGGTATTAGATTATTTTCACACTATGTGCATTGCTTGGAGGAAGGAAGAATAAAAAAAAATCCTCGAATGAAAGTGATTAAAAAGAAAAAAGGAATAGCAATTTATGATGCTGATGATGGATTAGGACATGTTGCCGCCTTAAAGGCCTCTAAAATTGTGGCTTCTATGGCAAAACAAAATGGAATTGCAGCTATTGGTATTGTGAATTCTTCCCACTTTGGTGCTGCTGGTGTTTACTCATTAGAAATAGCTCAACAAAACTGTATTGGATTATCATTTACGCATTCAGACTCTTTTGCAATACCTTTTAATGGTAAATTACCTTTTCATGGTACAAATCCATATTCATTCACTGCCCCTTTTAAAACAAATGATTATTTGCACGTTGATTTTTCTTCAACTTCTATTCCATGGAACAAAGTTATGCGAGCACGATCAAATCAAACTTCTCTAAAAAAACAGGTAGCCACAAATAAAAAAGGTGAGTTTACTCAAGATGCTTTTAAGGCAGTTGGTTTAGCCCCACTTGGAGGTGAAGATTATGGATATAAAGGGTTTGGATTATCTTCATCAATCGAAATTTTGTGCGGTCCTCTAATTGGAATGGCCCATGGTTATCGTTTATTATCAATGATTGGGCCTGACTTTAAAACTCCAAGAAGGTTGGGACATTTTTTAATAGCTATGAAAATCGATGCTTTTGTGAGTAAAAAAGATTTTTTTCAAGGTATTCAATTATATTTAAAAGACTTAAAAAAACAAAAACCAAAAAATAAAAATAAAAAAATTCTTTATCCTGGAGAGATAGAAAAAATTACAGAAAAAAAAAGAAAATCAAATGGCATACCATTTGATAAGGAGTTGAGAGTAAACTTTTCAACAATTGCAGAAAAATATAAAGTGAAATTTAATTTATAGTTTTGATAACTCCTTTAAGTTGATCAAGACCTTTCATTCTTCCTAATAAAGAATACCCAGGTATTGTTTTGGAATTTTTATCGTGAAGTATTGTGTGTCCATGATCAGGTCTCATTGGAATGTTTTTAATTCGATGATTAGTTTTTTTTCTATTTTTTTCTTCCAGAATTATTGATTTAACAATTTTAACCATATCTAAACTTCCCTCAAGATGGTCATCTTCATAAAAATCTAGTGATTTTGGAACATGTTTTATATTTCTTAAATGAATAAAATTTATATATGGACCATATTTATTTATAATTTTGGGTAAATTATTATTTTTATTTACACCTAAAGATCCACTGCAAAAAGTTAAGCCAATTTGATTATCGTTTTTTATTTTGATTAAATAATCAATATCTTTTTCATTAGATAAAATTCTAGGCAATCCATAAACATCGTATGGAGGATCATCAGGGTGAATATTATAATTTAGTTTATATTTTTTAATTATCGGATAAATTTCATTAATGAATTTTTTTAAATTATTTCTTAGATCTGAATGCTTTAATTCAGCAAATTGATCAATTTCATAGTTTAGGTCTTTTAGAGAATATTTTCTGTCATTTGCAGCTAGTCCACCCAGTAAAGCCATTTTAAGTTTTGACAATTCTCTAGAATTCATTGAATTAAATAATTTTCTTGCTTCAAATATTTGTTTACTTGAATATCTTAATTTTGCATTTTTTGATTTAAGTATAAAATTTTCAAATGCACAAACATGTAGATGATTGTATTTTAATGCTTGTGATCCATTTGGTAATTCAAAATTAAGATCAGTACGTACCCAATCGATTAATGGCATAAAATTATAACAAATATTTTTAATATTATTTTTTGCCAAATTGACCAAAGAGTCTTTATATTGATCTATAAAATATCTATAGTTACCTGATCTTTTTTTTATATCATTATGAACTGGCAAACTTTCTACAACACTCCATTTTAAAAACTTTGATTTATCAATTTTAAATGACTCAATATATTTTTTTCTTTTGTTTATTAAATCGTCAGTCCATTTTTCTCCGTACTTAACATTAGCAAGAGAAGTTACTATTCCACTAACACCAATCTGCCTAATATCATTGAGACTTGATGGGTCATTAGGGCCAAACCATCTAAATGTATATTCCATAAGTTTGTTAGTATTATTCTATGATATTAAGTCAAATTTTTTTTATTTATTTAACTTAAAAATTATTTCAAACTATCTATCAATCCTTATTTTGA
Organism: uncultured Alphaproteobacteria bacterium; assembly: GCA_902595425.1. Taxonomy (GTDB): domain Bacteria; phylum Pseudomonadota; class Alphaproteobacteria; order HIMB59; genus CACPNW01. The sequence continues at coordinate 8,331 of CACJPV010000005.1, read as the reverse complement.
ATGTTATAACAATCAAAATTGTTATCAACAACTTATTATAATAAGTTATGTAACATTCTTGAATAATTATAAATTCATTATTTTATAGAATAATAATTTAATTTATTGGAGGAAAAATGAAAATTATATCTTCGTTATTAATTACTTTTTTTGTAATTATGTCTAATGCAGTTAAGGCTGACAGTAGTGGAACAAAAGTTGCTCTGGTACCAGGTGGACCTCATCCATATTTTGCTGCATGGGAACAAGCAGGATTAGATGCAGTTAAAGATTTTGGACTAGGAAAAGCTGATTACAGAGTTCCTGCCGAGTGGGATCTAAGTCAACAAAATGAGCTTATTGAAAGTTTAGTTGGTCAAGGTTACAATGCTGTATTGGTATTCCCTGGCGATGCCGTTGGAACAAATAAAATACTTGGTGAATTAGATGATGCTGGAATTCCTACAGCAGCACTTGCTGGTTGTGTAGAGCAACCAACTCAAGCTAAGTTTTGCTTTGGAACGGACACAGGTCATTCTGCATATCTTGGAACAAAAGAGTTAATTAAAGCTCTTGGTGGAAAAGGAAAAATAGCTCATTTCACTGGTTTCTTAGTTGATCCTAATACGACTCTTAGGATTAACGCAGTAGAGCAAGCTGTTTCTGAAGCTGGCGGTGGAGTTGAAATTATCCAAGTAATTGCTGATATTGATGCTTACGAACCAGCAGACGAAAAGATTAATGCTTTTATGGCTGCTCAAGGTGGAGAAGTTGATGGCATTGTTACAACTGCCTGGGTTCCAGCTGTTGTAGCAGCGCAAGCACTTACTAATATGGGTGATAAGAGAATTAAGATGGTTGGTATTGATCATGATGAAGTTGTCCTAAAAGCAATTAAGGACGGATTTGTTCATGGAACAATGCTGCAAAATCCTTATGGTCAAGGTTATATCGGTTCATATGTAATGGATAAAGTTAGACAAGGTTGTGAATTTAAAGCAGATGCACCATGGAAATCTACAGCCCAAACTGATCAATTTATTGACTCTGGAACAGTATTTGTCGACATCAATGATGTTGATACATATGTAATGGCTATGAGAGGAATTTCTCTAGAAATTTTAGAGACTTTTGATAGTACTTATTTGAACTGTTAATATTTTTATTTTAGGGGGCTGAAACGCCCCCTTTTTTTATATGAAAAATAAAATCCCTGACTTTGTAAAAACTAATCAATTTGGATTACTATTATTAGTAATAGTTTTTATTCTTTTGTTTACATTTACAACTGATGGATTTTCATCACGATTTAATATCTATGCATTATCAAGAGTTGTTGCAATTGACATTATGATAGGCTTAGCCATGATGGTTGTTATTCTTACTGGAGGTCTCAATTTATCTCTTGGTGCCTTAGGAGTTTCAGCAGCAATGTTTGGAGGTTGGTGTATGGAGTCAATGGGTATTCCAATTTCAATTTCAATTGTTTTAATTTTAATATTTGGATCTTTTCTTGGATGGATTAATGGCTATGTAACTGTCAAAACAGGGGTGCATAGCTTTATAGTTACCTTAGCTACAATGAGTATTTATTTTGGATTTATGACTCTGTTAACAGAAGCGGAAGCCTTTAGAAAATTACCTGAAGCTTTTACTGATTTTGGAAGCATGAAGTTATTTAAAAAGTATATCTCACCATTATTGTTACTAAGTATTTTAACATGCTTTATTTTATATTACTTATTTAAATTTACTGACCTTGGGAGAAAATTAATAGCTGCAGGAGCAAACCCTGATGCTGCGGAACTTTCAGGCATTTCAGTAAGTAGGATGTTTATTTATTGTCATATGCTATCAGGTTTTTTAGCTGCAGTAGCTGGCATTATGTTGACTGCTAGAATTGGAGCTGCAATTCCTTCTATGGCAGGCCATTTAGGTTTTGATTGGTTACTTCCAGCTTTTCTTGCACCTGTTATTGGTGGGACATTGTTATCTGGTGGTAAAGTTACAGTTTTTGGAACCATGTTAGGTGCTATATTAGTAACTCTAATTAATAATGGTTTATATTTAATTGATGTGGGTGAATTTTGGGTAAGATTTTTTCTAGGACTAATACTTTTATTTGCGGTGCTTTTAGATAGAGCAAGAGAATATTTTACTTCTAAAAATTCAATTGTTTCATGAGTAATTTGCTTAAAAAAGATTGGTTTGGTCTTGGCTTAGTAATTATTTTAGGATCGATCATAATTTCTTTTTTTAAACCAGCTTTTGTATCTCCTTTTAATTTATATGTTTTAATGTTGAGTGTAAGTTTAATGCTAGTTGTGGCAATGTCTCAAATGATTATTATTGCTATAGGTCAGATGAATCTTTCCGTAGGAGCTATTGGAGGATTAGTTGCTATATCTTTTACAGGATTAATGGAAGTATATGATTTATCTATTTTACCAGCAATGTTTATAGGTTTAGGAATAGGAATTATTTGTGGTTTTATTAATGGGTACATAACTGTTAAAACAGGAATTTCTGCGTTTATTATTACTCTTGCTACACTTTATATTTTTAAAGGCATGAACTTAGGAATAACTGAAGCACAACCTTTTTATGAAATACCCGAAGCTGTAAAATATTTTGGAAATGCAAAAATATTTGGTCCAATTCCTTACTTAATAATTATCCCTGTAATAATTACTTTCTTAATGTGGGTTTTAATGAACAGAACAAGTTTGGGTCGATATATGTTGGCTTATGGTAATAATGTTCAGTCATCTGAATTAATGGGTATTTCTTCAACAAAAATTGTTGTTTATGCTCATATAATATCAGGTTTATTAGCTGCAATAGGTGGAATGCTTGTGGTGTGCAGATTACAATTGGGAACACCTAACATTGGTGATTCTTGGCTGTTACCTTCATTTGCGGCACCAGTAATAGGAGGAGCAATCTTAGCAGGGGGGAAGGTTGATGTTATTGCAACTGCTTTTGGGGTTATCCTAGTTGCTATAATTTCCCAAACGTTGGTAATTTTTAAAATTGATCCATTTTTTGTACAAATTTTTTTAGGGTTTATGATTTTAATAGCAGTCTTTATCAATAGATATAGAGAGTATCGAGAAGAAAGAAGAAATAAGGTTTTTTCAAATGAGTAAAAATATACTTGAGTTAGCAAATGTGACAAAAAATTTTCCAGGAGTAAAAGCCCTAGATGATGCAAATTTCAGACTAAAAAAAGGATCAATACACGCCTTACTTGGAGAAAATGGTGCAGGTAAGTCAACAATGATCAAAATTATTACAGGAGTGTATAAGCAAGATTTTGGAGATCTCATTATAAATTATAATAAAAAAAGTTTTTCATCTCCTAATGAAGCAAATAAATCAGGTATATCGGTTGTTCATCAAGAAAGGAATTTAATTCGTCGTTTTTCAGTTGGTGAAAATTTAATGCTTAATAATCTTCCAAAAAATAATTTAGGTTTGATTGATTATGATCAAGTTGCGGAACAATCGCAAAAATGGCTTGATATAATGGATTTAGATATAAATCCTAACACTATAGTTTCTGAATTAACGGTAGCTAAAATGCAACTTTGTGAAATAGCAAAAGCATTATCTTTGGAGTCAAAAATTCTATTGTTAGATGAACCTACCTCTTCTTTATCTCCTCAAGATACTAAAAATTTATTTTCTCTTTTAAAAAGGTTAGTAAAGGAACAAGATGTAAGTATAGTCTTTGTAAGCCATAAACTTGAGGAGGTTTTTGAAATTTGTGATGAAGTTACAGTATTAAGGGATGGAAAAAATGCATGTGAATCTGAAAATATAAAAAATTTGGATAGACAAAAATTAGTCAAACTAATGATTGGCAGAGATGAACAAATAATTAAATCCAAAGAAAACAAAAATACATTAAATGAAAATTTACTAGAGTTAATTAATATAAATACTGACTTGGGACATAAAGAAATAAGTTTGAGCTTAAAAAAAGGAGAGATCTTAGGTCTGTATGGATTAGTTGGGGCAGGAAGAACTGAATTAATTAAATGCCTTTTAGGGTTAGATAAAATTATTTCAGGTAAATTGATTTTAAATAAAGAAGAAATAATAATACATTCACCACAACAAGCATTAGAAAAATTTAAAATTGGTTACATTAGTGAGGATCGCAAGAAAGAAGGATTAATTCTTATGCATGATGTATTAACAAATTCAGGAATAACTGTTTGGTCAAAGTTAAAAAAAATTTTATATTTTTTAAATAATAGTATTATCTATAATCATGTTGATCCTTATGTAAAAAAATTAGAAGTTAAAACACCATCTTATAAGCAATTAGTATCAAATTTATCAGGAGGTAATCAGCAGAAAATTAGTGTTGCAAAGTGGCTAGCTTCAGGAACTGATATCTTGTTCATAGATGAGCCAACCGTAGGTATTGATATTAAAACAAAAGCTTACTTGCATGAATTAATCATCAACTTATCTAAAAATGGGACATCTATAATATTAATTACAAGTGATATGCCAGAAATGATTGGTTTGGCAGATAGAATAATAACAATGAAAGATTTTAAAGTGGTAGGAGAGACTGTAAATAATCATAACTATGATGACATGAGTGCATCTATAATGGCAAATATTCATGAATAAAAGAAAACTTGGGAAAACTGATATAAATATTAACGCAATTGGATTTGGTGGAGCTCCGCTTGGTGATCTATTTGAAAATCTTGAAGAAGCAAACTGTTATCAAGTATTAGAAAAATGTTATCAAGCAAATATAAACTTATATGATACTTCCCCACTTTATGGATATGGCTTAAGTGAGCATCGATTAGGAAATTTTCTTAAAACTGTTAAAGAGGATAGTTATTATTTATCAACAAAAGTTGGTAGATATTTAACACCAGAAAAAGAAACAAATATTGACAGAGGAAGATTTGCCGGAGGATTAAATTTCTCACCTAATTTAGACTATTCATATGATGGTGTTATGAAATCATTTGAACAATCACTAATTAGATTAGCTGTTTCAAAAGTTGATATATGTTTAATACATGATGTTGATAGATTTAACTTTGGAAATGAAGTTGATCATTACTTCGATCTTGCTATGAAAGGCGCGTATAAAGCTCTACAAAAACTTAAAGAAGAAAAAGTCATCAAGGCAATCGGTGTTGGCGTAAATGACTCAGATATATGTGCTAAATTTGCTGAAGCTGGTGAATTTGATTGTATGCTTTTAGCAGGTAGATATTCTTTATTGGATCAAAATGCTCTTAATGATTTTTTTCCTATTGCTGAAAAAAATAATATTGGCATTATTCTAGCTGGAGTATTTAATTCTGGAATTCTCGCTAAGGGTGTTGGAGAAAATATTACATATTTTTATGATACCATCCCAGAAGAAGTTAAAGATAGATACTTAAAAATAGCAAAAATTTGTGAAAATTATAATGTGCCTGTACCAGCAGCAGCTATTCAGTTTTCTTATTCCAACAAATTAATTTCTTCAATGATATTAGGAATGGACAGACCTGAACAAATTCAGCAAAATTTAGATTTTTTAAATTTTAATATCCCAGATGATTTATGGTTAGATTTATTCAAGGCTAAATTAATTGATGAAAGGTGTCCTTTATAATGAGAGTAACTAATGTAAAAACTCAAGATATACGTTTTCCAACCTCAAAAGATAATTTAGGAACCGATGCAGTTCACGTAGATTGTGATTATTCAGCGACGTATGTGACAATTGAAACTGAGGATAATAATTTAAATGGTATAGGACTTACTTTTACAATTGGAAAAGGAAATGATCTTTGCTGTCAATCTGTTGAATATTTTAAAGAATTTATTTTAGAAAAAGAAGTGGAGCAAATTGAAAAAGAATTAGGAATTATATGGGAAAAAGTAACAAACCACAGTCAATTAAGGTGGGTAGGACCTCAAAAAGGCGTAACTCACTTAGCAGCAGCAGCTTTTTTGAATGCAATATGGGATTTAATTTCTAAGTTTTATAACAAACCACTTTGGAGATATATAATCGATTTAGAAACAGATCGATTGATAGATAAACTTTCTTTTTCATATTTGGATGATGTAATAACTAAAAAAGAAGCTGCGGAAATAATTAATAAAAAAAAACAAAATTTACCAACAAATTTAGATGAACTCAACTCAACTATTTTTCCTGCTTATACAACTGCCGCAGGCTGGCTTGGATATTCAGATGATAAAATGAAAGCTTTGGTTAAAGCAAACTTAAAAAATGGATGGACACATTTTAAAATGAAAGTAGGTCAAGATATTGAAAGAGATATTCATCGCTGCAAATTAGTAAGAGAGCTAATTGGAAAAGAAAATAAATTAATGGTTGATTCTAATCAAGTTTGGAGTGTCAATGAAACAATTGAATGTATTTATCATTTAAAACAATTTGATATTATGTTTTTTGAGGAACCTACCAGTCCTGATGATATAATTGGTTTCAAAAAAATTAAAGATGCCCATCCAGATATTAAATTAGCCACTGGTGAAATGATTCAAAATAAGGTTATGTTCAAACAATTTATTGAAAATCAATCACTAGATTTCTGCCAAATTGATAGTTGTAGAATTGCAAGTATTAATGAAATTTTACCTGTTTTATTGATTGCGAGTAAATTCAATATTCCAGTTATACCTCATGCAGGAGGAGTTGGTTTGTGTGAATATGTGCAACATTTGAATCTTATAAATAAATATATTATTACAAATAACAATTTATTTCTAAGTGAGTATGCGGAGAGCTGCTCAGAACATTTTGAAAACCCAGCAATTATTAAGAATGGTGGTTATGTTACACCTGTTAATCCTGGATATTCTGTAAAAATAAAAGATAGCTCACTGAAAGAATTTGATTATAATAGTGGCAATTATTGGAATTAAATGTACGTAGATAGTCATCAACATTTTTGGAAGCTCTCTAGAGGAGATTATTCCTGGATGTCTTCTGAGTACAAACCATTATATAAAGATTTTTTTCCAGAAGATTTAGAACCATTAATAAAACAAAAAAATATTTCTAAAACAATCATTGTTCAAGCGGCTGACACAGTTGCAGAAACAGAATTTACGCTTAAATTAGCTGAGGCTAATGATTTTGTCGCAGGTGTTGTCGGCTGGGTAGATTTAGAAAATTCTAATACTAAAGAGACTTTGGACAAACTATGTGAAAGTAAATTTTTAAAAGGCATAAGGCCAATGATTCATGATATAGAAAATGATGCATGGATGTTGAATGATAATTTAGAGGAAAACTTGCATTATTTAGCAAATAAAAAATTAACTTTTGATGCGTTAGTAAGGCCTCAACATTTGCGATATTTAATTAAATTTGTACAAAAGTATGATTTTTTACCAATAGTTATTGATCATATTGCAAAACCAAAAATACTAAAATCTGAAATTGATCAATGGAAAAGTGATATGAAAATTTTGTCAAGTTTTGAAAATGTATTTTGTAAATTTTCAGGAATTTTAACTGAAGTAGGAGATGATTATTCAAAAGCTCAAATAGAACCATATATTGATTTTGTTTTAAATCTCTTTCCACCAAATAAAATTATGTGGGGAAGTGACTGGCCAGTTTTAACAATGGCAGAAAACTATGGTAATTGGTTTGATATTGCTATGGATTTCTGTGGTAATTTTTCAGACTCGGAAAAAAATATGATTTTTGCTAACACTGCAAAAAACTTTTATAATATTTAATAAATATTAAAATTCAATACGGAGGTTTAAATGTTGAGAATTGGGGTGACTATTGGAATAAAAGAGAATAAAATTGAAGAATATAAAAAACTACATGCAAAAGTGTGGCCAGAAGTTTTAGAAAACTTAACAGAACTTAATTTTAAAAACTATTCTATTTATTTATATAAAAATACTCTTTTTGGTTACATGGAATACCATGGTGATGATATTGATAGAGATAATAAATTAATGGCAAGTAATAAAAAAGTTCAAGAATGGTGGAATTTATGTGGACCCTGCCAATTACCTGATCCAAATAGAAAAAAAGGTGAATGGTGGTCTGTTATGGAAGAAGTTTTTCATCATGATTAGTTTTTAAAATGAAAACCACTATTTGCTCAATTGGTGAATGCATGATTGAAATCACCCATCAAAATAAAAGTAATTTTAACTATTCTATAGCTGGAGATACTCTAAATTTTGCTTCATATCTAAACCCCAAAAGTTTTAAAGTATTTTATTTAACTGCTCTTGGTACTTCTGATATTAATAAAACTGCTATAAATTTCCTTAAATCAAAGAAAATTAGTTTAAAGCTAGTATATAGAATTCCAT
>CACJPV010000004.1 GCA_902595425.1 uncultured Alphaproteobacteria bacterium | reverse complement strand
CCTTTTGCAAAATCTTTTGTCAAATTTTTTAATGATATTAAATTTTTTGAATCTTCATAAATTATCGAATGTTCATTACTTTTATTATTTGAATCAATTATAATATTTGCAACAATACCACTGTTAAATACACAATTAATTTCCATTGAATGATTGGTTTTTTTAATCTTCTTAATTTTAGCAATTTTACCAAAGAAGTAGACTAAATAATGCATAATATGAGACAGATATAGATTTATAGTACCTCCTCCAAATTTTGGAAAATTCTTCCAATTCTTTATTTTATTTTTATTATTATATGATTGGAAATTAAAAATAATATTTATTTTAGCCTTTTTATTAATTGATCTTGGTAATATTTTTTTAAATTTCTTAAAAGCTTCGTGTTCTAAAAAAATATAATCTACTATAAATTTAGATTTTGATTTTTTTAACAATCTTGATAAATCAGCAAATGATTTTGAATCAACCAATATTGGTTTTTCACAAAAAATTTTTTTGTTTTTAACTAAACATTTTTTTATAAAATTAATTTGATAGTATGAAGGAACAGCGATTGCTATTATTTCTATTTCTTTATCATTTATTAAATCATCAGAATTTTTAAAAATTTTCTTAATATTATTTTTTAAAGAAAATTTTATTGATTTTTCTAAATTTTTTGAAAAAACACCAACAAGATTAACATTTAATAACTTAAATGCTTCAAAAATAACTCTTTTTCCATGACCGAGGCCAATTATTGCACCATTCATAAAATTCTTAAATTTAATTTTACTATATACATCATCTCAGATTAAAATAGATTTTAATGAATTAAGAATTATATATTAATAATGTTTAAATTCTTCACCAATCCAAAATGGTATGCCTGGGCATACATAGGTTCTGTAGTGATTTTAACATCAATATGGGTTCAGGTACAAATTGATGTTTTGATTAATGAATGGTTTGGTGAGTTTTATGACATGATACAAAAAGCACTCGGAACACCTAATGCCATTACTATGCAAGAGTATATGGGGTCTCTTGCTAGCTTTGCAAAACTCGCTGTACTTTCAATAGTTTTAGGATTGGCAATATCATTCCTAACCTCACATTTTCTATTTCGTTGGAGAACTGCGATGGTCGAATGGTATCATAGTGTTTATGATAAAGCGCGAACTATAGAGGGTGCAAGCCAAAGAGTGCAAGAAGATACAATTAAATTTAGTAGGATCATGGAAGGGTTAGGAACTAGTTTAATTGAGTCTGTTTTGGTTCTTGTTGAGTTTTTTCCATTATTAATGACACTCTCTATTGGAATTCCAATTTTATGGTTTGGCGATTGGCAATATGGACTAGTATCTGGAGCCTTTATATGGGCTGTTGGTGGAACAATTTTAATGATTATATTAGCATGGATTTTGAAATTAGTAGGTATAGAATATGATTTACAAAAAAAAGAAGCTGCTTATAGAAAAATATTGGTTATTGCAGAAGATGACGGTGGAATTAGGCCTAAAACTTTAAATGAGCTTTTTGATGGAGTAAGACAAATACATTTCAAAAGTTATTTATACTACCTATACTTTAGTATTGGAAGATTAGCTTATTTACAGGCGAATGTTTTGGCAGCTTATATCTTTCTTGCTCCTGCTATAGTTGCAGGAGTAATGACATTAGGAGTAATGCAACAAATCATTCGTGCATTTGGAAGGGTTGAGGGATCATTACAATATCTGTTCAGAGCTTGGCCAACAATCATAGAACTAGCAAGTGTTTATAAGCGTTTAAGAGAATTTGAAAACAAAATAGAAATTAATATGCAAGAAGGAAATTTGGACTTGCCATCAAAATGATATTTCTCTTATTTATCTTAATCCCAATTATTGAAATAAGTATTTTTATTACTGTAGGATCAAATATTGGTGTACTTAATACGATCGCTATTATTCTACTAACAGCAATCATAGGTATTTTTTTAGTTCGAAGAAGAGGTTTGAGTTTATTATTTAGTGCACGCCAAAATATGTATGATGGAGTAATGCCAACAAATGAAATTAAAGGTGGTATTTTTTTACTTATTTCGGGATTACTATTAATTACACCAGGTTTTTTTACTGATTGTATTGGTTTTTCTTTTTTTTTAAAACCCGTACAGGATTTTATTTCAATAAAGGCTAAAAATTACTTTCTCTCAAGGACTAGAAGGTACTAACGTATCTATTTTTCTAACTAAGTCTAAAAGTGCAATTACTTGTTTGTTGTCCTTAGGGTTTTCAATATTCACTAAAGGTGGCATTAGTTTATTCCATTCAGGCATATTATCTGCAACAGAGTAGTAGGCTTTTAATAAACTGACCTGTTCATGAGTACCTAAAACATTTCTTATATTTTCTAGTAAAGACTGTAGGTCAGAAAAATTTTGAATTGATTTTTCATCTTTAAAGTTATGAATTATGAAACTTAATAATTTTGCAGTTATATTTGCATCACCTGTAATTGCCCCTGCACCGCCTCTTTTTGAAGTGTGTAAAGCCAAAGCTCCATTTCCACAAAAAACAGAAAAACCATTGAAATACTTTATTGTTTTAAGCATATTATCTAGATTGCCAGTAGAGTCTTTAAGCCCAACAACATTATTGGGATAGAGCTTTAAAAGTGTTTCAATAATATTAAAATTAATAGTCACTCCAGAATGCTGAGGAATATTATAAAGAAGAACTTTAAACTCATTATTTCCTGTTTCTTCAATTACTCTTCTATAATAATCAAGAACCCCATCATCTGTAACATTCTTAAAATAGAATGGAGGTAAAAGTAGTGAAGCTTTAACTCCAATATTTTCAGAAAATTTATTTAACTCTATAGCTTCTCTTATACTTGATGAGCCAGTACCAGTAATCATAACTTTTGGATCAATTTTGTTATCAGCTAAAAATTGAATACATTCTATTTTTTCTTGAAATGAAAAACTACTTGCTTCCCCATTGGTTCCAAATAATACTAAACCATCCAAACCTTTTCTCATAAGTGATTGACAATGCCGAAGATACAAATCCTTATTTACTGAAAAGTCTTGGTTTATAGGGGTAATTGCAGCGCAATAAACACCAGATATTTTATTCATATAATTACTTTTACTCTTATATTTTTAATATTAATATTCTTATAGTAGCCTATAAATTTAGACAAACAATAATAATAAAATACCTAATAATACCCTATAAATAATAAAAATATTAAAATTAAATTTTTTAATAAAATTCATAAGGAAAGTTATTGATAACAAAGCGGTAATAAATGCTATAATTGCGGCAGAAAATGATTGGTAGAGGTTAACTTCTACATACTTATCTTTAAATATATTGATCAAAGATAATGTCATTGATGCAAGAATAATTGGCATTGACAATATCATAGAAAATCTTGCTGCGTTTAATCTATCATAACCTAATAAGCGTGCACCTGTAATAGTGACTCCTGCTCTGCTTGCGCCAGGAACAAAAGCAAGAACTTGGAATAGTCCAACAATAAGTGCTTCCATATAAGTTATTTTATTCCAGCTTTTAATTTCCATTTTCACTTTATCAGCAAAAAATAAAATAATGGCAAATACAATACTTGATAAAGCAATTAATTGAATACTTCTAAAATATAAACTGACGTAATCATAAATAAAGTAGCCTAATATAATTGCAGGAAGTGTTGATAAAATAATTTTAAATATTATTTGATCTTCAAATATTTTAAATTGAAAAATATTTGTTAAGAAATAATAAATATCTTTTCTCAAATATATTATTACAGCAAACAAAGTTCCAAAATGTACTGCAATATCAGTAAATAATCCTTGATCTTGCCAGTTAGTTAATTGCGCAAATAAAACTAAATGACCAGAGGAACTAATTGGCAAAAATTCTGTAATACCTTGGATGATACCTATTAAAAAATATTGTAACTCAAACATTATTCATAAATAATTTTGGCTAGGTCAGGACCGGTAGGAAGAGGTTCGGCATTTTTATTAGAGAAATATTTTTCTAAGAACTGCAAATATCTATTATAATCCTTAAGAATAACTAATTTCTTCTCTTTATCTTCATCATCATTTTCTTCTAATTTAGTGAACTCCGTATCAACATAATTCATTGCTTCTGGTATCGTAGTAAAAGGTCGTTCTTGATTAATCACTAATCGATCATGAAGTTCACGGTGAACCATTTTAAAATCTTCTACAGATAAAGTTTTGGGACTTTCATCAAATATAAGACGTTTTAACATAAAATTAGCTCGCGGATCTTTTATACCAAGTGCAATTTTGTATTTTTCCTCCCACGTATCTTTTTCATGGAATTGAGCCAGATCACTTGCTTGACCGAATTGTGTAAACATATTAGCTTTACTCTCTGGAAACACATTATCTTGAGAAGACTCTTCTTCTTTTTCTATCTGTCTATCGATTTCCATTAATTTAAACTTATCAGCAAGAGATTTATTTTTGTACACTATCTTTGCTCGTTCATTAAGTACATCAGCTCCAATTTCATTATACGGTTCATAATTTGAAGCAATTTTACCAGGCAATAAGATTGGGTGCTGATTACAAATTACATAGCGGTTTTTCTTTTTGATTAACTTCTTAAATTCTTCCGCGTTACATTCAATAAGAGGCTCAGGATCATGCGCTAAATCTATTGTATGGAACCAACCACTGTACTGAGACTCACAGACCATTGATAAAGCTTGCAAATTGACTCTTCCTGCAAAACTAGTCATGTAACAAAATCCTTTATTGGATGTTACATATTCAATAGCTCTTTCTTTGTTCATGGACATTTGTAGTTGGGGCCAATTTTCCTTATCACTTTCTTGTATAAATTTAGTTAGAGCAATAGATGTTCTCACATCACTTAAGGCATCGTGGGCAAATTCAATTGGTAAATTATTTAATTCTGCTAATTTTTCTAATTTAAAACTTGGATTACCTCTTGCCGTTAAAGGTGTTTTCATACTACTAGGATTAAGCGCATATAATGCCCTTGCTAAACTTAACGTATCCCCCCTACTCTTTCTAGTAATGTAGGGAAAAAATAAATTATTAAACAAATTATATTCTAAAACAGACTCATCAAAATCAATGATATTATGTCCAATAAATATTGGTTCTTCAGCATCTTTTTTCCATTCATCAAAAGTAGCATTTATTTTTTTCATTAATTCATAGGAAGATTGTTTTGCATGAAGCGCCTCCCTAATACCATTTTGCGTTGTTAGTAGCGCTCCTGGTTGGGATATAATTGACGTTCGTGGCCTGCAAAATTCATTTATATTTTGGTTTGTTTCTTGAAAATTTTCATCGGTAACAATAGCCGCGATCTGCATAATCTGTTCCCACTTTGGAGTCGTGCCAAATGCATTAGGACTTTCTTTTTTTCCTCTTCCGGTTGTCTCTAAATCATAAAAAATGTATTTTTTTGACATATATATATCCTTTTTACTTTATTGTTTTCGGTTTGAAATATCAAAGATTCTTAATATTTAATTTTTTTGGCAAGAAACAATCATATTTATAAAAAATAAATCTCAACAACATATAGATGTTATAATTGTTCATATGACTGAAATTACTGATGTTAAAGGTTTATTAATAGATTTAGAAGGAGTTCTTTATAGTGATAATAAATTGATTCCAGGATCTATTGACGTAATTAAAGAGTTTAGAAAGAATAATTTAAAATTACGATTTTTAACAAATACTACTACTACCCCAAGTAAATTAATATTCAATAAACTTCAAGATTTTGGCTTTGATATTAAAGAAGAAGAAATTTTTACTCCCATTATTGCTACTAAAAATTATCTAAGAGATAATAGTGTTAAGAAAATTGCTTTAGTTACTAATGTTGAGATTATTGAAGAATTTAATGACTATGAAATTACACAAAAAGATCCTGAAATTGTAATTATGGGAGATATATACAAAAATTTTAAATGGGAAATATTAGATAGGATATTTAAATTAGTGTATCTTGAAAATTCAGCACTAATTGCTTTGCATCAAAATAAATATTGCATACGTGACGGTAAAATTTCACTTGATCTTGGTCCTTTTGTAAAAGCTATAGAATATTCAAGTGGGAAAAAATCAATTCTAATGGGTAAACCTGAAAAAAATTTTTTTGACTTAGCAGTTAAAGATTTAGAATTAATAAAAGATAATATTTTAATGATTGGTGATGACATTACTTCTGATATTGAAGGATCAATAAATGCTAATTTAAAAGCAATTCAAGTTAAGACAGGAAAATTCCAAGAAAAGGATTTAAAGCACTCTATTCAACCACATTATCGCATAGATTCAATAAATTATTTACCAAAGTTACTTGGATATTAATTAGTTTCTTTTAGCCCAATAAAATTGATAAACAGCAGCAGCAGCAATAGCTATAAATAATGAGACAAAGGCAACATAGATGATTGTCGATATAGCCCAATAAACAATGACTAAAACTAACCCAATAGCTGTGATTCCAGCCCAAAAATACAATAATTTTTCTAAATATTCTTGCATAACTTCATTCTATACTAATTAGAGTATTTTATCAATTTCCTCACGACTGGGCATAGAATTTGCAGTACCAATCTTAGTTGTTGATAATCCGGCTGTAGCACTTGCGAATGCTATTGCTTTTTTTAAGTTTTGATCTTCTGTTAATGCTGCCGCAAAACCAGCATTAAAGGCATCGCCAGCACCTGTCGTGTCCACAACTGGGTTTGATAAATTTGCGATAGGAGATGAGAAGGTTTCATTCGCATTTGCAAAGTATGCTCCCTTTTCTCCAAGAGTAATGATAATGTTTTTAATTCCCATTTCTAATAATGTAGTAGCAGCTTTAGCTGCATCTTCATGTGTTTCAACAGGATGATTAACATAAAAACTTGCTTCTGTTTCATTAGGCGTAAAATAATCAATAAAAGGAAAAATACTTTTATCAATGTCAGCTGCTGGTGCTGGGTTAAGTATTGTGTGCACTCCTAAATCTTTTGCTTTTTTAATGGCATACATCACCGTATCTTTTGGTGCTTCTAATTGGGTGAGAAAAATTTTTGAATTTTTGATCGTCTCTTCAGCTTTATCAATGTCATTATTTGTAATAGCGCCTGCTGCTCCTGGAAATACATTAATTGCATTAGCTCCTGATTGCTCATTTACCATGATAGCGGCTGCACCCGTTGAATGTTCTTTTGAAATAATAACATTAGAATAATCAACTTTTGCTTCATCATAAATCTTGATAGCCATTTGACCAAATTGATCATCACCAATCTTTGAAATAAAATATGTTTTCACTCCTGCTTTAGAGGCGGCGACTGCTTGGTTAGATCCTTTTCCTCCAGGACCAATCACAAAATTATTTCCTAAGATTGTTTCCCCTTCGACAGGAATTTTTTTTCCAAAAAAAACAAGATCGGCAACATAAATACCTAGAACACTAATGCTCATTATTTATCTAAAATCCAAACTGTTCCATCAGGTTTAATTACACCTTTTGTTAAAATAAAATTACAAAAAGGTCGACGTTCACTAGTCGTAATGAACGCATAAGTGTTTTTTGACTCTTCATAGAATTGCTGGCGCTCAAAGGAACCAATAGTCCAATGATCTCCTGAAACCTCTTTGATAACATCAAATACTTCCTGGTTAGCTTCATTAATTTCATCGGGACTACCATCTATTTCCATACGGTGAACTGCTGCAGGAACAAAACTATCTAAAGGAAAAGCAGAGAGAACAGCACGCATCACTGTTGCCATATCTAAACCATCAAGTCGGTGGACCCGGTTGTGATTCGAATGGGCAGGAAAATTAATATCAGAGATAACTAAGCGGTCACCATGACCCATTTCACGCATGGTTTTTAAAATTTCTGGACTTAAAATTGGATCTATATTGATTAACATAATAATTTTATAACTTATTCTCCGTATGGGATCCAAATATTTTTTACTTGAGATCCTTCGTAAAGAAATTCATTAAGAAAATCTTCAGAGGTATTTGACCAGTCAATGAAGTTATTTTTTGGACACCAATATCTCTTTAGATTGAAGACAGTACCATGAATAATAGATGATCGAACTTTCGGATCTCCAGAAAAAGCCCATATTCCATGAACATTTTCATGCTGAGTTAAAGTGTCATTAAGTTCATTAGTTTTTGTTGTTAAAATATTTATTGAACCAGCTGGAATGTCAGAGGTTTCAAAAACTTGATACAAGGATGTTGCAATTAATGATGTTTTTTCTGAAGGAACAATAATACTCGCATTGCCGTTTGCAAAAAGAGAAGAAATAATTGTTGATAAACTAAGAAGTGGTTGATGATCATTCATGATGCTTGCCACAACACCAATTGACTCCTTGACGGCTAAAGTTAATCCACGCATTGGAGGATTATGAATATTTCCTTCAAACTTATCAGCCATCGAAGCATAATAAAAAATTCTTTCACAAGACTGTTCAAATTCTTTAAGCGCTTGATTATTATTTATCCCAGTAATACTCATTAATAAATTAACAAACGTTTCTTTTCTTTGTGATAAATTTTCTGCTAAATAAAACAAAATCTGCGAACGATTAAAATAATTTAAACTAGCTATATTTGACCTTGATGCTGCTTCAACCGTATCTCTAACATCTTTTCTGTTCGCTCTTGCAATATCACAAATAAATTCTTTTTGCGCTGAAAGCTGATTGAAAGAGTATCCACTATCAGGTCTTTTTTGTTTACCTCCAACATATAACTTTGGGGTTGTATCTATAGATGGAAGTTCAACTTTATTTTTAAAAACTTTTTTGGAGACAGTTGAAACTTCAGGGAGCGTGTTATCTTGATATGCTCTTATGCCCTCAATACCACCTTCTCTGCCAAAACCACTTTCTTTGTATCCACCAAATCCACATGCAGCGTCAAATAAATTAGTTGAATTAATCCATATAACCCCTGCTTTTATTTTAGGAGCAATATCAAGAGCAAGATTAATGTTTTCTGACCAAATACTCGCTGCTAACCCATACGGAGTATTATTAGCAATAGTCACTGCTTCACTAGGCGTTCTAAAACTAAGAACAGATAACACAGGTCCAAAAATCTCAACTTGAGCAATGAACGAAGACGGAGAAACATTAGTAAAAATAGAAGGTGGATAAAATAATCCATCAGTTGGACATGCCCAGCTTGGCTGCCATAATTTGGACCCTTCCTTCTCTCCTTTTTTTACAATTGATTGTATTTTTTTTAACTGAACCGGAGCAACAATAGCGCCAATATCAATTGATTTATCAAGTGGATTGCCTACACGTAATTTTTCCATGCGAGCTTTTAATTTTTTAATAAATATTTTTTCTACACTTTCTTGAACTAATAAGCGGGAACCTGCACAACATACCTGACCCTGATTGAACCAAATTGCGTCGACCACTCCCTCAACAGCACTGTCAAGATCAGCATCTTCAAAAACAATAAATGGCGATTTACCACCTAGCTCCATTGTTAATTTTTTTTCTTGTGTTGCAGTCGATTGAATTATTTTTTTTCCTACTTCTGTTGATCCTGTAAAAGCAATTTTTTTTGTATCTATATGAGAAGTTATTAGTTCTCCTGTACTACTATCTCCTGTAATAATATTGATAACACCTTTAGGTATTCTAGCTTTTTGGCATAATTCAGCAAAATATAAGGCAGTTAACGAAGTGAATTCTGCAGGTTTTAAGACAACAGTGTTACCAGCAGCAATTGCTGGAGCAATTTTCCAAGCCATCATTAATAAAGGAAAATTCCAAGGAATAATCTGACCAATAACACCGATTGGTTTATAAATTTTTGTATCAATTTTTTTTGCCCAACCGGCATGATAATAAAAATGTCTAGCTACTAATGGAATATCTATGTCACGAGTCTCCCTAATTGGTTTTCCGTTATCAATAGTCTCTAAAACAGATAAAAAACGAGAATGTTTTTGAATTAATCTTGCTAATGCATATAAATATTTTGCACGTGTATCTGATGAAGTTTTTGACCAAGCAGTATATGCTTTTTTAGCAGCACTGACAGCTGCATTAACATCAGTTTTATTAGCTACAGATAATGATGTTAATTTTTTATTCGTAGCTGGATTGATCACATGAATTTTCTTTGATGATTTTGATTTTATCCATGATCCATTAATAAATAAATGATTTGGATTATTAAGTGAATTAATCCAAGACATAACATCCTTACAATCTTCTGGCGCAGGACCATAAGATATATTTTTAAAATTTTGTATAACTTTACTCATTATCCAATTGCTAACTTTTCTTTATTTGCATATCTACCTAATGCAAAATGATAGAGTTGTCTCTCAATATCAATAAGAAGACTCGATGCCCCGATACGAAGATATTTAGGATTTATCCAATCATGACCAAGTTCTTCCATAACTAAAATTAAAAATTCAATGACGGTTTTGGCTGTAGAAATTCCACCCGCAGGCTTAAAGCCAATTTTTTTACCTGTCATTTGATTAAATTGTCTGATCATACGAAGCATTACAAGACTGTTATTTAGATTTGCATTGATTGACTCTTTACCTGTAGATGTTTTGATAAAATCAGCTCCTGCCATCATGCAAACCATCGATGCTTTTGCAACATTTCTCAGTGTTTCTAAATCACCAACACCTAGTATTGCTTTAATATGTTTTTCTTTTGCTGCTTTTTTAAAATCTCTTACTTCTTCATATAATTTTTTCCAATTATTCTGCAAAACAAAACCTCTATTAATAACTATATCTATTTCATCAGCTCCATTTTTAATTGACTCTGTAATTTCCAATTTTCTTGTTTTAAAAGATGAGAGTCCAGCAGGAAAACCAGTTGAGACTGCTGCTACAGGAATGTTTTTTGGTAAATTTTTTTTTGCCTCTTTAATTAGATGGTGATAAACGCAAACAGCACCAACCTGAATATCTCCTTGTTTCAATCCTAAGTGATTATGCAAATCGATGGAGATCGGCAACTTTGCTTTTTCACATAACCTTTCAACCTTACCAGCTGTATCATCACCGCTTAACGTTGTTAAATCAATTAATGAAATAGCTTTTAATAACCATGCTGCCTGATATTCTTTTTTAACAGAACGTCTTTTTGTTAACGTAGATGTTCTTCTCTCAATAGCACTTAGATTTATACGAATATTACTTACTAAATCAGTGTCTAAATTCATGACTTTAGTTAATAGTTTCTATTGTTAATGGTCTCGACATTAATTTATTAATTTCATCTTCTATATCAAATCCTTTATATAAAATATTAAAAACAGACTCTAAAATAGGCATTTCAATACTATTTTCAGAAGCAATTTTTATGGCAGCTTTTGCGGTATAGTATCCCTCAGTGACAGCATTTTTATCAAGTTCTTTTTCAAGATTTTTATGTTTAATATTTGCTATTTTGATACCAAAATTAGTATTTCGAGATTTTGAAGAGTTACATGTTAACATCAAATCACCTAAGCCAGATAAACCAAAGATAGTTTCTTTTTTCGATTTAAAAAACATAGCAAATCTTGATATTTCAACAAAAGATCTTGTAATAAGAGCACTTCTTGCATTTTCTCCTAAGTTTAAACCATCTGAAATTCCAGCAGCAATTGCATAAATATTTTTTAATGCACCTCCAATTTGACAACCAATGAGGTCATCCGAATAGTAAATACGAAATTTTTTATTTTTAATCATTGATGAGATATTATCAAAAATAGAAGTACTCGATGAAGCAAATGTTGCAGCAGTTGGTAAATCTTGCGCTACCTCATCGGAAAAGCATGGGCCTGATAAAACACTAAGAGATTTAGGTTTTATCAAATCGTTTACTAAATCTGATAAAAACATTGATGAAGAAATTTCAATACCTTTCGAGGCAATAACAATATCAGATTTTAATTTTTGAAAATAAGATTTTGATAAAACCTCGCGAATAGTCTGACTAGGGAGCGCAATAAAGATCAATTGTTTATTTATAATTTCTTCCAAATCATTAGTAGCCCTAACATTATCATTAAAAACAGCATATTTTAATTTAGGATTAAAATGATGCTCATTAATAGAATAAATCACTTTTTTATCTCTAGTATAAATTAAAACTTCTTGATCACTAAAAAGCTTTGCTAATGCACTTCCCCAAACACCACCACCTAAAATACCAATAGCCATTTAGAATCTTTCTGCCACATATCTAGCTATCGCTAAAGATGAAGTTAGTCCAGGAGACTCGATACCGTATAAATTTATTAGATTTTCTATTTGATGATTTTCAAATGTACTAATAGTAAAATCACGTTTCACTCTATCTTCCTTACTGGTTATAGGTCGAAGGCCAGCATATGACGGGGAAAGCATATCCTCACTTATATCTGGTAAATATTTATTTATAGATTTAATAAATTTTGATTTTAAATTTTCATTTACCGAATAATCATGTGGATCTTCAACCCACTCAGCATCAGGACCAAATTTTATTGAATTATCAACTTCTAAGGTTAGGTGAATTCCAAGACTAATTTTTTCAGGAACTGGATAAATTAAATGATAAATAGGTAATTTTTTATTTAATGAAAAATAATTACCTTTTGCTAAATACGTATAAGGTACATATTTTTTATCAAGACCATCAATAGTATTAGCGATATCAGATGCAAATATTCCTGCGGCATTAATTAGATTATCACATTCTATAATTGTTGTATTATTTTCTTTATCAACAACTGTAATTTTAAATCTATTATTCATGACATTGATCTTTTTAACGTTGGAATTATATGAGACCATGCCTCCATTATTTTCAAACTCACCAAGATAAGATTGCATCAAGCTATGTTGATCAATTACACCAGTAGAAGGTACAAGCAAACCTCCTGCAGATTTAATAAGAGGTTCTAATTGATTAACTTGTTTTTCATTTAGTATTTCCAAATGTTGAACACCATTCAATTCCGCTTGTTCTTTTATTGCTTGAACCTGAGCAATTTGCTCTTCATTATTGGCTACAATAATTTTTTTGGTATTTACAAAAGGTACATTAAATTTTTTTGCATACTCATAGAGTAACTGATTGCCCTCAACACAAAATTTTGCTTTTAATGTATGTGAGTGATAATATATACCTGCATGAATTACACCCGAGTTTCGTGAGCTTGTAATTTGACCAATTTTTCCCTCTTTTTCTAAAATTATGACTTCATTATTTTTATAACTCATCTCTTTTGCTATTGCTAAACCAACAACTCCAGCCCCAATAATCACTGTATTTGTATAAAATTTGTCCATTTTTTCGTTATTTTTAGTTAATTTGATCTATCATTATCATTGATTTCTGTACCTTGGAATTGATTTGATCTATATACAAAAAATTATAATTTCTCGGAGGAAATATGAAAAAATTACTTGTTGCAGCTATTATCAGTTTGTCGTCAGTATCGACTGCTGCTTTAGCTGAGGTTAAAGTAGGGATTATACTTGGTTTTACTGGACCAATTGAATCTCTGACTCCTGCAATGAGAGATGGTGCTAAAATGGCGTTTGACGAAGCGTCAAATTCTGGCAATCTTCTTGGAGGTGAAACAATTACAGTTCTTGAAGCTGACTCAACTTGTGTTGACTCTGCTGCTGCGACAGCTGCTGCTGAACAACTAGTTGCTGATGGTGTATCAGCTATTATGGGTGCTGACTGTTCTGGTGTAACTGGAGCAATCAATGCTAACGTAGCTGTTCCTAATGGAATACTAATGGTATCTCCGTCTGCAACCTCACCTGGTTTAAGTAAAGTTCCAGATAACGGAACTTTTTGGAGAACTGCTCCTTCTGATGCAATGGGAGGAAAAGTTTTAGCTAAGTTAGCTCTAAGTAGAGGTGTTGAAAGTATTGCTGTAACTTACACAAATAATGACTACGGTAAAGGTCTGGCTGAAGTATTTGAAGCTGCTTTTGCTTCAGGTGGTGGAACAATTACTGCTTCTGCTTCTCATGAAGATGGAAAAGCTGACTACTCTTCAGAAGTAGGTGTTCTAGCATCTGCAGGTGGTGATGCTTTGCTAGTTATTGGTTATATTGATGATGGTGGAAAAGGAATGATCGAAGCATCTCTTGACTCTGGTGCTTTTGACCTTTTTGTTCTATCTGATGGCATGATTGGTCAATCAATAGTTGATAATATTGGTTCTGATCTTGAAGGATCTTTTGGTTCTATGCCAGGTGCTATCTCAAAAGGTTCAGCTAAATTTGCTGATCTAGCCTCTGCTAACGGTATGGATGGAAGTGCTCCATACGTTGGAGAGTCTTATGATGCTGCTGCTATTATTGCACTTGCAATTCAAGCTGGTGGATCTGCTGATAGACAATCTATATTAAATAATATTAGTAAAGTATCAAATGCTCCTGGTATTGTTATCAATCCAGGTCAATTATCTTATGGTCTGCAAATGTTAGCAGCTGGCAAAGATATTGACTATCAAGGTGCAACTGATGTTGAATTTAACGCATTTGGTGATGCAGCTGGTGCCTTTAAGGAACTTGAAGTTTCCGGTGGTGCTTTTGTAACAGTTGGTGCGCTATAATATTATTAGCTTAAAAATATAATTTTAAGAAACCCAGCTTATTAAGCTGGGTTTTTTTATGATTAAAAAACTTTATTTTATGTAATAAATCAAATATTCCTTAGATAAGAGTTATGGAATTTTATATGCTGTTCTATAAATGAATGAATAAAATAATAGCCATGATTGTAACAGTGATGTTTATTTAAGAATAATTTTTAATCAACTAAATTACAATACTTTAAAAAATCACCTTTTATAACGGTAATAACTTTCCCAATAGATGGAGACGGAAGTATTCGTTAAAAATTAATTTGCTCAAGAATGCCTAACTTTTTCTGGAATGATGCCTTTTGGACGGTATCGCAAAATAAGCAATAGTACCATCCCCATTAATAAATATCTAAAATAGGGAACACTATCTAATAAATGCAAACGAATAGCATTCTGAGGATCCATGTTTGATGTAAATACTTCAATCAAAAAAGTAGTTAAAGGTGCAACTTCAATCCATGCAAACCAAATAACAAATCCACCAAATATAGCACCAAGATTATTACCACTACCTCCAACAATAACCATAATCCAAATAATAAATGTAAAACGAAGTGGACGATAGCCAGATGGAGTGAATAAACCATCTAATGTAACAAGCATCGCCCCTGCAACGCCTACAATTGCCGCTCCTATTACAAAAATAATTAAGTGTTGTTTAACAATATCTTTGCCCATTGCATTTGCGGAGGTTTCGTTATCACGAATAGCTCGCATCATACGACCCCAAGGAGATATTTGTGCTTTATTGGCAAAATAATAAATAACAATCATAACCATAAAAAACAACACGGCATAATTCAACTTCACAAATAAACCAGAACCATCAATTATTAAATTGTTAAGAACTTCTTGCCTTTGATCAATATTAGTAATGTTATTTAATTTAGATGAATTAAACCAAGCCACCATATTAATAAACCAATCAGAAGTTTGGAGATTAATTTCATAAGGAACAGGTCTTTTAAGACCAATGACATTTTTAACTCCTCTTGATAACCATTCTTCATGTTTAAGAACACTAACAACAATTTCAGATATACCAAGAGTAACGATTGCTAAATAATCTGAGCGTAAACCAAGAGCTACTTTTCCAATAACAAAGGCAACACCACCGGCAAAGAACCCGCCTACAACCCAAGAAAATATGATCGGTAAATTAGCTCCACCTAAAAAACCAGCTAAAGCAGGATCTATTTCTTCAATTCTATTAGTTGCATTTAGGAAGAAGTACCTAATGATAATTATTCCAAAAAATATAACTATTCCATTTAACCAATATTTATGAGGTTTTTTTTGAACTACTTTACTTATGAAATAGACTGCCGTTACAAGTGCAATTAATAAAATAAAGCTAATTCCAAGCCCTGATCCTCCAACTTGCCATGCTTCTTTGATTGGAGGATAAGATACTAGCACTGCTGCTAAACCACCCATTGCTAAAAAACCCATAACACCAAAATTAATAACACCTGCATATCCCCACGAAATATTAACCCCCATGGTCATGATAGCAGAAATAATACACATATTGAGAATTACTAAACTAACTGACCAGCCTTGAATAAAACCAACTAAAATAAATAAGGAAATCATAATAGATATTGCCGTCCATTCGTACTTATCAAACTTCATTATAGAACCTTTCCTCTAAAGATACCTGATGGTCTAATCAAAAGAACAATTACTAAAATAGTAAAGGAGACAGCAAATTTATAATCAGTAGAGAGTAATTGTACTAGGCTTGATGGTTCTAGGTTTTCTGGCAATAAATACTTTAAGAATTTTTTATATGCATAGGTAACCATAATTTCTGAAAAAGCAATCACATATCCACCCACTACTGCTCCAAAAGGACTGCCTATCCCTCCTACAATAGCTGAGGCAAAAACGGGCAACACCAGATTTAAATAAATGATGGGCTTATAACTTTTGTCCAAACCATATAATGTTCCTGCTACACACGCTAATGTACCAACAATTAACCAAGTAATAAAAACAACACGATCAGGGTTAATCCCAGATAGTAGTGCTAAGTCTTCATTATCAGAAAAAGCTCTCATGGATTTTCCCGTTTTCGTTTTTTGTAAAAACCAGAACGTAAAAGTTAAAAGTAAAATTGTAATAAGTATTGTAATCACCTGTGAAGATTTGAGAGCTAGTCCTTCATTTAAACCTGTCATTGCTTTAAATTGTTTTGCTTTCATGATGAATTTTTGTCCATCTGAAAACTTAATAGTTTCTGTACCAACAATAATCCTAATAATAGCATTAACTACAAACATGACTCCAATAGAAACCATGGCTAATACAACTGGAACACTCTTTTGTGATCTATAATATTTAAACACAAATTTATCAGAGAGCAAACCTAATATAATTGTCGCTAAGATACCAAATGGCAATGCTATTAATGCTGTGGGAAGTATACCTAATCCAATATTTTGAGATTGAAAAAACCAAGTAAATAAAATCGTAATCATAGCTCCAAACGACATAAGTTCACCGTGCGCAAAGTTAGCAAATCTTAACACTGCATATACGAAAGTAACACCTAAAGCCCCTAATGCTAATTGAGACCCATAAGATAAACCCGGAATAATTACAAAATTTAAAAGAACTACTATGGCGTTAATTATATCAATCACTTTATCCTCCCAAAAATGATTTTCGTACTTCAGGATTATTTAGTAAATCTTGCCCACTGCCTTCTCTACTATTTTTTCCATTAACTAAAACGTAACCTCTATCAGCGATATTGAGGGCTTGTTTAGCGTTTTGCTCAACCATAAGAATGCCAACGCCAGTTTTACCAACTTCAATAATTCTAGAAAATAATTCATCCATAACAATAGGAGAGACACCAGCTGTTGGTTCATCCAACATCAAAATTTTAGGTTTTGTCATTAAAGCTCTACCAAAGGCAACTTGCTGTCGTTGACCACCTGACAACTCCCCAGCATTTTGATTTCTCTTTTCTTTCAAAATTGGAAAAAGATTATAAATATCCTCGATAGTTAAACGTATATTATCAGATCTAATAAATCCTCCCATCTCTAAATTTTCTTCAACGCTCATTCCTGTAAAAACATTTTGAGTCTGAGGAACAAATGCTATACCTAAATTAACTCTATCTTGAGGGAGCATGGAAGTGATATCATCTTGAGCAAAAGTCACATCACCATCAGTTAATTTTAACATTCCTAACAATGCTTTCATTGCAGTTGATTTACCAGCTCCATTGGGTCCAACAATAACAGCAATTTCACCCTGTTTTATCTCCAAATTAATATTTTTAATAATATCAACCCCGCCATATCCAGCTGTTAAATTTTTACCAACAAGACTAATCATTTTTTATTTTTTATTCCTCTACCAAGATAGGCTTCAATAACTTCTTCATTTGACTTTACTTTAGAAAACTTACCTTCAAATAAAACGCCTCCTTCTGCCATAACTATTACAGGATCACAAATTTTTTCTATTAAATCCATATCATGCTCAATGACAAAAAATGTATAATTTCTCTCTTTATTAAGTCTTAAAATTGCATCAGAAATTTCATTTAATAATGTTCTATTTACCCCCGCGCCAACTTCATCTAATAAAACTAAATTTGCTTCCACCATCATTGTTCTTCCTAATTCCAATAATTTTTTTTGACCACCAGATAGATTTCCAGCAATTTCTTGTGTTAAATGTTTTAGGTTTAAAAATTCAATAACTTCAATTGCTTTTTCTCTAATTTCTTCTTCTTGTTTTTTTACTTCATGATCCGAAAACAATGCATAAAATAGTTGTTCGCCTTGTTGATTTCCAGGAACCATCATTAAGTTTTCTAAAACTGTAAGAGACGAAAACTCATGAGCAATTTGAAAAGTTCTCAAAACACCCATCTTAAATAATTCATGAGGTTTTAATCCTGTTATATTTTTTTCTTCAAGATAAATTTCACCATTTTCAGGCGCATACAAACCTGCTATTGTATTAAAAAGAGTTGTTTTTCCTGCCCCATTTGGACCTATCAATCCTGTAATAGAACCCTTTTTAACTTCAAGCTTTACGTTATTAACTGCCTTTAACCCACCGAAACTTTTATTTAGATTTGTAATTTTAAGCATTATTTAATTTTTTCAAATTATAATTTAATTCAACATTCAACACTAATCCCATGGATATCATGATTGATAACATAACTGATCCTCCATAAGAAATAAGAGGCAAGGGAATTCCTACAACAGGCATTAAGCCTGATACCATTGCAATATTCATAAAAACATAAATAAAAACATTTGAAGCAATTCCTAAAGCTAAGATACGGCCGAAAGTATGAAAACATTTGATGCTAATAAAGTAACAAACAGCTATTAACAAAATAAATATAAAAATAATAAACATCGTACCAAGAAATCCAAACTCCTCTCCAATAAGAGTGAAAATAAAATCAGTTTGCTTTTCTGGAAGATATTCAAGATAAGACTGAGTTCCCTCTAGAAAACCTTTTCCAGTAGCTCCACCTGAACCTAAAGCAATTTTTGATTGAATCAACTGGTATCCTTGTCCTAAAGGGTCTGATTCAGGATTAAGAAATGAAACTATGCGATCTCTTTGATATGGTTTAATATATTGTAAAAAAATAGGTATAGAGATAACTGTTGCAATTAAACCAAATAGAAATTTCCATATTCTTACTCCTGCTAAAAAAAGAATAAAAACACCAAGTATAATTATGCTAAGTGAAGTACCTAAATCAGGTTGAATAACTACAAATACAAATGGGATTATTAAAATTAAAAATGGAAAAAATAAAAAACTAATTTTTTTAATATTTTCGAACTTTATATCATGATAAAATTTAGCTAAGGCTAATATTATTGTAATTTTTACTAACTCAGATGGCTGAATACTAAAACCTAATATTTTAATCCACCTAGTAGCTCCTTTTCCGAGAACCCCAATTATCTCAACTGAAAACAACAATAACACACTTAAAATAAATAGGAAATAGGAATATTTATAGATAAGCTTAATATCAATTAAACTGATAATTATTGACATAATAAGAAAGAAATAAAACCTTATTAAATGTTTTGACGCCCAAGGATTATAAGAGCCATCCGCTGCTGAGTACAAGCCTGCAGCACCAATAAATGATAAAAGTATAAGTAAGAAAATTAATAAATAATTTAAATTTCTAATTTTACTAAAAATCATATATCTAATTTATTTATGTAATTAAAAATTTGTTTTGCAATTGGTGCTGCTGTTGAGGCTCCTGATCCACCATGCTCAATTATGACAGAAATAGCATATTGAGGATCATCATATGGAATATAACCCACAAATAGAGCATGATCTCTATTTTTCCATTCCTGTTCTTTCTTTCTAAAATCATCACTTTCTCTCTCAGATATAGAGATTCTTCTAACCTGCGATGTGCCAGTCTTACCAGCAAACTTAATATCGTCTATTCGTGATTTAAAAGCAGTCCCTTTATTTTCATTGACAACTTTGAACATCGCTTTTTTAATTATATTTATTTCTTTTGAATACTTTTCATTCGTTTTAAAATTTATTTTGTCTCTTTTTAGTATTGATGGTTCAATGATTTTTCCATTTGATGCTATGATAGATGTCATCACAGCAAGTTGAAAGGGATTTGTTAAAACAAAACCTTGCCCAATACCTGATATTAATGTTTCTCCAGCATACCAACTTTCACCTAGTGTAGTTTTTTTCCATTTTTTTGTAGGTACTATCCCTTTTTTTTGATTAGACATCGAAATATCAAATATTTTTCCTAACCCAAAATCTTCTGCAACTTCAGCAATTTTATCTATTCCTAACTTTTTTGAAATTTCATAAAAAAATACATCACATGACTCTTTTATTGCATTTGTAACATCCATTTTCCCATGACCATTTGTTTTCCAGCAATGATAAATTCTGTCCCCAAATTCTATTTTTCCAGTACAAGAATGGGTGGAAGCATCATTAATTATTCCATATTTGAGAGCAGCAATTGCAACAATCATTTTAAAGGTAGACCCTGGAGCATATAGACCTTGAATACTTCTATTAGTTAATGGAGACAAAGTATTTGATAAGATACTTTCCCAATACTCTGTATTTGGTTTTTTAATTATTTTGTTTGGGTCATATGTAGGTGTTGAAGCCATACATAAAATTTCTCCAGTTTTAATATTAATTACATTTATAGAACCCGCTCTGTGTGATTGAAGTAAATTTATGGCATATTCTTGTATTCTTGCGTCAATTGAGAGAAATACCTGCTGGCCTTTTACACTGTCTATTTTTGATATTTCTCTGATAATTCGTCCATTTGAGTTTACCTCAATTTCTCTTTGTCCAGCCTTACCTATCAAAACTGGATTAAAAGACTTTTCTAATCCCTGTTTTCCAATATCCAAATTAGGCATTTTTGAAATAAAGGGCAAAGCTAGTTCCTTTTCATTAGGTTTGTTGATGTAGCCTAATAAATGAGAAAAAACTTCTTTATATGGATAAATTCTTAAATAATCTTCAGAAATAAAAATTCCCTCAAGCTTATACTTATTTGTCTCAATTTTTTCCAATGTTGTCCATGAAATATTTTCAAATATTTTTATTTTTTCAAATTTTTTTACCTTATTACTTAATTCAATAATTTTTCTTCTTTTAGCAAAATCAATATCTATAAATTTTGATAAATCGTTTAGTGTATTGTTTATAGATTTGGTATTTTCAGGAATTAAGTAAAGATCATAAACTTTTTCATTATTTGCTATTAGTATTTTATTTCTATCAAATATCTTACCTCTAACAGGAAAAAGTATTTCAAGATCTATTTGATTTTTTTTTGATAAAGTTTTGTATTTTGAAGAATCTAATATTTGAATATTATATAATCTCCAACCAACAGCAGTAAATAAAGAAAGTTTAAGAAAAAATAAAAAAAATGTTCGCCTGTTATATGTACTTATCTGCTTTTTTTGTTCAGAATAAAACATTATAATTTATCTATTTTAGAAAAAATTAATAAAGATGGAAAGAACAGAATAATAGTAGTAACAAATAACCTGAATAAGTTTTCAAAATTGATAGGATAGTTAAATTGTAAGTTCGCAAAAATTGCCTCAGAAAAAAACATGATTAATGTTATAACAATCATAAGAAAAAAAACTTTATTTGATGATAAATTTAATAAATATTTTTTTGTAAAATAAAATAAAACTACAAAGAATAAAAAAGAAATTAAATGTGGTGAAATATTATTAATTAAAAAAACATCAAAAAATATACCATATAAAAAAGATAAAAAAATAAGATAAAAATTAAAATAATAAAATATTAAATAGACTAAAGTTAAATGGAATAAAACATATGCTATGTAATTTAATATATCAAAGTCAACAAAATAATTAACACTTAATGAGAATGAAAAAAATAAAATACAATTGTAAATTAAGATTTGACTACTAAGTAGCTTGGAAAGCATTATTTAGTTTCGATAACTTGCACATAGTCAATGTTTTTAAAATCAACAAAAGGTAATACATAAAAATTATTTTTTGTTAGTTTAACAATCTTACCTACCAAAATATTTGTAGGAAATACTTGTGCATTTCCACTTGTAACAACTAAGTCTCCGACTTTAGGTTTAATTTCAGTTTTACTAAAAGAACTAATTAAATGAACACCGTCATCAGCACCTTGAAGAAGAGAGTTATTATCATTGGATATTGTTTTTACAGCAATCGATGAGTTTGGATCAGTTAATAATAATACTCTTGAATTTGTTATTGATGTATCAACAGTTCTACCAACAAGACCTCTGTGGTTCACAACTGCCATATTATTTATAACACCATCTTTAATTCCAGCATTAATGTTAATCATTTTATTATACATGAAATCATTTCTACTAACTAGAGATGCAGTTTTAACTAATGAGATGCTATTATCAGTAGCATTAAGAAGTCTTTTTAATACTCTATTTTCAGAAGTATTATGAACTGCCAAAGCTTGCCATTTTTTTAATCGCATTATTTCTTCTTTAAGAATGTTATTTTCAAATTTTAAATTTCTAAACTGATAAAATTGATTTTGTAAATTATTTGCTAACTTAACAGGAGCAACTATAAAAGATGTAATAGGATGAAAAAAAGTATTAGAAATAGTTTTAATTTTATTAACAATAAAATAATCAGATTTTGAAAATAAAATTAATAAAAAAGATAATAGAAAAATAGATGATAAAAATATATTTTTTAAAACTTTAGATCTAGATAACGCTTTTACTTTAAAGGATAGAGCCATAAAAACTAATCAGTGGCAAAGACATCACTTAGTTTAGATTTTTCTTCTAGTGCTTTTCCAGTGCCCATAACAACACATAATAAGGGATCTTCTGCAATAGAAACAGGTAAACTTGTTGCTCTTCTTAAAACTTTATCTAAATTACCTAGCAAAGAACCTCCTCCTGTCATCATTATTCCTCTTTCTACAATGTCAGCTGATAATTCAGCAGGAATTTGTTCTAAAGCTCTTTTAATTGTATCTATAATTTGCGCTACAGGTTCTGCTAAAGCTTCTGCTATTTGTCTTTGAGAAATCGATAATTCTTTTGGAAGACCAGTAATTAAATCTCTTCCTTTTACATTCATAGAACTGCCATCTCCATCATCAGGTGGAGCTGCGGAGCCAATTTCTTTTTTCATCCTTTCTGCAGTTGTTTCACCAATAGCAAGTTTATGAGCTGATCGCATATATTCTATAATAGCTTCATCAAATTTATCACCTGCAGCTTTTACAGAAGTAGCATGAACAACGCCACCAAGAGATAATACTGCCACTTCAGTAGTTCCACCACCAATATCAACAATCATTGAGCCTGTTGGTTCAGCAACTGGCAATCCAGCACCTATTGCTGCAGCGACAGGCTCGTCAATAAGAAAAACTCGTCTAGCACCTGCCGCATCAGCAGACTCTCTTATTGCCCTTCTCTCAACATTGGTTGCACCAGTAGGAACACATATAACTATTTGCGGGTTTGATAAAGTCCTTCCTTTATGAACTTTTTGTATAAAACTTTTTATCATCTGCTCTGCAACTTCAAAATCTGCAATAACTCCGTCTTTCATTGGTCTAATTGCTTTAATTTTACCTGGTGTCCTACCAAGCATTTGTTTAGCTTCGTTTCCTACAGCTAATACTTGCGTAACATTTTGATTTTCAACAGTTGCAACAACTGATGGTTCATTAAGGACTACACCCTCACCTTTTACATACACCAGGGTATTTGCAGTTCCTAAATCGATAGCCATATCTTTTGAAAAAATACTGAAAAATTTCTCAATCATACTCTTTTATACCCCTTCTATTTTGATTTCGGCAGATTTTTTTACAATAGACTTAGTTTTTTTAAATAACAATCTGTTTAAAGCACTTATGTATGCCTTAGCTGAAGCCACTATAATATCAGGATCGCTACCTTTTGCCTGTGACGACAAATCATCATCTTCAAGACGAACAGTGACTTCACCTTGCGCATCTGTGCCAGCAGTAATTGCATGTACTTGATACAGCTTTAAACGAAAATCTGTTTTAGTGATTTCTTTTATAGCATTAAAAGTAGCATCAACCGGTCCATTGCCTTCACTTATATTTGATAACTTATCATTATTCATAATTAGATTTAAGCTGGCTTTATGTTTAGATAAGGATCCTGCATTAACTTCTAGTGATACAAATTTAATGTGTTCATCATATATCAAAGATCTTTCCCCCGCTAAAGCGATTAAATCTTCTTCAAATATTTCTTTTTTCTTGTCTGCCAAATCTTTAAATCTTCCAAAAAGTTCCATAAGAGTATTGTCACCAAAATCATAACCTAACTCTTTTAGCTTTTCTGAGAAAGCATGTTTTCCTGAGTGTTTTCCTAAAACTAAAGAAGATTTGTTTAAACCTACAGACTCAGGGGTCATTATTTCATACGTTTCAGCATTTTTTAACATACCATCTTGATGAATACCTGCTTCATGTGCAAAAGCATTAGCTCCAACAATAGCTTTATTTGGTTGAACACTAAATCCAGTAATTGATGAAACAAGTCTTGAGGCTTTAGTAATATATTCAGATTTAACATTTGTATGAAATGGCACTAAATCTTTTTTTACTTTTAATGTCATGACTACTTCTTCAAGAGCAGCATTCCCAGCTCTCTCACCTAATCCATTTATAGTACACTCAACTTGACGAGCGCCTTCTTGTATTGCGGCAATACTATTTGCTACTGCTAATCCCAAATCATTATGAGTATGGGTTGATAAAATAGCTTTATCAATATTTGGCACATTATTTTTCACAGATTTAAAGATAGATCCAAATTCAGATGGCAAAGTAAAACCAACAGTATCAGGAATATTGATAGTTGATGCACCCGACGAAATAGCAAGTTCAATACATTTATATAAAAATTCTAAATTAGATCTTCCTCCATCTTCACAACTCCACTCAATATTATCACATAAGTTTCTTGCATGCGTTACTGTTTGTTTAATTGAATCTAAAACCTCTTCCTCAGTTTTCATCAATTTATATTTCATATGAATTGGACTAGTGGCAATGAATGTATGTATTCTTGGAGACTTTGCGTATTTAACGGCCTCCCATGCACGATCTATGTCAGCAAGTTTTGCTCTAGCTAACCCCGCTATAGTTGAGTTTTTAATATTTTTACTTATTTCTGATACTGCTTCGAAATCTCCATTTGAAGCAATTGGAAAACCTGCTTCAATTATATCAACTTGCATCTCTTCCAAGAGTTGAGCAATTTGCATCTTTTCATCAAGATTCATTGTTGCTCCTGGAGATTGCTCTCCATCTCTTAATGTTGTATCAAAAATATATACTCTATCACTCATATTTTATAGCCTATACACTATTACTTCATTTTTTTAAATTAATGACTAGTTAATCAAAGATTATATGTAATTTTTAGTTCTTTGATTTATCCACCATCTTGCTTTCAGCTATCCAAGGCATGAGAGTTCTTAGTTTTTCTCCTACAGCCTCTATTGGATGTTCTGCTTGTTGTTTTCGCATTAACTTAAATTTTGTCTGACCGCTTTTATGTTCATCCATCCATTCTTTAGTAAACTGACCAGATTGAATTTCGGCAAGAATTTTTTTCATTTCTTTTTTTGTTTCTTTAGTAATCAATCGAGGACCTCTTGAATAATCACCATATTCTGCTGTATTTGAAATTGAATAACGCATATTTGCCATTCCACCCTCATATAATAAATCAACAATTAATTTAACTTCATGAAGACATTCAAAATATGCCATCTCTGGAGCATATCCAGCTTCAACCAATGTTTCATACCCTGCTAAGATCAAATGAGTTAATCCTCCACATAAAACTGACTGTTCACCAAATAAATCAGTTTCACATTCCTCTTTGAAAGTAGTTTCAATTATACCTGCTCTACCTCCACCAACACCTGATGCGTAAGCTATTGCAATATCAAGTGCGTTACCTGAGGGATTTTTATCTACTGCAACAAGACAAGGCACTCCTGCACCTCGCTCATATTCCGCACGCACTGTGTGACCAGGTCCTTTAGGAGCAATCATGATTACATCAATGCCTTCAGCAGGTTGTATCAAATCAAAATGTATGTTTAAACCATGAGCAAAAGCAAGTGCTGTTCCCTCTTTAATGTTAGGAGCAATTTCATTATTATAAATATCTGATTGGAGCTCATCAGGAGTTAACATCATAATAATATCAGCCCAATTAGCAGCTTCAGCTGGAGTCATAACATTGAAATTTGCATTTTTTGCTTTTTCTCTTGTAGGAGAGCCGTCACGAAGAGCAATTGCTACATTTTCTATACCAGAGTCTCTTAGGTTCATAGCATGTGCATGGCCTTGACTACCATATCCGACAATAACTATTTTTTTATCTTTAATTAAATTAAGATCTGCATCTCTATCATAATACACTCTCATTAATCCTCCTTAGTATTCTTATAAGTAGAAATTGCAACAGGACCACTCCTAACAATTTCTATTTTAGTTATTTGATTTACCTCTTTTATAAATCGATTAATTCTTTCTGATGCACCAGCAATTTCAAAAATTATAGAATTGTTTTCATTTTCGATTTTTCTAGCACGATAAAAATCACAGACTTCATATATTTGTTTTTTATTAGAGTCATTAAGATCTATATTCACTAGTGCTACTTCGGCCTCTACAGCACTTCCTTCTTCATCTAAGTTGGAAACACTATGGACAGGAACGATACGTAATAACTGTTTTTCTATTTGATTTACAACTTCTGATGTTCCTTCAGTAACAATTGTAATTCTTGACAAATGTTCGTCATTGCTGACTTCTGCAACATTTAAACTATCAATATTATAACCTCTTCCAGAAAACATACCAATAACTCTTGCTAGTACACCAGGCTCATTGTCAACCAACACAGTTAAAATATGTCTTTTAGATACAGCAGTACTGTCTGGACTATCGTATACTGACTTATTCATTAAACTAAAATTTTGCCTTTCTCTGCTGAACTTTCATCTTGTTTTTGATCCTTGCTTAAGACCATTTCATTATGAGCTGACCCACTTTGGATCATAGGAAAGCAGTTTTCTTCCTTACTAACCCAGATATCTGCAATTACAGTTTTATCAGTGTTAATCATTTCATTAATCACGTCGTCTAATTCTTCTGGTTTTTTTGCCCTTAGACCAACTGCTTTATAACTCTCAGCTAACTTTACAAAATCGGGCAAACTATCAGTATAACTCTCAGAGTACCGACCTCCATGTAAAAGTTCCTGCCACTGCCTTACCATTCCCATATACTCATTATTCAGAATGAATATTTTTACTGGCAACCTATATTGTACAGCTGTGCTCATCTCTTGAATATTCATTAATATCGACGCATCACCAGCGATATCTATTACTAATGCATTAGGATTTGCTACCTGTGCTCCAATAGCTGCAGGAAAACCATATCCCATAGTGCCTAAGCCACCAGATGTTAACCATCTGTTAGGTTTTTCAAATTTATAAAATTGAGCAGCCCACATTTGATGTTGACCAACTTCAGTAGTAATGAAAGTTTTTTTATCTTTTGTTAACTCATACAATCTTTGTATTGCATATTGAGGTTTAATTTCTTTTTCATCATTAGAAAAATTTAAACAATCAATTTTTTTCCATGTATTGATTTTATTCCACCATAATTTTAAATCAGATGAATTAGTTGTTAATTTTCTTTCTTGCCAAGTTTGGATCAATTTATTTAATACATTAGTTACATCTCCAACTACTGGAACATCAACTTTAATTGTCTTATTAATATTACTTTCATCAATGTCGATATGGATTTTTTTAGAATTTGGTGAAAAGGCATCTAATCTTCCTGTTACCCTGTCATCAAAGCGTGCTCCAATATTAATCATTACATCACATTCATGCATTGCCATGTTTGCTTCATACATTCCATGCATCCCAAGCATACCAAGAGAATTTGGGTGTGATGAACCAATTACTCCAAGACCCATTAACGTCATAGTTGCTGGAGCACCTGTTATTTCAACAAACTGAGATACTAACTTAGATGCTTTTGGCCCAGAATTAATACATCCTCCACCAATATAAAATATTGGTTTCTTTGCTTTTGAAATTAAATCAACAACTTCATTGATTTTATCATCATTTTTAAAAATTTCCGGCTCAAATAATCTATGCGACGGAATTATTATTTTTTCTTTTTCTACATAATTACCTTTTGCAAATTGAACATCTTTAGGAATATCAATTAAAACAGGACCCGGTCTACCGTCTTGAGCAATAGTAAATGCCTCATGAAACACAGGTGATAATTTATTTGGATCTTTAACTAGATAATTGTGTTTTGTGCAAGGTCTTGTAATTCCAGTTGTATCACATTCTTGAAATGCATCGCTACCAATTAAATGTTGAGGTACTTGACCAGTAATACAAACAATTGGAATACTATCCATCATTGCATCTGTAAGACCTGTGACAACATTTGTTGCACCAGGGCCTGAAGTAACTAATACTACACCAACTTTACCTGTTGAGCGCGCATAACCTTCAGCAGCATGTATTGCACCACCCTCTTGACGAACTAAAACATGTTTTATGGAGTTTTGTTTGAATAAAGTATCATAAATTGGTAATACTGCACCACCCGGGTATCCAAAAACCACCTCAACCCCTTGATCTACAAGAGATTGCAATACAACTTCTGCACCTGTCATTTCTTGTTTCATTGCCAAGGTCTCTTAGGCTGTGGATAAAATAAAATCAATAAATTACTTCAAAATCAGTCAAATTTAATAGATTTTATATCAATTTCAGAAGGAAATTTATCAAATTTCTTGTAAATCTCTAATTTTGAGGAGTTCCACCATGTATGCTGTCTTTTAACATAATTCCTTGTAACTTGTTGTCCTTTATTGATACATTCATCTAAATTAATTTCATTAGCTAGATATTTTGAAATTTCAGGAACACCGTGCGCTCTCATTACAGGAAGTGATGTATTAAGTTTAAGTGCTAATAATTTTTTTACTTCCTCAACTGCACCTTTTTTAATCATATTAACAAATCTAAAATTCACAATTTCATAATTTTTTTTTCTATCTGGTAAAAATAGAAAAATTTTAAAATTAAAATTTTCAATAAATTTTTTATTTTTATTTAATTTCCAATCGCTAAGTTTTTTACCAGTTGACTCGTATATTTCCCAAATCCTTCTTATTCGCACTGTATCATTAAAATTTACTTCTTTAAGTGAATTAGGGTCAAAATTTTTAATTTGATTAATTAAAAAATCTTTTCCAAATTCTCTTATTATTTTGTCAGATTCTTTTTTAATACTCTCTGGAATTGATGGAATATCAATTAAACCATTAATTAATGCATCAATATATAAACCAGTTCCACCAACTAATATTGGTATTAAATTATTTTTAAAGGTCTGATGAATAATTTCTGCTGCATCATTACACCATTTTTCAACATTATAACGTTCTTTACCATCAATGTAACCATAAAGATAATGAGGGATGCTTTCCGTTTCTAAACCTGAAGGACGAGCTGTAAGAATTTTTAAGTTTTTATAGACTTGCATACTATCAGAATTGATAACAACACCATTTATTTTTTTTGCTAATTTTATAGAAAATTCTGATTTTCCTGAAGCAGTAGGACCTGCAATTACATAAATGGTTTTTTTCAATTAGAGATAAATTTGATTGTCACCCAACTTGTCTCTACATCTCTTTTAATCTTGAGTAACAAAGATGATCTTCCAGTTTTTTCATATTTTTCAACAAGCCTTACAAAAGAAGTTAGTGACTCAACTGGTTCTCTATTCACTTCCAATATAATATCATCCTTTTGTAAATTTATTTCATCAGCATCTATTTTTGTTACAATAACGCCAAATGAATCTGTTCCATCCTTAATTGTGATACCCAATGATTTAATTATTTGTCCTTGAGATTGACTTTCTTTTTTTTGCGGTTTTTTATTTACATAAGTTTGTTCAGGTAGTTCACCTAGCTCAACTTCAATAATAATTTTTTTGTTTTTGCGCCAAATCTCTACTTTAGCAATAGAGCCTACATCAGCTTCTGCTACTACTCTTGGTAAATCAGTCATTTTGACAATTTCAATATCATTAAACTTAAGTATAACATCGCCATCCTCAATTCCTGCTTTTTTGGATGGACCTTTGGGATTTACGTTAGAAACAAAAGCACCTTTTTCATTTTCAAGTCCTAAACTTTCTGCAAAATCTTTTGAAACTGGTTGGATTTGAACTCCCAACCATCCTCTTTTTGTACGTCCAAAATCTTTTAGCTGTTGAACTATTTTTTTAGCACTGTTTGAAGGAATTGCAAATCCAAGACCAATACTTCCTCCAGTCTGTGAGATTATTGCTGTATTAATTCCAATTACTTTACCCTCAACATTAAAAAGAGGTCCACCAGAATTACCTCTATTTATTGAAGCATCAGTCTGTAAAAATTTCACATAAGGGCTGCTTCCTCTTAAGTCTCTTGAAATTGCTGAAATGATCCCTGCTGTAACCGTACCTCCAAGTCCAAGTGGATTACCAATTGCAATTGACCAATCACCAACTCTCATTAAATCGGAGTTTCCCCACTCCACTGCTGTAAGCTCAGTTTGACCTGGCTCTATTTTTAAAACTGCTAAATCTGCTTTAGGATCTCTTCCCAATAATTCTGCAGAAAATTCAGTTTGATCAGACATTATAACAGTAATCTCATCAGCGCCCTCAATGACATGATTATTAGTAACAATGATACCTTCTTTATCAATTATGAAACCAGATCCAAGACCTGTCATAGGTCTCTGAGAAGGTGAATTTCTTCTCTCATTATCAAAATAATCTTTAAAAAACTCATCAAATGGTGACCCTTCAGGAAATTGAGGCATTTGGTTTTGTGAATTATTATTTGTAATAATTGTTGTTGAAGCAATGCTTACCACTGCTGGAGATAAATTTTCAACTAAGTCAGCAAAACTATCAGTATAAGCTTTTAATGAGTTAGAGAGAGCAATCAAAGCTAAAAAAAGAAGAACTGATAAGATTCTAATCATTAAAATTCTCCATAATTATTGAAAGTGAAATAAATAAGGCAAGCTCCAATTATTGTCATAACTAAAGATATAGTCTTTATTTTTTGAGGATCAACAGTGGCTAGCTGATCCAATAATTTTTTAAGGTTACCTGCCAAGAAAAAATATAATAAACCTTCAAAGAAAAGTAATAAGCCGATACCCAGTAGGAGTAGCTTAAGCATTAGTTTTCTATTTCAATTTCTCCAAAAAACTTTTCACAAACTTGACCCGGGGCAATCACCATAGACATTTCAGTATCTCCAAAAGTATCTCTACAAGCTTGCATAGTTCTCAAAAAATCAAAAAATTCTTCATCTAAACTATATGCATCAGCAAGAATTTTATTTTTTTGCGCATCACCTTCACCTCTTAGAATTGACGAGGTCCTTTCTGCTTCTGCAATTATTACAGTTTGTTGCCTATCTGCTGACGCA
The DNA here is from genome assembly GCA_902595425.1 of uncultured Alphaproteobacteria bacterium. Taxonomy (GTDB): domain Bacteria; phylum Pseudomonadota; class Alphaproteobacteria; order HIMB59; genus CACPNW01. Next base: position 86,537 of record CACJPV010000004.1, on the reverse strand, counting down.
ACAATTTCTTTAGACAACTCTTCACCTTCGGCCCTTAACAAATTAGCCTCTTTTTCTCTTTCAGAACGCATTCTCTGATAAACGTTATTAGAAACTTGTTCAGTAAGATCTGTTCTTCCAATTCGTATATCTATTATTTCTACACCAAAAGAATCTTGGTTTGTTAAAATTTGATCTTGAATTTCCTGCATAATTTCTATTCTTTCATTGCTAAGTAATGATGTTAGAGAATACTGTGCTATAACCCCCCTGACTGAAGCATTAATAATTCTTCCAAACCTATCTGAAAATGTAGCTTCGTTTCTAACTGTTTGGAAGAATTTTAAAGGATTTATAATTCTATACCTTGCAAATGAGTCTACAATTATTCTTTTTTGATCTGATAAAATCATTTCTTCTGGTTGAGGATCTAAATTTAATAATCTTGAGTCTAAAAAAATAGCATCCTGAATAAAAGGTATTTTAAACTGTAAGCCTGGTTTTGTAATAACTTTTCTTGGATCCCCAAACTGCAAAACAATTGCTTGCTTTGTTTCATTTACAATAAAAAATGCGCCTGTAAATGTTAGAAAACCAATAAACAAAAGAAGAACTATAATGATATTTCTAGGAGTAAATTTCATCAATTGTTACTGCCTTTCTTTATTTCGTTCAAAGGTAAATAAGGGACAACTCCTTGACCACCTGCGTCATCCAATATAATTTTATTCTTTCCTTCAAGCACTTCTCTAAGAGTTTCTAAATAAATCCTTCTTCTAGTTACTTCTTTAGCATCTTTATAACTATTATATACGTCTATAAAATTTTGAGCCACACCTTCTGCTTGTTTAACTGCTTGTTCTTTGTAAGCTCTTGCACTTTCAATTAATTTTGCAGCTTCACCTCGAGCGTTTGGAACGATTCTATTCAAGTAAGTATTAGCTTCGTTAACTAATCTTTCTTTATCTTGACGAGCTCTTTGAACTTCATCAAAGGCATCTATAACTTGAGATGGTGGATCAACACTCTGTAATTGTACAGATTGAATTAATACACCGCTTTCGTAACCATCAAGAACTTCCTGAAGACCATTTCTAACAACTTGCTCAACTTCTTGTCTACCTTCAGTTAATAAAAACTGTAAATCTCTCTGGCCAACAACTTCTCTCACAACACTTTCAGCCATGTCTTTAACTGTGAGTTCAGGATTCCTGAGTTTAAATAAAAAATTTCCAGCGTCTTTAATTCTATAAAGAACAGTAAAGGCAACATCAGCTATATTTTGATCACCTGTTAACATTAAGCTTTCTTCAATAACTTTTCTTTCAGCGTTTGTGTTAGATGAAAAGCCTAGATCAGAAGCGCTTCTAAAACCTACATTTATTTTTCTTATTACTTCAACCTTTGGAGTAATAGTTTGACCTATAGGAGATGGGAAAAAATAATGAAGGCCTGGCTCTGTAGTTTTATTATTCCACTTACCAAAAAGTAACTCAACACCCTGCTCATCTGGTTCAACTCTATAAAAGCCTGAAGCAAGCCATATTAGAATGCCTATTATAATTAGTATTGAAATATTTTTTGGTCCACCAATTTTAAATTTACCAAACCTATCTCTAGCTTTTTTAATGGACTCCTCAAAGTCCATATTGTTATTCGAACCACCAGTTCCCCAAGGGTTGTTACTGTTGCCACCTGAGCCCCAGGGATTATTATCATTGTTATTTTTATTCCAATTCATATATAATTTGATAAAATTGAATTACGCTAGTATCATTATTTAAACTAATTACTAACTTATATTTGAGTAAATTCTAAAAAATCAAGTATGGCTGACAAAATTTTACAATCTATTTTAAATTTAACCAAAAATTATAAGGATCCAGAGAACAATTTACCTTTTGATCAAAACAATCCAAAAATCCAAATAATAGAAAAAAATGGGAACGTTAATATTAGCCTATCAATTAACGAGAAATACTTAGGACAATATAATAAAATTGCAGAGTCATTCAAAGAAGATATCAATAAACTTGAAGGGATATTATCAGTTAATGTGGCTCTCACTTCAGAGAGTCAATTAAATAGATCGAATGAAAATGAAACTAGGTTCAAAATTAAAGCAACAAACATTATTGCAATAGCTAGTGGCAAAGGAGGTGTTGGCAAATCAACTTTTGCTGTTAATTTAGCTGTTGCACTTAAACAATTAGGAAAAAAAGTAGGTATTTTAGATGCAGATATTTATGGCCCAAGTGTTCCAAGAATGATGGGAATTTCTGGTAGACCAGAAGCAAGCAATAATAAAAAATTAATTCCTCTAGAAAGTTATGGAATTAAATGTATGTCGATAGGTTTTTTAGTGAGTGTTGACACACCAACAATTTGGAGAGGGCCGATGGTGATGAAAGCACTAGAGCAAATGTTTAATGGGGTTGAATGGGGGACATTAGATTATCTAATAATAGATTTACCTCCTGGTACTGGAGATGCTCAACTAACTCTTGCTCAAAGCTCAAAATTATCTGGCTCAATAATTGTCTCAACTCCTCAAGATGTTGCACTGGCTGATGCTCGTAAAGGTATCAATATGTTCAAAAGAGTTAATGTACCAATTTTAGGATTAGTCGAAAATATGAGCTATTTTATTTGTGATAAATGTAGTGAAAAGCATTTTATTTTTTCTAATGATGGTGCAAAAAAAGAAGCTGAAAAATTTCAAATACCATTTCTTGGATCACTTCCAATAAGTAAAGGTTTGAGGATTCAATCAGATGAAGGAAGACCTGCCTGCATTGATTATCCAGAAGGAGAAATTTCTAAAAAATATTTAGAAATAGCTAAAAATATTTAAAACTAAACATTCATAGAAGCCACAATTTTAGGGTGATGTTCATAATTAATTAATTGAAAATCTGAAGTTTTATACTCATTAATTTTTTTTTGTTTAAATTTTAAAGTTGGCAATTTTTTTGGCTCTCTAGTTAATTGTATTTTTACTTGCTCAAAGTGTTCTTCGTAAATATGAAAATCTCCTAAAGAATGAACAAATTCCCCAACTTCGTAACCGCATTCTTTAGCAAGAATATGAATTAAAATGCTATAACTTGCTATGTTAAATGGGACACCTAAAAACATGTCACATGAACGCTGATATAATTGACAACTTAGTTTGTTTTTAGAAACGTAAAACTGAGAAAAAGCATGACAAGGGGGAAGTGACATTTCATCTAACTCAACAGGATTCCAAGCTGTTAATATATGTCTTCTGCTATCAGGATTTTTTTTTAAACCTTCAATTATTTTTTCTATTTGATCAACTCCACCAAAGTTTCTCCATTGTACTCCGTATATTCTGCCTACGTCACCATCAAATTTTGACTTCGCTTTCCAATATTCAGCATTAGCATTTTGGGTCCAAATAGTTTTTTTTTCTTTTAAATTGTTTTTCTTGTCTTCATATAATATTTCAGCTAGCCTTCTTTCATCATTTGACCCCTCTAAAAACCACAATAATTCAGAAACCGTTGCTTTCCATGCTAATTTTTTAGTTGTTACTGCGGGAAACCCTTCTTGTAAATTGAAACGCATTTGATAACCAAATGATTTTTTAACATTTCCTGCACGACTTTTAACAAAATCTCCATTGTCATAACAATATTTTAATGCATTTAAATAATTTTTCATTTTCTCCAAATTTCAAAATGACAAGTGTCATCACAATCAATTTTTTCAATTAAATTCATCGAATTAACAATCTTGTTAATATCAATAAATTTATCACATTTAAAATTACCGTAGATTCTCGTTAAATAAAACTCTTTAAATAAATCAAATGTCTGAACTATGATTTCTGAACCTCCAATTATAAAAATATCTCTTTCTAAATATTTTTTTTCTAAATCTAAAATTGCATTCACAATATCACCTTTTATATATTTATTTGCTCCTGGATAATTTGAATTATCTTTAGTCGTAATAAGAATGTTCTCTCTATTTTTTAAAGGAGTTGGCATAAATGGATCTTCCCAGGTTTTACTACCCATTACAACAACTTGATTTAAAGTATTTTTTTTAAACCATTGAAGATCTTTTGAATTCTTAGGCCATGGCATACTACTACCTTTGCTTATCCCTCCTATATCATCTATTGCCATTATTGCTTTAATCATCAGAAAAATCTTATTTCACTAAAACCTAATGTAAACAACAGATTTTTAGAAAATATTATATTAAATAATTCAAAACTTTCTTGATAGTTAACTTTGGTTTATAAAAGAAATGTTGATTTATCAACTATAGCAATAAATGCTTTATGTAATAGGTTATGCGGACCCGGGGGCGGTACCCGGCGCCTCCACCATAAAAACTATGGGGGCGAAATAGGTTTGACGTTGACTAAAAGATAAAGACTTTGCTCGGCATTATACCACCGTTATCGGGTTATTTTTATAAACGCTAACGATAATAGATTAGCTATCGCTGCCTAGATTCTAGGCTAGCGCGGTTTGGGGCACCGGGCAACAGAACGCCCCATTATAAATCTTAAAATATCTTTATTAATATAGGTATTTTTTATATTTGGATTATTTTCGCCGTAGCTATGCCGGAGTGAAGTTTAAGCTTAAATAGAATATAATTGCAAAAATAATATTAAACGAACTCATTTTAGTATTTTAATGATATCAGAAATAATTTTTTTACTAAAAGGAATATAGCTTTCTGAAGGACCAGAAAAATGTTCTTGTCTTTGTAAAAAAAACAATAATGCTCTTAAATGTTGTAAGGAATTTTTATGTTTTCCTTCTTCAAAATACTCATCATATATTTTGTGATACTTATCATATAATTCTTTATCATTGTTTGCGTTGTAAGTTAAAGCAAATTGACTAATATGTAATTCATGACAATTTTCTAAATTTGGCACTTCTTTTAATGTTAAATCCTCATTAGCTATCTGAAAATTTGAAAAGTCGATTAATTTAATTAATTTGAAAGCATCGTTTTCATCTTTTTCTTTTATAAATAATCTCCATATTCCTATCTGATCCATTCGTATATTATATCATATTCACAAATTATATTCTTTTGATAATTTCTCTACGAGCTTAGCTTCATAATCTGGATAAAAAGAATAACCTACTGTTTTCATAGTCCTAAAAAGACCTAAATTATTATCAATTTTGATTATGTCATTTTTATAATCTAGACTTTTTTTTGCATGTTCTTCTTTGGTAATAATTAAAGTTCTATCATTTTCCCAAAACCAATCCCACCAAGTTTCAAATGGCATGACTTTCTCCATCATTTTTCTAATAGTTACATTTCTTTCTTGAAAATAATGATCTCTTTGGGGGCCGTCCTTTTTAAGTTTTCTAAATTTATTTGCTTTAAACATTTTGATTGCTTTTTTTGAAATACCCACCACTCTCCAACTCCATGGTTCGTATGCCAATAAAATATTTAAAGTCTTTTCTTTTTTATTATCTGATAATACTTTGCTATTAACAACTTCTTTATGCAATCTATAAATTTCTCTCTTTAAATTTTCACTTGGATTTATATGGCTTTTTTTTATCTCCTAAATCTTAAATGGAATTTCGTTATGATTTAAATCTCTGACAGAATAAAATTCTTCCCTAGTTAACTTTAGATTAAATTTTAATTCTAAATCCTTTTGTTTCATAAGTTATTACTAACATATCTTAATTCTAACCAAAATACTCGCCGTAATCTCGCCGGAGTAAATTTAAAAAAATTCAAATTTATGATATAAAAAAGTCAAGTTTTCTGTTAGTTTGGTTCACGCACCGGGCAACAGAACGCCCCACTAAAAGTATGGTAAATAAAATAAAACTTGATGAGGCATATTCATTACAAACACCTGATGACTCTGTAAAATTATATAAGAAATGGGCAAAAAGTTACGATGAGGATTTTGCTAAAAGCTCTAATTATCTTTCACCACAAAAAATTAGCAATTTTTTTTTAAAAAATTCAAAAAATACTGATACTCCAATACTTGATGTTGGCGCAGGAACTGGTTTAGTTGGAAAATTCCTTAAAATTAATAATAAAAAAGAAATTATCGGAATAGATATATCTTCTGATATGTTGCATCAGGCAAAATTAAAAAAATGTTATTCATCTCTAATAGAAGCAGATATTACTAAAAAAATTCCTTTGGAAGATAATTCAATTGGAGCAGTAGTAAGTGCTGGAACTTTTACTCACGGTCATGTTGGTCCAGATGCATTAGATGAACTTTTACGAATTGTAAAACCTGGAGGTTTATTTGTTTTATCTATTAATTCAAAATTTTTTGTTAAAGCTGGCTTTAAAGAAAAATTTATTAAAATTAATAATTTGATATCTACCCCTTTATTTGAAAAATTTAGTGCACATGCTAAAAATATTAATAAAATATATAACGAAGTTGAGATATTTGCTTGTATATTTCGTAAAAAATTATAGTGCCTATGTTAAAGCACCGAGCAACAGAATACCCTATTCAAAAGTTGTATACAATTTTACATAAACTCTAAAGTAACAAAATCCTAATTGAGGTATTGCAATTGACGTTATTTGGTAGTACGAGCCTTATCGATATATGGATAAAAAAACAAAATTAGAAACTTTAACTGACAACATTGTTGATGAAGGTAAACAAGTTTTTTTAAGTAAAAATGATCGTGTTGGAGATAATCCTAATAAAATGGTTATTGGGAGTGGAACATCTTTTAAAGGTTCTGATATTAATACTGACTATATTGAAATATACGGAAAAGTTGAGACAAGTATTCACTCAAAAATTATTTACGTTGGCTCTGTTGCAGAAATTATTGGACCAATTACATGTGATCATATTGAAATACATGGATCAGTGAGTGGAGGTATCCAAGTTAATGGAAAAGCAACAATAAAAAAAACTGCTACTGTAGTTGGCACCCTTAGATATGATGTAATCTCTATTGAAGAGGGGGCTAGTGTTTATTCAGATTTACATTGCACAAAAGCTGATCAAAAATTAGTTGACAAAATCTCACATCTAAAAAAAACAATAAACACCCAAAAGTTAAATACTATTTCTTTGATGACTAATGAAAAAAAAGAGAATCAAAAAGAGGAAACTACAAATATTGAAAAAGACAAAAAAAAGAAGCGTTCGTTCTTTTCATAAAAATTTCTTTAACATAAATATTCTGGTCGCATTATAGTCTCACTGAGAGAAATTTTTTTTATTTTTTGCTTATAAATTTTTAAGTTTCTGATAGTTTAGTTCATGCATTGGGCGCAGAACGCCCAATACTAAACTAATAGGAGTAATATGAAAAAATTTGAAGATTTGATGAGTGTGAAAAATGAAATTGAAAATATAAGCGCTTCAGAAGCAAAAGATAAATTAAATGATCCAAATGTTCAATTTATTGACGTAAGAGATAAAGAAAGTTTTTCTAAGGGAACTATTGGAAATGCAATGCATTTAGATAAAGCGTTTCTTGAGTTTTATTTGGCTGAAGGTAGTCCTTTAGAAAATGATTTTTTCAAAAAAAACCCAGAAAAAGAATATGTTGTTTTTTGTGGTGTAGGCGGACAAGGTACTTTGGCAACTAAAACAATGCAAGATATGGGTATTAAAAATGTTAAAAATATTACTGGGGGAATTGCTGAGTGGGAAAAGATTAAATAATTAATTTTAAATTCACAATTTTAGCACACAAGGCAACAGTAAGCCGCCCCATTTTGATATGAAAGAAAAAATATTAATTTTTATATTTATAATTTTTTATTCCTCATCATCTACAGCTTTTACAAAAAAAGATTTTTCAGATAATCAATTATTTTGTCCTACATTACTATCAGGATTTGAATTTATTTCCTCTAATAGAGTGAAAGTCATTAATACAGATATTAATAAAATAACTACAATTAATGAATATTACTATGATGTAGATTTAAAACTCTCTTACATCAATATATTCTCAAATGAAGATAACATAAGAGATAGAGTTTATTCTATTGAACTTAATTCTTTGAGAGTTGACGTTTGGACAATGACTGGAGGAGGATTTACAACTAGAGAAATATTTCCAATTGGTCTTTGCGAATTTGTAAAAATTAATAATTTGTTATCCTACCTAGAAAGTCTAAAATAAATTTTAAAGAACAAGGCAACTGACCCTCCCCAACTATAAAGGTACCAGTTGTCCCCATTTATTATCTGAAAAAACCAAATTAAAATTACTGATAATCATCTTAATCCATTAATCTCAAATAAATAATTCACAAACAAAAAATAAAATTAATTAATTTAATTTCTAATAAAATTATTTTCTGGATCATGTAGTGATTTTTTTATTACTGAAGCCCTGTATTTTTTCTTAGCAATCTCTATCTCAAAAAATGAATCAGATGTTTCATAGTCTAGGTTACTTTTAACATAACCATAAGCTAAATTTTTTTTATATATAAAAGAATAGTTTCCTGAAGTTGTTTCACCAACTATTTTTCCATTATAATAAATTGGTTCATCATGAAGTAACAATGGATTCCCTGGCGTTGTGTCATTTAAAACAAACATCAACAATTTCTTTTTTCGTATGTGTTTATTCTTAATTAAAAATTCCTTACCAATAAAATTTTCTTTTTTATTAAGTTTAATTGCAAATCCCAGTCCTGCCTCATAAGGATTTTCAGCAGGAGAAATATCATGTCCCCAATGTAAATAACCTTTTTCCATTCTCATGATATCCATTGCATGTGCACCTGCATGAACTAATCCGAATTTTTTTTCTAAATTAATTATTAATTCATATATCTCTTTTGATTTTTGAGTCGGTATATAAATTTCCCAACCAAGTTCCCCAACATAAGATATTCTTTGAAACCATAATTCAATATTATTTTTAATAATTTTTTTACCTGTACCAAATTTGAAATCATCATTTGAAAAATACCCACCAAATATTTCAGTCAATAAATCTCTACTCTTAGGTCCAAAAATACCAAAACATGCAAAATCATGGGTTATATCTTTAAAATTAACTGTTGATTCTAAATATTTTAAAATATGTTTTTTATCATGTGTCCGAACACCAGATCCTGTAACAATCCTAAATTTGTTTTCTTCAATGCATGTAACTGTTAAATCTGACACAATTCCAGCTTTGGAGTTAAGCATTTGTGTGTATGTAACGGCACCAACATTATGTTTAATATCATTTGCACATAAGTATTGAAGGGACTCATGACTATTCACTCCTGATAATTCGAACTTAGCAAAAGGTGATAACTCAAACAGGGCTACATTTTTTCTTGCATTAAGAGTTTCGTGTTCAGCAGAGTCAAACCAATTTTGGTATCCATAACTATACTTATATTTTGGCTCTTTACCATTTATTGCATACCACATTGGTCTTTCATAAGCAGCTGCTTGTCCAAAACAAGCTCCTTTTTTTATCAAATATTCATGATAAGGCATAAGTTTTTGGTTTCTTGAAGTTGTGTGTTGTTTAAAAGGCCAATGCATTGCATACAAATTACCAAGTGTTTCAGTAACCCTCTCAGTTATAAAATCTAAATCTGAGTGAAATTTTTCAAATCTTGAAATATCAAGTGAAAAAATATCTTCATGAATTTCACCATTCATCATCCATTCAGCTGTAATCTTACCTGCCCCGCCTGAACTAACAATTCCAATACTATTAAAACCACCGCACATGAACAGATTTCTAACCTCTGGAGTTTCACCTAATAAATAGTTTGTGTCAGGGGTAAATGACTCAGGACCATTAAAAAATTTTCTTATACCAGATTTTTCTAAACCTGGGACACGGTTCATTGCATTAATCAAGTATGGCTCAAAATGATCAAAATCCTCTGGCAATTCGCCAAATGAAAAATCATCAGGAACTTTATGATTATTTGTAAAGGCAGGTTTTGCATTTGGTTCGAAAACACCTACTAGTAACTTTCCTGCATCTTCCTTTAAATAAAGGCAATTGTTATAATCTCTCAAAACAGGGAGTGATCTATCTATATCTGCAATAGGCTCACTTAATATGTAAAAATGTTCATCTGGATAAAGAGGTATACTAACATCTATATCTTTGGCAATCTGCCTAGACCACATACCTGTAGCTAAAACAACATATTCACATTCTATCTTTCCAAAATTAGTTTCAACTCCTGCAATTTTATTATTTTTTATTATTATTTTTTTTACTGGGCATTTTTCAATTATTGTAGCACCATTTTGTTTTGCTGCTTTTGCCATTACGTTTGCTACGCCTACAGGATCTGCTTGTCCATCTCTTGGAATAAAAACACCTCCAACAAGATCGTCAACATTTATTAGAGGATAAATTTCTTTTATTTCATCTTTATTGACTTCTTTAGCTTCAATTTTAAATCGTTGAGCAAAAGTAACCTGTCTTTTTAGTTCTTCAAGTCTATCTGTTGTTGTAGCTACTGTAAGAGAACCGTTTTGTTTTAATCCTGTTGATAATCCCGTCTCTTCTTCTAATTGTTTATATAAATTCAATGAATAGTTTCTAAGTTTTGTAATTGTTGCACTTGAACCAAGTTGACCTATTAATCCTGCTGCATGCCATGTAGTACCTGAAGTAAGCACATCTCTTTCAAGTAAAACTGTATCTTTCCAGCCAAACTTAGCCAAATGGTATGCAGTGGAACAGCCTGCAACACCTCCACCAATTACTACTACTTTACATGAACTAGGTAAGTTTTTTGTCATTAGATATCTTTATATTAAATTAATTAATAATATTAAATAATAAATATGTATATACATATTGAATAAATATTTACTAGTAACGAAAATTTTTTTTGTATTATAAATTATTAAAATGATTAATTACCAAAAGATTTTAAACAAAAATTTGTTAAATGTTTTTATAGATGTATTGAAAAAAATTGAAAGAAATGGATTGGATGGAAAAAACCATTTATACATAACATTTAAAACGAGTAATTCTAAAAACAAAGTCCCAAACTGGCTTTTACTTAAATATCCCAATGAAATGACTATTGTTATACAGCATGAATATTATCACCTATCCGTAAATAAAAGTTTTTTTAATATTGGACTTTCCTTTAACAATAAAAAAACTGATTTAAAAATTTCTTACGACTCTATTATTTCTTTTGTTGATCCTTCATCTAATTTTGGATTAAATTACCAGTTTAACAACTCTAATAAAAAAATAGAAAAAAAGAAAAAAGAAATTTTGAAAAAAAATAAAAACAAAGATAATAATTCAAATGTAATAAAGTTTTCTAATTTCAAAAAAAATTAGTTTAAATAATAAAAATCAACTAATTTACCTTCTTTTAAATTAATGCATAAAGGTGAACCTGTTGGAAGTTCTATAGAAGAAATTTCTTCAGGTTTGTACATTCCAAGCTCAATCATCATTGCTCTGAGAGAATTTCCATGAGCTACAATCAAAATATTTTTATTTTGATCGAGTAGTGGTTTTATATTATCTTGAAAATATGGAGAGACTCTTTCAACAACATTTTTTAAACTTTCACCATTAGGTGGAGGAGTATCGAAAGATCGTCTCCAAATATGAACTTGTTCTTTGCCAAATCTTTCGGCTGTTTCCTTCTTATTTAAACCTACTAAGTCCCCATAATCTCTCTCATTTAATTTTTCACTGAGTTTCATGATTAATTTATCATTTTCTAAGAGATTTGTTAGATTAGCTTCTTTTATAGCAATTTCAGCCGTTTTATTAGCTCTCTCTAAAACACTACTAAAGATATAATCAATGTGTATTTTGTTTTTTTTAAATAATTCTCCTGCTTTTTTGGCCTCCATTTCACCATTTACAGTCAAAGGAACATTTTTCCAACCTGTGAATTTGTTTTCTAAATTCCATTGACTTTGGCCATGTCTTAGCAAAATTAGTTTATTCATAATATATTTATTCTAATAATAAGTTTATGTTATAGATAAAATTCATATTAGCAAAATATGCCAAATAAAAAAAGAACAGAATCTGATAGTTTAGGAACTAAAAAAATAGACTCAAAAAGATTATGGGGAGCGCAAACCCAACGTTCATTAGAGAATTTTAGAATTTCAAATGATAAAATGCCTGAGGAAATTATCATTGCATTAGGTATGCAAAAAAAAGCAGCGGTAATGGCAAATCATGAATTTGGATTGATAAATAAAAATTTATCAATTGCGATAATAAAAGCTTGCGATCAAGTCATTAACTTAAGTTTAATAGATGAGTTTCCTCTATCAGTTTGGCAAACTGGGTCTGGCACCCAAACAAATATGAATGCTAACGAAGTTATAAGTAACTTTGCTATTAAGATTTTAAAAGGAAAAATTGGAACTAAATCACCCATACACCCAAATGATCATGTAAACTTATCCCAATCTTCTAATGATACTTTTCCAACTGTAATGCACATTGCAGCTAACGAATTAGCTAAAAAAAAACTTCTTCCAGCAATAAAGAATTTAATAAAAGAATTAAAGATCAAAACTAAATTATATTCAAAAATAATTAAAATTGGTCGAACACATACACAGGATGCAACGCCACTTACGATGGGAGATGAATTTTCTGGCTACTTGCATCAAATTCAAAATAATTATGAAAGAATAATTTTAGCAAAAAAAGAACTAAATTATTTAGCACAGGGAGGCACAGCAGTAGGAACAGGTATAAATGCACCAAATAATTTTGATAAGATTTTTTGTAAACATCTTAATAAACTAACAAAAAATAAATATAATCCAGCTAAAAATAAATTTGAGGCAATTGCTAATCATGACTCGTTGGTTAATTTTTCAAATTCAATTAATAGTTTAGCTGTTTCACTATTTAAAATAGTTAATGATTTAAGATTTTTATCTTCTGGACCTCGATCTGGGCTAGGAGAAATTAACATTCCTGCCAATGAACCAGGTTCATCAATAATGCCAGGAAAAGTAAATCCCACTCAAATTGAGGCTCTGAGTATGGTCTGTTGCCAGGTTATGGGAAACAATCTAGCTGTTACTCAAGCAGGCACTCAAGGCCACTTTGAATTAAATGCTTATAAACCAATCATAATTTTCAATGTAATTAATTCAATAAACTTACTTTCCGATGGAATAAATAGTTTCAATAAAAATTGTTTAAAAGATCTATCAATTAATAAAGAAAACATTGAAAAACATTTAAATAATTCACTAATGTTAGTCACTGCTTTAAACAAGTATATTGGTTATGACAGTGCTGCAAAAATTGCCAAAACAGCATTCAGTAAAAAAATAACACTAAAGGAAGCTGCTTTAAAATTAAAACTAATAAGCGAATCAGACTTTGATAAGATTGTTAATCCAAAAAAAATGATTTAAACTATATATTCATAGTTCGATGTGTCTGAAAATAATTTTCTCAAAAGTTGGTTATTAAGGTAATGACCAGATTTGTTGCCATAGAAATATCCTATTATTGGTGAACCTGCTAGGTATAGATCACCAATTGAGTCTAAAATTTTGTGTCTGACAAATTCATCTGAATATCGCAAACCATCCTTATTTAAAATCTTTTCCTCTCCAATAACTACAGCATTATCAAGAGATCCACCAAGAGCCAAACCGTTAGATCTTAAATTCTCAACATCTTTTTCAAATCCAAAAGTTCTTGCTGCTGCTATGTCAGCTTTATAGTTTCCATTAATTAATTGAAGTTGACAAGATTGCTTTGAAACTAATTTACTTGGAAAGTCAATTTCAAAATCTATTGAAAATTGATGATTTGGTAAAATCTTAGCAGATGTATTATTTTTATGAACTTCAATTGGTTTTTTTACACTTAACAGTTTTCTTCTTTTATTTTGTTTTTTAATACCAACTTTTTCTATCATTTCTACAAATGGCCTTGAACTTCCATCCATAATTGGAACTTCAATTGAATTTATATAAATATTTAAGTTATCAATGTGCAAGCCTGAAAGAGCACTCATTAAATGTTCAATTGTTGATATTTTTAAGCCATAAGAATTTGAAATTGTTGTACTAAGTAACGTCTCTGAAACATTAGACCAGGTTGCTTCAATTATGTTATCAAGTTTTTTATCTATTCGAATAAATTTTATACCATTATCAACAGATGCTGGTTGCAAATGTAACTCTACATCTTTACCCGTATGTAGACCAATACCACTTATGAAGATAGATTTTGCTATCGTTTGCTGATTGTTGTTTTTTTTATTTGTAGCTATCATCAAAAAAAGTGCTGTTTACAGCACTTTTTTATATTTTTTTTTAGATTCCTCAACTAACTGAATATTACAAAATATTACAGGATTTTAGTTTGCCTGCCTCCTTAAGAAAGTTGGAATGTCTAGTAATTCTTCTTCTGTTTCTTGATTAAAATCCTCATCTGCTTCATCACTAGTTACACTAAATTCTGGCTCCAATTTTTCTTCAATTTCTATTGAACTTTCTTTATCATCACCATCAGCTGATTCTTTAATACTTTCTGAAATCACGGGTTCTGATTTTTGATCTTGATTATATATTGTAGATGGTTTTTCAGAAGCAATATTGTCAAATAAGCTCAATCTTCTAACTGAAGTTTCATTTGAATTATCCCCATCCTTCTCATCTTCATGATTATTTTCAATTTTGTCTGAGACTATAGTTTGATCAACAGGTTGATTTTCTAAATTTTCATGTTGAGCATAATTTTCATTCTCAATAATCTCCTTAACACCATTAGACTCTTCTATATCATAGTTATCCAAGACACTTTCTTGTTCTTTATTATCAGTTATCTCAGGATAATTTTCCGATTGATATTGTTGTTCAGGAATATCACTTTCTTGGTTATGTTCAGTTTCAATCTCAGTATTTTTTTCACTATCATTTAATACATTATCAAAAGTTGAAGTTTCAATATTTTCTTCAGATTTTAACTCTGATTTATAGATATCATTATTTATGTTTATAGGAGCAAAACTTTCTAATGGTTTAGCACTTGTTCCTAAGTTAGAATCAATACCTGTAGCAACAATACTAACTCTTACTAGGCCGTCTAGTCTATCATCACAGGTTGTGCCATAAATTATATTTGCCTCTTCATCTACTTCATTTTTAATCCTATTAGCAGCTTCATCTACTTCATAAAGGGTAATATCTTTTCCACCAGTAATATTAATTATTAATCCTTTAGCACCTTTCAAAGAAACATCATCAATTAATGGATTTGCTATTGCTGCTTCAGCAGCTGCTACAGCTCTTCCCTCACCTGAAGCCTCACCAGTGCCCATCATTGCTTTACCCATTTCAGACATAACTGTTTTGATATCTGAAAAATCTAAGTTAATCATACCTGGCTGAACCATAAGGTCTGTAACACCCCTAACTCCAGCATATAAAACGTCATCTGCCATTTTAAATGCATCGGAAAAAGTTGTTTTTTCATTTGCTATTCTAAACAAATTTTGATTTGGAATTGTTAAGAGAGTATCAACATATTGCTGTAATTCTTCAATACCCTTTTCTGCTAACTTCATTCTTTGAGAACCTTCAAAATGAAATGGTTTAGTTACAACTCCTACAGTTAGTATACCTCTTTCTCGTGCAATTTTAGCTATTACAGGGGCAGCTCCAGTACCAGTTCCTCCTCCCATACCAGCAGCAACGAACAGCATATGACTTCCATCTAATTTTTCAGTTATTTCCTGAATATTCTCTTCAGCTGCTTGTTTACCAATATCTGGCCTCATACCTGCGCCAAGACCCTTGGTACTATTTAAGCCTAATTGAATTTTATTTGGACATTTAGAAATTTGTAGAGCTTGTGCATCAGTATTAGCTATTAAAAAATCAACTCCCTCTAAATTTGCATTTATCATATTGTTAACGGCATTTCCTCCAGATCCGCCAACACCTAAAACTGTTATTTTAGGATGTAAATTTTCTCCTACATCTTGTAGTGATATATTTATTGTCATTTATTAATCTCCGCCGTTTTTTATTAATTTTTAACGATTCGTTGCCGCAATCGTCAATTATTATTATCTATATATTGTATGTATATCAAATATATTGGTCTAGCCAACTAAAAAATCCTTTAAAACCTTCTTTTTTTTCTCTTTTTTGCAGTTTTTCAATAATTTTATCAGAAAAATCAATATTATCAAATAGACTACACCCTAAGGCATCAACATAGCTTGGATTTTGAATATCAACTGATGAAATAATTTCTTCTTTTGGATAACCTACTCTAACATTGCTTGAGAAAATTAATTCAGCATATTGAGATATACCCTCCAATTGTGAACCGCCACCTGTTAAAACTACATTTTTTATTTGCTTGTTGTGTAAATTATTTTGTTTTATTTTTTGCCAAACAATCTCCAATGTTTCCTCAACGCGCGGTTTAATAATTGAATTTATTTTTAATTTATTAATTTGATTAAATTTTCCCTTCTCACCTGAGATGATCGGTATTTCAATTATCTCAAACTCATCACTTGGAGAGCTTATAAGAGAACTATATAGTGTTTTTAATCTTTCAGCACTATCAATTGTTGTCGATATACCTCTGGCTAAGTCAATAGTTATATTATTACTACCTACTAAAAAACTATCGCCATATATGAATTTATTATTTTCGAATATTGCTATTGATGTATTAGAGTGTCCTAAATCAATACAAATAGTACCAATTCTTTTTTCATCATTACTTAATGTAGCCAAAGCTGACGATAAAGGGGACGGAACGAAAGATTCAATTGAAATACCAAAGTTTTCAATAATATTTTTATATACTTTAATAGTTTTATTGGGAATCAGTATCTTATAAAAAAATACTTTTAATTCATTTGCATAATTTCCTATTGGTGAATCAACAAGTAAATTGCCATCTAATGAATAATAATTAATATAATTAATTAACTGGTGGTAATCATTTTCAATATTAAAATATTCAGAATTATTTATAATTTTCTTTATATCTAGTTCATTAATTTTCTGATTTAAATTTTTAATTTCTCCATCATAATATTTTGATAAGCTATCAATTGTTGGTATGTTAAGATTAATTGAATTAATTTTAGTTTGAGAGTTTTTTTCTGACTCTTTCAATAAATTTCTTATTTCTTTTGTTACATCACTAAAATTAGTTATCATATTTTTTTTTAACAAATTTGATGGAATATTTTTATAGGATAACAACTGAATTGTTTTATTTCCTTTTATTTCAGAAACAGCACATGAAATTTTAGAATTACCAATATTTAAACCAACTTTAATCATTATTTAAAATTTATTATTGCTTTCTTCTGATTCCGTAAATCTATACTTTTAATTAACAAAGTTTCACTTTCTTTTAATTGATTTACCAATTTTATATAATTTTTAAGTGAGAATTTAATATTTTTTTCAGATAATAATACTAATATTTGATTACTAAGCTTTAAATTCCATCTTCTGTCATTTATAAATATGGCTTCCTCAATATTATTCAATTTAGAACTCTGCATACTTCTAATAATATTTAAAAACTCAACAGCATGACTTAATACATTTTTTCCTGAAAACATTATAAATTCCTCATCATTTTTTAAGGACTGCTCTATAATTCTGCCTTCTTTAGAGAAATAATAAATTTTATTGTTGAAAACATATAAACCCAAAGGCTCGTATTCTAAAATTTGAACTGTAATTTTACTTTTTAAATCTTTAGACAAATTTACACTTTTTACCCAATTAAGATCAGTTATCTCATTCGAGATATTTTTTAAAGGAATTAAGAAAATAGATTTACCTAAGTATTTATCAAGGATTTTAATAATTTCAGATTGATCAACTCTTCTTAGATCGTTTATTTCATAAGAAGTGAAAAGATAATTAGTTTTTTCAGAAAATTCTTGAAGAAATTTTTTATATTTTTTTTGTTTTAAAAATTCATCATAAAGAAAAAATGATAATACAAAAAAAATTAAGATTACAATTAAATATTTAATTATTTTTGATAACGAAATAAAAGAAATTTTTTTTTTGTTAAAATTGTTTCTCATTTTGCGTTTTTGATTAAATTTAGAATAATACTTTCAAACTTAATTTTTTGATACTTTGCTTGTTCTGGCAACAATGAAATTTTTGTCATTCCAGGTTGAGAATTTATTTCCAAAAAATAGATTTGATCTTGTTTTTTATTTATAATAAAATCAATTCTAGAAAGTGTATTACATCTAAAAATTTTGTGAATTTTTAAAGCTAGGTTCATACATTTATTGTAATTTTTTTTATTTATCCTTGCTGGTATAAAATGCTTTGAATATCCTTTGGAGTACTTTGCCTGATAATCATATGTAGAATTCAAAGAAACTATTTCTGTTACAGCCAAAGGTTGTGGTATAGAATTTTTTTCGAGTACTGATACGGTCAATTCATTACCCTCAATAAATTTTTCTATCAAAAATTGTTCATTGGAATTGAATCCTTTTTTATATTTTGCAAGTTCATTAAGAAAAATATTTAAATCTTTTTTTGACTTGATGATTTTTAAACCATAACTTGACCCACTTGAGACTGGTTTTAAAACAAATTTTGAATATTTTTTTTTTATATATAACAATAACTTAGAAGTGATAGCCTTACATTTAACAATTTCGAATGCTGGAGTTTTTATATTTAATTTTTTAACAATTTTTTTCGATTTTACCTTGTTGAAGCAATTAGCTGATGAAATTTGATTCGAGTGAGTAAATCGAAATTTATTTTTTTTTAATATTTTTTGAATTACTCCATCTTCACCAAATGGACCATGTAAAGCATTAAAGCATATGTATTTATTTGAATATTTTAAAATATCATTTTCAAATGTTTTGGGATTTACTGTGAGATTTTTAAAATTTATATTCATTTTTTTTAGAGCACTACCAATTTGCCTAGAAGTGTTTAAAGAAACTCTATGCTCCTCATTATAACCTCCCTGTAATATCAAAACTTTCATCAATTCACTTACCTAAGATTTTGATTTCCCATTCAAGCTCAATCCCATGTACTTCTTTTACCCGATTGATGACTTTCTTGCCTAAATTTTCAATATCACTAGCACTAGCATTTCCATTATTTATTATGAAATTTGAATGCTTATAACTTACTGTAGCATCCCCAACTTGCATTCCCTTACACCCAGCTTTTTCAATTAGCTCTGCTGCATAACTATCTGGAGGATTTTTAAATGTACTCCCTGATGTCTTTTCCTTAATTGGCTGTGTTTCTTTTCTTTTTGATTTTATATAAATATTTTTTTTTAAAATTTCATCATAAGATGAATATTCAAAATTGAAATCTGCTTGTAAAATTATAGAATTTTTTTCTATACTTGAAGATCTATATTTTAAATTTAAATCTTTCAAATAAATATATTGTACTTCTCTTTTAGAATTTAAAAGTAAAATTCTATTTAAATTATCTGATGTTTGATAACCATAACAACCTGCGTTCATCTTAACAGCCCCACCAATTGTGCCAGGTATACCGGTGAAAAATTCAAAATCCTTTATTGAGTTTTTAAGTGCAAATTTTGCAAGGTTTAAATCCAAAACACCTGCTCCAACGCTTAGAATATTTTTATTAATCTTAATTTTATTAAAATTTTTTCCTAATTTAATTATTAAACCATTATACCCTTTATCTCGAACTAAAAGATTAGAACCCACTCCAATTATTGAGTATTTTATTTTAGTTGAATAACCAACAATAGTTTTCAGATCTGCTAGATTATTTATTACAGCAAATCCTTTTGCCTTTCCTCCAGTCCGAAACCAAGTTGCATTTCCCATATCATAATCAAATAATATTTTATCTTTGATTTTTGATTGTATTTCTACAAAAATATCATTCATTAATTTTCAAAAAGTTACTTGCAATTTTACTTATAGAACCAGCACCCATAAATATAATAATATTTTTTTTATTAGTTTCTTTATAGATACTTTTATTTAAATTTTTTTCTTTTACGTAAAAAATATTTTTTTTTGATTTTGTTAAATTATTAAAAATATCCTTGGTTTCAAAGCCTTTAATTATTTTTTCTCCTGCAGAATAAGTATCAAGTAAATATAATTTATTAATTTTCGATAATACTTTTAAAAACTCATTAAATAAAATTTTAGTTCTAGAGTATCTATGTGGTTGAAAAACTACAACAATATTTTTATTAATTTGTTTTGCACCTTTTAAAGTCGCTAGAATTTCAGTTGGATGATGAGCATAATCATCATAAATATTTGACAAGTTTACTTTTCCTAAATGTGTAAATCTTCTTTTTACTCCATTATAATTAATTAATGCAGAATTAATATAATTGTTTTTTACACCTGCTATCAAACCTGCAATAATGCTAGCAGTTGCATTATAAATATTATGTAATCCTATTGCTTTTACTGTGTAAGACTGCAAACCTAAAAAATTATTTATAGGAATGTTAAATTTTAATTCAAATTTACTGTATTGTTTTTTAAAGATAACTTTTTTAATAAAAACATCTGAAGTTTTATTTTTACTTGAATAAGAAATTATTTTCCTTGTGTCATTTCTTAAAATTATTTTTTTAAGATTCTTGTCATCTTCATTTATAATTGCAACACCATAAAAAGGAAGATTAATTAAAAATTTTTCAAATGCTAAAATTAAATTTTTGGAAGAATTGTAATAATCAAGATGCTCAATATCTAAATTTGTTATTATAGATATTTGATGCGGCAATTTCAAAAATGAGCCATCACTTTCATCAGCTTCGACAACCATCCAATCACCTTTGCCAAATTTATTGTTCTTAGATATAGAATTTATTATACCACCATTAACAATTGTTGGATCCAACTTTCCAGTTTCTAAAATATTTCCAACTAAACTTGTTGTTGTTGTTTTTCCATGAGAACCAGCAACAGCAATACATTTTTTATTTTTCATGAGCTCAGCAAGCATATCAGCCCTGCTTACAATTGGAATTTTATTTTTTTTAGCTTCTTTTATTTCAGGGTTATTTTTTTTTATAGCAGACGAATATACAACTGCATTCACTTTTGATATGTTTTTTTTATGATGTCCTAAATTTACAATAATGCCAATTTCTTTCAACCTTTTTACATTTTCACTTTCATTAATATCACTTCCAGACACAGTATAACCAATTTTTTTCATTAGTTCTGCAATGCCTGACATACCAATACCGCCAATTCCAATAAAATGAACTCTTATTTTTTGATTTTTATTTTGCATTTTTAATATAATTCCACATTAGCTCATTTGTATTTTTAATTTCGATTGCATCAAAATTTTGTTTCAAATTATATTTAAAATTCTTATCATTTAATGATTTATCTATAAATAAAATCATTTCATCATCATTAATTTTACTTTTATCTACTACAATAGCGCATTTAATATTGGTAAGTATTTTTGCATTTTCATATTGATGATTATCTTTTGCGCTAGGCAGTGGGCATATAACAGCAGGAATTTTATAAGTAATTAGATCGTTAATAGTTCCCGCACCTGATCTACAAAGAGCAATATCAGTTTGCTTCAATATATTGTCAAAATCATTGTAAAAATTTTTAATTTGAAATTTATAGTTATTTTTCTTTAATATATCTTCAATTTCTAAATGTTTTGATAATGGCGCCTGAATTGTAAAAAAAATTTGTTTTGAAATTGAAATTCGATTTAAATTTTTAAGTATATTTATAAAAATATCCAATAAATCTAATGACCCTTGACTACCTGCAAAAATTAAAAAGTTAACTGCAGAAAAGTTTTTATTTTTGATATTAATAGAATTATTAACTTTTATTTTTTGAGGCAAACCTACAATTGATATTTTATCTTGATAATTTTTAATATTTAAATACTCTTTATCAAAATTCATAAAAATTTTTCTAGAAAATTTAAGGAATATTCTATTTACTTTTCCTACAACAGAGTTTTGTTCATGTAGATATAAAGAAGTTTTAAAAAAATAATTAAATAATAAAAAACATAATAACGGTGCTGAAGATGCATAACTTCCAAAAGATACAATATTTTTGGGTTTTAATTTTACAAATATTATTATTGATTGAATAAAACCCAATAGCAACTTAATTGTAGCTATTAATTTAAAAAATAAACTACCTGAATAATGTGAGGAATAAATTTTAAATATTTTGTTTTGATTTATATTATGAATATATTTATTTCCTCTATAATCTGTCAATATAAAAACCTTTTTCTTTTGTTGTGATAAATATTTAAAAAAATTGACTGCAGGCAAAACATGCCCGCCAGTACCTCCTGTAATTATTAATATATTATCACTCATTATTTTTTAGATTTGTAATTGATAATAAAAAACCGAATAATATACTTGTTGCTAACATAGATGAGCCCCCATAACTTACAAAAGGAAGGGTCATACCTTTAGTTGGTATCATGCCTAATGCACTTAAAATATTAATTAAACTTTGAAGTCCAAATGAACAAATTAAACCTGATGTAGCTATTATTTTATAAGGATTACTTACCTTTAGAACTTTTAATAATGTTTTGATTACTATTGAAAGAATTATTATTAGAATAATTAAACAAAAAATTAAACCTAACTCCTCACCTGCCACAGC
The DNA here is from genome assembly GCA_902595425.1 of uncultured Alphaproteobacteria bacterium. GTDB lineage: Bacteria > Pseudomonadota > Alphaproteobacteria > HIMB59 > CACPNW01. The sequence goes on along the minus strand of CACJPV010000004.1, from coordinate 63,902 downwards.
AAATATAAAATCAGTATTTGCATCAGGTATTTTTTCTTTTAGGTCACCCTGACCAGGACCTTTCCCTAAAATGCCTCCAGATTTAAATGCCATTAAACTCAAATCTATTTGATATGAATCAGCATTTCCTAAAAAAGAGTCTATTCTATTTTTAACGTGATCAAGAAAATAATATGCAAAAATAGAAACCAAAAAAATAAATATCAAACCATAAATTACTAAGAGAATTGGTAAACCTGCTATAAAAAGTTGGCAAAAAAAAGTTGCAGAGATCAAAATTGTCATACCTAAATCAGGTTGCATTAGCACTAAAGTAATTAATATTATAAAAAATATAAATGTAGTAACTAAATAATAATTTCTTCCTTGAATAGATTGCGCAATTCCCCAAGAAGATAATATTATAAAGAATGGTTTAATAACTTCAGATGGCTGAAAAGAAAAACTATCTACTTTTAACCATCTTTTTGCACCTTTCACCTCATAATCAAACAAAAATAACGAACCTAGTAATATTATTAATATAATAAAACCAAATAAAGCAAATCTTCTGATATTTTTATCTGATTGTTGTGACAACACAATAATGATTATCAAACTAAATATATAAAAAATACTATGCCTATTTATAATTAAAAAATTCTGATTTACTGAATAAGATAATAATACGCCGAGTAAACCTAATATTAGAATAAGTATAAAGTTAATTTTATCAATTGAAGACCAAAAATTTCTTAAATTCATTTCTTAATCTTTTTTAAAACTAATTTATTAAAATAATTTCCTCTTTTTTCAAAGTTATCAAACTGATCAAAAGATGCACACGCTGGAGCAAATATAATTGTAGCTTTTCTATCAAAGTCAGATAAGTGTTTCCAAAGACTATCTAAAGTTTTTTTTAAATTTATATTTACTTCAACAATTTCAGGTAATCTTATTTGTTTTTTAATTAAAAATCTTGATTTGCCATATATATATATTTTTTGAATATCATTTTTAAATCTATAAAAGTATCTAAAATCATCTCCTTTTTTTGCAATTCCACCCAAGATTAAAAAAATATTTTTTTTGTCTTCTAGAGTTAATAATGCTGACGTTACATTAGTAGCTTTACTATTATTGATTATCATTTTAGATTTAGTATTTAAAGTAATTGAAGACCTAAAAGGTAAGCCTTGGAAATTTTTAATACTTTCTTTGAAGAATTTTATTGGAATATTTAAATATTTACACACTGCATAAGAAGCTAATATATTCTGAATATTGTATTTATGTGAAAGATCTAAAGAAATATCAGACAATTTGATTTTCTTATATTTACTAAAATATTTATCAATTATAAATCCTTTTTCAAAATAAATATCTGCCTTACTATTATTTAAAGAAAAAGATATTTTATTTTTAATATTAATGTCATTAAATATTTTTTTGGAAAATACATCATCAATAGAAATCAAATTGATATTTTGTGATTTAAAATTTAGTATATTTTTTTTTGCTTTAACATATTGGCTAAAATTTTTATATCTATCTAAGTGATCCTTTGCAAGGTTAAGTATAATAGAAATTTTTGGTTCAAAATTTTTTATTGTTTCTAATTGATACGAGCTTAACTCTACAACATGGTAAGAAAATAATTTTTTTCTTAATATTGAATTGCAAAGTGGATCACCAATGTTGCCTCCTACAAAAGTTTTTTTAGAGTAATTTTTTAAAATATCTCCAATAAGCTTTGTAGTAGTTGATTTTCCATTGGTGCCAGTAATTGCGATTATTTTTTCATTCTTGATATTCTCATAATACAAATTTAAATCTCTTTTTATTCTTGACTTCAAAACTTTTGAAAATTTTTTATCATTAATAGATACACCTGGAGTAAGATAAATATTATTATACTTTTCTAAGTTTGTTTTTTTTATTGGAATTAAATTTAAATTTGTAAATTTTTTTTTTAATAAAAATCTAGTTTTTTTACTATCATCCCAACAATCAAAGTCCTTATTTTGTGTTTTTAATAATTTTATAACTGATAGTCCACTTTTGTTTATACCGTATACATAATCTTTCATTTATCGAATTTTTAATGTTGCTAAACTTAATAATGCAAGAACGATTGTTATAATCCAAAATCTTATAACAATTGTTGACTCTGCCCATCCTTTTTTTTCAAAGTGGTGGTGTAATGGAGCCATCATAAACACTCTTTTACCAGTTAATTTAAAACTAATTACTTGAATAATAACTGATAAGGTTTCTAAAACAAATAACCCTCCTGCAATTGCCAAAACAATTTCATGTTTTACCATTATTGCAATTGATCCTATTGTTGCTCCTAAAGCCAAAGAACCTGTATCACCCATAAATACCTTTGCTGGTGGAGCATTAAACCAAAGAAATCCCAAAGCTGCACCTATTAATGCTCCGCATAGCACTGATAATTCTCCAGTTCCTGGAATATAATTAATTAAAAGATAATCAGAAAAAACAATATTTCCCGAAACGTAAGCTATAAAAGCAAAAGTCATTGCAACTATCATAACTGGGACTATAGCTAGACCATCAAGACCATCTGTTAAATTCACAGCATTAGCTGAACCAACAATAATGAATAAGGAAATAATAAAATAATAATATCCAAAATTGACAATTAGATTTTTAAAAAACGGGAAAGATATTGTTGTATCAATTGTATCATTAAGGTTGTTAACGACTATTATAGATATTATTAAAGCAAAAACTAATTGCAATGTTAATCTTGTGCTTGCTTTTAATCCATTACTTGAGTTTGATTTAATCTTATTATAATCATCAATAAAGCCAATAAAACCAAAAACCAATAAACTTAAAAATCCAATCCATACAAAAGTGTTTTGTAAGTCTGACCACATAATTAAAGAAATTATAACACTTAAAATAATAAGCAGACCACCCATTGTGGGAGTTCCTGCTTTTTGGATTATATGATTTTCTGGACCATCGTTTCTTATAGGTTGACCAATTGGCTGAATTTTAGAAATTTTATTAATAATAAATTGTCCAAATATTAAAGAAAAAAAAAGTGCTGTTAAAATTGAAGCACCGACTCTAAAAGTAATAAAATTGAATAAGTTTAAAAAACTATATTGTTCAACAAAATACTGGGCTATTATTTTAAACAAATTATCCTTTCTTAAATAATTTTAGTTTTTTTACGAAATTATTTACTTCAGTTGCATTAGAACACTTGGCCATTATAATGGTATTTTTATGAACATTTTTTTCTAAGTAGCTCATAATACTATTGCTTTTATTTTTATAAACATATTTGTTTTTTAAATTAGAAAATATACTTAGTGCTTTTTTAAAAGAGTCGCCAGATAAAATAACTTGATCAAAATAATTTTTTTCAATGACTTGTATAATTTTAATATGATAATCAAGTGAACTTAGACCTAATTCATTCATATTGCCTAATATTAAAAATTTATCTCTACTATTATTTTTAATAAATGAAAAATTTTCTATACTTTCAATCATTGTCTCAGGATTAGCATTATAGGACTGATCAATTAGTTTTATTTTAAATTTTTTAAATAAAAAATTATGTATGCTTCCTCTTCCTTCAATCTTTGGAATATTAAATTTATTTTGCACTATTATTTTTGTATCAAGCTTATTAAAATCAAAGAATGTTAAAACAAATATTAAATTTGAAATGATCTTTTGCTCACAATGAGGTAAAAGAATTTTATAATTATTATTTAAAATTTTTAAAATTATTTCATAATTAGAGTCTAATTTTTTTATTTTTTTTAAGTAACTCTCACCTTCTTTGTTTCCTATACTAATTATTTTTTTTAATTTTTCTTTTTTTGCAATTAAATAAATTAATTCTTCTTCTTTAGATTTTTTTTGCAAATATAGAATTTCTGATAATGGGTTAAATTGTTTTTTAAATATATCAGCTTTTTCTTTCGCAATGTTTTTTTTATTAATGAAGTTTTCAAGATGGGCAGATAAAATGTTAGTAATAAATATTTGAGAAGGCTTAACTAATTTTGTCAGATCTCTAATTTCAAAAAAATTATTTGTTCCAATTTCAAAAATTGCGTAATCTGAGTTTAAATTTAAATTTAAAATTGAAACCATCACTCCTAATTTATTATTATAGCTTTTAATAGATGCAGAAACTTTAAATTTTTTTGATAAAAAATATTTCAGATACTCTTTAAGAGAAGTTTTTCCAGCACTTCCTGTTATTCCAATAACCTTACCTTGATATGAAGATCTTTTTATTTCAGATAAATCTAAAAGATATTTTTGAACATTTTTAACAAAAAGTATTTTTTCAAAAGAATTTGATTTTTTCAGTTTTTTATCTGTAATACAATATTTGGCCCCAGCTCTAAAGGCATCATTTATATATTTATTCCCATGTTTATTTGATCCCTCTAATGCTAAAAAAACATCATTTTTTTTTATATCCTTGCTGCTTATTTTTAATTTATTTGATGAATTAATTATGTATTTCTGAATTCTATTTAAAAGTATCATAATTGTGAAATAATATTTTTTGCTATTTGAAAATCATTAAAATCAATTTTTTTATTCTTAATTAATTGATAGTTTTCATGACCTTTTCCTGCAATTATAAGGGTATCATTAATATCTAAATTAGAAATAGCTAAAAGTATTGCTTTTTCTCTATTGGAAATTTCAAATCCGTTTGGACAATATTTTTTTAATGTTTTTCTAATATTTTTTGGATTTTCATTTCTAGGATTATCATCAGTTATATAAATTTTATTAGCATATCTTGCAGCAACAAGTCCCATTTTTCTTCTTTTAAGTTTATCCCTATCTCCACCACATCCAAAAACTAAAGAAGGTTTAAATTTATCATCAGAAAAATTTTTCAAAACATTTTCTAAAGCATCAGGTGTATGCGCATAATCTATTATTATTTTTGAGTTTTTTTTCCTGTAATTTATAGTTTCAAACCTACCAGGTGCAGATTTAAGCATTTTTAAACAATGAATTATTTTTTTTGCACTTATCTTCATAGCTAGTGCACAAGCTATTGCACATTCTAAATTTTCTTTTTGGATATTGTTTTCTAAATTAAATTTTTGTAACTTAAATTTTTTACCAAAAATGTATAAATATAAATAATTATTTTTAAAAAAGTATACATCTCCAGATCCATAAGTAATCATTTTTATTTTTCTATTCTTTAATTTTTTTTTTATCATCTTATAAATTTTAAGATTTGAATTAACCACTGCTACTCCTTTTGAATTTAAGATTTTTGTAAATAGAGAGAGCTTAGTATTTACATAAGAACTAAAATTTCCATGATAATCCAAGTGATCGTGAGAAATATTAGTAATTGCAGCTATGTCTATCTTTATATTTTTGAAGCGTCCCTGATGAAGGCCGTGACTTGAAGCTTCTGATATATAATGATAACTTTTTCTATTACTTGAATAAGCGAATTGATAGAGATCTAAGTTACTTGGAGTAGTAAGTGACGACTCTTTTATTTTTTTTAAATCAATAAAATAACCAAGAGTTCCTGTTAATTTTGAAGGATACTTATTTATTTTGCAAATTTGAGAAAGATACCAGGTGGAAGAAGTTTTTCCATTAGTACCAGTAATAGCAACTGAAGATATAGGTGGAAATGGTTTTATAATTTTTAATAACTTTAAAATTTCTTTATCAATGTCTTTTACAATAATTTGATTTACCGTTGAATTTTTAATATGTCGATTAGTTAGAACAGTATTTAAATTTTTTGAGATAGCCTCATGAAAATATGATAATTTAAAATTTTTATTTTTATTTACAACAAAAAGTGTATTAGCACTTATATTTTTTGAATTATCACTTATAAATTTTATTTTTTTTTTAGGTAATTTTCCTATGATCTTTGAAGTAACAAAAATTTTATTGAGATCAGAGAAAAGCATAATCAGGTTTATAAATTTGTTTTATATCCGCTTTTATAAAATTATCATGTCTAATTGATGGCAAATTCAAAATTTTAATCATTTCAAATATTATTTTTTTTACAAGAGGGGCATTTACAACAGCACCTGTCATCCTTTGATTAGATTCTATGGGTTTTTTGGGATAGCTTATTGCTGTATAAACTACATACTTAGGTTTATTTATTGGAAATACACTTATAAAAGAAGTCATATTTCTATCTTTATAATACCGACCACTCGAGTCTATTAATTCTGATGTTCCAGTTTTACCACCTATATTATACCCTTCAATTTTTACCCTCGGGCCTGTGAACTTAGTTTTAGTAATAACTGCATTCAATAAATTTAAAAAATATTTGGAGGAATCTTCTCTTAAAAGTATATTTTGAGATATTTTATTTTTAGAATTTAAAACAAAAGTAGGATTTATAATATTACCATTATTGGAAAGTGAAGCATAAGCTTTAACTAGATGAAGTGGAGTTATTGAAAAGCTATGACCAAAACCAATTCTTGTTGTTTCATGCTCTCTCCAATTATTTGGGTTTGCAAGTGGTTTTTCTACTTCTAAAAGTTCCGTATCTATTTTTTCAAAAAAACCTAATTTTTTAAGAAATTCTTTTTGATTTTTTTTTCCAATTTTAAGGGCAATTTGTGCAGTACCTATATTTGATGACTCAACAACAATTTTTTCTACGTTGTATAAACCATCGCCTTTATAAGAGTCATGATCTTTTACTCCTTTTACACTTTTTTTAACATCAAAAACCATATTTGGTTCAATAATTCCATAATCAAAACCATTAACAGCTGTTAAAGGTTTGAATGTAGATCCCATTTCATAATTAGCTTGAATAACCCTATTCATTAAGTTGTCTTTACTAAAACTGTCATTATTATTTGGATCAAAGTCTGGATAACTTACAGATGATAGAATTTGCCCATTTGAAATATCCATTACTATTGCTAAACCTGACTCCGCTTTGTAATGACTTATAGTTTCTAATAAATAATGCCTGATTGATTGCTGAAGGTTTATATCGATAGATAAGGTTACATTTTTTGCGTTTGATAAGTTTTGATTAAAGCTTCTTTCAATACCTTTTTGACCAATTTGATCAATATTTACAAATCCTACAATATGAGAAGCACTATTTTTAAAAGGATATATTCTTTTGCTTTCATTATGAAATTCTAAATTAATTTCTCCCAGATCAATTATTTTTTGATGTTCAGTGGGAGTAATATTTCTTTTAAGCCAAACAAATTTTTTTCCACTTGATAGTTTATCTTTTAGTATATTTTCATCGATATCTATAATCTTTGTTAATTCTTTTGCCAAATGGTTAGCATTATTTATAAATTTTGGTCTAGCAGACAATGATTTTGATTCTATTGATGCTGCCAGTACTATGCCATTTCTATCATAAATAATCCCTCTATTTTCTTTTTTTTCTAATTGAACTTCAGTAGGATTATCAAAGTAACTTGATATAGTTATAAAGCTAATTCTATAAAAAACAGATAAGAAGAAAAACAAAAAAACTAAAACTGAAAAAAAAATTCTTTTATGAAAATTTTTTAAAGAATCAGAGTCAAATAAAAATTTTATACTTTTTCCCATTTATTCAGAAATCAAATTAATCAAAATTATTTCATTGTCTTGAATATTTGAAATATTTTTAATATCTACGATTTTTTTTTCTATGGATTTTTCTTCATATGAAAAATAAATTCTATGAAGTTTTTTTATATAATTAGCATTATTATAAAATGAAAATTCTATTTTATTAATTTTTAATTGCTCCTCAAGTTTTTGTATATTTTCCTTCTTTACATTATTACTTAGTTCAAGCTTTCTAGTCATATTACCCAAAAATATTGTTAAAAATACTATAATTAAATTTATAAAAAGAAAAAAAACAATATGTTTGGCATATTTCATATTTAAATCTTTTGAGCCACCCGAAGCTTAGCTGATCTGGATCTTGGATTATTATCAATCTCAAAATCCTTTGGTCTTAAAGGTTTTTTGGTGATTATCTTTAAGGTTATTGGACCAAGATCACCTAAGTCCGGGAGGTGGCGGGAGGAACGCCATCGTTTACCACTTTTGTGGTTAAAAAAATCTTTCACAATTCTATCTTCTAGACTTTGGAAAGAAACTATTATTAATAAACCATTAGGTGCGAGTAAATTTTCAGATTTTTTTAGGGCTATTTTAAGTTCATTCAATTCATCATTTACATAAATTCGAAGCGCCTGAAATGTTTTAGTAGCTGGATGTATTTTATTTTTAGAATAACTAAATGGTACAGAATTTCTTATTATATCTGATAATTCTTTAGTATTAACTATTGGTTTTATAGTTCTATTTTTAATAATATTTTTAGCAATTTTTCTAGAGTGTTTTTCTTCGCCAAACTGAAAAAAAATATCTGCTAGTTTTTTTTCTTCAAAAGAGTTTATGATTTCATATGCGTTCAAAGTAGATGATCCCATTTTCATATCTAGTGGACCCTCATTTTGAAATGAAAATCCTCTATAAGGGTTATCAATTTGATTTGAGCTCACACCTAAATCAAAAATAATTACATCAAAACTCTCATTTGAAAGTTTAGATTTTTTTATTAATTCATCAATTTTGCTAAATTTTTCATTAAATAGTTCAATATTTTTAAATTTTTTTTTCAGTTCACTAAAAAAAATTTTTGCCGTTGGATCTCTATCTATAGCTAGCAAATTCTTTATATTGAATTCTTCAAGTAAAGCCTTTGAATATCCTCCACCACCAAAAGTAGCATCAATGAGATTTAAATCTTTACTTATAGGAATAAAAGATTTTACTTCATCAAGCATAACAGGAATATGACAATTAATCATTAGGTGCTCCTGCTAAAATTCTTCCTAAGGTTTTTTTGCTCAAATTAAGACGTGTTCTTGATTTTTTCTGAAGGTCTATCGCTACTAAGGGATTAACAATTTGAAAATAATAACCTTGACCAATAAATGCAACTTCATCCTTAATGTCAGCAAAATTTTTAAATTTTTCAGGTAGCAAAAATCTACCCTCTCTATCTAAATTTGTTGGTATCATTTCTGAAAATATTGAAGTTGAAAAATCTTCGTGTTCTTCTGAAAAAAAATCTAAATTATTTATTCTTTTTGCTATTTCGTGCACTCTTTGAACACTTAAACCATCAATTACATTGTTTCTTAGAGATTTAGATAAAATTATCTCATTTTTATAATCGTTAGGTAAAGCACTTCTAAAAATTGAGGGAAGAGAAACTCGCCCTTTTTTATCAATTTTATTTACAAATGTAGATACAAACAAATTCATATGTATATGGGTTATCATGGGACATTATGGGCGTCAATGGGATAACTTCTAAATAATGCATATGTTTCTGTTTTGTTCTTATATTTTTTAAGATGATGCATAAGCCGGGTTCTGTAAATTACTAAGTAAAATGATGATCATCAATCTAGGATAAATGTTGCCATTTATCTCAAGCAGTCTACCCGAATAGCTCAGCTGGAACTGATTGCTATTCCTATTTGACCTTGCTCCAAAAAGGGTTTGCCATGCCTTTTTTGTTACCAAAAAAGCGGTAGGCTCTTACCCCACCATTTCAACCTTACCCATAAGGGCGGTATTTTTTCTGTTGCACTTTCCCTAAGCTCTCACTTGCCAGGTGTTACCTGGTTTTTTTTCCAGAGGAGCCCGGACTTTCCTCTTGATAACTCAAGCGATCATCGCATCATCTAGACATAAATATATTTATTTTTTTAATTTCGTCAATATTATCTCTAAAAAATGGATTTTAATAATTTTATCAACATTTTTTTTGTTATAATTATAGTTACTGTAATATTTATATCTACTAGCATAAGCAGCAAGCAGCATATTAAAAAAAAAGTCTTTTTTTAATGCTAAAGAGATATCATAGCCAATATAGCTCAACATAAATAAAATTCTTCTTTTTTTGGTTTTAATTCTGTGTTTTAAAAACCATTTATCAATAATATTATGCAATATCTTAGTATTTTTACTAATATAAATTTTATTAATTAAATTATTATGCTCTAGAATATGCCATGGAAATGTTTTTCCTGGATCAATTTTACGATAAGGGGCAACATCAGAATGGCCTAGGATATTAATTGGTAATATATTGTGGTTTTTTACTATTCTTTTTAATAGTTTTAAAAGAGAATTGATAAGCTGGATTGTATATTTGTTATTATTTCCATACGGTGAATAATCTAACTCTATACCTATTGATGATGAATTAATGTCTGAATTTTCTCTCCAAAATGATTTACCAGCATGCCAAGCTCTTTTATTTTCATGCACCAAATTGTAAATTTTGCCATCAGAAGATATAAGGTAGTGACAACTAACTTTATTTTTTTTTGAACATAGATAATTTATTGACTCTACAGTAGAATTAAGAGCAGTATAATGAATTATAACAAATTCAATGATTTTTGAGTTTCTATTATTAAAATTTGGTGATTTAAATTTATGAATTAATTTCATTCAAATTTTATTATAATCAATATATATCTATTTTTGTATGTTTTTGAGATTTTTAGTTATTCTTTTTGTTTCATTTTCCATTCTGAATTGTACTGGCGATTCTAGTGGTAATAATAATTTTTCTAAGGAGTTTCAATATGAATCCCCGGAACTTCAGTACAAAAATGCTATGATAATATTTCAAAAAGAGCAGTATGGCGAAGCAAAGAAAATATTTCAGAATATTGAGAGAATATATCCTTTATCGAACGAAGCTATACAATCCCAAATCATGTTAGGGTTTACTGATTATGTTCTTTTAGATTATGACGCAGCTATTATTAAGTTTAGCAAAATAATAAAAAAATACCCATCTCTGAAAAATTTAGATTATGTTTATTATATGAAGGCTCTTTGTTATTATGAGCAGATTGCAGACGAGGGATTAGATGGTCGATATAATAAGTTAGCTCTTGAAAACTTAAATCAAGTAATTACTAGGTTTCCAAAAAGTAAATATGCAAAAGATAGTTATCAAAAAATTATATTAGTAAAATCAAATATAGCAGCAAAACATATAACAATAGCTAGATTTTACCAAAAAGAAGAAAAATATACCGCAGCATTAAATAGGTATAAAGTTGTTGTGGAGTCATATGATGAGACTAAATTTCTCCCGGAAGCTTTATATAGAATATCAGAAATATATTTATCTTTGGGTATGATAGAAGACTCAAAAAAAACAGCAGCAATTTTAGGCCACAATTATCCTGACTCTAAGTGGTATAAATATAGTTATCAAAATCTAAATCAAGAAACTAAAAAAAATTTATTTTCTAAATCTATTGATAAAATTTTTAATTGATGCAAAAAAAGTCTAGAGAGCATAAAATTCTTAATAGATTAAATGAATTAGCCACCCTAATTAAAAAACATAATCATTTATATCATACTGAAGATCGACCGAAAATTTCAGATGTAGAATATGATAAACTTGTTCGAGAAAATCAAGAATTAGAAAAAAAATATCCTCAACTAAAATTAAATAATAGTCCTTCAAATGAGATTGGAAGTAGAGTTAAAAGTAAATTTGAAAAATCTATACATTTAAGCCCTATGCATTCATTGGCGAATGGTTTTAATGAATTAGATCTTATTGAATTTGATGAAAGGGTAAAAAAATTTTTAAATTTAGATATGATCGAATTGTTAGAGTATATATGTGAACCCAAAATAGATGGTTTATCATTGAATTTAACTTATAAAAAAGGTGTTTTGATTAGTGCTGCCACAAGAGGTGACGGTAAAATTGGAGAAAATGTATTAAAAAATATTTCAAATATAAAAAATATACCCCAAAATTTAAAAAATGAATATCCTGATTTGATCGAAATAAGAGGAGAAGTTTTTTTAAATAAAGATGATTTTGAAAAAATTAATTCTGAGCTTGATGAAAAAAATAAATTTGCAAATCCAAGAAATGCTGCAGCTGGAAGTCTTCGTCAACTAGATCATAGTATAAGTAGATCTAGACCTTTGAAATTTTTAGCTCATGGATTGGGTAAATGCTCAAAAGATTTTGAAAATTTTGAAGATTTTTACAAGTCTATAGAAAATTATGGAATTAGAGTAAATAAACTTACAAATAAATTTTCTAATTTAAAATCAATTTACCAAATGTATAAAGACATAAATGATAAAAGAAGTAGTTTAAACTACGATATTGATGGCCTAGTTATAAAATTAAATAATTTGTCCAACCAAAAACGACTAGGTCTTGTCGGTAAAAATCCTAGATGGGCAATTGCTCTAAAATTTTCAGCAGAAAAAGCAAAAACCATAATAAAGGAAATAGATTTACAGGTTGGAAGAACAGGATCAATTACCCCTGTAGCAAGATTAAAAAGTATAAATTTAGGTGGAGTGCTAATATCAAATGCAACTCTTCATAATTTTGATGAAATTAAAAAAAAAAATATCCAAATTGGTGATACAGTTGAAATTCAAAGAGCTGGAGATGTAATACCCCAAGTATTAAGAGTTGTTAAAAAATCGAATAATAATAAATCTATTCATCCTCCAAAAACATGTCCAGTGTGTGGGGGCAAAACCTATAAAGAAGAAAATGAAGCAGTATTAAGATGTCAAAATATTTACGGTTGTTACGCTCAAAGAATTTCACAAATCATTCATTTTGTAAGTAAAAAAGCATTAAACATAGATGGATTTGGCGAAAAACAAGTAAAGCAATTGTATGATCTTGAATTGATTAAAGATGTTTCTGATATTTTTAAACTACAAAATCATAAATCAAAAATTATAAAATTAGAAGGTTGGGGAGAGTTATCATTTAATAATTTAATTAATTCAATTGAAAAATCTAAAACTATTAATTTAGATAAGTTTATTTATTCATTGGGAATAAGATTTATTGGTGAAGTAAATTCAGAAATTTTAGCTAAGGAATTTAAAAAAATTAAAAATTTTATATTGGCATCTAAAAAAAATGACTACCTATCTAATATTGATGGTATAGGTCCAAAAGCTATGAATTCAATTAAAGATTTTTTTTCATATAATCAAAATATTCAATTATTAGAAAGAATTTCTAGTTTCTTAAATATCAAAGATGAAACAGATGAAAATATAGATAATTTTTTTAATGGTAAAAACGTAGTATTTACAGGATCCTTAAGTAGTATTTCTAGAGATGAAGCAAAATATTTAGCAAAAAAAGTTGGTGCAAAAATACAATCAAGTGTAAGTAAATCAACTAATTATGTAATTCTAGGTCAAAAAACAGGCTCTAAAGCAAAAAAAGCAAAAGAACTTAATATAAATACAATGACTGAGGATGAGTTTCTAAAAAATATTAATTCTTGAGTTGTAAAAATTTTAAGTATATTTTTTTTAGACCAAAATTTTTAAATTCAACTTCAGCTTTATCAGAGTCTTTTTGCACAATTTTGCCAATACCATATTTTTTATGTGAAACTATATCATCTATGCTTAAATCTTGCTCAAAAGAAAAATCTTGATTAAACTCCCAATCAAAATCACTACTTTTATTTTCAAGCATTCTTTTTCTTCCTGGTGTTAGATAATCGCTAGAGATATCTTGAGTAGTTATAAAATCATTTAAAAAATTATTATCATCAATAAATTTAGAGTCATTAATTTCAATTAAATTTTTTGGTAATTCAGAAATAAAACGTGAAGGTGAATTAATGTCATGTGAAGCATAAGAGTAACGATTTTGATTAACATAAGATATTTGAACTTTTTTTCTAGCTCTTGTAATAGCAACATAGGCAAGCCTTCTTTCTTCCTCCAGTCCTTTTTTACCAGACTCGTCAAGTGATCTTTGGCTTGGAAAAACACCTTCTTCCCATCCTGCTAAAAATACATAATCAAATTCTAAACCTTTAGCAGCATGCATTGTCATTAAACTAATAGTTGGCACACTTGTATTAGAAATATTATCCATTACTAAACCAACATGCTCTAAAAAACCTTCTAAATTTTCAAAATCCTTCAAACTTTCGATAAATTCATTTATGTTATCAATTCTAGATAAACTATCAGGATTTTTTGAATTTTTTAATTCAATTTCAAGTGACTCCATATACTTTGAATCTTCTAAAACAACTTTAGTAAGTTCAATATGATCAAAATTTTTTTTGATTTTCCTCCAATTTAAAATATTTTTTATAAAATTTTCAATTTCAATATTAACTTTACTGTTGTTTTCACAAATAAATATTTTTGCACCCTCAAAAAGACTTAATTTGTTTAATCTTGAAATATTATTAATTTTGGCAAGTGTCGTTTTACCTATCCCTCTTTTGGGAGTGTTAATTACTCTTTCAAATGCTAAATCATCTGATAAATTATTTATTAATCTCAAATACGCAATAATGTCTTTTATTTCTTTTCTCTCATAAAATCTTAAGCCTCCAATAATTTTGTAGGGTAATCCAATTGAAATCAACCTATCCTCAAAAGATCTAGTATGTGCAGCGACTCTAAATAAAATAGCAATTTCAGATAAAGGCACCTTTTTACTTATTAAGTTTTCAATTTGATCTGAGGTAAAAATAGCTTCTTCTTTTGTTTCCCAAAAACCATTAATTTGAATTTTATCTCCTACTTTATTTTCACTCCAGAGTTTCTTGCCATATCTGTTTTCATTTTTATCGATAAGACAAGATGCACACTCAAGAATATTTTTAGTAGATCTATAATTTTGCTCTAATCTTATTATTTTTGGCCCTTTAAAATTTTTTCTAAATTCCAATAAATTTGTAACGTCAGCCCCTCTCCAAGAATATATAGATTGATCATCATCTCCAACACAGCAAATATTTCTATGACCTTGATATAAATATTCTAACCATTTTTGCTGAATAGAATTAATATCTTGATATTCATCAACTAAAATAAAATGAAATAAATTTTGATAGTATTTCTTTACTTCATCATAAGTTTTAAATAATTTAATACATAAAAGAATAATATCTCCAAAATCTACACAATTAATTCGATTTAATTCTTCTTGATAAATTTTATATATTTTTCTAAGTTCCTCATCATTTTTTCTGTATTTATTGGGTTTTAATTCATTATAAAAAACACCTTTATTTTTTAAGCTATCAATTGCATTAGTAAAAAATTTAGGAGAGATTTCCTTAGTATCAATATTTTCATTTTCACAAATTTTTTTAATAAGTTTTAATTGATCGTCAGTATCAATAATTACAAAATTTTGTTTTAGGCCAACTTTTTCATAATTTTTTCTTAATATTCTAAGAGATAAAGAATGAAATGTGCCTAACCACATTTTTTCAATAGGAAAATTTAACATATCTGAAACTCTTGATTTCATTTCAGAAGCAGCTTTATTAGTAAATGTAACTGCCAAAATTTGGTTTGGGGTTAATATTTTTTTTACTAAAAGATGTAGTAGTTTATAGGTTAAAACTCTAGTTTTTCCGCTACCGGCTCCAGCCAAGACTAAAGTTGCTCCAGAATTATTTTCTACTGCCTCTCTCTGCGATTCGTTAAGCGCTTGTAGATAATTATTCAATTTTTCTGACATATTTATGCTATAAAAGTTATATAATATTAAAAAATTAAACTATATAAATAGATAATAAACATTTACTTCATAATGGATAGATTAAAACAAATATTGGGTTTTTTAGTTATTATTTTTGTTAGTTTCAATCTTTACGCAGGTGCTGCTGACGATGTTAAGACAAGTTCAGACGATTTTGAAACTTCAATTTTTGAAGACGAAATTTATGATCCTTTAGAGGGAATTAATAGAGCAGTATTTGGATTTAATAATGTGGCTGATAAATTAATTTTGGAGCCCACGGCAAAAGGTTATAAAAAATTACCAGCACCAATACAGAGTGGAGTTGGAAACTTTTTAAGTAATCTTAAATTACCCCTGGTTGCTTTGAATCAATTATTGCAAGGACAAGGAAAAAATGCAGCGGAATCTACAGGAAGATTTTTAGTAAATTCTACTGTTGGAATATTTGGACTCATAGATATTGCTGATGATTTTGGACTTGAACAAAAAGAAGAAGATTTTGGTCAAACTCTTGCAACTTGGGGGATTGGTGATGGTTTTTATATCGTTCTGCCTCTTTTTGGTCCTTCAAATTTAAGAGATACAACAGGTATGGTTATGACCATGATGACAGATCCTGTAAACTTATATGCATCTAGGGAAGGAGACTCTTGGGCTATTCCTCTAAGAACTGCTGCAAATGCAGTTGATCAAAGATCTCAAATTATAGATGAGGTCAATGCTCTTAGAGATAACTCTGTAGATTATTATGCTGCAGTTAGAAGTTCATACTATCAAAATAGAAAAGCTGCAATAACGAATACAGATGACGATGTATTGACCCCATTACCTCTCATTAGTATTGAGTTCGAATAATGCAATTTTTTAGAATTCTAATTATTATATTTATATTTTCCATCCCATTAAATGTATTTGCAGATGAGGCAAAGAATTGGCTTAAAACAGAAATAGATAAAATCCTTTATGCTTATCAAAATAATGACCTTCCCAGTGAAAATAGATTTTTAATGATAGAACAAACAATAAATAATAATTTTGCAGGGTCGGGAATAGCAAAGTTTGTAGCAGGAAAAAGTTGGAATGGAGCATCAAAAGATACAAAACTTGAATATATTAAATTATTTAAAAGACATTTGGCTTTAAATATCGCTTCTATGATGCAAGGATATTCAAATCAAAATTACGAATTAACAAATACCAACTATGATGAAAAAAATAAAGTATCCTTGATTGATATGGATATTTATTCTGACACTGGCTCAATACAAGTTACATGGAGAGTAAAAAAATCAAAAGATAGATACTTTGTTATTGATCTATTGGTAGCTGATATTTCACTAGTTGTGACTAAGAGATCTGAATTTAATTCGATGTTAAAAACAGTTGATTACAATTTAGAGAAATTTAACGAAAAATTAATAGCTCAAAATGATTTGAGTTAT
This sequence comes from uncultured Alphaproteobacteria bacterium, assembly GCA_902595425.1. Classification (GTDB taxonomy): domain Bacteria; phylum Pseudomonadota; class Alphaproteobacteria; order HIMB59; genus CACPNW01. The sequence continues at coordinate 46,862 of CACJPV010000004.1, read as the reverse complement.
TCAAAATTATTAAATTAGAGTTAAACTTTTAATTTTTCTATTTCAGTTTCATCCAAAAATTTTGGCTGGTTAGGTTTAGATTTCAAATAATAAACTTCGTTAAGCTCTGATGATGTAATTATTCCTTCCATAACCTCTAACACATGCATTGCTAAATCAAGAGAACATCTAGCTTGTCTTTGATTATTTATAGCATCAATCATATCTGATAATCCTATGCCTCGATAATTGGCTATTTTAGACCCATCATTGTCAGTTTTATTTGGAATACCTAAAAGCATACTATCATTATTGATTGTTTGCCAATCTTGTTCTTTATTTGAAATTAAAATATCTCCGCTAAAAAAATTGGGGTCAGGAACAATCATTGAGCCTTCTAATCCATAAAGTTCAATTGTAGAATGTTTGTGCTTCCAAACATCCCAGGAACAAAAGAACTGGATTTTAGCACTATTGTGAAACTCAAGAGATCCCATTAAAGTTGTTGGTGTTTCAACAATTATTTTTTCTCCATTTCTTGGCTCACTGGTGATTGTTCTCTCTGGTGTTGCTGTGCCACTAATTGAACTAATTGATTTAATAGGTCCAATCAAATTAATTAATTGAGTTATGTAATAAACACCTAGATCGAATACAGGCCCTGCCCCAGGTTTAAAAAAGAAATCAGGATTAGGATGCCAATGCTCCATACCATGTGACATGAGATTAAAGGTTCCTAAAACAATTTTTCCTATTTTATTTTCCTCAATCAACTTTCTCGCGTTTTGCCCTGCCGAACCAAGAAAGGTATCGGGAGCACATCCAACATAAAGGTTTTTTTCATTACTTATCTTTAAAATATCCAAACCTTCTTTCGTATTCATTGCTAGAGGTTTTTCACTAAAACAGTGCTTACCAGCCTTTAAAGAATTTATAATAATTTCCTTATGTGCAGATGGAATTGTAAGATTAATAATTAAATCAATATCTTTGTTTGATAAAATATCATCAACACTTTGAGCCTTTATGTTAAACTTTTCAGCACTTTCATTTGCAAATTCTGTATTTATATCTGCGCAAGCAATTATTTCAAAGTTATTGAATATTTTTTGACAGTTAAAATATGTCTCTGAGATGTTTCCACACCCAATTATTCCGACTTTCATTCTATAATTTTCCTAAATTATCTAAAGATCTTTTGGTATATTCTTTATAATCTTTGGGATCATCATGCTCTAATATATATAACTCACATTTAGTTTGACTAATACTATCTAGAAGTGCTTTCCAGTCAATAAATCCATCTCCCACTGCAGATTGATTGCCATGATCTAACATGTCTTTTTCTTTATTAAAAAAATCTTTTAAATGACAAGCTATTATTTTCTCAGAATATTTTTCTATCCATACCTTTGGGTCAGCCCCTCCTGCAACAGTCCAACCAAGATCAATTTCAAACTTTAAATATTCATTATGTTCCATCATGCATTCAATTGGTAATTTTCCACTTGGAAGTGCCATAAACTCATAGGAATGATTGTGATAACCAAGTGTTAATCCTGCATCTTCAAATTTTTTTACATGTTGGGATAAGTTTTTTCCAAATGTTGTCCATTCCTCCTCATTCATATCAAAAGTATTTTTAAATTCTGCATTTTTTCTAGCTGGTGGAGCAGGTACTATTACATGTTTAATTTTTAATTTTTTTGCTTTCTCAATTATGCTTTGAGAATTTTCTAATGCTTCAAAACTAACATGGGTTGATTTTGCAGAAATATTTGACGCACTCATCATATTTTGAAAATGATCTATATCAATTGACTCTAGACCAAATAATTCAATATTTCTAATTCCTGTCTTAGAAAAAAAATCTAATATTGGCTCATAAGGTTTAAAATGTCTTGTAGTATATAATTGAATTGAAATATTATTCTTGTTCATATCCCCCCTATATAAAAAATTTTTTTTAATTTGAATATTAGAAATGGTATCTTTTAGTGAAACGTTTTACTTGTCAATTGAATTTGTTGATTATTTTCAATAATGTCTATAAAAAATATTTAAATGATGACTATCAAAAGAATAAAAATTACTGATTTAGCGAAAAAAATTGGTGTATCCGTAACTTCTATTTCTAGAGCGTTAAATGGTCATTCAAATATTTCAGTCAGAACCAAAGAAAAAATTTTTAAAGCAGCTCAGAAATATAATTACTATCCAAATCTAAATGCGCGAAGATTAGCATCACAGAAACCAGATACAATTGCTTTTATAACTACAATAGATAGAAAAGCACAAGATTATGTTTTGATGGAATTTCTTGCTGGATTAACAATTGGTGTAAAAGATAAACCAACAGAATTAATTTTTAAGTTTTTTACAAATGAAAAAGATGAATTTAATTATTATCAAAAATTAATAGATGCAGATCTTGTCGATAAATTTGTATTCTATCGTATTAAGAAAAATGACAAAAGAATAGATTTTCTAAAAAAAAATAAAATTAATTTCGTTACTTGGGGAAGGTCTTCATCAAAAGACAATTATGCCTGGATAGATCTAGATAATGAAAAAAGTGTAGAAATTTTAATGCAAAGATTATATGATTTTGGTCATCGAAAGATTGGTTTTCTTAATGTTCACCAAAGCTTTAATTATGGCTATCAAAGAAAAAAAGCCTACGAAGAATTTCACAAAAATAAAAATATCAAACTTAATTCAAAATATTATCACGAGTCTCTTGACCACGCCACCGTTACTGGAATAAGTTTATCAAAAAAATTGCTTGATTTAAAAGATCCACCAACAGCAATCATTTGTTCATTAGATAAATATTTTATTGGATGTCTTCAAGAGTGTCAAAGAAGAGGTCTTGTTATAGCTAAGGACATATCAGTTGTAGGATATAATGATCAAGATAATTATCTGAGTTCACAAAATGTAACATATATTAGTCATCCATTGGCTGAAATGGGTAAAATGGCAATAAAAATGTTAGAACAATTAGATCAGGGAGAAAAACCTAAAAATCTGTCTAAATTAATTAAACCAATATTAAATAAGGGAAAAAGTGATGGAAGAGTATCTTAAGATTTTAAATTTAACCAATCCACTTGCTCTTTAGTTAAATTAACATCAAGATTTTTCAAACTTGAGTCTATCTCAGAAATAATCCTTGGGCCTATAAGTGCAAAAGATGGAAAATTAAGATTAAGTGGCCAAGCACCAGCAATATTCTGCGAGTCAGTATTTTGTTTTTTAGCAAGATCAATTACTCTTGATTTTCTCTCTCTATTATCTTCACTATCAAAACAACTAAGTGGGCCACTTGAATGTTCACCTGGTTGTCGCCATGCAGATTCATCCTTTGTTATTTTGTCTTCAATTTGTTGTGTAATTTCATCTGGAAGAAAGTATCCCCTACCTTGACTTGACCAAGATAAATGTGCTGTTTTAGTAGACTCTAAATATGTTAGAATTTCTTGGTCATTAGATGATATACATCCATCCCATAAAGGCTTAACCATTTTACATAAAGCCAAATTGTTATTGAGTATACTAAATTTAACTTTATTATTTTCTTCAGCCCAATTGTTAGCTTCTTTAAAACGGCTTAATGTCCAATTGGAACCACCAAATATCTTTATTCTACCATTATTTTTTTCTTCATTTAAAACATCAATAAATTCATCAACAGGAATTTCATTATTATCGCGATGCATTATATAAATATCTGCAGTTTCAGTTTGCAATCTATCCAAAGACTCTGTTAGTTGAGATGTAATACTTTTTGGATCACAATTAGGTGTATGAGCACCCTTTGCAATAATAACAAGATCTTTTAAATTATCTCTTTTTCTATGCCAGTTTCCCAAAAGTTTCTCCATAGATCCTTGGCCATAAATATGGGCATTATCAAATGCATTTCCTCCCACCTCAATCCAATGATCCCATAATTTAGCAGCTTCATCAAAGTATATTTGATTGTCATTGCCCATTATTAATTTTGATATTTTTTTATCAAGACCATCAATTGAGTCGTACTGCATATTAATTATCCTCCTCTAAATTATAACCAATTTCTTCTCTCCACATATCAAGAACTTTAATGTTACCAAGACTATCATCCCATGTCATGCCTGGATATGGAACTTCTGTACGTTGTTTTAAAATAGTTTGAGAAGCAAGCTCAGCCTCAAAGAAAAAAAGATGTTCTGGACCTTTAAACTCCTCAACTTTTTCACCACTATTAGTTATTACTCTAATTTTTGTATCATAAGGACCACCATCCCTTCCTGGCATCCATGGATCATCAACAATAATTTTTCCATTTTCTCCTTCGATGACTGCATTATTATCCATATTTTGCATTATGGATGTTGATATGTCTGCCGTTATATTGTTTTCAAAAAAAAGTTTTGCTGAAGCTAATTCATCAACATCAGTATCCCCTATTCTTCCCTCTGCTGAAATTGAAGAGGGATTAATAAATTTTTTTCCTAAAGCTGCTCCTGCAATCATTCTTGAAAGAGATACTGGATATAATCCAACATCTAGAATAGATCCTCCAGCAAGACTCTTGTTAAAAAGTCGGTGATCCGGAATAACTTTTTGCATGTCAAATCCAAAAGAAGAAGTAATTGAATTAACACTCCCTATGGTTTTATTTTTAATCAAATTTATTAATGCTGGTATTTGTGGGTGACATCGGTACATAAAACCTTCTTTATAAAACACTCCGGCTTCTTTTACTTTTTCCATAACTTTAAAAGTTTGTTTAAAATTTACAGCTCCTGGTTTTTCACAAAGTATATGTTTACCTTTACCAGCCGCTTTAATACTTAATTCAGCATGAAAAACATGTGGTGTTGAAATATATACTGCATCTATATTTTCATTATCAAGCAACTGATCATAATCGTTAAATCTAAATTCTTTATTTATATTGTATTTATTTCCAAAATCTTCTAATCTGGTACTGGTTCTGCTGGCAATCGCTAATAATTCTCCAGAATAGGACTGTTTCAAGGCGTCAGCAAAGTTGTGGGCAATTGCACCAGGACCAATAATACCCCAACGTATTTTATTCATTAGTTTACTGATGGTGAAAGTTCACCAGAACTATATTTAGAGGCAATATTTGCAAGTGGAATTGGTTTAATCTTAGAAGCATTTTCAGCACACCCAAACTCAGTTAGACGTGCAGTTACAATTTTTTTCATCCACTCTTTTGAATCAAGGAGGTATTTTCTCGGATCAAATTGAGCGGGGTCATTGGTAAAATGTTTTCTTATAGCGGCAGTAGAAGCAAGCCTTAAATCTGTATCAATATTTATTTTTCTAACACCGTGCTTAATACCTTCTTGTATTTCTGAGACTGGAACACCATACGTTTCTTTAATTTTGCCACCGTTTTCGTTGATCACTTTAATTAAATCCTGAGGCACAGATGAGGAGCCATGCATAACTAAATGTGTGTTTGGCAATTTACTATTTATTTCTCTTATTCTCTCAATTGCTAAAATATCACCTGATGGAGGTCTTGAAAATTTATACGCACCATGGCTTGTTCCAATCGCAATTGCAAGAGCATCTACGTTTGTAGATTTTACAAATTCAGCTGCTTCATCCGGATCTGTTAATAATTGCTCATGTGATAAAACCCCTTCAGCTCCAACACCATCTTCTTTTTCACCCATACCGGTTTCAAGAGAACCTAAACAACCTAACTCACCTTCGACAGAAACACCTAAACCATGAGCCATATCAACAGTTTCTTTTGTAACTTTAACATTGTATCTAAAGTCAGAAGGCGTTTTTTGGTCTTCCAATAATGATCCATCCATCATAACTGAACTAAAACCAAGATCTATACATACTTTACAATCTTTAGGTGATCCTCCATGATCTTGATGCATTACAATAGGGATTTCAGGAAACTCTTCAACTGCAGCCTCCATCATACTTTTAATAAATCTTGGGCCTGCATATTTTCTTGCTCCAGCGGATGCTTGAACAATTACAGGGCTGTTAACCTCTTTTGCACCTTCCATAATTGCTCTAATTTGCTCTAAATTATTAACGTTAAAAGCTGGTACACCATAATTATTTTCAGCAGCGTGATCTAAAAGCTGTCTTAGTGATATAATTGCCATTGAGTTACTCTTTAAAGATAAATTAAATTATTGCAAGTAAGCTAGCCTTTTACAGCACCAAAAGTAAGACCTTGTATAAATTGTCTTTGAAGAATAAAAAACATAATTACTGGAGGTAAAGCAGCAACAACTGAACCAGCTGATACTAAGTTCCAGCTTGTTGTCCACTGACCACGTAAAACATCTAATCCTACCGTAATTGGCTTAACTGTATCTCCTTGAGTAAGAACTAAAGCCCAAAAATAATCATTCCAAATAAATGTAAATTCTAATACTCCTAAAGCTGCTAGTGCAGGAACAATTAATGGTAAAATAATTTTTCTATATATTGTCCATTCAGTTGCACCATCTGCTCTTGCTGCTTCAATTAATTCAAATGGCAACTCTTTAATAAAATTTCTCAAGAAAAAAGTGCAAAAACCAGTCTGAAACGCAATATGAAAAATAATTAAACCAATATGTGTGTTATAAACACCCATTTCTATTGAGATATTTCTAACTGGAATCATCAAAATTTGAAACGGGACAAAATTTCCGGCTATGAACATAGCAAAAACTAAAAGATTTAATTTAAATCGATGCATAGCTAGAGAATAACCGGCTAAAGAGCTTAAAAACAAGGTACCAATAACTGTTGGTAATGTGATGATGATACTATTTAAGAAAAATCTCCCCATTTTACCACCTTCAAAAACAGCAGTATAATTTGCAATAGTTGCTGTCTCTTCTGGAAAAGTCCAATAATTTCCAGCAAGAACATCATCAAAAGTTCGCATTGATGTTAACATTACGGCTACTAGTGGTAAAAGCCAAATCGCAAGGGTCAACAAGAGCAATAATCGATAACCTATATTTACTTTCAGTGAATAATTTTGAATAGGTGTTGGAAACATTATTTTTCAGACCTCTCATTTTTAAATAGTCTGTACAAAAACCAGGCGATATAAATGTCCATTATCAAAAATAATATTGTTGCTATTGCTGCACCATATCCCATTCTATAATTGAAAAGAGACTCCTGATACATTTTATAAGCAAGAACTTCTGAACTCCCCCATGGGCCACCTGCTGTCATAACTGCAATTAAATCAAAACTTCTTAAAGATCCAACAATTGTAACCACCACAGCAATTAGTGTTGCAGGTTTGAGTTGTGGCAACACAACATTCCATAACATAGTGAAACCTGAGGCTCCATCAATTCTTCCAGCCTCTATCATCTCTCTGCTAACGCCAGTTAAACCGGTAATATAAAGAATCATTGTATAGGCGATACCAGGAAAGAATGATGCAATTATTATTCCGTATGTAGCTAAATTTTCATCAGCTAAAAAAGGAACAGGATCTAAACCAAAAAAACCTAAAACATATGCAAGAGCGCCGTATTTGGGATTATAAAACCATGTAAATATTACACCAATCACAACCGCATTAATTACAAATGGAAAATAAAATAGAGATTTAATATATCTCATACCTAAAATTTGTTGATTAACAAAAAGAGCTAAAATTAAACCAATTGGAATAGCCAAAAGACTAAAAATTAACCATCTAATATTATTAAATAAGGAAACATAAAATTCATCATCGTCAGTAAATAATGTAATGTAGTGGTCTAAACCTACCCAACTCCAATTTGGATTACCATTACCTCGCATACCTTCCTTGTCCATTCCATTCCATTCATGAAAACTAACCCAGATAGAGTCTATGATTGGATAAATTACATAAATTAGAAATATTAGGATTGCTGGTGCTAAAAAAAGAAATGGAGCAAGCCTTAATTGATTACGTTCCCAAAAAGTCATGATTAATTATATATTTATTTCAATGAGGCGGAATTAATTCCGCCTCAAAAGTAAAATTTTTATAGAGGTCCGTGAATTCGTGCTCTTTCTTTTTCAAGACGAGCTCTAATTTTTGCTTCACGGTCAGGTTTAACCATAAATTCTTGGAAACCTTCCATTGCTGCACCAGCCATATCTGGATTAGCATCTCTATCCCAGAATTGCGCAATGTCATCTGCAGCTGCAAGCATTTCTGCTCCCATGACTGAGAATCTATTTGTTGGCTTATCAGCGTATTTATTTGGACTTAACATACCACCCATTGTTGCCCAGTTAGTAGCAGCCTCTTTGTTAGACATAAATGCTAAGAACTTTTTAGCATCTTCAACATTTTTAGCACCACTAGGAATATGCATAGTATCAGTTGGAGCATCCTCTGCAACACCTATACCTTCAACAATTGTAGGGAATTGGAAAAAATCCATTTTATCTACAACGCCAGCACTTTCAAGAGTTGGAACATAGAAGTTTCCAATTAAATACATTGCTGCTTCACCGTTAATTTGTGGAGCTTGAGCATCTTGCCATGAAAAAGAAGCATGATCTTCAAGAAAATATCCTGGATCAATTAATTCTCTCCACGCAGCAAAAGTAGCATCTAATCTTGGATCTTCATAACTTACTTTACCAGCAGTTAAATCCATGTGGAATTGATAGCCATTGATTCTTAAGTTTAAGTAATCAAACCATCCGCCAGCAGTCCAGAGATATTTTGTTCCAATAGTGATTGGAGTAATACCATTCTTTTTCAGCATAGCACATACCCATTTAAATTCTTCCCAATCTTTAGGTACATTTAAACCTAAATTATCAAAAAGATCTTTTCGGTAGTAAACACCCCACTGATAGTAACCCCATGGTACACCATACTGTTTACCATTAACAGTAAGAGATCCTTTAGTAGAAGCCATTGAGTCATTAAGACCAGCATCTGCCCAAACATCACTTACATCTTGGAATAAATTTTGATCAACAAAAAATTTCATTCTGTTACCAGCAAACCAAATTGCAACATCAGGTGCCTCAGCAGTTAAAAAATTTCTGATTGCAGTTTTGTAAGCTTCGTGTTCAAATTCGTTTACAACAACTGTTACTTCAGGATGAGCAGCTCTAAATGCATCTACATATGCATCAAAAGCAGCTTTTGAAGATTCTCCAGATTGGTTTGAATTAACAACCAATGTACCTGCAGATACAACAGTTGAGGCGAATAAAACTATTAATGTTATTAGTTTTTTCATTCTTCCTCCTATTATTTAAAATATAATATCTGAGAATGTGATAATATTAAAAAATAATAATATAAAGCATTAATTTTATTAGTTTTTAAAGAAAAAAATTAAATATCTCTAAAACTCAAAAAAAATAATTATTTTTATAGAAATCCAAAATTTTAAGTATCAAAATTTATAATAAATGGTGGGCTCTCAGGGACTTGAACCCCGGACCACCCCGTTATGAGCGGGGCGCTCTAACCAACTGAGCTAAGAGCCCTTTAAAAAAATCCTTATATACAAAAATTGATTTAGTAATATTATTTTTTTGGAATATAGTTAAATTTATGACTAAACTTACTATTATTGGTGCTGGCAGTGCTGTATTTACAAAAAATATAGTAGCTGATCTTCTTTCATTAAACTCCTTCAAAAATATTGAAATTGCTCTTCAAGATATTGATCCAAAAAGATTAAAAGCCTCACATGATTTACTAACTGTTATTTCACAAAAACTTAGAGCAAACCCCAAAATTACATCACATACTAATAGAAGAGAATCATTAGTTGGTGCAGATTTTGTTCAAACAACTATTCAAGTTGGTGGCTACAAACCTTCAACTGTAATAGATTTTGAAATTCCAAAAAAATTTGGCCTGCAGCAAACTATTGGAGATACTTTAGGTATTGGAGGTATAATGAGAGGTTTAAGAACAATACCTGTTTTACTAGATATTGCAAAAGATATTATTGAAATTTGCCCCAAAGCAATTTGGTTACAATATGTAAACCCAATGTGTGCAAATATGATTGCTATTAATAAATCATTTCCTGAAATTAAGACAATGGGATTATGCCATTCAGTTCAAGGTACAGCTGAGATGCTTGCAGAAGATTTAGGAGAAAATATTGAGGATATTGATTACCTATGTGTCGGAATTAACCACATGGCTTTTTATCAAAAATTTGAAAAAAAAATTACAGATACTCAAAGTGAAGATTTATATCCAAAACTAAAAAGTTTAGCAGATAAGATTGTTAATGATGAAATCCTATCTTCTAGAAGTCGAGAGAAAACAGAATATTCTAATAAGGTTCTTCATGAAAAAGTCAGATATGAGATACTTAGGAGATTTGGATATTTCGTTACAGAGTCAAGTGAACACTTTGCCGAATATGTGCCTTGGTTCATAAAACAAAATAGAAAAGATCAATTAGAAAAATACAAAATTCCTCTAGAAGAATATATTGATCGGTGTGAAATAAGTATAAAATTATGGAACAAACTAGAAGAAGACATGACTCCAATTTATGAACAACCTTTAGAAAGAAGTCATGAATATGCATCTTATATTATTGATGGAGTAGTAAATAATAATGAAATTACAGTTAATGCTAATGTAATGAATAATGGTTATATAGAGAACCTCCCTTCAAATTGTTGTGTTGAAGTGCCATGTATTATAAGTTCGAATGGATATTCTCCACAAAAATTTGGTAAACTTCCTGAACATTTAGCTGCTTTGATGAGAACTAATATTAATGTTCAAATACTCACCGCAGAAGCAGCTTTAACTAGAAAGAAAGAGACTATTTATCATGCTGCATTACTTGATCCACTTACAGCCGCAAATCTTACTATTGATGAAATCTATTCAATGACAGATAAAATGATTGAGGCACATGGTAATTATTTAGCAGAATACATCTAAAAAATAATTTAAATTAAATAGTTATAGTCATTAAATCTTCCCCTATTATTGGATCTTTTCCAAAATCTTTTTTAATGACTTTTTTTAATTTATTTTTATTAAATTGAGTTGGAACAAAATGAGTTAAAACTAATTTTTTACTCTGAGTAATAAAAGCTACTTTTCCTACTTGAGATGAAGTTGTATGATAACTTTTTACATTATGTAAAGTTTTTTTAGTTCGCATCTTGTTTGTTTGTAAAATTTCTCCTTCAATAAAAACTTCATGAAGAAGAACATCTGATTTTTGTGCATATTTCATTAAATTTTCACATGGTTTTGTGTCACCACTAATTGTTAATTTTTTGTCATTATTAGTAAAAGAAAAACCATAAGCATATTTCACTGGCTTATGATCAACTTCAAAATATTTAATCTTTAAATCTTTAACCTTGATATCACCTAAAGAATTAAATTCCGTTACATCAATTTTAAATGCCTTTGATGATGCCCTTGCTTCATAAAAAATTCTTAACTTTCGCTCATCAGCCCATGCATCCATAATTTTTTTTACAAATTTTTTAGTACCTTTTGGTCCATAAATTTTCCATGGTTTTATTCTGTAAGAGTGCCATGACGAAATGATCAATTGATATAAATCAACTGCATGATCAGAATGAAGATGGGTAAAAAATAAAGCATCAATACTTGCTGATGATACATTTAGCTGATGAAGTCTTTGAGTTATGCCTGAGCCACAATCAACTAAAATTTTGGTATTTTTTGTTATTATTAAATTTGATGGTCCAAATCGTTTGTGATCAACACTTGGACAACCTGTCCCAAGAAGGGTTAATTTCATTATTCGTCAAGAAAAGTTTTTAGTTTTCTAGCTCTAGTTGGATGTTTTAATTTTCTTAATGCCTTTGCTTCTATTTGACGTATTCTCTCTCTTGTAACACTAAATTGTTGACCTACTTCTTCAAGCGTATGATCACTATTCATACCGATACCAAAACGCATTCTAAGGACTCTTTCTTCCCTTGGAGTTAAGGAGGATAAAATACTTGTTGTAGTATCTCTTAATGAACTTTTAACAGCTGCTTCAATTGGAATGAGGGCATTTTTGTCTTCAATAAAATCACCCAGTGAACTATCCTCTTCATCTCCAACAGGTGTTTCAAGACTTATTGGCTCTTTTGCTATTTTTAGAACTTTCTTAACTTTATCAAGAGGCATGTGTAATCTATCTGCAAGCTCATTAGGCGTTGGCTCTCTTCCAATTTCAGCCATTATTTGTCTAGTAGTTCTAACGATTTTATTAATAGTTTCGATCATGTGTACAGGAATTCTTATTGTTCTTGCCTGATCTGCAATTGATCTTGTTATAGCTTGTCTGATCCACCAAGTAGCGTATGTTGAGAATTTATAACCTCTTCTGTATTCAAATTTGTCTACAGCCTTCATCAAACCAATATTTCCTTCTTGTATTAAATCTAAAAATTGTAAACCTCTATTTGTATATTTTTTGGCTATTGAAATTACCAAACGAAGATTAGACTCTATCATTTCTTTTTTTGCCCTGTTGGCAGATCTTTCTCCTTGCTGGACTGTGCTTACAATTCTTCTAAACTCGGGTAAGGGTAATTCTGAAGCATCCTGAATTTCTTTGATTTCTTCAATTAACTTATTAATTTCAATATGATTTTTATTAATAAATTTTTCCCAATTTTTATCATTTATACTTAAAAGGTTTTGAATCCAGTTTTTTTCAAAGTTAAAATTCAAATATTCTTCAATAAAATTTTCTCTTTTTACACCTTCTGCAATAGCTAAACGAAGCATTCTGCCTTCTCTAATTAAAAGCTTTTTGTTTAATTCATAAAGAGACTCCATCAATGCCTCAATTGTAGAAGCATTGAAATGAACAGCTTTCATTGCAATAACCATTTCCTTTTGGATTTTTTTGTATTTTTTATCAAGAATAGGATAATTTTTCGAATTTTTATCAGACTTCATTAGGTCTAAACTTGATTTCTGTAGTTTCTTAAAAAGTTTAGTTATATCATCAAAATCTTTTAAAACTTTTGGCTTAAGTTTTTCTTCCATTGCTGCAAGTGATACGTTTAGAGTATCGTCATCTTCGTCATCTTCTGAAGAATTATTTAGGTTCTCATCATTTTCATCTTCAGAAGTTTTATTTTTTTCTTCTTTTGGTTTACCTTTTTTTTCAGAAGCTTCTATTAATTTAAGTGTGTCATCAATTTTTGTATCACCTATGTCTGACATATCATATGTAGCCTCTAAATCTACAATATCTCTAAGTAACATTGTTCCATCTTTAATTGAATCTTTCCAGTTAATAATAGAACGGATCGTCATAGGACTCTCACATATAGCTCCGATCATTTTTTCTCTACCAGCCTCAATTCTTTTTGCTATTGCTATTTCACCTTCTCTGCTTAAAAGTTCAACAGCTCCCATATCTCTTAAATATAATCTTACTGGATCATCAGTTTTTCCTGTTTGTTTTTTTTCTTCTTCTCCACTTTCGTCATCTTTAGATTTATCTTCTTTAGCAGATTTAATTAAAGAAGCCGCTTCCTCTTCAGAAAAAATAGATATGTTATTATTTCTTAAAAATTTCTCAACTTTAGATACATTATCGGGAGTTCTAAATTTTTTAGGAACAGCTTTTTCAATTATTTTTAAGGTATATATACCATCAACTTTATGTTTATCTAATAATTTGGCAATAACTGCTTTAATATGATCATCAAAAGATATTACTTTTTTTTGTTTTTTGACTTTCTTTTCTTCAATTTTGAGAGTTGTTTTTTTTATTTTAGTATTTTTATTTAATGATTTTTTTTTAACTGTTGATTTTTTTTTAGTAACTTTTTTTACTTTGGAATTTTTTTTTAATCTGGATGTTTTTTTTGTGATTGTTTTATTTTTTTTAGTGGTTTTTTTTGCAACAGTTTTTTTTATATTACTTTTTTTTGATAAAGTTTTTTTTGTTACACTCTTATTTTTTTTAACTTTCTTTTTTGCCATATTAACTATCGTTATAGTTTTCCTCTAATTCGCTAGATATCTTCTGAAGCTCATCCCAGTTTAAAGAAGTGTTATCTTTTTCAAAGGTACTTAGGCTTTTATTTATTTTTTCCAAATTTGAAAGCCTTGTATTCAAGTTTTTCACAGATTCTTGTATTTCCTTTAAAGCTGCATTTGATTTGTATTTTTGGCTAGAATATGGGAAAAGTTTGTAAATACTGGGTTGCAATATCTTAGATTCTACAAATTGTCTGATTTCTTGGGTGAATAAATTTAAAAAATCAGACTTATTATTATGAATTACCACATCATTTTTAAGTTTTTCTAAAATTTTTTTCTCAATTTCATCCAATTCAATACTTTGGCTAATGCAATCAATTATTTTGTCTTTTATTTTAGGGTGGTTAATTGCACTAGCTATAAAAGAATATATCTGTTTTTTTTGTAAAGAAACAATTTTCTTTGGGATTATATTTCTTGCATTAGGCTTATTAGTGTTTCTTAATTTTTTAAAAAATAAAGATTTAAATTCACTTTTATAAAAATATTGTATTTTTTTATCTTTGATAATGGCAATTAAATCATCAAGATATTGATCGTATGAAATTTTTTGATCTGCATGATTAAGAGAAATTCCACTACTGGATACTTCGAAAATATAGTTTAATAGCGGTATTGGTTCTTTTAATATTCTTATTAAATCTTCTAATTTATTTTTTTCTAGAAAACTATCTGGATCATAATTTTTTGGTAAATTGATAAATTGAAGAGATTTATTTGGAATTAAAAAAGGAAGAGACATTATTGCTGCTTTATAGGATGCTCTAACACCAGCATCATCACCATCAAACATTATCGTCGGTTTATTAGTATATTTCCAAGAAAGTTCTAATTGCTCTTGAGTAAAGGATGTCCCAAGTGGTGCTACAACGCTTTTAATATTGTTCTGATATAATGAAATTACATCCATATATCCCTCACAAATTAATAAGTTTTTTTTCTCTCTTGCAGAATTTTTTGCTAAATTTAGATTATACAACATGCTTCTCTTTTTGAAATAATGACTTTCTGGAGAATTTATATATTTAGGGTTAGAATTATCTAAAACACGGCCACCAAATCCAACTACTTTTCCGTTGATATTAGTTATTGGAAAAATTAATCTCTTATAAAAAAAATCTTTTATATTTTCATTTTTATCAAGCTTGGCAACGTTACTTTTTAAGATTTCTTCATCTGTAAATGATAAATTTTTTAAATACTTATAAAGTGAAAGATCTTTATTATAGGAATACCCAAGTCTAAAAGCTTTAATTGTTTCATTTGATAATTTTCGATTGTGTAAATATTTTATGCATAAATTGTTTTCTACATTTAAGTTTTCTTCAAACCACGTAGCTGAAATTTCTAATATCTTTAGATGTTTATCATACTCTTTATAATTTGAAGTTTGCTCAAAATTTATTTTAATTCCTGCTCTGTTGGCTAACTCTTTTACTGCTTCTAAGAAAGTGTAATTAAATAATTCTTGATAGATTGTAAAAATATCTCCTTTGGCCCCACAACCAAAACAATAATAAGATCCCTGCTCATCATTTATTTTACATGAAGGAGTTTTTTCATTATGAAATGGACAACAACACCAAAAATCTTTTCCCTTTTTAATTACTTTAGTTTTTTTTTCTAACTCTTCGGAAATAAGAATTTTTGATTTTATATTATCTAAATCAATCTTATTGAATGCCATTAATTTCCAAGTTTAGATTTTGCTATTTTGCCTACGAAACCCATATCTACTTCTCCAGGGTAATCTTTTTTAACAAAACCCATCAACTTGCCCATATCTTTTAAATTTTCTAAATTATGAGTTTTAATTAATTCATCAACAATTGCTATGGTTTCATCCTCGGATTTTTGCTTTGGTAAATATTGATTTATTAGGTCTATTTCACTTTGTTCATTTTTTATTAAATCATCTCTTCCTGCTTTTTGAAATTGCTCTATCGAATCTTTTCTCTGTTTAATCAAGCTAATCAAAAGTGATAGTATTTCTTGGTCGCTAATTCCTTCTCTTCTTTCATTAGATCTAAATGAAATATCTTTGTCTTTTATAGCACTTTTTATTAATCTAAGAGTGTTGGTCTTATCTTGCTCTTTGTTTTTTATTGCTTTTTTATAATCCTCATCAATATTGTTTCTTAAACTCATAATTATCTACCTGTTAGAATCGGTTAAATTTATTTTTATCACTAATATAACTGTTATTAACAATTTCAACTAATCCTTGACTAAAGTTTTCAAAATGCCTAGTAAACCATCATTTCTTATCAAATAATGCTGCGGGATATTATTAAAAAACAACACTTACGCCCTCCTTCAGCTGCTTTAATTTTTGATGATGGTGAGATATTGTGGGGTAATGGGTTAGGAGCCATTAAATCAGTTGTGGCTGAATTATGTTTCAATACATCTCAGTCAGGCTATCAAGAAACCCTAACAGATCCATCATATGCAAAACAGATTATTACTTTTACTTTTCCTCATATAGGTATTGTTGGAACAAATAATGAAGATTTAGAATCATCTAAAATTTATGCTGAAGGTTGCGTTATTAATCAAGCTCTAGAACAATATTCAAATTGGAGAGCACAAGATAGTTTAAATTCTTTTTTAAAAAATAATAATATTCCTGCAATTACAGGTATTGATACTCGATACTTAACTAGAAAATTATCTTTAGAGGGTGCAAAAAAAGCGGCATTAATCCATTTTGGTGAAAATAATCAAAGTTTAGATGTTTTACAAAAACAATTAAAGCAATGGAATGGGCTTGAAAATTTGGATCTTGCAACTTTAGTCTCTACAAAGAAAGTTTATGAGTGGGATCATGGTTTATGGAAAAAAGATATTGAAAAAGAAAGTTTTGAAAATTTTCCAATTGTATGTTTAGATTTTGGAATTAAACAAAATATTCTAAGAAATTTAAAAAATTTAAATTTCAATACGACAATCTTGCCAGCTATAACGAATATAAAAGAAATTTTAAGCAAACAACCAAAAGGTATCTTTTTATCAAATGGCCCAGGAGATCCTGATGCTACTATTAAATTGATACTTCCAACAATTAAAGAGCTTATTAATCTTGAAATTCCTATTTTTGGTATTTGCCTTGGCCATCAATTAATAAATCTTGCCCTTGGTGCAAAAACAAAAAAAATGTACCAGGGTCATAGAGGTGCGAATCAACCTGTTAAAAATTTGATTAATAATACTGTTGAAATAACATCACAAAATCATGGTTTTGAAGTTGATAGAGCAAGCTTGCCAAATGAAGTTGAAGAAACACACGTATCTTTATTTGATGGATCAAATGAAGGTATAAGGCACAAAACATTACCAGTATATAGTGTGCAGTATCACCCAGAGGCAAGTCCTGGACCTCATGATAGCGCATATCTTTTTAAAGAATTTTACAAATTAATTAAGATCCATGCCTAAAAGACAAGATATAAAAAAAATATTAATAATTGGAGCTGGGCCAATTGTAATAGGACAAGCGTGTGAATTTGATTATTCTGGTGCTCAAGCTTGTAAATCACTAAAAGAAGAGGGTTACAAAGTAGTTCTAGTAAACTCCAATCCCGCAACTATAATGACGGATCCAGATTTATCTGATAAAACTTATATTGAGCCAATAACAAAAGAGTTTGTAGAGCAAATAATCGAGTTAGAGAAACCTGATGCTTTATTGCCCACCATGGGTGGTCAAACTGCCTTGAATGTCTCTATGGAACTAGCAAAATCAGGAATTCTTAAGAAGAATAAAGTAAAGATGATAGGGGCTAATCCTGATGCAATAGAACTTGCAGAAGATAGGCAAAAATTTAAAGATGCAATGAGAGAAATTGGATTAAAATGTCCTGAGAGCATCATTGTAGAGGAATTAACAAAAGCAATAGAGGTAAAAGAAAAATTAAAATTACCTTTAGTAATTAGACCAAGTTTTACTCTAGGAGGAACAGGTGGTGGAGTTGCTTATACTGATGAAGAATTCTCTGTGTTATGTCAAAGAGGACTGAATGCAAGTCCAACAAATCAAATTTTAATTGAAAAATCAGTATCAGGTTGGAAAGAGTTTGAGATGGAAGTTGTGAGGGATCACAAAGATAATTGCATAATAATTTGTTCTATTGAAAATATAGACCCGATGGGTGTCCATACTGGGGATAGTATAACTGTGGCACCTTCACTAACTTTAACAGATAAAGAATATCAAGTCTTAAGAAATGCCAGCATTAAAGTATTGCAAAAGATAGGTGTAGATACAGGTGGATCAAATGTTCAGTTTGCCATCAACCCTGAAGATGGAGAAATAAATGTTATTGAGATGAATCCAAGAGTAAGTAGATCCTCTGCTTTAGCTTCAAAAGCAACAGGTTTTCCAATTGCAAAAATTGCAGCAAAATTAGCAGTGGGCTATTCATTAGATGAATTAAAGAATGATATTACAAAAACGACACCTGCAAGTTTTGAGCCAACTATCGATTATGTTGTTACTAAAATTCCAAGATTTACTTTTGAAAAATTTAGTGGAGCTGACTCAAATTTAACTACCTCAATGAAATCAGTTGGGGAAACTATGAGTATAGGAAGATCATTTAATGAAAGTCTCCAAAAAGGATTTAGTTCTCTAGAATATGGTTTAGATGGGCTAGACGTCCCCCAAAATCATACAACAAGTAAACAAACAATTATTGATGATTTAAAAATTCAATCGTCACAAAGGTTGTTAACAATTGGGCATGCTCTTCGACTCGGAATTGATCAAGATGAAATAAACAACATAACAAAATATGACAAATGGTTTATTTATCAGCTTAAAAAGATTATTGAAATTGAAAAGTTAATTCGAAAAAATGATTTATCAAAAGAAAATACTCTATTGGCAAAACAAAATGGATTCACAGATAAAAAAATTGCAAAAATTAAAAATATTTCAGAAAATGAAATTAGAAAATTTAGGCATCAGAATAATATTAGACCGATATTTAGACTTGTAGATACCTGTGCGGGTGAGTTTAGCTCTAAAACTCCTTACCTTTATTCAAGTTATGATTGGAACTTTCATAATAAACCATTCTGTGAGTCTAATCCTACTGCAAATAAAAAAGTTATCATTTTAGGCGGTGGTCCAAATAGAATCGGTCAAGGAATTGAATTTGATTATTGTTGTGTGCATGCAGTTTATGCACTTAGAGAAAAGGGTATTGAAACAATAATGATTAACTGTAATCCAGAAACAGTATCAACTGACTATGATACAGCTGATAGATTATATTTTGAACCACTAACAACTGAGAGTGTTTTGGAAATTTACAAAAAAGAAGATGAAAATGGAGAAGTTCTTGGAATATTTGTCCAGTTTGGAGGACAGACACCACTTAAAATTGCAAACGAACTTGAAAATGAGGGTGTAAAAATTCTTGGAACAACAACAGAAGCAATAGATTTAGCTGAAGACAGAGATCGATTTAGCGAAACTCTTAGTAAATTAAATATTCAACAACCCAAAAATGGATTTGCAAAAAATTTAAAAGAAGCAACGTCCATAGCCAATAAAATTAAATATCCTGTATTGGTTAGACCTTCATATGTTTTAGGAGGAAGAGCGATGGAAATCGCCTACAACGAAAAACATCTTGCTGAATTTACTAAGAGTGCGCTGGAAGTATCGTCAAATAATATAATTCTTGTGGATCAATATCTTGAAAATGCAACTGAAGTTGATGTAGACATCATTAGAGATAGTAAGGGAGAAATTTTTGTTGCTGGGGTAATGGAACACATTGAAGAGGCGGGAATTCATTCTGGCGATAGTGCTTGCTCTTTACCCCCCTTTTCAATTTCAATAGAAACTCAAAAAACCATTATAGAATGGGTATCTAATATAGCTTCAGAAATTAAAGTTATTGGTTTGATGAACACTCAATTAGCAGTAAAAAATGATAAGGTATATGTTTTAGAGGTAAATCCCAGAGCAAGCAGAACTGTTCCATTTGTTGCAAAAGCAAGAAGTATACCTATTGCTAAAATAGCAGCAAAGGTAATGACAGGTGATCTATTAAATGACATTCTTAAAAAATTTAATGTTAAAAATTTGAAAACTTTTAATGTTAAAGAGTCGGTATTTCCATTTAATAAATTTGATGGTGTAGATTTAGTACTTGGTCCTGAAATGAAATCTACTGGTGAAGTAATGGGTATTGATAATACATTTTTATCAGCATTTGCAAAAAGTCAAATTGCTTGTGGTACTATTTTACCTTCTAAAGGGAGAGTGTTTATTTCAATTGATGACCAAAATAAACAATTCATATTAGAAATTGCTATTAAATTATTAGATTTAAATTTTAAAATTGTTGCCACTAAAGGTACTTCTAAATTTTTAAATGACAATAATCTAAATGTTGAGTCAATTAATAAAGTTAAGGAAGGTGGACCTCATATTGTCGATGCAATAAAAGACAATCAAATTGACCTAGTTATTAATACAACAAAAACGCAAGGATCAATTAGAGATAGTTATAGTATAAGAAGAACTGCACTTACTTACAATATTCCATATTATACAACAATTAGGGGGGCAAAAATTGCTGTAGAAACCATAGAGCACTTGAAAACTAGTTCCTTAAAAGTTACAAGTTTACAAGATTTAACCTAAAAATATTGACTTAAAATAAAAATATATCATCATAGTTTTATGAATAAAATACCAATGACAGCGAGCGGATATCAAACTCTTCAAAATGACTTAAAAAAATTAAAAAATAAGGATAGACCAAATATTATTGCAGCAATATCAGAAGCTAGGAGTCATGGGGATTTATCAGAAAATGCAGAGTATCAATATGCTAAAGAGCAGCAAAGTTTAATAGAAGGTAAAATTGCAGATCTTGAAAATGCTGTAAGCAGGGCAGAAGTAATTGATGTTAAAAGTCTAGAAGGAAATGAAATTAAATTTGGAGCAACAGTTGTTATTCAAGATGATGATAATGGAGAAATAGTTACTTATCAAATTGTTGGGGAATATGAGTCAGATATTAAAAATAATAAACTTTCAGTCAGCAGTCCTCTTGCAAGAGGTTTAATTAATAAATCAGTTGATGATATAGTAGAAATTAATAGTCCAAAAGGACAAAAATCTTATACAATCAAATCAGTAAAATACATTTGAACTTTAATAAGCTTAAAATTTGGGCTGTAACTGATGGCTCCCAAGGAATGATTAGTCAAGTGATAGGTTTATCAAAACAGCTAAGTAAAAATATTACAAACATAAAGACAGATCTTATTTTTCCTTGGAATAAACTTCAGCCCGGTTTTTTACCAATATACAAATGGATATTTAAAAACAAGATTCCTAACGATGAGAGACCTGATATGATAATTTCATGCGGAAGAAAAAGCGTCTACTTTTCTCTTTATTGTAAAAAAAAATTTCCTAGACTTATTAATATACATATACAAAATCCGAAAATTTCATCCAAAAAATTTAATTATATAATTAGTCCAAATCATGATAATTTTTATGGAAATAATGTTTTAAATTCTGTTGGCGCATTACACCAGTTTACTAAAAACAATCTAAATGTTAATTCAAAATTAATTACTTGTATAATTGGTGGAGATAATCAACACTACTATTTTGGACAAAAAGAAATAATTAGACTTTGTAAAAAGCTTTTAGAGTTAAAAAAAAATCACCAAATTTTTAACTTACAAATCATTACTTCTAGGAGAACTTCTTATCTAGTTAAAAAAATAATTAATCAAAAGTTAAATAATATTGCTAATATTTGGAATGGAGATGGATATAATCCATATGAAGAAGCTATAAAAATATCATCTTTTTTTATTGTTACTTCTGACTCAACATCAATGATTAGCGAAACTGCGATTTCAGGAAAACCTATTTATATATTTCACTTACCTTTTAAAAGAAAAAGTTTACGAATAGCTAGTTTTCATGATGAATTTAACAAATTAGGTATAACAAGGGATATAGAAAAAGTTAATAAATTAGTAAATTGGAAATACAATCTGTTGAATGAATCAGAAAGAATTGGTAGCATTTTAAAAAAAAGAATAATAGAAGACAATTTATGAACTTGAATAATTTAAGCTCAGCTGATTACCCTTTCAAACATTGGGAAATATCAAATTGCTTAGATACTAAAACATTAGATGAGATTGCATATTCAACTATTCCAGAAGGTGATCGAGCTTATGATGGTACAAGAGCAGCTGATGATACAGGGCAAGGATTAGACGGCAAATTAAGACTTTTTTTGGATTTAGGAAATTGTAAATTTTATCCATATTTAACAAAAGTTATAAATGAGCTTCAAAAAAAACATGTCTATACAAAAATTGGTAATTTATTGAATAAAGATTTAAGCAATTCTTTCGTAAGACTTGAAATTATTGGAGACAAGAAGGGTTTTTGGTTAAAGCCACATAAAGATATACCTGAAAAACTTATGACTATGATGATTTGGGCTAATCCTTATAATGAGTCAAAAAATTTAGGGACTGATCTCTATGACAAAGATTTCAAACTTGTTAAAACAATAAAGTATTTACACAATAATGGTTATTTTTTTTCTTCAGGTCAGGATACTTGGCATGGACTTGAATTAAAAGAGATTAAAAAGGAAAGGCGTTGCATACAAATTAATTATGTTTCCTTTAAAACAGACTGGCCAGTTGAAAATTAATTTATTTATATAATATTTATTAAATGACAAAAAAAATAGAAACGGACGTATTGATTATCGGTTCAGGCCCTGCTGGATACACAGCAGCGATTTATGCAGCTAGAGCAAATTTAAAACCTCACCTCGTATCTGGTTTAGAGCCAGGTGGACAACTAACAATTACAACAGATGTAGAAAACTATCCTGGATTTGGAAATGTTATACAAGGTCCTTGGTTAATGGAACAAATGAAAGAACAAGCAGTAAAAGTTGGAACAGAATTTCATCACGATATAGTAAATAAGGTTGTATTTGATAAAAAACCTTTTCGTGCTGAAACTGACTCAGGTATAGAATTCACATCTAAATCCATTATTATTGCAACAGGAGCTCAAGCAAGATGGTTAAATATTGAATCTGAAAATAAATTCAAAGGTTTTGGTATTTCTGCTTGCGCAACATGTGATGGGTTTTTTTTTAAAGATCAAAATATAGTTGTGGTAGGTGGTGGAAATAGTGCTGTTGAGGAAGCGCTTTATTTAACAAACTTTGCATCTAGGGTAACTTTAGTGCATAGGCGTAATAAATTACGTGCAGAAAAAATTCTTCAAGAAAGACTTTTCAAACATCCAAAAATAGAAGTGATCTGGGATCACATTGTTGAGGAGTTTATTGGCTCAGATGAACCTCTTTCACTTAAAGAAATAAAACTAAAAAATGTTAATAATAATGCTGAAAAAAATATTTATGCTACAGGAGCTTTTATAGCTATTGGTCATGATCCTGCAACTGCTTTATTCAAAAATAAAATTAATATGGATAAAGAAAATTATATTATTACAAAACCTGATAGTACAGAAACAAATATTAAAGGCATATATGCTGCAGGAGATGTAAAAGATAAAATATTTAGGCAAGCAGTAACTGCAGCTGGAATGGGTTGTATGGCAGCACTAGAAGCTGAAAAATATATTGCAGAGAATTATTAGCCCTGACGTGCTTTCATTCTTGGGTTTTTTTTATTAATTACATAAATTCGACCTTTTCTTCTAACTAGTTTACAGTCTTTATCCCTAGTTTTTGCCGATTTTAATGAACATTTAACTTTCATAACAAAAGCGCTATTAAATTCTATGTTTTAATTTGTCAAACATATATTAAAAATAGCTTATTATGAGAAAAATTTATGAACCTGGAAGATCCAATATACTTGCAAACAATGCAATTGTTGCTACTTCACAGCCACTGAGCTCTCAGGAAGCAATTAATATACTTAAAATTGGAGGTAATGCAGTAGATGCAGCAATTGCGGCTTCTGCAGTATTATCAGTTGTTGAACCAGGCTCTACTGGGATTGGTGGGGACTGTTTTGCAATAGTTAAAATGGAAAATAATAAGGCAATTTCATTCAATGGCTCTGGTATAAATCCAAAAAATGCTGACATAAATTTTTTTAAAAAAAATAAAATTAGTAAAATTGGACTTTTAAGTCCTCACTCAGTCACAATACCAGGTGCGGTAGATGCATGGTACGAAATGCATAAAAAATTTGGTAAGTTAGATTTTGAGCAATTATTTATATCAGCTGAAAAATACGCAAGAGATGGATTTCCTGTTCACGAAATTGAAGCTTATCATTGGAAAAAGAATGAAGATAAATTAAAAAAAAACAAAATCACAAAAGAAGAATTTTTAACTAACTACAAGGCACCAAAGTTTGCTTCAACATATAAAAATATTAAATTAGCAAATAGCTTGAAGATCATTGGTAAAAAAGGTGCTAAGGGATTCTATGAGGGTGAAATTGCGAGAGACATGGTTAAAAGCTTAAGTGAACTTGGAGGAACCCATACTGAAGAAGATTTTTATAATCAAAATACAATAATTTCAGATACCATAATTTCAGAGTACAAAGATAATTATATAAATCAATGCCCGCCAAATGGACCCGGGGTTATTGTTCTTTTAATGATGAAATTATTAGAGAGCTTTGATTGGAAAAATATCCCTGTTTTAAGTGCTCAAAGATTTCATATTCAAGCTGAAGTTACAAAAGTATGTTTTGAATTAAAGGAGTCAGTACTTGGTGATCCTAATTTTACAAATTTTAATTTTCAGGAATTAATGAGTAAACAGTCTATAGACAAAATACTAAATAAAATAAGACTGGATAAAGTTTATAGCTCTACTAAATCTCATGTAACTTCTCATCCAGAGACAGTTTATTTAACTATTGTTGATAAAGATCTTAATGCTGTTTCATTTATAAACTCAATTTGTCATGCTTTTGGAAGTGGTATTTGTTCAAAAAATACAGGAGTTTTATTTCAAAATCGTGGAGTAAATTTTAGATTAGAAGAAGGTCATCCAAATTGCATTGACTCAAATAAAAGACCATTGCATACAATAATTCCAGGAATGCTAACTAATAAAAATAGTGAAACTGTTATGTCATATGGAGTAATGGGGGGGCAATACCAACCAATTGGGCAAACACATGTACTGCAAAATATATTTGAATTTGGAATGAGTATGCAAGAGGCTATTGATACTCAAAGAGCATTTGCGTTGAATGGCAAACTTATAATTGAAAAATCTTTTTCTGAGCCGTTAATCAAAGATCTTTCAAATCTTGGCCACGATCTTCAATTAGCTGAAGATGCTATTGGTGGAGGACAGGGAATAATTATTGATAGAAAAAAAGGAGTTTTAATTGGTGGATCTGATCCAAGAAAAGATGGATTAGCAATAGGGTATTGATTATACCTTACCAAAAATATCATTATATTGATTATTCACTCTAACAAAAGTAGTGCATTTACTTAGTTGTTTAAGAGTTGGTGCACCTACATATGTACAGCTACTTCTTATTCCTCCTAAGATGTCTTTAACAGTTTTTTCTAAGGAGGATCTATATTTAATTCTTACTTTTTTACCTTCGGAAGATCTATAATTAGCCAATCCACCATAATGTTTTTCATTAGCTTCTTCTGAACTTGATCCATAAAATTCAATGTAACTCTCTTCATCTTCTTTAATGATTTTACCCCCACCCTCTTTATGTCCTGCAAGCATTCCTCCTAACATTACAAAATCTGCACCTGCTCCAAATCCTTTTGCTACATCACCAGGGCTTGTGCATCCGCCATCAGCAATAATATGTGCACCAAGGCCATGAGCTGCATCAGCGCACTCAAGCACAGCACTTAATTGCGGATAGCCAACTCCAGTTTGAATTCTTGTTGTGCAAACACTGCCAGGACCTATGCCAACCTTAACAATATCTGCACCACTTAAAACCAATTCCTGAGTCATATCTGCAGTAACAACATTTCCAGCTATAATGGTTTTAGTAGGATATTTTTTTCTCACTTCACTAACAAAGTGACTAAAATTTTCAGAGTATCCGTTTGCTACATCTATGCAAATAAATTTAAATTTAGGATATTTTTTTAGAAGCTTGTTTAATCTTGTGTAACTATCTTTACTAGTACCGCAACTTAAAGCAACAAAATTATGAATTAATTTAGTTTTTTGTAAGCTATTGATTTCTTTATTGTCATGCTGCTTAGTAAGTGCAGCCATCATATTAAATGAAGCTAATTTCTTAGCAATTCCAACTTCTCCTACACCATCCATATTAGAGGCGATAATAGGAATACCTTCCCAACTTAATTTGGAATGTTTAAATTTATATTTTCTTTTAAGGTTAACTTCTCTTCTACTTTTTAAGGTACTTCTTTTTGGCCTGAAAAGGACATCTGAGTAATCTAACTTAATTTCTTCTTCAATTCTCATATTTTATTAGTTTATTGTAATAATTAATTTAGAGATTAAAACAAATATAAAAAAACAAATATGAAAATAAATAAGTTAATAGATCTTAACAAGTTAAAATTTGATAAATTTTACAATAAAATATTGCAAAAAAAACTTGATACTAGCTTACTAGCAAAAGCAATGAAATATGGCTCAATTAATGGAGGCAAAAGAATAAGAACCTTCTTAGTCTCTGAGTCTTCTAAAATTGTAAATTTATCAACAAAAAATGCGATGGTAATCTCAGCTTCAATAGAGTCTATTCATTCATATTCCTTAATTCATGATGATCTCCCAAGCATGGATAATGATGATTTTAGAAGAGGCAAGCCAAGCACTCACAAAAAATATGGTGAGGCAAGCGCAATTCTAGCTGGCGATGCTCTGCATGATTTTGCATTTCAATTACTATCTGGAAGCTTAACAAAAATAAGTAAAGAAAAAAATTTGCAACTAATTAATTATTTAACCTTATGTACTGGTTATAGTGGTTTGGCAGGTGGTCAATCTTTAGATTTATTATATGAAAACAAAATATTAAGTAAAAATAAAATTATCGAAATGTATAGAAAAAAAACTGGAAAACTATTTGAGTTTTCTTTTGCTGCTCCTTTTATTATAAAGGGTGCAACAAATAAAAGAATTAAGTTTAGTAAAAACTATGGTGCATTGTTTGGAACAATATTTCAAATTATGGATGATTTATTTGATGAAGTAAATTCATTTGAAGAGATTGGCAAAACACCTGGAAAAGATAAAAAACAAGGCAAAAGAACTTTATTAAGTATAATGGGTAAAAAAAATACAATAAATTTTTGTGAAAAAAATATTTATAATTTTATTAAAAAAAATAAAAATGAATTTGAAAAATACCCGATGCTTGAAGAGTTGTTATATTTTAATATAAAAAGGTTAAAGTAAATTAATTAAAATGAACTATTTTTTTTGCTACATAAATTCCTGTAGAAGCAGATACGGCAGTTAGAGATCCTCCCCAAAACATATCAACAAAAACTACCGTAGGCGACCAATCTTTTAGAACTGCCATGTTAGTCAAATTATATGTTCCATAAGCGACTAAACCAAAAATAAAGCCTGTGTATAAAGATTTTGATAAACCGCTTGGTTCAATGCATGGCTGTATAACAATTACTGCCATACCAAACATATACAAAATATAAAACAGTCCTGCCGCCCATAATACAGGTTTATCAGAGATTAGATCGCCTAATAATGGTCTATAGAAGGATTTAGTAGCAAAAGATAGCCAAATTACATCTATTATTAAAAATATAATTGATGCTATTAAAACAGCAACAATAAAACATTTTATCATGTGTATATATCTATATTAATTTATATAATTTCAATAGCTGAAAATATAAATATTTGGTGGGTGCGACAGGGATTGAACCTGTGACCCCTGCCGTGTCGAGGCAGTGCTCTACCGCTGAGCTACGCACCCAATATCAAATAATTAATTATTCTAAATTACAAATAAATCTATAAAAAGCAATTAAATGAATTTGCAAATAACCCCTCTTCTAAAGAAGAATTTAAAAGATGCGCTCAAAATATATAACTATTATATAGATAACTCTTTTTCTAATTTTGAAGAAAAGAAAATCAGTTTGAAAGATTTTACCAACAACTATAGAAATATTACTAAAAAGAAATTACCTTATCTAGCAGCAATAATTGATAAAAACCTAGTAGGTATTGCGTATTTAAATAAATTTAGAGATAAAAGTGGTTACAGATTTGCTTTTGAAAATACAATTTACGTCCATAGTAATTATTTAAAAAAAGGTATAGGATATAGATTGTTAAAAGAATTGATCAGTTCATCAAAAAAAAATAGAGAAATTAAAAAAATAGTTGCAGTAATTGGCAGTATAGATAGTGTTGGATCAATCAAAGTTCACAAGAAATTAGGTTTTAAAAATTGTGGTAAATTAAAAAAAATTGGGTTTAAAAAGGGTAAGTGGATTGACTCTATAATTATGCAAAAAGATTTATGAAGAAAGTAAATACTCAAAATTTTAAAAAAACATTATCAAAATTTTCAACAGGCATCACAGTTATTGCGACAAACAAAAACTCTATTTTATATGGAAAAACAATAAATTCATTTTCATCGTTATCACTCTCACCACCTTTAGTTTTATTTTCACTTGATGTAAAATCTTCAAAATTACAAGTTTTTAAGAATGCTGAATTTATTTCAATCAATGTTTTAAGCAAAAAACAGAAATACATTTCTGATAACTTTGCAAAAAATTCCCCATATTGGAAAAAAATTGACTACCAGCTTTTAAAGAATGGAAATCCTATTATCAAAAATTGTATATCAAATCTAGATTGTAAAATAATAGATAAAATAAAAAAAGGTGATCATTTAATATTTATTTGTAAAGTATTAAAGGTTATGAATAATGAAACTTTAAAACCTCTTATTTATTTTAATTCAAAATATTTTTAATTAATGCCAATAAGTTTTAAAAAAATAAATTTACTTGTATTGATTGTTTTTGGTTTTTATATTTTCTTCACAAATGTATCAAATTTAAATTTTAAAAAAAATGTTATTGTTTCTGATACTAAACATAAGAAAATTCAAAAACAAGAAATTGTAAATGAACCAGAAAGAAATTCTCCAACCTCAATAGTTCAAGACTCAATAGATAATTCAGTTATAAACCTAAATGAAGAAGTAATTACTGTTAAAAAGGGGCAAACTTTTTCAGAAATTTTAGATAATTTTCTTTTTAAATATAATAAATTTGAAATAATCAATTTAGTTAATAGTGAGTTTAACCTAAAAGGCTTAAAAATTAATCAAAAAATTTCATTTTTTAGTGATAAAAAAAATATAACAAAAAAAATTATAATTGAGTTAGATTATAAAACTATACTAATTATTAATTTATCAGACAAGATGGAAGTAACTAAAAAAGAATTAAATACTTTTTCTACTATTGAGTCAAAAGAGTATATAATACTTAACTCACTCTACACAGATGGTATAGAAAATGATGTTCCAAACGAAGTCTTAATTAAATTAATCCAGTTGTTTAGTTTTGATTTAGATTTTCAAAGAGATATAAAAAAAAATACACTGGTGTCTATTGCTTATGAAAAAACATTTGTTGAAAATGCATTAGATTTTTCAATTGGAAACATTGAGTATGCTAAAATTGAAATTGATAAAAATTCATTAGAATATTTTAAATTTTTTACAAATGAGGGTTTTATAGATTATTTCAATAGAGAGGGTAAAAATGTAAAAAAATCTATCCTCAAAACACCCTTGGATGGTGCGAAGTTATCCTCTAGCTTTGGTATGAGAAAACATCCAATTTCAGGTTTTAATAAAATGCACAAAGGAATAGATTTTGCTGCTCCAATTGGAACTCCAATTTATGCAGGAGGTAATGGTATAGTTGAATATGTGGGAAGAAATGGAGGATATGGAAAATACATTAGAATACGTCACAATAATGAGTACAAAACAGCGTATGCCCATTTAAGTGGTTATAAAAAAGGAATAAGTAAAGGAGTAAGAGTTAATCAAGGTGAAGTAATCGGATATGTAGGAAATACTGGAAGATCAACTGGTCCTCATCTTCATTATGAAATAATATACCAAAATAAACAAATTAATCCTTTAAATTTAAAATTACCGTCTGGTAAAATTTTGGAAGGTGATGAGTTAATTAGATTTAATAGAGAATACAAAACGATTTTAGCTAATCATTTAAATAATTTGTTTGAATAATTACTCATTATTTTTTACTTTTCTTTTTTTTACAGGCTCAGAAATGAATGGAATTGACTCGATAGACTCATTGTCTTGATTATCTTCATTATCTTCATTATCTTTAGTTTTTTCTTCATTCGTATTAATAACTTCAGATGATGCATTAATTTTGCTTTCGGTATTAGAATTTTCTGAAGCTGTATCTTTTGTCTCTGTTTGACTTAAATTTTCATCTAAATTGATACCTAATTCTAACATTAGACGATAATAATGATCTGTGAATTGAAAGTAATATTCAGCCTGAATTGTATCTCCTGAACTTGAAGTATCTTTAGCTAACTTAAGATACTTATTATACTGTTGTATAATGTTTCCTTTATTCCTGCCTTTTGAAGCAAAATTGTTATTTCGCTTAAAGGTTGTTCTTCTGTTTGACTTATAGGTCATACGACCATTTTTTTTTGTAAACATATATTATTGTTAATTTTTTTGAAAATTTTTAAATTTAATTTTAAACTATAATTTTCTAATTAATTTATATCCTATATCTTTGAAAAAATCATAATTCTATCTTTTTTTTGCAAATCTGAGACTTTTTTTTCAAATTTTAACACTGAATTTGCAAAAATTTCTCGACAAGCATCAAATTGCGTCTCACCTATTTCAAAAATAAAATAAGAATTAGGCTTCATCAATCTAGGCACATTTATTGCAAAATCTCTATAAAACATCAATCCATCAATCCCTCCATCTAAAGCAATCAACGGTTCAAAGCCTTTAATTTCTCTAGAAATATTAGATAACTCATTTTTTGAAATATAGGGAGGATTAGAAACAATTAAGTCAAAATCTTCATTTATTAAATCAATAGTTGTATTTTTCAAATGAATTCTATTTTCAAGTCTTTTATCAATTATATTTTTTTTTGCAACTTTGAGTGCTTTTTTAGAAATATCTATTGCAACTATGCTAGCATCGAGAAACTCTCTTGCTAAAGAAATTGCAATTGCCCCTGAGCCTGTACCAATATCCAATATTTTAATTTTTTCTTTTCTGTTTTTGAATACTCTAATACTTTCCTCAATTATACCCTCGGTTTCAGGTCTAGGATCCAAAACATCATGATTTACAAAAAAACTATCTTTCCAAAAACTCTTTTTATTTATAATTTTTGAAATAGGTTCATTTAACAATCTTCTTTCAAATAATGAATTGAATTTTTTAATATTTATTTGCTCTAATTTAAAATCACTAAAAATAATTTCTTTATTTTTTAATTTAGAGTTATTTATCATTACCCTTAAGTCAATTTCAGGATTTGGTATTTTTTTTTCTTTTAATTTTGTTATTTTTTTTAAAAGAAACTCACTCATGACCTAATTCTGCTAATTTACTAGTTTCATCATTAGCAATTAATGGATTAATTAAATTATCCAAATCCCCTTCAAGAATTTCAGTTAAATTATAAAGTGTTAAATTTATTCTGTGATCAGATACTCTACCCTGAGGAAAATTGTAAGTTCTGATTCTTTCAGATCGATCTCCAGATCCAACTTGATTTTTTCTTTCTAATGATCTTTGTTTATTTTTTTCTTGTATTTCATTATCAAGTATTCTTGATCTTAGGATCTTAAGTGCTTTTGCCTTATTTTTATGTTGAGATTTTTCATCTTGTTGGGAAACTACTATGCCAGTTGGTATATGAGTAATTCTGACAGCGCTATCAGTTGTGTTAACAGATTGACCACCAGGACCACTAGATCTAAAAACATCTATTCTCAGATCCTTGTCTTCAATATTAACATCAACCTCCTCAGCTTCGGGTAATACAGCCACGGTTGCTGCCGATGTATGAACTCTCCCACTACTTTCAGTAGCTGGTACTCTCTGTACCCTATGAACACCTGACTCAAATTTTAATTTCGAAAAAACATTATATCCAGAAATATTACAAACTACTTCTTTTATTCCTTTTAGCCCAGTCTCTGATATAGATAAAATTTCAAATTTCCAATTATTTAAATCTGAAAAACGTTGATACATTGAAAATAAATCAGCTGCAAATAAAGAAGCTTCATCACCTCCTGTTCCTGCACGAATTTCTAATATAGAATTTTTTTTATCATTTTCATCTTTTGGAATTAAGAGTCTCATTAAATCACTCTCTAAAATTGTAATTGATTTCTTTTTTTCTTTTAATTCAATTTCCGCTATTTCTTTAATCAAATTATCATTATCTTTAGTCAATTTTGATAACTCAAATATCTCTTTTTTATCTTTTTTATATTTTTTTATTGACTCTACTATTGGAATTAACTCAGCATATTCTTTATTTAATTTTACTAATTTTTCAGTATCTAAATTGGATTGATTATTTAAATTATTTTCAATTTCTCGAAATTTAGACTCAATGTTATCAAACTGCTTTTCAAAATTTATCATTTTATATAATCTAAAATTTCTTCAAACTTAACAACTTTTTGTTCTCCATTATAAAGATTTTTAAGAATATAATTATTTTCTATATTTTCCTCTTCACCAATTATTAAAATAAATTTAGCTTTTTTTTCACTTGCTAAAGACAAAGATTTTTTTATATTATATTTATAGTTCCAATAAACAGATAAATTATTTTTTATTAAATAGTCGTGTATTTTAATTGCATTTTTTTTTAAAGTTTGATCTTGAATTGCCAAATGAATATCTTCTGATGTAGCGGGACTATCATTCATTAAAAGCATTAATCTTTCAATACCTGCTGCCCATCCAATACCAGGAATATCTTTACCTCCTAGTTTATTTATTAATCCATTATATCTTCCACCACCTAGTAATGTATCCTGACTGCCGATTTCATTAGACTTGAATTCAAACACTGTATGACAATAATAATCTAAACCCCTAACCAGATTCAAATCTTCAAAAATTGTAATATCAAGATCTTTTAGATAAACTTTTATTTCCTCATAAGAATTCAAATCTGTTTTTGAAATTAATTCAATGAGCTTAGGGCATTTTAATACTATTTCTTTATCTTGAATATTTTTTGAGTCTAAAATTCTCAAAGGATTAGAATCAATTTTACTAACACTTTCACTAGATAAAGAATTTTGATTATCTTTAAAATATTTTGAAAGAATTTTCTTATAATCTTGCAAGTTTTCTCTGTTTCCTAAAGTATTTATATTTAATGAAATATTTTTTTTTGGTAATATTTTTTTTAGTAATTGACTTGCCAAATTTATAATCTCTACATCTGCAAAAGAGTCATCAGATCCAAAATTTTCAAAATTTATTTGATTAAATTGTCTATATCTACCTTTTTGTGGTCTTTCTCTTCTAAACATTTGTCCTGTTCCAAAAAATTTGGCTGGTAAATTATTTAAAAGACCATTTGATATAGCCGCTCTAATCATAGGAGTTGTGTATTCAGGTCTTAAAGTTAATTCTTCCTCATTCCTATCAGTAAAAGTATACATTTCTTTCAAAACAACGTCACTTTGCTCACCTAAAGGTTTTTTAAATAAGTCTGATTTTTCAAATATAGGAGTTATTATTTCATCAAATCCAAATTTTCTCGCAGTATCTTTAACTTCTAAAATGATATTATTGAATTTATTAATTTCTTTACCAAAGAGATCATGCGTTCCTCTAACAGGATTAATTTTCATAATGTCCTATATACTACTATTTTCAACTTTTTTTCTAATTATATCTTCTAGATAAGTAGCTAAATCTCTATCTTTAATTATATGATCTTTCTTACCATCTACATAAATCATATGGGTGTTATTACCGCCACCAGTTATTCCGATATTGGTCATATTGGCTTCCCCAGGACCATTTACAACACATCCAATTATTGAAACTGTTATAGGTTTTTCAACATCCTCTAATGATTTTTCTAATTTTTTAACTAATTCTATTACTTTAAATTGTTGTCTAGCGCATGAAGGGCAAGAAATTATTTTAACACCTCTGTTTCTAATTCCTAAGCTTTTCAATATTTCATAGCCAACCTTGACCTCCTCTTCTGGATCGTCCGATAGAGAAACTCTTATAGTATCTCCGATACCATTTAATAATAGATTTCCCATACCAATTGATGACTTTATTGATCCTGTTCTTTTACCACCTGCCTCTGTAATACCTAGATGGAGCGGGTAATCACAAAGCTCTGCTAGACCCTGATAAGCTTTTATCGCCATAAAAATATCTGAAGATTTAACACTTATTTTAAAATTAAAAAAATCATTATCTTCAAGAATTTTTATATTATTAAGAGCACTTTCTATAAGAGCTTTTGGATTTGGCTCTGAATATTTTTCCAAAATTTTTTTCTCCAGGCTACCACCATTAACACCTATTCTAATTGAACAATTATTATTTTTAGCTGCTTTAATAACATCCCGCACTTTTTCTTCCGAACCAATATTGCCAGGATTTATTCGAAGACAACTAGCTCCATTTTCAGCCGCCTCTATTGCTCTTTTATAATGAAAATGAATATCTGCAATTATTGGTATCTTGCTTTTTTTAACAATTTCTCTTAAGCTTTTAGATGAGTCTTTATCGGGTATAGATACTCTTACTAAATCCGCCCCTGCTTTAACCACTCTATTTATTTGGTTAATAGTAGAATTTACATCAACTGTTAAAGTATTTGTCATTGTCTGGACTGAAACAGGATTGTTACCTCCAATCAATACGTCCCCAACATTAATTACACGTGTTTTTCTTCTATTGATTTTTTGATATGATCTTAACATCAAGCTAATTAATAAAATCTTGTTCTAAAACTATAGAATCAACAACTTGTCCTTTTTTTCCAATCTTTCCTCGAACTTTTTGATCAATTAAAACCATAATATGGCCAGCATTTCCAGATGTAATAGAGTAATTTAAATCTAAATTATAAGAATACTCATCATTTTTATTCATAAGTTGACTTATAATTATCTCATCATTTGTATCTCTTATTTGAAGCCATGCATCATCTAAAAATTTAAGAGTAACTAGAGTAGCTTTTGACTTATGGTCTTCAATTAAAGGAATTGAAGCAACTACACTTGATGAACTTTTGTTAACATCAAATTTAGCATAATTTTTAACTTCATTATTTGCAATTTTAGTATTTTCAAAGGTCGAATTTAAGTTAGCTTCTTCAATTGTTGAAATATAGTTTTCAGGTAAATCTGGTATTAATGCATATTCCCTTTTTGTATTATCAACTTCAATAAATAAAAAATAAAAAGATGAAAAAATTATTACAATTAATAATAAAGAAATTAATTTGTATGAAAATAAAGAATTATTTGCATCTAGTGGTCTTTTTATTTCAACATTTTTGCTTTCATTTGTAAGATAAATATCTTTGAATTGTTTTACTATTTCATTTTCATCTATATTTAAAAAATTGCAATAAGATCTTAAATGACCAATTAAATAAACTATATCAATATTTGATGGAATATAATCACTTTCAAGGTTCATTAAAATTTCTTTAGAGATTTTCAGTTCTTTAGAAACGTCTAAGATTTCTAAATTTCTACTAGCTCTATTCTTTTTTAAAATTTGACCTATAGACTGCATAAAAAATTTTATTAGAGATTATAAACCTCATGAAGAGTTTTAACAGCAATATTCGTGTGTTTTTTATCAATTAAAACACTAATTTTTATCTCTGATGTTGAAATAGCCAATATATTTATCGAATTCTTTGCGAGTGTCTTAAACATTTTTTCTGCAACTCCGGCTTGAGACATCATACCCATTCCAATAACTGAAATTTTTGCTACCTTTTTATCAAGGGATAATGATTTATAATCAAATAATTTTTTACTATTTTCAATAACTGTTTTCGTTAAGTCATAGTCTTTTTGATTTATTGTAAATGTCATATTTGCAGATATTCCATCTTGAGAAATGTTTTGAACAATCATATCTACATTAATATTATTTTCTGCCATAAGACCAAAAATTTTTGCTGAAATTCCTGGTTTATCTAAAATTCCTGAAATGGATACTTTTGCTTCGTTATTACTATAGCTAACACCGCTTACAATCTCTTTTTCAATAAGTTCTTTTTCATCTACAATAAAAGTACCTGTCTTGTTTGTTATTGAGGACAAAACTTGTAATGTTAAATTATTCTTCATCGCAAGCTCAACAGATCTTGTATGCAAAACTTTTGCGCCAGTAGAGGACATTTCTAACATCTCCTCATATGATAATTTAGATATTTTTTTTGCATTTGATTCAATATTAGGATCTGTAGTAAATACTCCATCTACATCAGTATAAATATCACATCGTTCAGCATCTATAGCTGATGCTATTGCCACTGCTGTTGTATCAGATCCTCCTCTGCCTAGTGAAGTAATTTTGCCAGTTAAATTTATACCTTGAAATCCTGCAAGAACAATAACATCATAATTTAAGAAATATTCTTTTATTCTTTTTTTATCTATATTAAGTATTTTAGCTTTTTCATAGTTCTCATCAGTCAATATTGGCACTTGCCAACCAAGCAATGGTATGGATTTAACTCCTAAATTTTTCAAGGCAACAGATAATAACCCAATTGTTACCTGCTCACCCGATGTTAAAACCAAATCACTCTCTATTGAATTTTGTTCTTGAAATTCATCAAGATAGCTTTGCAATTTATTTGTTTCGCCTGCCATTGCTGATAAAATAACAATAAGTTTATTATTTTTTAATTGAGATTTAACTATCTTGGCAATATTTTTCAGTTTTTCAGTTCCAGCAACTGAAGTTCCGCCAAATTTCATTACGATTTTATTCATTAATATTTTAATTTTTTTAAATCTTCTTGGGTATTATTATTATTAGTATAAAAAACAAGATTTAAGATGAGTTTTAAATTAAAAACAAGCGAATTTGATCATTTTGCAGACTTATCAAGGGATTGGTGGTTAAAAAATGGTAAATTTAAAATTTTACATGATATCCAACCGATTAGAATTAAATATATTCAAGATGTAATTAATAGAAAAACACTACAGAAAATAAAAATTTTAGATTTAGGTTGTGGAGGAGGTTTAGTATCTGAAGGTTTATCAAAATTAGGGGCTAATGTAACTGGAATAGATTTTATTAAAGATAACATTAATGCAGCTAAAATCCATGCAAAAAAAAATAACTTAAAAATAAATTATAAAATACTAAACTTTGAAAGTGAAAAAATAAATTCTAAATTTGATGTGATAGTAATTTTTGAGGTTTTAGAACATCTATCAAATTGGAAATATTTCATAGAAAAAATTCACTCAAATCTAAATCCGAATGGAATACTTATAATATCTACTATTAATAGAAATCTTTTATCTAAATTTCTTGCTATTGATTTAGCAGAAAATTATCTTAAATGGATACCAACTAATACACACACATATCATAAGTTCATTAAACCAAAAGAATTGGAACATATTTTAATGAAAAATAATTTTAAAAATATTAATTTTCAAGGTCTAGAATATAAACCACTGAAAAAAAAATGGCATCTTTCTAAAAATACTAGAGTAAACTACTTTTGTAATTGTAAATTAATTTAGTTATTTTTTTTGCTTGATTGAAATGGAAGAGGTGTAAAACTAATATCTTCATCAATAAGCTCTTTAGTTTGTTCAATTGTGGCCTCTCCATATATCGGCCTATCATTTGTTTCACCATACTTTATTTTTTTTGCTTCTTCAGTAAAGTTATTACCAACATAATCAAAATTTTCTTCAACTATTTTTTTTATTTTTTTAATATTGCTAGCTATAGTTTTTTTAGTTGTATTTTTTGAATTACTTTTTTTTCCTACGTTTGGAGCAACAAGTGTTTTTTTAACTAGAACACTTTCACAATTAGGGCAGTTTACTAGTTTTCTTTTTTTTTGACTTTCAAATGCTGAACTACTATCAAACCAACCTTCAAAAGCATAGTCGCAATCAGAACAAATCAAATTAAAAACAATCATATTTATAATATTATCTCTTTTTTTAATTTGTCAACATTTGCCCTAGATCTTTATTTAGTATTTCAATCATTAGGACGTTTTTATTGAATTTCGAATTGATTTTCGTATTCTTAGGCAAAGACATTCCGGTATTTTTATATAGTATAATATTAACAAAATTTTTTTCATTTTCATAAATATCAAAAGTTGAAGATTCATTAAATGATAAGAAAAGAGTATCTTCTTCAAGTAATTTTTTGGAAATTATATATGAATTTAAAATAAACTTAACATAGATTTTAATATTTCTATCTTTTGTGCTTACTTCTTTTTCAATTTGATCAAATTGATTCAAAGAATTATTTTGAACATTTATATATGAAAGTTTTTCAATCAAATTAATTTTCAAGATCTCTAAAAAATTTAAGCCTTTTATCTTATCGTTAATTGAATTTACTTCAGAAATTATTGTATCAAGTATATGATTTGAGTATGTATTCATTTATTAATTTTAAAAAAAAGTTTAATGATAAATAAAAAATATCTTAAAAATTTAAGAAGTAAAGAAATCAATAAAAAAAATGATTTTATTTTTGATTTATACAATGAAAGAATCATTGACTCTTTGGATCTAATAAATATCAATTTCAAAAAAATTTTAATTTTGGGCAATCATGGCTCGAAAATAACTGAATTTATACAAAAAAAATACAAAGAAAGTTCATTAATAATATTTGATTTATCGTTAAACAACTTCGATTTAGATCATTGGAAAATAGAAAAAGAGAGTTATGATTTAATTATAAGTAATTTTTATTTATTTCTAAGTGAAAATTTAAATAATTTATTCAAAAAAATAATAGATTCTCTTGACTCAAATGGTTTTTTTATAGCTACAATGCCAACACGAGAAAATTTTAATTCATTAAAAGAGGCTATGATTAAAACTGATATAAATCTTTATGGTGGGGCATATAATAGATTTAATAAATTTTTGAATTTAGATGAAATAATAAATTTATTGAAAAAAAATAATTTTAAAATTCCGTTAGTAAATTTAGAAAATATTGAGTTAGAATATAAAAAATTAAAAAATTTACTTAATGACTTACGCTCAATGAAATTGTCATACTATAATATAGATAAAAAACAAAAATTTGAGAGTAAAAATTACTTTGTTAAATTAGAAAAAAATTTTAAAAAAAACATTCGAAAGAATTATATTATTTCAACAAATTTTTATATTATATCTGGTTGGAAAGATCATCATTCTCAGCAAAAACCTCTAAGACCTGGACAAGCTAAAAATAATTTAAAAGAATTTTTAAAATAATTAAGACCTATAATTTGCATTAATTTTGATATATGCATTATTTAAGTCATTCCCATAAACAATTTTTGAATTTTTACCCTGGTTTAGATTTACTTCTATTTCTATTAAATTTTTTTTCATATATTGATCAACTTTTGATAAATTAACTCTTCTGTTTCTCTCACCATTTTTTGCCAAAAGAATTTTTCCAAATTTAATAGTTACATTATTTTGTGTGATCTTTTCATTAGTTTTTCCTATAGCCATGACAACACGTCCCCAATTAGCATCTTCTCCAGCAACCGCAGTCTTAACAAGTGGAGAGTTACATATAGAAAATGCTATATTTTTTGCCTGGGATTTAGACTTAGCGTTTTTAACAGTAATCTTTGTTAATTTTTTTACCCCTTCTCCATCTGAAATAATTTTGTTTGAAAGCTCTTTCATAACTAAATTTAGTTTTTTTGAAATTTTATTATAATTTTGTTTATTTAAGCTAATTTTATTTATTGGATTTGAAAATAGCATCAAAGTATCACTTGTTGATGTATCACTATCTACAGAAATAGAATTAAAAGTTTCTTCAATATTTTCAGAAAGAAGTTTTTTTAGTATTTTTAAATTTATTTCGCAGTCTATAAAAATATAAGCAAGCATTGTTGCCATATTTGGATTAATCATTCCAGAGCCTTTGGCAAAACCATAAATTTTAAAATTTTTATTTTGGATCTTTAAATTATGCACTGAAGTTTTTACAAATGTATCTGTTGTCCATATTGCTTTTGCTGCATCAATAAGCATTTTATCATTTGCGTAGGAAAGTTTTTTAATTTTTTTGCTAATTTTTTGTGGGTCAAATGGCTCACCTATAACACCAGTAGATGAAACTAAAATTTCTTTTTTTGAACAAAATAAATAATTAGCAAGATCTTTTGAGTATTCATCAATAATCTCTAGTCCTTTGAGACCAGTATGAGCATTGGCATTTCCTGAGTTAACAATTAAGGCTCTACATTTACCTTTATTATTTTTTTTATCCCAAATAATTGGAGCTGATGGCATTGTGCTTAGAGTATACTTACAAGCAACGTGAATAGCCTTATCGAAAATTATAATTAATAAATCATCTTTTGTCTTTTTAAATCCAGAATTAAATGTAAATATTTTAAAACCCTTTGGATTTAAATCCTTAAAATGTTTAGGGGCAAATTGAGATCTAGATTTAGTATATAATCTATCATTACCATTAAGGTCTAAATCCTTTCTAGCGTTCTTGAATTTCATATGATAACAGCCACATATCATATTATGCTTAATTTAGTTAACAAATTCTTTGGAAGCTTAGGATCAAACAATCTTAAAAAATATGAGAATTTAGTTAATAAAATAAATGAATTTGAGTCACAGATTTCTAAATTAACAGATGAAGAAATAAAAGATAAAACTGATTATTTTAAAAAGAAAGTTCAAATTGAGAATATAAGCATAGATAAAATTCTACCGGAAGCATTCGCTGTTGTAAGAGAAGTTGCGAAAAGAACTTTAAATATGAGACATTTTGATGTTCAACTAATTGGCGGAATTGTTTTAAATGAGGGCAAAATTGCAGAGATGAAAACTGGTGAAGGTAAAACACTTGCCGCTACATTACCAGCCTACTTAAATGTAATTGATGGCAAATCTGTCCATATAATTACTGTTAATGATTATCTAGCCAAGCGAGACTCTGAGTGGATGGGTAAAATTTACAAATTTCTAAATTTAACTGTAGGTTGTGTAAACTCAGAAACGGATCATGCTATAAGACCAAAAGAGTATGGATATGATGTAGTTTATACAACAAATAATGAAATTGGATTTGATTATTTAAGAGATAATCTTAAAGGGGATTATGACAGTCTCTGTTTCAAAAAAAATGCATTTGCAATTGTAGACGAGGTTGATAGTATTCTAATTGATGAAGCAAGAACTCCACTTGTAATTTCTTCAGAATCTAGCTCTTCAATTGATTTATTTCCAAAGATAAATAAAATTATCAAACTTTTCAGAGAAGATGATTATGAATTAAATGAAGAAAATAAGTCCATACTCTTAACTAATAAAGGAATGGAGTTTGCTGAAAAATTATTATTAGAAAATAACTTAATTAAAAGTGGTACTTTGCAAGATTTAGATAATATGGCTCTAAATCATAACATCATTCAAGGTTTGAGAGCTCATAAATTATTTTTAAAGGATAAAGATTACATAATTAAAGATAAGCATATTGTAATAATAGATGAATTAAGTGGAAGACCCATGGAAGGCCGTAGATATGGAGATGGTTTGCACCAGGCAATAGAAGCTAAAGAAAATCTTACTGTACAAAAAGAAAACCAAACAATTGCCTCAATCACGTATCAAAATTTTTTTCGAACTTATTATAAATTAAGTGGAATGACAGGTACTGCAGTTACCGAAGCTGCTGAATTCGAAGGAATTTACAATTTAGGTGTAGTGTCTATCCCTCCAAATTTAAAAGTTAATAGAATTGATCAAAATGATCAAATTTATATGACAAAAAAAGAAAAATATAATGCAGTTATTAAAATTGTAAAAGAAAGACATAAAAATAAACAACCAATTTTAATTGGAACAACTTCAGTTGATAATTCTGAATTGATATCAAAATTACTTAATAGTGAAAATATTAATCATTCAATATTAAATGCAAAACATCATGAAAAAGAAGCAGAAATAATTGAAAAATCTGGAATGCCTGGAAATGTTACAATATCAACAAATATGGCTGGAAGAGGTACAGATATCAAACTTGGCAATGAAAATGATCAATTAAAACAAGAAGCAATAAATGCTGGTGGATTACTTGTAATTGGAACAGAAAGACATGAAAGCAGAAGAATTGATAATCAACTGCGTGGTAGATCAGGTAGACAAGGAGATATAGGTGAAAGTATATTTTTTCTATCTTTAGAAGATGATTTAATGAGAATTTTTGGTTCTAAAACACTTGAAAATGTTCTCGGTAAATTGGGTTTGAAAGAAGGTGAAGTTATTACACACTCCTTAATAACAAAATCACTTGAAAGAGCACAACAAAAGGTAGAGAGCCATAATTATGATATAAGAAAACAAATTTTAAGATTTGATGATATTTTAAATGATCAAAGAAAAATTATATATCAAAACAGAAAAGAAATTTTAACAACAAATGATCAATCTAAAATAATTCATGAAATGATAGAAGAGTGCTTAGATGATATTGTTTCACAAAGTATACCAAAAAATAAATATTCACATGAATGGAATGCAGAATTTCTAAAGAATAAAATTGATGAAATTTTTAAAATTGATCTTCCAATATACGATTGGTTTAATGAAGATGGAGTAGATGAAGAAGAAATATTAAAAAGAATTAAAGATCAAGTTCTTCAAAAATTAAAGTTTAAAAAAGATAAATACACTAATGAGCTTTTTGAATTTGCGGAAAAAAGAGTAATGTTATTTCAAATAGATAAAGATTGGAGGGAACATTTGGCAGCAATGGATATGCTAAGAGGCAGTGTTAATCTTAGAGCAATGGGTGGAAAAGATCCATTTTATGAGTATAAAAGAGAATCTTTCAACTATTTTGATGAAATGTTAACTTATCAAAATGAAAGAGTATTAAAAACTCTTTTTAGTTTAGAGTTGATTAATGAAAACAGGACTAATAGCGAAAAAAAAATTAATCAACCTAATAGAATTATAACTAAAAAAATAGGTAGGAACGATCCGTGCCCATGTGGTTCTGGAAAAAAATATAAAATTTGTCACGGTACTTAAATATTTGATGTTATATTTAAAAATTTCTCGTTTCTATTTTTTCTCTTTTCTTCACCAGAAAAAATCATTAAACTCTTAATGTTTTGAACCAAATTATTTTTTAATATTACTGCTTGCTCTTCAGGAAATCTATGAGCACCACCTGGAACTTCTTTTACAATCGAGTCAATAATTTTATAATTCAAGCAATCTTGAGCAGTTAACTTTAAGTTTTCAGAAGCTTTCTTTA
Organism: uncultured Alphaproteobacteria bacterium; assembly: GCA_902595425.1. Lineage (GTDB taxonomy): Bacteria > Pseudomonadota > Alphaproteobacteria > HIMB59 > CACPNW01. Next base: position 3,253 of record CACJPV010000004.1, on the reverse strand, counting down.
TAAATTCATTACTTCTCCAGAGAATAGAGGCACATCCTTCAGGAGAAATAACTGAGTAAATAGAGTGTTCTAGCATTAAAATTTTGTCTGCAGTTGCTAAAGCAATAGCCCCCCCTGACCCTCCTTCCCCAATAACAACAGAAATTATAGGTGCTTCAATTTTTAAAGAAGACAAAATAGATGAAGCAATTGATTCTGACTGACCTCTCTCTTCAGCTTCTTTACCTGGGAATGCTCCTGCAGTATCTACGAAAGTTATTATTGGTAGGTTGAATTTATTAGCTATTAACATTAACCTTTGAGCTTTACGATAACCCTCAGGTTTAGCCATTCCAAAATTATGCTTGATTCTTGATTCCATTGAATTCCCTTTTTCTGTTCCAATTATCATAACTGACTCACCTGAAAGAGTAGCTAAACAACCAACAACGGCACTATCATCAGAAAATTTTTTATCACCATGCAAATATATAATATCTTCAAATATCATATTAATGTAATCTACTGAATGCGGTCTGTCCGCATGCCTGGCAACTTGAACTTTTTGCCATGCAGTTAAATTTGAATATATTGATTTTAATAATTTATTTTTTTTTTCTTGTAATTTTTCTTTTTCTTGAAGAAAGTTTATATCATTAGAGTCTAGTTCATTAATTTTTTTTTCAACATTTTCAATATCATTTTCAAAATCCAAATATTTAATCATTAAAAAATTCCTAATTCATTTAAAATTTCCAAAATAATACCTTTAATTAAATTTCCATCGTCATACAAATTTAAGGATTCTAGTATTAATTTTAAATGCTCAGGATGTAACTCTGTCCATTTTTTATTTTGGATAGAAATAACTGAAAGAAAAAGCAAAGATAAATCATTTTTTTTATCTGCATTATATTCAATTTCTCTCATTAAGAAGTAAGATGGCATAAGTCTGGCATCAGTAATATTTTCGTAAAATAAATTAAAATCTGCTTCAGTCTTATTTGTTAGAAAATTTTCAACGACGTCTATACTTTCAAGAGTAAATTGATCTTTTACTTGATTAGATTTGTTAAAATTATTAACTAAGTAATCTTCTATTATTTTCAAATCGTCTGTTTTGTTTAGATCTAGAAGAAATTTTAGATATTCAATATCGTCAGCGCTTGCACCAGATAATTCAGAAATACTTATCCAGTCAAGAGCGTCTTCATATTTTTCGTTTGCTATATGTGCGCTGGCTATTTCTATAGCAAATTTAGCATGTTCTGCTGAAGGCTGAAAAGTATCTATAATTTTTTCAGTTATTTTAAATGCTATTTCTTCTAATCCTATTTTTTTTGAAAAACTCCAATATTCTAAAATTACATTCAAGCGATCATCAGGAAATATTTGTATATTAGCTAATTGATAATAAAAAGCCATTATCAATTCCTCATATTTAATTGCTGCCAATGTTTTTTGTGGCTGATTTAATTCATCTGAATTAAAATCAACAGACTGATATAAAGCTGATAAGCTATTAATGGATATTGCTTCATCAAAATAAGCTCTATGAGCTGCTTTTATTCTTGTATTCATTCTTGTTGATTTACTCAAAATAACTGGGATAGATAAATTAAGTGGATCAACTTTTATAAAATTTTCATCAAGAGGTAACTCGTTTATTCGTAACATTGCACTATACAAAAAAATTAGTTCTTTGGAATTTACAATATTTATAGTCTGCAAATTATTATTTTTTTCTTCAACAACCATATAATTTAATAATTTTTGAAAAATATCATCGTTTTCAGTTTCTAATAAAAGAGAGTTTAGAAGTTTTGCTTCAGAAATTTTATTCTCTAAAGCTAAACAAAATATATCAGTTTTTTCTAATAGTTTATTTGGCAAAACAATATTTTTTTCCAATATAGTTGATTTTAAATCACAAACTTCTTTAAGTTTATAAGTTGAATATAAAAAATTTAATTCAATTAAGTAAAAATAACTTAAATAATTTATTTCTATTATATTAGATTTATTAATTTGTTTTACTAAATTATATGCTTTTTGTATTTCACCTAGTTCATATAATTTTTTAATAATATAATATATTTTTTCTTCTGTGAAATTTTCGTTTTCAATTTTAGCACTAGATAAAATATCAATAAATTCTGAACGTAAAACTTTAGATGAAATTGAATTAATTGAGTCAAGATACTTACTCAGTACATCTTCATTCAAGTCGAATATTGTTTCATTATTAATCAACTGAACTGTGTCATCAATTATGTTTGAATTTTCACTTATTTGATTTTGATTATTATTCTCTTCCTCTTCATCATTAATTTGCTGTATGTTTGGTGTATTATTATTTTCAACATTTTCTTCGAATTCTTTCTCAACTTTGTCAGTAGATTCTAAAACAAGTTGATCCAAACTTTTATTAGTATGAAGCTCAATAATTTTAACTTCATTTGCTTTTACAAATGAAATCAAGCATGTAAAAAAAAATATATAAATGAACTTAATGAGCATCATTTAATATTCAGATCGTAGGTTTCAACTATTGTTTTACTTGGGCTTGGAATTTTTACAAAATATAATAAGCTAAAAAATATTAATAAAATTGCAAAAAAGGATAAAGTGATGTAAATTTTCTTCATATTTAATTAAATAAGCCTAATATAGGAATAAATTTTTTTTTAAAATTGTTTCTGGATTTTAATTTTGTCAATAATAAGATAAATGCTGAATATACATAAATGTTATTAAAAATTGGCAATAAAATTAACATCACCATATGTGGAATGATGGGTTCTGGTAAGTCTTCTGTAGGTAAATTGATTGCAAAAAAAATTAACTACAACTTTATAGATACTGATAAATTAATTGAAAAAAAAGAGAATAAATCCATTAATCAAATATTTGCTAAAAATGGAGAGGAATACTTTAGAGCCCTAGAAAAAAAAATTACATTAAATTACCTGAATAATAAAAAAACTATTATTTCTCTTGGAGGTGGGGCAATTTTAAATAAAGATATAAGATTGGCTATTAAATTAAATTCATTTAATATATATTTGAAGTCTAATAAATTAGTATTAAAAAAAAGACTAGAAAGTTCAAAAAACCGACCTTTACTAAAAAATGTAATATTAGATGAAAAATTAGATGAACTACTAAATCAAAGAGAAAAATTTTATAATAATGCGGATCTCATTATTAATAATGACAAAAAAATTGGCAATACAATTAACGAAATTTTAAAATTTATTAGCTATAAATGAAA
>CACJPV010000003.1 GCA_902595425.1 uncultured Alphaproteobacteria bacterium | reverse complement strand
AAGGATATGGAAACATTTCCAAGACATAGTATTTTTTCTTATTTTTGTTTAACTTTGTTTCGAAAACCTTTTCTTCAACCCATCTCTTCTGCCATTTTGTTTCGGATATTTTGTGATTGTATCTAGAGGACAAATTTTTAACCAGAGTTTAGTTTGAGTTTTTTTGCCCTGTTTAAGATAGCGTTTTCTATTTTAATATTGTTGTCATCGTCGGAAGCAATATTTACCCACTGATTGTTTTTAAGAGTTTGACAGAAAGAAGCAACCCTAAGGTTGTCTGTTTTTAATTCTTTACCATTTATAAAAACATTAAGTTTACAACGCTCTTCAAAATTGTCTTCAGTTGTGTACCAATCTGTAATTATTGTTCCAGCAAAAGGATCTGTTGATGATAATGGCATAAAGTTGATAGTTTCTATTGATGCTCTCCACAAATACGGATTTATTGGCATTCCAAGCGCTGATATTTGTTCTCCTGAATTACTATTCTCACCAAATAGTGCAAGGCTACCTTTTTGACCTAATAGGCCACCGCCTGTAATAAGCCTGTTTTCGGCGTCAGCTAAAGCAAGCTCACGGTCAGTTGCCAGGTTAAAAGGAGTCCCTGATCTTCTTATGATCTCACCCTCAGTTTGTGCTTTTGACCACATTTCTTTTTTTTCTTCATCAGTGAGATTTTTATTACAGCCCACAAGCAGCATTGCCAAACTAAATACAATTATTAATTTATTTAACATTTTTTGATTGATATTCCATTGATGGACAAAAGTAAAACATAAAAAAAACGGCACTTTAAAAAAGTGCCGTTTTATTAAATTAGACTAATCTTAGATTAGAATGACATAGTTGCGCCAACGTACCAAGCAGAACCATCGTCAGTACTAGCAGCACCTTCGTTGTTTCTATCAACAGTAGTATAGCCTAGAACAGCAGATACACCAGATGCAACTGAGTAAGTTACACTTGCGCTTACTGAGTCAACAGAGTCATCAGTTGTTCCTGCAGTACCAATAGTAGTACTATCTTTAGCTTCACCAGCAGTTGCTCCCATAGCTAAAGTAATATCGCCAGTTACATATTTAATTCCAGCTGTTACAACACTACCATCAACTTGCTCGTATGAAGAACCGCCTTCATCGTTAACTTGGTCACCATCACCGAAAGCAACACCCACAGTAAGGTCTCCAGTTACAGCAGATACACCAATGTTAAAGTTTTCTGGATCTGGGCCTTGAGTACCAGTCTTAGCAGTTTCACCTGAACCGTAACCACCACCAATAGTTACTGTAGTATCACCAGCAGTTGTTACGTAAGTAGCACCAACACCCCAAGCATTTTCAGTTCTAGGAGTTGCGCCTTTAGCTGTTCCGTCGTCTGTGCTTATAGAAGCAGAAACTTTTAAACCGTCAGCCATGAAGTCAGCAGCAGAATGCCACTCAACACCAAGTACAGTTGAAGGTGCAGAAAAGCTAACGCCAGTTGGAGCGTTGTTAGTAGAAGTTCCACCAACACCTTGCTCACCAGAAGCACCAGGTACAGACACAGCGTGAGTACCAGCTGCTGAACCAGCATTTAATAGTTCAAGAGCTGAACCATCAGTGAAAGTTAATTTAAGAGCGTTGTCATCATCAGCTGCAACAGTTCCTTCATCAACGATCTCAAAGCTAGTAGAGATAGTAGTACCAGCATCTGTAGTTTCACTTAGAGAAATGTTAAAATTAGATTGATCTTTAACATTATTTGTATCCGTAGATGCATCATCAGCGCTTTCAAACTCAACACCGATTTTCATGCTTCCAGCCATAGTAGCTGTTACTGCTTGTGCGACAGAAGCCACACCAAGAGTTGATACTAGAGCAGAAGCCATTAATAGTTCTTTTTTCATAATTACTCCTTTTGAGTTAATGAATATTCATTAATTAATGAAAGGCTTATCTTTCATTAGAAGCATAAATATTAAAAATTTGAAAAAAGTACAAAAAAAGCGTAATGATTTTGTAAGTTTTTGATAAGGTGTTGTATAAATACAACAATAGAGCATGTTTAATTTTGAAAAATATTTTGAAATACAAGAAATTATAAAAAAAGCCGGAAAACAAACAAAAATTATAGCTATTTCAAAAAACCAAACCCAAGAGTCTGTAAAAGAGGCATTAAATTTTGGTGTAGGAATTTTTGGAGAAAATAGAGTGCAAGAGGCTAATCTAAAATTTAATACTATTATAAAAGAACACAAAAATATTAGGCTTCACCTAACAGGACCCTTACAAACTAACAAAGTTAAACAAGCCTTGGAGCTCTTTGATGTTTTTCATACCCTTGACAGAGAAAATCTTTTAAAAGAGTTTGTAAAGCACAGAGACAAAACAAAAGATAAAACTTTTTTTATTCAAGTAAATACTGGCAAAGAAAGTACTAAAAGCGGTGTATTTCCTGAAGATGCAAAAAATTTTTTAAATCTCTGTAAGTCATATGATTTACAGAACATAGCAGGGTTAATGTGTATTCCACCAATTAACGAAGACCCAAGAAATCACTTTAAATTAATATGTGATTTATCAAACGACCTAGGGGTGGGTCGTCCAAGTATTGGAATGAGCTCGGACTATCTTAAGGCAATTGAATTTAACCCTCAATATATTAGGCTTGGGACTATACTGTTTGGAAAACGAAAATGAAGAGTAAAATTTATTTATATTCTAAAACATCACTTTACAATATTATTAAGGAGCTTTTTAAGGAGTATGAAATTAAAAGAATTTATGAAAATGAAATAACAAGTGCTGGTCTTACCAACAAAAACATACTTTTAGTTTTAGAAGATAATTTAAATTTTTTAAATGAACATTTTTTTTTAAAAAACAATGTTATTATTTTTAATTCAAAAAAAAACGACGCTTTAATGAAAAAGCATCCGTGCTCTAAAGAGATTTATGCAAACATTAATACAAAAAAATTTTATGATGAGGTTACGACCTCTTTTTTATCAAAGCTTATATTTTTTAGAGATGTTAAAATCCAAAACGACAAAATTATAAACATAGATAATGGCTTTTCAGAGTATTTAACCCCTCTTGAAAAGGATATTTGTTTTGTCTTGTTTAAAAACACTCAATCAAAAAAGGACTTTCTTTTAGAAAAGGTTTTAAAAATTAAAAAAGATATTGAGACAAAAACAATAGAAACCCACCTTACAAGAATAAGAAAAAAATTTTTAAATATATGCAGTGTTATTGAAATTACCTCCAAAGAAGATACAATTTATTTAAAATAACTATTTAAGATAGGGGTCTATCATTGAAAAAAATTCTTCTTTGTACTGTTTATTTACTGTGTGGTTAAAAAGCCCAATAGTTATTTTATTTTCTCCATTAGTAATTTCTATTTTTCTTAACTTTATTGGTTCGTTTTCATAAACAATATTTATATTGTAAAGGCTTTCATCAACTTCTATGACCGATTTAATTCCAATAGTGTCTTTAAAGATAGATATTTCTGATTGATTAATAAAAGCGTTATTGTTTAATAAATTAAAAAAAAACCTAACATAGCTTTTTCTTGTATTAAAAAACTGAGTTTCTTGAAGTGTATGATTAATATAAGCGCCTTTTTTTTCTGACATTATTATGGTGATTTTGTTTGGGCTCGAATAATCAACTCTTATTCTTTCTTCGCCAAAAAACATTGTCCCCTCACTTATACTTCCTTCGCTTGTTTGAAGAATAAGAACGGAGCTGTTTTTTAGGCTTTGATTATAATCGATTAATTTTAATATCTCGTTTTCTGCAGGTAATTTAAATGAAAAAAAAATTAAAAAAAATATTATAAAAAAATTAATTTTTTTTAAGTACTTGTCTTTTTCCAGCATTGTTTGCCTCTGATATTATTCCTTCATCTTCCATTTTTTCGACTATTCTTGCCGCTCTGTTATACCCAATTTGCAAGTATCTTTGAATATAGCTTGTTGAAACTTTTTGCTGTCTTACAACAATTTCAACAGCATTTGAATAGAGTGCATCAATTTCTCCTTCACCAAAACCTAATCCCATAGGACTTTCTTCTTTTGGCTCGTCTAATGATATTTCTGTTTTTTGATCAAATATTACCTGTTCTTTTATTGAGTTAACAACACTCTCTATTTCATTTTCTGATATAAAGCCCCCATGAAGTCTTTTTAAATTTGCGCCATTTTCTAAAAATAACATATCACCCCTTCCCAACAGTTGTTCTGCGCCCATCTCATTTAATATTGTTCGACTATCAAACTTGCTTGCCACCTTGTAACTTAATCTGCTCGGAAAGTTAGCCTTAATAGTTCCGGTTATAACATCAACACTTGGTCTCTGAGTTGCTGTAACTAAATGAATGCCAGAGGCCCTCGCCATTTGGGCCAGTCTTTGTACTAAGTTTTCTACCTCTTTTCCTGCTACCATCATCAGATCAGCCATCTCATCTATAACAACCACAATAAAAGGCATTTTCTCGAGGGGTATTTCTCTTTTTTCAAAAATTGGCTTTCTTGTATCATTGTCTATTCCTGTTTGAACATTTCTAAAAAGCTTTTTTCCAGTAGAGAGGATTTTTTTTGATTTATCATTATATGAATTAATGTTTTTAACATTCAATGAGCTCATTAATTTATATCTATTTTCCATTTCCCTAACTACCCATTTTAATGCAAAAACCGCCTTGTTAGGATTTGTAACGACCGGCGTTAAAAGATGTGGAATATCTTCATAAACGCTTAGCTCAAGCATTTTAGGGTCAATTAAAATCAACTTACATTCATCTGGCCTAAATCTATAAAGTATGCTCATAATTATAGTATTTATCCCAACCGATTTTCCTGATCCTGTGGTACCAGCAATCAAAAGATGGGGCATTTTTTCTAAATCGGCATAAACAACCTGACCCGATATATCCTTTCCCAAAGCTAAGGTTAGGCAACTATTCAACTCACTAAACTTTTGCTCATTAACCAAATCTCCAAACATCACATCCTCTCTCTTTGGGTTTGGTATTTCTATGCCCAAACTAGTTTTTCCCGGCTGAGATGAAATTCTTGCAGAAACTGAAGACATTGCTCTCGCAATATCATCTGCCAGACCTATTATTTTGCTAGCCTTAATTCCAGCGTTTGGAATAAATTCATACAACGTTACTATTGGACCAGTTTTATAACCAATAATTTTTCCAAGAACGCCATATTCTTCCAAGACTTGCTCTAATTTGTTTGAGTTGTTTTTATTAGTGTGTTCTAACTCTTTCTTTAACGTGTTTTTTAAAATAGATTTTTTTAATAAATTGGTTTTAGGAAGCTTAAAAACAAATTCATCATAATCATTTTTAATAGAGGGTTTATTTCTATTTGAGAATATTTTTGGTTTTTTTAATATTGTGGGCTCGTTTTTTTCCTTGTTTAAGTTTGTTGGCTTATAAGGTTTTTTGCTTCTTTTAATTTTAAAAGATTTTAAAGGGTTTAAAAAAGCAAGCATAGAAAGATTAAGAATCTTTAAAGAAAAATATTTTAAAAAAGTTGTTTTTATAGAAAACCCAAATATAATGAGTGCTATAGAAACAATTCCCAATACGAGTGCTATTAATAGCTTATAATAAAAATTATTTACCAAAAAAGGAAAATAAAAATAAAAAAGATCAAATAAAAAGTTTGAAAATAGTCCTGTTTTAAAAAAATCAAGATTAAGCAATGTCTGTGAAAAATTAAAAAAAATTATAGACAAAACCACAAGAACCCCTTTTAAAATAAACCCTTTTTTGCTAATTCCAACAATTGTAACCATACCAACATAAAGCAAAAAAATAATCAAAATATAAGACAGCTCTCCAAGCGTTATAAGAAAAACGCTAGATGAAAGCGCTCCCCAAAAACCGAAAAAGTTTTTTACCTCACCAGTTCCATTAAGTTTTCCAATCCCAGGATCTTCTGGACTATAAGTAATAAGGCTTGTTAAAAGAAAAGTAGAAAAAACAAACAAAACAGCTCCAAAAAATATCTTCAAAAAAAACTGTTTGAATCCGCCATACTTAAACATAATTAATAATATAGTTTGTAATACATATAGATTAAGGTAATTCGAAGAAAATTATGAAAGAAATTAATTGTGAGATTCTTGTCGTGGGCTCTGGCCTTGTTGGCTTGGTTGCTGCTCACAGTTTGTCATCGTTAAATTTTAAGGTCGCTTTAGTTGATAAAAAAAATTTTTCAGACCCCAACATGTCTTTTCAAGACAATAGAACTGTGGCGATATCAGAAGGCTCAAAACAGTTTTTAGAACACTTACATTTATGGAGTGATCTAAAAGGATATGCAGAACCAATAAAAAAAATTAAGGTTTTTGATAGATCGCCAAAAAACAAAATAGAATTCAAAAACCCAAACACCAGCCAAAATCTTGGATATGTAATTGAAAATAAAATATTTAGTAAAATTTTAATAGATAAATTAAATAAATTTAAAAAAATTAAAAAAATTTATGGTTTTGATGTCTCTAATGTTGAATATGAAAGAGGGGTTTGCAAGGTCAGCTCAGAAAAATATACAATTAATTCAAAATTATTATTGGCTGCAGATGGCAAAAACAGCAAAATCAAAAATATTATTGGAACAAAAACATATAAAAAAGTTTATCCAGATAATGCATTAGTAATAACATTTGAACACGAAAAAAATATTAATAATACCGCATACGAAATTTTTTATAAAACTGGACCACTAGCAATTTTGCCCATGAATTCCAAAAAAGGTTTTAAAAGCACAGTAATATGGTCAAATAACAAAAACGTTTTAAATAAGTTAGTTAATTCAAATTCTGTTTTCTTAAAAAACTTTGTGGAGGAAAAAATTGGAGATTATGTTGGTCATATAAAAAAAATTAGTTCTTTGCAGGTCTTCCCTCTGTCTGCACATTTAAACGATTCTTTTTATGGAAACAGACTTATTTATATTGGTGACTCTGCACATTCTATACACCCAATTGCCGGTCAGGGTTGGAACCTTGGTGTAACAGATGTAAAAAATTTATACAAAATTTCTAAAAGCTTAAGGGGTCAAATCGGCACGACTTCTTTTTGCAAAGAGTATAATGATCTAACTTATAATAAGGCCTTTCAACTCTATCAAATAACAGACAAGCTAAATTCGCATTTTAAAAAAAACAATCTTTTATATAGACAGTTGAGCAATATCGGTTTCAGCTTTATTGAAAATACTCATGAAATAAAAAACAAAATTAGTAAATACGCAATGGCAATTTAATTAATTTTTATATTATTTTCTATACTTTTTATTTCAATTTCTAATACAGATATTAAACTTTCAAAAAAATCTTTAAAGTTGTTAAACTCAAGCAGCATCTGCTTTGTTAAATAATCTAAAGGAGAAATAACACAAATAATTTTTCCAAGATTTAAGCTGTCTAGATTGTTAAACCCCTTTGTATCAAATTTAATTTTTTTAGTATCTAAATAATTTTTAAAAACATTCAGTAGTTTTTTAGAAAGAAGATCATCATCTATTGTTTGACTAGTAAATTTTAAAATCTGTCCATCGATTAAGATAAACTTATAATCATCATTGTAAATTTTATTGATACTAAATCTACTTATTCCTTCTAAATTTATTTGATATCTACCATCTGTGGTTTCAGTAAAGTTAGTGATTTTACCAAAACAACCAACATTAAAATATTCTTCATTTTCTTTTTTTTGTATCATTCCAATAATTCGATTATTTGACAATGCATAATCAACCATTTGAAGATATCTTTTCTCAAATATATTTAAGGGTAAATTAGTTTTTGGAAACAATATAGCTCCGTTAAGAGGAAAAATTGGAAATTTCATCTTAAGAGAACAGAAGACTTGAAAGTTTTTTTCTATATTTTGTTGCAGCTTGATGTTCAAAACCTAGCACATCACAAAAACTTAATATTTTAGATTTTATTTTTTCTTTATTTTTTGGAAAATGTTCTAATAGTAATTCAAATGATTTATCAAATTCATTAATGCCAAAATGTGCATCAGCTAATTTTAAGATCAGAGCCAAGTCGTTTGGATTTTTATTAAGATCGTCATAGAGTTTTTCTATTGAAGGACCTTCATTAGATTGTTTTACTAAATCTATTCTCTTAATAATTTTTTGGATTTCTTCTTTTTTAACCAGCTCTTCATCTATAGATTCCAAGAAATCATTTGCTTCTTGAGTTTTGTTTAAACCAATTAAGCTCTCTAGATACATACAAAGAGCCTTAACCTCCTTTGAGTTTTTAGAAATAAAATCTTCAAGAAGTTCTTTAGCACTTGAATAATCTTTATTATCAAAAAAAATTTTAACCTGAGAATAAAAATCATCAAAATTATTATCAAGTTTTTCACCAAGAGATTTTTCTAAAAACTCTACAATCTTCGTTTCAGGAATAACGCCTTGAAAGGCATTAACCACCTGTTTTTCCTTAAAAGCATAAACAGTAGGAATTGATTGTATTCTAAGTTGGGCTGCAATTTGTTGATTTTCATCAATGTTTATTTTAGCTAAAAGAATTTTATCTGGTGAGCCAGAGATTATTTTTTCTAATATCGGAGTTAATTGTTTACAAGGACCACACCATGGAGCCCAAAAATCAACCACAACAAGTTTTTCATCACTTGCCTCAATAACCTTTTTTTCAAAATCAATCTCTTTGACATCGATTATATTAATACTATTCATAAGTTTTTATAATCTCATAATTTGTATTAGAAAAGATATGTATTTTTTTATTATTTTCAATCATAAAACTAATAAAATCATTTGCAGGTATCGAAATTGTTATTGAGTTAACAAGAGGATGAAAATTTAAAATTTCCGATTCATACAATTTATCTTCCAAAAAAAAACTAACAAACTGTTTATTATCATTTAATAATGCAAAAGGAGAAACAGACCCAGGCTTAATTCCTAAATAACTATCAAGATATTCTGTTTTTGCAAAAGAGACATTGCCTAGATTTAGTGATTTAGATATTTTTCTCAAATTTATTTCACTGTTTTCTTCACAGGAAATTAAAAAAAAATTATTTTTTTTATTTTTTAAAAATAAATTTTTTGTATGCGCGCCCTTAATCTCACCTCTTAGTTTCTTGGAATCTTCCACAGTATGCAAATCGGCATGCTCATGAATTTTAAAACTATATTTTGACTTTCTGATAATTTCAATAAATTCAGTTGAGTTAAGCATGAGTGGGATATTTTTTTATTATACTTTCGTATTATATCATGTTACTAGCAAAAACCAATGCGGGCGTAGCTCAGGGGTAGAGCGCAACCTTGCCAAGGTTGAAGTCGAGGGTTCGAATCCCTTCGCCCGCTCCAAGTATTCCCACAAACCTTCTCTTTTGTCTGTTAAGTTTTTTTCAAAAATATCTTATTTTACATTCTTATTGTGACACCAGTGTGACAGAAATAAAAACTTCGATTTATATTGATTTCATAATGATGACAAACTTAACTGATTAAAAGAAGTATGGTTAATGTCATAACCTCTTTCTTTCATTCACTTTATTGGTTCATTCTAAAATTTATTCAATACACACTTACTTTAATCGTCGTTGTATATCTCCTATTTAAAATTCCTACATTAATTGATTATCTAAGAGATGAATACATTCCTGTTTACAGAGAAAATTATATTAAAGCTGATTATGGAGCCAACATAGATATGATGTCTTTTAATGGTAAAAGAATTCATCCTTATGTTTTTTATTATATACATGAACAATTAGAACCACGTTTTATCTATACCTATGAAGAAGATTTGCACAGTAGTTTCGATGAAATTATAAATCTAAGCTCATTTTATTCCAAACATAATAATATTATATCCAATCAACCTTTTAATAAATATCGCGGGGAAGATTTATGGTCGGAGTACTTAACTTATAATCCAATAGTAAAGTTAAATGATAATAACTACCTTGTTTATGTATTTTACAATATCAGTTGTGGCTCTTCTTGTATGAATACTGCTAATTATTATATTTTTAATTATGATGGGGAAAATTTAGCAGTAAAAGACTTTGCACTAACAGGAACTGTTTGGCCTGGTAAGATTAAATATTATAAAATTGAAGGTGACAGCGTTTTTATTAAAGTAGAAGGATACGCTGTTGCTGATGAAACAATTGAATTGAAGTTTAGATAAATGCAAGAATTAATTCGATTTCTTTATGCTATGTTTGGAATTTCAATTGTTATTGGACTGTTTTGTGTTTTTGTGACAATTTTATTTTGGGGACTATAATGAAAAGCATTAAATCTGAAATTATTAATAAAACCTCTATTTGGGTTAATAGTTTATTAGCATCTGATTTTAGCAGAAAATTTGAAAATTGGTTTGGCTCTTTAACTGAATCTTCAGCAACTGTTTATGATAAAGCTGTTGATGCAGCATATAATGCTACTCATATAGGTGGATGGAAACATAGACTTTTTGACGGACACCAACCATTTGAAATGTGGGAAACTGTAAAGAATGTCAAAATAGATGATAGCAGAAAACAAGAATTAGAAGCATTTGTTAAAACATTTTTTAAAGATTTCAACACACATGCTGGTCTACCATTTTATACATTAAGTAAAGATAGTTATGATAAAGCTGCTATCTTTCTGCATGATAAATTTTTTATACCAAAAGACTGGTTTTATGACATTCAAACTTTAAATGGCTCTGAATTAATTGCATCTTCTTTAGGGGTCTTAGGTGTTGTTTTTAATTGGAATAAAAAAGATGCAAAGTTATTTGGAGACCTTGTTTCTTCATTAATGATGGCAGGAGCTATTGGAGGTAACCCAATTACAGTTATTATATCAATAATTATGCTAGGTAGACATTTTCATTTAGAGAAAAATAAGAAAAAATTTTCCAAAAAATTCTTAGAAGGCACTAAAATAGGTTCTTTAAGTTTATTTTCTTTTTTGGGAATATCTTCATTTGTTGGAGGCCCTGTCTGGCTTGGATTGATTCTTGGGTTAATAATAGCAGTTTTAGTAAGAAAACATTCTAATAAGCTTAATATCACATCAGTTTATGAATGGTTTAGGGATTCACTTAAATCTCTTTTTTCAAGTGCTTATAATACTTTGGTATAAAATTTTTTTAAGTTTTAAAAAAATGATAATATAGTGTTTAATAATGACTGCATTATTTTATCAGGCAACAATAATTCTTACTATTATTTTTGGTTTTAGTGCCGGAAAGTTTTTTTTTAATAGTTTTAATCTATCAAAGGTATTTGGTTTTTTAATAAGTTTATTTTGGATTTCTTGGACACTTGGTATTTCAGTATATTTTGGGAAAGTAAAGATAAGAGATTTTTCAGAGCTTTGGTTTTTTCAATTAGCTGAAGCAGTATTAACATTTACTATTTGTTACGGTATAGTTAATTGGCTTGATGGTAAAGACAAAAAAATTCAACAACAAAAAAATATTATTGAAAATTTCATATCTGATAAAAATAGAATTGATAACAAAGAAGTCAGTGATTATGTTCAAGCAAATAAAAAAGTAAACTTAAAAATATTAAATAATTTATCTCAACACAGACAAATCTTTTTTAATACTCTTGGACAGGCAACAAGTAGTATTTGTATTTTGTCAGGGACGGCAACTTCATATGTTATTAATGAGGATTTTAAAATTTCTCTTACTGAGGCTCTTAAAAGAGGTGTTAATATATATCTTGGATATGGATATAGAAGTTCACATCATAATGAACAAAAAAAAGAATATGAATTAAATGCTGAGAATGATTTAAGAAAGTTAGTTCAGCAAGCCAAAGAGCATAAATTAAAGGGAAAAATATATTTAGCAGAATACAAAAACCATTCTAAAATACTCATATGTGATGATGAGTATGTTGTTTGTGGAAGTTTTAACTGGCTATCAAATGCTGCTGGTCAAAATATTGAAAGAAGCTATATAATTTATGATAAGAAGTTAGTTTTGAAAGAAGCACAAATCATAAAAAAATTTATTAAAGATAATTCTTAGTGTGACTCAGTTGTGACAGAAATTTAGCAAGACAGCAAAAACTAGTTACGCTTCAAAGGAAATCTATATTCTTGAACCCAACCTTGCCAAGGTTGAAGTCGAGGGTTCGAATCCCTTCGCCCGCTCCAAATTTGAAGCGGACGAATGACTTGTGTCCAACATACGTCCAAGTCTATTTCTTTAATTTAAATCCCTGACTTTCTAAAATTTTAACTATTCTTTGAACTTGTTCTTCTTTTGACAGTTCAAGAAAGTTTTTATCTAATTTTTTAAAAAAGATATTTTTAAGTCCTTCTTTCTGTTCTCTTTTTTTTATAAAATCCTTAACAGAATTAGCTAAATAATATTTAAAATTAAACATTTAGTCTCCTTTAGCGTTTTGTTTTTTGTCCCAGCAATTAGAGTATCTAAATCAGGACGAGTTACTTATATATTAATCTGACAACATGTTAATATATTTAATATTTTTAAGTCCAACGTACGTCCAAGTTCGATTAATAATTTCCTAATATTTTAAATAATTTTTTAAGGTATTCTCTTTGTTAGTTTGTATCGAATAACCTTGCCAAGGTTGAAGTCGAGGGTTCGAATCCCTTCGCCCGCTCCAAATCTTAAGTTATTTAAAATTCTGTCGGCACTATATCGGCACTTCATCTAAAATCTAAGTTTTTTAAAACATCATTTAGCAAGATATTCTTGGGCATTTCGAATTCGAATAACCTTGCCAAGGTTTCCATTTGTTTTGAAATTTTTCAAATTATGGAAGATTAATGATATAGTTAAAAACTCTATGAAATCTAACTTCTTAATTATACAAATAGATATAGGAGATGGCACCCAATGGGGAAACAGCAAAACAATTAATCCCATAAGAGAAATCTTTATACCATCAGTTAGGACTTATTGTAAAAAATTTAAGTATGACTACAAAATAGTGAAGGAAAGCACTTATAAAAAAAAATTTGGAAACTTTGATTTTTTAGCTTCTAAAAATAAACACTACTCTTTTGAAAGATATTTTCATTTTGATAACGATTATGATTATACAATTTATTTAGATAATGATGTCTATATTTTTCCAAATGCTGAACCGCTTCCTAAAATTAGCGGTTTGATGAATGTTAGAGAACCCGAGGGAAATTCATCAAATATTTTTAGGGAAGTAAACAGTTTAGACAGCTCTTACGGCTATTTTAATTCAGGTGTTACTTTTTGCGACAGAGTAACGGCTAAAAAACTTCATCATTATATGATTAAAAGATTAGAGCTAAAAAAAAGAGCAAAAGGTAAAAATTCTGATAATATGCTACTAAATGAATTTATAATTCAAAATAATGAAATTTTTTCAGAGCTAGATTATAAATGGAATTATATGCCCTTTTTGCATAATGCAAAAAAAATACCAAATCCAAGTTTTTTTCATTTTGTAGGAATTATTGGAAAGAAAATTATCAATACTCTTCAAGAAAAAAACGTAGATATAGAAAGTTTTCTTAATGAAATTAAAAAGAAATAGAATTTTAAAGCTTAGCAAAGCTTATTCTAGTTTTTTTCTAAAGAAATATTAAAGCTTATAACTATTCTTTCCTTATCTGATAAATTTGGATTAACTGAATGCTCTAGATAGCTTGGAAAAAGAACCAGCATGCCCGGCTCTGGTTTTATTGAGTTTACTGTGGCGTTTAAATTATTTGGAGATTTAGACAATGGGTGATTATGAACAGGCGCAGGTCTAGGATCATAAAACACAATATCCCCACAATTATCATGAGCAGCAACATAATAGGCAGCACTTAAGTCACTATTGCTGTGGTGGTGTTTTTGATTCCAAGCATCTTTCTTATTAATTATTGCCCATAAACTTTTAATTTTGACCGTCTGTTTTTCTAAATCCCAACCCATGTCATTAAGCGCTATATTAATATTGTTTTTTATAGCCTCTATAAAGTTTTTGGCTTGTTCATTTTTCATATCAAAATTTTTAGAGTGCCACCCTTTAAAGTTACTTTTAACAATTCCATCAGGGTCGTTTTTTTGCAAATCGGTTATGTATTTTAGCATCTCAAGGTTAACTATCTCGTAATTATCAATTTTTGATGTCCAGATTGGTGTAGAAAAAAATAAATGCATAAAAGTGTATTATTATAAAATTAACAAGATTTATATAAATTATTTGATTTTATTTTTTTCTTTTTTTTTTTATAATTAGCGGCTAATAAAATATTTTTTTTAATTCTGCTTTCAAAATAATCAAAGTTTTTTCTACCACTTGCAATTCCAGGAAACTTTTTTAAAAGTAAATTTAGGTAATCAAGGTTCATAAATTACTAGTGTTTAAATACTCTATTTTTTACAAAATAAAGAGAGGAATTATGATTTTTTACGTAATCTATGATTTTTTTATCATTTTTTGAGCCACTTGGCTGAATTATTGCTTTGCATTTAAGATTAAGTAATTTTTTAACACTGTCTACAAAAGGAAAAAAAGCATCAGATGCACACACAAAAGCTCTGCCTTTAAAAAAATCTTTATATTTCATTATGGCTAATCTTGTTGAGTCTATACGACTCATCTGTCCTGCACCAATACCAATTGTTTGTTTATTTTTGACAAAAACAACAGCATTAGATTTTACGTGCTTGGCAACCTTGTAAGCAAATATTAAGTCATCAGTAGTTTTCTCAGATGATTTCTTATCTGTAACTAATTTAATAGTATTTTTTGAAACTTTAAATTTGTTTGTTTCTTGATACAAAACACCATCTCCTAAAGATCTAAAATTTATCAAGGGATGTTTTTTTAGTTTGGAGGAATCAATTATTATCAAATTTTTTTTGGACTGCAATATTTCAAGTGATTTTCGTTCAAATGATGGCGCTACTATTATCTCAAAAAATTTACGTTTTAATATTCCTGCCAGGCTATGATTTACTTTTTTATTAAGTAGAACAACTCCACCATAAGCACTAATGGGATCTGATTCTAAAGCTTTAATATAAGCTTTATTTATATTTTTTGCTGATCCTACACCACATGGATTGTTATGTTTAACAATTACACAAGTTGGCTCATTAAATTCACTCAAGCAATTTAGACCGTCATTTACATCTAAAATATTATTGTATCCAAGATCTTTGCCACAGATCTTGGCATTAAAAATATTTTTTTTATTTTTGTTTATGAAATAAGCTTTTTGATTAGGGTTTTCACCATATTTAATTTTGATTTTGTTTTCCTTTATATTATTTTTATTATTTTTATTTAACCATCTAAAAATTGATAAATCATATTGACTTGTCAATTTAAAATTATACTTAGCCATTTTTTTTCTAAAAGCAAAAGTGGTTTTTCCATTATTTCTTTTTAATTCTGCTATGAATTTATCATAATGTTTTTTCTCACATACAGTCGTAACAAACTCAAAATTTTTACTTGCAGATCTTATTAATGCAGGCCCCCCAATGTCAATCATATCAATTTTTTTTGAGTGGCGTTCACTGTCTGAAACTTTATTAAAAGGATAAAGATTAACTATTACATAATCAATTTTTGGAAATTTTAAGCCTTTAAATGTTTG
This sequence comes from uncultured Alphaproteobacteria bacterium, assembly GCA_902595425.1. Taxonomy (GTDB): domain Bacteria; phylum Pseudomonadota; class Alphaproteobacteria; order HIMB59; genus CACPNW01. The sequence goes on along the minus strand of CACJPV010000003.1, from coordinate 127,294 downwards.
TTGGTGCGTAGCATCATTTCTTTTAAACAAAATTGAAGCATGAATTTTTGGGTTTAGAGTTTTTACTCTTCCATTTAGAATTTCTCTAAATTTAGTGATCTTTGAAATTTCTGTGCAATTGTATCCTAATGAAGTTATTTTTTTTGCAGTAGAGCCTGTAGAAACTATTCCAATATTATATTTTTTTAAAACTGAACAAATTTTTCTTATAGACGTCTTATCATATACAGAAATAAGAGCATAGCTATTTACATTTTTTCTAGTGACCATTTTATTTTATCTCTTAAGGAAGATGTAATTCCACCTATAACAATTTGTGATGTTTCTATAGCTCTATCATTTTCAACATAAATACTTTTTTCTACCATTATTTCCTTGTCAGATTTGAATAACCACATTTTATTTTTTTTTGTTCTTACTATTAAATTTTTTTTGCTTTCTGTTATAGTGGTTGAAATTTGTGGCATCAAATGAAATCTAATATGAAAAACAATTTTATCGACATTTGATTTTGTAGATATAATTGTATCTTCACCTTTAATTAAGCCTTTTTTTAAATTTATAAATAAATTTCTTTTGCAAATCTTTCTATAGTTTTTTTGGTAGCCGTTATGACTTGCTGATAAAAAATTTTCATCACTGTCTTTTTGTGACTCAAAAAAAACTTTTTTTGGAAATTGTTTATTAATATTATCTTCATTTATTTCACTTATATTTGTATTATTAATTATAATTGTTGAGTGTGCGGCGCTGTATTTTAGATATCCAGGATTTTTTCCCAGTATCTCTGTGCCACCACAATTAGTAATAATTTTTTCACCTTCAGCGCTAAATTCAACAGATAAAGTCCCAGCACTTAAATCTTTCTGAAACATGTGTCTAGTTGGTTGTACAGCATCAAAAAAAAGTGTTTTTTGTGAGTCTTTATAAACAGCAATACCATTTTTAAAATTTTCAAAATCTTTTTTCACTAAAAATTGTTCTTTCTCGTAAATTTTTTGTAGTGATTTATTGTGATTATTGTTACATCCATTAAATAAAGGAAGTGATAAATCGTCATGCAAATAGTTTTTTAGTATTGAGGTCATAGCAAGAATATTTCTATTAATGACATTTGGAATTTCTAAATCATAAAATAAAAAAATGTTTCTAATTTCAATTAAATTATTTAAAAATTTTGTATGTTCTAATAAATTATAACTTTTATGCATGGAATTTTCATCAATTTGAAAAAAAATTATATCTTCGATTTTTTTTATTATATTTTTATTTAAAATGTCTTTACGAGTCTCTATTAAAAGTAGCGCCAAAACTTCAAATGAAGAAATATTTTCTTTATCTTTTCTTTTTAAATCAAAAATTATCCTTTTTATGTGGAAGTTTAGAATATAATCTAAAAACTTAATATCTTTCTCATCAAGAATTGAGCAAATAAAATCATAGTTATAAATTATATTTATTAATCTTTTTGACGCATAGTCATAAGTCCAGGGGAAATTTTTTTCATACTTAAATTTTTTAAACCATAAAAAAATATTTTTTTTGGATAGCTCAATGCCTTTTTTTCCTCCCAGTTTCTGATAAAATAATAAAAAGTCAAATGAATGTATATTTAAAATGGAAATATTATGAATAAAATTTTCTTTTAAAATATAGTGTTTAACAACTCTGTAATTAGTAAAGTCGTTTTGTTTAAAGTTAAGATCTTTAAAGTTTTTATACTTATGCATGTTGGGTAAAACTCTTAGCATCAATAAATAAAAAAATTTAGACAGATTTTGAAAAAAGACTTTAATCATTTTTTATAAATTTTACTGCATAAAAACCATCAATCATATAGTTTTTGTATTTAGTAGGAATACAGTAGAAATCACCATCTGAGTCTACAAACTTTTTAAAACTTGCTTGATTGTTAAGGTCGAATTTAAACTGTGTAAATTGAGGATTTGAGTCTAAGAATTTATTTTTTATTAGCTTTGTTTCTTCAAATATAAATGAGCACACCATGTATGTAAGCACGCCACCACTTTTTAGAAGCCTAGAAGCCTTATTTAACAATTTCAATTGTAAGTTTACTAAATAGGTAAAATCGGGTGGTTTGTGTTTAAAAAAAATTTCAGGATTACGTCTAACTGTTCCAATGCCTGAGCAAGGTGAGTCTAAAATAACAACATCAAATTTTTTATCTTCCATAATATTTAAGGCGTTAACATTTGTTATTTCACAGTCAAATTTTAATCTTTTTAAATTTTTTTTAAGCAGATTTATTCTTTTTAAACTTTTATCATTTAAAACCACGTTGTTTTTTAGTGATAGTAATTGAAAAGCTTTTCCACCTGGAGCGGAACACATATCTAAAATATTTTTAGACCTGAACTCTGGAGAAAGATAAATAGGAAGCATTGATGCTAAATCTTGAACCCACCATTCTCCTTTTTGAAAATTTTCAATATCTAAAATTTTCTTTTTGTTTTTTATAAAAATAGAAACCTCAGTTGTTTTAAAACAATTTTCTATAAATGAATTTGTGTATTTTTTGTCTTTAAAAACCAAATGCAATGAAGGCTCCTGACATATATTTTTAAAAAACCTATACGAGTCAATATTTAATTTTTTTAAAGCTTTTGAAAACCAAATAGGAATTGATGATTTGTGTATTTCTCTTTTGTTTATTGATTCTCTGTTTCTAATTATGTTTTTTAGTAAGGAGTTAATTAATCCAGGGTTAAGTTTTTTAATTTTTGCAACTTCAACAGTGTCGTTAGTTACAGCATAATCTTTGAAATCTAGATATAAAATTTGAGTTATGGCAGAAAATAATAATATTTTAATTTTGTAACTAGTTTTTTCTTTTAAATATTTATTTAAGATACTTTCAATAAAAAAATTGTTCCTCATACTATTTAAAACAATATTATAAATCATCGATGTTTCTTGATAGTTAAGTGAAATATTTTTTGTATTATTTTTGAAACTTTCTTCAAAGTTATTATTTCGTTTAAAGATTTCGTATAGAATTTCAAAAATTATCTTTCTTATTTTTACGCTCTTTGTCATAATAATGTTATATATACATATGGGTTTTTTTAGTTTTTCATTATTAAAAGACCCACTTATATTTTCGTCTAACAAAATTGAGCCAAATAAAAAATATTATTCTAAAGATACAGCTTTATGGAAAGAATTAAAAAATAGAAACAAAAATCAGAATTTTTGTTTCCTAAAACAAGAAAATAGATTGCGTATTAACGCAATAGGCAGAAAGATATTATTGTGTTTGCCTCCAAATTTTGGTCTAGGCGATGCAATAGAATACAGTATTGCTATTAATTCATTAATAAAAAGCAATAAATTTTTTGACATTGGCATAGCGTTTTGCAGTAAATATACATTTGTTTTTAAAGAATTTTTTTTATTTAAAAATGTTTACCCGCTTCTGATTTCTGAAGATCAAATTAAAAATTACGAAACAATATTTCACCTAACAAAAGAGGTTGGGCCATTTAAATTTCAAAAATATAAAAGATCAAATATAGCTATGGAAATTTCTAAATATTTTAATGTTCCGCTTCTTGATTTTAAATTAAGTAATTACAAAAAAAGAGATAATTACAAAAAAACAATTTCAATATTTCCAGTTTCCACATCAACTATTAGAAGCATGCCTTACTCTATATTAAATAAAATTATAGATACTTTTAGTGATCAGTATAAAATTAAAATAATTATAGATAATTCTAGTTATTCAAAATATCTTATAGACAAAAAAATTAATAAAAAAATTTCTATTATTAACCCAAAAAACACAGAATCACTAATTGAGGAAATATCTAAAATATGGTGTGGTATTTTTATTGACTCAGGCCCCTTGCACGTTGCAAAAATTTTTAACAAAAAAGGTTTTTTTATTGAAACCAGCGTGGGCAGTGAAATTGTTCTTTCTAATTATAAAAATATTTTTACTATTAAGAATATTTATAAATCAAATTATTGTGATGGACCTTGTGGATTAGTTGATTTGTTTTCTTATAATGGTAATGTGGGTTGTTACGAAACAAACAAAATGTCTTTTGAAAAAATTAAATCTTTAGATAGCTTTAAAAGTTTACAAAGGTGGGACAAAAAAGATATAAATTCAAAATTTTATTTCAATCCTGTTGGGTGTGTTAAAAATATTAGAATAAAAACTATGATTGAGTTGATAAAAAACAACATAAAGGAAAATTAATGAGAGGGTCGCTAGAAACAATTGTTGGAGCAATGTTTGCAGGCAAAACAAGCGAGTTGTTAAAAAGAATACTCTGGGCAAATCATCAAAATAAGAAAATTGTTGTTATTAAGCCTAGCTTAGATAACAGGTATTCAGAATCAAAAATTATAACACATAATGACTTAAGTCATGAGTGCTTCAGTATGCAGAATTGGGATGATGTTAAAAAAAAATATTCTTTTAAAAAAGATAACATTGATATGGTATTTGTTGATGAAATACAGTTCTTAGATACTCTTGATACGCTTAAAAATATCGAATTAATATTAAATGAGGGTATTGACGTTGTTTGTGCGGGTTTAGATCAGGATTCAAGAGGAAAACCTTGGGAAACATCTTCAATGATTTTAGGTTTGTCTGATAAAATTTTAAAGATTTATGGTTTTTGTAATGTTTGTGGAATGGAAGCCACTAAAACATACAGAAAACAGGAAGGAGGAGGCAGAACTCAGGTAGGCGCAGCAAATATTTATGAACCTCGTTGCTTAAAACACTGGTCTCCTAGATAATTTATTTATTTAATCTGTTTTTTACAAGCTCATCAACAACACCCGGGTCTGCTAATGTGGTTGTATCTCCTAGTTCATTATGTTGATTTGCGGCTATTTTTCTGAGAATTCTTCTCATTATTTTACCAGACCTTGTTTTTGGAAGCCCGGCCGTAAAATGTATCAAATCAGGTGTTGCGATAGGTCCAATTTTTTTTCTTACAGTTTGTTTTAGTTCTTCTTTAAGATCATCAGAATAACCTTCCCCAGCTTTAAGTGAAACATAGCAATATAGAGCATTGCCTTTGATTTGATGTGGGTATCCTACCACTGCTGCCTCAGAAACTTTTGGATGACTAACAAACGCACTCTCAATCTCAGCAGTACCTAAATTGTGACCCGAAACAATGATTACATCATCAACCCTACCTGTTATCCAATAATATCCATCAGCATCTCTTTTGCACCCATCTCCTGTAAAATATTTACCATCAAATTGTGAAAAATAAGTATCTATAAATCTTTGATGATCACCATAAACAGTTCTCATCTGTCCTGGCCACGATCTATTCATGCACAACATTCCTTCACACTCACCTTCAAGCACTTCACCATCTTTGTTTACTATAACTGGTTCAATTCCATAAAAAGGTTTGGATGCAGAACCTGGTTTAAGTTTAATAGCTCCTGTTTGAGGAGAAATTAAAATACCTCCGGTTTCGGTTTGCCACCATGTGTCAACAATTGGTGAATTAGAATTACCCACCACTTCATAATACCATTTCCACGCTTCAGGATTGATTGGTTCACCAACCGTTCCTAAAAGTTTTAAAGATGATCTTTTTGTTTTTTTAACATAATCATCGCCTTCTCGCATAAGCGCTCTGATTGCAGTTGGTGCTGTATAAAAAATATTAACCTCATGCTTATCGACAATTTGCCAAAATCTTGAAAAATCAGGATAGTTTGGAACGCCCTCAAACATCAAAGTAGTAGCACCATTGCTTAATGGTCCGTATATAATGTAACTATGTCCTGTAACCCACCCTATATCTGCTGTGCACCAATAGATATCATTTTTCTTGTAGTTAAAGATGTATTCATGAGTCATAGATGCATAGACCAAATATCCACCTGAGGTGTGGAGAACACCTTTCGGTTTACCTGTAGAGCCAGATGTATAAAGAATAAAAAGAGGATCTTCTGCAGACATTTTTTCTGGCTCACAAACTTCTTTAACTCCCACAACTTCATCATCATAAAAAACATCACGACCTTGAACAAGATTTACATCCCCCGCAGTTCTTTTTATGATTAAACATTTTTTTACATCAGGACAGTTGGAAAGAGCTGTATCAATAATTTTCTTTAGAGGTATTTTTTTTCCACCTCTGATACCCTCATCAGCCGTTATTACAAACTCTGACTTACAATCTAAAATTCTTCCCGATATAGAGTCTGCAGAAAATCCTCCAAAAATAATTGAATGAACTGCCCCAATTCTTGCACAAGCAAGCATCATGTAAGCAAGCTCCGGAATCATTGTTAAATATATTGTAACTCTGTCCCCCTTTTTTACTCCCAATTTTTTAAGCACATTTGCAGCTTTAGAGACATTTGTTAGCAGCTCTTTATAACTAATTTTTTTAACATCATTGGGGTCATCACCCTCCCATATTATTGCAATTTTATCAGGGTCATCTTTTGCGTGTCTGTCTATACAGTTATAGGAAACATTAAGAACTCCATCGTAATACCATTTAATATTCACATCATCTTTTGAATATTTTATTTGCTTAATTTTGGTATATTTTTTTATCCAATCTATTCTTTCACCTTCTTCATTCCAAAAACTATCATTATCATCTATTGATTTTTTATATTTGTTTTCATAACCATTTGAGTCAATTTTTGCTTCTTTTATCCAATTATCTTTTATTTCCATGATCTGCAGAGTAATTTAAAATAACAAAATTTCAATATTTTATTTTTTTTTAAGTAAAATAGTTATTTTATATTAATTTATTTTTCTGAAATTTTAATTATTGTTTCCCACTCTGTTTTTGATAGAGGCATAACCGATAATCTTGACTGCTTGATTAATGGTATATTAGATAGTTTTGGTGAAGATTTTATTTCTTCAAGAGAAACACTTCTTTTTAGTTTCTTTTTAGCTTTTACATCTGTTACGACAAACCTACCTGTTTTATCTGTTGGGTCTGGATAATGCTCTTTTACAACCTCAACAATACCAATAATCATTTTTTCAGAAACAGAGTGGTAAAAAAAACAAAGATCTTTTTTTTTCATTTTCATTAGATTGTTTCGTGCCTGATAATTTCTAACACCATCCCACATATCTGTACCAGCCTTTTCTTGATCATCCCATGACCAAGTTGATGGTTCAGATTTTAAAAGCCAATAACTAATCATATATTTTATCTTTTGAAAATATATTCAGCATATCCTTTGTGACGTCCCTTGAGTCGAGTAGATTTTTTAATTTGATTAATATCATAATTAAATCCATTAATTTTCATTATTTCTAAAATTTCTTTATCTTCTTCCCTATTTGCATTTATTTCAATTAGAACAGAGTTTAAAGAAGGGTTTTTTAAAATTTTTTCTGTTATTTTTGTTTTTTTTATTTTATCTAAAAGATAATCAATCATATTTAATACTTAGTCTTGGATTTGGTCTAAAATATATATTTTTTTTAGATTTGCCTAATTTATTAATACATGCCCAAGCAATCATTGCAGCATTATCGCTCATCATTTCATTAATTGGAAGTACTAAATTCATATTCTTTCTTTTGCAAACTCTAGTTAATTTTGTTCTGATATATTTATTGTTTGCAACCCCCCCAACAATTGAAAGTTCAAAAAATTTTTTATCAGAAGTATTTAACAATTTAATTGCCTTCTCCAATTTTTTTTCTAAGATTGCTGATATACATTTTTGAAATGAGGCTGACATATCATTAACAAATTCTTCATTTATGTGATTTTTTTTTGCTATAATATTTATTGCTGTTTTAAGACCTGAAAATGAAAAATTTAAATTGTTCTCATTGATAAGTGGTTGAGGTAAAGAAAATTTATCCTCATTACCTTTTAATGCCCTTCTTTCTAACTCTGCGCCTCCAGGATAATTTAATCCTAAAATTTTAGCCACTTTATCAAAAGCTTCCCCAACAGCATCATCTATTGTTTCTCCGATAAGCTCTATTTCATTTATATTATCTAACTTATAAATTTGAGTATGCCCCCCTGTTACAAGCAAAGACAAATGTGGTAACGCAATCTTATTGTTATAAAATGTTGATAGAACATGAGCCTCTAAATGATTAATAGGAACAAATGGTTTATTACTTCCAATTGAAAGTGATTTTGTAAAAGTCGATCCTATTAATAAGCCTCCAATTAGTCCAGGCCCACATGTAGCAGCAAATAAGTCTATATCGTTTAGCTTTACACCTGATTCTTTAAGCGCTTCTTTTGTAATATGCTGAAGAATTTCAAGATGAGCTCTTGATGCTAACTCTGGAACCACCCCTCCGTGTTTTTTGTGAATTTCTTGAGAATAAACAATATGCGATAAGATGGTTTTATCTTCATTCATAATACAAACAGACGTTTCATCACATGAGGTTTCTACTGCAAATACAAGCATATTTTTTTGGTACATTAATTTCCTCTGTTAAACAACTAGGTAATAATGATAAAAAGCATTAATGAAAAAAACCTTAGAATATTTCTATATTTTTTCAAAATTAAGCACATCTTTTATTCTTTTGATATGTTTAGTTGTTCTTGGATATTTTTTTTTCATAAGTTTTCAAAATCAGGAAAATTCAAAAAGTGAGCAAGAAGATATATTGATTAAACTTGAGGAAAATTCAAAAAAAATTTCTAATATTGTTACTAAAATCTCAACAAACGATATAATTTTAAGTGAGATAAAAGAAACCTTAGAAACCAATAATGAAATTAATTATTCAAATGAATTAATTTTATTATCTGAAAAGATACAAGAGTTATATTTAGAACTAAACATAATTTCAAAAAATATTGAGAAAATAGAGTCAATTGACTTATCAAAAACCAAAGAAACAAAAAATAAAGATTTCACAACAACTATTTTAGAAAAAAATAAGAAAGAATTGGCAAGGCTAATAACTAGTAAATTTGAGCATAATATAAATTACACTGAAGAATTGAGTTTGTTAAAAAATCTTAATGGTGAAAAAAATGAAAATATTTTTGAAAAAATTAATTTAATAATGTTGAATAATTTTCGTGGAAATAGTTTTATCAAAAATATTTTTGCTAAAGAATCAGATATATTTTTAAAGGAAAAGCACACACAATATTCAAGTAGTTTTTTTAAAAAATCCTTAATGAATTTTATTGAAATAAAACCTTCAAATAATAATGATATTGAAAACAATGATATATATATTCTAAAACAAATAGAAAGACTTATAGAAGAAAAAAAATATAGTGAGTCTTATAACCGAATAATTAAATTAAAAGATTATGAAAGTTTTTTTAGTGTCTCTTTGGAACAAATAAAGATTGCAATAGAGTTTATGGAACTCATTAAGAAGGTAAGTTAAGTTGTTTAAATTCATATTTATTTTATTTCAAATAGTAATCTATTTATCAATTGTGCTTTATCTAGTTTCTAATTCTTTTCTAGTCTCTTTTGACATTGGTGATCTTACATACACCTTTAGTTCAAATTTTTTGGTTATTGCCTCTATTTTTTTTATAATAATAATAATTTTTTTAAATTTTATTTATTTTAAAACTAAATTTTCATTTCAAAAATATTCTCATGAAAAGAAGCTTAATAAAACTAAAAAAGGATACCAATTTTTTGTTGAAGCTATGATTGCCTTATCAAATAAAGATAATAAAAGCGCTATAATTTCTGCAAAAAAAATGAAAGGTTTGTTAAAAGATGATACGAGTCTTAACCTGCTATTGCAATCTGAAATATTAAAAGTTGAAAAAAAATCTGATGATTTAAATAATATTTACGACTTAATGATTAAAAATAACCAGACTAAAACACTTGGATATAGAGGCTTAATGGAGCAAAGCTTAAATCAGCAGGATTATCACCATGCTTTTATTTATGGAGAAAAATTATTTTCTCTAAATCCAAAAATTGATAAACTTTATGAAACGCTTATTAATATTATTGCAAAAACAAGAAACTGGAATCAAGCAATATTTATAACTGACAAAGCCTATGCAAATAAAATTATTAAAAAAGAAACAGCAAATGAAAATAAATCTATCGCTTTATTTGAAATAGCAAAAATAAAAAAAGATAGTGATGTCAATGAAGCTTTAAGACTAATTGAAAAAGCAATTTCAATGAGAAAATATTTTCCACCTTATATTAAATTATACCTACAAATCTTATTTAAAAATAATCAATTAAACAAAATTCAAAAAGTTTTAAAAAAATACTGGAATGAAATTCCAAGTTCAGCTCTAAGATTATCAATCACCGAGATTTTAAAAGAGAATAAGATTAATGAAATAAGTTTTATTAAAAATATAATTTCTAAAAACCAACATAGCGAGGAATCAAAAAAACTTTTAATAGATTTTGCAATCTACTTAAATCAATGGTCTTTAGCTCGAGAACAAATAAAAGGATTAATTGGTTCAAACCCATCAAGAGAAATTTGTTTTTTTATGTCTGAAATTGAATTAGGTGAGCATAACGATATTCAAAAAAGTGAAGGGTGGAAATTAAGAGCTAACAATGCGGAACTTGATTGCTATTGGGTTTGTAAGATCACAAATAATCCACAAAAAAACTGGTCAGCTCTTTCTGAGCATGGCCATTTTAATTCTCTTGAATGGAGGCAACCAAAAATGTTAAGTACAATATAATAATGAAGACTCTATACTGTTTTGTTGGTTATGACTCAAAAGAAGATATAGCCTACAGGGTTTGTAAATATTCATTATTGAAAAGAGCCTCAATAAATGTCAATGTTTTTTCATTAAAGTTAGATGAACTTATAGCTAAAAATTTTTACAGAAGAGATGTAGATCCTTTAGCATCTACCCAATTTACTTATTCAAGATTTTTAGTACCTGCATTAATGAAATATAATGGATGGGCTATATTTTGTGATTGTGATTTTATTTTCTTAAATGATATAGCCAAAATTACAGAAAACCTTGATGACTCAAAAGCGGTTTACTGTGTAAAACATGATTATACGCCTAAAGAAAAACATAAGATGGATGGCCAAAAACAAACTATCTATCCAAGAAAAAATTGGTCAAGTTTTATTCTTTTTAATTGCGCACATCCAAAAAATAAAATGCTTAGCATTGATTTAGTCAATAGTGAATCAGGTGCTTTTTTACATCAATTTAAGTGGTTAGACGATAGTGAGATAGGTTCTCTTGATGAAAGATGGAACTGGCTTGAGGGTTGGACATCTAATCACAACAACAGAACCCCATATGCAGTTCATTACACAAGAGGCGGTCCTTGGTTTCAAGAATGGCAAGATGTTGAGTTTGCTTCTGAGTGGTTAACAGAGAGAGATGAATACCTATCTAAAAAATTTAAGCTTTAAAAAATTTTTTAATTAATTCTTTATCTCTCAGATCTTCTTTAGAAATGATTTTTATTGATTTATACCATGGTGTTTTTCCATTGGAGTAATTCCAATAGTGAAAAGAGGCATGATTGTCGGGTTTGATCAATAATGTTTTCACTCCAAGAGCACCAGCTAGGTGAGCAGTGCTATTACTAACAGTTATAAAAATATCAAGTTTACTAAGTAGGTTTGCTAAACCAGTCAAATTATTAAATATATCTAAATCTCTTAAACTAATGATTGTAACTTTTTTCTTCTTTATAAATTGATGGAGCTCATCTTTAACATCACCATACTGTAAATTAAAAATTGTAGATTTTTCTAATTTAAATATATCTATAAAGTCATCAAGAGATAAAGATTTTTCTTTAGAGTATCTATTTTTAAAGCTTTTCCAAGAAATACCAATTTTAATTCCATTGCTTTTCTTTAGTATATTTTCTAATTCGATGTCGACATAATTATCTAAACTTTTAATATATGAGTTTTCAGGAAATAATTTTATATCTCCTCTAAAAAACTTTCCAAGGCTACCAGCATACATAATATAGTCAAAATTTTTAACCTTGTTTGGGTCTGAGGAATAAATACCTAATTTTACAAATTTAGATCCATCTTTTTTAAATGAATTTTTAAATAAAGATAAAAGTCTCTCATCACACTCAATTGTTACATCAGAAAATTCTTTTAATAAATTTTCATACATGGTTCCATATAATATTTCATCACCAACACCCTGCTCTCTTAACACTAAAATTTTTGAATTTTTATCAATTGTTTTTTTTGGTATTTTATTTTTTACTAAATCTATAGTAGAATTTTTACTTCTAAAATCAGACAATCCCAATCTACCATCAAAATATAACCAAGCATTTTTAAAATCATATTTCTTCAAAAGTATTAGAGAGAGAGTTTTTTTTAATTCATCATTATTTTGATCGATGATAATTGCTTTTCTGTTGTACTCTTCAGCGTAATTTAGTTCATCAATACAAATATAAGCTTTTGCTATATTATTAAGCAAAACAGGGTTTTTGGGTTTTAAGGCTTCAGCTTGTTTATAAAAATCTATTGCCTTAATATATTCCCCCTCTTCAAGATAAAATCCAGCAAAGTTGTTCAAAGTTTCAAAAGTTTGTGGGTTTAAATCATATGCTTTGTTAAAATAAAGCTCAGCGTCTTTTGAATTTCTCAATTCATGGCTTAGTCTTCCTAATGAATTTAATACTTCAATGTTGTTGTTGTCGAGACTTAATGCCTGACAAAAGGTTTGATTTGCTTTTTCATAATTTTGTTTATGAAAATAGCATAATCCAAGTGTATTTAAGATGAAAATATTATTATTTTCTACCTCTAGAATTTTATATGATTCTATTATGCAATCCTCATAATTTTTTATTAAATATAAAATGTAAACCTTGTCCTGATTTACTTTAGATAAGTTTAAATTTTGAGTTTGAATTTCATTTATTAAGTCTAACGCATTTTGAAAAAGTCTTTTTGTAATATACAAATTATACAGATTAATTTTATACTTAACATTTGGATCGTTTTTTATAAGGCTTATATAGTTTTTTTCTGCTTCATCTAATAAGCCCAGTTCTTGTTGCATGACAGCTAAGTTAAATCTTAATTTTATATTTTTATTATTTTGTAAATAAATTTTTCTAAACTTTTTGTATGCTGACTCTTTATTTCCTTCTGAATAATCTTTTAAGATTGCATTGAGTTTATTTGATAAATTCATAAACTTTCTTCAATTAAATCATTTATTAAATTCATTGTGTAATCAACTGAATTTGTAAATTTTACAATTGATATACTTGGATACCAAGGAGTTCTACCATCTTCATAATCCCAATAATAATAAGTAGATGACTTTTTTGGACAAACAAGAATTGTCTTTACCCCAAGAGCACCAGCAAAATGTGCAGTTGAATTACTAACTGTCACAAATATATCTAGACTTTTTAAAATGCTTATCAAAGAATCAAAATCGTTAAACAAATCAATTTTTTTAAAATTGTAAATTTCTTTTCCATATTTTTCAAATTTTGCTAATTCATCACTTGTATCGCCATATTGAAGATTTACAAACAATCTATTGTATGAAAATAGTTTTTCAAAATCACTGATTTTTAAAGATTTAAGTCCTCCAAAAATATTAATCACACTTCTCCATGAAAGACCTATTTTTTTCTTTTTAGCAAAATTTTTTAGTTCTAAGGAAAACTTATCATCTAGTGATTTTAAAGTTTTCAAATAAGGCTTGACCTTGAAGTCTTTTTCATTTTGCCTAAAGTATTTTGTTAAACTTCCAGAATAAATAATTTTATCAAATTCATTACTTTTAGTTTTTGAGGATGAGAAATATCCAAAAGGAAAAAAAATATTCTTATTAAATGATCTTTTAAAAATTTCTAATAGTCTTATGTCACACTCTATTTTAACTCCAGAAAAATCATTTTCTATTAAATTTTTATACATACTGCTAAATAATATTTCATCACCTACTCCGCCTTCTTTAACTATTAATAGCTTTTCATCTTTTTCAAGCTTTCCACTAAAAATCATTTTTTCCATTATATTTGAGTGATGAATATTCTTTTTTTTCAAACTTTCTGTTTTTAATCTTGCATCAAATAAGTTAAAAGCTTCACTAAACCTTTTCTTGTTTAGTAGCAAATATGAATAACCAAGAACAAGGTTGTGATTTAAATTTCCTACCTTAAGTTGATCTTTGTATTTTTTTTCAACCCAATCAAAATTTTTTAATCTGCAATTACAAATAGCTATGTTTTCTTCAACAACCTGATTATTAGGCTCTAATTCTAATATTTTTTTATAAAATTTGATTGCTAATTTGTTTTTATCTTTAAGAGATAAAATATTCGCAATGTTCATTAACGGAAAGTATGATTTTGAATTAAGCCTAAAAGCTTTTTTAAAATAAAAATAGGCTTTATCTAATTCTTCAAGATCTATGTAACATTTTCCAAGGTTATTAAAACTATCTATATAATTCTTATTTATTGAAATTGCTTTTTTAAAATAATTTATTGCATTTAGGGTGGTCCCATTTTCTACATGCAAGAGACCAGCCACATTTAAACCAAAAACCTCTTCTTGATTTAATTTAAGGGCTTCATCTATAAAACTTTTAGAAATTTTATAATTTTTATTTAAATATTCTATAAATGCTTTATCTCTAAATAGCTCATAGTCATTAGTTTTTAAATTTAGAAGTATATTGATATATTTTATTGCAAGATCATATTTACTATCTCTTAAGTAGTTAACATAAATTAACTTAAGAGCCTGAATGTTTGATGGTTGATATTCTAAAACTTTCAAGAGACTGTTGTTTGCTTTATCAATATTGTTTACACCATTGTTCATTTTGGCATGAATAATTAATAAGTCTATGTTCTCTTCATTATGTTTTATAAGCAAATCAATTATACTTATTGCTTTTTCCTTTTGACCTTTGTTAAAAAGACTTAAGGCCAAATTAATTTTTTCGCGTATTTTTTTCATAAAAAAACCCAGTCTATCAAAGACTGGGTAATATTAGAATGAATTATTAGATAATTAATGGTAAGCTTATCTTCTTTGCCCAAATAGCTGCAGTAGTAAAATAAACAGATTTATAAAATCCAAATATAGTTTTAGGGCGCCCATTAATGCTTTTTTGGATCCAATTTCTTCACTATCACCACCATAATACATATTTTTTATGTTTTGAGTATCATAGGCAGTTAAACCAACAAATACTAATACTCCAATGACAGATATAGCAAATTGCATAGCACTGCTTTGCACAAAGATATTTACAAGGCTTGCAATAATAATACCAATTAAACCCATAAATAAAAATCCGCCCAGCTTAGTTAAATCTCTTTTTGTTGTATAACCATACAAGCTCATTGCACCAAAAGTTCCTGCTGTTATAAAAAATACTCTTGCAATTGACGTTTGAGTAAATTCGATAAACACTGAAGCTAGTGAAAGACCCATAATACTTGCAAATAACCAGAATGTTATTTGTGCTGAAGAAACTGACATTCTAGATATTCTTGCACTTAAATAAAAAACAAAACCAAGTGGAGCTAACATCACAACCCATTTTAATGGGGAGCCAAACAATAAAGCCCCTAGTTGGGTAACACCAACTATTTGCCCCATTTCATTTGTAACGATTGAAGCTTTGCCAAAGAAATAAGCAATAAATCCAGTAAGCATCAAGCCAATAGTCATATAATTATAGACTTTAAGCATATAAGCTCTCAAGCCTTCATCTACTGCTGCTTGATCTACTGTTTTTGTAAAAGATCGTTGATTAAAGTCTAAAGCCATAAATTCTCCTTTTAATTATTACTAATATCGCTATAAATCAGACAAATTCAAGGCAATTCTATTAAATTTTTATGAAATACAGAAAACTAGGCACTACAGATTTGGAAGTGAGCGTTATTTGTTTAGGGACTATGACTTTTGGAGAACAAAACAATCAACAAGAAGGTTTTGAACAAATGGATTATGCCTTCGAAAGAGGGGTAAATTTTATTGATACTGCAGAATTGTATGCAGTTATGCCAAGAAAAGAAACATATGGGAAAACAGAAGAGATAATTGGAAATTGGCTTAAGAATAAGAACAATAGAGACAAAGTAATTTTAGCTTCAAAAATTGCATCAAAATCAGATGGTTTAGAGTGGATTAGAGGTGGTTCTAACAAATTAGGATTTGATAAAAAAAATATGAATGAGGCAATTGATGCAAGTTTAAAAAGATTGAAAACAGATTATATAGATTTGTACCAACTTCATTGGCCAGAGAGAAAAGTTCCATTATTTGGAAAATTAGATTTTGAACATGACTCCAGCGATAACAAATGGACCTCAATTGAAGAGGTTCTATTTAATTTAAATGAATTAGTAAGGGTGGGCAAAGTTCGTTATGTTGGTCTTTCTAATGAGACCCCCTGGGGCATGATGAAATTTTTGCAAGTTGCTAAAGAAAAAAATTTACCAAGAATGATGTCTGTTCAGAATGTCTATAGTTTAGTAAATAGAATTTTTGATATTGCGCATTCCGAGGTAGCAATTGCAGAAAATTGTGGCTTGCTCGCTTATTCACCACTAGCTGGAGGTAGATTAAGTGGCAAATATATTGGAGGTAAAAACCCAAAAAATGCAAGATACACATTGTGGCCTAGAAGATTTTCTAGACACCACACCGAAAGAGGTGAAATAGCAATTGAGAAATATTATAATCTAGCAAAAAAGTATGGAATTGCGCCTTCTACTTTTGCAAATGCTTTTGTTAATAATCGTCCATTTGTTACAAGCAACATTATTGGGGCAACCGATATGAATCAACTAAAAGAAAATATAGATAGTATTAATATAAATCTAAACGAAGAAATACTTTCAGATATTCAAGATATTCATTTGGATGATCCAAACCCTTGTGTGTAGATAGCTATAATCTTAATTTTTTTAAAAGTCTTTTAGTTTCTTTTATGTATAGTTTATCCCAAAGGGCAACATTAGATAAAGCATAGTATAATTGATAAACAGGTTCATAAATAAGATAATTTTTATCTAGTTTTATTTTATCATTATATTTATCTAGAAATTTTGAGTCAATAAACAATGGATTAAACCATCTTAAATAAGCAACTTCCATTTCATTATGTCCAAAAAAAGAGCCTGGATCAATAAAACCCATAAATTTTTTTTCTTTAAAAAGAATATTTCCTTCCCACATGTCACCATGTAATAAAAGTGGCGTGGGGTTATTTGGGATAAAATTTTCAATATTATTAATTAAATAATTTATTTTATAGTTAATTGAGTTTCCCATATGTTCATTTTTGTTTGCTAATTCAAACATAGGATTTAATCTTTTTTTTACATAAAAATTTGTCCAACTATCTTCAAAGTTATTAATTTGTTTTATTGCTCCTATCTGTGTATTGAAATATAAACCATATTGTTTGTTGGAAACGGAATGAATTTTAATAATAGACTCTAAAAAATCTTCATTTGTAGAATTTGGCTTATCATTGTCATTGTTGATGTATTCAGTTATTAAATAATCATCATCATATCTTATAACTTTTGGAAAAAAGTTAAATTTTTTATTCAAAAATTTTAGATTATCTTTTTCTGCATTTATTGCGTTAAATGATTTGCTTTTATTAATATAATATTTAGCAATATATTTATCCCCACTACATAACTCAAATTTTACACAAGCAATATCAAATGAAGTTTGTATTAAATCATATTTAATTATTTTTTCTTTATTTAATAAATTTTCTATTTGTTTAATATGATATTGAATAGTCACAAATGATTAAAAATATAAATTTACAGTTTTTAATATCCTATTTAGGTTTTTTTCCATTTTTAATTACTCTAATTGATAAATTTTTTTTTCAATATTTGAACTCTAATATAGTTGATGATTTTATAATTATCTATTCATTAGTTATTTTTGTTTTTATTGGTGCTTTGCACTGGAATCTAAGTCAGCATGTTCCATACAAATTAGTAATAGTTGGATTCATGCCGAGTTTTGCTACAGTTTTTATTATATTGATGTTTTTTCTATCTTATGAGGTAATCTGGATTATTATTTGTTTATTTTTTATACAATTATTTGCTGATAACTTTATCTATAGACAAAAATTTGAAAGAAAAGTTTATTTTATATTAAGAGTGCCACTTTCTCTATCAATTATTCTTTGTTTGGCAATTATGCAATTATAGTTTTGATAGCTCCAATTTTTAATTTAGCATGATTTTGTATATTAAAATTATTCCATATTCGAAATCTCTTTAATTCTTGTTGATTAAGAATATTTAATTTTTTAAATAATGTATAGACCACAGAAGGTAGCACTCTCTCATTGCCATCTTTTACTTTAAAAATTCCATAAACCCCTTTTGTTAGATGAATAAATAAAAATACTCCTTCAGCCCCTCCTTTACAAAAAATTTTTTTGTTAGAGATCTTTATTAAATTACTATCTAAATTTTTTGAGCCACCAATAAATAAGGAATTTGTTATTATAGAATTTATTAAGATTTGAATATTTTCTGAATAATCAAAGTCTCCGTTATAGCTTTTTAATAGATTAGACAAAGCTTTTGCAAGTTCTTTTATCCTAAATGCATATTGAGGAGCGCTACATCCATCAATGCCATAATTTTTTTTTAAAATATTAGATTCAGTAAATTGTGAGAAAACTTTTCTAATATTTTTTTGATGAGGATGATTAAAATCAAGATAATTTCTAATTGGAAATTTATTAACTAAACAACTTGATAACATTGCTAAATGTTTTCCAGCACAATTATTATGAAGTTGGTATGGTTTAATTCTCGACATGAATAGTTTTTCTGATGATTGTTTGTCTATAGGGTTATGTATTCCACACTTTAAATTAAATGTTTTTAATTTTGTTTTTTTTAGCCACTTTTTTAATTCTAGAATGTGAAAGTTTTCACCACAATGTGAAGAGCACGACAAAGCAATTTGTTTTTTATTCAATTTATAAAAATCTATAGCTTTCGAATTCGCAAAAGGTATCCCTTGAAAAATTTTTATTGAAGATCTTGGATAGATTAAATCATTTTCATTATTTGTGGAAAATAATCTTTCCCCCTTAGAAGAGCCGATGTAACATTTTACTTCGTGGTGGCTTTCGACTATGTTTCCACGATAGATTAATGTTCTTAGTTTGCTCACAACTTATTATAGAGCAAAAAATAAAAAATTACTTAAAAAAAGATTTTATAAAAGTGAAAAGATTTAATATTGATCCGAACTTACCAAAAAATACTACATCGTTTTCTGAAATTGATAAACATATGCAGCCATCATTTTTGCATGCAGTTGGATTATGTTTAGTTTTTTGATCGTTAATTTGCATGTCACCTTTGTTATATTCACCATATTCGTCACAAAAACTACCCTCAAGAACAAGAATGTATTCTTTGCCATTATGTGAGTGTAAAGGAACAGAGGTCCCAGGGTCCATTTTAATAAGTTTTACAGAGTCCTTACCATTGAATGGTAAGTTGTATTCTTTGAAACCTTTATAAACAGATTTCCAGGTAATTTTTTGTAAATCGCCTATTATATTACTTAATGGATTTTTAGATTTAGATAGTATTGTTTTTGAACTAGAAGGGTATTTTATACAATCTGTGTATTTTAAGTTTTGTGGCCTGATCTCATTTATATCATTAAGATTATCAGCCAAAATGTTTTCAAAGATGGAAGCTTTTTTTGCAGCTAAGCTATTTAGATGAAGGTACATAGATACAAAAAGGGATTTTGCTTCATTTAAGTTGCCACCTGAGTAGCCGAAGATGAGTTCATTTTTTTGGGCAGTAGAATTCATTTTAGAAATTTTTGCATTTTATTAAGTGTTGATCTTATTCTTGATTTAACTGTGCCAATAGGAATTTCAAGTTCCTCAGCAATTTTTTTATGACTTTTTTGCTCAAAAAAGCTCATTTTTATTAATTTTTGCTGATTTTCGTCCAATTCTTGACTGATTTTATCAATTGTATGCTCTATTTCATAATCATTGGCTTTGTTATTCTCATACATAAAATCCCTGATATCTTGTTCATCGGTAATATTTTTTTTATTTTTTCTATAAAAATCAATTTTTTTGTTTCTTGCAATTGTAAAAGACCACGTTATGAGCTTTGATTTTTGAGGGTCAAAAAGGTATGCTTTAGACCATATCGTGCTCAAGACTTCCTGTGTTAACTCTTCGGCTTGGTCAAAATCTAAGTCGCTTTTAATATAATAGGCATTAATTTTGGGTGCAATAAAATCAAAAATTTCTGAAAAGGCTTTTTCATCTCTATCAATTGATATTTTTTGTATGAGATTTATGACTTTTTCATTTTCCATATATTATTTTAACAATCTTAAACTTTATTACTATAACAGAATGGTATAAAAACAAAAAAAAATTAGTTCATGAAAAAAACAGCTTTAATCACATTTGCAATAATTCTATTAACTCTATCAAAAAATTCTTTTTCGCTCGAAAAAGGTAAATGGACTTTTGTCAAAGATGACGACTGGTGTTACATTGGCTCTCTTCCTTTGAAGACTGATTTACCCAGTACAAAAAAAAGAGGTGAAAATTATATTCTGGTTTACAAAATTATTGGCAGCAAAGATAATATTGTCCAAGTTGAAGCTGGCTACAGTTATAATCTTAAAAAAGAAATTACTGTTAAGATTGATAATACAGCTTTTAATTTTTATTCAACTGAAGATTCTTCTGAAACAGCTTGGACCAATGATGATGGCAAAGTCATCTTTGCGATGAAAAAAGGATTAGAATTAATTCTTAGCGGTGTCTCGTCAAGAGGAACTGCAACAAACGATACCTATACCCTTAAGGGTTTTACTGCTGCCATCAATCAATTAAATAAAGATTGTTAATATGCCAAAGAAAATAGTTTTGGCTTATTCTGGTGGTCTAGACACAAGTGTAATACTAAAATGGCTTCAAGAAAAATATCAATGTCCAGTTGTAACTTTTACAGCTGATTTAGGCCAAGGAGAAGAACTGACTCCTGTTAAGGGAAAAGCCGAAGCTTTAGGTGTTAAGGAAGTTTTTATTGAAGATTTAAGAGAAGATTTTGTGAAAAACTATGTTTTCCCTATGTTTAGGGCTAATGCAATTTATGAAGGCACATACTTTTTGGGAACTGCTATTGCAAGACCGCTAATTGCCAAAAGACAAATTGAAATTGCTAAACAAGTTGGTGCAGATGCTGTTGCGCATGGAGCAACAGGCAAAGGAAATGATCAAGTTAGGTTTGAACTTGGCTATTATGCAAATAATTCAAAAATAAAAGTAATTTCACCTTGGAGAGAGTGGGATTTAAATTCAAGAAATGATCTAATTGAATTTGCTGAAAAACACCAAATCGTTATTCCAAAAGATAAAAAGGGCGAAGCCCCTTTTAGTACTGACGCTAACATTCTTCATACATCTTCAGAGGGAAAGATATTAGAGGATCCATGGAAGGAAACTCCTGAATATGTATATTCTAGAACTAAATCAATTAATGAAGCCAAGGATATTCCTGATGAAATAATAATTTCTTTTGAAAACGGAGATGCTGTGGCAATTAATCAAAAAAGTCTAAAACCCCATGAGCTTTTAGCTGAACTAAATAAGTATGGTCACGATCACGGTATTGGAAGAGAGGACATTGTTGAAAATCGATTTGTAGGTATGAAATCTAGAGGTGTTTATGAAACGCCTGGAGGCACTATTTTAGCAAAGGCACATAGGGCAATTGAAAGCATTACTCTTGATAGAGGAGAGGCCCACTTAAAAGATGAAATAATGCCTAAATATGCTGAAACTATTTACAATGGATTTTGGTTCTCTTCTGAAAGAGAAGTGATGCAAAAATTAATTGATTCAACTCAAAAAAATGTAACAGGCGATGTCAAAGTAAAACTAATAAAAGGTAATGTAATTGTAGTTGGTAGACGATCACCTAATAGTAAGTATAATCTATCCCTTGTATCTTTTGATCAAGAAGGAGATTATGATCAGAAAGATGCTGAAGGCTTTATAAAAATTACTTCTCTAAGGTTAAAAAAATAAATATATGGGTTTAGGTGATGATTTAATGATCACTGGTATAGTTGAGCAAGAACACAAAAAGCACCCAGATAAACAAATAGTCATTGGAGACTTAAAAAATAATTTAGTATTCGATTCGATTGTATATTTAAATAATCCAAAAATCACACCATCACATATGATTGATAGGAGCAAACCTGTTCATTTTATAAATTACAATGACCAAAACCGTTTTTATATAAATTATGAAAAATCTAATGACAAAAACTTGTATTGGAGAATAGATTTTAAACCTATTCCTGGAAAAATATATTTTTCAAAAAATGAAATAAGTAATGCTGAAAATATTTTAAAAAGTGCCAATAATTTTTGGTCAGAGAAAAATGAAAAACAACATCAAGGTATAATATTTTTTGAGTCCTATTCTACAAAACAAAATTACGAATTTTTTAAAAATAAAATGAATAATAAAAATTGGGGTGAGGAAAATTGGACTAAATTAATTGATAGATTAAAAAAAAATTATTTGATTATTCAATCCGTTCACGAAAAAGCAACTAAAATAGATGGAGTTTTTTATTCTGAAAGAGAATTTGATTTTAGAACTGCCTGCGCTGTAATGAATAATTGTGATATGTATTTGGGTAATGAAGGAGGTTTTGGCCATGCTGCTGCTGCTCTTAATAAAAAAGCATTAATATATTTTGGAGGATGGATAAGCCCTCAATCAACAGGTTATGATATGCATGAAAATATATACTATGATGATGTTAGCTCACCTTGTGGTGCCATTGGATATATTTGTGATCATTGCGAAAATGCAAGACAGATAATAAAAGTCGATAATTTAGAAGAAAAAGTTAATTTAATATTAAAGTAATCTTTTATTGTTTGGTTTTATTTTTAAATGCAATTGTTGTATTTCTGAGAAGACACGCAATTGTCATTGGTCCTACACCCCCAGGAACAGGAGTAATTGCTGAGGCATTTTTTGAAGCCTCATCAAAATCAACATCCCCAACAAGTTTGTTTTTTTCTACTCCCTCAACTTCAATTGTAATACGATTTATTCCTACATCAATTACAATTGCGCCTTTTTTGACCCAATCACCTTTAACCATTTTTGGCCTGCCAACTGCAGCAACAACAATATCAGCATTTCTACAGACATCCTCAATATTCTTTGTCTTTGAGTGAGCGATTGTAACAGTGCATGACTCTTTTAATAATAATTGAGCCATTGGCTTACCAACAATATTAGATCTTCCAATCACCACAGCATTTTTTCCTGACAAATCAATCCCCAGCCCTTTAAGCATTATTAAACAGCCATAAGGAGTGCAGGGTACAAGCAAACTTTCATCATTATCACTTGCAATAGATAATTTACCTACATTTAAAGGATGAAAACCATCAGCATCTTTGTCTGGATGTATGGAGTCTAGGACAGCTTGTTCATTAATGTGTTTAGGAAGTGGTAGCTGAACAAGTATTCCATTAACGTTGTATTGGTTATTTAATGTGTTTACTAGCTTTAACAAATCTTCTTGAGTTATCTCATCAGGTAGGTGATGGTCAAACACTTCAATACCAACCTCCTTTGCGCTTTTTGTTTTTGATTTAACATAAACACTACTTGCTGCAACATTGCCAACTTGAACCACAGCTAACCCAGGCACTTTACCAGTTTTTGTTTTTAAAATATCTATTTCTTTTTTTAGCTCATTTCTTAAATTTTGAGCTACTTCTTTACCATTAATTAAAGTAGTCATATTACCTCGGCCAATATTCAATTAACAAACTTTTAATAAACCATAAACCTAAATATACAACAATAGGTGATAGATCTAATGATCCAAAATTAGGTATGTATTTTCTCACTAAATTTAAACTTGGCTCACATAGTCGATACATAGCCTCCATAATACTATATACCAACCGATTGGATGAGTTAATAATATTGAAATTTAGCAACCAGGTTGCAACAATATAAATCAATAAAATAAACTGGTATAGATTTATTATTTGAATAAGAAGACCTAGAAGAGAATTCATAAATTAGTATTTATTGTATTCATTAATTTACTCAACCATAACTTTAGTAAATCAAAAAAAAGGCGGCTAGTGCCGCCTAATTTTTTAAAAATTATAAAATAGATTACATAGAAATATCTCTACCAAACCATTTTTTTGTGATTTCCGCAGTAGTCCCATCGGCAGACATTTCTGCAATAACTTCATTCCACATATCTAGAATATCGGTATCTTCTTTTCTAATAGCTCCTCCAACACCGTCTCCAAATACACCACCAGAGAAAGTTGGACCTGTAAAAGCTACATTAACTCCACCACCAGACTCCATAAAATCAATTATAGATCCTACATCAGCAAGAACAGCATCGCATCTACCTGCTCTTAAGTCTAGATTATGATCATCAACACTTTGGTATAATTTAACTTTTACAGCACCAGACATATGCTTTTCTAAAAAATTTTGATGGATAGTAGAAGATTGTACGCAAACAGTTGCTCCCTGCATTGCAGCAATTAATTGACCAATAGCTGCTTGTTCCTTTCCACCAGCGTTGTTTAAGTTTACCTTATTAACGCCACCAGTAAATTTAGCCACTGATAAACCCTCAAGACCACTTCCTTTCATTACTGCAAATCGTGCACCGTCAGTCATATATCCATTAGTGAAGTTTACTTTTTCTTTTCTTTCTTCTGTAATGGACATACCAGCAATAATAATGTCATATTTCCCTTGAAGTAGGGCTGGAATAATACCATCCCAATCTTGGGTTACCCACTCACATTCTACTCCCATTCTTGCGCATGCTTCGTTACCAAAGTCAATTTCTGCACCTTCAAGTTCTCCTGCAGAGTTTAAATTATTCCATGGTGGATATGCTCCTTCGGTTCCTATTCTAATAGATTTTGCGTTACCTATAGCTGTGAAGCCTAATAGGGTTAAAGAAAATAATATTAATAAAATTTTTTTCACAACTCCTCCTTGTGTATTACTTTAGATAGTAATTTGATATTTATATGAAATTCATATATCCTTAATCAGAAAATACAATTTAAATACTTATTTAGATAAATTTTTTTTCAAATTTTTATAAAAAAAACCTAAAGAAAAAACCAATAAAATAAAAGGAAAAAGCCATAAAAGAAGATTTTTTATGTTAAAATATGGCTTAAATAAAATGTATTCTCCGTATCTCTCAGTTAAAAATAACTTAATTTCTTTTTCATTCCTTCCTTCATTAAATTTTTCTTCGACAATAATTTTGATATCTTTTGCAAATTCTGAATCTGAGTCATATACACTCTGATTTTGGCAAGTCATACATCTTAATTCAAGTGTTAATTTTTTTATTTTATAATTTAAATTTTCATTTGATAAAACATAGCTAGAAAAAAATAAAAACACAAAACAAAATATAATTTTAAAAAAGTACTGAAATTTCATCATCTAAAATTTTTTCTGTTAATGGTCCCATATGTTTAAATATTATTTTGCCCTCATTGTTAATAATAAAAGTTTCGGGTAAGCCAAACACACCAAACTCAAGCGCTATCCTGCCATCTTGATCTAATCCTACAAATGAATACGGATTTCCTTCCTCACTTAAATATTGTTTAGAATCATCTGGATTATCCTTATGAGAAATTCCAACAAGATAAATATTTGGGTAATTTTTTTTTATTTTAAAAAACAAATGATGCTCTGCTCTACAAGGGTTACACCAGGATGCAAAAAAATTTATAAGAGTGTATGTTTCTATATTATCTGATGATAGTATAATATTTTCATCGTATAAGTTTACTGTAGAAAATTCTGGAAGTTGTTTGTCAATTAATGCGCTTGGTGGATTGCTTGGATCTTTTTCAAGCAAAATAAACAAAAGAAAAAAAACACAAACAAATGCTAACGAAATTATGGGAACAAATTTTATTAGTTTTATCATTTTTTAAAAATAGCTATAAATCCTGAGAATATCATTATAAATACACCAATCCAAATTAAAGATACTAGAGGATTTAAATATACTTTTATACTCCATCTACCATCTTTTTCATTTCCAAGTATTATATAAATGTCTTTTAACCAGTCGTGATATATTCCTGCTTCAGTAGTGATCATCTTAGAAACAGGGTAAAAGTTTTTTGCTGGGAAAATGTAGTCAACTAGCTCTTTCTTTTTAGTTAAGCTGAATGTTGCTTTTAATGATTGATAATTTTTTTCTTCTAAAATTTGTATATTTTCTAATTTTAAAAAATTATCATTAACATTTATTTGATCTCCTGAAGAAATATTGAAATTATATTCTTTTTGGTAAACGCTAGAAAAAGTAATTCCTATTATCATAATACCAACTCCAATATGAGCAACAAAACTATTTATTAATTTAATATAACTAAATGAAATTAAGAACTTATATCTTAATATTATAGATAAGATGGATGCTAAAATAATCCAAGAACCTAAAATTAAACCCAGAAAACCCCATATATTAAAATCTGTAAAATAAGAATAAAGGCTCACAAGTAAACTTAGTATCAAAAAAGTCATTACATAAGTTCTAAATTTTTCTATTTTATTTGATTGCCAAGAAAGAATGGGAGCGATACTCATCAATAAGAAACCAGGTAAAAGAATAGGTAAAACTGTTGAATTAAAATATGGGCCTCCTACTGAAACTCGAGTGTTAGTAAGTACCTCAATAATTATTGGATAAACAGTTCCTAAAAGTATTGTTAGCATAGCTATTATCATAAGAATATTATTTATAATTAATGCTGAGGTTTTATTTATTAATAACAAATGTAAATTATTTTTTTTTGTTGGTGATTTAATTAGAAATATTAAAAATCCAAATCCCGTTGTTAAAAAGAAAATTAGTAAAATAAAAAGACCTCGAGAAGCATCAGATGCAAATGAATGTACACTAGTCAAAATTCCAGATCTAACTAAAAATGTTCCTAAAATACTCAAAGAAAAACAAAGAATTGATAGGAAAACTATCCATCGCTCAATTGCTTGTTCACCCCTAATCATTATTAGAGAATGCACTAATGCCAATCCAACTATCCAAGGCATCAATGAAATGTTTTCTACAGGATCCCAAAACCACCAACCCCCCCATCCAAGTTCATAGTAGGCCCAATAAGACCCTAAAGCAATACCAGCGGTTAAAAAAGTCCAGCTAACAATTGACCATTTTTTTGTTTCTTTTATCCAGTTTTGATCTTCATTATTTTTTAGAAGACTTGCAATTCCTAAACTAAAAACTAATGAAAAACCAACATATCCCAAATAAAGCATTGGCGGATGTATTGCGAGGGCAGGATCTTGTAAAATTGGATTTAGTCCCAGACCCTCACTAACTTCAACTGCATTTACCAAAAAAGGATTTGAAGTAAAAATAATAAACAAAGCAAAAATTAAGAAAATTCCATTTTGAATTTTTAATACGTTAATTTTATAATCAACTAATGATTTACTTAAAAATGAGTATACAAATCCATAGATTGAAATCATGAAAAGCCACAATAGGATAGAACCTTCATGATTCCCCCAAGTACCAGATATTTTGTATATCAATGGTTTGTCTGAATGAGAGTTTTGAAAAACATTATAATTTGAAAAATCAGATGTAATATATGCCGTCATCAATGAAAAAAAAGATATACAAATTAGAAATGTTGAAAACCTAAAAAATATAAAAAAATATTTAACATTTAAATTGATAATTGATTTCGGTACTAAAATTAAAAAAGAAAAAAATGTTGATAAACATAAAGAAGAAAAACCTACTAATGAAATCATTTATAATCCCTTTTCCATTGATTGTTTTTTTCTAATTCTTTTTTGATTGAAGCAGGCATATAATTTTCATCATGTTTTGCATAAACTTTTAATGCCTTAACAGTTTTTTGATTTACAATTAAACCCTCGATTACCGTTCCTTGACCCTCTCTAAATAAGTCAGGCAGTATACCTTGATAAAAAACTAAAAGATCATTTTTGTTATCAGTAATTTCAAAACTGTATTGATTTAATGATATTTTTTTTAATGAAGAATCTTTTACATATCCTCCAATTCTGATTTTACCTTCTGAAAAGATATTTTGTTCAATTAATTCAGTGGGAGTGTAAAAAAAAACAATATTTTTTTTTGTATTAAATAGAATTAATAATACTGCCGCACCTAATATTACTAATGTGATTAATATTAGTACTAATCTTTGAAATCTTAAACTCATAATTATTTAAGATTTTTCAATTTTAAATATGATTGCAATAATAACCCAAAAATCAAAAAGAATGCTGAAGCATAAGTTACAAATACAAACCAAAAATACATAATTACTAATATATAAAATTTAATAATATTTAAAGCGATGACTAAAGGTCACAAAGATTAACTTAATGGTTTTTTCTAATCAAAATCTCTGCCTTTATTCTCAACACTGCTATCATCAAGCCTATCAAGCTAAAAGCAATAGTCATAACTAAAAGAGGCTGAAGCATTGAGCCATCTATAGAGGGAGCAGAAAGTTTGCTAATGCTTGCAGGTTGATGCAATGTATTCCACCAATCAACAGAAAATTTTATTATTGGCAGATTGATTGAACCAATTATTATAAATATTGCTATAGTTTTTTCTCTTACATCCCTGTTTTCAAAGGTTTGGTTTAGAAAAATAATTACCAAATACAAAAGTAACAAAATAGAAACAGATGTTAATCTTGCATCCCAGACCCACCAAGTGCCCCACATTGGTTTTCCCCATAGCGAACCCGATATAAGGCATAAAAGTGTGAAAACTGCTCCAATTGGAGCAACTGCTCTATTGATTATAAAACTAAAGGGCATTTTAAAGGCAATTCCAATAATGCTATATATTGTCATAATAGCATATGTAAGTAGTGCCAACCAAGCAGAGGGAACGTGTATATACATGATTTTAACAGTCAAACCTTGCTGATAATCTAAGGGAGATAAATAAACCAATATTAAACCAACAATTAAAATTACTGAACTAATGAATACAAGTGGTTTAAATATTATATCTGTAAATTTATTAAACTTGGAAGGATTGATCAAAAAACTAAACATCATTTATTCCTAATAGCCAATTTTAAAAAAGACGCACTAGCCCAAGGAGATATTCCTAAAAAAATTAGAGCTATACCTATTAGTATATTTATTAAAGATTTATAATCACTCTCAATTTCATTTATGCCAACAGAAAATATTATTATAGGTATACTAAACAAAAGAACAATTATTCCACCAATTGAAAAATTTGCTTTATTTAATAAATTCATTGATGCTGACATAGAGCTCAAACAAGATAAAATCAATGACCCAATAATAAAAGTAATCATTAAATTATAAACTTCATAAATTGGAAGGTTAAAAAGAAGGCTTGCAACAGGAATAGAGATAAGAAAAGGCATTTGAACAAATAAAAAATGAGATAATATTTTTAAAAAAACAATTAATTCATAACTAATACCGCGCATATGAATAATTATGAGCACACCATTATTAAAATCTTCTTCATAAAATCTTCTTAAACTCAAAGTAGAGCTAAGGAGCAATAAACTCCAAATTATTCCCAGACCAATTGATTTTAAAAGTTGTTCGTCTGTTCCTAGCGCAAAAACAAAAATAAAAATAGATAAGAAAAAAAATAAAATATTTGAAAATAGATCAACAATATTTCTATAAAATAATTTTGACTCTCTTTTAAAAAACAAAAATATTTTTTTTATTAATATCATATTAATTAAATTCTAGAATTTCCAACTTACTAATTACTGGATTATAGTGTGATGCAAATAAAATAATGCCATCATTATTTATATGATCAACAAAAGTTTGATTCAAAATTTCTGTAGATAAATCATCAAGATGATTATAGGGCTCATCTAATATCCATAATTTTTTCTGCTCTAATACAAGTCTTAAAAGTTCTAATTTTTTAATTTCACCAGAAGACAAATACATCGTTTCTACATTTAGATATTTTTTTAAATTAAATGTTTCTAAAAGTAACAAACTATCATCATCACTTAAATTTGAAGACGACAATTCTTTCCAAAATTTAATATTATCCAATACTGATAGTTTTCTAGAGGAAGTGTTATGGTCTGCAATATAAGTAACTTGATTATAAAATTTAAATATATTTTTTTTAATATTTTGCCCTTCCCAAAATATTTCTCCAGTTTTTGATATAAGAATATTTAAAATAACTTTTAGAAAAGTTGTTTTACCAGAACCATTTTTTCCTCTTATTTGTATAACTTGACCATTACTCAATGATACATTTACATTTTCAAAAATTAGATTGTCATTTCTAAAAAAAGATAAATTGTTGATAAGAAGCATTTTTAAACATTAAAATTATTTTACTCATTAAACAATAAAAAAACGGGGTAAACCCCGTTTTTGTAATTTTAGAAAAATTAAGAAAAAGAAAAAAATTAATATTTTTTTTCTACTTAAAGAAAATAGACTATCTTCTTCTTTTCTTAGCAGCCTTTTTCTTTTTCTTAGGAGCAGCTTTTTTCTTTCTTTTTGGTGCTGCTTTCTTTTTCTTCTTAGGAGCAGCTTTCTTTCTTTTTGGTGCTGCTTTCTTTCTTTTTGGTGCAGCTTTCTTTCTTTTTGCTGCTGCTTTCTTTTTCTTCTTTGCCATTTAATGCTCCTTGTATTGGGTTAAAGTGGAGGAACCCCCCTCCATCATCACTTAAAAAAAGTGACAAACATAAAAGGCTGTCTTTTTTTCCCAAAACTTACGCACAAAGTCAACAAATTAAGAAAAATGTAAACTCAAAAAAAAATTTTTTTTAAGAATGAATTTAAAATCTACAAATGTTCATTATTTTTCCCAGTTTTCTAATTAAAAATTTAGAAAATAACTATACAAAAATTTTATTCAGTATTATTAATCTCAAACTTATTTATTAATTTCGATTACTGTTTAAAATTAAAAAATAGTGTCAGTTAGGTGTAAGTACATTTTATTATAACTAATTTATTAACATGACATCTTTAAATTCTTTTAATACTCAAAAAAATATCATAATTGATGAGAGAGAATATACTTATTTTGATTTAAACACTCTGTCACAAATTTATAATTTCGACCTAGCCAAAATACCAAATTCAATAAAAATAATAATTGAAAATCTTCTTAGGAACGAAGATGGAGAAGCTGTAACAAGAGAAATGATAGATAATTTATGTAAAAAAATTACTAAACCATTCGAAAATTTTGAAATATCATTTACCCCAACCCGAGTTCTTATGCAGGATTTTACAGGAGTCCCAGCTGTGGCTGATTTGGCTGCTATGAGAGATGCATTGAGACACAAAGGTATAAATCCAAATAATATAAATCCTTTATCAAGAGTTGACTTGGTCATTGATCATTCAGTAATGGTGGATCATTTTGGAAATGATAGAGCTCTTGAGGACAACGTAAAAAAAGAATTTGATCGAAATAAAGAAAGGTATGAATTTTTAAAATGGGGCCAAAAGACATTTGATAATTTTTATTTAGTGCCTCCAGGTGGTGGAATTTGTCATCAAGTAAACCTTGAGAACATTGCCAGGACAGTATGGTCTAAAAAAATAAAAAATGAAAACTATCTCTATCCAGACTCTGTTGTGGGCACTGATAGCCACACAACTATGGTAAATGCACTTTCAGTTTTAGGCTGGGGTGTCGGCGGAATAGAGGCAGAGGCCGCAATGCTAGGGCAACCAATATCTATGAATATTCCAAAAGTAATTGGTTTTAACTTAAATGGGGAACTTAAAGAAGGTATAACAGCAACTGATTTAGTTTTAACAATTACTGAAATATTGAGAAAAAAAGGAGTAGTTGGAAAATTTGTAGAATTTTTTGGAAATGGCCTTAAAAATTTATCTCTTGCTGATAGATCTACGATATCAAATATGGCACCAGAATACGGTGCGACTTGTGGGTTTTTTTCAACAGATAATGAAACGTTAAATTATTTGAAATTATCTGGAAAAGATCATCATCAAATAAATATTGTAAAAGAATATACTAAATTGCAATGTCTCTGGTCAGAGAATGATTATGAACCTAATTTTGATGAAACTTTGAATTTAGATTTAGAAAATATAAAACCATCCGTAGCTGGACCTAAGCGCCCACAAGACAAAATTTTTGTAACAGACATACCAAGTGTTTTTAAAGAAATAGAAAATTCTGTTTTTAAAAAACCGATTAACAAAAAAGAACTCCAGTCTGGAGATGTAGTTATTGCCGCAATTACAAGCTGCACAAATACTTCTAATCCTAATGTCATGATAGCGGCAGGACTTGTTGCAAAGAAGGCTGTTGAGCTTGGGCTAAAGGTCAAGCCCTGGGTAAAAACAAGCTTAGCGCCAGGTAGCAAAGTTGTGAGTGATTATTTAGATAAGGCTGAATTATCTGAATATTTAAATAAAATTGGTTTTAATTTAGTAGGCTATGGATGTACTACATGTATTGGTAATTCAGGACCATTAAATGAATGGATATCAAAAGAAATTAAAGAAAATGATCTAACAGTTTGTTCAGTTTTATCTGGAAACAGAAACTTTGAAGGTCGTGTTCATCAAGAAGTAAAAGCCAACTTTCTTGCTTCACCCCCACTGGTGGTAGCTTTTGCAATCGCTGGAAATATGAATATTAATTTATTCAATGATCCTATAGGTTTTAGCAAATCTGGAAAAGAGGTTTTTCTTACAGATTTGTGGCCATCCACAAAAGAAATTAACAATATTGTAAATAAATCATTATCTACTGATATGTTTTTAAAAAGATATGACGAGATATATAGTGGTGATGAAAATTGGAAATCAATAAATAGCGTTTCTGAAACTACCTATCCATGGAATGTTTCTAGCACATATATTAAACATCCACCTTTTTTTGCAAATGAAGAGGATGAATTCAAAGATATCGTTAACGCAAGAATCCTTGCACTTTTAGGCGATAGCGTAACAACCGATCATATTTCTCCTGCTGGAGCTATAAAACCAGATAGTCCAGCTGGGAAATATTTAAATGAAAGACAAATAAGTAGAAAAGATTTCAATTCATATGGGGCCAGAAGAGGAAATCATGAAATAATGATGAGGGGAACATTTGCAAACATAAGAATAAAAAATGAGATTGTTCCTGGTACTGAAGGAGGTATAACAAAATTTTTTGATGACAAGAATCAAGAAATGTCGATTTATGATGCTGCAAACGAATATGCAAAAAAAGATACGCCTTTAGTTATATTTGCAGGTAAAGAATATGGCACAGGATCATCGAGAGATTGGGCAGCAAAAGGCACAAAATTACTAGGCATTAAGGCTGTGATTGCTGAGAGTTTTGAGAGAATACATCGTTCAAATTTAATTGGCATGGGTGTATTGCCATTGCAATTTACTTCAGATCAAAACAGAAAATCACTTAACATTATAGGGAATGAATTAATCACTATTAGAGGGCTTAGCTCTATTAAACCGAATTCAGAGCTAATTTGTGAAATTAAATCTAATGATGTTAAATCAGTAAAACTCCTTTGCAGAATAGATACTATTAAAGAGTTGGATTATTATAAACAGGGTGGTATTTTACAATACGTGTTAAATTCGATTATTAAAAAAGCTTCTTAAGTTAAGTGAAACCAGATGATAATAATCTAGTAGCAATACTAGGACCAACCAACACAGGAAAAACTTACCTCGCATTTGAGAGACTCATGTCTTATAAGTCAGGAATTTTCGGATTTCCTTTACGCTTATTAGCAAGAGAAAATTATGACAAGGCTGTAAAAAAAATTGGGATAAATCATGTTGCTTTAGTGACCGGTGAAGAAAAATTCATACCTAAAGAAGCAAAATATTTTTTTTGTACAGTAGAGTCTATTCCTAAAAATATTAATGTAGAATGTGTAGCAATTGATGAAATTCAATTAGCATCAGATTATGAGAGAGGTCATGTATTTACTGAGCACTTATTGAATACCAGAGGTGAATTTGAAACAATTTTTCTAGGTGCCTTGACAATGAGATCTATATTGTCAAAAATTTTTCCACGTATAAAATTTGAGTTAAGAGAGAGATTTTCTAAACTTAGCTATAATGCAATAAGAAGCTTTTCAAAACTTAAACCTAGATCAGCAGTAATAGCTTTCAATATTAACAATGTTTATGAAATTGCTGAAAATCTTAGATCTCATAGAGGAGGAGCAGCTGTTGTATTAGGTTCTCTTAGTCCTAGAACTAGAAATGCTCAGGTAGAAATATATGAAGAAAAAAAAGTTGATTATCTAGTTGCTACAGATGCTATAGGGATGGGCTTAAATCTAAATATTGATCACATTGCCTTTTCATCAATAGAAAAATTTGATGGAAGATACAAAAGAAATTTGTATCCCAGTGAATTAGGTCAAATTGCAGGTAGAGCAGGAAGATTTGAAAATAATGGAACCTTTTCATTATTAAAATATGCTGGAGATTTAGATATAAAAACTATTCAAGATATTGAAAACAGCAATTTTGACTCAATTAATAAAATTTATTGGAGAAATTCAAAACTGGATTTTTCAAATTTAGAAAATTTTCTATCAAGCCTCAAAAACTTCCATGTAGAAAGTTTCTTTGTTCATAAAAAAAATGCCGTTGATGAAATTAACTTTAGAAATTTAATTGAAGATGAGCAGATTAAAAAACTGATGATCAATGAGGAAAGAATCAAATTACTCTGGGATGTTTGTAGAATTCCAGATTTTCAAAAATTATTCAATGACGCTTATTTACAATTTTTAAAAACCATATTTTTGCTTTTGATAAAAAATAATAAGATTCCTAAATTATGGTTAGAAAAAAATATTTTAAACCTTCAAAAATTTAGTGGTGGTATAGAAGAACTATCTCTTAAAATTTCTCAAATAAGAACTTGGACATATATTTCTAATCATCAAGACTGGATTGATAATCAAAAATACTGGCAGGAAATTACTCATAGCATTGAAAATAACTTATCTGACAATTTACATGAGGGATTAACAAATAGATTTGTGGACTCAACCTCTAAATATTTCTTAGGATCGATAAATAATAATAAAATTGAAGATTTTATTGTTAATAATTACAAAGTTTTGGTTATAAATAATATTGAATATGGAAAGTTTGACGGTTTTAATTTAAAATTTAATAAAGATGTAATTTCTCATTCTCTTTTTTCTATAACTCATGTAAAAAAATCAATTAGATTAATGATTGAAGAAAAAGTAAACAATTTCTTAAATGCACCAAATGAGTCAATTAATTTTGGAAATATTGAGGAGATTAATTTTAATGAAGACATATATATTTTATGGGGAGAAGAAAAAGTAGGTCGGTTAATAAAAGGTCCCTCTTTATCATCCCCCACTGCTGAGGCATTAAATAGTGAATATTTAAGTTCAGATATGAAGTTGTTGGTAGCTGCAAAACTTCAAAAATGGATTGATGAGTTAATTAAAGCACAACTGTGGCCAATTAAAGATACTTTTGATGATCAATTATCATCAAGTGTTAGAGGAATACAATTTAATATATTTGAAAATATAGGCATTATACCTGTTGATAAATTCAGCAATGTGATAAAATCTTTATCAGTGGATGAAAAAAATGCGCTTTCTAAAATTGGAATAAGAATTGGAGCTAAGTTTTTTTTCGTACCAGGTTTTTTAAAAAAATTATCTATAGAGTTAATTGCCATTTTATGGTGTGTTTATAATAATTTTAAATTTGAAGGAAAAATACCTTTACCCAAAGATGGAAGGGTGTCTTTTACAGCTGATAATGAAATGAAAAAAGACTATTGGACTTCTATAGGTTATATTAAATTAGGTAAGTTTTCTTTACGAGTAGATGTTTTTGAAAGAATTTTTTTTCTTGCTCGGCAAAAAATTAAGTTAGGCCCCTTTCTTGACTCATCAGATTTAATGAATCCTGTTGGTTGTAACAAAGAGGAACTTAGAGACATACTTAAATTTTGTGGTTTTGCTTATTTTAAATTATCAAATGAAAGGAATATATATTTTCATCAAGTAAAAAAAATATCGACTAAACCAAAAAAAAATAAGTTAAAAAATATAAATCTAAGTAAAAAACCAAATAATAAAAAAATGGCTAATAAAAGTAAAAACACAGTCGATCCAAATTCTCCTTTTGCAGTTTTGGAAAAATTACTTTAAGGAAATTTTAAATTAAGGAAATATCTTGTTGCAATCTTTAAAAAACTTTTTTTCAAATAATCAAGATTTAAATTATACAATTGATACTAATGAAATTGATATTTTATCTGGACTTATGATAGAGGCTGCAAATACTGATGGCAAAATAACACAAGAAGAGCTAAATCAAATTTCATATAGCTTGATTAATATATTCAAAGAAGATCCAAAAATAGTTGAAAATAGTTTAACTAAAGCTTTTAATGATAAAGACAATTCTAAATCACTATATTTTTATACTTCAAAATTAAATAAATCTTTTTCTAATGAAAGAAAAATATTATTAATAGAGGCTCTGTGGGAAGTTATTTTATCAGATGGTGAAATGCATGATTTTGAAACTAACCTTATCAGAAGACTCGCAGGTCTTTTATATGTATCAGATGTAGATTGTGGTAATGCCAAAAATAGAGCTATTAAGAAAGTTGAGCAAAAATGACATATGTAGTTGATGAAAAATGTATTAAGTGTAAACATATGGATTGTGTCGAAGTTTGCCCTGTTGATTGCTTTTATGAAGGAGAAAATATGCTTGTCATTCATCCAGATGAGTGTATTGATTGTGGGGTATGTGAACCAGAGTGTCCTGTTGAGGCAATTCATTCTGATACTGAAGATGGAATGGAAAAATGGGCAGAAGTAAACAGAAAATATTCAGAAATTTGGCCTGTAATAACTGAAAAGAGAGATCCTCCAAATGATGCAAAAGATTGGGAAAATGTTGAAAATAAATTTGAAAATCACTTTAGTAAAAATCCTGGAAATAAAATATGAGTCCGAAAAAAGTTGATTTTAGTGTTGGTGAAACAGTAGTTTATCCAAAGCATGGAGTAGGTGAAATTACACAAATAGAAACACTCGAGATAGCTAATATTAAAACAAAGTTTTATGTTGTTAAAATGGAGCAATCAAAATTAACAATAAGAGTACCTTTGGATAAACAGAATGAAGTTGGGTTAAGAAAAGTATCTAACAAAAAGATAATTAATGAAGTTTATGATGTTTTGAAACTTAAGCCAAAAATTAGGAGAATTATGTGGAGTAGAAGAGCCCAAGAATATGATACAAAAATTTTTTCTGGTGATCCTATAAAGATAGCTGAAGTTGTAAGAGACCTATTTAGAAAAAATACTCAGTCTGAACAATCGTATAGCGAAAGACAAATGTTTCAAGTTGCTATTGAAAGATTGGCAAGAGAATTAGCTGCAGTTGAAAAAACTGATTATTTTCAATCAACTGAAAAAATTGAAAATATACTTAGAAATAAATAATTGAGTAATAGTAAGTTTCAAGAATTAAAAAATATAAATAGGATCTGGGCAATTGGATCAATACACTCTGATTTAGATTCATTTAAATCAATAAAGAAATATATTTTGGCAAATTTTGTTAAAGGTGACAAACTTATTTTTTTAGGAAATGTTATTGGTTTTAGAGATACATCAAAAGAAATTATAACTGAAGTAGTAAAGCTTAGATTTAATCTACTGGCAAATTTTAATTTAAAACATGAGGATGTTGTTTTTCTAAGGGGCGCTCAAGAGGAAATGTTAAGTAAACTACTTCAATTACAAATTGCACCAAATCCAATCGAAATTCTTGATTGGATTTTTAGTCATGGTGTTGATAAAATAGTTTACTCATATAATTTCGACCCAGATGAATTTAAGAGAGTCGCTACACAAGGCACTATTCAAATTAACAAACTAACTTCAAAATTAAATTATCAGATATCTATTACTCCTGGTCATAAGGAATATTTTTCTAATTTAAAACATGCTGCATATAGTGAAACTAAAGAAGTTTTGTTTGTTAACCGAGGGGTAGATTTATCAAGACCTTTATCTGCTCAAAACGATTGTTTCTGGTGGGGTTATCAAAATTTTGCGTTAATTAGCAAACAATACAGTACCTTTAAAAGAATTGTAAGAGGATACCAATCTAATCAGCTTAACGACTTAGAAAATTCTAAAAATAAAATTTTGTGCTCATTGTATAGACAGCCTCTTAAAAATCAAAAAATACTTGCTGGGATTTTCTCAGAAAAAGGCGAAATATTAGAATTATTTGAATCTAATTAATCCAATTTACTAAAAATTACGTACAAATAGATAGTATGATTGATAAAATACCGTCTTTAACTAATAATTTAGCAGATTTTTCAAGAAAAACAAAAATTCTTGAAAAAGATGAAGAGTTTTATCATATTGAAAATTGGAGAAATAATCGTGAAGAAAAATCTCTTCAAATAATATTGAACTCATATCTAAGACTTGCGGTTTCTTATGCTAAAAAATATAAAAATTATGGATTGCAATTAGATGACCTTATTCATGAAGGCGTGCTCGGCATTATGCATGCAATAGAAAAATTTGACGTATCTAAAGGTTTTAGGCTCTCAACTTATGCATCATGGTGGATTAGAGCGTCCATTCAAGATTATATTTTAAAAAATTGGTCAGTAGTAAAAACAGGTTCCACAGCTTCTCAAAAAGCTCTTTTTTTTAATTTAAGAAAAATTAAGCAGCAAATTTCTGATGTTTCTTCTGAATATATGGGGCAGAATGAAATTAATAAAGTTTCTGAGATGTTAAATGTCAAAACTTTTGAGGTTCAAAATATGGAATCTAGGTTGAGTGGGGGAGATGTTTACCTTAATCAAAAGATAGATGATGAATCTGAAAATGATTTTATGAATCTATTAAATGATGAGCGACCTAATCCAGAGGAAGTTGTAGAAGAGTTTAGTGATGGAAAATTAAAAAAAATGTTTATTGAAAAAGCTATTTTATCTCTCAGCGAAAGGGAGAGAACAATCATCCAGCTTAGAAAACTTAGAGAAAAAAGTGTAACGCTTGATGAATTAGGTAAAATATTAAAAATTAGTAAAGAAAGGGTAAGACAGATAGAAACAAAGGCGCTTGAAAAACTTAAAAACTCTATTCTGGATATTTCTCAACAGAATAAAGAATTTTTTATTTGAAAATTTCATGCCTTTAAAATAAACAAAAGACATGCTTAAAATTTTAGTATTTGTTTTTTTTGTCTTAAAAACCCAAATTGCTTTTGCAGAAGGCTATAATGTATTTGGCGTTGGTATTTACGATATCAAATTTGATGGATCAAGTTCAGATCATGCAACAGACCTAAGATATGAAAGAAGATTTGATTATACACTATTTGATATAGGTCCTGCAGAAGATAACTTTTTTTATTTAAAACCATTTGCAGGTATTGAAGTGACTTCTGACAATGCTTATTATTTTATTAGTGGAATATATTTAGAGGACAACCTTGGTGAATTAGCATCTGGGAATGAAAATAACTGGCATATTACACCAAGTTTTGGTTTGGGATATTACGATGATGGAGATGGAAAAAAACTTGGTAATAAAATAGAGTTTAGAACTGGTTTAGAATTTAGTTACCAATTGAAAAATAGAGACAGAATTGGTGTTTCTATAAGTCATATATCAAATGCTAATATTGGAGATAAAAACCCTGGTGTGGAAATCATAAGTTTGTCATACCAAAAACCTTTTTAATTTATTAATAAACTTTTCTCTCTAACAAAACTGAGAAATATTTTTTCTAGTTTATCAAAATTATTATTTTTCATATTGGAATGAACATCAATCTTGAATTTTTTTCCATTCGCAATACCAAAAAATATATTTAATAAAGGGCTTAATAATCTATAAATACTGTCAGTGCCTAATTTTGGTTTTATATAATCAAAATATTCAATAATCGTATCTTCTGTAACAGTATATGAATTTTGTTTATTATAAAATAATCTATCAACATTTTTCAAACAAAAAGGGTTGTTTTGAATTAATCTTCCAACCATTATACCATCATATATTTTTGACATCACAATAGCTTTTTCAATAGAGTCTATTCCTCCGTTTAATATAAAAGTAGTCTGAGGAAACTTATTTTTTATTTTTTTTACAAAATCATAATTTAATGGTGGAATATTTCTATTTTCTTTTGGACTAAAACCATTTAAGATGGCATTTCTTGCATGAACATAAACAATTTTGATACCACTTTTTAAAACTTCATCAATAAACTCTTCAAAATAATCATAATTGAAATTTTTTCCAATTCCAATCCTACATTTGATTGTAACATCTATGTTTTTATTTATTTGCATAGAGTTCAAGCAATTTCTAACTAAAATCTTATCTTGCATTAAACATGCTCCAAAACTTCCTTTTTGGACAGCCTTACTTGGACATCCAACATTTAAATTAATCTCATTATAGTTTAATTCATAAGCTATTCTTGCGCATTTTTTTAAATCAAGATATTCAGAACCGCCAACTTGTAGCGCAATTGGATTTTGATTCTCATTTGCTATTATTGATTGAGTGTTTTTAGAGTGAATCAAAGTTTTAGTAGCAATCATTTCTGAAAATAAAAAAGCTTTTTTTGATAATATTCTATAAAGATTTCTTGCATATGGAGTTGTGTATCCCATCATAGGAGCAACACAAAATTTTCGTTCAATTATATCTTTCATAATCAAATTTTATTTAATAAAACAAATGCTAATTATACCTCTAATTACTTGCCTACAATAATTAGTTGATATAAGTTGTTTTTTTTGAAATATTTATGACAAATAAAAAAATCCTTTTGCCAAGATTTTTAATTAAAAGATATAATTCATGGAAATCCACTTCTTATTTACGAAATAAAAGTAAAATTGAAAAACTTGCGAAGTCTGGACAAAAACCTAAAGCAATGATTGTTTCATGCTGTGATTCAAGAGTTAATGTTGCCTCAATTTTTGGCGCTAAAGAAGGAGATTTTTTTATACATCGTAATATTGCAAACATAATACCATCATATAAATCATTAAAAACCGATCATTCTACTTTTGCTGCAATAGAGTATGCAGTAAAAGTATTAAAAGTGCCAAATTTTATTGTTTTAGGACACACAAATTGTGGAGGTATCAAAACTGGTTACTCTCATTATTTAAAAGGACCAAACAAAAATTATAAATTTATAAATAGTTGGTTAGCTAACCTCAGTGCTGCATATAAAAATGTTCCAAAAACACTATCTGTGAAAAACCAAATTAATTTTTTAGAAGAAGAAAATGTTAGAGTATCTGTTTATAATTTGTTAGAATTTCCAATAGTGAAAAAAATGGTAAAAAATAAAAAACTTTCTATTTATGGTTTAATATATAATATTAGTTCAGGGGATATAAAATCATTAAAAATTTAAATAAATTGAAAATTAATTATTTATAAGAGTGTTTTTGCTGTGGAAATTTTTTATTTTTAACAGTTATAGCAAATTTTTTTACAGCTTTAGAGATATTTTCTTCAATATTAGTAAAGTTTTTTACAAATTTTGGTTTTTTAATATCTGAATTAAAATTTAAAATATCATCAATGACTAAAACTTGTCCATCACAATGTTTAGAGGAGCCAATTCCAATTGTTGGAATTGATAATATATTTGTTATTTTTTTTGCTGTTAATTGATTTATACATTCTAGCACAATGAGTTTCGAACCTGCTTGCTCAAGTTGAGTTGCTAATTCTAGTAGTTTTTTTCTATCTTCATTTTGTTTACCAACACTTTTAATCTTTTTAAAATTCACGAACTGTTGAGGGGTTACTCCTATATGAGAAACAACATTAATTTTATTATCTGTTAAATATTTTACTATATCGATTGTTTTATTATCTGTTTCAATTTTTACAAAATTAGCTTTTGTGAAATTAATCAATATATTAGCATTGTTTAAAGCTTCTTTTTTATTTCGATAAGTGTTGTATGGCATATCAACGACAGTCATTGAGAATTTTGTATTTTTTACTACAGCCCTTCCATGATTTTTCATCATATCAAGTGTAACACCTCTTGTGTTTTTCATTCCGTAAACAGTTGTACCAAGTGAGTCTCCAATAAGTATTAAATCAACTTCTCCATCTAATATTTTTGCAATTGGTTTTGAGTAAGCAGTTAAGCAAGTAATTGGCATTTTGTTTTTTTTTGATAATATTTTTTTATAACTAAGTTTATTCATTTTTATTATCTAGACAGAGTGTGTGATTCCACCATCAACACGTATATTCTGTCCAGTAATATAAGCACCACCATCAGAAGCTAACATTTCAATAACGGTTGAAATTTCACTTACCTTGCCATACCGTTTAAGAGGAATGCGCTCTAGGAATTCTGCTTTTTCAGGTAAGCTGTCGATAAATCCAGGCAAAATATTATTCATTCTAATATTATCCTTTGCGTATTTTTTAGCATAAAGTTTTGCAAATGAAGCTAAACCGGCTCTAAAAACACTTGATGTTGGAAAATTTTCATCAGGTTCAAAAGTTGCAAAAGTAGAAATATTTATAATTGAGCCATTTTTTTGTTTTTGCATTAATGGAGTTACAATTCTAGATGCTCTTATGACATTTAATAGATAAACCTCCATTCCTTTTTGCCAATCTTCATCTTTTAAATTTAAAATATCCCCTTTAGGCCCATGACCGGCACTGTTAATCAAAACATCGATTCTTCCATATCGATCTAAAATTTTTTGAAAAAAATCTTCAATATTTTCTCTAACTAAATTAGAACCTGTATAACCTAATCCATTTAATTGTTTTGCTAGTTCTTGTCCTTTGCCTGATGAAGACATTATAGCTATTTGATAACCTTTAGAGGATAAATGTATTGCCGCACCAGCACCAATTCCAGTTCCTGAAGCAATAAAGGCAGCAACTTTTTTCATACAAAAATAAATACATTAAATCAAAAAAATTAATAGTAACAATCTTAAAGGTGACCACAAATTGTGTATCTAATTATTTTTTAATGAAGAGACTAACCTAAAATCTTCTTCATAAATTTCCTCTAATTGTTTAATTTGTTTTTTTGTTAAAATTATATCGTCTTTTGTTGAGCCAGTTTGAATTTTTGGAAAATTAATTTTTTGATTAAAAAAATTATTTATAAATATTTCAAATTTATTAATTTCATCAACGTCACAATAAAAATTATAATATTCAATGTCATTTCCAAGGAAATATACTTGAGGGAGAAAATGTGGATTTTCAAAACTTCTTTGCGCTAACTTTTCTAGTATTTGATCTATAGAATGATTATAAAATAATTTATCTTTGTGATACAATATTCTATTTTTATATGCTGATAGAAATCTTTTAATTGGATTCCTAACAATACAACATTTAAAGTCAGCATTTACTTTTTTAAATTTTTGCTTAGAGGGCAAAAACCTCACTATAGATTCCTTTGACTGCAGATCCTCTCTTTTTTGTAAATACCTAGGTATCTTATCGCCAATGAATATAAAGCGATCATCTATTTTTAAATGTTTTGCAATGAAGAGTTTTGCAGATGTATTTGCGTTTTTGGGAACAGGATAATAAACCAGAGTCTGATTTGAATTATTTTTTAAAATTAAATATTTAGACAATTTATTTTTTTGATTAAGCTAATTTGTATTTTCTATCTGTAAGAGGTATTTCCTTAACAGGTAAATGAATTATAGCTGAAAAAGCACCAACACCTATTCCAACCCACCAGACAATATCGTAACTTCCATAAATATCATAAAATAAACCACCCAACCATACTCCTACAAAAGAGCCAATTTGATGAGATAAAAAAACTATCCCGTAGAGAGTACCCATAAATTTTAAACCATAAATGTAACCAATTATTCCTGATGTTAATGGAACTGTTGCGAGCCACAGAGAGCCCATTACTATTGAAAATATTACTACCGAAGTTGGTGTAATTGGTAACATTATAAATGCAATCGCTGCAATTGTTCTACCTGTATATATCAACGATAATAAATATTTTTTTGTGTAAAATTTTCCCATCGCGCCTGCTGTAATTGAGCCAATTATATTAAACAATCCAATAAGGGCAATTGATAAAGCTCCTAGTGATGTTACTGAATTACAAACTAAACTAATTAGACTCCCTTGAATAATTGGACTACTTGCCTCTGCTATAAAAGCAGGAAAATGAGCTGTAATGAAAGCTAATTGAAAACCACATGAAAAAAAACCTAAGAAAAGCATAGTATAGGTTGGATCTTTAAAAGCATCTTTAAGAGCATCAGTTAAGTTTGCTTCTACTTCTTTTTTTGTGATAATTGGCTCTGACTTTAAAAGAGGAACCAATAAAATTGTTAGAATACTAATAATTGCAAAGATAATAAAAACAGAAGACCAAGGCATAATATTAAGAAGACCAGCAGCAAATGGTGGTCCAATAACTTGCCCTGCAGATCCTGCAGCTGTTGTAATGCCTAAAGCTAGAGATCTTTTATCGGGCGCTGCAGTTCTTCCAACCACTGCAAGTATCGGTCCAAATCCGCTCCCAGCAATTCCAAAACCAATTAAAATATTAAGAAATTGATGTGCTTCAGGCGACGATGCTGAACTGCTAACAAAAACTCCAATTGCATATAAAATCAATCCT
This sequence comes from uncultured Alphaproteobacteria bacterium, assembly GCA_902595425.1. Taxonomy (GTDB): domain Bacteria; phylum Pseudomonadota; class Alphaproteobacteria; order HIMB59; genus CACPNW01. The sequence continues at coordinate 82,442 of CACJPV010000003.1, read as the reverse complement.
AAAGTTATTGCTTTACGATCTCCAAACTTTTCAGCAAAAGCACTAAAGATAGGAGTTCCAATTCCCCAAGCTAGATTTTGAATAGCTATAGCCATTGAAAATTCTGATCTTGCCCACAAAAATTGATCAGCTATAGGTATTTGAAAAAGACCAAAAGTTGAACGTATAGCAAAACTAATTAATAAAATTAAACTTCCACCAATAAGAACAGGTGTAAAAATATTCGTATTATTTTTATTTTTCATAAAATTATTTTATGAAGGTAGCAATTTAAGAAAACAAATCTATTAAAAAATTAGGCTCTCTGAGATATATTTTGTTTGTCTGACTCTTCCTTATCAGGAATGATGTATGCAACTGCACAATGTTCAATACAATATGGCTTATCATCAAATCTTTCTTTGCCACAAAATTTAAAATCAGACTCATCTGGATGTCCTTCAGGCCATTCACAGCCTCTTTTTGTATTGTTAGAGAATAAATTTTTTACTGCTGGTTGAAAAATTCCTTGATTGAGATTACTTTCTTTAGTTTTATCTTTTTCAACCTCAAAATTCAATTTAGGAGTAATTGGTGATCTTGCTTTTTTTCTATCTGGCTTTACTGCCGTGCGCCTTATAGGAGACGGTCTTCTTTCAAGTCCAATTCTATGCGCTTTTCCAACTACAGCATTTTTTGTAAAACCAAGAAGTTTTCCTATTTGAGCTGTAGGAAGCCCTTGATCCCATAATTCTCTTAGTTTTGAAACATTATTGTCATCCCAAGGCATAATTTTTCCTTTTTAACTATCTACATATAGTAGTATTTGGTAACACTACTATACTAAATATATAACTACTTAAAGAAAAAACTGGGATTTTTTATAAAAAACCAATAAATAACATGTATTTTTTATAGAATTTATCAAAAAAAATGAAAAATCTTATTAATTACAAAGTAAAAGGTAAAAAGGTATTATTTAGAGCCGATTTAAATGTTCCTTTAGTAGATGGGGCAATTACAGACTTATCAAGAATTTTAGCAATAAAATCATCTATAGAAAACCTTGTTGAAAATAAAAATAAGATTTTTATTTTAGCTCATTTTGGAAGACCTAAAGGAGAAGTAATTAAAAAGTATTCTTTGAAATTTATTCTTTCACCACTGGCAGAAATTCTAGAAGTCGAAAAAATTCACTTTTTAAAAAACCTTCAAGAAGAAAATATAGATAAAAAAATTGATGAGATGAATCCAGGTGAAGTGTGTCTTGTTGAAAATATTAGATTTGAAAAAGGTGAAGAAAAAATAGACTGGGATTTTGCAAAAAATATTAGTGGTTTATTTGATGTTTACGTAAACGATGCTTTTTCTGCTTCCCACAGAAATCATACATCAATTATTGGCTTTGCAAAATATATTCCAGCTGTTGCTGGAAATCACCTAATCAAAGAAATAGAAAACATAAACATGTTTCTAGAAAAATCAAAAAAACCAAATTTAGCTATTGTTGGAGGGTCAAAGATTTCAACCAAAATTAACTTGTTAAATAATTTGATAAAACAGTTTAACTGTCTTGTTATTGGTGGAGCCATGGCTAATACATTCTTATTATCAAAAGATATAAAAGTAAGTAAATCCTTAGTTGAAAAAGATTTAGTTGATTTGGCAAGAGATATTCAAAAAAAGGCCATTCAGTTCAATTGTAAAATAATACTTCCTCTTGATGTGGTTTGTGGAAAAAGTATTGAAGACAAAGAACCCACAGAATTTGATATTAATGATATTGCTCAAAACTATATGATTTTAGATTTAGGAACAAAAACTACTGCCTTAATTAATGAAGAAATTAAAAATTCAAAAATGGTTTTATGGAATGGTCCAGTTGGGGCATTTGAATACAAACCATATGATAAAGCAACAAATGAAATTGCTATTAATATAAAAATAAATGCAAACAAATTTGGTATAAACGCTCTTGCTGGAGGAGGTGATACTGTTTCTGCAATCAAGAATGCAAATGCTGAAGATGGTTTTGATTATATCTCTAATGCAGGTGGTGCCTTTTTAGAATGGTTGGAAGGCAATCAATCTCCAGGAATTATTGCGTTAAGAGAAAATAATTTAAGTTAATCCTCAATTTGATATTTTTTTATTAATGGAAATTGAGTCATCGTAAAAATAAAAGTTATTGGTATAATTCCAAAAACTTTAAAATTTACCCATATATCTGTTGACTGTGTTCTCCATACAATTTCATTAAGGATTGCAAGCGCAATAAAAAAACCTATCCAGCGGTGAGTTAGTTTTCTCCACCCTTCTTCTTCAAGCTTTAGTGCTGCACCAAGTAATATTTTAAGTAGGGGTTTTTTTACAAGTATACCGCCATAGAGAATTACTGCAAAAACTAAATTAATGATGGTAGGTTTCATTTTAATAAAAATTTCATTATCAAAATAAATTGTTAACCCACCAAAAATTAAAACTATTCCAGCCCCAACCGTTGGCATCATAGGTATTTTTTTTTCTAGAATGTAAGAAAATAAAACTGCAATTACAGTTGCTATCATTAGAGGTAAAATTGATGCTTGTAAGCCACTCTTTGTATAGAATATAAAAAATACAGCTAATGGCCCTATATCAATTAAAAGTTTATAGATTGATTTCATGTTATGCTTCCAAATCTAATATAGATCTTGCAAAGCTTCTAGCACTAAACTCCGCCAAATCTTCAGGTTTTTCTCCAAGACCGATGTAGCTTATAGGTATTTCGTATTTATTTGCAATTGAAATTAAGGCGCCACCTTTGGCAGTACCATCTAATTTTGTGATAATTATACTTGAAACATTTAATTCTTTGCCAAATATTTCAACTTGCTTGATCATATTTGAACCATTGGTACCATCTAAAACTAGAATTGTTTCAACTTTAGTTTTGGGATCAATTTTTGAGACAACATTTTTTATCTTAACTAATTGATTTACTAAATTTGTATTATTAGATAATCTTCCTGCTGTATCAATGATTAGATAATTGTAATTTTCTTTATTAAATTTTTCAGTAGCTTGAAAAGCAACACTGGCAGGATCTTGGTTGGTATTTCCTGAAAAAAAATCATTATTACTTTTATTTGCCCAATTTTTTAATTGATCTATAGCTGCTGCCCTAAATGTATCACAAGCCGCAATTAAGATTTTTTTTTCATTTCTTATTTGACTTGCAATTTTGCCTATGGTTGTAGTTTTGCCACTTCCATTAACACCAATAAATATTAGAATTTTTGAAGTTTGGTCATTTACTTCAAATATTTTTCCCTCTCTAGGTTGAAGTATATTTTCAATTTCTTTAGCTAATGTTTCAAGAATCGTAGTTGTTATATCTAGCTCTGATGTTTTAATTTTACGTACTGAATTTATCAATTTTTCCACTACATCTAAACTTATATCAGCAGAGATTAAAACAGACTCCAATTCTTCTAAAGTTTTGGTATCAACTTTTTTGCTCTGAAAAGAGTTAAGTATATTAGAAGATAAAAAATTTGATGTTTTTTTAAGATTGTTTTTAAATTTAGAAAATAGACTCATAATCTCCTAGCAAGTAATGTATTATTATTCGCTCCAATATAAATACAAGGCACAAGATTTCCTTCTTTCAATTTTTCATCCAGAATAACATTAAAAAAATTTTGATCCTTGCCAATAGACTTTTCGTTTTGGCTTTTTTCTATTAAGACTAAATCCTTTTCTCCAATTTTATTATTCATAAGTTTTTTAAATTTTTGAATTCCCTTATTTCGCAAAATATTTGCTCTATTTTTGATTACAGATTTGTCAATTTGCGGCATGCGTGCAGCAGGAGTATTATTACGAGGTGAATAAGGAAAGACATGAAGATGTGTCAGATTACATTTGTCAACTAAATCTAGAGTATCTTTGAACATTTCATCTGTCTCAGTCGGAAAGCCTGCAATAAAATCAGCCCCAAAAGTTGCTTCTTTTCTTTTTGATAATACTTTTTTACAAAAGTCGATTGCCATTTCTCTTGTATGACGTCTTTTCATCCTTTTTAAAATTAAATTATTTCCAGCTTGCAAACTAATGTGAAAATGAGGCATTAATTTTTTTTCGCATAATAAATCCCAAAATTCGTCGTCAATTTCAGCACAATCTATTGATGATAATCTTAATTGTTTTAACTCAGGAACAAGCTTTAATATTCGTTTGATTAAATTTGAAAAAGTTGGTTTACCTGGCAAATCTTTACCATAGTCGGTTATATCAACACCTGTCAGCACAACTTCTTTGTAACCGTTATTAACTATTTTTTTTATTCTTTCGACTATTTCTCCAGCAGGTACACTTCTATTGTTTCCTCTCCCGTAAGGAATTATACAAAAAGTACAACGGTGATCACAGCCTTGTTGAATTTCAATATATGCTCTTGATTTACCATCAAACTTTTCAATAGAAGTGGGAACTGTTTTTTTTTCTAACAAAATATCTTCAACTTGGATTGATTTTTGAAAATTTAAACTGTTCCATACATTGGAAATTAACTTTTCTTTATTACCTAAAACTACATCAACTTCATTAATAGCATCATATTTTTGAGGATTAATTTGAGCAGCACATCCTGTAACAATAATTTTATTTTCAGGATTATTTCTTTTTGCTTTTCTGATTTCATATGCAACTTTTTTTTCTGCTTCAGCAGTAACGGCACATGAGTTTATAACTGTAACATTATTTAAATTACTATTTATCAAATGATTTTTGATAATCTCGCCTTCATAAATGTTAAGTCTACAGCCAAGATTTATGAGTGAATTTTTCTTTTCCATTATTAAATATGAATATAACCATTGTAACTAATTTCTGCTGGACCAGTCATAATAGCTTCATTATCAACTATACTTATGTGTAACGATCCTTTTTCAAGCTGAACTTCAGCATTTTTTTCAATTAGTTTTTTTTTCCATCCAGCATAAACAGCAGCACAAGCACCGCTACCACAAGCAAGTGTTATTCCTGCTCCTCTCTCCCATACCTTCATTTTAATTGTATTTGAATTTACTACTTCGATGAATTCAACATTAGTTTTATTAGGAAAAAAATGATGTTGCTCTATTTTAGGACCTATTTCATTTAAATTAACATTTTCAATTGATTTCCCAAAAAAAACTATGTGAGGATTACCAACATTTACGGCAATCCCAGTATCAAATCCATCAACATGGATTGGCACATCTAATGTATTCATTTCTTTACTAAGTGGTATCCTTTCCCAGTCAGTTGTAATAATACCCATATTAACACTTATTTGATCTCCAACTTTTTTGGCAATTAGTGTGCCAGCGTCCGATAGTATTTTTAAAGATTCTTTTTCATTATTTTCATCAAAAAGAATTTTTGCAACACATCTTGTTCCGTTACCACATGCCTCTGCTTTATCTCCTGCTGGATTAAAAATATCAATGCTAATGTCTGCGTTATTATTTTTTGACTCATTAATAGTTATTAATTGATCACATCCTGCACCAGTTCTGCGGTCGCTTAATTTTTGAATTAAATTTTCATTTATTTCAATCTTGTTTGATCTTTTATCTATGATAACAAAATCATTTCCTAGTCCATGCATTTTTGTAAATTCTATTTTTTGCATAAAGTCTCTATACCTTAATTTACCCAGAAATCCTGGAAATTTTTTAAATTTGAAGAAAACTTGACTTTATTGGTCTCAATAAATAGAGGGGTTCATATAAATCCTAAATTGTAAAATAAAAAGCTTGTTACAATTGTGATAGGTACATCAGCCCACGAGTTTCGTGCCCTGGTGTTATAATGCTATTGGAGAAATATGTTTGAAACATTAAATGATAAGTTTGAAAAAATTGTTCGCGGTATTCGTGGTAAAGCAGTTATTTCAGAGTCAGATTTAGAATCAACTCTCCGAGAAATTCGTATTGCTCTATTAGAGGCAGATGTTGCTTTAATAGTTGTTAAGGATTTTATTAGTACAGTTAAGGAAAATATTTTAGGAAAAGAAGTTTTAAAGTCCATTAAACCTGATCAGATGATCATCAAGCTTGTTCAAGATGAGTTGGTAAATATTCTTGGTGCTGAAAATCAACCACTTAATATCACGACCTCTCAAATGACAAAAATTTTATTTTGTGGACTTCAGGGATCTGGAAAAACAACCTCTGTTGCAAAACTTGCCAATCATTTAGTAAAATCTTCTAAGAAAAAAGTTTTACTATCTTCTGCTGATATTTATAGACCAGCAGCACAAGAACAATTAAAAATTTTAGCTGAACAAGTTCAAGTTGATTTTTTTAATCATAATTTTAATTCTACTAATCAGATAGTCAGTGAAACACTTGACTACGCAAAAAAAAATTTAATTGATGTTGTGATTCTTGATACTGCGGGAAGACAGGTAGTTGATGAATCGCTGATGAAAGAATTAATAGAGATTGAAAAAATTTTTGAACCTCAAGAAACATTGCTCGTTGCTGATGCATTGACAGGACAAGATGCTGCAAATGTAGCAAAAAGCTTCAGCGAAGCTGTAAATATTACCGGGTCGATACTTACACGTATTGATGGGGATAGTAGAGGTGGTGCTGCTTTATCTATAAAATCAATAACCAACTCTCCAATAAAATTCATCGGAATTGGAGAAAAAATTGACAATTTTGAGCCTTTTCATCCTGAAAGAATAGCGCAGAGAATTTTAGGTATGGGGGATATAGTTAGCCTTGTTGAAAAGGCTGCTGAAAACATTGATCAAGACGAAATGGAATCTTTAGCAAAAAAAATGTCAAAAGGTAACTTTGATTTAGATGATTTTGCTAAACAATTAAAGCAGATGGGTAAAATGGGCGGTGTGTCCGGCATTCTTTCAATGTTGCCGGGTGTTTCTAAAGCCCAAAAATTAATGGCGGAAAATAAAATTTCTGACAAACTAATTAACCATCAAATTGCTATCATTAATTCTATGACAAAAAAGGAAAGAGCTGATCCTAATTTAATTAAAGCTTCTAGAAAAATTAGAATTTCAAAAGGCTCTGGAACAAGAGTACAAGACGTTAACAAACTTTTAAAACAGTTTCTCCAATCACAGAAAATGATGAAGAGAATGAAGTCAATGGGTAAAGGTGGAATACCTAGTGATTTAATGCAAAAATTGCAAGGTAACTTCCCGCCAAAATAAACTAGAATAAGAAAGGAAACATTATGCCAGTTAGAATAAGATTATCGCGTGGGGGAGCTAAAAAACGACCTTTTTACAGAATTGTTGTTGCTGACTCAAGACGCGCGAGAGATGGAAAATTTATTGATCAAGTAGGTACATATAATCCTATGTTGCCAAAAGATAGTCCAGAAAGAGTAAAGATTGATGTAGAAAAAACAAAAGACTGGATGGCTAAAGGAGCACAACCATCTGATAGGGTAACATTATTTTTAAGTAATTTAGGTGTGGTAGATAAACCTGCTATTACTGAAAAAACAAAAAAACATTTACCAAAGAAAAAAGCACAAGAAAGATTAGCTGAAGCTAAAGAAAAAGAAGAAGCAGCTAACGCACCAGCAGAAGCACCAGCAGAAGCAGAAGTGCCAGCTCCGGCTGAAGCAGAAGCACCAGTAGAAGCAGAAGTGCCAGCTCCGGCTGAAGCAGAAGCACCAGTAGAAGCAGAAGCGCCAGCTCCGGCTGAAGCACCAGCTAAAGCTGATGAAAAGAAAACTGAGTAAAAGTTGAGCAAATTAAACTTAGTTCATGTGGGAACTTTTGGTGCAGCAGTTGGATTAAAGGGTGAAATAAAAATAAATCTTTTAACAACAAGCTTTCCAGTTTTTAAATCACTAGATGAATACTACAACTTTGATCAATCTACTGAATGGAAGTTTGATTTTATTAAAATGCGAAATGAAAAGTGTGTAGCTCTCCCATCACATTGTAGAAATCGTGATGATGCTGAAAGTTTAAAAAATAAAAAAATATTTGCTTTTAAAGACAAATTTCCAAAAACTAAGTCTAACGAATATTATGTAGATGATTTGATTGGCTGCAATATTATTCATAAAGATGGAAACTTTATAGGCAAAGTAATAAGTGTTGATAATTTTGGTGCTGGAGATTTATTAGAAATAATTTTTAAAGAAAACAAAATTTATATACCTCTAAATGATGACAATGTTATCTCTGTGGATATTGAAAATAAAAATATTTTAGTTAATCCTATGAAGGGAATTATTGATTATGCTTGATATCAAAATATTAACAGCATACCCTGAGATGTTTCCAGGCAGTCTGGAGCATTCTTTAATAGGAAAAGCTCTTAAAGAAAATATTTTTAAGATAGAGACTATTGACCTGCATCAATTTGGAATTGATGAACGAATGAGTATAGATGACGAGCCTTTTGGAGGAGGGCCAGGAATGGTTCTTAGACCTGATGTAGTTGAAAAAGCTCTAAATTCTCTACCAAAGAAACATAATATTAAATCTACAAAAATATATCTTACCCCCTCAGGAGCCACATTAAATCAAGAAAAACTAAGAAATTTAGCTAAATTGGAAAAAATGACTATTCTTTGTGGTCGTTTTGAGGGTGTAGATCAGAGGGCTATAGACGTTTTAGACTTTGAAGAGATTAGTATAGGCGATTATGTTCTTGCTGGTGGAGAGATTGCCGCTCAAGTACTACTTGAAGGTTGTATTCGTCTCATTCCTGGAGTATTAGGGCATCCGAAAAGTTTGTTAGAGGAAAGTTTTTCTAATAATCTTCTGGAGTATCCTCAATATACCAGACCTAAGTCTTGGGAGGACTCTCTAGGAAAAAAACATGATGTGCCTGAGGTATTAACATCAGGACATCATGAAAACATTAAAACATGGAGACTTAACAAATCAGTTGAAAAAACAAAAAACATTCGACCTGATTTGTATGTTAAAAAAGAAAAAAAACAGGATTAAAATATGAGCAACTTATTGGAAACGTTTGAAAAAAAACAAATTGAAAAATTAACTGGCAAAAAACGTATTCCCACTTTTCGTCCTGGAGATACTTTAAAAGTTACAATAAGAATCACAGAAGGCGATAAATCAAGACTACAAGCTTTTGAAGGAATGTGTATTGCCAGAAAAAATAAATCAGTAAACTCTAATTTTACAGTTAGAAAGCTGTCACATGGTGAAGGTGTTGAAAGAGTGTTTCCTCTCTTTAGCCCAATAATAGAAAAAATTGAGGTTGTTCGTAAAGGCGATGTAAGAAGAGCTAAACTATACTATCTTAGAGATAGAACAGGTAAGAGCGCACGTATAGCAGATCGTGACAGAGGAGATGAGGCAGATCAATATGCAATAATTGATGAAGCTAACACAAATGAAAATCAACAAACTGAAGCTGAAGCACCAGCACCAGCAGAAGCGCCAGCAGAAGCAGAAGCACCAGTAGAAGCAGAAGCGCCAGCTCCGGCTGAAGCATCAGCACCAGTAGAAGCAGAAGCTTTAGCTGAAGTTGCTGAAGAGGACAAAAAAAATACGGATGAGTCATCCAAGTCCTAAAACTTTATTTGATAAAATCTGGTCACACCATCTTGTTGATATACAAGAGGATGGCACATGTCTTATTTATATTGATCGCCATTTAGTTCATGAAGTTACAAGCCCTCAAGCTTTTGAAGGATTAAGAAATAACAATAGAAAAGTACACCGTCCTGAAAGTACGTTTGCAGTAGCTGATCATAACGTTCCAACCTCTGATCGATCTAAAGGAATTGATAATGAGGAAAGCAGAATTCAAGTAGAAACACTTGAAAGCAATTGTAAAGAGTTTGGAGTAACACTTTTTCCTTTATTGGATAAGAGGCAAGGAATTGTTCATATTGTTGGCCCTGAGCAAGGAATCACTCAACCTGGCATGTCAATAGTATGCGGAGATAGTCATACTGCAACTCATGGAGCATTTGGTGCACTTGCTTTTGGAATAGGAACAAGTGAAGTTGAACATGTGTTAGCTAGTCAGACTCTCATTCAACAACCTGCAAAAAATATGAAGATTTCAGTCAATGGTAATTTAAAATCTGGAGTTACAGCAAAAGATATCATTCTTCATATAATAGGGGTTATTGGTACAGCGGGAGGAACGGGTTACGTAATTGAATACGCTGGTGAAGCAATTAAGTCATTAAGTATGGAAGGCAGAATGACTATTTGTAACATGAGTATTGAAGCAGGAGCAAGAGCAGGTCTAATTGCTCCAGATGAGAAAACTTTTAATTATATTAAAGGCAGACCATACGCTCCTAAAGGAAGGGATTGGGATAAGGCTATGACATTTTGGAAGTCACTGCCTTCAGACGAAAATGCAAGTTACGATAAAGAAATAAATATAAATGCTGAAGATATTACTCCTCAAATAACATGGGGAACAAGTCCTCAAGATGTTGCCCCTATTAATGGTAAAGTTCCAAACCCTGAGACAATAAAAGACTCTAATAGAAGGAAAGCAGTTGAGCGTTCACTAGAATATATGGGTTTAGAACCTAATCAACAAATTGAAAAAATAAAAATTGATAAAGTATTTATTGGTTCTTGTACAAATGGAAGAATTGAAGATTTAAGAGAAGTTGCAAGAGTTGTAGAAGGAAAAAAAGTATCTGTTGAGGCAATGATTGTTCCTGGTTCAGGTTTGGTCAAAGAACAAGCAGAAAGTGAAGGATTGGATAAAATATTTATTGAAGCGGGTTTTGATTGGAGAGAGCCTGGATGTTCGATGTGTTTAGCGATGAACCCTGATCAACTAAAACCAAAAGAAAGATGTGCATCAACTTCAAATAGGAATTTCGAAGGAAGACAAGGCAGGGAGGGAAGGACACATTTAGTAAGTCCAGCAGTTGCAGCAGCATCAGCTATCAAAGGAACTTTTGCCCAAGAAAGTGATTTATAATGGAAAAATTTGGACTTTTAAAAGGCATCGCTGCTCCTTTGGCAATGATCAATGTTGACACTGATATGATTATTCCAAAACAGTTTTTAAAAACAATTAAACGCTCAGGTCTTGGAAAAAACCTTTTTCATGAACTTAGATATGACATACAGGGTAATATAAAAAATGATTTTGTATTAAATTGGGATCCATACAAACAAGCTTCAATTTTAATTGCTGGAGACAATTTTGGTTGTGGATCAAGTAGAGAGCATGCACCTTGGTCACTATTAGACTTTGGATTTAGATGTATAATTGCTCCAAGTTTTGCTGATATATTTTATAATAATTGTTTTAAAAATGGAATTCTTCCAATTCGTCTTGACCAAAAAACAGTTGATGTTTTGATGGATCAAGCAAATCAAAAAAATCATTTAACTATAAATCTTGAGGATCAACTAATTAAACTAGAAGATGGAAATACAATTGAATTTCAAATTGATCCTTTTAGGAAAAAATGTTTACTTGAAGGTTTAGATGATATTGGTCTTACCCTAAAAAAGAAAGAAAAAATTGATCAATATGAAGCTTCTTTAAGCCAATCACATCCTTGGATTATTTAAATGAGTAATAAAAAAATATTAGTCTTACCTGGAGACGGTATTGGTAACGAAGTGATGTATGAGGTTCTTAATATTATTGATTGGTTATCCAAAACGCGATCAATATCATTCGATATTTCTGAGAGACTAGTTGGTGGAACAGCATATGATAAAGAAGGAGACTCTATAAGTGATAAAACTATGCAAGAGGCTCTTGAATCTGATGCTGTTTTATTTGGTGCGGTAGGTGGACCTCAATGGGAAAATGTAGAAAGAGAAAAACGCCCTGAAGCTGCACTGCTAAGACTAAGAAAAGAGCTAGATTTATTTGCAAATTTAAGACCTGCGGTTGTTTTTGACGCATTAGCTGAGTCATCACCTTTAAAACTCAAAATCGTTAAAGGCTTGGATATACTTATTATAAGAGAGCTTACTAGTGGAGTTTATTTTGGTCAACCCAGAGGTGTTTCTCAGATAGATGACAATGAAGAAAAAGCTGTTGATACACAAAGCTATACAACTTCAGAAGTTTCGAGAATAACACGAGTAGCATTTGATCTTGCTAGGTTGAGAAATAATAAAGTTACATCCGTTGAAAAGTCTAATGTAATGGAAACAGGCATGTTTTGGAAAAACATCGTCTCAAATCTTCACCTAAACCAATTTCAAGATGTTGAATTACATCATATGCTAGCTGATAACTGTGCAATGCAACTTGTTAGAAATCCAAAACAATTTGATGTTATTTTAACAGATAATTTATTTGGAGATCTTTTGAGTGATATAGCAGCAATGTTAACCGGATCACTAGGAATGTTACCATCTGCCTCATTAGGCCCATTAACAGAAAGTGGATCAAGATCAGCAATGTACGAACCTGTACATGGTAGTGCTCCAGATATAGCAGGACAAGGTAAAGCAAATCCTCTTGCGATGATAATGAGTTTTGCAATGATGCTCAAATATAGTTTTAATATGGTTGAAGACAGCAACTTGATTGAAAAAGCAGTCCAATCAGTTCTTTCTTTAGGACTAAGAACTCATGATATTAGCGATGGAACAAACAAGGTTGTATCAACTCATGAAATGGGAAAAGCTGTAATAGATGAATTAAAAAAAATAACAGGAAATTAATTAAGTGAGTGTTGAATATAATATAGCTATAGTTGGAGCTACTGGAAATGTAGGCAGAGAGATCATTCAAATCTTAGAAGATAAAAATTTTCCTGTTGACCAATTGTTTTTACTTGCCTCTTCACGTTCTAAAGGTCAGACCATTGAATTTAAAGGAGAGAAATTGTTAGTTGAAGATCTTAGTGAGTTTGATTTTTCTAAAACTCAAATTGCTTTATTCTCTCCTGGAGGGAAAATATCTGCTGAATTTGCGCCTAAGGCAGCAAAAGCTGGTTGTATAGTTATCGACAATACATCTCATTTTAGAATGAAAGGGGATGTTCCCTTAATTGTGCCTGAGGTGAATGCCAAAGATCTTGAAAGTTTTTTTAATAATGATGAACGAAGTAATATTATTGCTAATCCAAATTGTTCTACAATTCAGATGGTACTGGCGCTAAAACCTCTTCATGACAAAGCAATTATTAATAGAGTTGTTGTGTCTACTTATCAATCAGTATCAGGAGCAGGTAAAGATGCTATGGATGAACTGTTTAATCAAACAAAAGGAATATACTCAAATAACAATATTGAAAAAAATAAATTTACCAAACAAATAGCATTTAATGTCATACCGCATATTGATAGTTTTGTTGAAAATGGAAATACAAAAGAAGAAGAGAAGATGGTTAATGAAACAAAAAAAATTATAGATGAGGGAATTAAATTGTCAGCTACATGTGTTAGAGTGCCTGTATTTATAGGTCATGCAGAGTCAATTAATATTGAGTTTGATTCGCCATTAAGTGACAAAGATGCAACTGAACTTTTGAAAAATTTTGATGGAGTTTCTGTAATAGACTATAGAAAAGATGAAGGATATATTACTCCTGTTGAGATAGCTGGAGAAGACAAGGTGTATGTTAGCAGAATTCGTAATGACTATTCAGTCGAAAATGGTTTAAATATTTGGGTTGTGGCAGATAATCTTAGAAAAGGAGCAGCACTTAATGCCGTCCAAATAGCTGAAATTTTAGTGCAGAAATATCATTCTTATTTATAATAAGAAAAAATTTATAATTTAAATTGGTTACAACAAAATGTTAACTTTAGTATGTGGCGCACCAAGATCTGGATCAACTTTACTTTACAATTCTATTTGTTCATCAAAAATATTTAATGAGGCATTGACGGAAAATCATTTTATTCCAAATGTTATCAAACTATTAAAAAAACAATTATTTAGAAATCAAAAAGAAAACTTTATGCATTTTCAGGATAATGAAGACGCAATTAATTTTTATACAAATATAATTAACGAATATTTAAAAAAATTATTTAATCGTTATCATGTAAAGAATCTATGTTTAAAAAGTATTATGTTTTCTAGTGAAACTAATTATATTTTAAAAATACTCCCCTCAGCACATTTGATATTCATTGTCAGAGATCCGAAGGATATTATATCTTCAATGCTCAATGTTTCAAAAAAACAAATTAATTTAGGTATTAGACCTAATTATCCAAGAGATATGAATTCTTTATGCGCATTTATAAATTCTCATTATGAATTTGTCCTTCAAAATGAAAGCTCTCAAGAGCATTCAAACATCATTTTCATTAAATATGAAGACTTAATATTAAACACATTAGAAGTTCTTAATTCAGTTTTCAAAAATCTGAGCCTTGATTACACTTTTAAAGATATAGAAAATTTATGGGATAGAGCTCCAAAATTTTTAGAGCCATCTAAAAATCCTTTTCACTCAGATTTATGGAACCAAAAACCATCTTCGATTAAAATTGGATCATATAAAAGGGAACTGTCTAGCGAAGAAACATCTTTAATAAATAATTATTGTAAAAAAATAATAACTAAATTTAATTACTAATTAGTCAGTAATTAATCTTTTTCCATAAATTTCTGAGTCTTGCATTTCATATTTATTCATTTTGTAAAAAGTTTTTACTTTAATATTTGTGTTTCTTACAAATAAATTAATTTTAGGACACCCAAATTTATAGAGTTTCTTTTCTACTAAAGACAACAATGAAGTGCCTATTCCTTTTTTTTGATATTCTGGAAGAACTGCTAAATAATAGATATACCCCCTATGACCATCATAGCCCGCCATGGCAGAAGCTATTATCTTAGTATTTACTTCTCCAATAATAAAAAGATCGTCTTTAATTGATAACTTTCTATTAATGTCTTTTTTTGGATTATTCCAAGGAACTATTAAGTTACAGACAGACCATAAGTCAATTATTGCATCTGTGTCTTTTTTTTCAAATTTTCTAAATATTGCGCTATTCATAATTTTTTGGTGGTCTCGTAGGGACTCGAACCCCAAATCCATGTTCCGAAGACACGTGTGATATCCATTTCACCACGAGACCGATTTTCTTTTTTTATGCTAAAAGTTGAAAAGATTAAAGTATAGTTTAAAAAAAAAGTATGAGTTCTAACTTCAGGCCAAAAAACTATACACCTCTAGAGGTCTCAACAATAAAAAATTTTATTGAAAAAAGTGAAAAAATCAAAAATATAATTGGAGATACTAATGAAATAGAAGTTAAAGAAGTTGGTGATGGAAATTTGAATTTAGTATTTTTTGTAGAATCTAAAAAAAATTCAATTTGTATTAAGCAACCACTTCCATATCTTAGAGTGCTTAAGGATTGGCCATTAACTCTAAAAAGATCTTATTATGAAGCAGAGTATATGAAAACTCATTCAGAACATGTCTCAGAATTGATGCCAAAAATTTATGATTTTGACTCTGAGTTATGCACTATAACTATGGAAAAATTGTCTCCGCATATAATTATGCGTCATGGACTCATTAATGGAATTACATATGAAAAGTTTGCTGAGGATATATCAACTTTTATGGCTAAAACATTATTTTTTACTTCAGATTTATATTTAAAAGCTCATCAAAAAAAAGAACTAAATACTAAATTTATTCTGAACACAGAGCTCTGTAAAATTACTGAAGATTTAATTTTTACTGATCCATATATGTACAACAAAAATAACAGATGGACTTCTCCATACCTTGATAAGCAAAAAAAAGAAATAGAGAATAATAATGATCTTAAAATTGCAGTAAGTCGATTGAAAATAAAGTTTATGACTGAAACTCAGTCATTGCTTCATGGGGATCTTCACACTGGATCTATAATGGTTTCAGAAAATGATACTAAAGTTATAGATCCAGAATTTGCTTTTTATGGGCCAATGGGCTTTGATATAGGTGCACTAATAGCAAATTTATTGATGAATTATTTCTCTCAAAATGGCCATGAGAAAAATCCAGGTGACAGAAAATATTTTAAAAAATGGATTTTGAATTTGATTATTGAGATTTGGAATAAATTTGAAAATAAATTTTCTAATTTATGGGATGAATACCCTCAAGGGGATGCTTATCCCTTTAAAATGTTTGATAATAAAAATATTATCAAAAATGAACAAATAAATTATTTACAAAATATTTATAACGATTCATTAGGTTTTGCTGGTGCAAAAATTATTAGAAGAATTTTTGGTTTTGCTCATAATATAGATTTTGACTGGATAAAAGATCCAAAAGATAGAGCAATTTGTGAACATAAATGCACTAATCTTGGGATAGAAATGCAAACCAATTTTCATAAATTCAAAAATATTTCAAATTTAATTGAAACTGCAATTAAACTAGATAGTGAGAACGTAAATTTTTAATTTTTATTAAATTCTTCTAATTTAAAAATAAAATCTTTTATAATTTCATCGCGATTTAACATAGTAACAATTTTTATTGAATGTCTTCGATGATCAACACTCCATGTCATATTATCAGATAAAATTGGTGATGGAATTATGTTAGTTGGTGTCCATTCTTCATTTATTAACCAAGCAACAGCAGCCATATCCCATAACTCTTTTGACCAGCCTTTGTGATCATCACTATATTCTTTAAAACGCATTGCCAAAAATTTTCCAATTTCACCATGTGGCTCAATATATTTTTCAACTTCAGGAACAGTAGTTGTGAGATGTGTAGTGACTCCCGCACAAGGCACCATTACAAGAGGCACGCCACAATCAAATAATATTTGTGCACCTCCAACATCTTGTTTTAAATTAAAATCATATGAGTGTGGCCAATAAAGTGCATTTCCACCTAACCAGATAACTACTATTTTTTCTTTTATAGTTGGATCTTTTATTAAAGCTGAAGCAACATTACTAATTGCACCAATCGCAATGACATATAAAGGATTGTTCTCAGAACCCTCGTGAGCTTTCTTTATTAATTCATCAACCGCTGGGGCTTCGACAACTTTTTTATTTGATCCTATGTATTCTCTGACGCCTTTAAATACAAAGTTTTCATGAGAAACATTTATTCTTTCTAAAAGTCGTAAAATTTCATCATAGCTTAATTCCATTCCTTTTTCTGGATTATCTGCTCTTTCATTCATAGAAAATGGCGCTGCGTAAATACCTTCTACTTTAATTCTTTCTTTTGATAACATCATTTGCACTAATGCGAACTGATCATCAATTTCATTATAAGTATCAGTATCTAGTACGGCTCTCACAACACCGTTCCTAGGTTTTAGTAAATTTAGAATTTTTGTATCATCTTTTGATACATGAAAACCTTTTTCAAAATATGCCATAAAAAAAATATATTTGTTTGATATTAAATTCACAATAAATTAATATTTTATCTCATCCAGTGATTTTAAGTCATCACACAAATGATATTTTATCTATAGTAATGTATTGTTTTATTTTTATCCTAATTAAAATAATAATTAGGAGGTATAATGATAAAAAAAATCATTTCTTTTTTTAGTGTCTTTTTGCTATTTGCGAGTGTTTCATTTTCTGCAAAGGCAGCAGAAAAAATTGCTTTAGTAATTGGAACTTGGGCAGAGGAGCCCTTAACACCTTTTGTTGAAAAATTTACAGCAGAAACTGGAATTGAAGTCGATATACAAACTTTCCCCTTTAGAGATCTTCTAGCAACTTTAGAAGTTAGAGGAAATGCGAAGGCTGATGATGTCGATGTTGTCTTTGTTGATGCTCCATTAGTGCCATCATATGCTGTAAGAGGTATGATAGCATCTATGGACTCATACTTTTCTGATACAAATGTTAATGAAATTTTTGCACCAGCAGGTATAGCTGCTGCATCCTGGAATGGTGAAATGTATGCACCACCTTTAAACAACTCAGGACAAATTTTATATTATAACAAAGATCTTCTTGCTAAAGCAGGTTGTGCTGAACCATCTGCAATAGAATCAGAGAGAATTACTTGGGCTGAAGTTGTTGATTGTGCAAAAAAAATCAATGATGAAGGAAGCGGAACTTGGGGTATGATATTTGATCAAATCAGTCGATATTATCAACTTCAAGCTTTGCCAGAATCTCTAGGTGGTGGATCTGGTGTTTGTGAAGGTGGATTATCTGTTAAAGGTTGTCTTACAAACGATGGATGGATGAAAGCAGCTCAATGGTATTATGATATTCATAATACTTGGAATGTAGCACCTAAAGGAGCTAATCCAGATCAAACTCATGAAATGTTTGGTGCTGGCAAAATAGGTATGTTTATTGGAGGTTCTTGGAATGTTGGACGTTGGAAAGACTCTGATTTGAGCTTTGGTTTAGCTTTACATCCTTATTTTGACGGTGGTGATGTAGTCACAGGTTGTAACAGTTGGCATATGGGAGTTTGGAATTATTCCAAACACAAAGATGCTTCTGCAAAGCTTGTTAGATATTTAACAGCAAGCCCTGAAGTTGCACTTGCATACGTGGATAAACATAATTCTTTACCTGCGCATATGTCTGGGGTTCTTCATGTTGCAGAAGATCCAAAGTTTAACAACTTTCCAGATACAGCTATGAAATTAGCAACTTATGAATCTGCAAATCATTGTGCTACAAGAGGTAGAACACCTGGTTTCTTAGAATTTGAAGAGATTGTAAACACAAGCTTTGAAGATATTAGAAACGGTGGAGATCCTGCATCAGTCATGCAGTCTGCTGAGTCTAGAATTGAACAAGCAATGAGACGCTATAAATAATTACTAACTTTTCATTTATAATTACGCAGAGTATACTCTGCGTAATTAATTTTCTGATATAAAAATTTATGAAGAATAATTTTTTTAAAAGACAATGGATAGTTCCTTATTTGTTTTTAGCTCCAGCATTATTAGCAACAATAGCCTTTAAACTTTACCCTATCTTTATAGGCTTATGGGAAAGTTTAATTTATACTAGTTTTGGAGGTGGTGTTGAAAAAAGATTGTTTGTATGGTTTGAGAATTATCAATATCTTTTTGATGATCCATTATTTTGGCAATCTTTAAAAATAACATCTATTCTAACTGTAATTATTAATCCTTTTCAAATTTCTCTCTCTTTGGGCTTGGCTTTGCTTTTAATGCGTAAATCTAGATTTATAAGAGTAATAAGATCTTTATATTTATTACCAATAGGGGTAGCTTTACCAATAGCAACAGTTGTGTGGGGCTTAATGCTTGATCCTTACCAAGGTTTAGCTAATGGTTTTCTTGGACTCTTTGGAATACCCCCTCAGCCTTTTTTAATAAGTGAACATCAGGCTTTATGGTCAATTATAGCAATAGCGACATGGAAGGGGGTTGCTTTTTGGATGCTGTTTTTGCTTGCAGGTATGGAAGAGATTCCTACTCAGTATTATGAAGCAGCTAAAATTGATGGTGCAAGAACTTTTGAAAAATTTCGATTTATTACTTTACCATTATTAAAAAGAACAATACTTTTTGTTTTTGTTGCAGATACAGCTACAAATTTTGTTCTAATGGTTCCTATGATCATTCTTACAAAAGGTGGGCCGATGCAATCAACAAATGTATTGGCTTTTGAGGCTTATCGAAGTGGTTTTTATTATCAGGATTGGGGAAGGTCTCTTTCAATCATAAGTATTTTAACAATTATTTCTTTAATTGTTATTGGACTACAATTATTATTTTTAGGTGAAAATAAAGAGGACAAGGTCAAATAATGATTACACACATTAACAAGAATTGGAGTATTTATGCATGGTATTTAATAATTGTAATAGGGTTGATTATTACAATAGCACCTTTTTGGTGGGCTCTTTCTAGTTCTTTCAAAGATAACGTAACAATTTTTGCAGAGGTTGCCCCTTTTTCTTTTTGGTCAATGGTGCCAGGCACATCTTTAGATCCTTATTATGGTATTTTTCAAAAAGGATTTGGAAAAGCAATGATTAATACATTCTTTGTGTCTGTTGTGTCAGTTATAGGAGGTATTGTAATAAATTCAATGGCCGGATTTGCTTTCGCTCAGTTTCGATTTAAGGGAGATAATATTATGTTTGGATTTATTTTATTATCTTTTGCTGTACCTGCAGATGCCATTGCAATTCCATTATTTAAAATGATGAGACAAATTGGTTGGTTTGACACTTATTATGCTTTGATAATTCCAATGCTTGCTAATGGCATAATAATATTTTTATTTAGACAGTTCTTTATGGGAATTCCAAAAGAATTAATGGAGGCAGCAAGAGTTGATGGTTTATCGTGGTTTGGTGTTTATTGGAAAATATGCATGCCTTTATCAAGACCTGTCACTTTAGGAGCAGGTTTATTGTTGTTTGTTTTTCAATGGGAATCTTTTTTATGGCCATTAATTGCAGCTCCATCACCAGATCTTCACTTGATACAAGTAGTGTTAGCAAGATTTTCTACTGAATATGCACCAATTTGGAATCAGCAATTTGCTGCATCTACTATCGCTGGTCTTTTACCACTTATATTTATATATATGTTTCAGAAACAATTTGTTAGCGCTCTAACAGGAGTAGAACAAAAATAACTACCAAGAGCTATTTGGTTGTTTTAAAAAATTTTTTTCTTCAAGAGTTGATGTTCTGCCTAATATAATATTTCTATGAGGATATCTTGCAAATTTTTTGATTGGAACAGTATGATTATTCCATGATGTTTTTATTTTATCATAGTGTTCATAAGTTTTTAAATATGTATCTATAAGATTATGACCAAAAACATGATCACTCAGATCTTCGCTATGAATCAGTGGCATTAAAAGAAAATGTATTTTTATTTGACTTAATTCCTCTAAATAACCCCTATCAACTGCCTCATTAACAATTAATCTCGTTCTGTAGTCTTGATCAAAAGCTTTTGGATTATCTCTAAAAAGATTTCTTGAGAATTGATCTAGTAATATCACAAGAGCTACACATTCTTCAGCTGTATCTTGCCATCCCTCATATTCATTATTGATTGCTTTTTCTAAATCTTTTAAAAAAAATTTTTTAATTTTTGCATCAAATTTACTATCTTTTTTAAACCAGTCTTCCATTCCTGATTGCACAAACCAAAAATCTAATATTGCTTTTGCTCTTTTATTCACTGATTAGGTATAATATAGAAGATTTATCTTCATGACATTAATTAAATTAAACAACAAAATAACTAAGTGCAGAAATTGTGATAGACTTGTAAATTTTAGAGAAAAAGTTGCTACTGAAAAAAGACGTCAGTATATTGATCATAATTATTGGGGAAAACCAATTACTGGTTATGGAGATACTGATGCACAGTTACTCATGATAGGTCTTGCTCCAGCAGCTCACGGAGGGAATAGAACTGGAAGGGTATTCACCGGAGATAAATCTGCAGATTTTCTTTTTAAGTGTCTTTATAAGTCAGGTTTTGCTAATCAGGGTATTTCTATTTCAAGAGATGATGGGTTACAACTTAAAAATCTCTATTTAACAACTGCATTAAAATGTGTTCCACCTGAAGATAAGCCAAAGCCTGATGAGCTTAAAACATGTTTTAAATTTCTCAAGGAAGAAATAAGTTATTTATCAAAAATAAATACAATAGTAGCTCTGGGCAAAATTGCATTTGATGCTTGTTTGAATTTTTATATGCAAGATTATGATATTAAAAGAAAAGATTTCATTTTTCAGCATGGAATAGAGTATCTTCTACCTGATAAAAAAATATTAATTGGCTCATATCATCCTAGTCCTCGAAATGTAAATACTGGTAGAATAAATGAAAATAAAATGCTTAAATTATTAAAAAAAGTTAAGAAAGTTATTAACCGATAATGCCTATTAGAAGAAAATCCAGTATAAATATAAAATATTATGAAAGCATTGGTCAGGAGTTGTTATTTGGCCATGATAATCTTCAGTTTAAAACAGTAAATTTTCCAAAAAGAAAACGCCTAACAAACCTTTGTAAAAAATTTAGAATAAAAAAAATTATTAAAAAAAATCCAGTTTTTTTTGCTGTGGTCAGGTTATCTTAAATGAAAAATTTTTTTTTATATGACCCAAAGCTACTACTTTTTGGATTCCTAATTGTTTTTTTTGCAAGTTATGGCCAAACTTTTTTTATTTCTCTTTTTAATACAGAGATAAGAGTCTTTTATGGATTATCTGATGGAGAATTTGGTTTTGTTTATGCTATAGCTACATTATCTAGCTCATTCATTTTAATCAGTTTTGCAAAATTAATAGATTATATAGATCTAAGAATTTACTCATTTATAATTTCTTTAGGACTTTTTTTAGCATGTATGGGGATGGCTATATTAATAAATAATATTTTCTATCTTTTTCTAATAATTTTTATGCTGCGTTTTTTTGGTCAAGGAGCAATGGATCATGCAGGAGCAACTACTATGGCCAGGTATTTTGGAAATGATAGAGGTAAAGCTTTGTCAATTGCCACCTTGGGAGGAATGTTTGGCGTAATGTTTCTGCCGTATCTAGCTCTAAATATTTTTAAAGATCTGAAAGTAAGTCAACTATGGTTTTTTGCATCTTTTTCAATCGTTTTTTTTATTCCTTTTGTATTTTTTGCATTATCGGATCAGAAAAAAAGACATCAAAATTTTAAAGTTAATTTTCAAGAAAACTCTATTAATAAAAAATTACTTACAAGAGATATTCTAAAAGATAATAAATTTTATATATATTTTCCTCTATCAATAACATCATCATTTATATCTACAGGTTTGATGTTTCATCAAATTTATATTTTTGATCAAAAAGGATGGTCACTAGAAATGTTAGGAAATGGTTACATTTTATTAGGTTTCTTTTCGATAGTAGGTCTTTTATTCGGAGGACCTTTAGTTGATAAATTGGATACTAAAAAAACAGCAATTACTGCATTAGTTCCTTTATTACTATCAGTGATTATTTTACTTTTATTTGATAGTGTGTTTTCTTTAATTGTTTACATGTCTCTATATGGACTAAACATGGGAATTGGCAGACCATTTATTGGCTCACTGTGGGCTGAATTATATAATCTTGAAAGTTTAGGGACTGTTAAAGCTTTGTTACATTCAGGGGCAGTATTTGCTAGTGCACTTTCTCCTTTGGTTTTTGGATATTTAATTGATTGGGGGCTCGGAATTACTAGTATTGCTATAATCAGTATTATAATTATAATTGTTTCAACTCTTCTTCCTATTTATAATAAACTACCATGACAGAAAAAGTTGCGAATAGTATAAAGTTTCTAATGTTACAATATGAACGTTTGAAAAAAAAACAAAAAGATGGGAACTTATCTAAATCTGAATTAGAAACACTAAATAGTTTAAAAGATTTTTTAGGAAAAAAATAATGAACTTTTCAGTTCTTGATCACTATAATGGTTTTGTATTAAATAACTTTATTAAAAAAGACACTAATCAAATTGATTTATTAAATAAAATTTCTTCTGTTTGGGATTATTATAACAAAAGTAATTTATTTTTTTCTAAAAAGAAAAAAATAGGAATCTATGTTTATGGCTCTGTAGGTACAGGCAAGACATTTTTACTAAGTTTATTCTCACAATACAGCAAGGAAGGAAAAAAAATTCATTTCAATCACTTGATGAACAGAATTCATGACACTATTAATTCAAATAAAAATAAGCATAACACATTAGAACTATTTATAAAGGATTTCTGTAAAGAAATTAAAATACTTTTTATCGATGAATTACATATTTTTAATATAGTCGATGCTCTTTTAATTAAAAAAATTTTTCATTTACTTGAAGAAAATAATATTTTTATCATGACATCTTCTAATTTTCAACCAAGTGATCTTTATAAAAATGGTTTGCAAAGAGCAGATTTTTTACCTTTTATTGAGCACATAAAAGAAAGTTACGATGTTATCAATGTTGCTAGTCAAACAGATTATAGAAGAATTAGATTGAATCAATCTAAGACTTATTTCACACCAATAAATAAAGATACTGAAGAGGAATTTAATTCGCTTTTTGATAGATTGGTTGATGCAAATAATTTAACAACTAAGAAAGTAGAAATTAAAAGTAGAGAAATACATTTTACAAAATGTTCCGCTAATGTAGCTTATTGCACCTTTGATTTTATTTGCAATGCTAATCTTGCACATGAAGATTATGCCAATATTGCAAAAGAGTTTAATCTTATTTTTATTGAAAATGTTCCAAAAATGACAAATGATTATTCTGATCAGTGTAGAAGATTTATAAGTTTAATTGATATGCTTTATGATAATAAGTGTTCTGTTGTCATCCTTGCTGAAAGTCCAATTTCTACCTTATGTCAAATTGCAAATTTATCTAAAGAGTTTAATAGAACTGCAAGTAGATTATATGAAATGACCATCATTCAGCCTTCATGAAAAAAAAATTATTAATTATATTGTCATCTATAATGTTTTTAGGTTTTCTTATTTATGGTGTTGCGGGATTCTATGTAGCATATAGCATTCTAAAAATAGATCACACATGTGGTTGGCATGAAAATTCAAAACCTAATTCATGGAACACTAAAATTGATGCCCATGAATATTCAAATTTATCAAGAAGTAGATTGAGAGATAATTTTCCTTCAAGTGAATATCATCTTGAGAAATGGCAAAATGTGTATTTTCCCTCTAGAGAAAAAGATATTCAGCTTAATGGGTGGCTATTTAATTATTATCCAGAACGTCCAATTGTAGTAGTAGTTCATGGGATTTATCCAAATGGTAAATGTAAACCTGAGTCAAACTTAATTGCTAGTTTATTAATTCAAGAACGTATTAATGCTTTAACTATTGATTTACGTAATTATGGTCAAAGTGATATTGTAAGTGATTATGAAGATCTAGGTTTAAAATCTTATAATGATGTTTTAGGAGCTTATGATTTTCTAAAAAAAATTGGTTTTGAAAGTAATAGCATTGGTCTTCACGGTATTTCCTTAGGCGCAGTACCAGTAATTTTTGCAGCTAATAAAGAAAGAGATATTAAAGCTATATGGGCAGATAGTTCGCTGGCAGAGTTTAATATGGTTCTTCAAGATGAAATTGCCCGTTATGGTTTGTCCATTGAGTTTGGACCTGCAGTAAGTTTCTTTGGAAAATTATTATCTGGTGTTGACCCTATTAATTTAAATCCAGCTAAGAAATTAAACAATGATCAAAATTATTTTTTTACTCATGGCGATAAAGATCAAAGGATGTTGATCAGGCACTACGAATATTTTAAGAAATATGCTGAGGAAAATAATATTAAATCTGAGTTTTGGTTAGCTGAAAATTCATATCATGTGGATGGAATGTTTAAGTATCCAGATTTATATGCAGAAAAAATGAAAAATTTTTTTGAAGATAATTTAAAATAAAAAAGTCGGACTCTCTCTTCTAGTTTGTACCTTGGCAGACACTTCTCTAGTAAAAGAAAACTCTTAAATCATCAAACGGCGGGTAAGATGAAAAATTTCTAGGCGTTCCTCCGAAGCAAAGAAATTGAGTTACAATCCGACTAAATTAGGACTATATCTAAAAGTTACTGATTTCAACATTTTCGGCTTTTTTTATTGATTTTTTTTCCTTTTTTCCCTTTAATAAATATTATTGAAATTTATTCTATCCACAGGCTTATACACATTTTGTAAATTTTAGTTTCTATATAAGAAATCATTAATTTTTTTTGAAATTCTGCAAAAAAAATATAGTTAGAACAAATAAAGTACTTATTTTTTATTTAAAAATGGAATTCAAACGACCTTTATCCCCACATTTGTCTATTCATAAGTATGTTTTAACAGCAGTTTTCTCTATTTTTCATAGATTTACTGGAATAGCTCTAAGTTTAGGGGCGGTGTTATTAACGATATGGATTGCCCTAATAGCACTGGGAGAGAACTATTTTTTAATTTTTAAAACTATAAGTTCATATTTTGCTTTTAAAATACTCTTATTTCTTTGGACATTAGCCATTTTTTATCATCTTTTTAATGGTATCCGTTATTTATTCTGGAGTTATGGAAAAATGATGGAGCTAAGTATTGTTTATAAAAGTGGCTATGCCGTAGTCTTTTTATCAATATTATCTTCAATTTTTGTTTGGACTTTATTATGAAAAACTATTCAACAAAATGGATTATGCAACGAATAACTGCATTGATTTTAATTCCACTTACTTTTTGGTTTGTTTATAATTGCTTACTTTTAGCATCTTTTAATTATGAAGAGACCAAAGCATTTTTCTTCTCAAAATTGAATTCTTTACTTTACTTTATTTTAATAATTTCAATGCTTTATCATGCAAAATTAGGCTGTGAAACAATTGCAGATGATTATGTCACATCACAAAAATTAAAATACATAACTAAATTATTTATAAGCTCATTAACATACATTCTTATGATTATAGTATCTTTCTCTATCTTCTCACTGATAAAAGCATGAATACTTCATATAATATTACTGATCATCATTATGATGTTGTTGTTGTAGGAGCTGGAGGATCAGGACTGCGAGCAACACTTGGATGTGCTGAGTCAGGTTTGAAAACAGCATGTATCTCAAAAGTTTTCCCAACAAGAAGTCACACAGTTGCAGCTCAGGGTGGAATTGGTGCAGCATTAGGCAATATGGGAGATGATAATTGGAAATGGCATATGTATGATACTGTAAAAGGATCCGACTGGCTAGGAGATCAAGATGCCATAGAGTATCTTTGCACTAATGCTCCTGAAGCTGTAATAGAATTAGAAGAATACGGAATGCCATTTAGTAGAACAAAGGATGGCCGAATATACCAAAGACCTTTTGGCGGTCATTTAACTAATAATGGTGAAGGCGCACCTGCAATGCGAGCTTGCGCAGCAGCAGATAGAACAGGGCATGCTCTTCTTCACACACTTTACCAGCAGTCACTGAAACATAAAGTTGAGTTTTATATTGAGTATTTTGTTCTCGATTTAGTAATGGATAAAGTTGGTAACTGTAAAGGGGTGGTTGCATGGTGTTTAGAAGATGGCACAATTCATCGTTTTCTGTCTCATCAAACAATTTTAGCTACAGGCGGTTATGGGCGTGCATATTTTTCTTCAACAAGTGCTCACATTTGCACAGGCGATGGAAGTGCCATGGCTCTTAGGCAAAATCTTCCTTTATCTGATATGGAATTTATTCAATTTCATCCAACAGGAGTTTATGGTGCTGGTGTGCTCATCACTGAAGGCGCTAGAGGTGAAGGTGGTTATTTAACTAATAGTGATGGTGAAAGATTTATGGAGCGATATGCTCCAAATGCTAAAGATCTAGCTTCAAGAGATGTAGTAAGTAGAGCAATGACTATAGAAATTAATGAAAAAAGAGGTTGTGGTGAAAATGCAGATCATGTTCTTTTACATCTTGAGCACATTGATACTTCTACACTACATAAAAGATTACCTGGAATATCTGAAACAGCAAAGATTTTTGCTGGAGTTGATTTAACTAAAGAGCCAATTCCAGTACTTCCAACAGTACATTATAATATGGGCGGCATTCCAACTAATCATAGAACGGAAGTTCTACGTCCAACTGAAGACAATCCAGATAACATATGTGAAGGGTTATTGGCAGTAGGTGAAGCTGCGTGTGTATCGGTTCATGGAGCAAATAGATTAGGTACTAACTCTCTTATTGATTTAGTAGTTTTTGGGAAAGCATCTAGTATTACAGCAAAAGAGAAAGTAAAAATTAATAGTAAAAATATAGAAATTGATAGAGGTTCACTAGATCCAATATTAGACCGTTTTGATAAAATTCGATTTAATAAAGGTGATAGCTCTACTGGAGAGGTAAGAACCTCTATGCAAAAAGTGATGCAAGAAAAATGTGCGGTGTTCAGAAACAATGATTTAATATCCAGGGGTATTGAAGAGTTTAATCAAATTGAGAGTTCTATGGACAATATAGATGTTAAAGATAAATCAATGATTTTTAATACCGATTTAACAGAGTCTCTTGAGCTTCATAATCTTATGGCACAATCTAAGGTTACTTTACACTCTGCTTTAACTAGAACAGAGAGCAGAGGGGCTCATGCAAGGGAAGACTTTAAAGAGAGAGATGACACAAACTGGTTAGTTCATTCACTGTCTTGGATTGATAATGATGGTAAGATAAAAATGGGAAGTCGCCCAGTTCACATGAACACATTAACGAACCATGTACAGCCTATACCTCCAAAGAAAAGAGTTTATTAGATGGTGCAATTCACATTACCTGTAAATTCAAAAGTAAAAAAAGGAATTGAACATCCTGTAAAAGATATTTCTGAAAAACCAAAAAAAATTATCATTTATCGATGGAATCCTGAAGACAATCAAAATCCAAGATTAGATAGTTACGAAATTGATTTAAAAAAATGTGGACCTATGGTTCTTGATGCACTTATGAAAATAAAAAATGAAATTGACTCTTCCTTAACTTTTCGAAGATCGTGCCGTGAAGGTGTTTGTGGTTCATGCGCAATGAACATTGATGGGGTAAACACACTAGCATGCCTAAAACCAATAGAAGAAGTTAAAGGTGAGATTAGAATTTATCCTTTACCGCACATGCCTGTTGTCAAAGACTTAGTGCCAGATTTAAGTAAAGCTTATGATCAATTAGCTTCTATAAAACCCTGGTTACAAAGATCAGATGAAAATAAAAGTGCTAATAAAATAGATAATGAAGAAAAAAAACAAATGCCAAAAGATAGAGAAAAATTAGATGGACAATGGGAATGTGTTCTATGTTTTTGCTGTACTACTTCATGTCCCAGTTATTGGTGGAACAGTGATGAATATTTAGGTCCAGCCGTTTTAATGCAGGCAGCAAGATGGGTGAATGACTCAAGAGATGTAGAAAGAAAGAGCAGATTGAAAGCAGTTAACGATTCAATGAAATTATATCGATGCCATTCCATTATGAATTGTACACGCTCATGTCCTAAAGGACTCAATCCAGCAAAAGCTATTGCTGATTTAAAGAAGGCTATTGTTACAGAATTATAATTCTTGTATAGGATCCACATGAGAAAGAAAATTGCTCTCATCGGAGCAGGAAATATAGGCGGAACTCTTGCACATTTAATTGGCTTAAAAGAATTAGGGGATGTTGTCCTTATAGATATAGCAGACGGAATGACCAAAGGGAAAGCTTTGGATTTAGCACAATCCTCTACTATAGAAAATTTTAATGCTAATATGATAGGTTCCTCAAATTATCGTGAAATGAATGGGGCTGATGTTGTAATTGTTACTGCAGGCTTTCAAAGACGTCCCGGTATGACTAGAGATGATTTAGTAGAGAAAAATTCAGCAATAATACAAACAGTAGGAAAGGGAATAAAAGCAAACTGCCCTAATGCTTTTGTCATTTGTATAACAAATCCTCTGGATGCTATGGTTAGTGTTTTGCAAAAAGCAGCAGGTTTAAAAACAAATATGTGCGTTGGTATGGCCGGTGTTCTTGATAGTGCAAGATTAAAATATTTTTTAGCTGAAGAGTTTAAAGTATCAGTTGAAGATGTAACTGCTTTTGTTTTGGGTGGTCACGGTGATACTATGGTACCTTTAATAAGATACTCTAGTGTAGCAGGCGTTCCTGTACCAGAATTAATTAAACTTAAATGGTCAACTAAAAAAAGAATTGATGCAATTATTCAAAGAACAAGAGATGGTGGCGGTGAGATTGGACGATTGATGAAAACAGCATCAGCATTTTATGCGCCAGCTTCATCTGCAATTGCAATGGCTGAATCTTATATTAAAGATCAAAAAAGAGTTCTTCCATGTGCAGCATATTTAAATGGCCAATACGGTGTTAAAGGTTTGTATGTGGGCGTCCCAGTTGTAATTGGTAAAAAAGGTGTTGAACGAGTTGTGGAGTTAAAATTAAATGCTTTAGAAAAGAAGCAATTTAATCATTCTGTTAAAGCTGTAAAAAATTTAACCACTCATGCAAATAAACTAACATTAAAAAAATAATTCAGACTTGAACAACGTCAGTCTAATGAAAGAATTAAAACTTATACAAATTTAAATGAATATTCACGAATACCAAGCTAAAGAAATATTAAAAAAATTTGGTTTGCCAATTCTTAATGGTAAATCATACGAAAAAAATCTTGATTTACTTGATACTGAATTAAATGATTTAAAAGGTCCTCCGTGGGTAGTTAAATCTCAAATTCATGCAGGCGGAAGAGGAGCTGGTTACTTTAAAAATTCATTTAATGATAAGGGTGGCGTTCAAGTAATTTTTGAGAAAGATCAAATAAACAAAATAGCTTCCTCAATGATGGGTAATGTTCTTGTTACAAAGCAAACTGGCAAGATTGGAAAAACTGTCAATCGTATATTTATTGAAGAAGGATGTGAAATTGAAAGGGAGTTTTATCTAAGCCTAATTGTTGATAGAAATACTTCAAAAGTAATGATGATGATCTCTGCTGCTGGTGGCATGGATATTGAGGAAGTAGCTGCTACTAATCCTGAAAAAATTATAAATATTCATTTTGATAACTTCAAAAATGTTGCTTTAGACTCCAATCTTCAATCAACACTTGCGATTAATCAAAGTCAATTTGATGAATTAAATACAATTACTAAAAAATTATTACTTGTTTTTAGCTCTATAGATGCCTCAACAATTGAAATTAACCCTTTGGTTTTAAATAAAAAAGGCTCTTTTGTGTTATTGGATGCAAAAATAAGCTTAGATGATAACGCATTATTTAGACATCCAGATTTATTAGAGTTAAAAGATCTAACAGAGGAAGATCCTTTAGAGCTTCAAGCGGCAGAACATGACATGAATTACGTTAAGCTTGATGGATCAATTGGATGTATGGTTAATGGAGCAGGACTGGCTATGGCGACCATGGATATCATCAAGCAATTTGGAGAAGAGCCTGCAAACTTTCTAGATTTAGGGGGAACAGCTAACAAAGAGAGAGTTATTATGGGTTTTAAAACAATTCAATCTGATTCAAATGTAAAATCAATTTTAATAAATATCTTTGGAGGTATTATTCATTGTGACATGATTGCCAATGGCATTGTGGAAGCTGTAAAAGAACTTAATTTTAAACTTCCAATTGTGGTTCGATTTCAAGGAACTAATGCTAGTCAAGGTAGAGATGTAATTAATAACTCATCACTTGGTCTAATTTCTATTGATGATTTTACAGAAGCAGCAAAAAAAGTAGTGGAGCTTTCTAGAGAATAAAGATGTCAATTATTATAGATAAAAATACTAAAGTAATTTGCCAAGGTTTTACTGGATCACAAGGCTCTTACCATTCTCAACAAGCAATTGATTATGGTACTAAGATGGTTGGGGGTGTGACTCCAGGAAAAGGAGGAACAACTCATTTAGACTTACCAGTATTTAATACTGTTAAGGAGGCAAAAGATCATACACAAGCAGACGCAACCGTCATTTATGTTCCAGCTAAGTTTGCAACTAAAGCCATACATGAAGCACTTGATGCAGACATAAAAATTATCACCTGCATTACTGAAGGTATTCCTGTTCTTGATATGGTGGAAATTAAAAAAAGAATTATTGAACAAAAAACTCACTTCATAGGTCCTAATTGTCCAGGTTTAGTAACACCAGGTGAATGCAAGATTGGAATTATGCCAGGCTTTATTCATCAACCTGGCAAAATTGGAATAGTTAGTAGGTCTGGAACTTTAACGTATGAAGCGGTTTGGCAAACTTCCCAAGTAGGTTTAGGTCAAACAACATGTGTTGGTATTGGAGGTGACCCTGTTCATGGCATGAACTTTATTGATTGCCTCGATTTGTTTTTAAAAGATGAGGCAACAAAAGGAATACTGATGATTGGTGAAATAGGAGGAACTGCAGAAGAGGATGCTGCTGAATTTATATCAAAATCAAGTATCAAAAAACCAATGTCAGCATTTATTGCTGGAGTATCTGCGCCTAAAGGAAAGAGAATGGGTCATGCTGGTGCCATAATTTCTGGTAATAAAGGCACAGCACAATCAAAAATTGATGCTTTGGAGTCGGCAAATATTGCTGTATCTCCATCACCTGCCAAAATGGGTGAAACAATGCTAGCTGAAATGCAAAAAGGGTATAATTAAATTTAAAATCTACTAATATTTTATAAAAATAATCTGTGTATAAGAACAAAAATGAACGATAGCTTTCTAAATAGTGCCAACGCACCTTATGTTGCTGAACTATACTTTAAATTTACTCAGAATCCTTCAAGTATTGACAACAGTTGGAAGAGTTTTTTTTCTTCATTAAATGAAGATGAACTTTCCATTATTTCTGATTTTGGTGGGCCAGAATGGAAAAAAAGAAATACAAATGTTATCGACGATATTTCATTCGATAAAGTTGTTCGGTCAACAACAGCTTTAGATTTTAATAGTTTTAAAACATCAACCTTGGATTCAATTAGAGCGCTTCGATTAATTCGAGCATATCGTATTAATGGCCATTTAATAGCTAACCTAGACCCTCTTAATTTACATAAAAAAAATTATCACCCAGAGTTAGATTATAAATCATATGGTTTTGTAGACAGTGATCTTGATAGAGAAATTTTTATTGATGGAAGTCTTGGATTAGAAACAGCAACACTAAATGAAATTATACAAATACTAAACAAAACTTATGCATCATCTATCGGAGTAGAGTTTTTGCATATTCAATCTGTCGAGCAAAAACAATGGGTCCAAGAAAGAATAGAAGAAGTCCATAATAAAACAAATTTTACTACACAAGGGAAGAAAGCAATTTTCCAACGATTGGTGGAATCTGAATTATTTGAACAGTATTTAGATAAAAAGTTTCTTGGAACAAAAAGATATGGTGTTGAAGGTGGTGAATCAATGATTCCAGGTATTGAGCAAATTGTAAAACAATCGTGTTTAGCTGGAGTGCAAGATATTTATTTTGGGACTGCACACCGAGGAAGACTCACTTTGCTTGCAACAGTTCTTGGAATGCCTTACAGAGGAATTTTATCAAAATTTCAAGGAAGTCTAAATGATCCCAATGAAGTATTAGGATCTGGTGATGTTAAATATCATCTAGGAGTATCAAGTGACAGGGAGTTTGATGGCAAAAGTATTCATTTATCATTAACACCTAATCCATCTCATCTAGAGGCAGTTGATCCTGTAGTTGTTGGAAAGGTAAGAGCTAAGCAAACCTTATTACAAGATAAAACAACGGATAAAGTTTTTGGTATTCTTATTCATGGAGATGCTGCTATGGCAGGGCAAGGAATAGTAGCAGAAACATTTGCTATGTCACAACTTCGTGGTTTTCGTACTGGTGGAACAATTCATTTTGTTATTAATAATCAAATAGGTTTTACTACGACACCTCATTATGGTCGGTCTGCACCTTATTGCACAGAAATAGCTAAAATGGTTCAAGCCCCAATCTTTCATGTTAACGGTGATGATCCTGAAGCAGTAGTTCATGTTTGCCGACTTGCTGCAGAGTACAGAAATTTATTTAAAGAGGATGTTGTTGTGGATATGTTTTGTTACAGAAGGTCTGGTCATAACGAGGCTGATGAACCAATGTTCACTCAACCCTTAATGTACAAAAAAATTAAACAACATCAAACAACTCTAAAATTATATAAAGACCAGCTTATCAAAGAAGGAATACTAACTGAAGATGAGGTAAAAACTAAACTATCAGATTTTAAAAAATTTTTAGATAATGAATTTGAATTATCTAAATCTTACAAACCAAATAAAGCTGATTGGTTAGATGGAACATGGACGGGAATTAAAATTGCATCCATTGATGCAAGAAGAGGAAAAACATCTTCTACAGAAGATGAAATTAAGACCTTAGCAAAAGAAATTCATACTTTGCCTGAAGATTTCAACCCTCATAAACGAATAAAAAAAATCTATAATGATAGGCAACAGTCAATTATGGATGGAAAAAATATTGATTGGGCAACAGCTGAAGCCTTAGCATTTGCAACATTGCTTAAAGATGGTTACGGTGTTCGCTTATCGGGTCAGGATGTAGGTAGGGGAACTTTTAGTCATCGCCACGCAGTTTTATATGATCAAGAAAATGAAAAACGTTTTGTCCCTCTTAGACATTTTAGAAAAGACCAAGCTTTATTTGAAATCGTAGATAGTTTTTTATCTGAATTTGGTGTTCTTGGCTTTGAGTATGGTTACTCTCAAGCTGATCCGAAAACATTAGTTATTTGGGAGGCTCAGTTTGGAGATTTCTCTAATGGTGCTCAAACAATTATTGATCAGTTTATTACCACTGGTGAGAGAAAATGGTTACGTATGTCAGGATTAACCTTACTACTTCCTCATGGTCATGAAGGACAAGGTCCAGAGCATACTAGTTCACGGGTAGAGCGTTTTTTACAAATGTGTGCCGAAGATAATATACAAGTTGCTAACTGTACTAGTCCTGCAAACTATTTTCACATCTTACGTCGACAAATGATGAGAGATTTTCGCAAACCGCTTATTCTCATGACTCCAAAATCAACTCTTCGCCATAAAGCTAATACATCTCCTTTAGATGACTTTGTTAATGGATCAACTTTCCATCGTGTACTAAGTAATTCTATTAATGAAGATGATATAAAAAATATTAATCGTATTATTTTTTGTTCAGGCAAAATTTATTATGAATTGCAAGATCGTATCAATGAGCTTAAATTAAGTAATATTTATATAATAAGACTAGAGCAATTATATCCTTTCCCTTATGAGGCTTTGAAGCAAGGAATAAAGAAATTTAATCAATGTGAGATGATTTGGTGTCAAGAAGAGCCAAAAAATATGGGCACTTGGGAATTCGTTGAAAAGAGACTTAAATCAGTATTTAATTATATTGGTTCCAAGGATGAATTATATTTTATAGGTAGAAGAGCAGCTGCATCTCCTGCAACAGGAGTTTTTGACAGACACTTATCTAATCAAAAAAATATTATTCGATTAGCTATTGAGGCAAATCTAGAAGAAATAAAAAAAGAAAAATCAGGAGTTTCTTTGGTGAAATATAAACTGCCAATTGAATAAAGCACTTAACATGTTAAATAATAAATAAAATATAATGGAATTGATCGTACCTACACTTGGAGAGTCTATTACTGAAGCAACAGTCTCTAAATGGTTAAAAAAAGTTGGAGACTCATTTGAAGCAGATGAGCCATTAGTTGAAATAGAAACGGATAAGATAACGGTGGAAGTCCCTGCTCCCAGTGCTGGATCTATATCAGAAATCAAGGTTGAAGAGGGTGCAGATGTAAATATTGGGGGTGTTCTGGCACTTTTAGGTGATAAAAAATTAACAAATGCATCTACACAACCTGAGAAAGCTCAAACAAAAGAACCGCTAAAAGTGGAAACTGAAGTTCAAAAAGAAATATCTACTACTGTTAATCAAGATAAAACAAAATTATCTCCCTCAGTTCAAAAACTTGTTGATGAAAATAATTTGAGTGCTGATAAAATTTCTTCTTCAAGATCGGATGGACGATTAACTAAAGAAGATGTGTTTAATTTTATGAAAAATACATCAGCAAAATCAACATCTTCAAAAAAACGGGAAGAAGTAGTGAAGATGTCAAAGATAAGAAAAACTATCGCTACACGATTAAAAGAATCACAAAATACTGCTGCTATCCTAACAACATTCAACGAAGTAGATATGTCAGAGATAATGAAAGTCCGTGAATCTAAAAAAGAAGACTTCATGGAGCGCTATGGAGTAAAACTTGGCTTTATGTCTTTCTTTGTAAAAGCAGTTGTATCAAGTCTTCAAGAATTCCCTGCAGTAAATGCTGAGATACGTGATGAAAATATTATTTATAAAAATCATTTTGATATTGGCATTGCTGTTGGAACAGAAAAGGGATTGGTTGTACCTGTTCTAAAAGAAGCTGATGCAATGACTTTTGGTGATATCGAACAGAACATTGTTGAACTTAGTACAAAAGCAAAAGAGGGTAGCTTGACTATGGATGATTTAACAGGCGGTACTTTTACAATCTCCAACGGAGGTGTTTACGGCTCTATGTTAAGTACGCCTATTATTAATAGACCTCAATCTGGAATTTTGGGTATGCATAATATTCAAAAAAGAGCAGTTGTGGTTGATGATGAAATAGTTATTCGCCCAATGATGTATCTAGCATTTAGCTACGATCACCGTATCATTGATGGGAAAGAGAGTGTTGGATTTTTAGTGAGTATTAAAAGCCTACTTGAAAATCCATCAAAATTAATTTTAGGAGTGTAGATGGCAGATTTTGATTTAATTGTAATTGGAGCAGGTCCAGGCGGTTATGTTGCAGCAATTAGAGCTGCGCAACTGGGCATGAAAGTCGCATGTGTTGAAAAAGAACAAACACTCGGTGGTACCTGTTTGAATATTGGCTGTATCCCCTCCAAAGCTCTATTAAATTCGTCTGGAAAATTTACTGAAATTTCTAAACATAGTGAAGAGCACGGTATCAGCACAGGAAAAGTTGAGCTTGATTTATCTAAACTCATGAAGCGTAAAAATAAAATTGTAAAACAACTTACATCTGGAATTGGTTTTCTTTTTAAAAAAAATAAAGTTACTCATATTCAAGGATTAGCTAGCTTTACAGACAAGAACACAATTAAAGTTTCTTCATTTGATAGTGAAAAAAATTATTCAGCAAAAAATTTTATTATAGCAACAGGATCTTCTTCAATTTCTATAGATGCAATTCCTGTTGATGAAAAACAAATTGTTACTTCAACTGGTGCTCTTTCTTTAGAGTCAGTACCAAAATCATTTCTTGTGATCGGTGGTGGGTACATTGGTTTGGAGATGGGATCTGTGTGGAGTAGACTTGGATCTAAAGTAACGGTTGTCGAAGCTCTGGATAGAATTGTACCAACGATGGATGAAGAAATTGCTAAAGAGTTTATGAAGTCACTTAAAAAGCAAGGTTTAGATTTTAAACTTTCACATAAAGTTACTTCTACAAAAGTTGGTAAAGACGGCGTTGATGTAATTATGAAGTCTTCAGTTAACGAAACAGTTACAGAAAAATATGATGTAGTACTTATGTCGATTGGGCGTAAGCCAAACACAGAAGGTCTCAACTTAGAGGCAATTGGCGTAAAATTGAATGAAAAAAAATCAATTGAAATAAATAGTAAATTTAAAACTAGTGTAGATGGTATTTATGCTATTGGCGATGTTGTGCCAGGACCAATGCTTGCGCATAAAGCGGAAGAAGAAGGTGTGGCATGCGTGGAATTAATAAGTGGTCAAAAGCCTCACATTAATTATGAAATGATTCCTGCAATAGTCTATACAAATCCTGAAGTAGCCTCTGTTGGAAAAACAGAGACTGAACTTAAAGAGGCAAAAGTAAATTACAAAGTTGGTAAGTTTCCATTTATTGCAAACGGAAGAGCATTAACCACATCTTCTACAGAGGGTTTTGTAAAGATATTGGCGGATACAAAGACTGATACAATCCTAGGCGCACATATAATCGGTCATGATGCAGGACAACTCATTGCAGAAGTAGTAACGACAATGGAATTTGGTGGAAGCTCAGAAGATATTGCCCGTATATGTCATGCACATCCTACAACAAGTGAAGCGGTGAAAGAAGCGGCAATGAATATTGAGGGTAAAGCTATACATATATAGCTATCATTTTAAAGATCTGAATAATTCATTATTTATATATTTTATTAGTATTTATTACTGGTAAATTTATATAAAATATTAATAATACATTATATTTATACAAGGAGGAAATATGAAACAATTAAGTTTTGTAAGTCTAATAATTTCTTTATTTTCTTTCTCAGCTTATGCAGCCCCACTTCAATCTCTTGGAGATGGAGAGGGTGAATTAAATGTTGTAGCCTGGGCTGGTTATTTAGAAAGAGGTGAAACAATGGAAGCTTTTGATTGGGTCACTGGATATGAGAACAATACAGGATGTAAGGTTAATATTAAAACTGCTGGAACATCAGACGAGATGGTTGCTCTAATGAATGAAGGAGGTTTCGATATTGTTACAGCATCAGGTGATGCTAGCTTGCGTTTGATTGCAGGAGGAACAGTTCAAGAAATCAATACAGATTTAATCCCAAGTTGGGACACCATTGATCCTAGATTACAAAATGCAGAATGGCATACAGTTGATGGAAAACATTATGGTACTCCATACATGTGGGGATCAAATGTATTAATGTATAATACAAATGCTATTTCTGAGGCACCTACTAGCTGGAGTTTAGTATTTGAAGAGCAAACTTTATCAGATGGTAAATCTAATAAAGGCAGAGTGCAAGCTTTTGACGGACCAATACATATCGCAGATGCAGCAATGTATTTAATGTACCATCAACCAGAGCTTGGCATTAAAGATCCCTACGAGTTAACTAATGATCAGTACCAAGCTTCTTTGGATTTATTAAGACAACAAAGAGAATTGGTAGGTCGTTACTGGCATGATGCATTTATGCAAATTGATGATTTTACAAATGAAGGATTTGTAGCATCTGGTTCATGGCCATTTCAAGTAAACCTTTTAGTTGGTGCTGAACAACCTATTGCAAGTGTTATACCTCAAGAGGGAGCTACAGGTTGGGCTGATACTACTATGGTTCATTCAGAGTCTAAAAACGTTAACTGTGCTTATATGTGGATGGAACATCAATTAAGTTCAAATCTACAAAGTGACTTAGGTGTTTGGTTTGGTGCGGTTCCATCAGTTCCATCAAAATGTGGAACTGGTTTAATGGATCCAGCAGCAGGTATTTACCAAGAAGGTCAAGATGCATGCCAGATAAATGGTATGGACAATTTTGATAAAATTTATTTCTGGAAAACTCCAGTATCTAAATGTGATACGCAAGATAGTTGTATCCCATACTATAAGTGGGTAACTGACTATATTGCTGTTCTAGGTGGTCGTTAAAATATAATTTTGGCGGGATGTAAATTATCCCGCCTTAAGTTCCTTATAAGTTTATGATTAAAGCTCTCGAGTTAAAAAATATTAATAAAAAGTTCAATGAAACTGTTGCTTTAGACAAAATACATTTGGAAATTAATGATGGAGAATTTTTTTCATTATTAGGACCGTCTGGCTCAGGAAAAACGACCTGCTTAAAAGTA
The DNA here is from genome assembly GCA_902595425.1 of uncultured Alphaproteobacteria bacterium. Taxonomy (GTDB): domain Bacteria; phylum Pseudomonadota; class Alphaproteobacteria; order HIMB59; genus CACPNW01. The sequence goes on along the minus strand of CACJPV010000003.1, from coordinate 43,283 downwards.
ATTGGTGGGTTTGAGCAGCCTGACTCAGGAAACGTAAGCCTATTTAATGAAAACGTAACAGACATTCCACCATTTAAAAGAAATGTTAATACTGTATTTCAAGATTATGCTCTTTTTCCTCATATGAATGTGGAGGAAAATGTTTGCTATAGTTTAAAGATAAAAAAAATACCAAAAATAGAACAAGAATCTCAGGTTGAGGAAATTCTCTCCACAGTAAAACTAACAGGCTATGAAAAAAGAAAGCCAAGTGAGCTCTCAGGTGGTCAACGTCAAAGAGTAGCATTAGCAAGATCTTTGATTAATAAGCCAAAGATTTTGCTATTGGATGAGCCATTGGGTGCATTGGATCTAAAATTGCGAGAACAAATGCAAATTGAGCTAAAAAACCTTCAGCGTCAATTCCAAATTACTTTCATATATGTAACGCATGATCAACAAGAAGCATTAAGTATGAGTGATAGAATAGCAATCTTTAATGACGGAAAAATAGAACAAGTAGATACACCTGATAATATTTATAAGAATCCTAAAACTGCTTTTGTAGCAGATTTTATAGGAACCACTTCATTAGTTTCAAAACAATTAGCAGCTAAGCTGTTTAATTATAATTCTGCTTTTTCAATCAGACCAGAAAATATTAAAATTAATAATGAACAAGATTCTAAAAGTGAATTTAATGCAAAGGTTGTTGTTACTGATATACAATTTCAAGGATCTTATTATAAAATTCTATGTAAAGCGAATGATCTAACACTAACAACTTTACACTATGTTGATAAACAAAAAACATTTAAAATTAACCTTGGTGATAGTCTTGAATTATCTTGGAATAAAATAGATATTACAAATATCAATGACTAGTGCATTAGAAGATTTCTCAAACTATTTATATCGTAATAAGCATATATTACTTTTGTTATTTTTACTTCCACCACTGCTATGGCTTGGAATAATATATCTTGGTTCTTTGATAGTTTTTTTATTTCATTCTTTTTTTTATCTTGATGGATTTACTGGAAAAGTAGTTTATAAAATATCTCTAAGCACAATTATTGAGTTATTTAGTTCCCCTGCCAATATTGATATTTTGATAAGAACTGTTGTGTTAGCATCAGTTGTTTCGTTAGGTGCTGCTATAATTGGTTTTCCAATTGCTTATTACATGGCAAAATATACAACTCCGAAAATTAAAGTTTTCTTTTATTTAGCTATAATGCTTCCATTATGGTCTAGCTATTTAGTACGTGTTTATTCATGGAAATTAATTTTGGCCAAAGAAGGCATTATAAGTTGGTTTTTAGCAAAGCTGCATTTAACTTGGTTGCTTGAAGCAATACTAGCTCTGCCAGTCATCGGTGGTCCTTCACTATCTATTTCATATCTTGGTATGTTTTTAGTTTTTACGTACATATGGTTACCATTTATGATTTTACCTATACAAGCTTCTTTAGAGAGAGTGCCAAATTCACTTATCAATGCAAGCTATGATCTTGGGGCAACTAAAAGGCAAACATTCTATAAAGTTATACTTCCTCTTGCTTTACCAGGAATTGCAGCTGGATCAATTTTTACATTTTCACTTACATTAGGAGATTATATTATTCCATACATCATTGGGACTTCTAAATTTTTTATTGGTCAAGCCGTATACACACATCAAGGAACAGCTGGTAATATTCCATTAGCAGCAGCTTTCTCACTTGTTCCAATAGCAGTAATGGCAGTCTATATATATTTTGCAAAAAAATTAGGGGCGTTCAATGCTCTTTAGAAAAAAGAAAAATTTAAATGAAGCATCTTTAGGCCTAAAAATTGGAGCTATCTTTGGAATTTTATTTTTACATGTTCCTCTTTTTTTCATTATTTTATATGCATTTACAACTGAAGATAAATCCTACCAATTTCCACCGCCTGGTTATACTCTGAAATGGTTCTCAATTGTTTTAGGAAGAGAAGATATATGGAATGCTGTTGGACTATCATTACAAGTGGCTCTTATCTCAACCCTATCAGCGATAGTACTTGGAACTTTAGCAGCAGCAGCACTATTTAAAGCAAGTTTTTTTGGAAGAGATTATATCACTCTTTTAATAATTTTACCTATTGCACTACCTGGAATCATAACAGGCATTTCACTTCGCAGCGCTTTTGGTGTTGCGGGTATTCCATTTAGTACGTGGACAATTATAATTGGTCATGCAACTTTTTGTATGGTTGTTGTGTACAATAATGTTGTTGCTCGTTTGAGACGAAGTTCACCTAATCTCATACAAGCCTCAATGGATCTAGGCGCAAATAATATCCAAACTTTTTTTTATGTTATTTTACCAAATTTAGGCACAGCAATTTTGGCAGGAGGAATGCTAGCGTTTGCTTTATCATTTGATGAGGTTATTGTTACTACATTTACTGCAGGTCAACAAACAACTTTACCAATATGGATGTTATCGGAATTAATAAGACCAAGACAAAGACCAATAACGAATGTTGTTGCAGTTTTTATAATTTGTATTACCTTTATACCAATTTTATATGCAAGTTATATGACAAGGAATACGACAGACACAGATGGTTCATCAAAATAATAAGGAGGAATAATGAAAACAAATATTTTAATTAATAACGAATTAATTCAAGGAGATTCTACTCCAGAAAAAATTATTAATCCGGTCAATTCAGAATTAATTGTTGAGGTTCCTCAATCAAGTGAAGAGCAGGTAAATAAAGCTGTGTCTGCAGCAAAAAAAGCATTTTCAACATGGTCAAAGACTACCCCAGCAGATCGTTCGGGAATGTTACTAAAGCTTGCCGACTTAATTGATAGTAAAGCAGAAGAGATTGCAAAATTAGAATCTCTTAATACAGGTAAGCCTTTTCACTTGGCATTAAATGATGAATTACCTGCCATATCAGATGTATTTAGATTCTATGCTGGAGCTTGTAGAAATATGCCAGGTGCTGCCGCAGGTGAGTACATGGCAGGATTTACAAGTATGATAAGACGAGATCCAGTTGGAGTTATAGCTTCAATTGCCCCGTGGAATTATCCTTTAATGATGGCTGCTTGGAAATTAGGACCTGCTTTAGCAGCAGGAAATACAGTTGTCCTTAAACCATCTGAACAGACCCCGCTTACAACTTTTTTTATTAGTGAATTATTAGCAGAAGTATTTCCTGAAGGAGTTGTGAATATTGTTTATGGAATTGGAGAGACTGTTGGATCATCTCTAATTAATCATCAAGATGTTAATATGATTTCCTTAACAGGAGATATCGCAACAGGATCTAAAGTTTTAGAGGCAGCTAGTAACAGTATTAAAAAAACACATTTAGAATTAGGTGGTAAGGCACCTGTTATAGTTTATGATGATGCGGATATTGATCAATTAATTGAGGGAATAAGAGCATTTGGATATTATAATGCAGGTCAAGATTGTACGGCTGCCTGCCGAATATTTGCTGATAAAAAAGTTTATGACAATGTTGTTGCTGATTTGTCTTCTGCAGTATCCTCAATTGGTTTAGCAAATGATGAAGATGAAAAAAACGAAATACCACCACTTATTACTCAAGAGCATTTAAACAGAGTTTCCAATTTTGTTGAGAAAGCAAAGTCTTTAAAGCACATTGAGATTACTACTGGAGGATCTCAACTGGGTGAGAAAGGAAACTTTTATAAACCAACTGTAATTGCCGGTGCAAAACATGATGATGACATTGCTAAAAATGAAGTATTTGGTCCTGTTGTATCCTTAACACCGTTTAGTAATGTTGATGATGCAGTTAATTGGGCAAATGATACGAAGTATGGTTTGGCATCATCTGTTTGGACAAAAGATATTAAAAAAGGAATGAAAACTGCTGCACAGTTACAATATGGGTGTACATGGGTAAACACTCACTTTATGCTAACAACTGAAATGCCTCATGGAGGAGTAAAATCTTCTGGTTATGGAAAAGATTTATCTTCTTTTGCCTTGGAAGATTATACCAACATAAGACATGTGATGGTGAATATTGAGTAATTATTAAAATAAAATTTAAACAATACTTTATTTAAATTAATTCTTTTTTTATATTTTAAAAAAGATAAACCAATTTAATCTTCTAAATGGAAAATCTAAAAATTATAGGTAAGCATTAATTCAGCCTCTTGATTTGGTTTTTTGCAACTTTATGGAAGCCGCTGATAAATTCTTGGTAAGAAATAGAATAAAGATAACGCTCTCAATATAAAAAAGATACAAAGTGATATCCATAAGCCTGTATTACTAAAAGAATCTGCCAAGAAGATAGCACAAACTATATATATAGTGACAGATACAATCATCGCATTCCGCAATTCTTTTGTTTGTGACGCCCCAATAAAAATACCATCAAATTGAAAACAAAAAGAGGAAACAAAAGGAATGAATATGACCCAATAAGAATGTGCTAGGCTTAAATTTTTAATATCAGGTAGATCAGTCATGATGGATATAAATTGATTTTTACCCAAGAGATATATGATAGAAATCAACAACCCCGTTGTTGCGCTTAAGATAAATGAATTTTTAATTACATTTGCTAGTAATGTTTTATTTTTGGAGCCAATAGAATAGCCAACAATTCCTTCTGTTGAAAATGCATACGCATCTAAAATAAATGCAGATAGCATAATGAGATTTAGTAAAATTGTATTGGCTGCCACCACATCTTCACTAATCTTATTTCCTAAGTAGGTAAAAAAAATAAACGAAAATGTGAGAAGAGCTGATCTAATAAATATATCTAAATTGATGCTAAATAATTTTTGAATTTCTTTTAAATTAAATATATTTGCTACATCAATTTTTATTGATGTAAATTTTTGTAATTCATAGAATGTATAAGTCAAAAAAATTATAGCGGTCAGTGTCGATGATATTACTGTTCCAAGAGCAACACCTTTAACATCTAAGTTAAAGTAAATAACAAATATTACACTGAATAAAATATTAGTGATTGAAAAAAAACCTACTGCTATGCTTGATACGGTTGTTCTTTGTAAACCAATAAATACTCCTGTTATTATAAAGATACTTAGTTCACCAAAAGAAGAGTAGATACGTAATTCAAAATATTCTTTAAAATATTTTGTAGTTTCATCTGATAATTCAAAAATACTTAATGCAATTATAAAAATGTATTTCTGACATAAAATTAAAAGCAGCGAAATAAAAATGACAAAAGAAATATTTCGAAAAACTAAATTAACAATCTCTTCGTATTTCTCAGAGCCATAAGCCTGGGCTACCAAACCAACAGTGCCCATTCTAAGAAAACCAAAACTCCAAAAGATTAGTGAAAATACACTGGTGGCAATGCTTGTAGCGGTTAGATAACTAGCATTATCTAGATTTCCCATTAAGCCTGTGTCTACAATGGCTACTAACGGAATGACAAGATTAGCAAAAAAAATTGGAATTGATAATTTTACAATATTGCCAATGGAAGCTCTATTAGACATTTTTATAATTCAATTTTTATATTTCTAAAAAATTAAATAGAGCTCAGTGACATTTTTTTTGAATATTTTTTTCTAGGAGCATTTTTTATCACTGCTTGACCACATCGCATTACTCCTCTTTTTTTATCAAATATCATTTGTGGTTCACCGTGCAACTTCCATCCATTAGATAATGCTTCTGTTACGCGGTGACAAAATTCTGAAGTATCATCATCTGTAATAAATCTATAACCTTTCATGTATGCTCCTTTTTTATCAATTAATTTTTATTTCAATAATCTTAATTAAGTATTCAATGAGATCAACTTGTTGATCAGGATTAAATTTATTGATATTTTTTGATCCCATAGCAACAACAAACATATCTTCCTGATAATTAATTTTTAATAAAATATAGGATTTGATTTGTGCTGATTTATTGGGAAAAAATAACAAGACACCTTTTGGATTTTGATTTAAGTTTGTCATTGCTTTGTCACGAAAATAACTTTTTGCTACGCGTGTATCTAATTTTTGAACTTCATTGATGCCAATATTATTATTTGTACTAAAACAATTAATATAGTCACATCCGAGGAGAGTTTTAAAGTCTGATAAAATAACACCAAATACCTTTGCTAATGATTTGCTATTAAGAATTTTAAGTGATGATTTCAAAATTCTTTTTTGAGATTGCATATGACTTTTGCCAGCAAGCAAAATCTGGGTCATTTGATTTTGTAAATTGATGTTTTCTTGATTAATTTTTTTGTAACGATATACCTGCAGATCAATTACTTTGTTTGATTCTTCATCCCTTAGCGGAAATTGAATTTCTTTTAAAAGTTCAGGATATTTGATGAAAAAGTTTTTATTTTTTTTTAAAAAATTCTTAACAAGCTCTTCATTAGAACTGTTATCATTTTTTTTTGTCATTTATTTGGGAAGGATAGATTGTCCTGTTTTTTTCCAATCATCCAAAAAGGCGTTTAAACCCTTTTCTGTTAAAGGGTGGTTATATAATTCATGGATAACTTTTGGTGGTAATGTTGCAACATCAGCTCCTATAACTGCCGCATCAATGATGTGCTGGGTAGATCGCACTGATGCAACTAGCACTTCTGTATCAAAATTGTAGTTATCATATATATCCACGATGTCTTCTATAAGATCCATTCCGTTTTCTCCTAGATCATCAAGTCTGCCCACAAAGGGAGATATAAATGAAGCGCCTGCTTTTGCAGCTAATAATGCTTGTGATGCAGTGAAACACAAAGTCACATTAACCATGATATTTTTCTCTCGCAGGGTTTTACAGGTTCGAAGACCATTTGGTGTCAACGGAACCTTTACTGCAACATTTTTAGCAAGAGAAGCTAGGTACTCTCCTTCTTGTAACATCGTATCAAAATCAGTAGCAGTAACCTCTGCGCTAACTGGACCATCAACTATAGAACAAATTGCTTTGATAGTTTTTGCCATATCATCACCATTTTTTGCAATAAGTGATGGATTTGTTGTAACACCATTTACGAATCCAGTTGGGATAAGTTCTTCAATTTGTTTTATATCTGCTGTATCTACAAAAAATTTCATTGATTGCTGTATATCATATAAGTGATATTTAAAAAGTTAAGAATATAAAAATTATTATCGTATATGTATTATAACATTGTTGTAGCTAGGCCCTTTGATCGAGTCTTTACGTATGAGGCGGATGATCCTACATTAAAAATAGGTCAAATTGTAATTGTTCCTTTTGGAAAAACCATGGAAGTGGGGATGATTATGGAAGGCGATGTTGTAAAACCTGAGTATACAATTAAAAAAATTAATACAGTTTTAGAAGGCTTACAACTCAGTGACATAAATATAAAATTTTTAAAGTGGGTGAGCGAATATACTCTAGCGCCTATCGGATCAGTTTTGAAATTATTTATCATTAATAAAGACATTGTTAGTTACGAGCACACTAATCAAATTTTACATGAACCAGTTTTTAAATCAGTCAAATTAAATAAAGAACAATATCAAGCAAAAGAAAAAATTATTCAGATTCAAGAAACATCTCACAAGCCAATTGTGTTGGAGGGGGTGACAGGCTCTGGAAAAACAGAAGTGTATTTTGAACTTATTGAACTCGACATTAAAAGATCAAAGCAAGTGCTTATAATGGTTCCAGAAATAAGTTTAACTCCTCAATTAGAAAACAGATTTAAAGAAAGATTTGGAATAGATATTGATGTATGGCATTCAAAAATTACGCCTAAAAAACGAAAGGAAATTTGGCACAAATGTTTTGAAGGTGAGCCCTGTGTTATCATCGGAGCACGATCAAGTCTTTTTCTTCCATTCAAGAATTTAACTTTAACAGTCATTGATGAAGAACACGACCCTTCATATAAGCAAGAAGATAACATTCGTTACCAAGCAAGAGATTTAGCAGTGGTAAAATCTAATTTTGAAAAAAGCAAATTAATTCTAGCTTCAGCCACTCCATCTTTAGAAACAGTAAATAATATTAATAACAAAAAATACCATCATGTTTTTTTATCCAAACAATACTCAGGGCTTCCGCTTCCTAAAATTACTTTAGTTGATTTATCAAAAAATAAATTAGAAAAAAATCAATGGATATCCAATTTACTTAAGTCTGAAATAGATCAGTGTTTAAAGAACAAAGAGCAAGCTTTAATATTTTTAAATAGAAGAGGATATTCGCCTTTAAGTTTATGTGTTGAGTGTGGCTATAGACACCAATGCAATCAATGCTCTTCTTGGTTAGTAATGCACCAGCAAAAAACAAGATTACTTTGCCATCAATGCGGTAGCATAAAAGAAATGAGTTTAGACTGTCCTACATGCTTAGCAAAAGACTCAATCAAATTCATTGGACCAGGTGTTGAGCGAGTTGCTGAAGAGCTTAGTCAAACTTATCCTGATAAGGTAGTGAGTGTAATGTCAAGTGATATTATAAATTCTCCAAAAAAGATAAAAGAATTAGTAATTAAATTTTCTAACAAAGAAATTGACATTATTGTTGCCACACAAATTATGGCTAAAGGATATGATTTTGCAAATCTATCTTTGGTTGGCGTTATTGATGCAGATGCAGGTTTATTTGGAGGTGATATGCGTGCTATTGAAAAGACATACAATATATTGCAACAAGTAAGCGGCAGAGCTGGAAGATCTCAGCAGTCAGGTAAGGTAATTATTCAAACCTATTATCCTGAGCAACCTATAATTCAATCATTACAAAAAAGAGATCGTTCCTCCTTTATTAATCAAGCTCTTGCAGAAAGAGAGCAATTCAACATTCCTCCTTTTGGATATATGACTGCTGTTATAATTTCAGGTTCATCAAAAGCAAATGTTGAGAAAAGTGCTCAACAATTAGTTTATTCAAGAAAAAATTCAGATAAGATAACTGTTTTAGGTCCAGTAGAGGCTCCTATCAATTTACTTAAAGGTAAGTATCGATACAGAATTTTACTAAAGGGTAACAGCAGGAAAAAATTGAATATTTTTACCAAAAAAATGATCAATTCTAACAAAATACCCTCTACTGTGAGGGTTGTAATTGACGTTGACCCCTACACATTCATGTAATTTATTCACAATTTGAGTTAAAATATAAAAAATAGCATATTTGACGCATAAACTGGGAGTTTACCTGCTTTTTCTGATGTGCTAATAGCCTGTCACCAATTCCTTACGGAGAGTATTTTAATGGCATCACAACTTGCATCTGGAAACCTAGTATCAGATCGATATGCGTCTGCACTATATGAATTGGCTGCAGAAAAAAAACTCGTTGATTCTGTTTTAAATGATCTTTCTAATTTAAAAAATATTTTGAAGGATAACAAAGAATTAAGTTTAGTTGTAAAAAGCCCTCTTATATCTTCGTCGGACAAACAAAATATATTTGAAACTTTATTGAAAAAAATAAATGCAAATGAACTAACTAATACATTCATTAAAGTTATTGAAAAAAATAAAAGATTTTCTAACCTTGCATCAATCATAACTCAATTTATCAATATTAATTCTCAAAAGAGAGGTGATGTAATTGCTGATATAACTTCAGCTGATGAGTTAAACGATGATCAAAAAAATAATATTACAAATCAATTAAAGAGCATCTTAGGTGATAAGCTGTCGCTGTCATTTGATGTTGATAAAAATATTATGGGTGGATTAATTGTTAAAGTGGGATCAAAAATGATTGATACATCACTTGCTAATAAAATAAACAAACTAAAAATCGCAATGAAGGGGGCGTAATGGAAATTAAAGCAGCTGAAATTTCATCAGTAATTAAAGATCAGATTGCCAATTTTGAAACCAAAGCAGATGTTGCTGAGGTTGGAACTGTATTAAGTGTAGGAGATGGTATTGCACGTGTGTATGGTCTCGATCAAGTACAAGCTGGTGAGATGGTGGAATTCCCAGGTGGTATCAAAGGTATGGCCCTCAACCTTGAAATGGATAACGTAGGTGTTTCAATCTTCGGCGATGATACAGGTATTAAAGAAGGTGATACAGTTAAAAGAACAGGTGAAATCGTTGATGTCCCTGTTGGTAAAGAATTATTAGGTCGTGTAGTTGATGGTTTAGGAAATCCAATTGATGGAAAAGGTCCAATTCAATCATCTGAAAAAAGAAGAATTGAATTAAAAGCTCCAGGAATTATTCCTCGTCAAAGTGTATCCGAGCCAATGCAGACTGGTATCAAAGCTCTTGATGCTCTTGTTCCTGTTGGTAGAGGTCAGCGTGAACTTATTATTGGTGATAGACAAACAGGAAAGACAGCAGTAGCTATTGATACTATTCTTAACCAAAAGTCAGTTAACCAATCAAATAATGAAAAAGAAAAACTCTACTGTATTTATGTTGCTATTGGTCAAAAAAGATCAACAGTTGCACAAATTGTTAAAACTTTAGAAGACAACGGAGCAATGGAATACACAATCGTTGTATCTGCAACTGCATCAGAACCTGCGCCTTTACAATTCCTATCTGCTTACACTGGTTGTACAATGGGTGAATATTTTAGAGACAATGGAATGCATGCATTAATTGTTTATGATGATTTATCAAAACAAGCTGTTGCATACAGACAAATGTCACTTTTATTAAGAAGACCTCCAGGGCGTGAAGCATATCCAGGTGACGTATTTTATATTCATAGTCGTCTACTCGAAAGAGCAGCAAAGATGAGTGATGAGCATGGTGGCGGAAGTTTAACTGCCCTGCCAATTATTGAAACTCAAGCTGGTGACTTGTCTGCTTATATTCCAACGAATGTTATATCCATTACTGATGGACAAATATTCTTGGAAACTAACCTATTCTTTGCTGGTATTCGACCTGCCATTAACGTTGGTTTGTCGGTTAGTCGTGTCGGATCTGCTGCACAAACAAAAGCAATGAAAAAAATTGCTGGTCCAGTAAAACTGGAACTTGCTCAGTATCGTGAGATGGCTGCATTTGCTCAGTTTGCATCAGATCTTGATGCATCCACAAAACAACTACTTGATAGAGGTGCAAGACTTGTTGAAATTTTAAAACAGGGTCAGTATTCACCACTAACAGTTTCTGAGCAAGTTGTCTCTATTTATGCGGGTGTTCGAGGATATTTGGATAAAGTAGCAGTAGGTGATGTAGTACGTTTTGAGTTAGAAATCTTAAGCGAAATTAGAACTAATCATACAGACTTATTAGATGCTATCGCAAATGAAAAAGAATTATCTCAAGAAAATGATGATAAACTAAAATCAATCTTAGATAATCTTGTTGAAAAATTTACGAGTAACTAATTAATGCCAAGCTTAAAAGATATTAAAACACAGATCAACTCTGTTGGTTCTACTAAAAAAATAACTTCAGCCATGAAAATGGTTGCTGCTAGTAAATTGCGAAGATCACAAGAAAAGGCAGAGGCGGCAAGACCTTATTCTTCTCGTCTTGAAGAAATGTTAGCTTCATTGGCATCTTCAGCTTCATCTGGAGAAGGAATTATTAAACTGTTGACTGGAACTGGTAATGACCAAAACTACATCGTTCTTCCAGTGAGTGCTGATAGAGGTTTATGCGGTGGTTTTAATAGTAGTATTAATAGAGAGACCTTTAAGCTTGTGAAATCACTTAAAAGTGATGGTAAAAATGTTCAAATTATGCCTGTTGGAAAAAAGAGTAGAGATTTCTTTAATCGTGTAATGAAAGATCAAATTACAGAAAGTTTTGTTGATTTGAATATTTCAAACACTGGATACGAATCTGCTCTAAAAGTATCTAACAAACTTCAGGAATTATATTTTGAAGGAAAATTTGATAAGTGTATTTTAGTTTTTAATAAATTTAAGTCAGCAATTTCACAAGAGGTGACACAACAGCAACTTATTCCACTTGATATTTCAGACTCATCTAAGGAAGAGAATGTTGACGATAGTGCTGCTAAAGCAATTTATGATTACGAACCTGATGAAGAAACTATTTTAAAAGATTTACTTCCAAAAAATGTTTCCATTCAGATTTTTAAAGTCTTATTAGAAAGTGATGCTGGTGAACATGGAGCAAGAATGGCTGCTATGGATAATGCCACTCGTAACGCTGGTGAGATGATTGATAGTTTAACATTAAAATATAACAGAACGCGACAAGCGTTTATAACTAAAGAATTAATTGAAATTATTTCTGGAGCTGAATCAATTTAAAAGGGGGATATATGGCTAATAATTTAACTGGAAAAATATCACAAGTTCTTGGAGCGGTAGTGGATGTAGAGTTCGATGGTGAACTTCCTGCAATCATGAATGCTTTGGAAGTTGATAATAATGGAACAAGATTAATGCTAGAGGTTGCTCAGCATTTAGGTGAAAATGCAGTTCGTACAATTGCAATGGATACCACTGATGGATTAGTAAGAGGTCAAACAGCGACTGATACAGGTGCCCCCATTTCTATGCCTGTAGGTCCAGAAACGCTTGGTCGTATTATGAACGTTGTTGGAGAACCTGTTGATGAAAGAGGTGAAATTGGTACAACAAAAACTTATCCAATCCACAGACCTGCCCCTGAGTTTGTTGACCAGTCTACAGAAACAGAAGTTCTTGTAACTGGAATTAAAGTTGTTGATTTATTAGCTCCATATGCCCGAGGTGGTAAGATCGGATTATTTGGTGGAGCTGGTGTTGGTAAAACAGTTTTGATTATGGAATTAATCAACAACATTGCAAAAGCACACGGTGGTTATTCTGTGTTTGCAGGTGTTGGTGAAAGAACTCGTGAAGGTAATGATTTATATCACGAAATGATCGAATCAGGCATTATTGATCTTAAAGGAAAAGATTCTAAAGTTGCCCTCGTATATGGTCAAATGAATGAGCCTCCTGGAGCAAGAGCAAGAGTGGCACTATCAGGTTTAACACAGGCAGAATATTTTAGAGATGAAGAAGGACAAGATGTGTTATTTTTCGTTGATAATATTTTTAGATTTACGCAAGCAGGATCTGAGGTTTCGGCCCTTCTAGGACGTATCCCATCTGCCGTTGGTTATCAGCCAACACTTGCAACTGATATGGGTGCATTACAAGAGCGTATAACGACTACTAAAAAAGGATCTATTACATCAGTTCAGGCTATTTATGTTCCTGCAGATGACTTAACAGACCCTGCTCCTGCAACATCTTTTTCCCACTTAGACGCAACAACAGTTTTGAATAGAGCGATTTCTGAGAAAGGTATTTATCCTGCAGTTGATCCACTTGATTCAACATCAAGAATTTTAGACCCGCAAGTTGTGGGTGATGATCACTACAGAGTTGCAAGGGAAGTGCAAAGAGTTCTTCAAACATACAAAAGTCTACAAGACATCATTGCAATTTTAGGTATGGATGAGTTATCGGAAGAAGACAAACTTACAGTTGCAAGAGCAAGAAAAATTGAGAAATTTTTAAGTCAACCTTTCTTTGTTGCAGAGGTATTTACAGGTTCCCCAGGAAAATATGTAGACCTTGAAGACACAATAAAAAGCTTTGATGGTCTAGTAAAAGGTGAGTATGATCATATGCCAGAAGCAGCATTTTATATGGTTGGTGGTATTGATGAAGCTATAGAAAAGGCTAAAAAATTAGAGGCTGAAGCAGCATAATGGCAACAATTTCTTTTGATTTAGTTTCACCGGAAAATCTTATTTTTAATGATGAGGTTGGTATGATTATTGTTCCAGGAAAGGATGGCGATTTTGGTGTTCTTCCTGGACATAGCAAAGTAATGTCTTCATTAAGACCTGGAAGAGTAATGGTTTATGGTGAAGATAAGAACTTACTCAAGGCTTTCTTTGTTTCTGGAGGTTTTGCTGAAGTTAACCCAGAAAAATGTATTGTTTTGGCAGAGAGTGTTGATGAAATAAATACAATTGAAAAGCCATCTATTGAAAAAGAAATTGAGGAGCTAAGTGGTCAAGAAACAGATGCAGCTAAAGAACAATTAGCAATTGCTAAAGCAAAAATTGTGGCACTTGACTCTAGTTTTTACGAAAAAATTTAGTTATTTAAAAGTTTCTTCAAATTCAGTTAATACAGTCTCGTAAACTTTTCTTTTAAAAGGGACTGCATTTTCAATAAGTTCTAAATGTTCTATCCACTTCCATTCACTAAATTCTGGATTTTGTGTTTCAACATTGATGTCTTCATCATTTCCAGTAAAATTAAAAATAAACCATTTTTGAGTTTGACCAATGTAAGTTTTCCCCCATGGAAGGTGTTTTAAGGTCTCCTCTGGAATTTCATAATTAATCCATTGTGAAGAAATTTTATGTAAGTCAGCATTATTTGTCCCAATCTCTTCCATCATTTCTCGCCAAACAGCTTCTTCAGGCTTTTCGTTATCATCAATACCACCCTGTGGCATTTGCCAATAACCACTTGGATGATCTAAACGTCTTCCAACAAGTATCTTGTTTTCAGAATTTAAAATCATCATGCCAACACATTTTCTATACTGTTTTGTCATATTACTCTTCAATTGACTCTTCGAATATATTTAAACCTCGAATTAAGTCTAATGCTCTTCTAAGCTGATAATCCCTTGCCAATCTCTCTTCTTTCTCACTTAATTCGACATTGTCTTCTTCTTTATTATTAAAATTATTTTCTTCTTTATCTAATGAGTCTTTTAAATCAGACTCAGAATATCTCTTAAAGTCAAATGACTCAAATTCACCTTGCTCTATAATTATGTCAGGAGTAATTCCTTTACCTTGAATTGATTCACCAGAAGGTGTGTAATACCTTGCAGTTGTTAATCTTATTCCAGAAATATTATCAGAGTTAGATCTTTGAAATGGTATAATTGTTTGAACTGATCCTTTACCAAATGATTGTGTGCCTATTACTATTGCTCGCTTATGATCTTGTAGTGCTCCTGCAACTATTTCAGAGGCAGATGCAGAACCACCATTTATGATAACTACAATTGGCTTACCATTAGTAAGATCTTTATTTTTTGCTCTGTATCTTTTTATATCTTTTGTTTCTCGACCTCTTGTTGAGACTATTTCACCACGCTTTAAGAAAATATCCGTAACTTTTACAGCCTGATTAAGTAAACCTCCTGGATTTGATCGCAAATCGAGAACATAGCCCTTTATATCTTTATATTCTTCTTGAATTGTATTTATAGATTTTAACAATCCCTCTTCTGTTTGCTCAGTAAAAGAGGTAATTCTTAGATACCCAATATTATTGTATATGTCGTGTTTAACAGATTGTATTTTTATGATGTCTCTTACAACAGTAACCTCAAAAAGCTCCATACCTTCCCTTGAAATTGTCAACTTTACTGCTTTGCCTTTTTCACCGCGCATTAATTCAACTGATTCATTTAGTGTTAAACCAAAGACAGGCGTATCATCAATTTGAACAATAAAATCTCCTGCTAAAATTCCTGCTTCGTATGCCGGGCTATCTTCAATAGGTGAAATAACTTTCACGAAACCTTCTTCCATAGTTATTTCAATTCCTAAACCACCAAATTTTCCCTGAGTATCCATTTGCATTTCTTGCCATACTTCTTCATTCATGTATCCGGAATGAGGGTCAAGACCAGTCAACATGCCATCTATTGCCTTTTCAATTAATTCTTGATCAGTTACTTCTTCGACATACTCAGAACGAACTCTATCAAATACTTTTCCAAATAGATCAAGGTATTCATATGTTTCTTTATTTTTAGAAACGCTAAAAGATGTAGTAGATCCAAATAGAATGGATAGAAATAATAAATTGCTTATAATAAGTCTCATCTGTTTTACCTTTTAATTAGCTAGTTTATTTTTTTCAGATTCAAAGTTAATTTCCCACAATTGTTCTAAATTATATATTTCCCGAGTTTCCTTTTTAAATAAATGCACAATAACAGAACCAGCATCAACAATCACCCAATCACATTTAGGTCTACCCTCTGGTGTTGGAATTTTAATTCCTAATTTTTTTAATTTTTTTGATAGTTCATCAGCTGTTGCTTCTGCATGTCTTGTAGAGCGGCATGTAGAAATAATAAAATAGTCTGCCACAGAAGATTTTTCTCTTAAATTAATAATTTTTATATCTTCAGTTTTTGCATCATCAAGAATGCCATAAATTGTATCTGTTAATTTTGATGAAGTATTAATCTTTAGGCCTCAATAATTCTCTTTGTTTTCTAATTTCAGTAGAGGATATTCTGATTTCTTTATTTTGAATAATAGTCCAAGCAGGGAGTTGGTTGAAATTATCTATATGAATTTTTTTGTTTTTGATTCTGAAGTTTTTATACAAATTTGATATGTAACTTTTCAATGCTTGTTGATTATAACCATATCTTCTAAATACTACAATAGGGATTTCATTAAAAATTCTATGAGCGTTTTGCCATTGATGAAAATTAATTAAATTATCAGCTCCCATCAACCAAAAAAAATTGATATTTTTATAATGGTTATTTAAATATTTGATTGTTTGATAAGAAAATTGAGAGTTTATTTTTTTTTCTATTTCTTTAATTTTAATTGGTTTATTTTTCGTTATTATTTTACAATTTTTAACTCGTTCTGAGTAGCTGGCAGGTTGATTAATTTTAAGAGGGTTTTGTGGTGTAACGAGCCACCAAATTTCATCAAGCTTTAATATTTTTTTTGCCTCTAAAGATATGTAAAGGTGCCCTTTATGAGGAGGATCAAAAGAGCCACCAAGGAGACCAATATTTTTCATTTAATCTCTTGATTGTCCGTTACCATGAACAATATATTTGAATGTTGTCAAATGTTTAGCTCCAACAGGGCCACGTACATGAAGTTTATCTGTTGAAATACCAATTTCAGCCCCAAATCCAAACTCTCCACCATCAGCAAATTGTGTTGAAGCATTTTTTAATATTATTGCACTATCAATGTTATTATAAAAATCAGAAAAAGTTTTTTCATTCTCTGTAATAATTGATTCCGTATGATTAGAAGAATAATTATTTATATGTTCTATAGCGCCCATCACGCCTTTAACAATTTTTACACTTATTACCTTGTCTAAATACTCTGTTGACCAATCTGTATCACTCGCCATTTCAAAATTAGGATCAAGAGATTTAATAAACTTATCTCCTTTAATTATGCATCCTGCGTCATATACAGGTTTAATTAATTCAAGAGCGTTATCTTTAAGAGCGTTATCTATTAGTAGTGTTTCAGCAGCACCACATATTTCTGGCCTTCTTAATTTACTATTAAAAATAATTTTTTTAGCAATGTCTAGATTAGCCTCCTTATCTACATAGATATGACAAAGACCTTCTAAATGTTTGATCACAGGTATTCTACTTTTTTCATTTATTTTTTTTATTAACCTTTTTCCACCTCTTGGAATGATAACATTCACGTAGTTATCCATCGCTAATAAACAATCAACCGCCTCTCTATCTGTTGTAGGAATCATCTGAATTATGTCATCAGGAAGTTGTGCTTCTTTAAAAGACATTGTTATAATATTAATTAACTCATTAGATGTTTGAAAACTATCACTACCACCTCTTAGAATTAGAGCATTATTTGATTTTAAAGCTAGACATGATGCATCAATGGTTACATTTGGTCTAGACTCATATATTACTCCCAATACTCCGAGTGGAACTGATATTTTTGAAAACTTTAAACCATTTGGCTGCGACCATTCTTCTAAAATCTTACCTATAGGATCCGGCTGATTTTTTATTTCAGCAATACTTTTAATAATACCTAAAATTGACTCTTCATTAAGTTTCAATCTATTTATTAGAGGTTTTGCTAGATTATTATTAACTGCATTTTCAATATCAATTTGGTTAGCCTTTAAAATATCCTTTGCTTTATCTTTAATATTCTCTTCAAGACACTCATAAGCCAATTTTTTCTTATCAGCATTGAGCGCTCTTAATTTTATAGATGCTTTTTTGGCCTTAATGCCGATTTCATTTATTGTTTCTTTAAAATTCATAAAATTATTTTTACTAAATCATCTTTATGAATGATTTCATCCCTTCCTTCATATCCTAAGATACTTGGAATTTCTTTACTTTTTTTACCAATAATTTTTTTGACCTCATTAATATCATAGGCTGAAATTCCAACAGCAATTTTTTCTTTTTTAGGAAAATATACGCTTATTACATCTCCTCTATTAAAATTTCCCCCAACCTCAATTATTCCAGCTGGTAAAAGACTTTTATTATTTTTAATAGCTTGATTGGCACCATCATCAATTCTAATAAAACCAGATGGATGTAAATGATTTAATAACCACTGTTTACGTGATGATGATGGATTTTTATTTGCTAAAAATATGGAAGAATTTTGTTTAGTAATTGAGGATAGAGGTTTATTTTTTTCACTATCAGTAATTAAAGTGTCACAGCCATTATTCATGCATATTTTTGCAGCAGCAATTTTAGTAGTCATGCCTCCACTACCTAGTATTGAGGTTTGGGAATTAGCCATTTTTTCAATAGTTTTGTTAATGACACTAATTTCATTAATCTTTTTTGCATCTTTATTTTTTTTAGGATTTTTATCATACAATCCATCAACATCACTTAGAAGTATTAATAAATCAGCATCAATCATTTGTGCTACTCTTGCAGCTAACCTGTCATTATCTCCATATCTAATTTCTTCAGTGGCAACTGTATCGTTTTCATTAACCACCGGAATAACTTTATTATTAAGCAGAGTGTTAATTGTCTTTCTTGCATTTAAATATCTTCTTCTTACCTCACTATCTTCAAGAGTAATTAGAACTTGAGCAATATTTATTCTGTGTTTTTTTAAATGCAGTCTCCATTGATGGGCTAATTCAATTTGACCTACAGAAGCAGCAGCTTGTTTGTCTTCTAACCTTCTTAAAATCTTATTTTTTTTGATTAAAGATGAGCCAAGAGCTATGGCACCAGAACAAACAATAATTATTTTTTTATCTTTATGATATTTTTTTATATCTTTACAAAGTTTTTTTAACCAATCGGTATCTATTTTTTTTGTTTTTGAGTTAATGATGGATGAAGAGCCAATTTTTATAACAATTTTTTTATATTTATCTATCATCATCACTTACACATTTTTCAAATAAATAATTAGTTAAATTTTCTATTCCACTATTATTAAAACTGGAAATCGCAAACTTTTTATTAGTATTTAATTCTGTCATTTCAGAAACAATATTTTTTGTTATCTCAGGATTCAAATCCTGTTTACTCAGTGCCACAACCTCTTCTTTTTGATCAAGATTTTGACCATATTTTTCTAATTCTTTTCTTACAATAATATAATTCTCTTTCCAATTGGGGTCAGAACTATCTATTAAATGAAGAAGAATTTTGCATCTTTCAATATGCGCTAAAAATTTATCCCCAAGCCCTTTACCTTCATGCGCTCCCTCTATTAATCCTGGAATATCAGCAATCACAATCTCTTTATCAAATTTTTTTATTACTCCGAGAACTGGATGAAGAGTAGTAAATGGATAATCAGCAACTTTTGGTTGTGCGTTAGATATTGTCGATAAGAAAGTTGATTTGCCTGCATTTGGTAATCCAATTACACCAACATCAGCAAATAATTTTAATGATAACCATATCCATCTTTCTTTCAAAGACTCTCCATTAGTAAATTGTCTTGGGGCTTGATTAGTTGAGGATTTAAAATGTGAATTACCAAGACCACCTTTGCCACCTTTTAAAAAAATATACTTTTGATTATTTTCTAATAATTCTGCAAGTAAAACAGATTTGTCTTCATTGTGAATTTCAGTTCCAGGAGGTACTTTAATAACAATATCTTCACCATTAGACCCGGTTTTATTTTTACCCATACCATCTTGACCTTTTTTTGCTTTAAAGTGCTGTTGATAGCGATAATCTATAAGTGTATTTAAATTTTGATCAGTAACAAAAATTACATCTCCTCCTTTCCCACCATCACCTCCATTTGGTCCACCATACTCGATATACTTTTCTCTTCTAAAACTTACGCATCCCTTTCCACCTTTACCGGATGCAACATATATCTTCGCTTGATCTAGAAATTTCATTGGGAAAAATAGAAATTAATTTTCTATTAATTATGCGGGTACTACTGAAACGTAAGTTCTAATACGAGTCTTTTTAAATGCAACCTTACCATCAATTGTAGCGAAAATAGTATGATCTTTTCCTATACCTACATTATCTCCAGGATGAAATTTAGTACCTCTCTGACGTACTATAATATTCCCAGAAATAACTTTTTCACCACCAAATTTTTTTACACCTAAACGACGACCTATCGAGTCGCGACCGTTACGTGAACTACCACCTGCTTTTTTTGTAGCCATTATTTATTTTCCTTTGGTGTTGTAGTTTTTTTCTTAACTGTTTTCTTAACAGTTGTTTTCTTTGTTACTGCTTTCTTAGGTGCAGCTTTTTTCTTAGGTGCAGCTTTTTTTGTAGATTCAACAGTTTCTGCTTTCTTTTTAGTAGTAGCAGATTTTTTTCCACCAAGAGATATAGACTCAATTTTTAAGACAGTTAAGTATTGTCTATGACCTTGAGTTGATCGATAATTTTGTCTTTTTCTTTTTTTAAAAACAATAATTTTTTTATCTCTAATTTGATCTAGAATTTTAGCCTCAACAATAGCTCCATCAACTAAAGGAGCTCCTATTGTATTTTGGGTATTTTCTGAAACGGCAAGGACATCTTTGAAAGAAACATTATCACCCTTCTTACCTTCAAGTTTTTCAACTTTAAGTATTTGACCAGCCTTTACAGAATATTGCTTACCACCTGTTTTAAATACTGCTAACATAAGATCTTTCAATGAAAGGGCGTTTACAGCGAAGGTATATAATAGTCAAATGAAAATACTCAGATTCAAGCAATTTTTGCCTAAAATTAGCTAAAAATTGTCCTTTTTCTCTCTTAGGTATCTAAAAAATTCTAAATTTGAAAAGTTGTTATCCTTTTTGAATTTGAAGCTCATTTGACAATTTGGATTCAGGAATGGGTTTACTTTTTTTTCATCGCCTAGAATAAAAGGTATTGTTCTATTATTAGTTTCTAGATCCTGTAGAATTTGTTTTTTAACCTTTTCTAAATCGATATTTTCTCTGAAAACATCTTCTAAGAAATTAAAATTATTTAAAGTATATTCATGACCACAATAAACTTTCATGTCATCTGATAAATTTAAAATTTTATTTAGCGAATCATGCATTTGATCAAGTGTTCCTTCAAAGACACGCCCGCAACCTAAACGAAAAAGCACATCACCTACAAATAATAATTTATTTTTAAAATCGCAAAGCACAACATGATCAAGGGTGTGCCCTGGCGCAGAAAAAATTTTGAATTCATTTAATGATGTTGTGACTTTGGTGTTATTTGAAATGTTGTTAATTTGAAGAGAATACAATTCTGAGGGAGAGTAAATTTGTATATGAGGAAATTTTTTGATCAAGCCTAAAACTCCCGAGGTATGGTCACTATGATGATGGGTAATAAAAATAGATTCAAGTTTAAGTTTTTTTGACTCTAAAACATCAATAATTTTCTCATCATCTGCTGGATCTATTAAAATGGCTTGGGAATTTTCATGATGTAATAAATAAGAATAATTATCTTTAAGCTGATTGATAATTTCTATTTTTATATCAACCATCAATTAACAATGGCTGAGTTTTTAGCAAAGATTTTATTTGATAATTTAATCTTTATTGGTTCGAAATCCTTATAACTAAGAAGAAAGATTGCTTCACTTGTTATTATATTAGCTGAAAGTAATGAGCTATCAATTGGAAATTGCTTTCCTTTACTTGTAAGACCAATACTGTTTTCAATAACAATATTCATTTCATTACATAGATTTTGAAAGTCTTTTAAAGTAAAAAAATGAATATTAGGAGTATCATACCATGAGTAAGGAAGACCTTCTGTAATCGGCATTTTGCCTTTTAAAAGTAATTGTAATCTAATTTTCCAATGACCAAAGTTTGGGAATGACACAATAGCCTTAGATCCAACTCTTAATAATTCGCTAAGAATTTTTTTTGGCTCAACCATAGCTTGAAGTGTTTGGCTGAGTATCACATAATCAAAACTTTGATTTGAGTATTGTGAAAGATCTTTTTCTGCATCTCCGTGGGTGACGCTTAAGCCTCTTGCAATCGCTTTCAGAGCCAATTCTTGATTTTTTTCAATTCCATGAACTTTGGCACTGATATTTTTTTCAAGCTGTTGAATCAAATCACCCTCTCCACAACCTATATCTAAAACACGGGAATTATCTCTTATTAAAGACTCTATTAGATTCCAATCTTTTCTTATGCTCTGAATTTTATTCATACTCATTTCGATAATTACTCTCAAGGAAACCTTTAATAGCAAAATCAAGATCAGGTTCGTCTAATAAGAAACTATCATGTCCTTTATCTGTTTCTATTTCTAAAAAACTTACATTTTTTGATAAACTATTTAAAATTTCAACTATTTCTTTGTTTTCTCTGGTTGGAAATAACCAATCTGATGTGAAAGATATGACAAGATATTTAAGATGTTCATTAGAATTATTAATAAATTCGAGTGTCTTTTTAAAACTTTCAGAATGATCAAAATAATCCATAGCTCTTGTTAAATACAAATATGAATTAGCATCAAATCTCTCTACAAATGATCTGCCCTGATGTCGTAAGTAGCTTTCTATTTGAAAATCTGCATCAAAACCAAATGAAATAATATCTCTTGATTGAAGTCTCCTTCCAAACTTTCTATGCATAGCATCTTCAGATAAGTAAGTAATATGTGCTATCATTCTAGCCACGGCTAAACCTCTTTCAGGAATTGAATTATTTGATGCATAATTTCCTTTATGCCAATTCAGGTCGTTCATTATGGCTTGTCTCCCCACTTCATGAAAAGCAATATTTTGTGCAGAGTGCTTAAGAGCACCAGCAATATGAATAACTGATTTAATCTTATCAGGAAAATCAATTGACCATTGTAATGCTTGCATTGCCCCCATTGATCCTCCAACAACACTACATAATTGATCAATTTTTAATGCATCCAACAATTTTGACTGAGCATTAACCATATCCTGTATGGTCACTGATGGAAAATCTGCTCCATAAATATCTTGCCCAGAGTCATTTTTTTCTTTTGGGCCTGTTGAACCTGCACAACCCCCAAGTACATTTGAACAAATCACAAAAAACTTATTTGTATCAATAGGCTTATCTGGCCCAACCATTCTTGCCCACCAACCATCTTTTCCAGTTATCGGGTTATTTCCTGTAACATATTGATCTCCTGTTAAGGCATGACAAATTAATATTGCATTTGATTTATTTTCATTCAGCGTTCCAAATGTATTAAAAGCTAATTTAAAATTTTTTAAAACTTCACCGGATGCAAGTTTTAAGTTTGCATTTTTAAAAATGGCAAAGCGACATTTTAAATTATTATCATCTATTAATTCAATATTACTCATAAATTTTATAACCAAAATGAAGTATTGCTTCAGGGGGAGAGTATCACGCTTTAGCTGTTTCGATACACACCCGCAAGCTGTTTCAAATCGGTGTAGAGGGCTATTTAATTTATATGCTTTTTTTGTCAATATTTGTTCATTTTGGTCAATAAATTACTGTTTATTTTGATTTATTCTAATATTGTTTGTAAAGACACACAAATATTATGGATATTAAACAATTAGATGTACTCAGGAACAATGTTAATGATCTTGATGATAAAATACTGGATTTACTCAGAGAAAGAGCTGAAATAGTAACTGAAATTGGTAAACAAAAAAAATCTATATCCAATATTGTTGATTATGATAGAGAGCAAAAAGTTCTAGATAGAATACTTCAAAATACAAAAGCAAAATATTCAAAAGACTCCATCGTTAGGATTTGGAGAGAAATTTTTCAGGCATCCACAAAATTACAAGAAATTGATAGGCCAACTATAGACACAAAAAGATCAATCAATTTAATAAACATTTATAAGGGTGGTAAGTCTTCTCTTAAGGGCAAAGATAATGTTATTAAATTATCTTCTAATGAAAATTCGTATGGTCCATCACCAAAGGTATTAGAAAAAAAAAATATTAAAGAGGCGCTCTCAAACTCTCATCGCTATCCAAATATTGATGGTGCTCAATTAAGAGATAAATTAGCTAGTGTACATAATATCAACGCAAATCAGATTGTGCTTGGTTGCGGATCAGATGAAACACTTTTATTTGCAGCTTTAGCCTTTTGCCAAGATGGTGATGAAATAATTCATGCAGAGCATGGTTTTGAAATGTATTCCATAATTGCTAAAATAGTAGGCGCAACTTCAAAGTTAATTAAAGAAGATCAAAATTATAAAGTGACAGTTAACTCAATTTTAGATCAAGTATCTCCATCAACAAAGATAATTTATTTAGCTAACCCTAATAATCCTACTGGCACATATTTGGCACGCTCTGAGATTAATGAAATTTTAAATAAATTGCCTAAAAATATTATAATGGTTTTAGATGGAGCGTATGCAGAATATGTGACAAAAGAAGACTACGACAATGGTTTTTCTTTAGTAGATCAATTTGAAAATATAATATTAACCAGGACTTTCTCAAAAGCTTATGGGCTTGCAGGATTACGATTAGGGTGGTGTTATACTAGCAAAAAGGTAGCTACGATTTTAAATAAAGTTAAAGGCCCCTTTAATACTCAAAGTTTATCACAAGAAATGGCTATTATTGCGCTTGAAGATAAGGAATATTTAGATCAAATCGTTAAAAATAACCAAGAGGTTAAAGATTGGTTTGAAAGTGAACTTAAAAAAATCAATATCAAAACTAATCCATCTGAAGGTAATTTTACTTTTGTTGAAATGACTAAGGAAGAAGCAAAAAATATATCTACGCATCTTGCTAATATGGGAATTATTGTTCGAGAATTAGACAGTTATGGATTACCTAATTGCCTTCGAATTACCGTAGGAACAAAAAAAGAAATGGAAGCAACCATTCATGCTCTCAAACAAATTTAATTATGACAAAAAAATTTAATTCAGTTTTAATAATTGGTATGGGGCTAATAGGCTCATCAATATCAAGAGCTTTGAGTGAATATCAAGTTGCTAATAACATTTATGGTTTAGATGTAGATGATAAGGTGATTAAAAAATGCCAAGAATTAAACATATTAGTTCAGGGAGCAACTGATTTAAGTAATTTTGATCTTCAGTTTGATTTAGTTATCATCTGTACACCTGTTAGCACTTATGAAAAAATCTTTATTGAGTTAAATAAATTTATATCGCAACCTACTCTTGTAACTGATGTAGGCTCAACGAAAATGAGTACAATAAGTGATTTTAATAAAATAAATCCTGTCCAAAATATATTTTTTGTACCCTCCCATCCCATTGCTGGTCTTGAAAAGAGTGGTCCAGAATTTGGCTTTAGTAAACTGTTTGAAAATCGATATTGTATACTTACTCCATTTCAACAAGATGACAAAGCTATAGAGTCAATTAGTGACATGTGGAAATCAATAGGCATGACAATTGAAATCATGGATGCTGAACGACACGATAGGGTTCTTGCAATGACTTCACATATTCCTCAGTTAATTGCTTATTCTGTTGTTGGTACCGCAACTGAGCTAGAGTCACATATGCGCGATGAAGTAATCAAGTACTCAGCAGCAGGTTTTAGAGACTTTACAAGATTAGCTGGTAGCGATCCTATTATGTGGCGGGATGTATACCAAAAAAATAAAAATGCTGTTCTTGAGATGTTGGGTAGATTTAGTGAAGATTTATCAACATATCAAAAAGCAATTAGAAATGGTGATTTAGAATTTTTAGAAAATAAATTTAACCAATCTAAAAAAATTCGTAAAGAAATTGAAGATATTGGACAGGCAGGCAGTTTTGATCCTACAGAAAAGAAGAACTAGCCAAGCAATTTGTTTGTTGCTGACTCTATAGAATTTTTAACTTGTTCAAGAACTTCTTTTTTATCTAACCCTACTTCTATTTCAGGTAAAAACTCAATGATGATATGTCCTTTTTTGATTATTTTGATTCCTTTCTGCCAAAATAATCCTGAGTTTAATGCAACAGGTTTTAGCTTTCGTTTAGCCGCATTGTAAATGCCAACAAAACCAGACTTGTAATCAGTTTTTTCACCAGGTTTCTTTCTTGTTCCTTCAGGAAAGATAATGATTGTAGAGCCTTCATCTAATTTTTTTTTCACATCTGATATCATTTTCCGCATTGCTTTCGCTTGTCCTGCTCTATCAATAGAAACCATGTTGCTTTTCAATAAATACTGTCCAAAAATTGGAATATAAAAAAGTTGTTTTTTATGAATAAAAAAACTACTTTCTAAATAATAATAAAGCGCAAAAGTCTCAAATGCAGATTGATGTTTAGACACAATAATAAGGGGCTCCTTAGTTAAGTCATCAAGTCCTCTAACTTCATGAGTAACCCCACAAATATATTTCAATAAAATAAATATACCTTTTATCCATGCTTTAGCAGGAAAACGGATAAATTTGCTAGGTAAAACAATAAAGGGAATGCTTAAAATACCCATTAAGATTGTCCACAGAGCCAAAGCACAATAAAAAATAATAGTAAGTAATAACATACAATAAATTTTGTTTTATATACTAACCTCTCTACTCTATATATAGCTTATGTTCATACAGTGTTCAGATTGTGATTATAAATATATTGTAAATTCTGCGGATTTAAAACCAGATGGAAGAATGGTTGAGTGTGCTAATTGTAATCATCGATGGTATCAAGAGCCACTTCAAGCTGAGGAACTTTTATCATCTTCTGTGCCTCATGTTCCTAAAGGTGATCAAGATAGTAGAGTAAAAAATAACTTAGATGAGAATGAAGTAAACGTTAATGAAGAGATTAAAAATTTACCAAGCACTTTAGTTAAAGAAAAAAAAGTAAGTGTGCTTAACACCTTTTTAGTCATCTTTATGTTAGTATTTTTATTTTTTCTATTTTGGGCTTTTCGGTCATATGGAACAAATATTTTTGTTTTACTGACTTTCTACATTAATGAATTTTTTTTTAATTTAAGATTAATAATCGATGATTTGGCTAAAATTATTTATCAAATTTTAAATTAATCTAACCACTCAGGAATAATATCTTGGTTAATAAATTCCCTCGAAGTTAATGGCTCATGAATTTTTTGAAAAATATTATTATTAACTAAAATTTCTATTGGTAAACCTCTTGAGTTGTAATTAGATGCCATCACTTTTCCATACGCTCCAGTATCTTTAATAATCAACAAGTTTCCAACTTTTTGTTTTGGTAACGTGATATTTTTATTCAAAATATCTGAGCTTTCACATATAGGTCCTGCAACGGAGTATGTAACTAATTCACTATTACTTTTATCTACCACCTCGATGTCATGATGAGCTTGGTATAAAGCTGGTCTTATCAATGAATGCATTCCAGCATCTGTTATTAAATAATTTATACCTCCATTATTTTTTATGGTCATTACAGAAGTTATTAAAATTCCTGCATTTGCAACAAGATATCTTCCAGGCTCAAAAGATAATTGATATGGTACATTCTCAAAACACTTATCTATTTCATCTTTAATAAGCTCTAAATCTACCTCATTATCTTTGTTTTGATACGTTACTCCAAGGCCTCCGCCCAAATCAACATGTTTGATAGAATAACCTTTATCCAAAAAGAGCTGTGCATTTGCTTTCATTTTCATAAAAATTTCAGAAAAAACTTTTATGTTAAATATTTGACTGCCTACATGACAACTAATACTTATAAGATTAATATTTTTTGCATTTTCTAAAGATTGGAACATGTCCTGCAATTTATCAGTATCTATTCCAAACTTATCAGTTTTTTTTCCAGTAGAAATTTTATCAATTGTTTGACCATCAATATTTGGATTAAGTCTTATACCTATGTCTACGCATTTATTATGTGCCTCCGCAACATTATTTATTCTTTGAATTTCATCAATAGACTCCACATTGATTAGACGTATATTATTGCTTATCGCAAAACTTATGTCTTCTTTAGATTTTCCAATTCCCTCAAAAATAATTTTCTTAGGGTTGATACCAGCCGTTATGGCTCTTTCTAACTCACCAACCGAAACAACATCAGCCCCTGCACCTAATGTAGACATTAACTTAATGATTGCTTGATTAGAGTTAGCTTTTACTGCATAGAAAATTTCAGCATTTAGAGCTTTCTTTAAGTTATTATATTTTTCTTCAATTTTTTTTTGAGAATATACATACAGCGGTGTTACGTGAGATGATGCAATATCTTCTATGGCAACTCCCTCCACGAAGGGTTTATTATTTTGATAGTTAATCATTTTACTCTGTTTGAATAATAACTGATTGCTGACGTTCTTTCTCAGCTTCAAACTTTTCCATGCATGCTTCATCACATGGGTAGGTAATTACAGATTTATCCAATTTATCTTCAGGCAAACTTAAAGGACCCACCTTGCCACAACTAATTAGAAAAAGTGAGAATATTAAAATATATAGATAATTTTTCATTAGAGATATTTTTTTATAGCATATTTGATTGTTTGTTTAACACTTTGTGGAGATGTCCCTCCAAAACTTTTTTTATTTTTAACACTTTCTTCAACTGAAAAAGTATTTTTTGCGTCAATGCTTATTTTTTTATTAAATTTTTGTAATTCTTCTAAGCTTAACTGATCTAAATTTCTATTTTTTTTATTAGCATAAGCAACTATTTTTCCAGTCAAATGGTATGCTTCTCTAAAAGAAAAATTCAGGTGTTGAACAAGCCAATTAGCAAAATCTGTTGCTGTTGCGTTAGAATTTTTTACAGCTTCTTTCATTACATGAGTATTGAAGGTAATACTCGACCACATTTCAGTCATTACTTCTAAGGCTAGAGAAACATTATCAAATGAAGAAAAAATAATTTTTTTATCATCTTGCAAATCTTTACTGTAGGCTAAAGGCAATCCTTTAAGAATTATTAACAAAGCATTCAAATTACTTATTACTTTTCCAGAATTACCTCTTACTAATTCAGCACCATCTGGGTTTTTTTTCTGTGGCATGATGGAGCTACCCATGGCTAACTCATCAGGTAATTTTACAAAGTTAAATTGTTGATTAGCCCAAAGAATAACTTCATCAGCCATTCTTGATAGGTGAATACTAATTAGAGATAAAATAAATAAAAACTCAACAGCAAAATCTCTGTCAGAAACACTGTCGAGTGCGTTAACCGTTGGTTTTTTAAATTTTAATAAACTTGAAGTATAATTTCTATCAATAGGAAATGATGTTCCTGCTAAAGCACCAGAGCCAAGCGGATTTTCATTTAATATTTCAATACAATTCTTTAACCTTTGTCTATCTCGACCCACCATCTCAACATAAGCAAGAGAATAATGTGCTAATGAAATAGGCTGAGCAACTTGTAAGTGTGTGTAGCCAGGTAAGATTGTGTCAGTATGTTTTTTTGCAATATTAATTAAAACCTTTTGTAATTTCTGAAGCATTTTATCTAGATCAGCACTATTATTTCTTATCCAAAGTTTGAAATCAGTCACCACTTGATCATTTCTTGATCGAGCAGTATGTAATTTGCCGGCCGTTGCTCCAATATGCTGAAAAAGCATAGACTCAACATTCATATGAATATCTTCCAACTCTTTTTTGAATTTTACTTTACCTTTTTGAATATTAGTTAATATTACTTTAAGGCCATTGACTATTTTTACTTCATCTTTTTTGGTGATAATTTTTTGTCTACCCAGCATTTTAGCATGTGCTATTGAGCCCTCAATATCTTCTTTGTACATTCTTTGATCTACATCAATTGAGCTATTAATAGCCTCAAGTAATTTAGAAGGACCTTTATTTAAATGGTTATTTCTAGATGGGTTTTTTTTCATCGCGTGGGCTATAAAGCTATTTACAATAATTTTCATCCAAATACGTGATTTTTTTATATTTCTTTTAGTGAGATTTACTAAATTATCTATATAAACTCTTAAAAAATGAAAATTTCAAAAGTTGTAGTTATTGGCTCTGGAACGATGGGAAGCGGTATTGCGGCACAAGTTGCAAATGCTGGAATCAATGTTCAATTACTTGATTTGACTAAAGAGATTGCTAGCAATGCTTGCGAACGAATAAAAAAATCTAGACCACCTCTATTAATGGAAGAGAATAGCATAAGTTTGATTACTCCTGGAAGTATTGAGAATGACCTTGAATGTTTAAAAGAAGCTGACTGGGTTGTTGAAGCTGTTGTTGAAAGAATAGATATAAAAAAAACTCTCTACTCACAAATTGATTCTTTGCGCAAACCAGGTGCTTTTGTTTCATCAAACACATCTTCAATTCCTCTCAGTGTTTTAACTGAAGATATGTCTGAAAAGATGAAAGAAGTTTTTTGCATCACACATTTCTTTAATCCTGTTCGATATATGAGGTTGCTCGAACTGGTAATTGGAAAAGAAAACAATAAAGAAAAAATAAATGATCTAGTGGCATTTGGTGATAAAGTATTAGGCAAAACAGTTGTTGTTTGTAACGACTCCCCAGGATTTTTAGGTAACCGTGTTGGAGTCTATGCGATGCAAGTCGCAATGACGGAAGCCTTTAATCTTGGATTAAGTGTTGAAGAAGCGGATGCTGTCTTTGGTAGACCTCTTGGCATTCCTAAAACAGGAATATTTGGCTTGTATGATTTAATAGGCATTGATCTTATGGCTGATGTTTTGAAAAGCTTTATTAAAGAGCTACCTGAGAGTGATCCTTTTCATGACGTAGGTAAGGAGCTTCCTATAATTAATCAGCTTATTAAAGATGGATACACTGGTAGAAAAGGCAAGGGTGGTTTTTTTAGAATGAATAAATCTTCAGGTGTAAAAGTTTTAGAGTCACTAAATTATATAAACAATACCTATAATGAGTCTAAAAAAGTAGATTTAAAACTTCCAGATGTAATGGACATTGCCAAAGTTCTTAATAGAAAAGATGTTTATGCAGAATACGCATGGTCAATTTTGAAAAAAACAATTTTATATGCTTCAAGTCTAGTTCCAAATGTAACTGAAAACTTTAATGACATTGATGATGCTATGAAATGTGGATTTAATTGGTCTAAAGGTCCTTTTGAAATACTTAATGAAATTGGAATTGAAAATTTTATTTCAAAGTTAAACAATGATGATCATATTCCCTCTTTTTTAAAACAACTTCGGGATCAAAATAATTCTTTGTTCAGTCTGTCCAATAATTCACTAGAATATTTTCATCCAAAAAAATCTTATACTCCAATGTCGAGGCCAGACGGTGTAATATCTTTATCGGATATAAAGAAATCTTCAAATCCTATTTATTCAAATTCTTCAGCTTCTATTTGGGAAATATTAGGAAAATCAAGATCTCTCTGTGTTGAGTTTCATACAAAAGCAAACGCTCTAGATGGCTTAACTAATGACTGTTTAATGAAAGCTTATGAGTTAACTAGCAAAAAGTATGATGGGATAATTATTGCTAATGATGCTATGCAATTTTCTGCAGGGGTTAATTTAAATTATTTTTTTGATAAAGCTATAAATAAACAATTCATTGAGATAGATAAATTTCTTAATAATTTCCAACAGTCACTTTACCAACTCCAACATGCAGAATTTCCAGTTGTGTCTTGTCCCTCAGGCTTAGCTATTGGAGGTGGATATGAAGTTATTTCACAAACGAGTTTTATAGCAGCACACTCCAATTCTGTACTTGGTTTAGTGGAATCCCTAGTAGGTTTAATACCCGCAGGAGGTGGTTGCAAAGAAATGTTAAGACGTTGGGCTAATAATTCTGAAATAAAAAATGATCCAAAATTATTATCGCTAAAAGTTTTTAATTTAATTGGCTATGCAACTACTGCTGACTCACCAATAAAAGCAAAGTTTCACAAATTCCTAGGTGAGCAAGATACAATTGTTATGAGTAAGGACAGATTAATAGAAGAGGCTGATAAAATAATTTTTTCCAAGAAACAAAATTACAAATCATTAGAAAGTACTTCATTTGTTTTGCCTGGAGCAACAGTAATGTCTGAAATGATTGATATTTTAAATCAATTAAAAGACAAAAAAATAATAGGTCAGCATGGTGTCGAAGTTGGAAAAAAATTAGGTTACATGCTAAGTGGTGGTGAGACTAATTCATCATCAGTTTTAACTGAGCAAAACCTATATGACCTTGAAAGAGAAATTTTTATTGATTTAATAAAGCAAAAACCTACACAAGATCGTATTAGACATACCCTTGATACAGGAAAACCTCTATTTAATTAATTCTTCTTTTGACTAGGGATTTTAATTATTTTTTTTAATGCTATAAACAATCCCATGAATCAATTCTCAACAGATCTTAATAAGAATAAAGCAAATTATGTACCTTTAACTCCTTTAAGTTTTATTACTCGAGTTAAAGATATTTATCCTAATTATGAGTCAGTTGTTTATGGAAATAGAAGTTATACATGGTTACAAACTTATAATCGTTGTACAAAATTTGCTAGTGCTCTAACAAAAAAAGGTATTGGCCTTGGAAGCACTGTTTCTATAATTGCCGCAAATACACCTGAACTTTTAGAGGCTCATTATTCAATTCCAATGACAGGAGGTGTAGTTAATACAATCAATACACGTCTGGACGCTCAGACAATTGCTTACATTTTAGAGCATAGTGATGCTAAATTATTAATCACTGATACACAATTTTCACCAACTATCAAAAAAGCCTTGAGCATTTATGGAAAAAAAATCCCCATTATTGATATTCATGATGATCAGGCAATTTTTAAAGAAGGTGAAGGAGAAAAAATTGGTGATTGGACTTACGAAGAATTTTTAAATACAGGCGAGGATAATTTTAATTGGTCCTTTCCAGAAGATGAATGGCAAGCAATATCACTTAGTTATACTTCAGGCACAACAGGAAAACCTAAAGGAGTTGTTTATCATCACAGGGGTTCATATCTTATGTCAACAGGTAGTGTCACAGCCTGGAACATGACAAACAAACTAACTTTTCTTGCAACAGTACCCATGTTTCATTGTAATGGATGGGGGTATCCATGGACAGCTGCATTAGTTCATGCCAAAGTGGTGTGTTGTAGATATATTGTTGCTAAAGATATTTATAATTTAATTGATAAACATAAAGTAACACATTTTGGTGGAGCACCAATTGTATTGAATTTAATTGCAAACGCTGAAGATAAAGACAAAAAAGAAATTAAACATAAAATTTATGTGTTAACAGCAGGAGCGCCACCAACAAGTGCAATTTTAGAAAAAATGGATAACTTAGGATTTGAAGTAATGCATGTTTATGGACTAACCGAAACATATGGGCATGTATTACAATGTGCATGGAATGAAGAATGGAATAATTTATCTAATAGTGAAAAAGCAGATTTAAATGCAAGACAAGGCGTGCGCTATCCAAATCTTGAAGAAGCTATAGTTGTTGATCCCGAGACATATATTCCTGTTCCAAGAGATGGAAAAACTATGGGTGAAATTTTAATGCGTGGAAATGTTGTAATGAAAGGATATTATAAAAACAAAGAGGCAACTGAAACTTCAATGAGAAATGGTTGGTTTCATTCTGGTGATTTAGCAGTTGTTTACCCTGATGGATATATTCAAATAAAAGATCGATCTAAAGATATTATAATTTCTGGTGGGGAAAATATCTCATCAGTAGAAGTAGAAAATGTAATAGCAAAGCACCCAGCAGTCTCATTAGTTGCAGTTGTAGCCAAGCCAGATGAAAAATGGGGTGAAACACCATGCGCCTTTGTAGAACTAGCGCCTGGACAAAATTCTACAGAAGAGGAAATTATTAAGTTTTGTAAAGAAAATATGGCTGGATTTAAGAGGCCAAAAAATGTAATCTTTGGTGAATTACCGAAAACATCTACAGGCAAGATACAAAAATTTGAACTAAGGAAAAACGCAAAGGAGATTTAATATGGATCCAAAAACTTATAAATTTGATACTTTAAGTTTACATGCAGGATATATGCCAAGTAAAAATGCAGGCTCAAGACAAGTACCAATTTATCAAACAACATCTTACATGTTTGATGATGTTGATCACGCTGCAGCATTATTTAACTTGGAGCGAGGTGGTCATATATATAGTAGAATTTCAAATCCAACAGTTCAGGTTTTAGAAGAACGTGTTGCAGCATTAGAGGGTGGAACTGCAGCTTTAGCAACAGCATCAGGCATGAGTGCAATTTTTTTAACTATTATGACATTATGTAATGCGGGCGATCATGTGGTTGTGTCTTCTCAATTATATGGTGGAACGGTAAATTTATTTAGATTAACTCTTCCAAAATTTGGGATAAAAGCAACTTTTGTGAAGCCTAGGGACACAGAAGGTTTCAAAAAAGCGATCCAAGAAAATACTAAATGTATTTTTGGAGAATTAGTTGGAAATCCTGGAAATGAATTAATGAACTTACCCGAAATATCAAACATTGCTCATAAGGCTGGTATTCCTGTTATAATTGATAGCACTTATCAAACTCCATATTTATTTAAACCATTGGAACATGGTGCGGACTTTGTGGTTCATTCTTTAACTAAATGGATGGCGGGACATGGATCATCAATGGCAGGAATTTTGGTAGAGGGAGGGAAATTTGATTTTTTAAAAACAGATAAATTTCCTACTATGACTGAGCCCTATGAAGGTTATCATGGCTTGTCTTTTGCTGAAGAATTTGGTCCGGTAGCTTTTACGATGAAAGCAAGAGCTGAAGGAATGAGAGACATGGGACCTTGTTTAAGTCCTCAAAACGCTTGGAATGTTTTGCAAGGTATTGAAACTCTATCAGTCCGAATGGAAAAACATTGTTCAAATGCTCTAAAAATGGTTGAGTATTTGAGTAACCATGAAAGTGTCGCTTGGGTTTCTCATGCAAGTCTTAAAGATAATCCAGATTATGAATTAGCAAAAAAGTTATTACCTAAAGGTACTGGATCAATGATTGCTTTTGGTATTAAAGGAGGAAAAGAAGCTGGAGCTGCATTTATTGACAATGTTAAACTAGCGTCTCATTTAGCAAATGTCGGTGATACTAGAACATTAGTTATCCATCCTGCCTCTGCTACTCATTCTCAAATGGATGAAGCCACTTTAAAATTAGCAAATATGTCTCATGACATGATTAGACTTTCAGTTGGAATAGAAGATATTGAAGATATCATTAATGATTTTGAGGATGGTTTTAGAGCAGCAAAAAAACCAAGACTTGTATCAAATAAATGAAGTTTAAAGTAAATAATAAAGAGGTTTTTGCTTCAACTGGTGGAAGGCCTTTTGATAAAAAAAAACCTCTTATTATTTTTATTCATGGCAGTGGGTTAAGTCATATTACTTGGGTTTTACAAACCCGTTATTTTGCTTTTCATGGCTATAGTATTCTTGCAATTGACCTTCCTGGACATGGCTATTCTGAAGGGCCTGCCTTAGAATCTATTGAAGAACAGGGTAAATGGATATCTGATGTTATTGACTCAGTAGAAATGAAAGAAGCATCTTTAGTTGGTCATTCACAAGGATGCTTAATTGTTTTAGAATGCGCATCACAATTTCCTGAAAAAGTTAAATCAATTGGATTAATGGGTGGAGCAGGAGCAATACCAATGAATCCAGAATTATTAGATTTGGCAGAAAAAGGAGATTCAAAAGCAGTAGATCTTATGATGGATTGGGCTCATGGTCCAGCAGGGCACTTTGGAGGTCATCCAGTTCCTGGGCTTCATCATATGAATCTCGGCGGTTCAATTGTAGTGAATGGTTCTGTAAAAAATGCCCTTGGAGTAGATTTTAGAGCATGTGACAATTATAAAAATGGTTTCGAGGCAGCAAAAAAAATTAAATGTCCAGCTATCAATATACTTGGTGACAGAGATAGAATGTGTCCAGTTAAAGCTGGTAAAAAATTAGCAGAAAATATTGAAAATTCAGAAGTAGAAATAATTGAAAATTGTGGGCATATGATCTTATTGGAGGAAGCAGGTAAATCTCTAGAAATATTGAAGAAATTTATTAGAAAAAATCATCCAGTATAAAAAATATAAATTTTTATTAATCAGCAGTTTTGTCGGGTCTTGTGAGTTCTTCTAATTTTTTCATTTCTTCTTCTTGTTTAAGACGTTCTTGCTCTTCACGTTTTTTTTTACGCTCTTCAGCTTTCATTTTTAGCTTTAATTCTTTTTGCATTTTGCGGTCTCCCGCTTTTGATTTATGATTAAAATGAATACCCATAACAACCTCTATTTGCCTTATACTAAAAAAAAATATTTTTTTCTAGTAGGTAAATTTGGCTTAATTCCTTGAAAGCCAAATAATAATTACAAAAACTAGAACTGCAATCGCCTGAAACAATACACGAAGACGCATTAGTTTATTACTATGATTTTTATTAAGTTTTCCATTTACAGCCATCGCAATAACACCAATCACAACTGCACCAAGTGCTCCTGCCATAAATACAACTAATACAATTTGTAAAACATCCATAATAATCATATAGTGCAAATCTTCTCTTGAACGAACCATGAATTGTCGCATATATTAAGGTATGTCTGAAATTCTAAATGGACCATCAATTTCCAAGCATGATAATCCAAAAAAACTAATTTTTATGCTCCACGGATATGGAGATAATGCAGCAAATTTCATGCATCTTGCTCACCCAATTGACTTGGATGATTGGGAGGCACAGTATGTCGCTCTAAATGGACCTGGCTATATACCAGGTAATTTAATGGGCTATCAATGGTTTGATTTATACCCTAACGGTATCTATATTGCACAAGCTGGTCCAAAAGAATTTGAACAAATTCAAAAGGAAATTGATGAAGTTGTTAATAAAATTATTTACACCATGGAACAATACTGTGACTCGCTTGATTTAACACTAGCTGATTGCATATTGATGGGTTTTTCACAAGGCGGGATGATGACATTTGAAGTTGGAAATCAATTATCAGAAAAGATAGGAGGGTTAATAATTCTTTCTGGTCGTATAATGAAAGAGGGCCCTATTAAAAATTCTATTTTAAAAAAAACCCCAATTTTTATTTTGCATGGTGAGCAAGATGAAGTTATTCCAATACAAAGCTATTATAAATCTATAGAATATTTAAAAGCTAATAAATGCAATTTTGAGTCACATGCAATACCCTCAGATGGGCATAATATTTCTCCTGAGGCAATAAGTTTATTACAAAATTTTATAAAAAAAATACTATGATGGATTCGAATCTTCATATTATATCAATCTTATAATATGACTTGGGTAAGTATAAAAAAATGAGTGCTATTGGAAATCCAGCACTAGTATTAAATGCAGATTTTCGACCTCTTTCCTATTACCCACTTTCTTTATGTTCATGGCAAGATGCTGTCAAATCGGTATTTTTAAATCGTGTATCTGTTATTGAGCGATATGAACAATCAGTTAGTTCACCAACTATATCTTTTAAATTACCAAGTGTAATAGCATTAAAAGATTATGTTATGCCACAACGCAAACCTGCTTTTACAAGATTTAATGTTTTTCTTCGTGATAATTTTACTTGCCAGTATTGTGCAAAAAAATTTCCTGCAAATGATCTTACTTTCGATCACTTGGTGCCAAGATGCTTGTATGGAAAAACAACTTGGCAAAATGTAGTATCAGCATGCACAACTTGTAATTTAAAAAAGGGTCGTAAATTGTTACAGAATACCGATATGAAATTATTAAAAAAACCTATTCAACCAAACTCGATACAACTGCAAAACAATGGACGCAACTTCCCCCCAAACTATTTACATGATAGTTGGCGAGATTACTTGTATTGGGATACTGAGTTAGAAAATTAGATTTTTTTTGAAATTGCGATTGCTGCTTTACAGCCAATCTCAATTACTTTTGTCATAACTTTATAACCTGGTGCATTTTCTGCGTCATGTTCGAGCCCAATATCATGATGTTCTAGTTCATCTTTTTCAAATTTAGCAATTGTTTTCTTAAGCTCTTTTTCATCATCCTCTAATAAGTCTTGTTGCTCTCTATAATGCTCACCAATCACTTTTTCGACAGCAACAGTACATGCCATTGCTGCTTTTTCACCCATCAAAGCAGTGCCGGCACCAAGCGCAAAACCAGCTATGTTCCATAGAGGTAATAACGCAGTAGGTCGAACACGTTTTTCAACAAGAAGTTCATTAAATTTTTCAATATGCTCTTGTTCCTGATCAGCCATATGTTGAATTGTTTTACCAATTTTAGAGTCTTTTCCAAATACAGCTATTTGACCATCATAAATTCGTGTTGCCCCATACTCACCTGCATGATCAACTCTAATTATTTCATCTAAAATTGTTTTATCTGTAGTCGATTTGGATTTCTTAACAATTTTCTTTTTTGTAATTGATTTTTTTTTAGATTTTTTCTTTTTTAAAGCCATTGTTCCAAAGATATATTGTATTAATTACAAAAATCAAAAATAATAATAAACTATTTATTGTCGCGACAGAAAGCCCAAACATACTCCAAATAATATCTTCACAATTTACTACAGCTTTGGACATAATTTGATCTTTTAAATTTATAGTGCTATTTGTTAATTCCAAACCTCCTGAACAACCAGATGGTCCAGAAAGTAATTTATTTTCTATCCCAACATGCCATATGGAATAGAAGAGCCCATAAATAACTAATATTTGAACCCCAAGAAAAAACCAAATTTTTGTTTGCCAACGGAGGACTATAAATACTAGAAATAGTGTTATGATCGCATAATATGGTTCTCTTTGCTTTAGACACATTTTACAGGGCTCAAGATAAAAATAGTATTCAGCAATCAATGCAGACCCAATGGCAGTGATGCTCAATACACCTAAAACATAAAACCAATATTTTTTTAGCATTAAAATAATTTAATTAACATAAAACTGCCTATCAGAAGAATAAAAAATAAAACTGCTAAAATGTTAAAATATTTATCAATTAAAAATTTTATTCTTTCTCCAAAAATAAAAAGAAGAATAGCTAGTAAATAAAATCTAAAACCTCTTGCTATAAAAGCAGTAAATATAAAAAGAAAAATATTTAAGCTAAAGACACCGCTTGCAATTGTAATAAATTTAAAAGGAAAAGGCGTAAAACCTGCACCCAAAACAATTAGCATACCATATTCTTTGTAATAATTTTCAAAAGTATTGAATGAATTTGTTAGATGATAAAATTCTACAATTAATATGCCTATACTATTAAATAAAAAAAAACCTATTGCATAACCTACAACTCCACCAAAAACTGATGATAAAGTACATATGAAAGCATATGTCCAAGCTTTAGTTCTCTTGGCAATAATCATGGGTATTAGCAATACATCTGGTGGAATTGGAAAAAATGAACTTTCAGCAAAAGATACAATACTTAACACCCATGAAGAGTATTTGTGCTCAGCTTTTTTTAATGTCCAATTATATAGTGATCTTAATAAGTTCATTTATTTGGTAGGAGTAGAGGGAATCGAACCCACACCACCGAAGTGACCGGATTTTGAATCCGGCGCGTCTACCAGTTCCGCCATACTCCCAGTTTATTTTTCCTACTTTTACTTGGTTTTTAAAGTGAAGTCTATTGCGTAATTATTATAAATTGTAATCACAGGGCGTAGTAAGGGCGTCGCTAAATTCTTTACTAAAACTGAGATTGCTAAAAATCATTTAAATTTCTTGATTCCCTTTTTAATAAACTCATCTCTTTTATCTTTTAGAGATTTTGAATCAAAAAGTTCATCTGCAAAATTAGATTTTTTTGACCACTTTGTTATTTGTTTTTCAATCCAATTTTCTACATCTTTGCGTTTATCTTCTGTTGCTTCCAACATAATTTTTTTTAATATTCTTTTTTTTAAAGTTTTAATTAACCTATCTTTTTTTGTTTCTTTTTTTTGTGAAGTAAGATCATCACATGAATATCCTAGTTCATTAATTTTTAATTTATTACATTCATTGACTTTTCTTATTTCATCAAAATAAACAATCTGACCAGGAACACCGTTTGATTTATTTATATTTTTTTTAGATTCTAACCACCTTGACATGTAGGTTCTATACAATCCAAATTTAAAATATGCTTCTGTTCCTTTCGATTTTGTTTGACCTTGAAGTTCATAAATTAATTTTCCATTTGCCCATAGTTTAAAAAAACCATTTTTTTTATGGGACCATTTTACATTAACTAAAATATCATTCCATTTACCTCTCATGTCTTTATCATCCAATACTTCGATGGACTCATCAGTATGATCATTTCTGATAGTTACTGATAACCAATAACCATTTTCTCTTTCCTTAAACATAAAAAGAGGAAAGGATCCTGATTGATGAAATTGACCATAAGCAGCTGAAGTTGGAAAAACATTAATATGATCTTCAGGAAAATAAATTGACCATGCATACCACCATGTTGATCCATTTTTCATGTACCTTCCAGCTAATTCATGTCTTTCACGATCTTCTTTACAATCACTCCAATCACCATGTTTAGGATCATCAGCGCCACAATCACCTGGCTGCACTTCAAATCTGATAGATTCTTGACCTAAACGAACTGGGTGATCATCTGCTTTATTAACAATTTGCATTCCATAATCTTTATAATAATTTCCAGTTAAACTTTTGCCGTATAAATCTCCAAAACCTGTATCTTTAGTTAATTCCATATTTTTTAAAGAATCTCCAGCTAATAAATTTCCCGAAAATAAAAATATTAAAACTAAAATTTCTAAAAATTTTTTCATGTAATCTATATAATAAAAAATCTATGAAAGATAAACCGCAAGGCATCGTATGGGCGTCTTTATTAATTAGAATTACTTAATTTAGTTGAAAAAATTGGAGTTTTTTTAAAAAGTTACCGGATTTTGAATCCGGCGCGTCTACCAGTTCCGCCATACTCCCATAATATTTTTTACTGTTTTACTTGGTTTTTATAATTAAGTCTATGGACTTGTTTTAAGAAAATAGATTTTAAAAGTGATCTAAAATCGCTGTAAAGAAAACGCATAAGGTAGTATCAACTCATAATAGATTCATATTGATTCATATTTGATTCAGTAGTATTTTTTGATAATTTATAAAATGTTAATTAGATTTTGTATAAAATTTATAGTTTGTTTACTAAGTGTAAAATTTGCATTTGCAGATATTGTTGACGTAAATAACGAGCAGATTAAAGAATTATCAAAAAATAATATTCCAATAGTAGACATAAGAAGAAGTGCAGAATGGGATCAAACTGGAGTTGTTCCAAAAAGCATTCTGCTAACTTTTTTTGATAAAGAAGGAAATTATAATTATGATGAATGGTATGAAAAATTGCGTTTAGAAATAGGTGAGGGCAAACCAATAATCTTAATTTGTAGAACTGGAAGAAGAACTAAAATAATTGCCAAAATGATGGAAATAAAAAATTTTGATAATGTTATTTATAATGCAAAAAGTGGAATAACATCTTGGATTGATGAAAAATTAATAACAGTTAAACCAAAATATTAATTAATTGAAAAGCGTTTATATGCACCTTTAAGATTTTAGTGATTAAATTTTCGTACTTTTTAACCAAATATACTAACAAATTATAATAATTTATTGACAACCAAAACCTTTTGGAACAAAATATTTTAAAATTTACAGTAGTTGCAGTAACTTACTCAATGAAAACTTCTGCAGTGATTTATCTGTATAAAAAAATTGTTGGAGGACAGAATGTTTGACAAGAAAAAAGACTATACTTCAAATGAAGACAAAGGTTTAAGTGATGTATTTAGACCTGCCAAAGGTAGTGCAAAGGTTATAATAGGAAATGGTGTTTCGATTACGGGCGAAATTAAAAAAGCAGATGAGGTACAAATTGATGGTGAGGCAGATATAACAATGAAAACAGACAATATAGTAATTGGCAATACTGGCAAATGTAAAGGAAATATTGAAACTCATAATGCTGATATTTGGGGTACTTTTGATGGAGATCTTAAAGCTTCTGGTACACTAACAATTCAAGAAGACGGTAATGCAACAGGAACAATTGAGTATCAAAAAATGCAAATAAAACTTGGTGGAAAACTTAGTGGAGATATAAAAATGTCTGATAAAATTCAGTCAATTAAAACAGAAAAAAAAGAAACGGATGATAATAATGTTTCGTTGCAAAATTCTATTAAAAAAGAATAAAATGAGCATATTATAAATCAATACTCTTTATCTTATGTTTCTAATGTGTACTTGAAACAATACAACATTATTAAATTTTCTTAATCAAAAATTTCTTTAATAATTCTATCTGCTAAAAGTTTATTTCCTAATGCATTGTGATGTGGATCATTAACACCAATTCTATACTTTAAGTTTAAGGGTTCAATTTTTATTGTCTTAATTTTTTTCGTTCTGCTTATTTTAGATATGTAATCATAAAATTTATTTTCTTTCGAGTAATCAATCATAACAATTCCTAGAAGGTCTATTTTATCATTGAAATAATTTACAATAAATTGTATTTTGTCTTTTTCCTCTTCTGATAATTTATCATTAATTTTTTTATTTACTAAATTTTTATTTAGTGAAAACAAATAATCATAATACATTCTAAAAAATGCAATAGAATAACTTCTCTTTAAATAAGTATGAAAATTATAAAACAAATAATTGAAAACTGATTTTTTATTATATAACCTTCCTCCATAAATATAATAATTTGATTTAATGTTTACACATTCTTCACTTGTCAATTTTACTTCTTTATTTTTTAAATTAAAACATCTGTTTCTTGTCATATCGTTAAGATCATTAATATAAAGTATTAAAATCCCCTTTGTTATTTTTTTAATCTTTATATTTTTTTTTAACCATGTGTAGTAGGAGCTAAGATCACGTCCAGCACTGAAACCTAAATTTATAAATGAATAATCAAAAATTTTCTCTTGAACAAAATATGGTATCGTTTCATTATCATTTACTCCAAATCCAAAAGTGAAACTATCACCAAAAATATAAATTTTTTCTACTTCTGGTATGTTATTGCTTGTAATTCTTTGTCCAAATTCGTCAGTTGTAACATGAGAATTAAATTTTGCCTCTGACATATTGAAAGGAGC
>CACJPV010000002.1 GCA_902595425.1 uncultured Alphaproteobacteria bacterium | reverse complement strand
CTAGTAATAGTTTTTCAAGATATAAACTCCTTAAAAGCGTTGGGTTAAATTTTACAAAAACACCCCCTCTTTGTAATGAAGATCTTATTAAAAAGAAAATAATAAAAACTATAAACAAAAAAAATCTCCCAAAATTTCTTGCTAAAGAAAAAGCGCTAAGTGTTAGCAGATTAAACACACAACACCTTGTTGTTGGTTCTGACACAACAATTCTTTTTAAAAACAAAATAATTAACAAAGCAAAAACACTTAAAGAAGCAAAAATTAAAATTAGAGAGCTGTCTGGAAACAAACACCAAATTATATCCGGTATTTCTGTTTGCATAGCAAACAAACAAATTTGGTCGGCACAACAGTCGTCCACCATAACCCTGAGAAAACTAAACAACAAACAAATAGACGAGTATTTAAAAAAAGCAGACAAAACTATCTTGTCGTCAGTGGGCTGTTATCAGGCTGAGTCTCAAGGACCACAAATTATAAAGTCCATAAAGGGAGACTTTTTCAATGTTTTGGGTTTTCCACTGTTCCCCTTTCTAAGTTTTTTGTATAATCACCAGAAATGAAAGAATTTTTTGTAATTGGAAACAAAGCATCAAATAGCCTGTCCCCTTTAATTTTTAATTACTGGTTTAAAAAATATAAGATTAAAGCAA
Organism: uncultured Alphaproteobacteria bacterium; assembly: GCA_902595425.1. Taxonomy (GTDB): domain Bacteria; phylum Pseudomonadota; class Alphaproteobacteria; order HIMB59; genus CACPNW01. Next base: position 234,021 of record CACJPV010000002.1, on the reverse strand, counting down.
AATACAGTTTTGTTGAGGTTAAAAGCAACAGTTTTAACAAAGAAATAAAAAAAAAAATTAACAACAAAAACACAGCCGGGTTCAATGTTACAATACCTTATAAGACAAAAATTATTAAATACCTTGACTCGATAAACAGACACTCTAAAAACATCGGAGCTGTTAACTGTGTTACAGTAGGAAAAAAAAAGAAAGGCATTAATACTGATTGGTTTGGATATTTAAACTCAATCAAATCCAAGAAACTTAATAAAAATAAAAAAATAATAATCCTTGGCTGTGGAGGAGCTTCTCGTGCGATATTTTACGGGCTAAAACTCAAGGGCTATCAAAAGGTTTATGTTTTTAATCGCACAAAAAAAGCCATAAAAACTAGCCCAAGAATTTTATACACAAAAGAATACAGGTTAATTGATGACTATTTATTAACTGCTGACTTATTGATTAATACTACCCCTATAAACCCACTTAACAATAAACAAATCAAACTAATAGGAAAAAAAACCATAATTAGTGATATTGTTTATACCCCCAAAGAAACTGTTTTCTTGAAAAGTTTTGATAAAAACAATAAAATTTATGGAATTACAATGCTTATCGAACAAGCTATACCATGTTTTCAACACTGGTTTGGTTTCAAACCAATTGTAGACAACATAATGATTAAAAAAATTTACTCCAAAATATTATGACAAAAATTATTGGCATAACAGGAGGGATAGGGTGTGGGAAGACAACACTTACTGAATATTTAAAAAAAAACGATTTTATGGTTCATGAGTCAGACAAGGTTGTTTCACAAATTTACAACAAGCCCAAAAAAAAATTTATATTTTTTTTAAAAAAAACTTTCTCTAACGAAATTGTGAATCACAACAAAATCAACAAGTCAAAAATTGCTGAAATAATTTTTAATAATACCGCAATAAAAAAAACCCTTGAAAAACATCTTCACAAAGAGGTTAAAAAATCCAGAGATGTTTTTATAAAAAAAAACCACAAAAACACTAAAGGCGCGCTCTTCTTTGATGTCCCTCTTTTGTTTGAAAACAATATGGAAAAAAATTTTGATGTTGTTTTGTGTATTATTGCAAAGAAAAAAATTAGAGCTGAAAGGGTGCTTAAAAACAAAAAATTTACAAAACCAATATTAAAAAAAATTATTAAATCCCAAATATCTGACTCAGAAAGGAAAAGGAGATCAGATATAGTTATTTATAACAACAAAACCAAAAAAGACTTTATTTTTTCAACAGATAAAGCTTTAATAGAATTGTTAAAATGAGAGAAGTAGTAATTGATACAGAAACAACAGGGTTAAGTCACAAAACTGGAGACAGGGTTATAGAGGTTGGTTGTGTTGAATTAATCAACCATGTTGCGACAAATAAATCTTTACAATTTTATTGTAAGGTAGAAAAAAAAATTTCTGAAAGTGCTCAAAAAATTACTGGAATAACCAACAAGTTTTTAAACAATAAAAAGAGTTTCGCAGACCACCATGAAGAGTTTTTGGAGTTTATAAGCAATGACCCTCTTATTATTCATAACTCAGAGTTTGATGTTGGTTTTATAAACAATGAGCTTGCTTTAATTGGCAAGCCCGCAATAACCAACCCTGTTGTCGATACAGTCTCGCTTGCAAGAAGGGTTCTTAATACTCGTGTCGCAAACTTAGATTATTTATGCAGAAGGTTTAAGATAGATTTGTCTGAAAGAGACCTTCATGGAGCATTGCTAGACTCACGACTATTAGCTGAAGTTTATTTAGAACTAAAGGGTGGAAAACAATTTTCTATGAATCTCTCTAAAACAAACAATCCAAACAAAAACAATCTTTCAAATAAAAAAGAAAGCACCAAAAACATAATTAGGTTCACCCCTGTTGACAAAGATGTAACCGCCCACAAAAAAACTGTCAAAGAAATAAAAGAGGCTCTTTGGAAAAAATATAACTATTAAAATAAAAAAAAGTAATTATATATTAAAATATGGTTTATGGGGATTTGCAATTTTTTGATATAATAATATTTGCTGTAATTGCTGTGTTTATTATTTATCGTTTAAGAAGTGTGCTTGGCAAGAGAACTGGATTTCAAAAAAACACAAAACAACAAGAGTTTGTTAAAAAAGAAACGAAGATAGAAGAAACAAAAATTCCACAACTTAAAGAAAATGAGCAAAAACTTGAAGCTGTATATAAGAAAGCAAGCTCTTTTGACCACAAGACATTTCTTGAGGGCGCAAAAAAAGCTTTCGAGATTATAATTACTGCTTTTAATAATGGAGATAAAAACACTTTAAAAAACTTAGTCTCAAAAGATGTATACAGTGCTTTTGAGAATGCCATTAACTCTGGTTCAAACAACCCAAATTCACAATTTTATTCATTGGTGATTGATGGCATTGAAGATGCAAAAGTTGAAAATGGTAAAATTAGTATCGCTGTTAATTTTATTAGTGAACAAATTATTGATGACAATGAGGAAAGTATTGTTAAAAACAAAGACACTTGGATTTTTGAAAAACCAGAAAACTCTTCAGGCCCAGCTTGGTTATTGGTGTCAACCTAACAAATTGCTTTATAAAAAACTAAAAAAAAGAATAAAAAAAAACGAAGGTTTTTCAATAAAGCCCTATAAAGATCAATTGGGGTTTCTTACTATTGGTTATGGACACTTGATTTTGCCCAACGAGAACTGTTTATTCAACAAACAACACAACAAAGAACAGTTAGAAAAAATATTTATTAAAGATTTTAAAAATGCGCTGAGAGACTATAATAAATTTTTAAAACAAAAAACCCACAAAAGAAAAGATGAGGAGCTTTTAATTGAAATGGTTTTTCAGATGGGAGTGAAAAAAGTATTAATGTTTAAAAACTTACTGTCAAACATGAATAAAAATAATAAGCATCTTGTTTGTTTTGAAATGATGAACAGCCTTTGGTATACTCAGACACCAAACAGGGTTAAAAGCTTAGTTAAGGTATTTTTAAACAATGAAAGATGAAAATGATTTTTTTTTAAAACACATGAAGGGCGTTGCCCCAATTAAGAAAAGTAACAGGGCGCCCACCCCCAGCTCAACAAAAAAAAACAAACACAGAGAAAGCACAACCAAACACAACAAGGGAGTTGGTCTAGAAGAACCAACAACAACAAATATAAAAACCCCTCATTTTTCATTGGCAAAAGTTAGTATAAAAAAAAATATTAAAAAAAATATTTTTAAGATAGATAAAAAAATAGATTTTCATGGAAAAAGCCTCTCAGAAGCCGAAGATATTTTTTCATCTACAATTATTGACTGTTTTAACCAGAATAAAAGATGTTTGTTGTTTGTAACCGGCAAAGGTGTTTTTAAACCAAAAAACCACGATGAATTTACAAAACCCAAACTTTATCACGGCATTATACGCGCATCTTTTTTTGACTGGGTAAAATCAAACAAATTTTCAAAATATATTCTTTCTTATGAGCAGGCCTCAATAGAACATGGGAGCGACGGTGCTTTTTATGTTTATTTAAGAAAAAACAAAAACTAACTTTCTTCTAACCTAAAAACCCTTCCATCAAAAAAAATAAGCATTTTGAAAGGTAAAATTTCTTTAGCTTTTTTTTCAAAAATTATTTTTTCAAACTTATTTCTTTTGTGATCTGCCCATAAATTAGAATAATTTGAAACCCCTATTGTTGTTTGGTTTGCGCTTTCATCATGCTGCGCTTCCATTGTGTAAAGCCTTCTTCCGTCAACAACCAAAGCGCTTTTTTTACCCATCATTATTTTTAAAAACGAAGTCAGTGGATCATGTGTGTTTTCTATATTGAATACGTTAAGTCTTATTTTTTCTTCTTCAACAGGCTCTTGATTAATTATTGCCAGTCTGTTTTTTTTAAAACTTAACTCCATTTTTTTAACAGTTTTTTTAGTTTGCCAAAAATGTTTGTAGTTTTTTGGAAAAAGTTCATTTTTTCTAATGTTTCCTTCTGAAAAATAATCACCTTTAAAGTTATATAAACCTGACAACAGGCCTTTGCTTTTAAGGCTTAATTTATTTGAGTAATTATTTGTAGTTACTTTCATGTCCCAGCTCAATTCGCCAATTTTTATGCCGCTTACCTTCACAACATAGTTTTTCCTTATTTCCTCACTACTTAAAGGAAAGCAAAAAAGTATTAAAAAAATTAAATTATTTAAAAACAACCTCATAAAATTTTAACTTACTTGAACTAAAAGAAACATCAAACTCTTTTAAGAGGTTTATTTCTTTATCACTGTTAAGATAAGAGATATCAGACTTATTTCCTATTAAATAAAAATTTTTCTCTCTTGCTTGTTTTAACGGAGAGCTCATTTGAAAATGATTAGTTACAATACCCCCCTCTTTAAAAGGCATATAAATGTTGTTAGTCCTGTTTCTCATTTCGTAAGAAATGCTTGAAAACAATAGTCGATCAGAAACAACAACATCTTTGTCGCCAACTATTTTTATAACCTCGTTAACAAAAGCGTCAACACCCCTAATTCTATCAAATATTTTAAAATCTGAAGAAATTAAAATAGAAATAAATAAAAAGGCCCCAACCAAGCAGCTAATGGCAAAATTAATTATAATTAAACGACTACTTCTATTAGATACCAACCGATACATTAAAATGAACAAAGAAATTAAAGCTGGCGCAGCCCAATTAGCATTGGCCCTTACAAGAAAACTTTCTACCAAAACAATAAAAACAATAGGCAAAGAAAAAACTAATAAAAACTTATTTTCAAAATCTAAACGAAAAAACCTAAACATATAAAGAAACGACAAAAACAAAACCACACCAAGCATAAAGATTTGTGAGAACAAAAATTTCAAAGGATCATAAAAATTAAAATCAAGGTTCTGCAAGTTTGTGTTGTCAGCAGTGTGAGAAAGCGTTACCCAGTCATTATTGAAATTCCAATAAACATTAGGAAAAACAACCAACAACAATGTTAAAACAAAAACTAAAAAACCAACTTTATTTTTTTTTAAAGCATGAAATGTTTTATCATCTATTAAGACTAATATTAAAAAACTTAATAAAAAATAAATAGCAGCATATTTGGCTAAAAAAGTAAATCCCAACAACCCGCCAAATAATAAAAAATTTTTTAAAGATCCATTAGCCCTCATTTTTAAAAGAAGTATCATTGTTAATGCCCAAAAAAGCAAAAGCAAAAGATCAGTTGATATTAAAAAAGATGAAACGCTTGCCGCAGGGGTTGACAAAAAACAAACAGAGCAAATAATAGAATTATTTTTTGATAAATTTAATTCTAAACAGAGTTTATAAATAGCAAAAAATATTAAAAAATAAGCTAGCAAGGGAAACATTTTAAGAGAAAAAAACGAGTCCCCAAAAAGAATAGTGTGTCCTGACAAGAACCACGCAAGAAGGGGCGGCTTAGAATAATAACCCAAATCTAATTTTTTTGACCACAACCAATACTGTGCCTCATCACCATATAATGAGAAATTTGTAAACAAAACAGCTACGACCTTAAGAACAATAAGTGCTAGTATAGAATAGATAAAAACCTTATTCATTCGATATTTTTTTATATACTAAAAAAGAAGTAAAAATTACTATCGTTACTATAATTTGCGAAAAAACAACATCGCTCAAAAAATGACCACCCGCAACTATTCTAACAAAACCCAGACAAAGGCCGCACACAACAGACAAATAAACATAGGCGTTTCTCTTTGTTATAAAATAAAAAAGCACTAAAGCAAAACCAACTGACGCATCTCCAGAGACAAAAGAACAGTTCGAAAGACAAGTGTCTCCAAATTTATACCAAGGAGAAAAAACGTCAGCGCCTCCAAATTGGAAAATATCGTTAGGCCTGGTTCTCCCCCACAAATTTTTTAACAAAATATTAACAACCAGGCCTAGTGTTGTTAGCCCAGTTAAAAAAACAAATATGAGTTCTCTTAGCAAAAACTTATGCCCAAAATACAATTTATTTATTGGAAAAAAATAAGCGACGATTGGCAAAACAAACAAGTACAAAACCAAAAAAGGCAAAAAGAAATCTCTAAAAATTATTGAAAGAATATCATAACTTTGAAGAAAAAATTGGCTATTTCCATAATAAAAAAAACTGCTAAAAAAGATATCAAAATCATGCCCAACAGTAATAAGTATACCAATAATCATAAAAACAATAATAGTCTTAAACAGCAAAGAAGGGCTTTTTAATTCTAAATCTTTAATTAAGATTTTAGGAAAGTGCTTTTCAAAAATTGACAAAACAATTTTGTAAGAAATTAACGCCAACAACCCCCCTGCTATAATGTCTGTTGTATAGTGTGCACCCACAACAACTCTGCTTATAGCAACCACAAAACCAAAAAACAGAAAAAATATTTTAAGACGGGGAACTAATAAGCTCATTATCAATACCACAGCAAAAATAGTTGAAGAATGACCAGATGGGAAAGAGTGAAAGGAAGCGTCAGTTGAAAAAAAAACAAAATCAAACCCCTTTTCAAAATCAGCATGATTAGGCCTTGGCCTCCCAATAATATGCTTTAATGCTTGAGTTGCTATGCCAACAAAAGATAAATAAACAAAACCAAAAATACTTAAATTTCTTAAAAACAAACAAGGGCTAGGTGATATTATTTTAAAAGTTGATCCCACAAAAGAAAGCACAAAAACTAAAAAAATTATTGAAAAATACCAAATGGAGTCACCAAGCTCGGTTACTTTTATAAAAAAATTTTTAAGATAAGTTGTTTCGACTCCATAATTTAAATTATAAAAATATTCATAAATTGATAAGTCTGCCCTGTAAGATAACGATACAATTGCTAGTAAAATTATAAAAATTATTAGCTCAATTTGAATTTTTTTAATCACACACAACCGTTAGGTAAGGATGAGATTAAAATCAATATTTATAATATAAATTTAGAGAGATCCTGACTTTTTATTAAATCAACAAGGTTTGTCTCAACAAACTTCTTGTCTATAATTATCTTTGTTGGACCTATATCAGAAGCATTAAAACTCACCTCTTCTAAAAGTTTTTCCATTATGGTGTGCAACCTTCTTGCCCCTATGTTTTCAACATTCTGATTAATTTCTGTGGCTAAAGAGGCAATTGAGTCAATGCCGTTTTCATCAAACTCTAACTCAACCTTTTCCGTTCCAAGAAGACCAACATATTGTTTAATTAGACTGTTTTGGGTTTCTGTTAATATAAGCTTAAAATCATTTTTAGACAAACTTTCTAATTCAACACGAATTGGAAGCCTGCCTTGTAATTCTGGCAACATGTCTGATGGTTTGGATAGGTGAAAAGCTCCAGAAGCGATAAACAATACATAGTCGGTTTTCACAACACCGTGTTTTGTTGATACTGCTGTTCCCTCAATAAGTGGTAGCAAATCTCTTTGAACCCCCTCTCTTGAAACATCAGCACCAGACCTCTCACTTCTTGATGTTATTTTATCTATTTCATCAATAAAAACTATTCCATTTTGTTCTACATCTTTAAGAGCGCGTGCTGTAATTTTATCTTGATCTAACAACTTCTCTGTTTCTTCTTGCAACAAATAAGTGTGAGACTCTTTTACTGTCATTCTTTTCATTTTTTTTTGTTTGCCAAAATTTTTTCCAAACACATCACCTAAGTTTATCATGCCCATTTGCGAACCAGGCATTCCAGGAATGTCCATAGTTGGAAGGCTCATCGAGGGGTTTGCAGACACGGGTATTTCAACCTCATTATCATTTAACTCTCCAGATCTAAGCTTTTGTCTAAAAGCTTCTCTTGTAGACGGGCTTGATGTTTTAGAAACCAAGATATCTAAAATTTTTTCTTCTGCATTTTTTTCTGCTTTTGCTTTTACTTCTTGACCCATTTTTTCTTTAGTTTTGTTGATGCTAATTTCAACAAGATCTCGAACAATTTGTTCCACATCTCTTCCCACATATCCAACTTCAGTAAATTTTGTTGCCTCAACTTTTATGAAGGGGGCGTCGGCTAATTTTGCTAATCTTCGAGAAATTTCTGTTTTACCACACCCTGTTGGCCCCACCATAAGGATGTTTTTTGGAACTATCTCATCTTGCAGGTCTTTGTCTAATTGTTTGCGCCTCCATCTGTTTCGAAGAGCTACAGCGACTGCGCGCTTAGCATTTTTTTGTCCGATAATAAACTTATCAAGCTCTGAAACTGTTTCTCTTGGGCTGAAACTTGATTCCATTATAATTCTATTTTTTCTGAAACAATATTATGATTAGTGTAAATACAAATATCGGCAGCAATATTTAGTGATTCAATAGCAATTTCTTCTGCATTCATTTCTGTTTTTTTTATTAAGGCTTTGGCAGCGCTATTTGCGTAAGGACCTCCCGAACCAATAGCTAATATTCCATCATCAGATTCAATTACATCACCAGTCCCAGAGAGAAGAAGGCTTACATCTTTGTCAGCAACGATCATCATTGCCTCAAGCCGCCTTAGATATCTATCAGTTCTCCAATCTTTAGCTAATTCAACACAAGCCCTTTTGAGTTGATTTTTATACTGATCAAGTTTCGATTCTAGCCTTTCAAAAAGAGCAAAAGCATCTGCGGTGGATCCTGCAAATCCGGAAATAACCGAATTATCCTGTCCCAACCTTCTTATTTTTTTAACATTTGCCTTCATAACGGTATTCCCAAAGCTTGCCTGACCGTCACCCGCAACCACTACAAGATTGCCTTTTCTTATTCCTATAATTGTTGTAGATTTTATCATTTTGCTATTTTCTAAGAATAAAATGGCTACTTAATTATTTTAATCAAGTAATTTACCTAGAATATTTTATATATCACTGTTATTAGGCCAATTTATGAGAAAAGCATCAGTAGAAAGAAACACAAAAGAAACCAAAATAGTTTGCAATATAAATATTGACGGTACTGGTGTTTCTAAAATTTCCACTGGAATTGGGTTTTTTGATCATATGCTCGAAATTTTTTCTCACCATAGTTTAATAGATGTAGACCTTGCTAGTGATGGAGATACCCATGTTGATTTCCATCATACTGTAGAAGATACTGCATATGCTTTATCTGAAGCAATTAATAAAGCAATCGGAGATAAAAAAGGAATAACCAGGTATGGTTTTTTTTATATTACTATGGATGAAAGCTTGTCTAGGACAGTAATTGATTTTTCAGGAAGGCCAGAACTTGTTTGGAAAGTTGATCTTGGTTTAGAGAAAATTGGAGAAATGGACACCGAACTATTTAAAGAGTTTTTTAAAGCATTTACCAATAATACCAAATGTAATCTTCATGTAGAAAATTTTTATGGTGATAATAATCACCATATAATTGAATCTTGTTTTAAGTCTTTTGCCAGAAGTATTAGGCAGGCACTTACTATTGATGAAAGAATTAAAAACATAATACCTTCCTCAAAAGGGGTTTTATAAAATAATGAAACGCCTGATAACCATAGTTGACTATGGTTCCGGAAACATTTTGTCAGCTAAAAAATCTTTTTCTAAGGTTATTGAGAAAAACAACCTAAATGCCGAGGTTGTAATTTCCGAAAATCCAAAATTTTTAAAAAACTCATCCCACGTTGTGCTTCCTGGTCAAGGTGCTTTTAAAACGTGCATGGAGGGTCTTAAAAATATACCAGGAATGATTGAAGAACTTGATAACTTTGCTGTAAAAAGAGCGAGACCCTTTTTTGGTATTTGTGTTGGAATGCAGCTTCTAGCTGATACTAGTTCTGAGAACGGCAATCATGCTGGGCTTGGATGGATACACGGCTCAATAGAAAAACTTCCTTCGGTAGACTTAAAAATGCCACATATGGGCTGGAACACAATAAAAAATGTTGGATCAAAATCAAAAATTATATTCAGGGAAACTGATTATTATTTTGTACATAGTTATTATTTTAATTGTAAAAAAAGAGAAAACGTTGTTACAGAAACTTATTATGGGATAAATTTTCCTTCTATTGTTAATAAAGAAAATATATATGGCTTACAATTTCACCCTGAAAAAAGTTCAGATCAGGGGTTGGAAATTATTAAAAATTTTATTTGCTTATGAATAATGTTGTTAAAGAAAATATGAAAATTGGTGTTGAAAGCCTAGAAACTATTTCTAAAACTGATTTGGCTGACCTTTGCAATATTACTGAGCAGGCAATTAAAGCAGGCGGAGGTTTTGGGTGGTTAAACATTCCCCCGGTTGAGTCCTTAAAAAAGTATTGGAACGGCATAGTTTTAATCAAGTCAAATTTTTTGGTTGTAGGAAGGTTGAACGGAAGCATAGCAGGAGCCTCACAAATTGCCTTTAATCCCCCAAATAACGAGGCACAAAAAAATATTTCAAAAATACAAACCCACTTTGTAGCACCTTGGGCCAGGGGCTATGGTCTTGCTAAAGCAATGATTGATCTTGCGATAGAGATATCAAAAGAAAACAACATGAAAAGTATTCAGTTGGACATAAGAGAAACCCAATCTGCGGCAATTCAACTTTTTGAAAACAAAGGTTTCATTAAATGGGGCACAAACCCATCATATGCTTTTATTAATGGAAGCAGAATCAAGGGTTATTATTATTACAAAGATTTATTGTGAAAATTTTTCCAGCTATTGATCTTAAAGAAAACAAATGTGTTAGACTTACAAGAGGAAAAGACACTTCCAGCGTTGTATTTAATCCAAATCCAGTTGAGCAAGCAAAGTTTTTTCAGGACCAAGGATGCTCGCGCCTTCACCTTGTTGACCTAGATTCTGCTTTTGGAAGAAAAAATGTAAATGACACAACAATACAAAAAATCAGAAGCGCTATTTCGATACCCATACAAATAGGGGGCGGTATAAGGTCTGAAGAATTAGTAAAAAATTATATTAATTTAGGTGCTGATTATTTAATTATTGGTTCATTTGCAATAGCTAATAGCGATGAGGTTATTAGATTGGCAAAAGTCCATGATAACAAAATTTATGTTGCGTTGGATGTTTTAAAAAATAAAATAATGATTAAGGGGTGGGTTGAAGAAAGTAGCTATACACCTCAGGATATATTTTCAATTTATGAAGCATCTGAAATTAGGGGCTACGTTCTGACAGATATTGAAAATGACGGTATGTTAACCGGACTTAATCACCAAATAATATCACAAAATTTGTCAATGACTAAAAAGCAGCTAATTGTAGGAGGTGGATTAAAAAATAATGAGGATTTAATAAAATTAAAAAAAATTACAAAAAATCATCTCGAGGGTGTAATTACTGGAAAGTCTTATTATGTTGGAAATATCAATCTTATAGAAGCACAACAGATCTTAAAAGAAAATGCTTAAAACACGAATAATTCCATGCCTTGACGTTAAGGACGGGAGGGTAGTTAAAGGCATTAATTTTGTCGACCTAATTGATGCTGGCGATCCAGTTGAACAAGCTAAATTTTATTCTGAAAATGGTGCTGACGAAATATGTTTCTTAGACATAAGCGCATCTTTAGAAAATAGGGAAACAATTATCAGTATAGTAGAGAAAACCGCTGCGGAGGTTTTTATTCCCCTAACAGTTGGTGGGGGAATAAGGTCTATTAATAATATTCAAAATTTATTGAAGGCAGGAGCTGATAAGGTTTCAATTAACTCTGCCGCACTAAACGATCCTAATGTAATAAAAATAGCATCGCAGTATTTTGGTAGCCAATGTATCGTTGTTGCTGTTGATGTTAAAAAAAATAATAATCATTGGACTGTATACTCACATGGGGGCACTAAAAATACTGGAATAGAAGCTATTCAATGGTTAAGAAAAGTTGAGGAGCTTGGGGCTGGTGAAATATTGTTAACATCAATGGATAAAGATGGAACAAAGTCAGGGTTTGATTTAGAGGTTTTATCCCTTGCCAGTAAAACTTTAAGTATACCGGTTATAGCCAGTGGGGGTGTTGGAAAAATAGAACATTTTTATGAAGGCGTTATTAAGGGACAAGCTAACGCTTTGCTTGCTGCATCAGTCTTTCATTTTAATGAATTTAGTATAATGGATGTAAAACACTATCTTAAACAAAAAAACATAGAGGTTAGAATTTAAATGAGCGACCCTTTTTTAGATTTATTTTTAACAATCGCAGATCGAAAAAATTCGAATTTAAAAAAATCATATACTTCTAAATTATTAAAAGAGGGAGAAAAGAAAATAGCTCAAAAGTTCGGTGAAGAAAGTGCAGAACTAATAATAGACTATCTTAAAGGAACAAAAAAAAGAACTATAGAAGAGGCGGTTGATGTTTTGTATCACATGTTTGTTTTGCTTTCCTCCAAGAAAATAAATTATATGGATATAAAAAAAGAATTGGAAAAAAGAAAAAATGTACGACGAAAATAATATTTTTGCAAAAATAATCAGGGGTGAAATTCCGTGTAATAAAATTTACGAAGACGACACCTCTCTTTTTTTTCATGATATCAATCCCACAGCTAAAATTCATGCTTTGGGCGTTCCAAAATCCTCTTGCATAGATTTTGCTGACTTTATAAACAAAAATAATTCATCTATTGTTGCTGGTTTTTTTAATAATGTGGAAATTGTAATTGATAAACTTGGCATCAAGGACAGTGGTTATAGACTAATTTCAAATTCAGGTATAAATGGAAGACAAGAGGTGCCCCATTTTCATATTCATATTTTAGGTGGTGAGAGACTCTAGGGTTTGTTTATTCTTTAATTATAACGTAATTAACTATTTCAGTAACGCCTTTTACAGTTTTAGCCACTTCAATTATTTCTTCAAGCTGTTCGGGTCTGGAAGTTATTCCTACAATATAAATTTTTCCTTGAATTGTTTCAAAGTTGTAAGCCATAGACCTTAAGCCTATTGTCTTAGCTGCCAAACCCTTAACTTGAGTTGTAATCCAAACATCTTGAGCGTACTCTTTTAATGATTCCCTGTTACCAATTTGAATTTCATTAACCACCTCTTTAACGCCCTCAACTTCCCAAACTCTTCTAACGGCATCAATTCTAATCTCTTGATTTTCTACAAGACCAGTTAACAGAACACGACCCTCTAAAACACTTGTGCTAACATCAACAAAAATATTATCATCAGAGTTAATAAATTTTGCAGCTATATTGATTTTAATGGTTGCATCATCAACAACAGAGCCAAAACTTCTATCACCCTCTGCTACGACCATACCAGTTGCACCGCCTGTTGCTAAGATATTAGCCGGAGAACAACTTATTAAGTTTATAGACAATATTAATAAAAAAAATAACAGAACCTTATTTTTCATTTTTTAACTCTAAAGCCTTTTTATAAATTTCATTTTTGTTAATATCTCCAATTTTATGTACTATTTCAACGGTGTCAGTCAAAGAAAATTTGTTTAATAATTTATTTATCGCTTTAATTATTTCAGGACTAAGACCACTAAAAGCTGTTTTGCTTCTATAGTTGCTTCCTTCAACAACTAATACAAATTCTCCAAGAATATTTTTAGGGTTTTTTTTAATTTCTCTTAAAACGGTAGTTGATGAACCTATAATAACCCTTTCATTTAGTTTTGTTAGTTCTTTACAAACAGCCAATTTTTGCTCAGGTAATTTTTGGGATATTTCTTCTAAAAATTGAAGAAGCTTATGTCGTGATACAAAAAAGACAGATGTTGCGTTGCTCTCAGCCAAACCATCAATAAAGTCGCCAATAGCTTTTTTGTTTTTTGGCAAAAACCCATGAAAAATAAATTTATTTGTTGGGATCGAAGAAAGTTGAAGAGCACCTATAACAGAAGACGGCCCTGGTATTGTAGTTACATGAATCTTATTTTCTATACAATGCCTTACAAGCTTGTATCCTGGGTCACACATAAGCGGTGCACCAGCGTCTGAAATCAACGATATTTTTTTAACACTTAGGTCCTCCTTAAGATTCTCTATAACCACTTCTTCATTATAATCATGTAATGAAATTAATTTCTTTTTAATGCCTAATTTTGATAGTAGTTTAAGAGAGTGTTTTGGGTTTTCACAAATAATAATATCAGAGTTATTTAGGGTGTTTATTGCTCGAGCACTTATGTCGTTGAGATTGCCAATAGGCGTTGAAACAATATACAAACCAGTCTTCATAACACTTTTTTTATTCTTATTTATATTGTTAGCTTCATGTGCTCCAGTAAATAATATAGTAATTAAAAACACAACTGAAACTGAAAATTCTCAAAAAACCTCAGAGACAGTTTCAAAAACCTTGCCAAAAGAAAAAGTAAATTTGGATGAACTGAAAATTCAAAAAAAAATTACACCTTTGTATTTAAACAAAAATATTCAAAACAATGTAACAATTATTCTTTCAGAAAAAGACAATAAAAAAACAATTAGTCAGTTTATTAATATTGTTGAGCTAGCGGTTTATAAAAAAAAAATAAAAGACATAACTTTTTCAATTAAACTTTACAAAGATCAGAATGAGTTAAATGAATATTTGAGTAAAAATAATTTAAGTGGGAGAATTTTTATCGGTCCACTAAACTCTCAAGATAGCAAATTACTCGATAGATATTGCTCTGAAGGTGCCATTTTTTTTTCATTTTCCCCAAACAGAATTTTGGCTAAAGATTGTGTATTTTTAGTAAATTTTTTTCCAGAGAATGAATTAAGAACTTTGTTTCATTATTTCCCAGACAACTCAAGGGTTGCGCTTCTTTATCCTGAAAATGAATATGGTTTTGGTATAAATAAAATAATTGACAAAATAGCGGATCAAAGCAATTCTATTATAGTCAACAGAGCGTCTTACAAAGAGGACTTAAGCAATGCGTCAGATTCAATAAAAGAGTTAGGCAAATATGAGCTTCGAAAATATGAACTTAACAGGCAGAAGAAAATACTTGCTGCAAAAAAAGATGAGAAGTCAAAAAAAAGATTAATTAGGCTTGAAAAATTTCAAACAACTAAAGATTTTGACTTTACCCATATTATAATTGCTGATTATGGATTAAGATTACTTAAGGTAGCGCCCCTGCTTCCTTATTATGACATCGATCCAAACACTGTAAAGTTTGTGGGAACCGGTGCATGGGATGATAAGGTTTTTTATGATGAGCCCAGTTTGAATGGCTCAATATATCCAGGGATTGAATACAAAAAAAGGCAGAAACTAATGGAAAATTATAAGAATTTATATGAAGAAAGCCTATTAAGAACATCTACATTGCCCTACGATTTAGTTGGTCTTCTAGATTATTTTATAAACAATAAGTTTACAATTAAATCTTTCTACGAAATGATTGGACAAAGTAATTTAAAGTTTTCAGGAGTAGATGGTAATTTTTATTTTAAGAACAACAAAATAGAAAGAGATCTTCAAATTTTACAAATAACTGAAGGCGATGTAGGTGTAATATTAAAACAAAAATGATTTTAGTTTAGAAATAGCTTGTTTTCTATGACTGATTGAGTTTTTTTCTTTTGGGGACATTTCTGCAAATGTTTTATTGTGGTTATCAGGTATAAATATTGGGTCGTATCCAAAGCCATTTACGCCTTTTGGCGTCAATGAAAGTTTACCATTTATTTTTCCAAAAAAAATTATGTGGTGGTGTTTTGCAAGAGTCAAACAAATTGCAGTAACAAAAAAAGCTTTATTATTCTTTTTCTTAATTGCGTTTATAATAATGTGCTCAAAAGCTTTTTTAGAAGAAGAAAATTTTTGAATAAACCTCTTAGAATGTATCCCTGGTTTATTGTTTAGAGCATTAACACAAAAACCAGAGTCATCTGCAAAACAGGGAATTTTAAATTTTTCAAAACCAAATTTTGATTTAATTTTTGCATTCTGTGCAAAAGAACACCCGTTTTCTAAAGGCTCTTTAACATTTTTAAAATTATTTAAGTTTTGTATATTTATTTTTTTACATTTAAAAATTTGATTTACTTCAATAATTTTTTTTTGATTATGAGAAAAAAATAAAAAATCTTTCAAACCAACCCTAAAATCTTTTTTTGTTTTGATATAATTTTTTCTATACTATTCTTTGCAAGCTTAAACATTTCTTGATACTGTTCTTCACTAAAGAAATACTCCTCACCTGTTGCCTGAATTTCAGAAATTTTTCCATTGTCACAAATTACATAATTAGCATCAACCTCTGCAGCAGAGTCCTCATCATAATCCAAGTCAACACGAGCCTTATTATCTATAATTCCTGCAGAAATAGCCGCAACAAAATTTTTAATAATTGGCTTTTCTATGTTGTAGTTTTTCTTAAGTTTATCAATAGCCAAATACAATGCAACAAAACCTCCGCTTATAGAAGCTGTTCTAGTGCCTCCATCTGCCTGAATTACATCACAGTCTACCTTTATTTGTCTCTCACCAAGATTATTTAAATCAACAACTGATCTAAGGCTTCTTCCTATTAATCGTTGAATTTCTTGAGTTCGCCCACTCTGTTTGCCTTTTGCAGACTCTCTGTCTATTCTGGTGTTTGTTGATCGAGGAAGCATCCCGTACTCAGCAGTTACCCAACCTTTACCAGAACCCCTTAACCAAGGAGGGGTCTTTTCATCAATAGACGCAGTACATATTACATGAGTATTCCCAAATCTTACTAAACAAGATCCCTCAGCATGAATATTTGTATTAGTTTCAAAAGCAATCTCCCTTAATTCATCAAACGCTCTATCTTTTCTCATAATAAGTATCTATTAATTGAATTTTAAAAATATTGCACCAATATATTGTCTATGAAAAATAATTTGTATTCAGAGCTAAGCGAAAGATCAAAACAAATTTTTAAAAGTGTAGTTGAGAGTTATTTAGAGACAGGATCTCCATCTGGATCTGAAACTGTTTTAAAAAGGGCTGGTTTAGATATTTCATCAGCATCTGTTAGGGCTATATTGTCCAACCTACAAAAAGAGGGCTTGTTGTTTTCACCGCATACATCGGCAGGTAGAGTGCCAACAGAAAAGGGTATGCGCTTTTTTGTTGATGGATTGTTAGAGTTTGGAAGAATTTCTAAATCAGAAAAAGAAAATATAGAACAATTAGGCTCTTCAAAAAGCAAGTCTTACCAACAAGTACTAGATGAGGCTTCTAGAGCAATCTCTGGGCTTTCTAATTATGCAGGGATCGTAATAGCGCCAAAGTACCAAAAAAACCTTAAACATCTTGAATTTATAAGGTTAAACTCAAAGCAGATTATGTCAATTTTGGCATATGAAAACGGAGAGATAGAAAATAGAATAATCGAGGATAGTGGAAAATTTACTAGCTCACAATTATTGCAAGTATCAAACTATCTTGACGATAAGTTTAGAAATAAAAACATTTCTGAAATTAAAAGACTTGTTGAAACTGAAATAACCAAATCCAAATCAAGCCTTGAGGAAATTTCAAGAAAACTTGTAAAAAAAGGAATAGTTGAAATAGAGCCAAAATTAAACAATCCTTACATTTTCTTACATGGTCAATCAAAGTTACTGAAAGATGAAATAATATCAAAAGACTTAGATCAAATCAGACAACTATTTGACGAAATTGAAAACAAAACCACCTTCATTGAAATATTAGAAAATGCAGCAAAAGCAAAAGGGGTTCAAATATTTATTGGATCTAAAAATTTTTTATTTAAACACTCTGGCCTTTCTATGGTAATGGCCCCATATAAAAATAAAGAGCAAGAAATTGTAGGAGCAATAGGAGTAGTTGGGCCAACAAGATTAAATTATTCAAAGATTGTCCCTTTAGTTGACTATACGTCTAAAATTATAGGAAAGGTTTTAAAATAATGAACAATAAAGAAAGAAAAGATCAAAAAGAAACTAAAGAGAAAATTGAAAAAGAGGAAATAATTGAAAATAAAGATGAAAATTTAGAAGAGAGCACTTCAATAAAAAATGATGAACCTCAAAACGAAGCAGATAGCGCTGAAGAAGAAAGCGAAGAAAGCGAAGAGAGTGAAGAGGAAAGACTCCAAGAAGAAGTAAGAGCTTTAAAAGAAGACAAAATAAGAGTGCTGGCCGAAATGGAAAATTTGCGCAAACGATTTGATCGAGAAAAAATTGACTCAATTAAATACGGAAGTGTTAATTTTGCTAGAGATATTTTATCTCCTGGCGACAATCTTGAGAGGGCTTTATCTGCAATTAATCAGGAAGAGGGTCATCCGCAGTCTATTAAAAATTTGATAGAAGGACTTAAAATGGTCCAAAAAGAATTTTCTAGTGCGCTTGAAAAAAATGGCATTTCTAAAATTAATTCAATGAATGAAAAATTCGACCCCAACCTTCATCAGGCAATGATGGAGGTAGAAAGAGATGATCTTGATGAGGGCATTGTGGTACAAGAAATTCAGACTGGTTACATGATGCACGATAGATTGCTTAGACCGGCAATGGTTGGAGTATCTAAAAAACCTCAACAAAACAAGACTTCAGATAGTCAAAACGAAAATGAAACCAAAAATAAAGATCAAAAATAGCCAAAAACCAACAAAACATAATAAAAACAAATAATTATATGAGCTTCTTGTATTTTTTAAGTTTCATACCATATTCTTTATAGTCTACTAGATTAGACACAAATTTAATCAAAATAGGACAAAAGTATTATGGCAAAGGTTATTGGAATAGATTTAGGCACCACAAATTCATGTGTTGCTGTCATGGATGGTAAAGAAGCAAAAGTTATAGAGAATGCAGAAGGAGCAAGAACCACCCCCTCAATGGTTGCTTTCAGTGAGTCAAAAGAAAAGTTAGTTGGTCAATCTGCAAAAAGACAAGCTGTTACAAATCCAGAAAATACACTTTTCGCCATAAAGAGGTTAATAGGAAGAAATTTTGAAGACAAAATAGTAAAAGAAGACAGCGGCCTTGTACCATACAAGATTGTTAAAGGTGATAATGGCGATGCATGGGTGGAGTCTCGCGGTGAAAAATATAGCCCAAGCCAAATAAGCGCTTTTGTCTTACAGAAAATGAAAGAAACTGCTGAGAGCTACTTAGGTGAGAATGTTACTCAAGCAGTTATTACTGTTCCAGCCTACTTTAATGATGCTCAAAGACAGGCAACAAAAGATGCAGGAAAAATTGCAGGATTAGAAGTTCTCAGGATTATTAACGAACCTACAGCTGCAGCACTTGCATACGGTCTTGATAAGAAAAAAGCAGGAACTGTTGCTGTTTACGATTTGGGCGGTGGCACATTTGATATTTCAATTTTAGAAATTGGAGATGGTGTATTTGAAGTTAAATCTACTAATGGAGATACCCACCTTGGTGGAGAGGACTTTGATCTACAGATTATTGATTATCTTGCTGACGAATTTAAAAAAGATAACGCAATTGATTTGAGGTCTGATAAACTTGCTCTTCAAAGATTAAAAGAAGCAGCAGAGAAAGCAAAAATAGAATTATCTAGTTCTACAGAAACAGAGGTTAATCTTCCATTTATTACAGCCGATCAAACAGGACCAAAGCACTTAACTATAAAACTTTCTAGAGCAAAGCTCGAAGCTATCGTTGGTGACTTATTAAATAAAAGTTTAAAGCCGTGTGAGCAAGCTCTAAAAGATGCTGGTTTGCAAGCAGCTGATATTGATGATGTTATTCTTGTTGGTGGAATGACTAGAATGCCTAAAGTTACAGAGATAGTTAAAAACTTTTTTGGTAAAGATCCTAACAAAGGTGTTAATCCAGATGAAGTTGTTGCATCTGGTGCTGCGATTCAGGGCGGTGTATTACAAGGCGATGTAAAAGACGTATTATTATTAGACGTTACACCCCTGTCTCTTGGAATTGAAACACTAGGAGGCGTATTTACAAGGCTCATTGATAAAAACACAACAATTCCAACCAAAAAAAGTCAGGTTTTTTCTACAGCTGAAGATAATCAAAGCGCCGTTACGATAAGAGTATTTCAAGGTGAGAGAGAAATGGCTGCAGATAACAAGCTCTTAGGTCAATTCGATTTGGTAGGAATACCACCTGCAGCAAGAGGCATGCCACAAATTGAGGTTACTTTCGATATTGATGCGAACGGCATAGTAAATGTTTCTGCAAAAGATAAATCTACGGGTAAAGAACAGCAAATTCGTATCCAGGCATCTGGCGGGCTATCAGATGATGAAATTGAGCGTATGGTAAAAGAAGCTGAAGAAAACGCTGAAGAAGATAAGAAAAAAAGAGAGTCTGTTGATACAAAAAATCATGCTGATAGCTTAATTAACGAGACTGAGAAAAATTTGAAGGAACATGGAGATAAGGTTCCTGAGGAAGATAAAAATAAAATTACAGCAGATATTGAAGAGCTTAAAAAAGTCAAAGACGGAGATGACATAGAGGCTATTAAGTCTAAAACTGAGGCATTAGTTCAATCTTCGTTAAAGCTTGGAGAGGCGATTTACAAACAAAATCCTCAAGCAGGAGCTGCACAACCCGACCCTTCTGGAGAAGAGCCTTCTTCTGATAAAAAAGATGAAAAGGTTGTAGATGCTGAATTTGAAGAAGTTGACGAAAATAAAAAAGATTAACAATCTTTAATATTTTCCTGTAAGGGACATGCATGGCTGATAGAGACTTCTATGATATTCTAGGTGTTCAAAAAAACGCTAGTGATGATGAAATAAAAAAGTCCTATCGTAAGCTTGCGATGAAATATCATCCAGATAGAAATAAGGATAATAAAGAAGCCGAAAAGAAATTTAAAGAAGCAACTGCTGCATATGAGGCACTAAAAGATCCAGAAAAAAGAGCTGCTTATGATCAATACGGGCACGATGCTTTTCGTCAAGGAGGCATGGGTGGCGGACAAGGCTTTGGAGATTTTGCAGGAGGTTTTTCAGATATATTCGAAGAGTTTTTTGGTGGAGGTTTTGGAGGGTCTTCAAGACAACGGGGACCGCAGCGAGGAAGTGATCTTCGCTACAATATGTCCGTAACTCTGCAAGAAGCATTTGCTGGTAAAAAATCTCAAATAAGAATTCCAGGATACGAAGGTTGTGACTTATGTTCCGCAACAGGTAGCGCTGATAAGTCCGGTCCCAGCACATGTTCAACATGTGGAGGACAGGGTAAAGTAAGATCCACCCAAGGATTTTTTTCTATTGAGCGACCATGCCCAACATGTGGTGGTGAAGGATCATCAATTAAAAACCCATGTTTAAAATGTAGTGGAACTGGTCAGTTAAAAAAACAAAAAACCATTTCTGTATCAATTCCTGCTGGGGTTGATAATGGAACAAGAATTAGAATTTCTGGAGAGGGAGAGCCTGGACAGAGAGGTGCTGGAAATGGTGATTTATATATTTTTGTTCAAGTTCAAAAAGATAAGCTTTTTGAGCGAGAGGAAGAGAATATCTTTTGTCAAATTCCCATTTCAATAACTACCGCAATCCTTGGTGGTGAAGTTGAGGTACCAACTATCGAAGGAAAGAAGGCAAGATTAAATATTCCTGCAGGAACACAATCAGAGACACAGTTTAGATTAAAAGGCAAAGGCATGAGTGTTCTTCGTCAAACAAGACGCGGTGATATGTATGTAGAGGTAAGCGTCGAAATCCCTGTAAATTTAAACAGTAAACAAAAAGCTATTTTACAAGAATTTGAAAAAGAGGGCGGCACATCAAAAAAACATAGCCCAAAATCACAAAGTTTTTTCTCTAAATTAAAAGAAGTTTGGGAAGATTTAACTTAATTCCTTTTCATTCAACTATACCCAAAGTATAAGAAGTTTTATGGCAAAAATAAAAGTAGGTATTTCAGGCTGTTTAGGGCGAATGGGCCAAGAACTCACCAAGCAAATTCTTAATAATAAAAATTTTATATTTGTAGGTGGTTTTGAACATAAGTCTCATCCCAAAATTGGAAAAAAAATTAGCGATGTTACCGACATTAACTCAAGCAGCTTAATAACAAGCAATGCATTATCAATTTTTAAAAAAGCTAATGTTGTAATAGATTTTACCACACCTCAATCAACATTATCTAATGTTAAACTTGCAAGTGCCACTAAGACAGCATTAGTTATAGGAACAACTGGCATTTCAAATGCACAAAAAGGTAAAATTAAAACTTTATCAAAAAAGACCCCAATCCTTATGTCATCTAATATGAGCGTCGGTGTAAATCTTTTATTTGATTTAGTAAGGCAGGCCGCATCTTCACTTCATGCCGATGAGTATGATATTGAAATTGCTGAAACACATCATAAACATAAAGTTGATGCTCCATCTGGCACCGCTCTTTCACTTGGAGAATATGCTGCGGTTGGTCGCAAAACTAAACTTGATAAAACTAAAGTGTTAGACCGAACAAAAAATTTAAAGAAAAGAAAAAGTGGAGATATAGGATTTTCTGTTACTAGAGGTGGTGAGATAGCCGGTGAGCACACTGTTAGCTTTATTAGTAAGGACGACAGAATAGATTTATATCACAAAGCAAATAACAGATCTATTTTTGTAAGCGGAGCTTTAAAAGCTGCAGTATTTATATCGAAAAAGAAATCAGGCTTTTTTGATATGAGCTCTCTTTTAAAAACAAAATAAGTTTTTACTTAAGCGCTAAGTAGTTCTTAATTTTATAATAAAGTTTTTCTTTTAAATCTGAATGTAAAAATGGAGCAATCTCTTCTTCTTTAGCTGATTGTCTTATTGTTAGCGATGATATATTTTTATGTTTGTAGAAATTTATGTTTGACCAATAAGTTTTAAAGGTTGAAGTCTTTGAAATTTTATCTTGTTTAAGTTTTTCGATTTTAATTACATCTGCATCTATTGTAATGTTTTCAGCAATATTTTTATTTTTAAAATAAACCCTAACTAAATAAACTATAAGAAAATATTCTGCCCCTAAAAATATAGTAATTGGCCAAGCTCCATATGAAATCAGAATTAAAGAAAACAACACACTCCATAAAACGAGAATTATTCCTAAAAAAATAAAAAGTGATTTCGAGCAACTTTGAAAAGGTATAATTTTTTCTTTCATCATATTGGTGTAAATTAATATTTATATAAAAAATTTTTATTTTAAAGTGGTCTCCATGAATAAAGTTACAATAAATATAGTTTATAAATCTCTTGCTAAAAAAATTGGAGAGCCAAAAACAGAACTGAAGTACCGCAATCCCTATACCTTTTTGGTATCTGTTGTATTATCAGCCCAGGCAACTGATAAGTCGGTAAATGCAGCAACAAAAGATTTGTTTAAGATTGTAAAATCTCCAAAAGACATGATTACTTTGGGTGAGCGAAAACTAAAAGGTTATATTAAGACGATAGGACTTTATAATTCTAAGGCTAAGAACGTCATTAATCTCTCTAAAATTTTAGTTAAAGATTATAAAGGGAAGGTGCCTACAGACTTTGAAGAGCTTACTTCTCTTCCTGGAGTTGGAAATAAAACAGCAAGTGTTTATCAAAACGAAATTCTCAATATTCCTAGAATTGCAGTTGATACCCACGTTTATCGGGTTTCCAACAGAGTTGGGTTGGCAAAAACAAAGACTGCAGATCAAACGCAGGAGGTTTTGGAGCAGATAACACCGAAAAAATGGCTAAAAACTGCCCATCACTTGCTTATTTTGCACGGAAGATATACATGCAAATCGCAAAAACCGATTTGTGATCAGTGTGTGATTGCAAAACAGTGCTTGTATTTAAAAAATGAAAAAAATTAAAAAAATATTAGCTGCTAACAGAAGCGAAATAGCTATTAGAATTTTTAGGGCTGCTGAAGAGTCTGGCATACGCACTGCTGCTATTTATTCTAAAGAAGATAGATTTGCATTACATCGTTTTAAGACGGACGAGAGCTATCTTGTGGGAGAGGGAAAAGGTCCAATTCAAGCATATCTCGATATTAATTCAATTATCGACATCGCAAAGAAAGCAGGCGTTGACGCCATTCATCCTGGCTATGGTTTTTTATCGGAAAATCCTGAGTTTGCAGACTTGTGTGAAAAAAATAATATTACCTTTATCGGACCCACTCCAGAAATACTCAGCAGATTAGGTAACAAGACAGCAGCAAAAGAGGTTGCGGATGAAGCAGGTGTGAGCACTATTCCATCAGTAAAAGTTAGTGAAGCAAATAAAAAAAATATTCACGACCAAGTTAATAAGATTGGTTATCCTGTTATTGTTAAGGCAAGTTGGGGTGGGGGTGGAAGAGGTATGCGAGTTGTTCGCTCAGCAGAAGAATTATCTGAACAAATAGAACTGGCTCAGAGTGAGTCCAAAAAAGCTTTTGGCAAAGATGAAGTATTTATTGAAAAATTTTTAGAAGATGCTGCTCATATAGAGGTTCAAATATTAGGAGATAAACACGGCAACATCGTCCACTTATATGAGAGAGATTGCTCTCTTCAAAGAAGACACCAAAAAATAATTGAGAGAGCACCTGCGCATTTTTTAGAATCAAGTTCGCGGGAAAGTATTTGCACTTCTGCTGTTAAGATTGCTAAACATGTAAACTATTGTGGTGCAGGCACAGTTGAGTTTTTATATGATAAAAAAAATAATAAACATTACTTTATTGAAGTTAATCCAAGAATACAGGTTGAGCATACTGTTACTGAAGAGGTGACAGGGATTGATATTGTAAAGGCACAAATAAAAATTGCTGAAGGAACAAAAATAGGAGACGATCCAGCATTACCTGATCAAGATAATATCCATCTGGATGGGTATGCAATTCAGTGCAGAGTTACAACTGAAGATCCTTTGAATAATTTTATGCCTGACTATGGGAAAATTATGACCTATAGATCAGCTTCTGGATTTGGGGTAAGGTTAGACGGCGCTACAGCAGCTGCGGGTTCAATTATTACGCCTTATTATGACTCCTTATTAGTTAAAGTAACCACTTGGGCACAAACTACTGAAGATTGTATTAGAAGAATGGACAGAGCACTGCGTGAATTTAGAATTCGCGGTGTTAAAACCAATCTTGTCTTTCTAGAGTCGCTTATTAATAACGATGATTTTAAATCAGGAAATTATAATACTAACTTTGTTGATACGAACAAAGAGCTCTACAATTACAAACCAAAAAAAGACCGCGCATCTAAAATAATATCTTATCTTGGGAATATTATTGTTAATGGTCATCAAGACACAAAAGGAAGAACAAATGATTTTGTTTTAGTAGACCCGGTTGTTCCTTTGTTTAAAAAAAATCTGCAACTCAAAAATTATGTTGAGGAATTACAACAATTAGGCCCAGATAAATTTACTCAAGACATTAAAAATAAAAAATATACTTTGGTTACTGACACGACGATGCGTGATGCACATCAGTCACTCTTGGCAACGAGAATGAGAACTGATGATCTCATTAACATTGCTGAGTTTTATAGTAATAACTTATCTGAACTGTTTTCAATTGAGTGTTGGGGCGGGGCAACATTTGATACTAGCATGAGATTTTTAAAAGAAGATCCATGGGACAGACTAGCAAAGATAAATCATCAAGCACCCAATATTTTGAAGCAAATGCTATTAAGAGGTTCTAACGCTGTTGGTTATAAAAACTATCCTGATAACGTCGTAAAGTTTTTTGTTAAGGAAGCAGCCCAGGCCGGGATTGATGTATTTAGGGTTTTTGACTCATTAAACCTCATTGAGAATATGAAAGTTTCAATTGAAGAAGTAAGGAATCAAAATAAAATTTGTGAAGGTACTATTTGTTATACGAATGATGTAACCAATCCTAAAGAAGAAAAGTATACCCTAAAATACTATATTGATCTTGCTAAAGAACTTGAAAAAGCAGGCTCACATATCATCGCGATAAAAGACATGGCGGGTTTATGTAAACCAGCCGCTATTAAACTGTTAATTAAAGAACTAAGAAATGAAATTTCTTTACCAATTCATTATCACACACACGATACGTCAGGCACATCTTCGGCAACAGTGCTAGCAGCTATTGAAGAGAAAATAGACATCGTAGACTTGGCAATGGATTCAATGAGTGGATTAACTTCTCAACCCGCCCTTGGTTCTGTTGTTTCTATTATGAAACAAAATCATGCTGATCCTAAATTGGATGAAGAGCATATTCGTGAAGCCTCTCTGTACTGGGAGCAGGTGCGAAGTAATTACAAGGCTTTTGAAACTGATTTCAAAGGCGGCAGTTCAGATGTGTATTTACATCAAATGCCTGGGGGGCAATTTACAAATCTTAAAGAGCAGGCACGTTCTCTTGGAATTACAACTGATAAATGGGGACTTGTTGCAAATATGTATGCTGAGGTTAACACAATGTTTGGTGATATTATCAAGGTAACCCCTTCGTCAAAGGTCGTTGGAGATATGGCTCTATATATGATTACTAACGATCTTACCCCAGCAGATGTTTTAGATCCAAACAAAGAGATATCTTTTCCATCTTCAGTAGTGGAGTTTTTTAAAGGTGAGATAGGTATACCTCTTGGTGGTTTTCCAGAAACACTTCAGAAAAAAATTCTTGGTAATGAGAAACCGCTTACAAAAAGAGCAGGGTCAGTCTTAGCAAGCATAAATTTAGACAAAGAAAAGACAAGTCTAGAAAAAAAATATGAGGAAAAAATATCTAATCAACAACTAGCTTCACACTTGATGTACCCAAAAGTATTTGAAGAATTTATGACACATCGTCAAACATTCAGCGATACCTCAATCTTATCAACGGAGTTATTTTTTTATGGCCCTGTTCAAGATAAAGAATATTCTCTCCCTATCGATAAAGGAAAAAGTCTCATCGTTCGTTATTTGGCAAAAGGTGAACCAAATGCAAGTGGATCCAGTTCAGTGTTTTTTGAATTAAACGGCCAGCCAAGAACTATTGAAATTCAAAATACGGAATTTTCCAAAAATATTTCTGTAAAAATAAAAGCAGAAGATGGAAACCTAAACCATATAGGCTCTCCTTTGCCAGGACAAGTTGCGAAAATATTTGTAAGTGCTGGTGATAAAATTATCAAAGGTGATAGAGTATTAGTTATTGAAGCAATGAAAATGGAAACAATTATTTCAGCAGAGAAAAGCGGAACGATAAAAAAACTACATGTAAGCTCTGGTGATAACGTAGAGACTAAAGATTTATTAATTGAAATTGAATAGAGTTAATTCATTAAATTAAATTCACGGTAACATTGCTCTAAAGATTGTTTAGAATTCAACAGATCGGCCTTAGCATTCCTTAACTCAAAGTACTCGACCCTTTTATTCCCAATGTTTTGATTAAAAAAAAGGAAAAGTCGACAATTATCACTATTGTAACGAGTTGTATAAACAGCACCATCAATTCTTGATAGTTGTGGCTCCCCAAACAAATTTATAATTTGATTTTCTGTTTTTCCAATAAAATTTATTTCTACTAGTTTTTGCTGACTTGCTACAATATTTTTTTCCTCTTCTTGTGTCTCCTCAATTATTTCAATCTGCTCTTCTATTTCCTTCTCTTCTAACTCTTCTAAAATTTCATCTATGGAGTTTTCTTCCTCAATCCCTTTTTTTGGAATTCTCTCTTTTACTTGATCAGTAATTGTGTTGGTCACTTTGATTACTTCTTTTGTAACCTCAACTGTAGTACAGCTCCAAATGGATAGTGATAATAAAAGAAATAAAAATATCCGCATTGCTCTTATGATTAAATATATATATGTAATATATTTATGATTACATCTATTAAATCATCTTTCCTAGAGTATAAAATGACTATTTTAAGAAATAAAAAAACCTCTAACTCTTTATTTAGGCAGACTATGAATGAGGCCAGTTATTTAATAGCTGCAGAAGTGCTTAAACACCTACAATATAAAAAAATTTCTGTGCAAACACCTTTAACTAAAACTAGAGGAGTAGATTTGGCCCAACAGGTTATATTAGTTCCAATCTTAAGGGCAGGATTAGGTCTCTTAGAGGGTTTTGTAAAATTTTTACCTGATGCAGAAAAAGGCCACATCGGATTATATCGTGATGAACAAACTTATGAGCCTGTAGAATATTTGTTTAAACTTCCAAAAACAAAAAATAAAAAAGTACTGGTTCTTGATCCCATGTTGGCAACAGGCAACTCATCTATTGCAGCAATAAATTTAATTAAAAATAAAGGGGTTAAGGCAAAAGATATTTTTTTGGTATCTTTACTTGCAGCACCTGAGGGAATTAAAAACCTTCAAAAAAACCATCGCTCCCTTCATATTTTTACTTGTAAAATTGATGCTAAATTGAATAAAAATAAGTTTATTGTCCCTGGTCTCGGTGACGCAGGTGACAGGTATATGGGAACTTAGGCAATTTATCCACGATATCAAATATATCTTAATTTTATTAATTTTTTTTTTGAATAAAAGTGATATCAACTAAGTATCTTTAAGGAAATAATGAGGAGATATTCACTATGAAAAAATTACTTAATATTTTTGTTGTTTCTTTCGCCCTAGTGTTTTCATCAAATGCATTTGCAAATAAAATTGGTGTAATTTACGACTCAGGTGGAAAGTTTGACAAATCATTTAACGAACTAGCCTTCATGACGGCTGAGAGAGTAAAAAATGAACTTGGTTGGGATATGGTTGAGTTTGAAGCTTCTAATAATACTCAAATTGAACAAGGAATGAGAAAGGTTGCTGACAGAGGAGCAACACTAGTTGTTGCAATGGGATTTGCACAGGCTGATGCAGTTGCAGCCGTAGCTCCAGATTATCCTGATACAAACTTTGTTGCTGTTGATGTTTGTTGGGTTGATGATCCTGCAGGCAATATTTATCAAGCTTGTTACTTAGAGCATGAAGGTTCATTTCTGGTAGGAGTAATTGCTGCTATGGCATCAAAAACTGGAACAATTGGTTTTGTTGGTGGAATGGATATTCCATTAATTCGAAAATTCCAAGGCGGTTATGAACAAGGTGCTTTACATGCTAATCCTAATATTAAAATATTAGCAAATATGACAGGCACAACTCCTGAAGCTTGGAACAATCCAACTAAAGGTGCAGAATTAACTAAAGCACAAATTGATGGCGGTGCAGATGTTGTCTACCAAGCAGCTGGTGGAACAGGTATTGGAGTTCTTCAAGCTGCAGCGGATGCTGGCATCATGGGAATTGGTGTTGATACAAATCAAAACTGGATGCATCCAGGAAGCATGTTAACTTCTATGTTAAAGCGTTTGGATTTAACGATCTTTGAACAAGCTGAAAAAACTGCTGCTGGAACTTTTGAGCCGGGCATTAATATTCTTGGACTTGCTCAAGGCATGGTAGGCTATGCTACTGAAGATGGTATGGTAACTGATGAGATGGCTGCTGCTGCAGATGCTGCTGCCGCAGGTATTATAGACGGTTCAATTACTGTTGCTGACTGGTCACAAGAGTAGTAACATAAATATCTCAGGTGAGACCATTTTTTAAAACTTAGTTTATGGTCTCACCTATTTTAGAATTATCAAACATCAATAAATCTTTTGGGCATGTTCATGCCAATAAAGATATTAACTTAACGATTAAAAAAGGGACCATTCACGGCATTATAGGTGAAAATGGTGCAGGCAAATCAACATTAATGAGTATTGTTTATGGTCTTTATCAGGCTGACTCAGGAAAAATTAAAGTTAGTGGAAAAGAAATTAATCTAAAATCACCAAGAGACTCAATAGAAAATGGAATTGGAATGGTTCATCAGCACTTCATGCTTGTTGAAAATTTTACAGTTCTTGAAAATATAGTTTTAGGTTTTGAGGGAGAATTAATATTTGGAAAAAATTTAAAGAAAGCAAAAACAGACCTTAAAAATCTATGTGACACTTATAATTTGAATGTAGATCTTGATTCTATAATATCTGATTTGTCAGTTGGCTTTCGTCAAAGAGTAGAAATTTTAAAATCATTGTATCGTGGTGCAGAGGTGTTTATCTTAGATGAGCCAACAGGTGTTTTGACTCCACAAGAAGTAGATGAGTTGTTTAAAATACTCCGATCTTTAAAAGAAGAAGGAAAAACAATTGTATTAATTACGCACAAGTTAAATGAGATAATGGATTTAACCAGTGAAGTTTCAGTTATGCGACAGGGCGAGGTTGTAGGACACACCAAAACTGAAAATACTAATAGAGAAAAACTTGCAGAAATGATGGTAGGAAGAAGTGTTCTTCTTAGAATTAATAAGTCAAAAGTTGAAAGGGGCGATGTTGTATTTAAGGTAGAAAATTTAACAGTAAAAGATGATCTAGATGTTACAAGAGTTAAAAATGTAAATTTAGAAATTCATGCTGGAGAAATTTTAGGTTTGGCAGGTGTAACTGGAAATGGGCAAACTGAATTGTTGGAGGCTTTATCAGGTATAAGAAAAGTTGAGTCAGGTGAGATTTATTTAAATGATGAGAAAATTTCTGACAACTTGGGACTTCTTAATCCAAGAGAGTTAAAGGAAAAAGGATTAGCTCATGTTCCAGAAGATCGTCAGAGAATGGGACTTGTCACTGATTTTAAAGCTTATGAAAATTTAATTTTTGGTTATCATGATCAAGAGCCATATTCAAAATCATCAATAATGAAAGAAAATCAAATTTTAGATTATTCAAAAAAAGTTATGGAAGAATATGATGTAAGACCAAGATCTCCTAATTTAATGACATCCAATTTTTCTGGAGGTAACCAGCAAAAACTTATTTTAAGCAGAGAGTTAAATGAAAACCCCAAAATACTTCTTGTTGGTCAGCCAACTAGAGGCGTAGATATAGGAGCTATTGAATTTATTCATCAAAGATTAATAGACATGCGTGATAAGGGTGCAGCTATATTACTGGTATCAGTAGAATTAGAGGAAGTACTATCTTTATCAGATAGAATAGTCGTCATGTTTGATGGTAATATTGTTGGAGAAAGAGTCAATAAAGATGTTACAGATCGTGAGCTAGGTTTGTTGATGGCTGGAGTAGCTTAATGAGTGTTGTAGTAGATAAATCTAAAGTGCCTTGGTGGGTTTCAAACCTTATAGTTCCATTAGTAAATTTAACATTAGCGCTGATTGTTTCTGCTTTATTTATATTTATTGCAGGTGAAAATCCACTTCAAGCCATTAAGCTTATTATTTATGGATCTTTTGGTTATATAGAAGGATTTGCTTATACACTTTATTATACAACTAACTTTGTTTTTACCGGACTAGCTTTTGCAGTTGCATTTCATTGTCGTCTTTTTAATATTGGTGGAGAAGGTCAAGCCTACATCGGAGGTTTAGGCGTTTTTCTCGTTGCAATAAACTTTAGTTTTCTTCCTGTTTCAGTTGTTTGGCTTCTTGCAATTGCTGGAGCCTTCGTTTTTGGAGCTGCTTGGGCATTTATTCCCGCATACTTACAGGCAAAAAGAGGCAGTCATATTGTCATTACAACAATCATGTTTAACTTCATAGCATCCTCATTAATGGTTTATTTATTAGTTGATATCATTCGTGACATGGATCAAATGGGCCCTCATACAGTAGCGTTACCTGAAAACATTTGGCTCCCAACATTTAAAGATCTAGCTGCTTTGTTTGGTATGAAAATAAGATACTCGCCATTGAACTTGTCTTTTCTTTTAGCAATTGCTGCTTCCTTTTTTGTTTGGTTCCTAGTTTGGAAAACTAAATGGGGATATGAAATGAGAGCTGTAGGACACAATACCCAAGCCGCTATTTATGCAGGTATATCTCCATACAAAAATATTATTATTGCGATGTTGATTTCAGGAGGCTTGGCTGGATTATTAAGCATTAATGAAATTTTAGGCGTTCATCATAAAATAGTTTCAGGATTCCCAGCAGGATATGGTTTCACGGGAATTGCTGTGGCGCTGATGGGAAGAAATCATCCAATTGGAATATTCCCCGCAGCGTTCTTATTTGGAATTTTATATCAAGGAGGATCGGAAGTAACTTTTGATATGCCAAATATCACACGTTATATGTTTGTTGCGGTTCAAGGTGTCATTATTCTATTCAGCGGTGCTTTAGAGAATTTATTTAGACCTCAAATTGAAAGTTTTTTTGTAAACAGGCTTAATAGGCGTGTAGAAGCATAATGGAATTTTTAGCAGATATTGCATCTTTAACAAATTCTACGTTGAGAATTTCAACACCATTAATTTTTGCTGCGATGGCAGGTATATTTGCAGAGCGATCTGGAGTTATAGATTTTAGTTTAGAAGGAAAAATGTTGATGGCTGCTTTTGTAGCCGCTGTTGGTTCTTATTTCTTTGGTAATCCGTGGGTCGGGCTCTTGATGGCTATTGTTGCCTGTGTAAGTTTATCAATGTTACATGGTTTTGCATCAGTAACGCATAAAGGTGATCAAGTTGTATCGTGTGTTGCTATAAATATTTTAATAATCGGCTTAACAACTGCTTTGGCTGCAGCGTGGTTTGGTCAAGCAGGTCTGACACCAACACTTACGGATGATCAACGATTTTTAGAAATTACTTTACCATTTGCTGATGCATTAAGAGACGTCCCAATTATTGGTTTAATTTATAGTGATATATTAAGCGGCCATTATATTTTTGTCTATCTGGCTTATATATCAGTTCCAATTGTTTATTGGGTAGTTTTTAAAACTAGTTTTGGATTACGTGTAAGAGCGGTTGGAGAAAATCCAAGCGCTGTTGATACAGCAGGAATAAATGTCTTTGCAATGCGATATAAAGCACTTGCAATCAATGGAGTTTTAATCGCCTTTGCAGGAGCGCACTTGTCAACAGCAGTTAATGCAAATTTCTTTCGTGAAATGTCTGCGGGAAGAGGCTATTTAGCTTTGGCTGCAATGATTTTTGGAAAATGGCATCCAAAGACAGCTCTAGTGGCATGTTTACTTTTTGGATTTACTGATGCTCTTCAAATAAGATTACAAGGTGTTGAGCTTCCAACTATTGGAACTATCCCGGTACAATTAATTCAGGCTGTTCCTTATGTCTTAACAGTTGTCCTACTTGCCGGTTTTGTTGGAAAAGCAATTGCACCAAATGCAATTGGTCAACCATACATTAAAGAGAGATAATTATTTTGATTAGCTTAGATCAAAACGATCAGCATTCATGACTTTGTTCCATGCGCTGATGAAGTCATTGATAAACTTATCATGATTATCTGATTGCGCGTAAACTTCAGTTAAAGCTCTCAACTGAGAGTTTGACCCAAACACCAGATCTGCTCTTGATGCTCTTCTAACTTTCTCGCCTGATTTACGATCAGAAGCTTGGTACGAATTACTTCCTGTAGCTTCCCACTTTACAGACATATCAAGAAGAGTAGTAAAGAAACTATTATCAAGTTTTCCTGCATTAGAGAAAACACCTCTATCATCCGAACTAATTCCAAGAGCTCGCATTCCTCCAACGAGGACTGTCATTTCAGGAGCTGTTAGGCCAAGAAGATGTGCTCTATCTAATAAAAATTCTTCGGGCGTTACCGTGAAATTTTTCTTTAGATAGTTTCTAAATCCATCAGCTTCAGGCTCTAACACAGCAAAAGAATCAACATCTGTATGCTCTTGTGTTGCATCCCCTCGTCCAGGAGTAAAAGGAACAGATTTGCCAGAAGCTTTTTCTACACCAACATTACCAGCAAGAACGATTACATCAGCAACACTTGCTCCAGTATCAGAGGCTATCCCCTCTAAGATACCAAGAACTTTATTCAGCTGATCTGGTTTATTTACTTCCCAATTTCGTTGTGGTTCTAATCTAATGCGCGCACCATTTGCACCGCCGCGCATATCAGTGTGTCGATATGTAGAGGCACTTGCCCAAGCTGTTTCCACCATCTGTTGAATAGATAAACCGCTATTCTCAATTTTACTTTTAACAGCATTGACATCATAATCAGAGTTTCCTGTTGGAATTGGATCTTGCCAGATTAAATCTTCTGCTGGTGACTCAGGTCCCATATAACGTGTCTTAGGTCCCATATCACGGTGCAGTAGCTTAAACCAAGCGCGTGCAAAGGCATCTTGAAACTGCTCAGGATTTTTATGAAAACGCTCAGATATTTTTCTATATTCAGGATCTTCTCGCATCGCCATATCTGCAGTTGTCATCATTGTTGGTACTTTTTTTGATGCATCTTCTGCGTCTGGCGCCATATGCTCTTCTTTTTGATCTACTGCATGCCAAATATTTGCACCAGCAGGACTCTTTGTGAGCTTCCAATCGTAACCAAGGAGTAAATCAAAATAACCATTATCCCATTTAGTAGGATTAGTCGTCCAAGCTCCTTCAATACCAGAGGTTATGGCATCACTTCCTTTTCCTGAAGCATGTTTACTTATCCATCCAAAACCCATTTCTTCCATTGGTGCACCTTCTGGCTCCGGTCCAACTAGGCCAGCATCACCTGCACCATGTGCTTTACCAAAAGTATGACCTCCTGCCGTCAATGCAACTGTTTCTTCATCATTCATTGCCATACGACCAAAAGTTTCTCGAATGTCTCTTGCGCTTGCTAGTGGATCAGGGTTTCCATCAGGTCCCTCAGGATTTACATATATTAATCCCATCTGAACTGCGGCCAAAGGATTTTCTAAAACACGATCTCCAGAATATCTTTTATTTGTTAACCATTCTGTTTCAAGACCCCAGTAAATATCTTCTTCCGGTGCCCAAATATCAGGTCGACCCCCACTGAAACCAAATGTTTTTCCACCCATTGATTCGATTGCAACGTTACCAGCTAAAATAAGTAAATCAGCCCAGCTAATGTGATTTCCATATTTTTGTTTTATTGGCCATAACAATCTTCTTGCTTTATCTAAGTTTCCGTTATCAGGCCAACTATTTAAAGGAGCAAATCTTTGTGCACCAGTGCCACCACCACCTCGGCCATCTGCTGTTCTGTATGTTCCAGCGGCATGCCAAGTCATTCTAATAAAGAAAGGTCCGTAATGTCCATAATCCGCTGGCCACCAATCTTGGGAGTCAGTCATTAAATCATTAAGGTCTTTTTTTAATCCATCATAATCAATATTTTTAAAATGTTCACGGTAATCAAAATCTTTTCCCATGGGATTAGATTTTTCATCATGTTGATGAAGAATGCTTATATCTAATTGGTTAGGCCACCAATCTCTATTTGTTGTTCCCTCACCTTTGTTTTTTGTATTTGCACCGTGCATTACTGGGCATTTGCTTTCGGCATCCATTGTATGTTTCTCCTTTTTTGAACTAGTATAGATATATAAATAAATCTAATGAAAGCAAAGAAAAATTGGACGCACTTACCCTTAGAAAATATTAAAATTTGTGGGTTTCCAATCAGCTGGTGCTAACTCGAAATCTTGGTAATCAAATCCCGGTGCAACAGTGCATCCAATTAAGCTATACGTCCCGCTTGACTTCATAGCAAACCAGTTTTGAGAACCAACTGTATAATGAAAATTATCATCTTCGCCTATGATTGCCGAAGAGTAATCAATACCATCTTTAGAAATATAAATTATCAGAGGATCGCCTTTATAAAAATGAAGAGTTTCATTTTTAGTTAAGCGGTGCCAATGAGACCACTCGTTTTTTTTAAGCAAGTAATAAATTAAACTCACATTATTATTTTCATCGCGAAATGATTCTGAAAAATATCCTCCTTCTGGGTGAGATATCATGTTTAGTTTTTTTATTAAATCTTCAGGGTTAGTCATTAAAAGAACTTAAATTAAATGACCAAGTTTTTTTATTTTTGTTGAAATATATTTCTCGTTATACTTATTTGTGTTTGATGAAAGTGGAACACGTTGATTAATTTTTACACCTATTGCTTCAAGTGCTTTTAATTTTTTTGGATTATTAGTCATTAAATCAACTTCTTTTATTCCAAGAAAATTCACCATATCGGATACAATTTCATATCCTCTTTCATCTTCTCTAAATCCCAATTGATGGTTTGCTTCTACCGTATCTAACCCTTTGTCTTGAAGATTATATGCTCTAATCTTATTTGATAGACCAATCCCCCTTCCTTCTTGTTGAAGATAAAAGACAACACCACGACCTTTTGCTGCAATTTGATTTAATGACTCTGTTAATTGAAATCGACAATCACAACGCATACTAAAAAACGATTCACCTGTTATACACTGTGAATGAATTCTACATAAAACAGGTTCATTGGTTAGTAAGTCGCCCATACCTATCGCTAGATGATCCTTAGAATCCTTTTCATCTGTAAAAGCATGAACTGTAAATTCTCCAACATCAGTTGGTAGTTTACTTGTTTCAATAAATTTTAAAGTAGATGTCATAAATATAGTATTGCTTTATGCCTTTATATTTAATTGTAAATAAGATTATAGTTTTGTTGGATTAGGAGCGTCACCATAGACTTTTTTTGGATCAAAAACCTTTTCTTTTTCTTCAAACTTTAAAATTGTTTTAGAGCTATTTTTTCCAAAAGGAACACTTCTGTAAAAACAAGATCTATACCCTACATGGCAACTAGCCCCTCCTTGAACATCAACTCTTAACCATACACAATCTTGATCGTCATCAATTCTTATTTCTTTAACTGTTTGCACAAGGCCACTAGTCTTACCTTTGTGCCACAATGTTTGTCTACTTCGAGAATAATAGACAGCCTCACCTAAATGGATTGTTTTTTTAAGTGCTTCTTCATTCATGTACCCCTGCATCAAAACCTCTCCAGAACTAAAATCAGTAGTTACCACTGGTATTAAGCCCTCTTTATCAAACTTAGGGGCTAACTCAGTTGATTCCTCAACTTGTTCGATCGTTTTTCTTTCTTCAAACTTTATTTTAGTCATTTTGTAATTCCTCTGCAATTTCTCTAGCAAAATAGGTTAAAATACCATCTGCGCCAGCTCTTTTAAATGATAAAAGAGATTCCTTAACAACTTTAGAGTCGAGCCAACCATTATTAACAGCTCCTTTAATCATCGAATATTCTCCTGATACCTGATAGGCAAATGTTGGTATTTGAAATTCTGATTTAATACGCTGAATGATGTCAAGATAAGGCATGCCTGGTTTAATCATAACCATATCAGCACCCTCATTAATATCCATCGCAACCTCTCTTAATGCTTCGTTACTATTTGCAACATCCATCTGGTAGGACGATTTACTCCCCCCTTTTAAATTTCCAGATGAGCTAATAGCATCTCTAAAAGGACCATAAAACTTGGATGCATATTTTGCTGCATATGAGAGGATCAAAGTGTTTTCATGTTTGTGTTGATCTAAAATATTTCTTATTCTTCCAATCCTTCCATCCATCATATCTGATGGAGCAATAATATCACAACCAGCTATTGCTTGAACAAGTGCTTGCTTCTCCAGTATATCTAACGTTGCATCATTATGGATAATGTCATCAATAATAACTCCATCATGTCCATGATTTGTATACGGATCAAGTGCAACATCACATATCACCCCAAGATCTGGAAAATTTTGTTTAATAGCTTTTATAGTTCTGCAAATTAAATTATTTTCATCAATTGATTGTGATCCATTTTCATCTTTTAGTGCATGATCAATTTGAGGAAATAAGGCAACTGCAGGTATTTTTAGGTTAACAACATTTTCTAATTCTTTTAAGATATTATCAATTGAATATCTAAAAACACCAGGCATTGATTTTATTTCATCAGCAATGTTATTTCCTTCACAAACAAAGATGGGCCATATTAGATCATTTACTGATAAAGTATTTTCACTGATCATTCTTCTTGAAAAATCTTTCATGCGAAGTCTTCTTAAACGTGTTGAGGGAAACTGTCCTACTTTAATATTTGTCATATTAGTTTATTGGAGAAAGAGATTCTTTTTTAAGACCCTTTATCAATTCATCTAGCTTAATTGTTGATGTTTGTTGGCTACCAAGCCTTCGCACAGAAACAGTTTGCTCATCAGCTTCTTTTTTTCCAACCGCAAGAATTACAGGTACCTTAGCATTACTATGTTCACGAATTTTATAACCTATTTTTTCGTTTCGTATGTCAGTCTCTACCACTAAACCATTTTTAGTTAGTTGATCTTTAACTTCAAAAGCATAGTTATCTGAATCAGATGTTATTGTAGCAACTACGATTTGTAATGGTGATAACCAAAACGGCAAATGTCCTGCATAATGCTCAATTAAAATACCAGTAAATCTCTCTAAAGAGCCAAAAAGAGCTCTATGAAGCATCACCGGCGTCTTTTTCTGACCATCTTCAGCGATGTATGTTGCACCTAACCTTCCAGGTAAATTTAAGTCAACTTGAAGAGTACCGCACTGCCAATCTCGCCCAATAGCGTCACGCAAAACAAATTCTAGTTTAGGGCCATAAAAGGCACCTTCTCCGGGATTAAGCGTGTACTCAAGCCCAGTCGCTTCCATAGCTTGCTTCAATGCTGCTTCTGCCTTATCCCATACCGCATCATCTCCTACCCGCTTTTCAGGTCGATCAGAAAATTTAATTCTAACGTTATCAAAACCAAAATCTTTATAGATACTAAGAATTAAGTCACAAACTGTTTTGCTCTCTTGGGTTATTTGATCTTCTGTGCAAAAGATATGGGCATCATCTTGCGTAAAGGCTCTTACTCGCATTAAGCCGTGTAACGCACCTGACGGCTCATAACGGTGCACTTTCCCAAACTCAGATAAAAGAAAAGGAAGATCGCGATAACTTTTTAAACCTTGTTTGAATATTTCTACAGCCCCTGGGCAGTTCATTGGTTTGATAGCATATATTTTTTCATCTTTGGCCTCCGTTCTAAACATCATCTCACTAAACTTATCCCAGTGACCAGATGTTTCCCAAAGAGATTTATCCATCATGTCAGGTGTGTTTGTTTCCACATAACCTGCTTTATCTTGTCTTTTTCTCATATAACTTATTAAGGATTGAAATAAGCGCCAGCCTTTTGGATGCCAAAAAACTGCACCGGGAGCTTCTTCTTGAAAATGAAATAAATCCATTTCTTTTCCAAGTTTACGATGATCTCTTTTTTCCGCTTCTTCAATTTGTAATAAATGACTTTCTAAATCTTTCTCATTTCTCCATGCTGTTCCATATATGCGTGTTAGCATTGCATTATTTGAGTCACCTCTCCAATATGCTCCAGCAACTTTCATTAACTTAAAGCCTTTACCAATTTGTTTTGTGCTCAACATATGAGGACCACGGCAAAGATCTAACCATTCCCCTTGTTTATAAATAGTTATTTCCTCATCGGCATTTAAATCTTCAATGAGTTCAACTTTATATTCTTCGCCTTTATCTTTAAAAAATTTTATAGCTTCATCTTTTGTCCAGACTTCCCTTGTAAATTGCTCACCCTTATTGATGATTTCATGCATTTTCTTTTCTATTTTTGGTAAGTCTGCAATTGTAAAAGGTTCCTTTCGAGCAAAATCATAATAAAACCCATTTTCAATTGAAGGACCGATTGTAACTTGTGTTCCTGGATATAAAGATTGCACAGCTTCTGCCATAACATGTGCACAGTCATGTCTTATTATATCAAGAGCTTCATCGTTTTCTTTTTTAATGATTACTACTTTACAGTCATTATTAAGTGGAAGAGATAGATCACAAATCTTACCATCTATTTTTATAGCAACTGATTCTTTAGCAAGTGATTTAGAAATTTGACTTGCTAGTTCATATCCTGAAATTCCTTTTTCTACTGATTTTGTGTTTCCATCAGGAAAGGTAATTATAATGTTGTTGCTCATGAGTCTTTTCGCCAAATAGTTCCGTTTTTTGTATCTTCTATTTCTATACCCTTAGATTTAAGTTTATCCCTTATTTGATCAGCTAATTTAAAATCTTTACTGCGTCTAGCTTCATTGCGTTGATTTATCAACCCTTCTATCTCTTCTTTTTCAGGATTGGCTGTCTGGTTGTAGCCTAGCCATATACTTGGATCTTCTTGCATTACACCAAGAATTTTTCCTGTAGCTATTAGATTATTTTTAATATTTCTTTTTTCATCACTATCAGCTGACGATAAAGTGTTCGATAATGTGTTAAGTTTAGCTAAAACTTTGGGGGTGTTAAGGTCATCCAATAAACTTTCCATAATATCTTCTGATACAACTTCAGAAGAAATTTCTACATCTTGTAGTTCTTTTAATGACCGATAAAAACGATCAAGCATTTTGCTGTTTTGATCTATAATTTCCTTTGTCCAATTTAAAGGTTGTCTATAATGAGCGGATAGCAGGGTTAATCTTAACACCTCTCCTTTGTATTGTTTTTTAAGGTCATGAACTAATTTAATATTTCCAATAGATTTGGACATTTTTTCACCCTCAACATTTACAAACCCATTATGAAACCAAAACTTTGCAAAACTCTTTGGTTCATGAGTATCATCTAACGAGCAAGTCTGAGCAATTTCATTTTCGTGATGTGGAAAAACCAAATCCATTCCTCCACTATGAATATCAAATGGTAACCCTAATGTCTTTTCAGACATTGCAGAACACTCAAGATGCCAGCCCGGACGACCAAAACCCCAAGGAGACTCCCAACCTGGCAATGGATCTGGTGATGGTTTCCACAAAATAAAATCTGCAGGATCTTTTTTGAAAGGCGCCACCTCTACTCTACTTCCTGCAATTTGTTCATCACGATTTCTTTTTGATAAAACACCATACTTTGAAAAGCTTGGCACATGAAAAAGAACATGCCCATCTTTTTCGTAAGCGCAATTATTTTCAATTAGTTTTTTTATCAGATCTATCATCTCACTGATATGATCAGTAGCATGTGGTTGTATATCGGGAAGCTTAACATTTAAATAACCCATATCTTCGTTATAAATTTTGGTATATTTTGTTGTTAAGTTTTTTATTGGCTCGTTTAGCTCATGGGCGGCGTCTATAATTTTATCATCAATATCTGTTATGTTTGATACATAGGTTACTTTCTCGAACTGCGTTCTTAAAACATTCACTAAGAGATCATTCACAACGGCCATTCTTGCATTTCCAATATGCGCAAAATTATAGACTGTTGGACCACATGCATAAATTCTAACATGATTGTTGTCGACAGGTTCAAAGGTTTCTTTTGTTCCTGATAATGTGTTGTGAATCTTTAGGACCATAAATTTTTTAATTATTGTTAATAGTTTAACTCGATCTCTACTGGCACACCGTGCTCTAACATGATTGCTGCTTTCTTAAATTTCGGAGGTCCTTTTGGTGAATAATTATTACTGAACGCAAAGCCTTCTTTGGGCCTCCAAAACATACCTGTTTTTAATTCACCATTACCGTCTTCATCATGATACACAACAATTGCTATTTCGCCCTCATGAATTTTTGATAGTGGAACTTCAACCCGGCCCTTCTTAACTTTTTTTCTAACTGCCTCAATTGCCTCATCTTCTTTCAAAAAACTATCTTTTGAGTCATAAATTTTAACATCTATATAACCATCATCATGCTCTACATTTGTGATAATAACAGTTCCATGCGATAAAACCACGCTGGAGTAAAATAATACAAGCAAAAAAACAATTTTTTGAATAAAAGTATTTTTCATATTTTTTACCTAATTATAA
Source organism: uncultured Alphaproteobacteria bacterium (assembly GCA_902595425.1). Classification (GTDB taxonomy): domain Bacteria; phylum Pseudomonadota; class Alphaproteobacteria; order HIMB59; genus CACPNW01. The sequence goes on along the minus strand of CACJPV010000002.1, from coordinate 192,460 downwards.
TAGATTTCTGTGCTGAACAATAAAGAATACCTCAATAAGATTTTTCAATCCAATAAACCACTAATAATTTATAAAACTATTGGTGGATTTGATGTTTATACAGATTTTAATGAAAGAATTGTCCTTAACTCAAAGAATTTTAAAAGTTTTTTGAACATAAAGTGTAATAAATTAAATTCAAAAATCAAAGAACTTAACTGCTATGTTGGTTTTTTTGGTTATAAACTTTTATGCAAGAATATTGATATTAAGTTACCCAAACAACAAACCTCAAATTTCTATCCTGGTTTAGTTTACAAACCTCAGACCTTGATAAAAATAAGAAAAAACATCACTATCAAAAGTTTATTAAAAAACTTTAGAAAAAAAATACCTCCACAAAAAAAAGATTACCATTTTCATGAAAAAAAATTTAATTTAAATTTAAATGAATCACAATATTCAAATCTCTTTGAGTATTTTTCTAAAAAAATTAAATTGGGAGAAACGTATCAAATTAAGATTTGTCAAACCTATTCAAATAAATCCCATATTGATGCCGTTAATTTTTTCTGGAAACTGATGAGCATTAATGAGTCACCCGAGAGTTTTCTAATGCGTGATAAAGATTACAGTATTATTAGTTGTTCCCCAGAGACACTTATTACAAAAAAGAAAAATACAATTATTACAAAACCTATTGCGGGAACTCTAAACCGTACTAAAAAAATGACAACTAAATATGCAATGAGTTATTTTAAAAAAAATGAAAAAGAAAGTAAGGAGCACAATATGATTGTCGATATGGAGAGAAATGACTTATCTCGTATATGCAAATCTGGCAGTGTTAAAATTTCAAAATTAAAAAGCGTTGAAAAATATAGAGACCTTTATCATTATGTAACGGAGATAAAAGGAACACTTAAAGAGAAGACTAGCAATCATGATATAATCTCAGCAATGATGCCTGCCGGATCAGTCATTGGTTGTCCAAAAATTAATACGCTAAAACTTTTAAATAGTCGGGAAAGACTAAATCGAAATATTTATACCGGTAGCTTTGGTTATATTAACGCGAACGGCGATATGCGCTTTAATATTATTATCCGCGCTCTTTTGAATTTTAAAAAACGCACAGAAATTTCAGCTGCAAGCGGTGTCGTAATTGATAGTAAAGCAAAAAAAGAATACAAAGAAAATTATATCAAAGCAAAATCACTTTTAGATTTATTTAAAATATGATTTACGTCATTGATCACGAGGACTCGTTTACTTACAACTTGGTGCATTTGCTTGATAACTTTGCCCCAACGTATGTGTCAAATTATTTTAATATTGATAAAAAAAAATTAGATACCTGCAAGATTATAGTTTTCTCTCCTGGACCTGGTGATCCTTCTAACTACCCAGAAACGCAAAAAATATATCATCAATATAAGGGTTTAAAAAAAATAGTTGGTATATGTTTAGGGTTTCAACAAATTTTGTATGGTGAAAAAGGGCAAATAATCCCCCAAAAAAAAATATATCATGGATATCAATCAAGAATTAAAGTGTTAAATGGAAGCTCATTATTCAAACCTAATAAAATTCTATTAGGAGGTCGCTACCATTCCTTAAAGCTAAAAGAGCCTTTTTCTCATCAAAATCTTAAAATAACAATGCGATGTGTTGAAACTAATGTTGCTATGGCGATAGAAGATACTATTAATAATGTTTATGGATTTCAATTTCACCCTGACTCTTTTTTGACAGTTGATGGCAAATTTCTTATTCAAAAAATCTTACAATCTAAGTAATTTAAAAAAAACCACCTATGCTCACTTATGGGGCTCAACAGGTGTTTTCACTACTATTCGATTATTTGGAAAGGAGCCAAAATATATTTTATTAAACGAACATATCTCTAAACTTAACAGGAGTTTAAAAAAATTGAATATCCCTTTTTCATTAACTCCTAATGAGCTTTTTAATTTGATGCCACATAACTTAAGAATAAAAAAATATGATCATCTATTAAGAGTGGCAATTAAAAAAAATATCCTATCGCTATCTCTTCGACCACGACTGCGTCCAAAAAAAAATTTTCAATGTACGTTAGTAAACTATCAAAGATCAAATCCTTTAATTAAAAATTTACAATATAAAAAAATACTATCCCTGCAAAAAGGAATCGATATGCAAAAAGAGGAGATAATATTTTTCCATAATAAAAATTTACTTGAAGGCTCCACAACAAACTTAATAGTAATAAAAAACAACAACATTATTCTACCTAAAGGTAATTTGTATCGAGGAATAACTCTAGAATTTCTTCTTTCTAAAATAGGTAAAGATTATAGCTATAAATTCATTAAATTTGCAGACTTAGAAAGTGCAGATGAAATAATTTTAGTTGGTTCAGGAAAGGGTGTTATCAATGTATCATCTATTCCTTCAATAAAATGGTTTAGCTCTTCTTCAAAAATGTTTAATAGGTTGTTGGCGATTTACAAAGAGCAATTAAAATAATGAAATTAAATAATTCTGAATTTTCTATTCTGCCCCCAACAATAATGGGGATCTGTAATGTTACAAAAGACTCATTTAGTGATGGTGGAAAAAATTACAAAACATCTGATGCTTTAAAATCCATTACGCAAATGCTAAATGATGGTGCCCAAATAATTGACATTGGTGCAGAGAGTACCAGACCCGGCAGTGACCCAATAACTTACAAAGATGAAATAAAAAAACTCTCACCTATTCTAAAAAAATTACCAAAAGACCAATTTATCATCTCCATTGATTCTTCAAAAATTGAAACCCAAGAATTTGCTTTAGAAAATGGCGCACATATTATCAATGACATTTTTGGAGGGTCTGATGATCTTTTTCAACTAACTAAAAAATACGGGAATGGGTTGGTATTAATGCATACACCCGCTCCACCTAAAATCATGCAATCAAAGGTTAATTCTTATAAAAATGTTGTTAATGATATTAGAAAGATTTTTCAATTAACATTAAAAAAAATAGATAAATACAAAATACCTCAATCTAAAATTTGGTTCGATCCTGGAATTGGGTTTGGTAAAAATCTGGCACAAAATTTGGAAATTATGCAGAATATTGAAAAGTTCAAAATTAATAATTGTGGCATCTTATTGGGCTCATCACGAAAAAGCTGGATAAATGGAATAGATAAATGCGATGTCAGCAACCGTCTTGGAGGGTCATTAGCATCTGCTCTTTACTGCTATAAAAAAGGAGTAAAAATGTTTAGAGTCCACGATGTAAAAGAAACCTACCAAGCACTCAAAGTGTATAAAAATTTATGTTTAATGTAGAAATAAAAAATCTAAAAGTTTTTGCTAATATAGGAATTACTCCGCAGGAAAGACAAAACAAACAATTACTTAAAGTTACATTAAATTTTAGTTATGCTGTGCCTAAAGGCAAAGATTTAGAGTCAATGTCAAATCTTAAAGACTATTCTGGTATCACTAAATCGTTAAAGCAATATATTACTCAATCAAAACACCATACCCTAGAGAGATTAATTATCTCTTCCTCTCATATGTTAGAAAAAAGATTTAAATTAAAAAAAGTTACAATTAAGGTCAATAAAACAGAAGTTGCAAAAAGATACGGTGCAGAGTCAGTAAGTGTATCCAACTAAATATTACATAGCCCTTGGAACTAATGTTGGAAATTATAAAAATAATTTTTCTGCTGCAATTAGTGAACTAAATAAATTAGGCGATATTTCTAAAATAGGCAATATTTATAAATCAAAACCATATGGTTACTTACATCAAAACTATTTTTATAACAGTGTGCTTGAGCTTCAATCAAAAATGATGCCAGTACAATTAATGAAAAATATTCAACTTATTGAAAAAAAATTACAAAAAAATAAAAGAATAGTTAATGGACCAAGAAAGATTGATTTAGATATAATTTTTTGGGGTAAAAAAAAGTTTAGAAATAAAAATTTATTTATCCCGCACCCTCGAGCAAAAGAAAGAGATTTTGTTTTACTTCCGCTCATTGATTTAGATCCATTTTTTAGAGATCCAGAAACTCAATTAACAATAAAAGATTTACTAAAGGGTTTAAAAGATCATTATGTGATTAAAAAATTATGCTACAGCAATCTCTTTCAAAAAATTTTTTAGTTTCTTTGAAGAGATAATATTTTTTGTATTTTTGAGACTGCGTGAAACATCGATACCATCAGGTTTCACTAAATTAATTATTTGCTTTGCTTTAATCCCATTGATACCTCCACCTATAAAAACAGGAATAGATAAGTTTTTAATAGATTTAATTTGTTTAATGCACTTATTGAGTGAATATGTTTTTATGCTTCTTTTTTTGTATACGTTCATATCAAAATAAATAACATTTATTAAGTGTTTGATATTTTTAATATATCGTAAATCAAAATTCTCCGGATTAATTGATATTCCAATCCTGAGCTTTTTAAAGGTTTTGCGTAACGTTTGTAATTCATATTTACTAAAATGGTAAGAGCATGAAATAGTTTTTGGTTTAGTAAAATCGATTTGTTGAATTAATTTATCAAGTGAAACGTAACGACTAAGTAAAACTGATTCAATTTTGTAACTTTTACACTCTTTAATTAGTGACTGAATTTTTTTATCTGATGCAGTATTGGGCCCATTTAAATTATTGCTAGCAAAACCAAGGGATTTTATTTTATTTTTATGAGCAGTTTTAACCGACAAGGTATTCGTTATTCCACAAATTTTTAGTGATACTTTATTCATCAATATTACTATTTTATAATTACAAAATATATGTAAACTAGTTTGTTGATCTATGTCATTAAATTTTTATAGAAGAATTGCATTTGGATTATCGCCACAAGATGAGCTTCCTCAAGAGCCTCTCAGTTGGGCATTAAACCAATTAAACACAGTTCCTGATTTTTTATGGAAGGGCTCTATCCCAACAGAAAAAGAATTACGAAAAAAATATGGGGAATGGGTATACGGGGACAGAGAAGTATTAAGAAAAAAATTTAAAAATGATAAAAATGCATACAGAAAAGCAAAAGATCAGCTAAGAATTGAAACTGGTGAAAGATATTTTGAATTAAACGAGCATGCTATCCGTCATTATCAAACAAAGTATGGAACTCAACCTGTGTTTGAGCGCTTCTGGCTTTTTTGGGGAAATCATTTTGCTATAAGTGAAAAAGATTTTTTAGCAGAGTTTAGTACCGGTCCTTACCAACGTGAAGTTATAAGGCCCAACATGTTAAAAACTTTTGAAGATATGGTTCAGGCTGTAACCACTTCTTGGTGCATGATTCATCATCTTGATAACTCAGAGTCTGTTGGACCTAACTCAAAAAGAGGAGTTGAGTCACGGGACACTATTAACGAAAATCATGCAAGGGAATTATTAGAACTTCATACTGTATCTCCTAGGGCGGGATATACACAAGAGGATGTCATACAATTAGCATATATTATGACAGGCTGGAGTCACAAATGGAGTAGAAAAACTCTAGAAACAGGAGATGTTTGGTTTGATCAAGAAAAACATCAAAAAGGAGAGAAGATAGTTTTAGGCAAAAAGTATAAAAATGATGCAAAAAGGGAACTTGCGAAAGTAATTCATGATTTAGCAACACACCCGATGTGTATAAAATTTGTTTCAACTAAATTATGTAGACACTTTATTTCTGATGAGCCAACAGAAGAAATGATAAACCCAGTAATTGAGGCATGGAATAAATCTAATGGTAATCTAATCGAAATCCATAAAGCTGTTGTTACACAAGCTTTTAAATACAACGACACTTCGCATAAATTTCATCCACCAGAAATCTGGTTAATGCAATTATCCAGAATGTTCGATCTAAACACCCCTCTTTCAGCTGAAAAAATGAACTATGCATTTAAATCAAAACCTACAGGTAGACAGGGACAATTATCTTGGATTCTCCGCGAAATAGGTAACTCACCTTATAGAGCTAAACAGCCAAACGGCTGGAGTGATTTTGAGGTAGATTGGGTATCGCCAGAATTGTTACTGAGACGTTTTTGGTTTGCTTCTGTTGAACTTCCATATTTATTAAAACCACAAAATAGATCACATGGGTTTATATTACGGTGTTTAAAAAATAATTTTGAAGATCATGAAAATATGGCTTCACTTATCCATCAGTTTAGGTTTGGCACTACAGACAAAGATTTAGGACGACAATATGGAATTATATGTAATTTACCAGGAGTATTAAAAGTATGAACTGTACCAGAAGAAATTTTTTAATTGGAGGATCAACAACATTATTTTTATCAGGATTTTTTCCAAAAATAAGCTTTGCTTCTATGCAGAAAAAAAACCTAATCATTATTTCGCTTCGTGGCGGAATGGATGGTCTTACAGCAATACCAGTTATTGGGGATAAACGATTAAAAAAACTAAGAAAAAAACTGATACTCGAAGATGTTTTAAAACTAAATAGTGATTTTGGTCTTCACCCTAAATTAGAAATTTTTCATCAACTTTGGAATCAAGATAAAGCGGCATTTGTACACGCAACCAATATTCCTTACACAGGAAGATCACATTTTGATGGACAAAACCTAATGGAAACAGGTGCCCATATCCCTTACAAAGAAAAGACAGGATGGTTGGGGAGAGGGTTGTTAGCATCAGATATTGTTGGAAAAGGTTTAGCAATATCTTTGCCTATGCCACTTTTATTAAGAGGAGTTCCTCAAAACAATAACTTCTTTCCATCTCCTGATTTTGTGGAAACAAAATTGATTGATCGAATTTATGATGAGTTTAAAGGTGATCATAATGCGCTCATTAAATCAACATTAGATACAATAAGGCAAAGACCATTATCAATGCAAATTGCAACAGACTCAGAAGATAGAAAAAAGCTCGCCCTTGAAGCTGCCAAACAATTAAAAGACCAAAGTGGTCCAAGAGTAGCTGTTTTTGAATTAGATGGTTTTGATACCCATGCAGCACAGGGAGGGGTAGATGGAGCTCATGCTGATGAACTAGAGGAGGTAAATGAAATTGTAAAAATTCTTTACGAAAATCTTGGTAGTGCTTTTGATAATACACTTATTTTAACCTTAACAGAATTCGGGAGAACAATAAAACAAAATGGGGGTTATGGCACAGAGCACGGTTATGGTAGTGCAATACTAATGGCTGGAGGTTTATTAAAAAAATCACAAGTGTATACGGATTGGCCAGGCCTTAAAAAGAAAGAGTTGTTTGAAGGCAGAGATTTAAATTCTACAATCGACTCAAGAGCAGTTTACAATTCTGCCATGTCTATTTGTTTTAACAAAGATCCCGAGTTTTTGCGTCGAGAAGTTTTTTGGGGTGATGACCTACCTAATTTAACAGAAGATTTGTTCAAGATTTAGAAATAAATAATTTTTTTTTAAATTTCATGTTAAACGAATATATGATTTCAGAAAATTTTGAAAAACTTTTTAATGCTGCAAAAGAAGTTAGAAATAATGCCCATGTGCCTTATTCAAAATTTAAAGTAGGTGCAGCTTTTTTAACTGAAGATAACTCCATAATTGCTGGATGTAATGTTGAAAATGCTGCGTATCCTCAATCACAATGTGCAGAAGCAAGCGCAATTGGTAATCTTATTGCCAATGGTTTTACTAAAATAAAAGAAGTTGTTGTTATTGGCTCTGGTGACTTATTATGTTCTCCGTGTGGCGGTTGTCGTCAACGATTAAGAGAGTTTGCAACATTAGATGTAAAAATACATATGTGCAACACAAGCGGACATTTGAAAACATCAACACTTGAAGAATTACTTCCTGATTCTTTTGGCCCAGAAAATTTATAATGCATACTTCATCAAAAGTTTTTTTAGATCAAACAAAAACTAATCCAGATATTGCTGTTATATTAGGAAGTGGTTTAACAAATTTTTTTGAACCTCAAAATATTATCAAAGAAATTTCATATACAGACCTTCGTGATTTTCCTCAACCTACTGTTAAAGGTCATGCGGGAAAATTAGTATTAGGAGAGATAGGTCAAAGAAAAGTAGTTTGTATGTATGGTCGCTCTCATATTTATGAGGGACACGAACCTCAAAGTCTTGCTAAACCAATTAGGGTTTTAAAAGATATTGGCTGCAAACTTTTAATTGTTACAAATGCTGCTGGGAGCCTAGATGAAACTATGCCAGCAGGTAGTTTAATGGCAATCACAGATCATATAAATTGGAGTGGATTTAATCCGCTCATTGGAAAAAATGATGAAGAATATGGACCAAGATTTCATGATATGAGCGATGGCTACCATAAATTTTATCGTGATCAACTTCTTAGTACTGCAAAAAAATTAAATCAAAAAATTTACGAGGGAATTTACTGCATGTATTCTGGTCCCAATTTTGAAACACCTGCAGAAATTAATGCTTTAAGAGTTATTGGGGGTAATGCAGTAGGTATGTCAACTGTTCCAGAAGTAATAGTTGCTAATCATTGCAGCTTACCAGTTATCGCTATTAGTGTAATTACAAACTTAGCTGCTGGCATGAATAAAACAAAATTAAGTCATCAAGAAACTTTAGAAAATGCCAGTCTTGCTGAAAAAAATATTCTCCAACTTATAAAAAATTATATCAACGAAGTTGAATTAAATGATTCCTCAGGAAATAATTAGAAAAAAAAGAGATAAAAAAGCTCTTACAAAAGAAGAAATTTTCCTTTTTGCAAAAGGGTTAAAAGATGGTTCATTTTCGGATCCTCAAATTGCTGCAATGAGTATGGCTATTTTTTCTAATGGAATGACACCTGAAGAGACTGTCAATTTAACTGAAGCTATGACAGCTTCTGGAGACACTATTGATTGGTCAAGTATTTTAGATGAGGAATTAGTTTGTGATAAACACTCAACAGGAGGTGTGGGAGATAAAACAAGTATAATTTTAGCTCCTATTTTAGCAGCTTGTGGTTTGTATGTTCCTATGATTTCTGGAAGGGGGCTTGGTCATACAGGTGGCACTCTTGATAAATTTGACTCAATCCCTGGTTATAATACACAGCCAGATCTAGCTACATTTAAGAAAGCTGTGAAAGAGGTTGGGTGCGCGATTATTGGACAAACAGACAACCTGGCGCCAGCAGATAAAAAACTTTACTCGATTAGAGATATTGTGGGAACAGTTGAGTCTTTGCCCCTTATTACTTCATCCATTTTATCTAAAAAAATAGCATCAGGATTAAAAACATTAGTTCTAGATGTGAAAGTTGGGAATGGTTCTTTTAATAGCACTTTAGAAATAGCAAGAGACTTATCGAATTCTCTTGTTCGTGTTGCAAAGGGTGCAGGATTAAAATGTGAGGCAATTCTCACAGATATGAATCAAGTATTGGGTAAATCAGCAGGTCACAGGTTAGAAGTTATAGAATGTATCAACTTTTTAATTAATCAAGAGAAGGAACCTAGACTCATGAACATAACTTACGAATTAGTTGCTTCAATTTTAATGATGTCGCATAATTTATCAAAACAGGAAGCTTTAAAAAAAATAGATACTGTCATATCAAATGGTGCGGCAGCTGAAAAATTTGAAAAAATGGTAGGAGCGTTAGGGGGTGCATCAAATATTTTGTCTTCATATAACACTCAGTTAGAAATAAAGGCCTTCAAAAAAGATATTTGTGTTAAGCAGTCGGGATATATCCAAAAAATAAAAACAAGAGATCTAGGTTTGGTGCTTATTCAACTAGGTGGTGGAAGAAAACAGGTTACAGATAAAATTAATTTTAATGTTGGTTATGACAATGTTCTAGGTGTAGGAGATAAGGTTGATGCCTCTACCCCATTACTAACACTGTATTACCATTCAGATAAGGATTTTGAAAATGTTAGTAAAAAAATAGAAGAGTGTTTTTTAATTGGCGATGAAGAGGTTTCAAATCATTCAGATATTTATGAAGTAATTTCATAATGAGTGAACAAGTAGAAATTAATAAAGATTTAAAAAAGTATCTACAAGAACTTGGCTATAGAAAAGATACTCTTGTTGATGAACTTGTAAGTGAGACAAAGACACTCGGAAATGTTGCTCGAATGCAAATTGCAAAAGAGCAAGGTCAATTTTTAGAAATTATTGTAAAGATTTCAAATGCAAAATCTTGTTTAGAGATTGGACGGTTTACAGGATTAAGTACTTTATATATGGCGCGAGGACTCCCCAAAGACGGGCAAATAGTAACTGTCGATACGACAGATGAATTTTTACCTATTGCCAAAAAATATTGGGATAAAGATGATCAATCATCAAAAATAAAATCGATTATAGGAGCTGGAACTGAAGTGATGCAAAGCTTTATAGACCGACAATATCAATTTGATATTATCTTTATTGATGCAGATAAAAATAATTATCCAAACTATTATGAGCTAGCCTTAAGTTTAGTTCCTTCAAATGGAATAATTATCATTGATAATATGCTTTGGCACGGTGATGTAGCAGATAGTTCCAAATCTGACTCTCAGACTCAAACTATACGCGACCTAAATCTAAAAATTAGAGACGACAAGAGAGTGGACTTTTCCTTGAACCCCCTCTCTGATGGTTTGTTATTAATTCGAAAAAAATAAATTTACTCTTGAATAATTCTTAAACATTCCCATGTTAATATGGTTGGTATGCCATTGTGGGTGCCAATACGTAACTTGCTTAATAAGGAGTTTTTATGACAAGAAACCTATCCGTATGGAATTCGCTTAGACCTTTTTCAGTTGGGTTTGACTCAATCTTCGAAGAATTTGATAGAATGTTGGAGTCCACAGAGCGCTATAATTCAAACTATCCACCTTATAACATTCGAAGAGTTAATGAGAATGATTATAAGATTGAAGTTGCTTTAGCTGGATATTCTAGAGATGATATAGAATTAGAGCTTAAAGAAAACACACTTACAGTTCGCAACAAACAAAAAGAAAAAGTAGTGAATGAAGAAGGTAATGGTGTTATTCACAAAGGAATTTCAACCAGACAGTTTGAAAGATCCTTTACAATATCTGAAGACATAAAAGTAAAGAATGCTGAATTGTTGAATGGTCTTTTAAATATTGATTTAGAGCGCATAATTCCCGAAGAGAAAAAGGCTCGGTTAATAGAAATTAAATAATTTATAAGTATTTTAAATATATTTAATAAGGATAGGGGCCAAATGTGGCCCCTTTTTTATTTAATTGGAAAATGATAAAAGCTAAACTATAATCAGTTAATGAGATTAATCGTAATTATTTTCTTTTTATTTAGTTCTAATTTATTTGCTCATCAGCCAAAGTTAATAAATTATTCACCTTCTATTGATAATCCTCATCAAGTTATAGATCCAGAAATATCTAAAGCATATTATGGTAAGCTTGACGGAGAACCACACTATTATTTAATTAATAGTGAAGAAGAATTTTTATTTTATACTGGAATTTTAAGTCCTAAAGTTGATGATGACCATTTATGGTTATCGATTGCTGTATATTCGATTAATGAAAAAAATAATAAAATTTTAAAATTTTTTGCAGATGGCCAAAATTTTGAATGGGAAGCTTGGTATGAACCATATGCTAGAGATTGGTATTGGAAAGGACCGGAAATAGGAGCCGAAGTTAATGAAGATACTGGCTTTAAGAGAAGTTTTAATTTGAATGCAGGTTCTTATTTAATTCAAATTTTTAATGAAAATAATTCAGGGCATTATTCTCTTGCTGTAGGAGAAGCTGAATTTTTTGGATCTAATTTGTGGGAGCAAACTTTAACATGGACACCTATCCTCTTATATATTGGGCCTGCTATGGATATAGTGCATTGGCAAAAATTTGATATTCGTGCTTATATTCCACATATAGCTATAGTAGTTATAATATTTCTAATTTATTTCATTATTAAAAAGTTATTTTCAAGAAAGCAGAAAGGGTTTGTATGAAAGTGAATTTAATTTTACTCTCTTTATCTCTAATTTTTTATACCTCTGGTGTTCATGCACATACTTTTACAGGTATGGTAGGTTTTTATGATGGTCTTTCTCATCCAGTATTAGGGATAGATCATTTTTTAGCAATGGTTAGTGTTGGTGTTGTAAGCGCCCAAATAGGAGGAAGAGCAATTTGGACAATTCCTGCAACCTTTGTTTTAATGATGATTATCGGTGGTACCATTGGTATGCTTATTGAGGTTTTCTTTTTTGATTTAGAAGAATCTGCCTTTATATTTGTTGAATACGGCATAGTCTTTTCTGTCATTTTATTAGGCATAGCAATTGCGATAGAAAAAAAAATTGCCACTAATATTATAATGATTTTTATTTGTATTTTTGGAATGTGTCATGGATTAGCGCACGGCATGGAGATGCCTTGGGCAGTAAACCCAATTTTATTTGCACTTGGCTTTGCATCTGGAACAGCTACGTTACATTTATTTGGTGTGGGAATAGGAAGTCTAGCTATTAAGACTAAATTTTCATCAATTGTTTTAAAAGTTGCTGGAGCTGGATGTGCTCTGTTTGGTATGTCTTTATTAATTTAAATTAGAATAATTCTAAATTTAATAATGATTAATTTTCAACATATATCCTTAATATAAAAAATACACTGTACTCTTAAATTAAAATTCATAAAAAAGATCTGTATGTTTCTACTTGGGGTTGAAAGGTTGTTGCAGGTACCAGCGCAATTTTTCACCCCAAAAAAAATTTGCTTATGTTAGGTTTAGAGAACGTTGTAGACTTAGTAAAAAAAGATTTTTATTCTAAAAAAGATGTAGATCCCTGTTATAACTTCTTTTATTCATCTGCGCTTACACGTTTAATTAGTCTTGAAATTGCTTCTTCAACCTTCAATAATCAATGTATGTCTTATGAGTTGTTATGTAAAAAAATACCATCAAAACTTGGTTGCAGATCAACAATTTACTCAACTCTTAATTATGCTGTTGCAAAGGGTTATTTCATCAAAAAATTCTCAAAAAAAGATAGAAGAATGAGAACTTACTGTTTGTCAGAAAGTTATTCTTTGATGCTGACTCAATGGTATTTAGATCAAAAGAAGTATTTTTCTAACTAATATTTAATTAGAATAATTCTAAAAATATTTAAATTTTGTACAAATACTTAGTGAATTTTTTTTTAATTTAGATTTGAAATTTTATAAATATTAAAGTCTTTAGATTCTCAATAAGAGGACGCGGGAGCAATAAAACATTACCAGCAATTCCGTTATTCTGCTCCCGCAATTAAAAATTTATTACGAGGAGTTTATGAAAAAAATATTTACAATTATTACTTCAATAATAATAGCAATTAGTTTTTCAAAATCATTATTGGCTGATGGTCATCAGATATATGGACCTTATCCAATTACACTTAAAGGTTATGATGGTGATAAAACAAATTCTGTAAAATATACAGGGCAAATGGCAAGACAAGTTCTACATGATAGTTTGAAAAAACTTGTTAAAACAGGTGATCTCGATAAAATGATGGCTTATTACAATGGTGAAGATGGTTTAGAGATCATTGCCCCAAAATCTAAAGATGGTTTTCCAGTTATGCAAACCATGGTTTCAGAAATAGGTAGCGGTAATTTATCTGGCAAAATGTACAAAGGTGCAATTCCTGGTTGGGGAGGACTAACTGGACCTGAAACTATTGAACATATGATGCAAAAAGCAAGCGAAGTTGAAGGTGGTTTTGATCCAAATACTGGATTTGATTACACACAATTGATTTCTAAATTTGCAATGGGTGCTGTTTTTTACAACCAAGCTGTAAACAACTATCTTGGAAAAAAAATGAAAGTTGGGGAAAAGCCAAATAATAAACCTTACAAAGAAGGATCTTATTATACTGGTAAAGAACATAGTTGGGATGAAGCTTTTGGATATTGGGGTGCGCCAGCACATTCTTTAACACTATCAGCTGAAGAAAACTATAACGTTGCCAAGATGAAAGATTTATCTTCAGCAGATTATAATGGAGATGGTGTTGTAGATTTGTATTCTGAGATGCTATATGCTCATGCTTACTATGCATCAAGTTATGATAAAGGTGGAAAGACAAATTACCTTGCTACAGTTAACCAAGCATTTATAGACGGAAGAGAAGTTATAAGAGATGCTGATGGTCGTAATCTTAATTTCGACGAAAGAACTGCAATGTTAGCTGCAAGAGATGTTATCAGAGATAACTGGCAAAAAGTAATTGCTGAGTCTGTATTTAAGTATGCAGGTTCAACTTATAAAGACATAGTAGCGCTTGAAATAATCGTTGAAGCAAATGGTGATACAACTGATGCGTTTAGAAAATATGCAAAACATTGGGGTGAGCTTAAAGGTTTTGCTTTAGCACTTCAGTGTGGACCAGAAAATCTAGGAGAAGCAGCTGTTAAGATGAATAGAATGATGGGCTTTGGACCAGTTTTATTAAATGCTTCACAAGTTGTTGGAGTTGATTCAAACGGTAATTTCATCAAAGATCAAGCTCAGGAATGGGGTGAGTTTAAGTTACATATGCTTAAAATTCAAAAACTTATGATCGATGAATTTGGCGTAACTGCTAGAGCTAATGATCAACTATCTGCGATGGAAGATCTTGCTAGTTCAATGGGCAGTTCTGATTCTGCAGAAAATGATTAATATTAAATTTTGTGTGGCTTTTTTAAAAGCCACACTATGAAGTTATATGGATATCCTGTCAGACTATTTTTTCAAAATTGGTAGTCAATTTATTGATCCAAAAAAAAGAGTTTTTATTGCTTATATTGTTATATCAATATTCATTGCCTTAGGTTGGTTTATCTTAAGTAAAAAATTTACTTTAAAAGTCGCTTTAAAAAAAATTTTTAATTGGAAAATCTTTTTTTCTAAATCAGCAAAATCGGATTATAAAGTTTTTTTAATCAATCAATTAATAATGATGATAGTTTCACCAATATTGATAACACATTTAACAATAGCTACAGCCTTATACTTTTATTTTCACTCAATAGATTGGATGAGTGTTGGTATGTTTTCAAATACTTTACCTATTATTGTGGTTATTTCATTTACGACTTTTCAATTTACGATTGATGATTTTAGTAAGTATTTAATACATAGATTTATGCACCGTTGGCCAATTCTTTGGTCACTGCATAAAGTTCATCATTCAGCCACCGTTCTTACCCCAATGACAGTGTTTAGAACACATCCGTTAGAAGGAATTATTTTTTCTTTAAGAAGTTCAGTTACACAAGCTATTAGTATTTCAACATTTATATTTTTATTTGGAAATACAGTTAGCTTATTTACAATATTGGGAGTAAATATTTTTGTATTTATATTTAATGTTTTAGGTTCAAATCTACGGCATTCTCACATAGGCATTCAATATTGGAAGTGGGTAGAATATATTTTTATTTCCCCAGCTCAACATCAACTACATCACTCTATAGCTAATGAGCACCATGATAAAAATTTTGGCGCTGCACTAGCAATTTGGGATTGGCTTTTTGGTTCATTACATCATTCTGTTGACTTTGAAACACTTAAACTTGGCATTGAAAAAAATCAAAAAGACGAAAGTCATGATTTAAAAACACTTTATTTAAATCCTTTTTTTGAAATAAAGAATTATTTTATTAAAAATTTAAATTTGTTACGAAAAAAATTTTATTTTAATCTTTTTAAGAGGAGTTATTCTAATGAAAAAAAATACTTTTAATATTTTATCAATAATCTTTATTACATGTTTTTCACTAAATCTTTTTGCAAAAGAAATTAATATATATTCACATAGACAACCCTTCTTAATTAATCCTTTTTTAGAATTATTTACAAATGAAACTGGAATTAAAACAAACGTTATCTATTCCAAAAAAGGTCTTGCACAAAGATTACAATCAGAAGGAGAAAACAGTCCGGCTGATGTTATATTAACTGTTGATATAGGCAGATTATATATTTACTCAGATTTGAATCTTTTGGCCTCTATAGAGTCTAAAAAATTAATAGAAAATGTTCCATCACATTTAAGAAGCCCTGAAAACAATTGGTTTGCTCTATCTAAAAGAGCAAGGGTTATTGCGGTAAATAAAGAAAAAATTAAGGATGGTGAAATAACTAGATTAGAAGACTTAGCCGACCCGAAATGGAAAGGTCAAATTTGTTCAAGGCCTGGAAGTCATGTTTATAATAGAGGAATCATGGCATCTGTTTTAGCAGAATATGGAGAAGCAAATGCGGAAGCTTGGGCAAAAGGTCTTGTAAATAATTTTGCGCGAAGACCTCAAGGAAATGATAGAGCTCAAATTAAGTCTATATATGAAGGTGAATGTAATATAGCAATTATTAATAATTATTATTATGGAAAATTAAAATTTTCTGAAGATCCTGAGCAAAGAAAATGGGCTGAAAAAGTAAAGTTGGTTTTTCCAAATCAAAAAGAAGGTGACCGTGGCGCACATATTAACATATCGGGTGGAGGTGTTGCCCTGCACTCAAAAAACAAAAAAGAAGCAATACTGTTGTTAGAATTTTTAACTACAAAAGAATCTCAACAATTATATGGTGAAATAAATTTTGAGTATCCTGTTAATCCCATCGTAAATCCAAGCAAAGAGCTTAGTTCCTGGGGAAACTTTAGGGAAGATAAATTACCAATTATAAAAATAGCTGAACTTGCTCCTGAAGCACAAAAAATAATTGATAGAGTTGGATGGTAATCTATAACATCAAGTGTTTTGTTAAATTGGAATAATTCATCTTTATTTGCTACCTTGGTTGCATTAATTATTATTGCGCCAGTATTTGCAATTTTTTATTCTGCTTTTTTAGGTGACACTTCATTGTGGCCACATTTATTCTCAACTGTATTGCCAAGATATATTTCGAATACAATTATATTGATGATAGGTGTTGGTTTGCTAAGTTCTTTATTAGGTATATCTACCGCATGGGTTGTTACTAGGTATAATTTTTTTGGAAAGAATTTTTTTGAATGGGCTTTATTATTACCAGCAGCAGTTCCAGCTTATATAATTGCATACACATATACAGATTTTTTAGAGTACGCTGGACCGGTTCAAAAAATTATAAGAGAGTTTTTTAATTTAAAAAACGCAGAAGAATATTGGTTTCCTGAAATACGATCTATGGAAGGAGCAATATTTGTAATGTCATTTGTTTTATACCCATATATTTATATGACTACCAGAGCATCATTTCTAACAGTGCCTATATCTTTTTTTCAAACAAGTTTAATATATGGAAGAAGTAGTTTTTTTAGTGTTGCTTTACCACTTGCCCGACCTGGCATCATAGCTGGTTTGGCTCTTGTGTTAATGGAAACTGTATCTGATTTTGGTACTGTTGAATATTTTGCGCTTGAGACATTAACTTTAGGTGTTTTTAACGTGTGGCTTGGTATGAATAGTTTGTCAGGAGCTTCACAAATTTCATCTGTTTTATTTATATTTGTAGTTGTCTTAATAACTATAGAATATCTTGCTAGAAGGAATCAAAGATTTCATGAAAAAAGTAGTGGTCAAAATATGATAGAGGCTAAAACTACATCAAATGTTAAGAAAATAATTTGTTTTTTTGTTTGTATAATACCTATAGTTATAGGATTTGTTATTCCAGTATCTGTATTATTAAATTTTATTTTTAGTGGTTTTTCCATTATTGATTTCACACAAATATTCTACACTTCTTTTTTTAGTATTACTTTAGCTCTTACAGGTGCTTTTTTTGTTATGCTGGCTTCAATATTTTTAATTATCATCTCTCAATATAAATCAAATAATTTTCAAAAATCCCTAATTTTTCTTGCGTCTTGTGGATATGCACTGCCAGGAACAATATTGGCAGTAGGAATGGTAATTTTCCTAGGATGGATTAATAAATACCTTCATCTTCATCTAAGTTATGTTGCAGGAGGTTTTATTGTCTTGATATTTGCTTACATAGTTAGATTTTTGGCTGTAGGAAATGCATCTATTAGATCAGGAATTTTAAAAATTCATCCAAATGCTATGGATGCTTCTTTGACTATGGGAGCTGGTTTTTATAAAGGTGTTAAAGTTGTAATTATGCCCTTAATATTTTCCAATATATTAATTGGAGGAATATTGGTCTTTGTTGATATATTAAAAGAACTTCCCATCACACTTTTATTGCGTCCTTTCAACTTTGAAACTTTAGCAACTTATGTCTATCAGTACGCTTCGGATGAACTTTTACAAGAATCTTCTTTTGCCGCTCTTATTATTGTTGTAGTTGGATTAGGTCCAATTATATTTTTAAACTCTGCATTGCAAAGAGTATCACAAAGAAAAGAAAGTATTTAACTTTCAAAAACGAAAGTATGTTTTTCATCCACTGCAATTTCTACAGCAGAAGATTGTTTAGGGTTAAATTCAGGAGGCATGTGACTATGAACATGCACTACTTCATTTTTATTATTTAAAACTGATAAATGAATAAAACTAAATGAGCCCATTAACTTTGAAGCCATAACTGTGCCCTTTATTCCGTTAACAGGTGTTGGTTGTTCACTTAATTTTATTCCTTGAGGTCTTATGTGAACTGTAACATTTTTGTTTTTATACTTAGGATCTACTCTTACGTTGCCAACAGGAGTAGCAACTATAGAATCAACTGCATTACCATGAAAAACATTTGTTTCTCCAAAAAATCTTGTAACATATTCATTCTTAGGGGTATTGTACAAATCTGCTGGAGAGCCAGATTGAATAATACTACCATTATCATCCATGATGTTTATTTGATTTGAAATAAACATTGCTTCAAAAGGATCATGCGTAACTATAATTGTTGATACGTTAGATTTTTGAAGTAAGTGAAGTGTATCATCACGTATTTCTTCTCTTAAATTCAAATCAAGACTAGAAAATGGTTCGTCTAATAATAATAAATCTGGATGAGAAATTATAGATCTTGCTAAAGCAACTCGTTGTTGCTCTCCACCACTTAATTCATGTGGATATTTATCAAGAGAATTTGGTAATTTAATAACATCAATAATATCATTAATCGTATAAATGGAGTTTTTAAAATTAATAGGATATTTAAGATTTTCTTTGACTGTTAAGTGAGGAAAGAGCGCGTAGTCTTGAAAGAGATACCCAATTTTTCTTTTCTCAGTTGCGAGATGTTTATTAGGAGAACTTACTTCTTGTTCATTTATAAAGATTTTACCATTTTGGACCTTATCTAAACCTGCTATTAATTTTAATAATGTCGTTTTACCACTACCGGAAGGTCCAAGAATGCAAGCAATAGAATCTTTTTTTAATTCAAAATTAACATTATTTAAAATTGGTTTATTGTTAATTTTGTGACTAAGGTTTTTTATACTAACTGCTAGCATTAAACACTTATAGCAGGATACTGTCTTGATACAATCGGTATCCATTCCTTTAATTTTTTAATTCTATTATCTGGTGATGGATGAGTGCTCCAAAATTCTGCAGGACCAGAACCTGCCTCTTCTTTCATTCGCTCCCAAACTTTATAAGACTCTTCAATATTATAACCTGCTAAGCTTGAAAATATTATTCCTAAATAGTCTGCTTCAGACTCTTGTTTTCTATTAAAAGGTAAATCAAGACCAAATTGACGAATATACCCAGAGGCCTGAGGCAATCGTTGACCTAAAACAAATTGTTCTACAGCCATTATTCCAAGGTCGGTTAGCATGGCTGTGCTTGCTCTTTCTGCAGAGTGCCTTGCTACTGCGTGAGCTATTTCGTGTCCCATGATAGATGCAATACCATCTTCATTTTTAGCTATCGGAAGGATCCCAGAATAAAAAGCAATTTTACCACCTGGCATACACCAAGCATTTTTGGTTTGATCATCATCAACAAGAATAAATTCCCACTGAAAATTAGATGTTGGATCTTGTTGTCCATTTGTTTTGTAATACACATTAATTGCATCACGGATTCTAAAACCAATATCAACTAATTGATTATATTCTGATGTGCCTGTTATAAGTTTGGATTCTGATTTAAAATTATTGTAAGCAGGGAAGGTTTTTGAATACAAAAAATCATCTGATAAAATATTAAGTTGTTTTCTTTCTGATAAAGCAACCTCAGTGCAAGAAGGTAAAAATAATGATGATCCACAAAAACAAGCAGAACCATAGATAAACTTTCTCCTTGATATGTTATTAAAAACTGACATTAATTTATAAATATAAAAAAAATTTCATGAACTCAATATCTCATATACCAAAAGCAGAAATTCATGTCCATCTTGAGGCAACAATTACTCCATCATTATGCAGAAAATTTGCTGAACGCAATAAAGTCACCCTTTCAGATGATTTTTTTGGCTCTGAGTATGCTTATCAGTGGGAGGACTTTTATGATTTTTTAAAAAAATATGACATCGTAACTTCCGTCATTCACACACCAGAAGACTATTATGAATTAACATATGAATATCTAAAAGAATGTGCTGCTCATAAAGTGCTTTATGTAGAAGCGATGGTTTCTTCAACGCATGCAAAGGCTAAGGGGATGACTTATGAATCTTTTTTGGATAGTATTCAAGAAGCTTCAATAAATGCAGAGAGAGACTTTGGAATTGTATCACGGTATTTAATGAATGGCATTAGACACTTAGGACCTGAATCTGTTCAGGACACTGCTGAAGAAGTTCTAAAAAATCCCCACCCTGCGCTTGTGGGTTTTGGATTGGCAGGAGATGAATTGCATTTCCCTCCAAACTTATTTTCGAAAACTTTTGATATGCTAAAAGAAGAAAATTTTCCCATTACCGTTCATGCAGGAGAATGGGATGGCCCAGAAAATATTCGTAAAGCTATTCATTTATTGCACCCAACACGGTTAGGTCATGGGGTACGATCAATTGAAGATTTAGATTTGGTAAAAGAAATTATTGAAAAAGATATTGTTTTAGAAACATGTCCTACAAGTAATATTGCCACAAGAATTTATGAAAATTATAAAAATCATCCAGTAAAAAAATTGCACGAGTTGGGTGCTAAAGTAACTGTCAACTCTGATGATCCACCATTCTTTAATGCTACAATCCAAGGGGAGTATGAAGCAATGAGTAACATAGGTTTTACTGATGATGCTCTTATATCTATGACAAGAAATGCTATAGAATATTCATTTCTCGATGATCAAAAGAAAAAAGAAATTTTAACTAAACTAAATTAGATAATTTTACTAAAGGTCTTGCGCCATAATGAGAAATTATTTCAGCAGCAGCAATTGATGCATAGTGACCACAGGTTGCTAAATCTTTATTTTTTGCAATACCAAATAAAAAGCCAGCAGCATATAGATCACCAGCGCCCGTAGTATCAACAACCCTATCGACTTGTACTGGATTAATTTCTATTACTTCATTATTACTAACAACAACTGAACCATTTTCTGATCTTGTTATTGCAACTATCATGTTTAGTGATTTTGCATATTCAACTGCCTTATCAAAACTATTGCTCTGGCATTGTGCTTTAATCTCATCTTCGTTAGCAAACAAAATATCAACGTTATTTTCAATTAATTCTTTAAACGAGTCTCGATGCCTATCTACACAAAATAAATCAGACAAAGTAAATGCTATTTGTTGATTATCTTCTTTACATATGTCCACCATTTTTTTCATGGCCATCTTGGCATTTTGATTATCCCAGAGGTATCCTTCTAAATAAGCAATTTTGTGACTTCTTATATGCTCAGGATAAATATCTTCTGGGCTAATTAATGTTCCAGCTCCTAAAAAAGTGCACATTGTTCTGGTTCCATCATCTTCTACAAAAATAGTACAACAACCAGTTGAAATATCAGGTGAAGTAAAACCAAGGGGGAACTGCAAACCTTCTCTGACCATATCTTTTTGAAGAAATATTCCAATCTCGTCATTTTTAATTTTGCCAATAAAACTTCCATTTCCACCAAAAGAGGTAATACCAAACATAGAGTTTCCAAGGGAGCCACCTCCGATCATTTCTTTTATAGAATAATTTTTGTGAAGAGAGTTTTTTAAGTCTTCATCAATTAAATTCATAGAGTCTCGATTTAAATTATTTTTTTCTACCTCTTCTTTACTAGAAGGAATCATTGCATCAACCATGGCATTGCCTATGCCAACAACATCTAGTTTATCTGTCATATTTTTTTTTTATTATAGGTAGAAGTTGCACTATAATGACACCACAAAAAATTGCAATACATCCAGTAATTTTATTTAAGTCTAATGTTTGATTAATAAGGAGCCATGCAGCTATTGTTGCAAAGACACCTTCCATCGACAATATGATAGCAGCAGGAGCAGGACTTGCTTTATGTTGGGCGATAATTTGGAGAGTATATCCTAGCCCAGCAGATAAAACCCCTGTATATAAAATCTCAAACCACTCAAAGCTGATATTTTTTAAAGTAGGTTCTTCGAAAGTGAAGGCCAAAATAAGTGATAAAATAAATACAACAAAATACTGAATGCTTCCATAAGTAAACGGCGAATTAAATTGCTTCATAAAAATATCAATCAATATAATATGAAAAGCAAAACAAAATGCGGAAATAAAAATTAACGCATCAGATTTTTGAATTTCTAAACTTTGATTTGAAGAGAGCAAATAGGACCCATACATACATAACAGTACGGCAATCCAGATTATCCAATGTAACTGAGATTTAAAAACAAATCGAGAGATTATACCTACAATGGGAACATACAGAGTAGTAATGAAAGCTACGTTTGATACCTGCGAAACTTGTAGAGCGTATTGCTGTAAACCCATCCCCAAAAAAAGAAAAAAACCAGTGGCAATGGATATTTTAAATAGTTTTGAATTGGAAAAAATTTTTGAAAAATTATTTGCCTCAAAATATAGTGCTACGGGCAATACTGCGATAGTTGCAAAAAAAAATCTTGAAAAACTGAATGTAAAAGGTCCAATAGTCCCCATCCCTGTTGTTTGAGATACAAAAGCTGTTCCCCAAATCAAACTAGCAATAAGCATCAAAAAATTTGCGCGTGTTTGAGACATTGAAAAAATTATCGATTAAGTTTTTTTTCTTTTTCTTGATCTATCCACCATGACTCAATGACAATTCCATACAGAGGGATGGTGTCAGGAAAGTCAAACATATTCCAATACGCAATGCGGTCGGTATTACTATGATATAAAGGAATAACATAATGACCCCATAAAAGTACTCTATCTAAAGCGTGAATTGCTGTAGTTAACTCTTCTCTAGTTTTTGCTCCAACTAATTGTTCAATTAAAAAGTCTACAACTTCACTATTTACACCAGCATAATTTCTACTACCTTCTTTTTTGCCAACCTCTGAACCATAATAGAACTGTTGTTCATTTCCTGGACTTAGGCTGACATTCCAAGAAGCCTTAATCATATCAAAATCATAATTTAATAATCTTCCTTGATATTGTGATGAGTCAACCGTTCGCACATTCATTGTTATACCAAGTACTTCTAATGTTTTTTGAAAAGCTAAAGCTATTTTTTCAACTGAAGGACTAACGATTAAAAATTCAAATTCAAAATGTTTTCCATCTTTCATTAATTTTCCATCCTTAATAGCCCATCCTTCTTCCTCTAATATTTTTTTTGCAATTCTTAAATTCTCTCTAGGATTACCACTTCCATCTGTTTTGGGAGGAGAATACGAAGAAGTAAAGATCTCTGTTGGTAATTGGTTTTTAAAAGGCTCTAATAAGACTAACTCTTCTTCTGAAGGTAGGCCAGTTGATGCAAGTGGAGAATTATCAAAATAACTATCTGTTCTCACATAAGCATTATTATATAAAACTTTATTTATCCATTCATGATCATATGCATACGATAGTGCATAGCGAACTCGTGGATTACTGAAAATATCTTTTCGTGAATTAAAGACAAGTGCATTCATTCCAGAAGGCCTGTCATTTTTCATTTCATTTAAAATTACATCACCATCTGCGACTGCATCAAACTCATATTCAGAAAACCATCTTTTGGCATTATATTCGCGGCGATAATCATATTCCCCTACCTTGAAAGCTTCTACAAGAACATTTGAGTCCTTATAATAATCATAAATTATTTCATCAAAGTTATACTGACCTTTGTGAACGGGTAAATCCTTAGCCCAGTAATTTTTAACACGTTGATATTTAATTTGACGCCCAGGCTCTAAGCTTTCAATTTTATAAGGACCACTCCCAAGTGGGATATCTAAAAAAGTTTTTGTAACATCAATATTTGAATAATATTTTTTTGGGATGATGGGCAGGAAGCCTGCAACAATCAGAGGAAGTTCTTTGTCTTCATTATTAACAAAGTTCATTTTAATTCCATTTGTGCCAATCATTTCTGTTGATGAAACTTTGCCGTAAGTCTTTTTTTGATTCGGCGTTCCTTTCGTTTGAAAAGTTTCTAGGCTAAATAAGACATCCTCTCTTGTGATAGGAGAACCATCATGAAATTTTGCTTTAGGATTAATATAAAAAGTAATTGATGATCTATCATCAGGCATGTCGGCATGTTCTGCAATCAGACCATAGAGCGTAAAAGCTTCATCCCACACTCTTCTCATTAATGTATCATTGATATAGCCAAGACCTGCTGCTTTTGATCCCTTAAAAGCAACCCTATTTAAATTATCAAAGGCCCCGTAAGCTCCAAAACGAACAGTCCCGCCTTTAGGTGCATCAGGATTGACGTAATCAAGATGGGTAAACCCTTCTTCATATTTTGGTTTTCCGTGCATTGCAATTCCATGTGTTTTGTCAGCAAACGAAGAAGTATTAAAAAATATTAGAAAAATACTTATTAACAAAAGTGAATTACGTTTCATATAATCTATCTATCAACTAAATATGGTATTTTGAAGGGTAAGTTTAATGATGCTACTTTTTTTATAATTACCATATATATAGAGATAGGCATGAAAGTCTTATCTTCAGAAATTACACCTTATAAAAACTACCTAAATAGGAGAAAATTTATCAAATCATCCGTTGCGGCTGGGTTTTTAATAGGGGCGTCAAATGGTTTACAAGCTAATCATTTAACTAATGAAGGTCTTTATGACAATCAACTTGATGAAAATGACAATCTCAATACTTATGGGGAGATAACTACTTACAATAATTTTTATGAATTCGGTATGGGAAAAACTGACCCCTCTGAAAAATCAAGTAATTTTAAACCAAAGCCCTGGTCAATTTCATTAGAAGGTCTGATAAACAATCCTCAAATTCTAGATTTAGAAAAAATTTTAAATAAAGTTACTATTGAAGACCGGGTATACAGACTAAGATGTGTCGAGGCTTGGTCCATGGTCATTCCTTGGCAAGGATTTCCTTTATCTGAAATTATTAAAATAGCAGACCCTTTATCTTCAGCAAAGTTTATTCAGTTTGTTACTGTTTTTCGTCCTGAAGAAATGCCAGGTCAAAAAAGAAGATTGTTACCATGGCCATACGTTGAAGGTTTACGCATGGATGAAGCTATGCACCCTCTATCAATTTTATCAACAGGATTGTATGGTCATGACTTACTCAATCAAAGCGGTGCCCCAATACGATTAGTCGTCCCATGGAAATATGGCTTTAAGTCTATTAAGTCTATCACTACAATTAAATTTGTTGATAAACAGCCTGACGCAACATGGTCGATGTTAGCTCCAAAAGAATATGGTTTTTATTCAAATGTTAATAATAGTGTTGATCACCCTAGATGGAGTCAGGGCACGGAAAGACGTATTGGAGAATTTAAGAGACGTAAAACTTTAATGTTTAATGGATATGAAGAAGAAGTTAGTTATATGTATGAGGGAATGGATTTAAAAAAATATTATTAATTAATGATATCAACTAACTCTTTTAGAAAATTTAAGCCCATAATTTTTTTAACAATAATAGCGCCTAGTGTTCTGTGGTCATTTCAACTTATTAATGGCTCTTTGGGAGTTAACCCCATTGAAAAATTAATGGATAATTTAGGTGAAATGGGTTTGCGTCTTATAATTGCAACTCTATTGATTTCTTCATTAAGTGAATTCAAAAAATTACGATTTCTAGTTGATATTCGACGTATGATTGGTTTGTTTGCTTTCTTTTACGTTTCATGTCATTTTTTGACGTATATTGCTTTGGATCATTTTTTTGATTTGAATTTTATTATTAAAGATATCATAAAAAGACCTTTTATCACCTTTGGTTTTATTAGTTTTGTTTTTTTGATTCCCCTAGTTATTACTTCTCCAAAAAAAATGATAAAAAAACTAGGTTATAAAGTTTGGAAAAAAATTCATTATTTAATATATCCAGCAGCTTTGCTATCAAGTTTACATTTCTTTATGCTAGTAAGAGCTAATAAGTTTGAGCCTGCGATATATATTTTTATCATTATAGTATTGTTGCTCTACAGATTATATTACAAAGTTATTGTTCCTCGATTGGCTCAGTAACTGGGTTGAGCTCCATTCCTGCAGGTGTAATATTGCGAGGTAGCGGAACGTATTGAGACTCGCTATCAGCTGGGATTGCTCTTTTTGTTATACGATATAGACCAAATAAACCAAGTAGCCCATGTATTAAAAGAAGATAAATGTGATAGCCATTAGGACCTGTTATGCTCATCATACCAGAGACCATCAGTGGCCCAAGAATTGAACCGATTCCCACGAGTTTTGCAAACGCAGAACTTGCAGCAACAATTTCATTTTGTTGAAGAAAATCATTTGTATGTGCAATGGCTAATGAATACATCGGTAAAGACATGCAAGAGTAAATTGCAGTAAGAATAAAAAATAAAGTCAGCGAAATATAAGAGGATCCGACAATCAACACACATAGCCCAGAAGCAACAAAAGTAACGCCAATTAAAATTAACCTTCTATCCATGCGATCTGATAAATATCCAATAGGCCATTGAGATAAAGCTCCAAAGGAAGTGATGATAATCATAAAGATAGATACTTCCAAGACACTTAATCCTTTAGCAGTAGCATAAACAGCCCCATATCCAAACACGGCACTGTGTGCTAAACCAGTAAAAAGAGCTCCAACGAAACCTAATGGTGAAATTGCATAAAATTCAGAGAGAGAAAAACTTTTTGTATCATTTGTATTAGGTTGCTCCGTATTGGAAAGAAGGATAGGCAATAAAGCAAAAGATAAAAGAATTGAGACTAATATAAATAAGTCCACTTTTATGGGATCACTAATATTAAGAAGTAGTTGACCAAGACCAACAAAAACAAAAGTGATCATCATATAGATAGATAAAAGTTGTCCACGCGTTTCATTTGTGGATTTATCATTTAGCCAGCTTTCCATTATAATATATATTCCAGACAAACTTACTCCTGTTAAAATTCTTATAAAAAACCAAGAGTAGGGATCGAGGAATACTGTGTGTAATAGAATGGCTATAGATGCCAGAGAGGCGAGAGCAGCAAATACGCGTATATGTCCTACACGTTTCAGAAAAATTGGAATGACAACAGAGCCCGTTAAGTATCCAACATAATATCCTGCAACAATTAATCCTGTTGAAATAAAACTAAATCCCTCAAGAACTGATCGTACTCCAATTAATGTTCCTTGAAGTCCATGAGCTAAACAAATAATTCCAAAGCCAAAAAAAAGAGCCCAAGTGTTGCGCAAAACCATTAACATACAAATTTTTATTTAGTTAAGAACTAATATTCTTCTTCGTTTTCTTCTGGAGGTTTGATGCCCACATCTGTAGTTGGATCAATATCAGTTTCGTCTTCAAGAAGAACTGTATCATCTTCAATGTTATCATCACTATTATCTAAATCCAGATTCTCTATATCAAGATCATCATCTTTTTCTTTAGGTTTTGGCGGTATAGGGTTTGAAAGTGGAGCAGAATTTGTACTTCCTGGTTTTCTACCTCGTCTAGGTCTTGACATAGTAGTAACCTCAATTTCTTTCCCACATTCTGGACATTCTAATTCGGTTCTACCCAAATCATAGTATTGTTTACTACACATTGGACAAATTCTTTTTTCTCCCCAAGATTCTTTATACATATTAGTTACTCTTTTTCTTTAATATAAATTTTACCGCAATAGCCACAGACAACCTTGTCTTGATTATCAAAACTATAATAAACTGCGGGGTGTCCTAAACCATCTTGACCACCATCGCAACATATAGTTTCTGTTTCTGCTGATACTTTTACAGTAATTTCTTCCATTATTTCCGCTATAAAAAATTTCAGCTCAATAGTCTAGGTTTTTTCGAAATTTTTAGGTTATTTGAAAATATAAAATAGCGACACCACTAACTATTATGACTGATGGGATTATCCTTTTGAACGCATTTTTTTCCTTAAGAATATAAAGGCTGATGATTGTAGCCAATACTATGCTCACCTCCCTTATGCTTGACACGTAGGCAATCTCAATAAACTGCATTGACCATACTACGAGCCCATAACCAAGTATTGCTAGAACCCCAGCAACAACACCATCTTTGATATTATAACTTTCTTTTTTGCGTAAACCGTTTTTTGCGATTGATGCATAAATTAGCATGGGTATACCGTTTAATAACAACATCCAATATATAAAAGTAAATGGATTTTCACTTGAGCGCACAGCAATTCCATCGACAAGTGTGTAGGTAGCAATTAAGCTTGCTGTAATAACTGCGATAATAAAAGCAACTTTGTTAAATTTTTTTGCTGATAAGAAGGAAATCATAAATAAACCAAAACAGATAAAAACGATTCCAACAACTCCAGTAAAGTTAATATTATTTTGAATAAATAATAATGTAATCAGTCCGATAATAAGACATGAGCCCCCTCTTGCAATTGGATATACAAAAGACAAATCACCATATTGATACGATACAACAACACTATAACGATAAAAACCATGTAAAATAGTTGTCGCAATAATAAAGTACCAAATATTTAAGGATGGAAGAGGTACTGTAAAAACCAAAGGGAAAAAAACTAGTATTTCTATTAGCGAAGTAATAGCCATCATTGCAAGACCATTATTACTATTCTTTACAATAGCACTCCAACTTGCGTGACACAATGCTGCTAATAAAATAATAAAAAATACAAAGTTTAAAGACAAATCTTGTTGGTTTTACATCTAAATCATTATAGATACCACTTTTAAGATTATTAAAAGATTAATTATGTCAGCAGAAATCGAGATTAATGAAAGAAGATACCCAGGCATACCATCTTCAACTGCAATTGTTATTTGTTTAGATGGAAGTCAAAAAGAATATTTTGAAGAAGCCTCAAAGTTAAATCTCACACCTAATATTGACTCATTTAAAAAAAACGGAGAAGACTTATTAGTAAATAGTGCCATCCCTAGTTTTACGAACCCTAATAATATATCTATCGTAACAGGAAGACCTAGTTCTATACACGGCATTTGTGGAAACTTTTTTTATACTCCTTCAACAGGAGAAGAGGTTATGATGAATGATCCCCAATTTTTAAGAGCACCTACAATTTTTCAAAAATATTATGAGCAAGGTGCTAAAATTGCTATTGTTACCGCAAAAGATAAACTGAGAAAACTTTTATCCCATGGTCTTAAATTCAATGAGTCTAGAGCTATTTGTTTTTCTTCTGAAAAATCGGATCAAGCCAATTTAAGTGACAACGGAATAGAGGATGTAAACAAATGGTTAGGCATGGAGGTACCAAATGTTTACTCTCAAGGTTTATCAGAATTTGTAATGGCAGCTGGGTTAAAAATATTAAACGAGTTTAATCCTGATATTATGTATTTATCGACAACAGATTTCATCCAACATAAATATGCACCTGGTGATGAAGTAGCAAATGCTTTTTATGCTATGTTTGACAGGTATATAGGACAACTAAATATTAATAATAATTCAATTATTGTGACAGCGGATCATGGCATGCAACCAAAATCTAGATCTGATGGCTCACCAAATGCGATCTTTCTTCAAGATATACTCGATGAAACATTAGGTAAGAATATTTCTAAAGTAATTCTTCCAATAACCGATCCATACGTAGTTCACCATGGTGCTCTTGGTTCTTTTGCAACAGTGTATTTGGATGATAAATCTAGAATTAATGATGCAATTGCTGAAATAAATAAAATAGAAGATATTGAGGTGGTTCTTACTAATGAAGAGGGGTGTGCGCAGTATGATTTACCCACAGATAGAATGGGGGATATCATCTGTATGTCTTCAAAAAACTCAACTATTGGATCAGCAGAAAAAGCCCATGATCTGAGCAAATTAAAAGAACCCCTTCGCTCTCATGGAGGTCTTCATGAAAGAGAAGTTCCTTTTATTTCTAATAAAAAAATTAATTTAAATGATGCTAACGTTAAGTTAAATAATTATGATGCTTTTTATCATGCAATATCAGGAGCGATGTAATGACAAAAAATATTGATCATCAGTCTATGCGTATTGCTGGAAAAAAAGTTGATGCTGAAAAAAATATTGATGTTTATTATCCTTATACCAATGAAGTAATTGGCACAGTGCCTGCTGGAACTGCAGAGCATGCCAAGCAGGCTCTTGACATAGCTGCTAATTTTAAACCAAAACTTACAAGATATGAACGTCAACAAATACTTCAAAAGACTGCTGAAGAATTAGTAAAAAGAAAAGATGAAATATCGGATGTTATTACTTACGAACTTGGCATTTCAAAACAGGATTCTCTATATGAAGTTGGAAGAGCTTTTGATGTCTTCTCTTTAACTGCTCAACTTTGTATTTTAGATGATGGTGAAATTTTTTCTTGTGATTTAACACCTCACGGAAAAGCAAGAAAAATATTTACAATAAGAGAACCACTAACAGCAATTTCAGCGATTACTCCTTTTAATCATCCTCTTAATATGGTTGCGCACAAAATTGCGCCATCAATTGCAACCAACAATTGTACGGTTTGTAAACAAACAGAGTTAACACCTATGACAGCAATGATTTTAGCAGATGTTTTATACGAAGCTGGCCTTCCACCAGAAATGTTTTCGGTTGTTACCGGTTGGCCTGAAGATATTGGATTAGAAATGATCAAAAACCCTAAGATAGATCTTATTACTTTTACAGGTAGTGTTGGGGTTGGTAAATATATTGCGGAACAAGCTGGTTATAAACGAACTGTTTTAGAATTAGGGGGAAATGACCCCTTAATTGTTCTCAATGACCTAAGTGATGATGATCTAAAAAAAGCTGTTGAGCTCGCTGTAACTGGTGCAACTAAAAATTCAGGACAGCGTTGTACAGCAGTAAAGAGAATTTTGTGCCAAGACAAAGTTGCTGATAAATTTGTTGAAATGGCCTTGGAGAGAGCAAAAAAAATAAAGTTTGGCGATCCCATGGATATGCAAACAGATTTAGGAACTGTTGTTAATGCAGAAGCTGCAGAGCTTTTTGATAAAAGGGTATCAATGGCAGAGCAAGAAGGTGCTAAAGTTTTATATCACCCAGGTAGAAATGGAGCATTGCTCCCTCCTATAGTTGTAGATAATGTTGATTACAAAAGTGAACTTGTCAAGGAGGAGACTTTTGGACCTGTAATTCCAATTATCAGAGTCCCAGATACTGATGAAGAAGTGATTAAAATTTCTAATTCTACTGCTTTTGGATTATCCTCTGGTGTTTGTACTAACAATTTTAATAGAGCGAAACATTATATACAGGAATTAAATGTTGGTACCGTAAATATCTGGGAAGTACCAGGTTACCGAATAGAGATGTCCCCATTTGGCGGAATTAAAGATTCTGGTTTGGGATATAAAGAAGGGGTAATTGAAGCAATGAAAAGTTTTACTAATGTTAAAACGTTCTCACTTCCTTGGTAATTATATGAAACTATATTATGATAAACTACTACAATCCAGTAAATATTATTTTTGGCGAAAATACTTTTTCTAAATTTAGTAAAGTTTTAGAAAATAAAAAATATATCATCATTACCCATCCAGAAGAATTTTTTAATCAATATACAAATCAATTATTACAATCATCTAATCCACCTATTAAAATTTTTAACCAAGTCCTACCCAATCCTGACTATTTAGACCTTCTAAATTTAATAAATAATTTTTCTTGCTGTGATAAGAAAATTGATTCTATTGTTGCAATTGGAGGAGGGTCAGTAATTGATTCAGCAAAAGTTCTTGCTGCATTTAAAAGCAACAAAAAACTTTTAATAAATTTTGTTAGAGGTAAAAAAATATCTAAAATTGACAATCCACTTGATATTATTGCAGTTCCTACAACCTCTGGCACATCAAGCGAACTAACTTGTTGGGCAACTATTTGGGACAAAGAAAAAAATAATAAATTATCTTTAACTGATAAAAGTCTATATCCTAAAAAGGCAATTATTGATCCAACAATTATGATTGCTAAAACTAAGCAGCTAACAATTGCAACAGGGTTAGATGCACTTTCTCACTCAATGGAGAGTATATGGAATCTTAATGCTAATCCCATATCTTCATTTCATGCAATTAAAGGCGCAAAAATAGTTTTAGAGAACCTACCTAACTTGGTAAATGATTTACAAAATTTACAACTTAGATCGAATTTAGCTTTGGCATGCGTGCATGCAGGACTAGCTTTTTCAAACACAAAAACCGCTATTTCACATAACATTTCTTATCCAATTACTTTGAAATATAGAATTCCTCATGGAATTGCATGTTCATTTAGCTTACCTTTTGTTATGCGAAGTATGAAAGGTATAAATAAAGAAGCAGAAGCACAATTAGAGAAAATATTTGATAATGATTTAATAAATTCATCCACAAAACTTTTGCATAATCTGAGAAATTTGAATGTTCCTACAAGCCTTAGTGAATTAAAAATTTCGCAAAAAGATTGGCGTCATATTGTAACCAGTGCGTTTGAAGGAGAAAGAGGAAAAAATTTTTTAGGTAATATGGAGTGTTTTGATAAAGCTTGTCAAGAAATGGGTTTTTTTAATGAAAAAGAATTTTAGATTTTTTGATAATAGACAAAAATATTTATTATTTGTTACTACAACAAATGAAAAGAATATTATTGCTGATAATATACATCCACATATAAAAAAAATTAAACCAACTAAACCTGGTTTAAAAATTTTTGATGCAGGTATGGGTGATGGGTCATTATTAATGAATATAATGCGGCAAGCACACCAAGAACATCCCCAAATACCTCATTTAATATCTACAAAAGAAATCAGCATGGAAGATGTCAGACTTGGGCTTGAAAAATTACCGGATAGATTTGTTGAGCATAAAAACACAGTATTTGTTATTTCAAACATGCATTATTCAGAGGCTACAAATTTACAGTCTAAAAATTCAACTAAGCAAAAAAAAATAAATTGGAAAAAAGTTAAACTTAAAGGTAACACCTCTATTG
Source organism: uncultured Alphaproteobacteria bacterium (assembly GCA_902595425.1). GTDB lineage: Bacteria > Pseudomonadota > Alphaproteobacteria > HIMB59 > CACPNW01. The sequence continues at coordinate 159,026 of CACJPV010000002.1, read as the reverse complement.
ATTTTGCAAAACAGTTAAGTGCAATTAATAAGTTCTTAGAAATAAATTGGGAGATTGAGAGAGACTCAAGGACTGGTAATCCTACTTATAAAACACCATCAGTACTCGTGATTTACAGAAGGGATCAAGAATTTGTTTTAAGTGATATTATACCAACTAAATTAAGACCAAAAAATAAATTTGACCTTATCATAGCATCACAACCTTATCGTTCCAGAATTTCTGCTGAAAAAAAAGTTAAATATGTCATTGCCCCTATGATAAATGCATTAACAAAAAGAGGGAAGTTGATTATCGTTCATGCAGCTGGCAAGGATCCTGCTAATCAAATCATAAAAAAAATCTGGCCAAATGAAAAACCTTTTTCATCATTAGCGAAAGAGATTGTTCAATATATTAAATCATCTTTCCCCAAAGACGACTTAAAAAAAATCAAATTCTTAGATAAGAAAATTATAAAATGTAATTTGCGAGCCTTGCCAAATGAAGTCTATGGTGGAATATCAACATCAATAATATTTTCTGCATGGAATGTGGCTGTATATGTAAATCAAATTGATGATTTTAAAGTGATGGAGGCGGAAAAAACAAAAAAATATCAAAAAATAGTCGCGAAAATAATAAATCAAAACAAGGGCTTGTATTTTAAAAATGAGTTATTTGTTATTAGTAAAGTTTGATTTTAAAATCTTTGAATCATTACTTTAAAAGAAAGATTAACTTTAAAAATAAGTAATCGAGGTAATTTTTTCTTTCAAAGTTTTTAAAATAAAAAAAAAAAAATTAAGAATATTTTAGCATTAAAACTAATGTTACAGAATTTCTGAACACTAATTTATTTCATAAGGTTTAAGCAAATGACAATATTTAATAAAAATAGATATATTTTCGATGGAGGTATGGGCCAATTATTAATTGCCAAAGGCATGATTACAAAAGGTACATTGTGGTCAGCAACAGCCTTAATTGATGAAGGCTTGAATCCTTTGGTAATAGACTCCCATTTAGATTTTATTAATGCGGGAGCTGAAATAATTATAACAAATAATTTTAAAGTTCGAAAAAGTACATTTTCTGAGAATGGCATTAGTGATAAATTTGATTTTGCAAATAAAAAAGCTGGTGAGTTAGCTGTTGAAGCTAAAAAAAAATCTAATAAAAAAATACTAATTGGAGGCTCGATACCTACCCGGGGTATCACGTATCAACCAAATGAAAATTATATAGAAAATGAGATGTTTGATGAATTTTATCAAACTGCTAATCAACTCAATCCATTCATAGATTTCTTTTATTTAGATGTACTTGCGTCAATTAAAGAAATAAAACCCGCATTAAGTGCGATCAAGCAATTTAATAAACCAATATTATTAGGACTGCATTTTAAAAAAGATTTCTTATTACCATCCGATGAGCCCTTTGATCTTCTAATAGATACAATTAAAGAGTTTAATTGTGAGGGTATAATGACCTCGTGTGTCTCTCCAGAAATTTATGAGGGAGTTCTTCCTAATCTAAAAAATCAAAATCTCCCTTTTGGTTTTGCAGTAAATGCATTTATTGATGTCCCAGAAAAAATTGATTTGAGTGAAAAATTTTCTCTTCAACCAAACGACTTTCTTGGATTACGAGAAGATCTAACACCTAAAATATTTTCTACTTTTGCCAATAAAGCATTTAAAGATGGTGCTAAGTTTTTAAAGGGATGTTGTAATATTATGCCTGCGCATATTCAATCTCTGACACATGATATGCAGAATTAGTTATTTTTTATTTATATTTTAGGGCTCTGTTGCAAACCAATTTATTTTAGTTTTTAAAAAATCTTCACTATGGACAACTAAAGAGTCTTCTTTTATCAACACAATGTTATAATTTGGATCAGTATTTGCAGTTCCAAGTCTGTATTTTTCACTAAAATTAGGAACTAGCGGTTCCCAGGTGCTGCGAGGTGAGGAAAAAGTAATACCTAAATATTTGCCTGAGCTTGTAATATGTTGATGGCCAAAAAAAATATGCTGAATAGATTTTTGAAATTTTATTAATATTTTTTTAAATTCATTTTTTTGAACAAGACCTATACTATCACTTTTTAAATGACCTAATGCTAAAGGATTGTGATGCATAAATATATAAATCTTATTTTGTTTTTTTTTATTTAAAATATTTACTAACCATGCTTGTCTTTTTTCACACAAGCATCCTGAATCGGTACCAGATAAATTTGTATCTAAGAAAATAAATGTCTTATCACCAAAATTTATTGTATATTGAACAAAGCCATTTTGATCTGTCTTAATATTCGGAAAGTGTTTTTTAAAAGTGTCCCTATCATCGTGATTACCAAGTAATAATTTTGGATATAGGTGATTGGGTAATTTTGCTTCTGTTAAAATCTTATTAAAAATTTTGTATGATTCATGATTTCCAAAATGTGTTAAATCACCAGTAATAATTAGCATCTTGGCATCGAAGTGATTTTTTCTAATATGCTTTAAGGCTAATTTAAATCTTTGGTTGGCATCAATACCATACAAAGTTTCAGGGTTAATATGTGTGTCTGATAAGTGGATAATTTTCATTTTAAAATTAAATTTTATAAAAATAACAACATTCTGTCTATATTTTTGGAAATTGATTGATATTTTATCATCACTAAGATGTATTTTTGTAAATTGTTATTCTATCAAATTTTAATATGTTCTTGATATTGTTCATACAAGAAATCTTAAGTTAATTTTAACTTAAAGCTTTCTTGATATGCAAATATTGGAGGAAAAAATGAACTTTAGAAATATTTTTATAGCTATCCTATTTGCTTTTTTAAGTCTTGGATCTGCTATAGCGAAAGATGTGAAAATTACTGTTTGGGCAGGTGGAACAAATGAAGCTGACTACTACAGAATGGAAGCAATAAAGATGGCCGCTGATATACTGACGCGCGAAATGGCAATTCAAGGAGAAGAAATCAATATCACAGTAGAAGGCAAAAGAGACTTTGGTGGTTGGGGTGAGTTTAAACAAGCGGTAACTCTAGCAGCTGAGGATGGATCAGCACCTAATATTGTTGTTACCAGTCACCTTGATATAGCACCTTGGAGTCAGGCTGGTTATATTGTGCCAGTAGAAGACTATTTGGATATGGATGCTTGGCCTTTAAATGACATTTATGACAATCTAATGGAAATTGCAGCTTATAATGGAATACAATATGGCCTTCCACAAGATGCAGAGAGCAGACCTTTTTTCTTTTGGAAAGAATATCTAAAAGGTATTGGTTACTCAGATAGTGATATTGATGCACTACCTTCAAAAGTAGCTTCTGGTGATTATACACTAGCTAACGTTCTCGAAGATGCAAAAAAAGCTGTATCAATGGGATTAGTAGAAGAGGGTTACGGTTTTTATCCTAGAGTATCTAATGGTCCTGATTATGCACAATTTTATCAATCGTTTGGTGGAGAGTTAATGGACTCTGCATCAGGAAAATTATTGCTTGATAAGGCTTCAATGCAAGAATTTTATCAATTCTTTGCTGATGCTGTTGCAGCTGGAGTAACAAAGAAAAATCATATCGGTACTGATTGGGGACAATGGTACAATGAAGTTGCAAACGGTAAAGCTGCTTTTTGGCACGGTGGTACATGGCACTATGCTAGATACACAGGAAAAGAAGGAAATGATGATTTCTTTGGAACGATTCAATTTACTCTTATCCCAGCAGGAAATGACAGAGGAAGAGCAAACACTATTACGCATCCTCTAGTTTATCTTGTTACTAATCAAAATGATGATGATTTACAAGATATTGCATCTCAACTTGTAAAAATTGCTTCTGAGCCAAGAATCAATTCTTTACATGCTATTGAGTCAGCTCACCTTGGTATTTCTAAACAACAATCAAATGTTGGACTTTATGCAAATGACCAATGGGCTGCAGAAGCAACTGAAGTACTTTTAGGATCAGCTAATGCTCAACCTAACCATTTACAATATGGTGTTTTTTCTGAGGCAATGTGGGCTGGGTTAGAGTCTGTGTGGACTGGCTCTAAATCTGCTGCAGATGCAGTAAATGATCTAGAAAGCGAATTGTCTTCAAAACTTGGAGATGATCTAATAGTTAGATAATAATTAACGAAAAATAAACAGGAGTGAATTTCACTCCTGTTTTCTTTATGACAATTTTATGAATAGAATAAACTGGTTTGGTTTTATTTTTATATCACCAGTACTAATAATGGTGTTACTGTTCTTTCTAACACCAGTTGTTATGACTGGTTTTTTTTCATTTACAAATATGTCAACATCAACAGGCATAAAAGGAGGAGAGTATTTAATTAATCAAGAAACTATTAAGGAGATAAAAAAATATAATATTCAAAAAGACACTATTGAAAAGCTTCAAAATGCTGGATATTTAATTGATGATGAAGGTTTAAAAATTGTAAGTAAAAAATATAAAGAGTCTCTCTCAAATGAAATTAAGTCATTTTATTTAGGAGAAAAATTTTTAAAAAGAAAAGATTTAGAGAGAGCACTTAAAAAATTAAAAAAGAATAAAATTAAAAAAACACGAGATAGAAAAGAGATTGCTGAAATATTCAAAGAGTCAATAATTAATGAAAGATTTGATAGTAAGTCTATTTTTGAAGAAAATTTAATTAAACTTGAAATTAATGAAAATGATAGAGCTATAATTATTGAAGAAAGTTATACTGGATGGACTTGGACTAACAATAACTTTAAATTAATTTATAACCTCCCATCATCTTATAAGTTTGCATTTTATACACTTATTTACGTATCCTTTACTTTAACATTTAATGTAATCTTTGGTTTGTTTCTTGCAATTTCTACATTTTATCTACCTTCAAAAACAGCTTCTACTTTCAGGACCATTTGGTTTTTACCAAGGATACTCCCACCAGTTTTATATGTTTTAATGTGGAAATGGTTTACATGGGACACTGGATTTATTTCACAAATGTCAACTTACTTTGGGGCAGCACCAAAAAACTGGATGATGGATTCACCACTACATGCTTGGACAGTTATAGTATTAATTAATGGATTTGTCGGAGCATCTTTTGGAATGATATTATTTTCTTCAGCAATCAAAGCTATACCTTCTTCTATGTTATATGCTTCTGAGGTTGATGGGGCAAACAGATGGCAACAAATATGGAATATTATTATTCCCCAATTAAGATGGCCAATTATGTTTACAACAGCCTATCAAACCTTGTCGTTACTAACTTCATTTGAATATATTTTATTAGCAACAAACGGTGGACCTGGTCGATCTACTGAAGTTTGGGCTTTAGCTGCATATCACACAGCACTTCAAAATTATGCAGGTAATTTACAATATGGCCTAGGCGCTACTTATGCTTTGGTTCTAGTAATAATAGGCATAATTGCTAGCTTGTTTTATTTAAAATTTTTTAACTTTAAGGATTTGGTTATTAAGCCAAGAATAGAGGGATAAATGAATAATTATTATCGTTCATGGCCAATAACATTATTACTTACAATAATTTCTTTACCATTACTAATAATGTTTATTTTTCAAATAATCGATAATTTTACTAATCCTGCTCCAGGCGGTATTTGGCCAAGTAGTTTTACATTAGAACATTGGCGATTTTTATGGGAAACACCTAAAACAGGTGAGTCTTATATTTGGACTGTAACTTTTAATACTTTTATTTTTGCCAGCACAACTGCAATAATGGTTACCTCACTATCAATGACATCAGGATATGTTCTTTCTCGATTAGATATACCAGGAAGAAAAATTTTTCTTGCTGGTTTAATAATGTTACATGCTTTTCCAACTATTTCACTAATAGTTGCTATCTTTCTAACTTTACAAATTATGGGTTTGTACAATACTCTTTTAGGTGTCATACTTGTAAAATCAGCTCTTGAATTACCTTTTGGTGTTTGGATAATGAAAGGATTTTACGATACAGTTCCATGGGAAATTGAAATGGCAGGTATTCAAGATGGTGCGAGTAGGTTTACGGTTTGGAGAAAAATTATTTTGCCACAAGTGCAACCAGGAATTGCCGCTCTTTTGATTTTTTCTTTTTTATCAGGTTGGAGTGAATTTGTATTACCTTTAGTTCTAGCACCGAGTAGTGATGTACAAGTGCTATCAACTTATCTTTCAGCACTCATACTCGATGATAATAAGTTTGATTTTAATTTATTTAAATCAGTTGGAACATTCTACGCTATACCAGTTATTATTATTTACATAGTGTTTCAAAAAAAATTGATGAATATTTATGGAGGAGGAACAAAAGGATAATGAAATTAGTTTTAGAAAAATTTAGTAAATCTTTTGGACCTGTTTCTGTAATTGAAAATTTAGATCTTACTGTTCATAGTGGAGAAATGTTAGCTCTTTTAGGTCCATCTGGCTGTGGCAAATCAACTACACTTTTCTCAATTTGTGGAATTTATAGAATGAATTCAGGCAAACTGTTGTTTGATGAAAAAGACATGACAAATATACCATCTCAACAAAGAAATGTTGGGGTTGTGTTTCAAAATTATGCTTTATACCCACACATGACAGTTTATGAAAATATAGCTTTTCCACTAAAATTAAAAAAATTGGATACCACAACTATTGACTCAAAAGTTAAAGAAATTGCTGAATTGGTTTACATACCTGAATTACTAAAAAGAAAACCAGCACAGCTCTCTGGTGGCCAACAACAACGGGTAGCACTCGCAAGAGCTTTAATTAGAAAACCAGATGTTCTGCTTTTAGATGAACCTCTTGCAAACTTAGATGCAAAACTAAGATTAGAAATGCGTTCAGAAATTAAAAGAATTCAAAAAGAAACAGGAATAACTGCTATTTTAGTTACTCATGATCAAGTTGAAGCTATGTCAATGTGTGATAGAATTGCGCTAATGAAAGATGGAAAGATTATTCAACTATCCACTCCTGATGAAATGTATAAAAATCCAAAAGATAAATTTGTTGCAGGCTTTATTGGTAATCCACCAATATCTTTTATTGATGGAGTTTATAAAAATGGAATGTTTAACACAAAAAATTTAAATATTAATTTACCAAAGAATTTAAATATTTCTGAAAATACTAATCTAACTCTTGGTATTAGGCCCGAACATTTTGGTCCTCAATATGAAAATAAAATAAAAGGAAAAATTTCATTTGTAGAAACTCAAGGAAGGGAAGATTTGTATGATGTTAATTTTAATGATCATGTAACTATACGATCAATACAACCTTCTGAAAATAGAGTGGAATTACATTCAGAAGTTAATTGGGGAATAATGACTGAAGGAATATTGCTATTCGATAAAGATGGAAAAAGATTATAATGATCTTTGGTTAAACCCAAAAAAACCTTACTCAATTGCTCATCGAGGAGCAAGCACATATTATCTTGAAAATACCCTAGAATCATTTCTTTTTGCAAATACATTAGGAGCTGATTTTTGGGAGGTTGATATTCAAATAACAAAGGACAATCAATTAATTGTATTTCATGATTCATGCCTTCCAACTGGTGAGAATATTGTTAACTTATATTTTTCTGAAGTTAGAAATAAATTACCTTTAAATTCAGCTCCTCTTTTTGAAGATGTTCTTAATTTAGCAATTAAGTTAAATACTGGAATTTATCTTGATATTAAGGCTAAATCAGCGGGTGAAAATTTATTAAATATATTAAATAAATATAATTATCCAAAAATAATTATTGGCTCTTTTAATGTACAATTAATTAAAGATTTAAAAGCAATAGGCCATTCTTTTCCATCATCTATTTTAATTCCACCAGGTTTTGATCCTTTTAAATTTGGAGAGTCTGCAGAAATAATTCATCTGTGTTGGGAAAATATAAAAGAACCAGAAAAATTATTAGATAATGAATTTTTTGCAAAATGTAAGCAAAAAAATAAAAAGATAGTTTTGTGGCATGAAGAGAATCCTAATAGGATGAAAAAATTAAGAAACCTTCCCTTGTTAGGCATTTGTTCAAATCAGCCTGAATTAGTTAATCCTATGTTTAAGAAAAATTCTAATTGGCCCGTCAAAGTAGTCTGTCATCGTGGATTAAATAGATATGCTCCTGAAAATTCAATAGCATCTACCTTACTTGCTTTTGGATGTGGGTTTTCACATGTAGAAATAGATGTAAGAGAAACTAAAGATAAAGAGTTAGTTGTTCTTCACGATAAAACTTTAAACAGAACTTCAAATACAAGCGGTGAAATATATAAAGTAAATTTTTCTTCACTTAAATCAATTGATCTAGGGAAAAAATATAACAGCAGTTTTACTAATCAACCTTTGCCGCTTCTAAAACAAATTTTAGAAATTGCGGCACTTTATGACAGTTGTTTGTATATTGAGATAAAGAATGCAGAAGTAAAACAAGTTATGAGATTAGTAGATAGTTATCAATTTTTTGAAAAATGTCTATTTTGGTCTGAAGATAAAACAATCATGAAGGATATTATTAACTCAAACTTTAAAATTAATTATATGTTGAGACGTCAAGATTTTGATAAACTTACAGACATTACTGATAATTATAATCCACAAGTTATTGAATATACAATTAAAGATGATTTAAATGAATTACAAACTGTAAAAGAAAAAAGAATTGAAACCATGATTGCTTATATGGGTGTAAATGAAAAAATATTTAAAAAAATTATTAAATTACGAGTTGATTATGTAAATATTGACCAGCCTATTTTTTTTTCAAAATTATATAAACAGGAATTTGAATTATAATTTGGTTTTAAAAAAGATATATTTTTTAAACTCTTTTTGTAAATCAATACTTACTCTTGCGTGTACTTTGCCTTGACGTCCTTGGAAGGAACTTTTCTCTTTAATTGGAAAGACTCCTTCATGCCAAATATTTGGGTGTATATAAAGTCCCTGTGATCCATCAAAATAAAACGCCTTAAAATCACCAACTTGAACGTCATCCCCGGGTAAGGCTAATGGTGAAATAAAAGGGCTTTTAGTGGAGGGATAAAAGAGCTGTCCACCATCAGGGTGGTAATTCACATGCCAGATATAAATATGGTCAGGTTTTTTATATTCTGTTGCTGGTTCACTCGTTGGTGGTAAAGCATGTCCTAGTATATATTTTCCATCTACTTCGTAGTCACTATTGTTATGTTGAACAGCATTATTTTGTCCCCACAAAGTACTACCTTCCCACCAAGTATCAAAAGATCCTTCCGTACTCCCTCCTTCATTTCCTGTTCCTTTATCAATTTCTCGCCAACCTTGTTTGGGCCACGTTACAATTTCAATATCACTATTTTCATAGGAGTTAATTAAGTACCCATATCCTTTAAGTGTTTCATTGGTAGCTTTAACTAGAGGAATTTCAACAGCATCGCTCATAGGAAATTAATTATTAACATTAATATTTAATTCACTCACAACTTCTTTAACAGCTGTGATTGTATCTTTCATATCTTGTTCATTTAAATTACCAATGCATCCAATACGAAAAGTATCAGCGACAGTTAATTTTCCAGGATAGATTAAAAAATCTTTATCACTTAACGCATTATAAAATTGCTGAAAATTAAAATTAGGATCATTCGGTTGTTTGAATGTAATGATAATTGGTGCTTGCAGTTCATCAGGTAGCAATTGCTCAAACCCAATTTCTTTCATACCATCACAAATAATTTTACAATTATTTTTATATCGTTCATTTCTTCCTGCAACACCACCTTCCTTTTCATGTTCAACAATTGCTTGATTGAAAGCTGCTAAGACATGTGTTGGTGGGGTAAAACGCCATTGTTTATTTTTTTCCATTGCTGTCCATTGATCATACAAATCTAAACTTAAGGAATGACAATTTCCTTTTGCATTTTCAATTACTTGGTTCTTCATTAAAATAAATCCAACACCAGGTACACCTTCTAGGCATTTATTCGATGAAGCGGCAACAGCATCAAAAGTAACATTTTTACTGCTAAGTGGCAGGGCCCCAAAGGCACTCATAGCATCAACAAACAAGGATAAGTTTTTTTTCTCAACCAAGCTTGCAATATCTTCAATAGGATTAAGAATTCCTGATGTTGTCTCACAATAAACAGCAAATACATGTGTTAATTGTGCGTTCGCATCAATGATTTCTTCTAATTTTTTCATATCATGCGGTTCATGTTCTGCAACTTCATATTCAATTGTGTTTCGATCCAAATAAGAGCACATTTTTTTCATTCGTTGTCCATATGCACCGTTAATTAAAATTAAAATATTTGCATCTTTTGGTGTTAGTGAACTTATCATGGACTCTACAGCAAAAGTTCCACTTCCCTGCATAGGGACACACTGATACTTTCCTTCTCCATCAATCAACTTAATTAAAGAGTCTCTGATAGATTGATTTAAATCTATAAATTTTTGATCACGTGACCCCCAGTCATGAAGCATTGCCTCTTTTGTGCTCATAGAAGTTGTTAGTGGCCCAGGTGTTAATAATTTTTTATCCATAATGATAAAATAAAGTAATATTTATTTGATTCCATATTTATTTTTAAGTTTATTACTTCCAGCTTTTATAATTCTGTCAGCAATAATAGATATAAAAGCTACACACAAACCAGCAACTAAACCCCTTCCTATATCTGCTTTAGTAAGACCTATGTAAACTTCTTGACCAAGATCTCTAGTGCCTACCAATGCAGTAATTACTAACATAGATAAGGCAAGCATTATAGTTTGGTTTATGCCTAATAAAATTTCTGGTAAAGCCAAAGGTAGTTTTATTTTAAATAATAATTGCCTTTGAGAACATCCACTAATTAATGCTGCTTCTACAATTTGATTATTAATATTTCTTACACCATGAGCAGTATATCTTACCGCAGGAGCCAGTGCATAAAGTATCACAGCAATCATTGCTGTAAAATCGCCAACACGAAAAAGCATTACAACCGGTATTAAGTATACAAAACTTGGCAAAGTTTGAAGGGTATCAATAAATGCCGTTAAAATTTTATTTGCTCTGTCGTTTAAACCTGCCCATACTCCAAGTGGGATACCTATAATAGAAGCAATGATTACACTAGAACCACACAAATAAAGCGTTATCATAGCTTTTTCCCAGAGACCTGTAGTAACTATAAAAATTGACATTAATAGGCATAATGATGCTAATTTTAATTTTCCAAAATACCATCCGATAATTGTAATAATAAAAATAAACCAAGGCCATGGGATCCCCAGGAAGAATTTTTTTATAGGCAGCATAAAAAAAGTTAACAAAGTTATTTTAAAACTCTCTAGATTATCAAAATAATTAATATTTATATATTTGACTAATTCCTCCCAGAATAATGAAGTATTAATCATTAACTCTTTTGGAAATAACTTAAAAAAAGTAAAAAAAGTACCCAGAATATAAATTCCAATTATATATAGAATTAATAAAATTATTTTTTTATATTTATTATAAAAAGTTTGCTGAGTTTTTTTTGAGAGAGTTGGTAAATTAGCAAAAGATTGACTTAGACGATCCAAAGCAATTGCTATAACAACAATTGCTATTCCTGATTCTATACCTCCGCCAATGTCTAATCTTCTTAGTGAGGCTAATACATCATAGCCCAATCCACCCGCACCAATCATAGAAGCTATGATAACCATATTAAGTGATAGCATGATCACTTGATTTACACCTATAAGTAAAGTTGGTTTAGAGACTGGGATTAGCACCTTCCACATTAATTGTCTTTCTGTGCAACCAGACATGAGCCCACTCTCTTTTAATTGTGGATCAATGTTGTTAAGTGCTAGAAGTGTAGTTCTAACCATTGGGGGCATTGCATATATTATTGTGGCAATTAATGCAGAAACTGGCCCAAAACCAAACATTACAAGTATTGGAACTAAATAAGCAAAGACTGGGACTGTTTGCATGAGGTCTAATATTGGGGTTATAATTTTTTCTAAAATTTTTGACTTATAGGACAATATCCCTAATAATATCCCTAGGACAACCCCAATTGGAACAGCAATAATGATTGAAGATAATGTAATCATTGAACTTTGCCATTGATCAAATACAGCCAAATAAACTATTGATAGAACAACAAGTATTATTAAAAACTTATCTCTTGTATAAAGCGCAAGGGTAAAAAAAATACCAACAACTGAAATCCAGCTTAATGGTTCCATTATTTGGATTGCATCTTGACCTTGACCTTTTAATATTCCTTTAGAAAATATAGCTAAAACTACATTGTAAGGTTGTTCTATAATCCACGCAAAGAAACGAGTAAGATCATTAAAAGTAAATAGCCAAAAATTAGCCTCATTAATTAACCATTTAACAAATGATGTAGTATAAATTGCAAAAGGAAATGAATAATGTTTGGGATACTTAACTAACCATTTACTATCAAAGTAGTTCGCTATTTCTTTGCCATACCAATACAAAAGAAATGTTACTATAGTTAGAGAAATAAAAATAATTTTGTTCGATATTTTTTTTTTCTGCATATTGTAAATTTAAAAGGGGGATTGATATCCCCCTAAAAAAAATTAAGATTAAAGGGTTATTTTATCCAAGTACCCCATCTATCTTTATTATTAGCCATCCAGTCTGCGACAACAGCTTCTACAGTATTGCCGTCAAGATCAACAGCAGCAACAAGATTTCCCATTTCATTACTATCAAGTGTAAATGCTTCTACTGCATCATAAGCACCCGGCCATTTATCTTTAAGCATGCTTGAAGCAACTTTCCAAATAGGACCTCTTGGTTTGCCGCAATCATAAGCTGCATTTTTATTTATACCCCAAGATGGATCTGTATAACACTCAGTCGTGTATGGTGGAAATTCTACAAACTCCCCATCATATTTTGATGGAGCCCAATGTGGAGCATAAACCCACAGCATTATTGGTGCTTTTCTCTGATAAGCAGATTCTAATTCACCAAAAAGTGCACCATCAGTTCCTGCATGAATTACTTCCCAATCTAAACCAAGAGCTTCTACACGTTCATCATCATATCCGCCCCAAGTTACAGGTCCACCTAAGTATCTTCCTTTTGGAGATGTTTCAGGCGTAGAAAAAGCTTCTGCACAATCATTCAGAGCTTCCCAATTTGGTAGTCCAGGACATTTTTCTTTCATGTAAGAAGGATACCACCATTCTTCAATTGCATCCATCCCAGTAGTTCCTACATTAACAACTCTTCCATCAGCTGTGTATTCATCGATAGCATCTCGACCAGTTGTTTCCCACATTTCCATTGCCACATGAAGATCTCCTGTTTGAAGGCCTGCAAATTGAGCAATATAATCTGCTGGAACAAGTTCCACATTATAACCTGCCTCTTTTAGAACTTCTGCCATAATGTTAGTTGTAATTAATTGGCCTGTCCAGTCGTGCAAAGTAAGTTTGATTGGATCTTTTGATTCCACTGCATAAATATTTTGTGCAAATAGAATAAAAATAAAACTTAATAAAATATTAAATTTATTTTTAAGCATTTTCATTTTACCTCCCAGTAATAAATTTTACAAAAATACTAAATAAAAGTATTGAATAAAACCACTAAAAACGAACAATAATGTCTAAATTTTCAACGAAAATATAAGGATTTTTTATATATTATAATAAATTTTAATTATTAATAAATTTTGATACTGTTTCTTTACTGAGCGAACCAACAACATTATTTGATTTATCAATAACTGAAACCGAGCCTTCGGAAAGTACTTTTTCAAGAATTGAAAATATTTTTTCATCTTCATAAACTTTTACTGAATTATTTGTTTCTTTTTTATTATCCATTATACTTTTTACTGATAACAATCTTTCTCTTGGTAAATCTTCCGTAAATTCTTTTACATAATCATCTGCAGGTTTCATAATTAAATCTTCAGGACTACCAATTTGTACTATTCTTCCTTCATTCATAATAATGATTCTATCTGCTAATTTTATTGCTTCGTCAAAATCATGAGTAATAAAGATAATAGTTTTTTTAAGTGAGTTTTGAATTTTTAAAAATTCATTTTGCATTTCTTTTCTTATTAATGGATCTAATGCAGAAAATGGCTCATCTAAAAACCATAATTCTGGTTTGACTGCCAAAGATCTACCAATACCCACTCTTTGTTGTTGTCCTCCTGATAATTCTTTTGGAAAATAATTTTCTCTACCTTGAAGTCCTACCAGTTCAATTATTTCTAAAGCAGATTTCTCTCTTTCTTTTTTATTTATGCCCTGCACCTCCAAAGGAAAAGCTATATTTTCTATTACTGTTCTATGAGGAAAAAGAGCAAAGTGTTGGAACACCATACCCATCTTATGTCGTCTAATTTCTATTAATTCTTTTTTCGTTAATTTGCCCATATCAATATTTTCAAAAAAAATTTCTCCAATAGTTGGATCAACCAATCTTGACATACATCTTACCAAAGTAGATTTTCCTGAACCGCTTAGACCCATTATTACAAGAATTTCATTTTCATAAACTTCTAATGAGGCATTTCTAATAGCTTGAATATACCCCGCTGACTCTATTGTTTTTTTATCGGGGTTGTTATTGTGACTTTGTAAAAATTCTTTTGGATTATCTCCATATAGTTTCCAAACATTTTTGCATACAAGTTTAGGTGACTTACTCATCTTTATCCTTTTGCGTACCATCCATTATCTACATACAAAGCTGTTCCATTTACAAAACTTGAATCATCAGAAGCTAAGTATAAAACAGCAGACGCAACTTCTTCTGGCTTACATATTCTTCCCTGTACAGAATGCAAATCATTTTCATTCCAATTTTGACCTTGTTCATCTAATTCTTTGATTTCTCTTAATCCATGATTTGTTTTAACAAAACCAGGGCATATTGCATTACACCTGATTCCTTTATCTCTATATTCAACAGCAATTGATCTAGCTAATTGTAAAACAGCACCTTTTGTCATGCAATATAATGATTCTAGGGCAAAACCTTTTTCTCCTCCTATTGATGAAGTGATAATAATATTTCCTCCTTTATTATTGAGCATTGAAGGAATCACTTCATTACAAACAAGAAATGCAGATCGAACATTTATATCCATTAAATAATCATAATCTTCTTCAGAAGATTCATGAAGAGGTTTAACGATGATAGTCCCAGCATGATTAAATAAAATATTAACTCTGCCAAATAAATCTAAAATTTGACTAACTGATTTTTTTACATCACTTGATTTTGTTAAATCGGTATGAAAAAAAAAAGCTTTTTCATCATTTGCATTAATTTTATTTACTGTTTTTTCACCTTCAGTTTTATTTATATCCATAATAGCAACTAAAGCACCTTCATTACAGAATAATTCTGCTGTAGCTTTACCCATTCCAGAAGCACCACCTGTAATAATTACTTTTTTATTTTTTAATTTCATTTTAATATGTATGTTTAATAAGTATAATACATAATGGTCAACAAAAAACTATTATATAAAATTTTTATGTTAAACATAATTACAAAATATGTTTTTGAAAGCTAGAGGTTTAAAAGGTTTTAATGGATACAAATATTGATAAAGTTTTTTCAATTCTAAATAATATTAAGGGTTATGAAAAAATTTCGACAGAAAATAGTAACCTTAAGCGCCTTGGTGGAATGACCAATATCGTTCATTTAGTAGAAACTGAGAAAATTAATCTGATAGTTCGTATTCCTGGAAAAGGTACAGAAGATTATATTAATCGAACTTTTGAATATAACAATGCAATGGCAGCATGGCGTGCTGGTATATCAGCAGAAATTATATGGGCTGATGTTGAAAGAGGGATAATGGTTTCAAAAGCAATTAATGCAATAGAAACTATGACTCCAAATCTTTTTAGCACAAGAAAAGGCTCACCAGCTAGAGCGGGCTTAGCTTTGGCAAAGCTTCATAATTCGGGAGAGACTTTTGATTTTCGCTTTGATCTTTTTAATATGATTGATGAGTACTTAAAGATTTTATCTTCTAAAAATGCTGAATTACCAGATGGATATCATGACATTGTAGATGCGGCTAAACCAGTTAAAGAGGCACTAATTGCTAATCCTAACCCTTTAGCTCCTTGTCATTGTGATCCTCTTTGTGAAAACTTTTTAGATGATGGAAATAATATGTGGATTGTAGATTGGGAGTATTCAGGAATGAATGATCCTATGTGGGATCTTGGTGATCTTTCTGTTGAAGCAGGCATGGATGAAAATCAAGAAAATGAAATGTTGATTGCATATTTTGGCAAAGAGCCAACTGCAGCTCAAAAAGGAAGAGTTATAATTTATAAAGCAATGTGCGATTTACTTTGGACTTTATGGGGCTTGATTCAACATGCAGATAAAAATCCAGCTGAGGATTTTTGGGCTTATTCAATAGAACGTTTTGAACGTTGTAAAAGATTGATGCAAAAATCTGAATTCGCTGACCATATAAATGCAATTAAATAAAATAAACTAATCTTTTATTCTGTCTACTCTTCCGATTGAAGTTGCTAGTTTTGCAAGCTGTTGATCAATCCAATTAGGATTCCTGTCATGCTGTTCAGCGTTTTCTTTTCTTCTTACTGCATTTCTTATAATTATTGCACCGATCCATCTAAATGGTTCTGGAGGGAATTGTTTGATTGGTCCTTTGCAAAAATTACTCATCGTCCATTCATTTTTTTCTTCCAATGCCATACTGCTTAAAATCTCTCCTCCTACATAAGTGGGTAAAATTCCATTTCCTGAATATCCAAATCCATAAATAATATTTTTATTTTTAGGGTGATATCCAAAAAAAGGAAATCCTGTTTTTGTTCTTTCAGAGGGTCCATTCCATGATTGTATAATTTTCGTATTTTTTAGAGATGGAAAAAATTTAACTAGAGATTTTTTTAAAAAATTTTCAATGCTACTGGGACCATCAAAAGATCTAATTACTTTATTATTAAGTGAGAATGTATTACCCCCCTTCCCAAACATTAACCGCCCATCTATTGTGGTACGATAATAATGTGTGAATAAATTTGAGTCTAAAACTACTATTCCATTATTTAAATTTAACTTTTCTATTTTATTATTTATTGGCTCACTAATTATCATATCTGATGAAACTAAAATCACACTTCTTGATAAGAAAGAAAAAAAAGATGGAGTCCACGCATTTATTGCTACAATTAATTTTTTGCATTCAACCTCACCATTGATTGACTTAACTATTAACTTATCATTATCTTGATAAGAGAGCATTTCACTTTTTTCAAAAATCTTTATTCCTTTTTTTTCTGCAATTTTTTTTAAACCTCTTACTAATAAAGCAGGTTGTAAACTTCCACCAATAGCAGAGTAATAACCATCAATATTTCTTTTTGATCCAGTTAATTTTTGTATTTTTTCTTTTGTTAATCTTTCCCAGCTATTTATATTATTATCTTTTAATTCATTAATTAGATTATCAAAACCACCCCTGTGTTTATTGTTCGTTGCCGCATAAACAATTCCATTTATTCTTATTTGAGGATCAAAAGAATTTAATTTACAGTAATTACTAATCTTATTTATAGCTTCTTCACTGGCTTTTACCATTCTTACAGCATCTTTAGTTCCTACAATTTTTTTCATTGCAGGAAATTTAGATGATAGAGGTATCATACAGCCTCCATTTCTACCGGATGCACCACTTCCGCATAAATCTTTTTCGATAATAATTATGTTTGTTTTAGGTTTTTTCTCTTTTATTTTTAATGCAGTCCAAAGCCCTGTGTATCCTCCACCAACAATACAAATATCTGAAATTTCTTTAGAATTTAATGTATTGATTTTTAACTCACCTTCTAACTCCAATGCCTCTTTAAACCAGGGCGATTGATAATTATGTGTCATTAATTTTAATTTATGATGTAGTCTTTGTGCGCCATTTTTGAAATCTTACTAATATTTTTTTAGTTATAAGAACATAAACTATTCTCACAGCAGCATTTGTATAAAAAATCATCATGCCCATAGCAGCAGCAGGTGCAATGTCACCAGCATCATCCATATTTAGAACAGCTACTGATGCTAAATTTGTTTTTGAACTATATAGAAAAACAACAGCGGATACAGTGGTCATGGCATTAACAAAAAAATAAATTCCAATTTCAAAAATTGCTGGAAGACTTATAGGGACTGTTACTTTAAAAAAAGTTTTATAAAAAGGTTGTTTTAAAGAAGATGAAACATGCTCAAACTCATTATCTATTTGTTTCAAGGATGTAAGTGCTGTTAAATGTGATACAGTATAGAAATGTGTGATTGTACAAATTACTAATATTGCCATTGTGCCGTATAAAAAATTTAAAGGATTATCAGGGTGATTAAAAAAGAAAATATAAGCTAATCCCAATACCAATCCTGGTATAGCCATAGGCATCATAGACAATAAATGAAGAATTGTACGGCCAGTTTTGACGCTTCTTGATTTTTCAACAAAATAGGCACCAGCAAACACAACGATAGTTCCAAAGAAAGCTGTGTAACATGCCATACGTATAGAATTATAATATGAATCCCAACCACCCCCATCCATTAGATCAAATTGATAATTGGTTAATGAAAGAGTTAAGTTGTAAGGCCAAAAAGTTACAAGACTTGCATAAAGGCACATTCCTATAATAGTTAAAATAAATACTGAGATAAAAGAACAATAAATAAACATAATTGTATCAAAGTTTTTATTTTTATTAGGCTCATGAACAACTGATCGAGAAGTTAATATAGCTACTTGTTTTCTTTGAACTATACGGTCAACAACAAAAGCAAGAAGTGCTGGAAAAATCAGCACAACGCTTACAACAGCACCCATTTCAAAATTTTGTTGACCTATAACTTGTTTATAAACATCAACTGCGAGAACATTAAATTGACCACCTATTACTTTTGGAATACCAAAATCTGTAATCACTAAAGTAAAGACGACGAATGCGGCGCTGATTACACCATATTTTGCTGATGGAAGTGTAACTGTAAAAAAAGTTCTAATAGGTTTTGAACGTAAAACTTTTGCAGCTTCATATAACCTTGCATCACCAATCGATAGTGCAGTAATAATTATTAACAGTGCATGAGGAAATGTATAAAATACTTCTGCTATAATAATACCTATGGGACCATAGATTTCATAACCCATTAATAATTCTCTAAATATTCCTTGTTTTCCAAAAAGATAAATAAGAGAAATTCCTGATAATAGTGAAGGAACTAAAATAGGAATCATTGCTATTGAACGAAATATACCCTTACCCGCCATACGACTTTTAGTAAGTGCATAAGCAAAAATAAATGCTAAAGTGATTGTAATAACCATAGTGATAATGGAAACAAACAAACTGTTATATATCGAATATACTAAGGCAGGATTTGAAAAATAACTTTGATAATTTTCAAAACCAATAAAAATACCATCTTTGTTTTCAACACTTTTTGATAATATTGCATACATTGGAAATGCAAGAGCTATAAAAATATAAATACCAATAATTGATATAAAAAATATAGTTAGATAATCGTCTCTACTTTTTTTCATATTAAAACTTATGTCTTAACAATTTTAAGAGCGCGCGGTTGTAATGAAATGCTAACAGCAGAATTATTTTGAATATTATTATTTAAAATATATTCAGAAGCAAAATTACAAATTACATTTGCTTTTTCAGATTCAAAGTTAACTTCTATATGCCCTCTTATGTTTGATCCTAAAAACTCAAGCTCCTTAATTGTTCCTTTAAAGATATTTTTTTCATTATCATTTTGTGAAATTTTAATATCTTCAGGCCTTATTGTTACTGTTAATAAATCATCTTCTATATTTTCATTACATTCTAATGTTGAACCATTAATTTCGAGACTATTTTGAGAAATTTTTTTAGCTTTAAATAAATTAGTTGTTCCTATAAAATTTGCAGAAAATGCAGTTTTTGGTTTAGAATAAAGATCCTGAGGTGATCCTTCTTGTTCAATAACACCATTATTCATAAGTATTATTCTATCAGCCATTGTTAATGCTTCTTCCTGGTCGTGAGTAACCATAATTGTTGTTACTCCTAATTTTCTCTGAAGATTTTTTATTTCCAATCTTAAATGTTGTCTTACTTTTGCATCTAACGCTGAAAGAGGCTCATCTAGCAATAGTAGTCCAGGTGAAGGCGCTAAAGCTCTTGCTAATGCAACACGCTGTTGTTCACCACCAGATAGTTGAGAAGAAAATTTATCTATGTGATCACTTAAACCAACTAACTTTAATAATTCATCGACTCTTTTATCGATTACTTCTTTATTTTGCTTTCTGGTTTTTAATCCAAAGGCTATATTATTTTTTACACTCAAATTTGGAAATAAAGCATAGGACTGAAATACAATTCCAAAATCTCTCTGATCAGGAGGAAGTAAAGATATGTCTTTATTGTTTTGATTAATCAATCCCTCAGATTGACTCTCTAATCCTGCGATTACTCTTAGTAAAGTTGTTTTTCCACATCCTGAAGGACCGAGTATACATACAAACTCACCCTCTTTAACATTAAAACTTACATTTTTAAGCGCTTGAAAATCTCCAAAGAACTTATTGATATTTTTAACTGATAGATATTGTTCCATAAAATTAAAGTAATAAAAAGCTTACAAAATTAATTGTAAGCTTTTTATATCATAGATTATAATTAGCTTTTAGGCTCTGATTTAGAATCGTATCTTTTTTGCCATTCAGCAAGGATAGCTTTTCTATTTGTTGCTGCAAACTCAAAATCATTTTTGATCATTGCATCCAATAAACCTGGAGGGAAATGCTCAACCGGTTTTGCAACACCAGGCATTCCAACAACGGCATATGCTTCATTGTACATTTCCATTGCTTTTTGAGTAATAGCCCAGTCTGCTAAAGTTTTTGCATCCTCTAAGTTATCAGTACCTTTAATTATTGCATTTGCTTCCATTTCCCATCCAACACCTTCAGATGGAACAATAATTTCAATTGGCGCACCTTTTGCTTTAGATCTTGCACCCCTAAATGCAAAAGAAACTCCTATAGGCACTTCTCCTGCAGCAGCTTGTTTACAAGGTTTTGAACCTGAGTGAGTGTAGTGAGAAATATTTTTATGAAGTCTATCCATAAAGTCCCAACCACCATCTTCACCAAAAATTTGTAACCAACTAGAAACATCTAAGAAGCCTGTTCCTGATGAATTTGGATTAGGCATTGCTACATGTCCTTCATACTCAGGTTTAGTTAAATCTTCCCAAGAAGAAGGCATGGAGAAACCATGCTTTTCCATTTCAACTGTATTCACACAAACAGCAGCAACCCAAGCATCAATTCCTGTCCATGAAGCTGGCTCATCACCATCACGGAATTTTGGATCAAGTTTTTCTATCCCTTTAGGAGAATAAGGATGAAACATTCCTTCTCCTTTCATTAACATCAGACTTGTTCCAGCCAATCCCCAAATAATATCTGCTTGTGGATTATTTTTTTCTGCTAATAGTTTTGCAGTAACAATACCTGTGGAATCACGAACCCAGTTAATTTCTATATCTGGATGATCTTCGTTAAATGTCGCCGCATATCTTTTTAAGTCTTCTGCTTCAATTGCAGTATATACTGTCAAAGAACCAGCATTAGCATTAACTAAACTTAAAAAAAATACAGCTACAAAGCTTATTAAAGTAATTATTTTTTTCATCTTACCTCCCATTGATAAAATTAAACTATTTGTTTTATTAAAGATAAAAAAGGAATTAATTCAAGTAATTTAATTTTATTTTATTTTAAAAAACTATTAAATTGCTTAAATTAAGCATTAAATATAAAAACAACTCCTAAAAAGAATAAAATACTGGATATTATTCTTATAGAACTAATTTTTTCCTTTAAAAATATTAAACCCAGTAATGGTGCAAATATTATGCTGGATTCTCTCATAGAGGCAACAATACCAAAAGGTTCATATTTCATTGACCAGATGATTATAGCATAGGCGGTAAATGAAACTATTGTTGCAGATAAAATTAAAATCAAATCTTTAATTTTTAAACTAAATAAATCTTCTCTTTTTGTAAGGTATACATAACCAATAGAAATCCATCCACCTAAAAAAAAGTTCCAAACAATAAATGATAAACTATTGTCTACTGACCTTACACCAGCTCCATCAGAAAAAGTATAAATGGAAATTAAAAAAGCTATAAAAATAGAAATACCAATTGTTTTAAAATCTACTTTTGTATTGAAGTTACTAAATGATATTAATAACAAGGCAACGCAAATAATTAAAATACCAACTAAGCCAAAAAAGGGAATTATATCTTTTAGAAAAATGAAAGATAAAATTGTTACAAAAATAGGAGCACAACCTCTTGCAACTGGATAGATAAACGTAAGATCTTTTCGATCATACATGCTTCCTAATAGAATAAAATATAGACTATGTAATAAGAATGAACAGGTTATATAAAACCATGTTATTCCTTCTGGAAAAGGTACAAAAAAAATAATTGGAAAAAAAATAATACTTTGAAAAAAAACTTTTACGGCAATCCCCGCTAATGAGTAATCAAGTGATTTAATAATTATATTCCATAAAGCATGTAAAAATGCTGCAAAAAAAATTAGAAAATATATTGATGCACTTGTCATTAGTAATTGTTTTGATATAAATTAATTTTACTAACTAATTTTATATGAAAAACAATATCGTTAATGAACTTTTGAATTTACTTATGACAAAAGGTGCTGATATTCAATACGGGAATGAAGATGTTACCCAGTTAGAACACGCCCTTCAATGTGCTGAACTAGCTGAGCAAAATAATAAATCAGACGCATTTATTACAGCAGCATTACTTCATGATATTGGTCATCTAATATATGAAGATAAAGATCCTATTCATGAGGGAAAAGATGGCCTGCATGAAGATTTAGGGGCTGATTATTTAGCAAAATATTTTGGTGAAGAAGTAACACTTCCTATTCGAGCACACGTTGCATCAAAGCGATATTTGGCGGCTGTAGAAGATGGGTACTATGATCAACTATCTGAAGCTTCAAAAGAATCACTTAAAGTGCAGGGAGGTATTTTTACAAAAGAGGAAGCAGACGAATTTATCAACAAACCACAGATGAAAGAAGCCGTTGAAATGCGTCGTTATGATGATCAGGCAAAAATACTTAATAAAGAAACACCGTCTGTAGAGCATTTTAGAAAATACGTAGAAAATTCATTTCAAGCATCTGCAAACTAATAATGTTTGATGCATATGATTTTGTCGATTCAAATAAATTTGCAGGCAAAATAGTTTTAACATCTTTTCCGGGCTTAAATGATGAAGGAAAATTTGATGAGAATATTCTGGCATCACAACTGGAACTCTTTTCAAAAAACCAATGTAGTTCGATTACTTCTTTTGTGGAAGATAAAGAATTTGAAAAGTTATGTGATAAAAAATTGTTTGTTGAAAAAATTTATCGACAACATTTGAAATGGTATCACTTACCGATTCAAGATTTAGGCGCGCCCAATCAGGATTTTAAATTCAAATGGGAGACAACAAAAGTATTACTTAAAAATGAACTTATAGAGGGATCGAATGTTTTGTTTCATTGTCGAGGTGGTAAAGGACGAGCAGGAACAATTGCTGCAATATTGTTAGTTGATTTTGGCTACGAAAAAAAAGATGCAATTGAACTTGTGAGAGAGAGAAGAAAAGGGGCAATAGAAACGAAAGTTCAAGAAGATTTTATCACTGCGTACCGAGCAGTAAATTAAAACGATACGGTTAAATTAAAAATATTAGAGAGAATAAATAATAATATCATTGATATTAATGCTGCAATTACAGGAAGTGTAAACCAGCCAATTGTAATTCTACCAGCAACTGACCATTGCACTTCTTTCCCTCCCTTTAATAATCCTATTCCAATCACAGCCCCAACAACTGCTTGCGAACTGGAGACAGGAACAAGAGGAATTGAGGGTAAATTTATTGATTGTAAAAAATTGCTAATACCTTGAGAGGCAAATAAAAATAAAACAATAGAATGAGAGATAACAACAATAAAAGCGGCAACCGGTGACATTTTTAATAGATCATTACCAACGGTAAACATCACTTTTTTTGAGTAGGTGAAAACACCAACGGCAATCGCTAATCCACCAAGTAAAAATAATTGTTCTTTGGAGCTAAAAACAAAAAAACTAGAAATTGAAATATCAGTAAATGGAGAGATAGGAACAAATACGCCCATGACGTTGGCGATATTGTTGGCACCCAAACTATAAGCACCAAAAGCTCCTGCTAAAAGGAGTGCTGTTCTTGTATAAGCATCCAATCTTAAAATATGAAGTTTTCGTCTTAAGAGATAATTTTTTGTAATAGTAAAAAATCCCATTGCGATAACACCTGCTATAACTGGGCACAGAACCCATGTTCCAAGTATCGTAATAAGTACTCTAATATTTGTGTCTGATCCGGTATACAAATTCCATCCTACAATGGCGCCAACAATAGCCTGCGTTGTAGAGACAGGTAGACCAGCTTTCGTCATTAGATAAACGGATAGACCAGCAGCAACACAAGCAGCAAAGGCACCAGGAAGTGCATTGATGGCACCAAGTTTACCTAATGTTTCTGTGGTACCTGAACCACTAATGATGGCACCTAAAATTACAAAAATACTGCAAACAATAGCTGCCGTTTTAAAACGCACCATCCGTGTTCCAACAGCTGTTCCAAAAACATTTGCTGCATCATTTGCACCTAAAGACCACCCAAGAAATAATCCACCTAAGAGAAAAATAATGATGGAGATGTCCATTAATAATTAAACAGATCGTTTGATTGCATAGATCTGAACTTCGTCAGCTATATCTTCTGCTTGATCACAAATGCGATCAATTTTTTCAACGAAATATCTTAGATGCATTTTTTGATCTAAAGGCATTTCTGAATCAAAAATTCGTCGTGCAAGGGAACTGAATTTTATATCTGATTCTTTTTCATAAAATGTAACTTTATGCGCATTATCTCTTACAGTCTTAATATCACGAAAAAATGAACGAACGGTTAAGCACAATGCCTCAACACAATTAACGACTGTTTCAGTCAGCTCTATAAGATCATGATGAAACTCTTTTGGAAAGTTAGGTTTTTGTATTGAAAAGTGATAACAATTACCTTGGTACATTCCGATCAGCTCATCCATATGTTCTAGGAGGCGTAACACATCACTTCGAGCATCAGGAATTAGAGTTTCCTCATATAAAGTGTGCTCCACTTCTTTTGTGATTTTATCAGCTTTACTCTCCATTTCCTTCACTTTTTCAACCATTTCCTCAAATTTACCATTTGCAGAATGATTTAGGTAGGTTGGAACAATGCTTTTAAATACCAATCCAACTTCAGAGAGAATATCGACAAATCCATCAATTTCTCGCTCCAGTTTTTTTGTATCACTGAATAATGAGCTTTTATTTAATCCAAACATCGGGCGCTTATAGAACTTTTAATTAAAAAATAAAGGAATGTTGCATTTTTGTTACAATTAAAGACTAAATTCTAATATCTGTAATATAAAAAAAATTAATTAATTAAACATTAGGAGTTTAGATGAATTTTATTTCTACAAATAATTTGAAATGGGCAAGCACAGTTTTAATTCTAACAGGAATACTTCTTACCAACTTAAATAATTATCCGATCAATATATTTATTCATGGTTTAGGTGCAATTGGATGGACGGTTGCTGGCTTAATAACAAAAGACAGAGCATTGATGACTAATTTTGGTTTACAAATTCCAATTTTTGCTTTGGGTTATTTTTACTGGTTTATTTAATTTTACATCTTGATAATCAGTTAAATATATCTAAAAAAACATCATGCAAAAACATTGGTACAAAAAAAAATCTTCATTACACGGTTCTGGTTTATTTGCCGTATCAAATATTAAAAAAGGCGATCAGGTTATTCAATATATTGGAGATAAAGTAACCAAAAAAGAAGGCGATAGACGCGCTGACATCCAATTAAAAAAAGCAGAAAAAAATAAAAAAAATGGAATGGTGTATGTGTTTGAACTAAACAAAAAATATGACATCGATGGAGGCGTTCTGCGCAATCATGCAAGATTTATCAATCATTCATGTGATCCTAATTGTGAAGTAGAAATTACCAATAATGAAATTTGGATATCCGCTATAAAGAATATTAAAAAAGATGCAGAATTAACATATAACTATGGTTATCCATTTGATAGTGATTTTGAAGATCACATTTGTAAATGCGGAACAAAAAAATGTGTAGGCTATATCTTAAGTGATGATGATTGGCCTAAATTAAAAAAAGAATTAAAAAAACAAAAAAATACTAAAAGCCGTTAGGAATAAATATATAGTGAATAGACAGCACTATTCCAACCGATACAGATAATCCAAAAATCATTTTAAGAAAATCTTTACCAATTATTGGAAAAACATAACGAAGTTTGTAATTTTTATTCATTGAAGAAATTGCAAGTTCTCTACCACATAATAAACCAACAAAGACCCAAGTTGTTGACATTGGTATATCGTTATACTGTTTGAAATAAAGTAAAATAACCGCATAAACAAAATCAATTATTGTGGCTGATCTTGTGTAACGCGTTCCAGTTTTTGAATAGACTACTTTTTGTATACGTCCACCACGATCCCAAAAAATATAAAATAAAAGAGAACTCAATAAAATAATAATTACAATTAATAAATTTACAGGAACTTCGCGAGGGAGGAACACTGCAATATTTGCAAGATCATGGCTTAGCCATGTGTACCAAAGAAAACCAGTAGTACACCACTGACCAATTACCCAAGCACGTCTATGTTTGTCTTGTACTTTATCAAACTTTTCATTGATAAAATAACTTATCCCAATCCACACAAGATACGCAACAACGGCAGCCAACCCGTACCCAACCACTGATTTCAAAAGTACTTTTTCTAAAACAACTGTTGAGGCAAAAGCTGATAAAACTAAAAATGTTGTTGAAACTGGTATTCCTCCTCTAGTTAATAATACAAGGATCAACGGAGCTGCTGCGTGATACCACTGAATTGTTTGGTAAGGTATTTTATTTAACCGCCCAAAGGTAATATCTCCATCGTTAACATTCCAACCGTAGATTAATGTAAAGCTTAAAACAAGAGATGCTGCAGTTGCTAACCAGTACCATTTAAACCTCTGGTTAGAGGCCATAAAAGTTCCTAATGTTTGAACGGAGTCATTTGCAATAACAGAATATGCAGCGAGACTAAAACCAACTATAGTATAAAGAAGTGTTAATTCCATATATTTATAAATCAGGTTTTCTATTCATTTAGAAAGATTCGAAAACAAAAAATACAATATTATTGAAATTTACTAGTTATTTCTTTTACAATTATTGCAAATTCCATAAATTTCTAAATTGTGTTTTGAATATGAAAAATTGACCTCTGCACTTTGCTTTGAGAAATAAGATGATACATTTTTCTTAAGTTCTGTAACTAGATCACATATCTCACAAATTAAAAAAGAAGTCGATGTACCTGCGTCACAACTTTTATGCTTACAAGCTATGTATGAATTTTTACTCTCTATTTTATGTACCTTACCAATTTCAATTAATTTATCCAAAGCGCGGTATACTTGCAGAGGTGCTTTGATTCCTTTTTTTTGTGTATCAAAAAGAATAGCATATGCCTTGAGAGGCTCTTTAGCACTCTCTAGAATATCAAGTACTGTTTGCTGATTTTTTGTTAGGGTATCTAGTGCTTCGCTCATATTTTAAATTATCAAATTGTTTTCATTTTTGCAACTGACCCCTTATCTCAAGTGGGATGAGTGAAAGAATAAATAATGCCAGTGATACTACTACTATAGAAGGTCCTGAGGAAGTATTAAGCTCTAAAGATGTAAATAATCCAAGCACTACAGAAGCAATACCAGCTAAAATGGCTATTATTATCATTTGTTTTGGGCTGTTACTTAGATTACGCGCTATGGCTGCAGGAATTAAAAGCAGTCCTGTTATTAATAAGGCGCCGATCATTTTTATCGACAATGCAATTACTGCAGCCAATAAAAGGGTAAAAATTAAATTAGAAATTTCAGGCCTCATTCCTTCAGCTGCTGCTAAATCATAATTAACAGTTGCGGAGAAAAGAGATTTCCAAATAAAATATAAGATACCTAAAATAATTATTCCGCCAATCCAAACCAACGCAATATCATCTGTTGTTACTGCAAGTATGTCACCAAATAACAAGCCCATTAGATCAAAACGAATTGAGGTGAGAAAACCAATTAATACCAATCCAATTGCAAGCGTAGAATGCGCAAGAAGACCAAGCAGGGAGTCTCCGGCTAATTTTGTTCTTTTTTGTAAATTAATAAGAAGTATAGCAACAACTGAAGAGATAATGAAAACAGACAGAGTAATATTCATACTAAATGCATAAGCGAGTGTAACGCCGAGTAAGGCTGAGTGTGATAATGTATCTCCAAAGTATGATAAACGTCTCCATATAACTAAACAGCCAAGTGGTCCTGCAATAATTGCAATCCCAACACCTGCTATTAAAGCTCGAGTAAAAAAATCATCAAACATTATTTAGCAACACTCCCATCCGTTTCATGCGAATGATCATGATGATGTTTATATAAAGATAAGGTTGCCGCCGTATGCTCACCAAATAATTCTATATATGCAGAATCTTTAATAACTGCACTAGGAGAGCCTGAGCAACAAATGTGGCCATTCAAGCAAATTACATGATCTGTTGCTGACATGACAAAGTGCATATCATGCGAAATTAATAAGATGCCGCAATTTAATGTTGATGCAATTTTTTTTATTAAATTATAAAGTGCTATTTCACCGTTAAAATCTACTCCCTGAACAGGCTCATCTAAAACAAGTAATTCTGGTTTTTTTGCAATAGCTCTAGCTATAAGAACGCGCTGAAATTCTCCACCCGATAAGTTATTAATTTGATTGTAAAGTAAATCTTCTACACCAGTTAATTTTAAAGCTTCAGTTATATCAGCATTATTAATATGATTAGTTAATTTCATAAAATCTATAACTCTAAGTGGCATTGTCCAATCAATACTAATTTTTTGGGGAACATAAGCCATCTTAGAAGTGTAGCTCTCTATTTTTCCTTCATCTGACTTAAGGATATTTAGAATCATTTTTGCTGTAGTGGTTTTACCTGATCCGTTGGGACCAATTAGAGTTACGATTTGACCTTTATATAACTCTAAAGATACTCCTCTTACCAACCACTTTGATGATTTATAGACGCCACCGTTATCTAATTTTACTAATAAGTTGTTTTTTTCAGCCATTTTACTATTTACTTTAAAATATGTTATATTATAACATTACGTTTTATAACAGAAGACTATCTAACAGACTTAACTAATTATAGGAACATTTTTTTATGAGACAAAACAATTATTTTATAACGCTTTTGAAAGCTTTATTTTTTTCTATGATTATTGTTACAACTTCTTCTGCACGAGCAGAATTAAAAGTTGTTACAACAATTAAACCTCTTTACTCACTTATTGCAAACGTAATGGATGGCGTAGGTGAACCATCATTAATAATTGAGGGCAGTACATCACCTCATAGTTTTACGCTTAAACCATCACATGCAAAACTTCTTGAAGAAGCTGACTTAATTTTTTGGGTTGGAGAAGGAATGGAAACGTTCATGGAAGGACCACTTGAGTCTATAGCAAAAAATGCGGAAGTTGTTGAGTTCATGGAAGTTGAAAGTATTGAAAAATTAAAATTTAGAGAAGAGTCAATTTTTGGTGATCATGATGACCACGATGATCATGACGATCATGACGATCATGACGATCATGACGATCATGACGATCATGACGATCATGATGACCACGATGATCACGATGATCACGACGATCATGATGACCACGATGATCACGACGATCATGATGACCATGACGATCATGACGATCACGATGATCATGACGATCACGATGACCACGATGATCACGACGATCATGACGATCACGATGATCATGACGATCATGCTGGACATGAAGGTCATAACCATGGAGAGTTTGATGCTCACATATGGTTAGATCCAAGTAATGCCAAAGAAATGGTTCAAGAAATTGCTCACGAATTAGGTGATTTAGATCCTGCGAATAAGGATAAATATGAAGCTAATGCTGAGGCAACTATTATTGCACTTGATCAACTAATTAAAGATGTCAGTAAAGATATTAATAAGGATGCAAAATTTGTAGTGTTTCATGATGCTTACCAATATTTTGAAGAAAGATTTGGGGTGAGAGCAGCAGGGGCCTTAACATTAAATACGGATGTTCTCCCTGGTGCTAAGCAGGTTGCAGATATTCAGGATGTAATTAAGGATAAAGGAATTAATTGTATATTTTCTGAACCACAATTTAATCCAAAAATTATTTCAACTATTGCAGAAGACACTAATATAAAAACAGGTGTGTTTGATCCTCTTGGAGCAAATATTACTTCTGATAAAGACCTTTACTTTAAATTGATAAGTAATTTAGGTAATGAACTTAAAGGTTGTTAATATTAAATAATTTAAAAAGGTGGAACTTTAGGGTGTTAATTTAGCAACACCCTCCACCTTCACAAGTACAACAGCAGCTACAGCTACAGCCACACTTAGGTGGGTTAGGATTTTCATTTTTCATAGCATTCTTAATACTAATGCAATCTATATTTTCAAGGATATATTTGAATGAGATTATAAAAAAACAATAGATTTAGTGCTTTTCAACTAAATTGAGACACAAATAAAATTTATACAAATCACTCATCACAATATAAAATTAGCTAATGCAGACTATATTTAGATCCTTTTTTACTGTTAGTTTTTATACAATACTGAGCAGAATATTAGGATTTATTCGCGACATATTAATAGCTCGTTTTCTTGGTTCGACCGTAACATCGGATGCCTTTTTTGTAGCATTTCGTATTCCGAATTTCTTTCGACGTGTTTTGGCAGAAGGTGCGTATAGTGCAGCCCTAATCCCAGTTTTTTCGGGTATTGTAATAGATGCTAGAGATGATCATGAAGCTGCTGACTTTGTTGAAAATACAATGTCATTGTTACTTTTAGTTACCTTTTTATTAACCATCATTTTTTTCTTTGGCATGCCGTATATTATTCAAATACTGGCACCTGGCTTCTCCACTAACAGTGAGTCATTTGATTTAGCAGTTTATTATGGAAAAATTATATTCCCTTATTTAATTTTTATATCTCTGGCTGCTCATTTCACATCAATTTTAAATGTACATGAAAAATTTGCTGCAGGTGCATTTGCTCCTGCTATTTTAAATATTAGTTTTATTCTTTCTCTTTTTGTTATTACCCCCTACGTAAGTTCAG
This sequence comes from uncultured Alphaproteobacteria bacterium, assembly GCA_902595425.1. Taxonomy (GTDB): domain Bacteria; phylum Pseudomonadota; class Alphaproteobacteria; order HIMB59; genus CACPNW01. The sequence goes on along the minus strand of CACJPV010000002.1, from coordinate 127,532 downwards.
CTGGGCATGCTTTATCCATTGGTGTTTTAATTGGAGGGATTGCGCAATTTTTATTTTTGTACCAATCTGTATTTCAATTTTATAAACCTAAAATTAAAATTCCAGAATTGAATGACAAAATAAAAAAGTTTTTTAAATTATTTTTTCCTGGCGTAATTGGATCTGGTGTTATTCAATTAAATATTATTATAGGAACTGTTATTGCTTCATTTCTTCCTGTAGGTGCAATTAGTCACCTTTATTACGCTGATCGATTAAATCAATTGCCCCTAGCAATATTTGGTATTGCTTTAGGGGTAGTTTTACTTCCCAGTCTATCAAAATCAATTAAGTCTAATGATAATGAGATTACAAAAAAGCTCCAAAATAATTCTTTAGAATTTGCCTTACTAATATCTATTCCTTCAGCAATTGGTTTATATGTTTTGGCATTACCGATTGTACATATTTTATTTGAGCGAGGTGCCTTTACTCAAGAAGATACAATCTTTACTTCTCAGGTTCTTGGTTACTTTGCTTTAGGACTACCAGCTTATGTATTGATTAAGGTTTTGATTGTTTGTTTTTTTGCCAGAGAAGATACAAAAACACCGCTATACGTTTCAATTGTGAGTGTCCTCGTCAACATAATCCTATCTCTCTTATTAATAAGCACGATGAGAGAGATGGGCATTGCTTTGGCAACTGCTATCAGCGCTTGGGTCAATGCAATTTTGCTTTTTATAATACTTATGATTAAAAAATTATTAAATTTAGACCGTCAATTTATAAGCAATGTATTTAAATTAATTGGATGTTTATTAGGAATTGTTTTGATTACTCGTTATTTGAACGGTTTCTTTTTTGCTGAGTTATATTTAGTAGAAATCATGAAAAATATCATCTATTTGGTGCTTACTATTATTATTACTGCTGTTTTTTATGTGGTATTAATTTTAATATTAAAAATAATCACTATTGCTGATATTAAAAATTACTTAAAAAGATAAAATGGAAAAAATTACAAAGAGAATTTTATCAGGTGTTCAACCCTCGGGTGATTTACATTTAGGAAATTATCTTGGTGCGATTAAAAATTTTGTCTCTCTACAAAAAGAATTTGAATGTTTTTTTTGTGTAGTTGATTTGCACGCAATTACCGTTTGGCAAGATCCAAAAATTTTAAAACAAAAAACAAGAGAGGTTGCGGCTGCATTTATTGCATCGGGAATTGACCCGGATAAAAATACACTTTTTGTTCAATCTCAAGTACCTCAGCATGCTCAATTAGCTTGGATCTTCAATTGTGTTGCCCGTATGGGATGGCTTAATCGTATGACACAATTCAAAGATAAGGCTGGAAAAAATAGCGAAAATGTATCTGTTGGATTATTTTCTTATCCAACTTTAATGGCTGCTGATATTTTAATATATTTAGCTACACATGTTCCAGTTGGAGAAGATCAAAAACAACATTTAGAGTTAACTAGAGACATTGCTCAAAAATTTAATAATGATTTTAAAACTGATATTTTTCCAATACCGGAACCTCTGATTTTAGGTGAGGCAACTAGAGTAATGAGCCTCAGAGATGGGCTTAAGAAAATGAGTAAATCTGATCCATCTGATTACTCAAGAATAATGTTATCTGATAGCGATGATGAAATAGTTAAAAAAATTAAAAAAGCAAAAACTGATCCTCTCCCTTTACCTGATAATTTAGATGATGCTAAAAATAGACCCGAAGCGATAAATTTATTAACTATTTATGCTGCTCTAAGTGATCAAGAAATAGGAGCAGTAATTTCTGAATATGGAGGCAAAGAATTTTCACAATTTAAAAAAGATTTAGGAGATCTAGCATCTGTTAAACTATCTCCTATTTCAGTTGAAATGAATAAATTAATGAAAGATGAAAATTACTTAGACTCGGTAATTATTAAAGGTAAGGAACGAGCAATAAATGTTGCTGACCCAGTATTAAATAAAATTTACGAAATAATTGGCTTATTTAGGGGATAAAATTCCAAATTTTTCAATTTTTTTCACCATTTTCCATACGAAAGTCATATTAATAACTATATAATAACTGAATGTTTATACAAACCGAACAAACACCCAACCCTCAAACCCTTAAGTTTCTTCCTGGAAAAGTGGTTATGAAAGAGGGAACGGCTTTTTATCAAAATATTGAGCAGGCAGCTGATTCTCCATTTGCAAGACGTCTATTTGGTATAGATGGTGTTGCGGGTGTGTTCTTTGGAAGTGACTTCATCACAATAACAAAAAATGAAACCTTTGAATGGCAGGTAATGAAACCATCAGTTTTAGGTGGAATAATTGATCACTTTAATTCTAATGACAAGACAGTTGAAAAAGATGCAACAAAAGAATCTCAAAAAAGCTTTGAACAAAACGAAGATGACTCTGAAATTGTAAAACAAATCAAAGAATTGCTTGATACTCGTGTAAGACCTGCAGTTGCTATGGATGGTGGAGATATAATCTACAATGATTTTGAGGATGGTATTGTATACTTAAAAATGCAAGGGGCTTGTTCAGGATGTCCAAGTTCAACAGCTACACTCAAAATGGGTATTGAAAATATGCTTAAGCATTATATACCTGAAGTCAAAGAAGTAAGGCCAGTTAATGCGTAATCTTCTACTTTTTTCTACTTTATCGGGTTGTATACTTATATTTAGTTCAATCACATCTATTGCTTATGAAAACAAAATAGATATGAAAAATAATTTTCTCTACTCTGTTAACTCAATAATCGATGATTATGTTTTAAATTATTGTAGTACTCATGATTCTTATACTGTTAATAGATTGTACTCTCAAAAGAAAATTTTAGAAGAAAATAAAAATTTTAATTCAAAAAATAAGTTAGTTGTTTCTCTCAAAAAGAAGCCCTTAAACCCTAACATTATTAAGTTAATTGAAAAACCAAGAATTTTTCAAAACTTAAATCAAAATATAAATGAAATCAACTTAGACTTTCTTACGGAGTCTAAAAAAAATTTTGTAAAAACTTTACTTCCTTTGATTTCATACGAAAATCAAAATATTTTAGTTGAAAGATCTAAGCTTGAAAGTATTAAAAAATATTTGGATAGTAAAAATACTCTATCTAATTCAGATTTAAAATTTTTAAAAAATATTTCAAAAAAATATAGAATACAAACTAATGATAAACATAAGTATGATTTAGTCATTGATTTATTGAACCGTGTTGACATTATACCAAACTCAATTGTTCTGGCTCAAGCAGCAAACGAAAGCGGTTGGGGGACATCAAGGTTTGCAACTGAATATAATGCCTTATTTGGTGAATATACTTATAATTATTCAGATGGTGTAGTGCCACTTTTAAGGGAAGAAGGTGAAACACATTTAGTTAAAGCTTTTGATTCTGTTGGTAAAAGTGTTCAATCTTATTTTAATAATCTGAATTCTCATTATGCTTATAATGATTTTAGAGAAGTTAGAAAAATTATGAGAGAAAAAAATAATTTCAGTAATATAAAGTTGCTCGTTCAGCAACTAGACTCATATGCCGCTGATAAAAATTATATCAAGACAATTAATTCAATTATTGATGCTAATAAGCTAAATAAATTTGATGCGTTTATTTATTCTGCAAGTAATTCATAAATAAAACTGATGACCAAACCATCGCCAAAGATCATCTTTGCCTTTAGCTGTACAATTCATTCTAGATCTACCCTTAGTTAACTTTCTATTTAATCTTATTTCAATTCGTTCATTAAATTTAAAAATTTCTTTTTCAACTTCACCTTTACTATCAAAAACAAAACAATCTAATGATGAAACTAGCTTTTCATCTAGCAATGAAAAACCTATGAATGGAGGATTATCATAAATTGTAGGATCTTTTGGAATAAAATCATAAATACCAAGGCCTTTTGCTTTTGCAGCAAATTTTACTCTATCGATTTCACCATATTTTTCGTTAAGAGAAAACCTTGGTAGATAATAAAAATTAGATGTTTCATTTATTACCCCAGAGTGCTGACCAAAAGCGACTTTAAATTTATATTCTTTTAATAAATTAATAATTTTTTCATTTGTTTCACCATATGGAAATGCAAATAATGATGGTATCTCACCTAATTCTTTTAAAAAAATATTATTTGAAATTTCAATCTCATTTCTAACCTCATCAATTGTTAAATCAGACATATGATAATGACTGTGAGAATGGGCTCCAATAGAAACTCCTTCTTTTTTTAACTCTCTTATTTGGTTCCAATTTAAATAATTTTTATTATTTTTATGGATAGTTGATGTGTTAACAAACAATGTTACAGGGATATTATTTTTTTTAAATTTAGGCCACCCAACTTCATAAAAGGACCTATCAGCATCATCAATACTGATCCCAATTGTATTTATAGGAAGGTCTCCATCATTAATAATTGTATCAATAATGAATTCAAGTGATTTTATTGAGTATTTTTCTTTCATAAATTCATCAATATGGGCATTAAATTGATCTAAAGTTACGCTAGTTGTAGGATATTTATCAATACCAAATTTATGATACATAAATACCACTGCTGAATTCTTAATGTTACTTGCATAGGAATTAGATATGTTTAAAAATATAAAAAATATTAATGCTACCTTTAATTTAAACACCTTATGATCCTTTTTTTAGATGTAGTATCACCAATACCAGAATTTCACTTAATTGATGACAAAAAAGTTAGAGTTTCAATTAAAATTATAGAAAATAGTGATGAAAAGCTAAGTGATAGTATAATTCCCAAATATTTAAAAATGAATGAACTTTATAAACTAAATAAGCTGACCACTCATTTTATAGTAACGTCAGGCCCAGGCTCTTATACTTCATTAAGAGTTGGCGCATCTTTTATTGCAGGATTGAGTCAATCAACAGATTTGCCTGTAGCAGTAATATCAGGTGAAAATATATATGAATTTCTAAAAAACGATTACACAAATACCTGTGTTTACTTTGAATCATCAAATAATCAAAATTTTCTTACTTTCAGAGATGGTGAAAAAATTGTCCATAAAAAAGTAGAAAACAAAAATTGTATTTTACCTAAAAATATAAAAAACATATTTTACAATAATGAAAGTCCAGATTTCTATGATGAAAATTTAATATTTACATCTTTTTCATTTTTAGAGATTGTTTTAAAACATTTAAACAAGTTAGAGTTCAAAAAAAATACAATTATCAAGCCCATATATATTTCTAATAACGTTATTTTAAATTGATCAGCATCCGAAAACTTGAAAAAAAAGATAAAAAATATTTTGGTGAACTAATTCGTCAGGATGCTTTAAATTACAAAGAATACAGTCGTATAGGTTGGTCTGCTAAGCAAATTTATAACCAATTTAATAAAATTACTAACTTATCGTATGGTGTATTTGATAAAGATTTATTGATTTCTTTTATTTTTGGAGACTTAATAAATATTGAAAAAAAATCAGAATATGAGATACTATTAATATATGTTTCAACACACTTTAGAAAAAAAGGTCTAGGGACAAAACTTATAAAAAATATAGAAAAAAATACAAATCTAACAAAAATTCATCTTGAAGTTTCTAAAAACAATTTAGAGGGAATATCTTTTTATAAAAAAATGGGTTTTAAAAAATTATATACCAGAAAAGACTATTTTAAGTTTCAAAATAAAAGAGTAGATGCTTTCCTAATGTCAAAAATTATAAAAAATGAAAAAAAATAAAATTTATATTAAATCTTATGGTTGTCAGATGAATGTTTATGATTCTAATAGGATATTAGATTTATTTAAAAATCAAAACTATGAAATTACAGATGAGCCAAGAGAAGCTAATTTAGTAGTTTTAAATACATGTCATATAAGAGAAAAAGCAGCAGAAAAAGTTTATTCTGATATTGGTAGAATTAATAAATTAAAAAAAGATTATCCTAAAGATAATTTTAAATTAGTAGTTGCAGGTTGTGTTGCTCAAGCTGAAGGAGAAGAAATAAAGCTAAGAGCACCTTCAGTTGATTTTATAGTTGGGCCTCAATCTTACCATAAGTTACCGGATATGTTAAAAAAAGATGATTCTATTATAAGTGATGATTTTACACAAAATGATAAATTTAAAAATTTAATTTATAACTCAACAGGAGGTGTCTCAGAATTTGTATCTATTCAAGAAGGTTGTGATAAATTTTGTTCATTTTGTGTTGTTCCGTATACTAGGGGTCCAGAATTTTCACGTCCTGTAAAAGAGATAGTAAATGAAATAGAAAAATACCTAAGTCAAGGAGTAAAAGAAATTATTTTTTTAGGGCAAAATGTTAATGCGTACCATGGTTTTGGAGAAGATGGTAAAACAAAAGATTTGGCATATTTAATTAATAGAGTAAGTGAATTAGAAAAACTTAAAAGAATTAGATACATGACTTCTCATCCAATCGATATGACGGACACCTTAATAAAAACTCATAAATCAAATAGTAAGTTAATGCCTTTCTTGCATTTGCCAATACAGTCGGGGTCTAATAGAGTTTTAAAAGATATGAATAGAAGGCATGATGTTGATTTTTATAAAAAAATAGTTGAAAAATTAAGAAATGAAAGATCAGATATAGCCTTGTCATCCGATTTTATTGTTGGTTATCCTGGTGAAACTGATAAGGATTTTGATGATACAATGAATTTTGTAAATGAAGTAAATTTTGTGATTGCTTACTCGTTTATATATAGTCAAAGACCTGGGACTCCAGCTCAAAAAAAAGATAATATTTCATTATCTGATAAAAAGGCAAGATTAAGCGCTCTGCAATCTTTGCTAAAAGAACAACAAAAAAATTATAATAAATCATTTGTTGGAAAAAAAATGGAAGTTTTGTTTGAAAAAAAGGGTAGACATACGGATCAATTTATAGGAAGATCAATTTATAATCAGAGTGTTTTTATAAATAGTGAAGCAAACCTTATAAACAAAATCACAGATGTTAAAATTATTAACTCTACTGACTTTGCTTTGGAGAGTTTTGCTTGAGTAATACTAATTATTCTTTAGATTTTGAACTTAATGACAACAATTTTCTGTCAAATCTTTTTGGAATAGATGACAAAAATATACAAATAATTGAGAAGATTCATAATGTAAAAATAAAATATAGAGGAAATAAAATAAAAATAATTGGCTCTAAAATTTCTATTAAGGATACAAAAGAAGAAATTTTGATATTATTTGAGGAAGCTAAAAAAGGAATGGATATAGATGAAGATAAAATTATGGAAGCTAGAAGCATAAAAATGTTAGAGATTAACTCTGATGATAAAATGAACCTTTTTTTTCAAACTAAAAAAAGAAAAATTATTCCACGTACCAATAATCAAAAGAATTATTTTAAGTTATTAAACACTAAAGATATTGTTTTTGCTTATGGCCCTGCAGGTACAGGAAAAACTTTTTTAGCAGTTGCAAAAGCAGTTGCTTCTTTGCAACAAGGATTGGTAAATAAAATTATTTTATCAAGACCAGCAGTTGAAGCAGGAGAGAAACTCGGTTTCTTACCTGGAGATCTTAAAGAAAAGGTTGATCCTTTTTTACGTCCTATTTATGACGCCTTATATGAGATGATGCCATATGATCAAGTTGAAAAAAAAATAGCAAACAATATTATCGAGATTGCCCCGATTGCTTTTATGAGAGGCAGAACACTTGAAAACTGTTATATAATTTTAGATGAAGCTCAAAATACAACAAAGATTCAAATGAAAATGTTTCTTACAAGACTTGGTAAAAATAGTAAGATGGTAATTGTTGGAGATAATACTCAGATAGATTTAATTTCTAAAAGTGACTCAGGCCTAATTGATGCATCAAAAAAACTTAAAAATATCGAGGATATTGGTTTTATTGAATTAGATAAAAGAGATGTTGTAAGACATGAGGTTGTAAGAAAAATAATTAATGCTTATGAAGATAAAAATAGAGACTAATTTTTTTTGTAAATCAAATCAATGGTCTAGAAGAATGAAGAAAATAAAAAAAATTGTATCAAAGATACTTTTAACTAATAATTGTGGTTTTAAAAATAACACTTTCTACTATTTAAATTTTATTTTTGTTGATGATAAGAAAATTAAAATAATCAATAAGACTTATAGAAAGAAAAATATGCCAACTGATGTGTTAACATTTGTAACTCCTTTGAATAATAGAAATTTAAAAAATGAGACTTATTGTGATATTTTTTTTTCAGCTGAAACAGTCAAAACAGATGCAAAAAAAAATTCAACAAATTTTTATGATCATTTAACACACTTAATAATTCATTGTTTTTTACATGTTAATGGATATGAGCATAAAATTAATTCAGATTTTTTAAAAATGAAAAATTTAGAAAAAAAAATATTAAATAGTTTAAACATAAAAGATCCATACTTATATGAGTGATGATAATCAAGAAAAACTGAGCGTTTGGAAAAGCTGGTTAATCAAAAAGTTGCTAACGAATGATTCATCAAAAGAGGAAATTTTAAAATTAATTGCTAATTATCAAAATTCTGATGAAGAAATTAATAATTTTGATGATAACAATGAAAAAAGTCTAATAAAGAATATTTTAGAGCTAGAAAATAAGAGTGTCGAAGATGTTATGGTTCCAAGGGGAGAGATAGTCTCTGTTGATAATAAAAAAAATTATAATCAAATTTTAGAAGTTATTAAAGAAGAGTCACATTCTAGACTACCTGTTTATGAAAACAATTTGGACAACATTATTGGGTTTTTTCATGTAAAAGATTTTTTGAAAATTAATATAAGCAATTTTAATTTAAATCAAATTTTACGAGATGTTCTATATACGGCTCCTAAGTCACCAATTTTAGAGTTACTAAAAAGAATGAGACTATCTAGAATACATATAGCTTTAGTTGTAGATGGTGTAGGTGGTGTTGATGGTTTGGTCACAATTGAAGATTTAGTCGAAGAGATAGTTGGAGAAATTGAGGATGAGCATGATGCTGAAGATGTTAATGAAGAAATAATAAAGAAAGAAGATAATATAATTATTGCAAACGCTTCTTATAGAGTTGATGAATTAGAAAAGGAATTTAATATTAATTTTAAGGTTGCTGATGAGGAAGAAATAGAAACAGTCGGTGGATTAATTTTTTCAAAAATAAATAGAATTCCAAAAAGTAATGAAGAGTTTATTGTTGATGAAATTGTTAAAATAAAAGTTCTTAAAGCAAATGAGAGAAAAATAATAACTGTACAAATAACTAAAATAGCTAATTGATATTCTTTAAATTCTTCATTTTGGGGACACTAACATCTTTATTATACCCCCCTTTTTTCATGCTTCCTTTAGGTTTCATTATATTTGTTTATTTTGCATATTTGTTATTTGATAAAAATGAAAAAACTTTCTTATATTTATTTTTTTTAGGTTTTTGCTATGGCTTTGGTTTTTTAATTATATATTTGTCCTGGATAATTAATCCATTTTTAGTTTATGAACAGACAAAACAATATGCCTTATTAGCAATACTCTTACCTCTTTCATTATCAATTTTTTTTGGTTTATTTTTTTGTATTTTCAAATTTTTTAAAAATCAAATAATGCTAATATTATCAATTCCATTTGTTTTTATTTTTATTGAATTTTTTATTTCAAATTTTATCTATGGTTTTCCATGGATTTCATCCTCTTTGATTTTATCAAATAATTTTTTAGGTTTATATTTATTAAAGATTTTTGGATTATATCCAAGTGGGTATATTATATTATCTATTTTTCTATTTCCAACGTTTTTCTATTTTGTTAGAAATCAATCTGGCATCAAAAAATTTTATCTTTCAATCTTTTTTATATACTTAATTATTCTATTAATTTCCGTATACTCATTATTTAAATCTAGTAACAATTTTAAAAAAGAATTAGTAATTGATGCATATCAAATTTTAAAACCAATTAAAGAATTTGATGAAGATAAAATATATAATAACATTATAGAGATCATCGATAGTTCCAAAGCTGACTATATAATTTTCGCTGAAAACAACTTTCCTTATCTAATAAATAATTTGAATTACTTAACTAATTTAACAAAAGATGAAAAAAAAATTATATTTGGTGCTACAAGAATAGAGGAAGGAAATTATTATAATTCTTTACTATTAATTGAAAAAAATAAAATAAATTACTTTGATAAACAAATATTAGTACCATTTGGAGAATTTTTACCTTTTAGAGAAAATCTAAATTTTATGGAAATAATATCTGGCTCAGTTGACTTTAAATCTGGAAATAATGATAGAGTTATAGCTACTAACGATAATTTAAATATTTTGCCTGCAATTTGTTATGAGATAATTTTTAACAAAATATTTAAGAATATAGAAAAAGATAAAATAGATATAATAATTAATATAACTAACGATATGTGGTTTGGAAATAAAATAGGCCCTTATCAACACTTTTATATAGCTAGAACTAAAGCATCAATTGCAAATAAACCTCTTGTAAGAGTCTCTAATAACGGTATTTCTGCAATAATTGATAATAACGGAAAGTTGATCAGATATTCAAAATTAAATCAAGCAGATAACTTAAATTATAATTTAAAAATTAAAGATAGGAAAAATTTTTTTACATTTCACAAGTTCTATTTTTATTACTTATTAATAACTTTTATTTTCCTTATTTTCTTTGGTAGAAAAAAAATAGATGAATTATAAATTTAAATACAGACTTTTTGGAAGATCAAAAGGAAGATCTAAAAATAATAAATTAATTGAAAAAGCTATTAAAATGAAATTAAAGAAAATTGATCAAACCAAGTACAATATAATTGATATAGGATCTGGATATGGAGAGAGCACCTTAGAGATTGTAAAATATAATAGTGATAAAATTGTTATAGCTTGTGAGAAATATATTGATGGACTTAACAATATTGCAAAAAAAATTAAAAATGTTGATGCTAATAATGTGCGCCTTTTTCAAGGAAATGTGCATCAATTGTTAGATGAAAATTGTCCTGATAATTCAATTTCTGAAATATGGATACTGTTTCCTGATCCATGGCCAAAAAAAAAACATTATAAAAGACGATTAATAAATTATGATTTTTTTTTAAAAATAAAAAAATATTTAAAAAAAGATTCGATAATTCATATAGCAACTGACTCTAGAGCATATATTTCAGAGATTTTATTCAACGTTTATAAAATTAAAAATGATTTTCAGTGGTTAAACCAATCAAAAAGAGAATGGGATTATGCAAATTTATCATTGCCAGACACTAAATACTTTCAAAAAGCGCTAAAAAAAGGGTTTAATCCATTTTATTTGAAATTAAAGAAATTATAGACTTGAGTTTTTTTAATATTTTTAATATAGGGGATTAAATTTTTAAGAAATTAAGAGGTGGGTTTTCCCACCTTTTTTTTGGTGGAAAACATATGGCTAAACAAAAGATTAAAGTAATCAGAGAAGAGATGTTGCAAGTAGCAAATAATGTTGCTTTAGAAAAAAATATTGAGCAAGATGACGTTTTTATGGCAATGGAACAGGCATTAGAAAAATCTGCTAGGGTTAAGTATGGAATAGAAAGAGATATCAGAGTAAAGATAAACAGAGATACTGGAGATATTAAGCTTGAGTCTTTTCTCAAAGTTGTAGATGAATATTCAGAAACAGAACAATCAAGAGAAATATTACTTGAAGATGCTATAAAAATAAAAAAAGATGTAAAGCTAGACGAATTTATCATTAAAGAGCTCCCCCCTTTAGAACTGGGAAGAGTGGCTGCACAAAATGCAAAAGGAGTTATTATCCAAAAAGTTAGAGAAGCAGATAAATTAAAACAATATGAAGAATATAAAGATAGAGTAGGTGAGATAGCTGTTGGCATTGTTAAGAGAGTAGAATTTGGAAACTTAATTATTGATCTTGGTAAAAGTGAGGCAATAATTAAACGAGAGGAGTTGATTCCAAGAGAAACATTTAAAAATGGCGATAGAGTAAGATCCTACATTTATGAAGTTAAAAGTGATTTAAAAGGATATCAAGTTTTTTTATCTAGAACTCACCCTCAATTTTTATCAAAACTATTTCATCAGGAAGTTCCTGAAATCTATGAAGGTGTAATTGAAGTCAAAAGTGTTTCTAGAGATCCGGGTTCACGTGCTAAGATAAGCGTATTTACTCAAGACTCTACAATAGATCCTGTTGGAGCATGTGTTGGCATGAGAGGTTCGAGAGTTCAGGCGGTCGTGAATGAACTTCAAGGAGAAAAAATTGATATTGTTACTTGGTCAGATAATCAAGCTACTTTTCTAGCAAATGCTCTCGCACCAGCTGAAGTAAGTAAAATATTTTTATATGAAGAAAAAAATAGAGTTGAGGTTGTTATCCCTGATGATCAGCTAAGTTTAGCAATTGGTAGAAAAGGACAAAATGTTAAATTGGCTTCAAATTTAACAAATTTGGAAATCGATATACTTACTGAAGAAGAAGAATCAGAAAGAAGACAAATAGAATTTAAAGAAAAAAGTGAAATATTAACTGATTTATTAGATGTAGAGGATGTAATTGCTCAACTTTTAGTAACTGAAGGATATACATCGGTGGATTCTATAGCTTCAGAAACTTCTGATAATTTAGAAAAAATAGAAGGTTTTGATACAGAGCTAGCTAATGAAATCATATCTAGAGCCAAAAATACTTTAAAAGAACAAGATGAAGAAAATTTAAAAATTGTTGATGAAAAAATTCAAGATCAAGATCTAAAAAACTTAAATGGAATGACCACGGCAATGCTTGCATTACTTGCAAAACAAAATATTTTAAATTTAAGTGACTTTGCAGATTTAGCATCATATGAATTAGTAGACAAAGAAGAAGGGATATTCAAAAATTTAGATTTAGATGAAGAAATTGTAAATAAAATGATTATGAGCGCTAGAGAAAAGGTATTTTAAAAAACTTAATATTAGTAGAGAATAATTTGGATAAAGAAAAAAACAAAAAGAAAAAACCTCTTAAACTATCTTCTTCAGGAAGGTTGCAAATAAGAAAAAATTTGGGCCCATCAGGAAATAATCAAAAATCTGGTGATAGTAAAAAAACAATCCAAATAGTTTTTAGAAATAAAAATAATCAACAAAAAAGCTCTTCAACGGTAAAATCAAATTTTAGAGGATCATCTACCTTTAGAACATCACCACAAATAAGTCCTGGTATTATTAATCCTGTAAAAAATAAAAACTTTGAAAATAAAAATAAAAAAACAGTTGAAAGTAAAAAAAATACTCAAAAAAAATCAACTTTAAAACCCTTGGAAGATGAATTTAGTAAAACAGATGCAAAAAAAATATTAGAACAGGAAGATCAAGAGTTTGATAGATTTCCAAGTTTAGCAAAAATTAAAAGAGCAAGAGAAAAAGAAAAACTTCAGTCTCAAGATCAAATTAAAGAAATAAAGATTTCTCGTGAAGTATCTGTTCCAGACTTTATAACCGTCCAAGATTTAGCTAATAGAATGGCAGAAAAAACTGCTGATGTTGTAAAATCACTTATGAAAATGGGGGTTATGGCAAATGCAACCCAATCTTTAGACGCTGATACTGCAGAATTAGTTGTTTCTGAGTTAGGTCATAAATCTATTAGAGTCACAGATGATGATTTATTAAAAGACATTGAAGATTTCAATGACTCTGATGAAACAAAAGAATTAAGAGCCCCTGTTGTTACAATTATGGGTCATGTTGATCATGGTAAAACTAGTATACTGGACGCATTACGAAGTTCAAATGTAGTTGCGGGAGAATCTGGAGGCATTACTCAACATATTGGAGCATATCAAATTGGAGATGATGATAAGAAAATTACATTTATAGATACCCCAGGTCATGCAGCTTTCTCTAACATGAGAGCCAGGGGTGCAAAAACCACTGATATTATTATTTTGGTTGTAGCTGCTGATGATAGTCTTAAACCTCAAACAATAGAATCAATTGCTCATGCTAAAGCTGCCAATGTGCCAATTATTGTTGCTATTAATAAAATTGATTTAGAAAGCGCAAATCCAGAAAAAGTAAGACAAGATTTATTAAATCATGAAATTATTGTTGAAAAATTAAGTGGCGAAGTATTGGATGTTGAGATATCTGCCACAAAAAAAATTAACTTGGATAAACTTAAAGAAGCAATTCTGCTACAATCAGATATTCTAAATTTAAAAGCTAATCCTAATAGATCAGCAAGAGGAACTATAATAGAATCAAAGTTAGAAAAGGGAAGAGGATCTGTTGCAACAGTTCTAGTTCAAAAAGGAACACTTAAAGTAAGTGATATATTTATTTCTGGCTCTGAATGGGGAAAAGTTAAAGCATTAATTGATGAAAATGGGAAAAATTTAAAAGAGGCAAAACCCTCTACGCCTGTAGAAGTACTTGGTTTTGATTCCAATCCTTTAGCTGGAGATGACTTTATCGTAGTAGAGACTGAAGCAGTTGCAAGAAAAATAGCAGAATATCGTTTTAAAAAAATACAAATACAAAAAAATAAAGTTGTAAAGTCTAATGTTGAAGAAATGTTTGAACAAATTAATCAGGGTAAAGCAACTTCACTTCCAATAATTATTAAGGCTGATGTTCAAGGATCAGCAGAAGCAATAGAAAATTCAGTAACTAAATTATCAACTACTGAGGTTGAAGTAACAGTTATTAATAAAGGCGTAGGTGCTATAACTGAAAGTGATGTAGCTTTAGCAAATTCAGCTAAAGGTTTTATAGTTGGATTTAATGTTAGAGCTTTGCCACATGCAAGAGATGCGGCAAAAAGAGATGGTGTTGATATAAAATATTACTCTATTATTTATGAATTAATAGATGATGTAAAAAATTTACTATCAGGACTACTTACTCCTGACATTTCTGAAAACATTACTGGAAATATAGAAATTAGAGAGGTCTTTAATATTTCAAAAGTAGGAAATATTGCTGGATGTATGGTTAAAGATGGTATTGTTACAAGAAACTCAAAAATTAGACTATTGAGAGATAATGTAGTTATTCATACTGGCACTTTGGCAACTCTAAAAAGATTTAAAGAAGAAGTTAAAGAAGTAAAAAGTGGTTTTGAGTGCGGGTTAATGATTGAAAATTACTCAGATATTAAGATAGGCGATATAATTGAAACTTACGAAGAAGTTAAAACAGAACGTAAAATTTAGTTAATTAATTTAATAATGATGAATGAAAAGTCTTCAAAAAGACAAATAAGATTTGCTGAATTAATTAGATCAATTATTAGTGAGTGTTTACTAGTTGAAGATTTTTATAGTTTAAATTTTGAAATTAGCTCTATCACAATATCATATGTAAAAATGAGTAAAGATCTAAGAATAGCAAATATTTATTTAATGCCTTTGGGAGGGAAAAATAAAGATCTGATCCTCGATCAGATTAATAATCAAAAGTATAAATTTCAAAAATTTTTATCTAAGGCAAAACTAAATGCAAAATTTACGCCAAAAATAAACTTTTATCTAGATGATTCTTTTGATGAAGCTGAAAAAATAGAAAAGCTCCTATTAAATAAAAATGTTTCAAGAGATATAAATGGATGAAAATATTCAAGGTTGGATCAATCTTTATAAGCCAAAAAGGATCAGCTCATTTTTAGCTATTCATAAAATTAAAAAAAAATTTAAAATAAAAAAGATAGGTCATGCTGGTACATTAGATCCTAATGCTGCAGGTATACTTCCTGTAGCAATTAACAAAACTACAAAATTAATTTCATATGTAACTTCTGATCTAAAAAACTATTTTTTTAAAGTAAAATGGGGTGAGCAAACATCAACAGACGACTCTGATGGTCAGGTTATAAAAAAAAGCAAAAAAATCCCTTCAAAAAAACAAATAGAAGAGGTGATATATTCTTTTTTAGGATATAACTATCAAGTCCCCCCAAAGGCATCTGCAATAAAGGTAAATGGAAAAAGAGCTTATGCCATTTTACGTGAAAACAAAAATTTTGATTTAAAACCTAGAAAGGTTTTGTTAAAATCTATAACATTACTCAATTCAGATATCGATGAAACTGATTTTAAAATAGAATGCGGAAAAGGTTTTTATGTTAGAAGTCTTGCTAGAGATTTAGCCTATAAATTAGGTACATATGGTCATATAGTTGACCTAAAAAGAACTAAAGTTGGCAATTTTGATGAAAATACATCAATTTTACTGGACGATTTACTAAAAATAGGGCAAAGCGAATTTGAATTTAATTGTATTCACTCTTCAATTTCTTTGCTGGACGACATCTTGGCTTATGAAGTTGATGAAAAGAATGATCTGAAGAGTCTCTCTTTAGGTAAGTCAATTTTTATAAAAAATAAAAAGATAATAAAAAACACATTAAATTCAGATAAAAAAGAATTAGTTTTTTTATCAAATAAAGGAAATATAATTTCCTTCGGCAAATTAAGTGATGATTTGTTTAAACCAAAAAAAGTTTTAATATAGGAGTTATGATGTCGATAAAAAAAGAAGTAAAAAAAGATTTAATAAGTAAATTTTCAATTAACAAAAAAGATACTGGTTCTACAGAAGTTCAGATTGCGGTTTTAACTGAAAGAATAAACAATTTGATAGAACATTTTAAAAATCATAAACATGATAATCATTCTAAAAGAGGATTGGTAGCTTTAGTAAATAACAGAAAAAAGCTCTTATCTTATTTATATAAAAAAGATAATGAAAAATATAGTAAGCTAATAAAAGACCTTAAAATAAGAGGTTAATTTAATCTGAAAGAGAAAAAAGATGTTTGATGTAAAAAAAGTAGAATTAGAATGGGCAGGGAAAAAACTAAAAATTGAAACTGGAAAAATAGCAAGACAAGCAGATTCATCTGTAATTGTTACATACGGAGCAACAACAGTAATGGCAAATGTTGTTGCAGCAAAACAAGTAAAGCCTGATATGGATTTTTTTCCATTAACAGTAAATTATCAAGAAAAATTTTATTCTGTTGGAAAAATACCTGGAGGATTTTTTAAAAGGGAAGCAAGGCCAACTGAAAAAGAAACATTAATTTGTAGGTTAATTGATAGACCAATAAGACCTTTGTTTCATAAAGATTTTAAAAATGAAACACAAGTTACTTGTACTGTCTTATCTCATGATCTTGAAAATGACTCTGATATTGTTGCTATGATTGCTACAAGTGCAGCAGTTACATTATCGGGTCTACCTTTTATGGGTCCACTAGGAGCAACAAAAATTGGTATGGTTAATGATCAACTTGTGGTTAATCCGACTATACAAGAATTAAAAAATTCTAAATTGGATTTAGTCGTTGCTGGAACTAAAAATGGTGTACTAATGGTAGAATCTGAGGCTCATCAATTAAGTGAAGAAAAAATGCTTGAGGCTGTTGTCCTAGGTCAAGATTCTTATTTACCTGTAATTGATGCTATTATTTCATTAGCAAAAAAAGCAGCAAAAGACCCCTGGAATATACCTGAAAAGGATAGTGAAATTACAAACCTACCAAAGCTAATTGAGGATGAATACGGATCTAAATTTAGTGATGCTTATAAATTAACTGAAAAACAAAAAAGAGTTGAGAAATTAAATGAATTAAGATCTGAGATTGAAGAAAAATATTTAAGTGAGACTCTCACCTCAGTAATCGTATCTGATGCAATTAAATCTGTAGAAAAAGATATAGTCAGAGGAGATTTATTAAAAACTGGTAATAGAATAGATGGAAGAGATACTAAAACTGTTAGACCAATTGTTTGTGAGACAGGAATTTTAGAAAGAACTCATGGATCGGCTTTATTTACTAGAGGAGAGACACAAGCATTAGTTGTGACAACTCTTGGTACTGGTATGGATGAACAAAGAATTGATGCTATTGAGGGTGAGTACAAAGAAAACTTCATGTTGCATTATAACTTTCCTCCTTATTCCGTAGGAGAAGTTGGCAGAGCAGGTTCTACAAGTAGAAGAGAAATAGGGCATGGAAAACTTGCATGGCGAGCTATTCATCCAATGTTACCTTCTAATGATAAATTTCCTTACACTTATAGAGTGGTGTCTGAAATAACTGAATCAAACGGATCTAGCTCAATGGCAACAGTATGCGGAACATCAATGTCTTTGATGGACGCAGGTGTTCCTATAGAAAAACCAATCGCTGGAATAGCTATGGGATTAATAAAAGAAAATGATAAGTACGTTGTGTTATCAGATATTCTAGGAGACGAAGATCATTTAGGTGATATGGACTTCAAAGTTGCTGGAACAAAAGATGGAATAACTTCTTTACAGATGGACATTAAAATTACCAGCATTACCTCAGACATAATGAAAGAAGCTCTTGAGCAAGCAAAACATGGTAGAATTCATATTTTAGAAGAAATGGCTAAAGCTATTAAAAAACCAAAAGAAAAAATATCTGATTATGCACCTACAATAACTACCTTCCATGTACATAAAGATAAAATAAGGGAAGTTATTGGCAAAGGTGGAGCTGTAATTAGAGAAATAAGCGAAACTACTGGAGCAAAAATAGAAATAGATGATGAAGGACTAGTAAGTGTTGCCGCTGTAGATGCAAAGTCAGGTAATGATGCAATAGAGTGGATAAAAGGAATAGTAGAAGAACCAGAAATTGGAAAAATCTATGAGGGAAAAGTAGTAAAATTAATGGACTTTGGCGCTTTTGTTAATTTTATGGGCTCTAAAGATGGCCTAGTGCATATAAGTCAACTTAAAAATGAAAGGGTTGAAAAAGTAAGCGACGTTATTAACGAAGGTGATGTTGTCAAAGTAAAAGTTTTGGATATAGACTCAAGAGGCAAAGTAAAACTTTCAATGAAAGAAGTAGAGGCTGATTAATAAATCTACATTACCCAAAATTATTGGCCATAGAGGTGTAAAAAACTTATCACCCGAAAATAGTATAGAATCTATCTCAAAAGCATTCCAACTCGGCTTGGAGTGTGTTGAGATAGATGTTAAAATTAGTAAAGATAGTATACCTCTTTTAATTCATGATGATACTTTAGATAGAACAACAAGTGGTTCAGGCTTAGTTTGCAATTATACATTTGATGAAATTTCAAACCTTGATGCTGGTTATTTTTTTTATAATTCAAATACAACTATAAGGGTGCCAAGTCTAAACAAAGTGTTAAATGAAGTAAGAAATAAAAAAAAATCTATCAATATTGAAATGAAGCCTAATAAAGGACTTGAAAAAAAAAATGTAGAAAAAATAGTAAATGAGATTAAAAATTTTTCTTTAGAGAATGTTTTTTTTTCAAGTTTTAATCTTGAAAGTTGCATAATTTTAAAAGAGCATCTTCCTCAAGCTCTTTGTGGTTTTTTAAATCATGATTTTTCTAAAATTACCCTTAATGATACAATAGATATATGCAAAAGGTACGATTTTTTTAGTTGTGGCACAGATTTTGAATCATTTTCAGAATCAATAGGAAATGAACTATCAAGTAATGATATATTAGTAACAGTTTATTCTGGAAAAAATATTACTATAGAAGAAGCACAAAATTTGTGGAAGAATAATGTTACTAGTGTATTTGTGGATGATCCTACTGAATATAAAAACTATTATTAAGTCTTAGGCATTCCCACAATATTAAATCCACAGTCAACATAATGTATTTCCCCAGTTACAGCAGATGACATCTCGCTAACTAAATATAAAGCAGAATTGCCTAATTCTTTTAGATTTACATTTCTTTTTAAAGATGAATTATCATTGGTATATTTAAAAACTTCTCTTGCATTAGCAATTGCAGCTCCAGCTAGTGTTCTCATAGGTCCTGCTGATATAGCATTTACTCTTATCTTGTGTTCTCCTAAATCAACACTTAAATATTTTACACTAGTTTCAAGTGCAGCCTTTGCAACTCCCATAACATTGTAATTTGGCATTACTTTATTTGCTCCATAAAAACTTAATGTTACTAAGCTTCCATTTTCATTGAGAATAGGTTGAAAAACTTTAGCTATTTTTGTGAAAGAATAGCACGAGATAGATAGACTGTTGATAAAATTATTTTTTGAAGTTTCGATATAACGTCCATTTAATTCATTTTTATCTGAATATGCTATGGCATGAATAATAAAATCAATATTTCCAAATTTATCTTTAATAACCTTTTGAGTTTTACTTAAATCCTCTTCTTTGCTTACATCGCATTCAATCAAACAATTACAGTTTACTTTATCAGCAAGAGGTTTGACTCTTTTTAATAATGTGTTGTTTTGATAAGTAATTGCTAAATCAGCACCATGTTGATGCAATTTTTCAGCAATACCCCAAGCTATTGAATGATCATTTGCAATACCAAAAATTACACCTTTTTTATCTTTAAGCATTATATCTAGACATCAATAAAGTTGCATTTGTTCCACCAAAACCAAAACTGTTTGACAGCACGTTCTCAATTTTATGGTTTTCTTCTGTCTCTAAAAGAATATTGTGATTTTGCGCACTTTCATCTAAATTTGTAATGTTAGCAGAACCACATAGAAAATTATTATTTAACATGAGAAGGCAATATATAGCTTCATGAACACCCGTTGCGCCTAAAGAGTGTCCCGTTAAAGATTTTGTTGAACTAATTTTTGGAATATTTTTTCCAAACACATTTTTAATTGCTCCTAATTCTTTAATATCACCTATTGGTGTACTAGTTCCATGTGAATTAATATAATCAACTTTTCCTTTTATATCTTTGATTGCCATTTTCATACATCTCTCAGCTCCTTCGCCTGAAGGTTGAACCATATCAAAACCATCTGAAGTGGCACCATATCCAGTTATTTCACCGTATATTTTAGCTCCTCTGGCTTTAGCATGTTCAAGCTCTTCAAGAACTAAAGTTCCACCACCACCAGAGATCACAAAACCATCTCTATCAGAGTCATACGCTCTTGATGCTATTTTAGGATTATCATTATACTTTGATGATAAAGCTCCCATAGCATCAAATAATATTGATAAAGTCCAATGCAGCTCTTCACCCCCACCAGCAAAAATAATATTTTGTTTCCCCATCTGAATTAGCTCATATGCGTTTCCTATACAATGCGAGCTTGTAGAACAGGCAGATGTGATAGAATAGTTTACACCCCTTATTTTAAATGGTGTGGCTAAAGTTGCAGAATTTGTACTAGACATGCTTCTTGGAACCATAAAAGGCCCAACCTTTTTTGATCCACTATTTTTTCCCAATTCTGAAGCTTTGTATAAATTCATTGTGGAAGGTCCACCTGAACCTACAATAATACCTGTCATTTCATTTGATATATTTATTTCTTCTAAACCTGAGTCTTCAATAGCATTTTTCATAGCGATGAAGTTAAATGCTGCACCATCACCCATAAATCGCAAAAGGCGACGATCAATATTTTCTTCTAAGTTTATTTCTGGTTTCCCATGAACAAGACTTCTAAATGAAAATTCTTCATATTCTGGAGCTGAAGATATTCCAGAGTTTAAATTTTTTAAATTATTAGTAACTGTTTCAGCATCATTACCTATGCACGAAACTATACCAAGTCCAGTTACTACTACTCGTCTCATATTTATTTTTCTTTAGATTGAAAAAGGCCAACCTTCATATCCTTGGCTTCATAAATAGGGCTTCCATCAGCTTTGAGAATACCATCAGCAACCCCTAAGATTAATTTTCCTAGTCTTAATCTTTTTAAAGAGATATGATAAGTTACTTTTTTTACAGTATTCAATACTTGGCCTGTAAATTTAACCTCTCCTACTCCAAGTGCCCTACCCTTCCCTGGTTGACCTAGCCAACCAAGATAAAAACCAACAAGTTGCCACATAGCATCCAAACCTAAACATCCAGGCATTACAGGGTCACCCTTAAAATGACAATCAAAAAACCACAATTCAGGTTTTATATCTAGCTCAGCAACAATTTCTCCTTTTTTAAATAATCCACCTGTCTCATTTATATTTGTAACTCTATCGAACATTAGCATTGGTGGAGCTGGCAGTTGTGCATTTCCTTTTCCAAAAAGAATACCATTGGCACAGTCTAATAATTCTTTATTTGAAAATGAATATTGTTTCATAATGATTAAAAATAAGTTATTAAATGATAATATACTATAAGTTAACTATTATTTAGTACACAATCAGCATTATTTTTTATATTGATATTACTGATACTTAAATTTTCACTATTAATTAAAGATAAGATATTATTTTCATCCCTAATTTCTAAAATAGTATTAATAGTTTTCTGAGCTGTAATTAAACCAGCGATACCTGCGCATATACTTGAAATACCGATGGTGTCACATCTTGCAAGCTCAACATCTTCATCATTTGGGAATAAGCAGTTTAGACATGTGTGATTATCTTGATTTTTAAAAAGACAAATTTGAATATTGTAATTAATTGCTGACGAAAAAATATATTGTAATGAGTTTTTGACACAAAATTTGTTTATTAATTTTGATAAATACCAATCATCACTCGTATCAATAATAATATCAGCATCCAATAAAATATTAATATTTTTTTTTGTTAAGTTTTCAGAATATGCAGTTATTTTGCAGTTTGGATTTGTTTTTAAAAGTCTATTTTTTGCAATAATAGTTTTATATTTTCCTATATCATCAAAACTATATAGGATTTGTCTTCCTAAATTAGTTTTTTCTATACGATCACCATCAAATAAAGTGATGTTCTTCAAACCTGAAGAAACTAAGTATTGAGATAAAGGACATCCAATTCCACCAAGTCCAATTATAGTGATTTTGGCATTATTCAGTTTATGAATATTTATTTCATTAAAGTTTTTTAAAATAAATTGCCTAGAAAATATTTCATATTCTAAATCTGTATAAGTCATTTAATTTTTAATTTGGTTATATATTGAGTTTACAATATATTTAGCACATTTAACTTTAGAAGTTTTAGAATAATTTAAAACTTTATTTTTAGTTATAATAGATATTTTATTATCATCTAAACCAAAAACCTTATTATTATTACTGATTTGATTATAAATAATCATATCACAATTCTTTTCCTTTAGTTTCTTTTGTCCATTTATCATGCTACCAGTTTCTGCAGAAAAACCAACTACATACGGTGGTCTGTCACTTTTAAGTGTTGAAATATTTTTTAATATATCGACATTTTTTTTTAATTGCAGTGATTTAAAATTTTCTTTTTTTATTTTATATCGACTTCTTTTTTTAATTTTAAAATCTGAAACAGCCGCACTAAATATAGCTATATCAATTTTATTGTTTGCTTTTTTTACACAATCTAACATTTCATCAGCTGTTTTAACTTTAATAAGTTTTACATTTGAGGGCGGTTGTAAGTTTGTAGGACCTGATATTAAAATCACTTTTGCTCCAGATTTTGAAAGTTCATTAGCAATTTCATACCCTTGTTTACCAGATGAATAATTAGATATGTATCTGACCGGATCTATATTTTCTATGGTTGGACCTGCTGTAATTAAGCATTTTTTATTAATAAATCTTTTATTTAATTTTAGTTTAGAGATTAAATAATTAACAATTAATTTTGTGTCTTCAATTCTTCCCATTCCATATTCACCACATTTTAATTTCCCAATTTTTGGACCAACAAAATTTACACCCACTGATTTTAGAAAACTTATATTTTTTTTATTAATTTTATTCTGCCACATTTCAGCATTCATTGCAGGAATAAAAAATATGTTCTTATTGGATGCGAGTAAAGTAGTTGAAGCTAAATTATCTCCGTAACCGTTCGCAAACTTAGCAATTGTATTAGCAGTAGCTGGACAAACTACTATAATATCATTATTTCTTGATAAATTTATATGAAGCATTTTTTGCTTATTTTCACTTAGATCTGTATAAATTTTGCCTGTTATACTATTCCTTAATTTTGAAACGCTTATTAATTTTTTTGCATTATTAGTAATTATGCAATCTATTTCTACATTATGATCTCTTAAATTTGCTAAAATCTCATAACATCTTGAGACTGCAATCGAACCAGTAATTATAAAAAGTATTTTCACTAATATTTAAAACCTGTATGTATCGACACTATTCCATCAAACAAATTTGTATAATTTACTGACTTAAAACCAACGTTTTCAATTTTACTTTTGAGAATTTCTTGATTTGGAAAAATATCAATACTCTCATTTAGATAATTATAAGCTTCTTTATTACTAGAAAAAATCTCACCAAAGAAAGGTATAATATTCGACTTATAATAAGAGTATATTTTTGACAGAGGTATTGATGTTGGTTTGCTAAACTCTATGCAATAATATTTTCCTCCTGGTTTTAAAATTCTAAAAGCTTCTCTTAAGGATTGATCTATGTTGGTAATATTTCTTAAACAAAAGGAGATCAGATATTTATCATAAGTATTACTTTCAAAAGTCAAATTCTCAGCATTTTGTAGATAAAATTTAATATTACCTTTTTTTATTCTTTTTTTCCCCTCTTCGAGCATCTTTTTGTTAAGATCCACTACATCAATTTTTGTACTTATACATTTTTTTTGAATTTCTAAGACTAAATCACCAGAACCTGAACCAACATCAATTATATTATCTTCTTTTGAGGGATTAACTAAATCTATAAATATTTTTTTCCACAATCTGTGTGCACCAAAACTCATGACATCATTCATTAAATCATAATTCAAAGCTACATCTGAAAAAACTTTTTGAACTAATTTTGTTTTTTCTTTAGGGGTTACTTTTGAATAACCAAAATTTGATAATTTGTTCATTATATGCCTGAATTACCCGAAGTTGAAACTACTGTTAATAGTTTAAATATATTAAAAAATAAAAAAGTCACCAACCTTGAGATACATACAAAAAAACTAAGGTATCCTGTCCCTTTAAATTTATCCATAAAAATAATAAATTCTAGGATTGTTGATCTTAGAAGAATTGCAAAGTATGTGATTATAGATTTTGATAAATCAAATAGTATAATAATCCATCTAGGAATGTCTGGGCGTTTGAAAATATTAAGAAATAATATTTTGATAAAAAAACATGATCATCTAGTATTTAATTTTACTAACAATTATAAATTAGTATTTAACGACCCTAGAAAATTTGGATTTATTGATGTTGTTAAGTCAGATAAAATTAAAAATATCAGATATATTAAAAAATTGGGATTAGATGCTTTAGATAAAAATCTTTCCATAGATTATTTGTATAAAAAAATTAATAAATCGGATGTTCCAGTTAAACAACTTTTACTTAATCAATATATAGTAGCTGGTATTGGTAATATTTATGCAAGTGAAATTTTATTCGATGCAAAAATATCTCCATTAATAAAAGGGAAAGATCTTAATAAGTACCAAATTGCTACCATTTTAAAATCTACTAATAAAATATTGAAAAAAGCTATTAGATCTGGAGGTTCAAGTATTAATGATTATGTTTCACCCGATGGTACCTTAGGAAATTTTCAAAAAAATTTCAAAGTATATGGGAGGGAGGGCTTAAAAATAAATGGGGCAATAATTAAGAAAATTGTTATGTACGGTAGATCAACGTTCTATTGTCCAGACATACAGAATAAATAAAATATATAAGTTGACATTAAGTTTATAAAATTTAATAGGATTTTTAAATGGCAAATCATAAATCTGCAAAAAAAAGGTCTATTCAATCTAACACTAAGTATGCTAACAATATCCAGTATTTTAGCAAAATTAGAACAAATTTAAATAAATTCAAGGAATCTATTGAAGCAAATAAATTGGACGAAACACAAAAATATTTAAGCCAACTTAATTCAGCTATGTCCAAGGCTGTTAAAAAAGGGATAATTAAAAAACAACATATGTCCAGAAAGTTATCCTCGTTATCAAAATTAATTAATAAAAACTAATTTTTTTTTAATTTTTTCACTTTTATTCTTGATAAAAATCCTTAAAGAGTGTTCATTGTCTATATTATAATTGGTGATTATAAATATTGAAAATTTTGCGTCTTTGATTTTTTTGCGTAAAAATAAATTATAAAAAAATCAAAATAAAAGGGGGCCAATGACCAACGAGATTGATTTGTCAGAAGAAAAAAATTGGCTCTCACTTAAAAATAACTTAAAACAATCAGTTGGAGACAGTGCTTTCAATAATTGGATTAAACATTTAAATTTTGTATCATTTGAAAATAAAACTCTTTCGTTTTCTCTTCCAACAAAGTTTTTGAGAGATTGGATTGTTAACAATTATTCAGATACAATAAAAACTGAGTCTAAAAAATTTATTAACCAAATTGATGTAATAAAGTTTGTTGTGAAGCCAAATGGTGGAAGAATTGTTCCTGGAACTACAAGAACTATTAAAAGTACTGATAATCAATGGAAATCATCAATGGATATAAGATCAAATCAAAAATCTATGTTTCCTAATGAATTTGGTGCTCCTCTAGATCCAAGATTTACATTTGAAAATTTTGTTGTGGGCAAACCTAATGAGCTTGCTTTCGTAGCATCTGAGAGGGTGGCTGAAGCTGAAGATGTTTCTTTTAATCCTCTATTTTTGTACGGTGGAGTTGGACTGGGAAAAACGCATTTAATGCATGCTATTGGATGGAAAATTAAAGAATCAAAACCTGACAGAAAGGTTATTTATTTATCAGCTGAAAAATTTATGTATCAGTTTGTTAGAGCACTTAGATATAAAGATACGTCAGCATTTAAAGAACAATTTAGATCAATTGATGTCCTTATGATTGATGATGTACAATTTATAAGTGGAAAAGATAATACCCAGGAAGAATTTTTTCATACTTTTAATGCTTTGATTGAGCAAAACAAGCAAATAGTTATTTCTGCTGATAAATCACCCTCTGATTTAGATGGAGTACAGGATAGATTAAAGTCAAGACTTGGTTGTGGTTTAGTAGCAGATATACATCCTACAACTTATGAACTTAGATTGGGAATTCTTATAGAAAAGGCACAAAAAAGAGGAGTTGAAATACCTTCAAAAGTATTAGAGTTTATTTCTCATAGAATTATATCTAATGTAAGAGAGATGGAAGGTGCTTTAAATAGATTAGTAGCTCATGCAACTCTTGTAGGTACTGATATAACTGTTGAGACAGCACAAATTGTTCTTCAAGATTTGCTAAAGTCATCAAATAAAAAAATAACAATAGAAGAAATTCAAAAAAAGGTTGCAGAACATTATAACATCAGAATAACAGACATGCATTCACCTAGAAGATCAAGATCAGTTGCAAGACCAAGACAAATAGCAATGTATTTAGCTAAATCAATTACTTCAAGGTCACTTCCAGAAATTGGAC
This sequence comes from uncultured Alphaproteobacteria bacterium, assembly GCA_902595425.1. Classification (GTDB taxonomy): domain Bacteria; phylum Pseudomonadota; class Alphaproteobacteria; order HIMB59; genus CACPNW01. The sequence continues at coordinate 100,149 of CACJPV010000002.1, read as the reverse complement.
GTAAATTTGGAGGAAGAGACCATACCACTGTTATGCATGCTGTAAAAAAAATTGAAGAATTGAAGTTGCAGGATGTAAATTTTAATGAGGACATTGAACTTTTGAAAAGACTTATAGATTCTTAATTAAAATTTCTTTATATTTTACTTAATGAAATTTATTGTTAAAAAACCTAAAATTTTTAAAACACTATCACATTTGCAAAGTATAGTGAGCAAAAAAAATGTGCTTCCTATTCTTTCTAATATTTTAATTGAAGCAGATAATAATGTTTTGACATTATCTTCAACGGATATGGATATATCAATTAAAGAATCAATTGATTGTAACATTAAGGAAAATGGCTCAACAACTTTGAATGCTCAAATTATGTTTGATGTTATTAAAAAATTACCTGATACAAGTGAGATAGAATTTATATCAAATGATGGAAAAATACTTACAATTAGATCAAATGTTTCAAAGTTTTCTCTATCTTGTCTCCCAAAAGATGAATTCCCAATTATCGAAACTAAAACTTCAAATGCTAAGAAGATAAAAGTAAACCCCAATACTATACTAAACTTAATCAATAAAACTAAATTTGCAATCTCGAATGAGGAAACAAGATATTTTTTAAATGGTTTATATTTTAATATAACATCTCTTGAAGCTAAAAGTAACCTTACTTTTGTTGGAACAGATGGACATAGATTAGCAACATCATGCTCAACCATAAACACTCACATAGATGAGGTGCCTGGTGTAATAATTCCCAAAAAAACAATAATTGAGCTTTCAAAATTACTTTCAGAAAAAATTGATGATATTGAAATTGACATTTCTTCAAATAAAATAATTTTTTATATTGAAAAATTAACTTTGATTTCCAAGTTAATTGATGGAAATTTTCCAGACTATAATAGGGTTATTCCTAAAGATAATAAAAATAATCTTAAGATTGGAAGATTAAACCTTTTGTCTGCAGTTGATAGAGTAAGTACTATTGCCAATGATAATTCACCGTCAATAAAATTTAAGCTAATGAAAGATTTAGTAAATTTAAGTTCAATTAATAATGAAAACAGTACTGCTACGGAAGATTTAATCGCTGATTATAAAGGAGTTGAGATAGAAATTGGGTTTAATGCGCGTTACATTATGGATATTTTAGATAATCTTGAGGGAGAAGAAATAATACTTTCCTTTAAAGATAATTCAAGCCCCATTATAATTGAAGAGAAAATTGTTTCAGAAAATGCATATGTGCTTATGCCCATGAGAGTTTGATATTTGGGATACTTCAAAAATATAACATTAAATAATTTTAGAAATTTTGAAAATTACTCTCTCAACTTTTCAAAAGAATGTAATGTTTTTTTTGGCATTAATGGTTGTGGAAAAACCAATGTCCTCGAAGGAATTTCTTTATTTTCAAAAGGAAAAGGTCTAAGGAAAGATAGATTAAATAATTTAATTAAAAAAAATCATAAACATTTTTCTATTAAATCAGATTTTGATAATCAAAATATTATTTATAATTTTTTAATAAAATCAGAATACAGAAATGATAACGTAAAAAAAATTTTTTCAGTTAATGAGGATAGAACTAAGGATATTATTGATACAATTTATAATCTAACAACTTTTTTATATTTTCTTCCTGAAACAGAAAGGTTGTTTTTGGCATCACCAAACACAAGAAGAAATTTTATTGATCAATTAATTTTTACTTACAATACTAAATATAACAAAACTTTAAACCTATATAATAAGTATCTTTTGGAAAGATCTAAATTGCTTAAAACAAATATTTTAGATGAGAAATGGTTATCTCAACTTGAAAAATATATATCATTGTATGCTCTTGAAATTTATTCTTTTAGAGAAAAACAAATAGGAATACTGTCTGAGTATTTAAATAAATATCTTAATTACTATAATCTTAACTTTAAAATCAGCATAAAATTGAATGACAGTTTTTTTACGAAGAACATTACTGAAGATTTAATTGTAAAAGAATTAAAGAAAAATAGAAATAAAGATGCTTTAATTGGTGGATGCAGTGTTGGTCCACACAAGTCTGATTATATTTTTTACGTCAATAAAGATTTTTTGGCCTCTCAACTTTCGACTGGACAGCAAAAAACTTTAATCTTATTGGCATTTCTATCGCAGTCAAAATACCTTATAGATATAGAAAAAAGAAAACCAATATTGTTGTTTGATGAAGTATGTTCCCATTTGGATGAACTCAATAGAAGTATTTTATTAGGTTTAGTAGAGTCCTTTAATTTACAAATATTTATGACTGGAACATCTAAAGATTTATTTTCTTTTTTATCAACAAATACTAACTTTTGTAATATAACAGAAAAATGAACAAAGACTCCTATTCATCAGACTCAATTAAAGTATTAAAAGGCTTGGAGGCTGTAAGGAAAAGACCTGGAATGTATATTGGTGATACCGATGATGGTTCAGGTCTGCATCAAATGATTTATGAAGTTGTTGACAACTCAATTGATGAAGCTCTAGCAGGTTTTTGTGATAAAATTGAAGTCTCACTTAATTCAGATGGCACAATAACTGTTGAGGACAATGGTAGGGGTATACCAGTTGATATTCATAAATCAGAAGGAGTACCTGCAGCTCAGCTAATTATGACAGAATTACATGCAGGAGGTAAATTTGATCAAAATAGCTATAAAGTCTCGGGAGGTTTGCATGGTGTTGGTGTATCTGTTGTAAACGCTCTTTCAGAAAGTCTTGAATTAATTATAAATAGAGATGGAAAAATTCATAAAATTAATTTTGAGAATGGTGCAGTAAAAAATAAACTACAAATTATAGGCGAGTCTGAAAAAAAAGATAAAATATATTTTACTGGAACTTCAATAACTTTTCTTCCATCCACAAAGACATTTAAAAATATAGATTTTAGTTTCAAAATTATTGAAAAAAGACTTAGAGAACTTGCTTTTTTAAATACAGGAGTAAACATAGTTTTAAAAGATAAAAGATCTTCTGAAGAAAAAGAATTGAATTTTAATTATGAAGGTGGAATAAATGAATATGTTGAATTTCTAAACAAGGGAAAGAATACAATTAATATTAATCCTATTTTTTATAAATCCACTAAAAATAACGTAAGTGTAGAGTGTTCTTTGCAATGGACTGATAGTTATCATGAAAACACACTCTGTTTTACAAATAATATAATACAAAGAGATGGTGGAACTCATTTAGCAGGTTTCAGGGGTGCATTAACTAGAAGTATTGTAAACTACATTAACAAGTCTAATAAAACATCTGCTAATGTTACAGGCGATGATGCAAGAGAGGGATTAACTTGTATAATTTCAGTAAAGTTACCTGACCCGAAATTTTCAAGTCAAACAAAAGATAAGTTAGTTTCATCAGAAGTACGTCCAGTAGTTGAGTCTGTAAGTTTAGAAAAACTTGAACAATGGATTGAAGAGAATCCTAGTGAAATAAAGAAAGTTGTTGATAAAATTGTTGAAGCTTCTAATGCTAGAGAGGCTGCACGTAAAGCACGAGAATTAACAAGGCGAAAAACAGGTTTAGAGAATTCAGCTTTACCTGGTAAACTTGCAGACTGCCAAGAAAAAAATCCTGAGTTTTCAGAATTATTTATAGTTGAGGGAGACTCAGCTGGTGGATCTGCAAAACAAGGAAGAGATAGAAAAAATCAAGCTATTTTACCTTTAAGAGGTAAAATTCTTAATGTTGAAAGAGCAAATCAAAAACAAATCCTTACAAGTAATGAGATTGGAGTATTAATAACAGCAATTGGAGCTGGGGTAGGCAATCCTACAGGAAATGAAAATACAGATAAAATAGAGGGTAAATTTAATTTAAAAAAAATGAGATATCACAAAATTATTATCATGACAGATGCAGATGTAGATGGAAGTCATATAAGAACTTTGTTGTTAACTTTTTTTTATAGACATATGCGCCCCATTATCGAAAGTGGAAGACTTTACATTGCACAACCACCATTATTTAGATCCAAAAAAGGAAACTCAATTCAATATATAAAAGATGAAAATGAGATGGAAAAACATCTTATTGAGGAAGGTGTAAAAAAACTTATTTATGAAATTCCAAAAAATAAAAATCAAATTAATCAAATTTCTGGTCAACAATTAATTAAATTATTAAATTTATGTAAAACTGTTCAAAAATTAGTTGATAGGTTAACAAGAAGAATCGAGAGTAAATTAGTTATTGAGCAAGCAGCAGTAATTGCTGCCTTAAAAATAGATTCTTACAATCAAAATGAACTTGTAAAAGAAATTGCAAAATATTTAGAACTTAGATTAAATACAATCGACCCAGATCAGTGGAAAGTAAAATTCAGTGATTTTGCCTTGAATATTATTCACTTTCATAGAGGTGTAGAAAAAAAATATATTATTAATAGTGATTTTCTTAATTCTCCTGAAACAAAATCATTAAATGAGTTTAGAAAACCTCTTATGGAAAATTTTGGTCTATTAAAAAATGGCTCAGCAGGTATTCTTAAAAATGGTGATTTAGAATTTAAAATTAATGGGCCAGTTGATCTTATCGAAAAAGTTATTAATATTGGTAAACAAGGACTTCAAATCAATAGATACAAGGGTTTAGGTGAAATGAACCCCGACCAACTCTGGGAGACAACGCTGGATAAAAATTATAGATCTTTATTGATGGTAAAATTAGATGAAATTGATCAGGCAAATTCTGTATTTGAAACTTTAATGGGTGATGTTACTGAAGGAAGAAAGAATTTTATACAAGAAAATTCTCTCAAAGTAGCAAATTTGGATATTTGAGCTAATTAGTACATTGGATACTGTATTACTTTCAAATCTTATAAAAATTAGATGGCTTGCAATAAGTGGCCAATTAATAACTTTATTTATAATTTATTTTCTTTTTAATTTTTCAATACCAATTGTGAGTTGTTTATTAGTAGTGCTATCCTCGATAGTTATAAATATATTTTCAAATCAAATTCAAAAAAAAAATCATACTTTAAGCAATAAAAAAACATTTATGTTTTTGCTTTTTGATATTTCTCAATTAGCAGCTTTGCTTTTTTTAACAGGAGGTATATTTAATCCATTTATTATATTAGTCCTAGCTCCAATTATTATATCTGCATCATATTTGTCTTTATTTTGGACAGTATTTTTGGCTTTTTATTCAATAATAATAATATTATTTTTGAATTTCATTTTTATTCCAATTGATTGGAAACAAGATTTTTTTATACCAACATTTTATAATTTTGGAATTATTATTGCTTTAATTATAACAATTATTTTTGTTTCAATTTATGCTTACTTATTTTCTAGTTCATCTAGAAAAATTTCAAATGCTCTTTCAGAAACAAAACTTAAATTATCACATCAAAAAAAAACAACCGAAGTTGCTTACTTAAGTGCTGCAGCAGTCCATGAATTAAGCACCCCACTGAATACCATTTTTTTAGTACTTAATGACTTGTTAAATGAAAAAATCTTTGTAGAAAATTCTTCTTTAATGAAAGATATCCGTCTTTTAAAATCACAAGCTGAAAGATGTAAAGAAATTTTATTAAGATTGTCAAAAAATCCTCAAAATTTAAAAGACGATTTTTTTAAAAAAATTAGAATTATAGATTTAATTAAACTAAATTTTGAAAAATTTAATGATAACAAAAAACTTAATATATTTATAAATAATTTTAAAAAAGATAGTAAAATCTTCTTTAAAGATGAGATAAATTATGCTTTAGGCAATATTATACATAACTCTATTCTTTATTCAAAATCACAAGTTAATATTCATTTGTCAAACCTTAGCAATGGATTCTCAATAAAAATTGAGGATGATGGAAGTGGTTTTTCAAAAGATGTACTAGATAAATTGGGAGAACCATATATATCTAAAAGAAAAAAAGGTATGGGTTTAGGAATTTTTATTGCTAAAAATTTAATTGAAAATATGAGAGGAGAAATCACTTTCTATAATTCTATAGAGAATAATGCAGTCGTTGAAATAAAATTTGATGAGACTATTTTAGTATAATGTCAAAAAAATTATTAGTCGTTGATGATGACACTCCATTCAGGGAGAGGCTTGGTAGATCAATGGAAAGAAAAGGTTTTTTTGTTGAGATCTTCTCAAATTATAAAGATTGTTTAAAAAGATGTAATGAGAAAAATTTTGATTACGCTATTGTAGATATGAGGCTTGAGGATGGATCAGGCCTTGAACTGATAAAAAAAATCAAAGAAATTTCACCAACCACTAAGTCTTTGCTTTTAACAGGTTATGGTAATATTGCTACAGCTGTTGCAGCCATTAAAACAGGAGCAATAGATTATCTTCCAAAGCCTGCAGAAATAGATCAAATTTATGATGCCCTTACATCATCTGAAGAATTACTTCCGCCTCCACCTGACAACCCAATGACTGCTGATAGAATTAGATGGGAGCATATACAACGAGTATTTATTCAATGTAATAGAAATGTTTCTGAAACAGCAAGAAGGTTGAGAATGCACAGAAGAACTTTACAAAGAATCCTTAACAAACATGCACCAAGAGAATAATATTAATTTATCTATAATTGTTCCTGTCTTTAATGAGGATACTTATCTCTACAAACTTTATGATGAAATTAATAGATATTTTAATGAATCTAATATTGAAGTAGTTTTTGTAAATGACGGCTCTAAAGACTTGTCAAAAAATATTTTAGAAGATTTTAAAAATAATAAACATAAATTTAATTATGTTCTTATTAATCTTCAAAGAAATTTTGGAAAAGGCTATGCTGTCAAGGAGGGAATAAAAAATTGCAATGGAAAATATATTTTGTTGCAGGATGCTGATCTCGAATTAGATTTAAAAGATTCAAAAGAAATATATGATATAATTTCGAACGACAAAAGTATAGATTGTATATTTGGAAGCAGATATTTATCAGGCAAGCTAAAGAGACACAATTATTTTATTAATGAATTGGCGGGTAAATTTAATACATTTGTATTTAATCTTTTTTTTGGTCAATCTTTATCTGATATACATTGCGGTCTAAAAGTTTTTAAAAGAGAAGTATATGAAAAAATTGACTTAAACGTAAATGATTTTGGTTTAGAGATTGAGCTTGCTTCACAAATTATAAAAAATAATTTTCAAGTATATGAAGTTGGCGTCTCCTATTTTTCTAGGTCTGTTAAAGCAGGAAAAAAAATTACATGGATTGATGGTTTAAAATCTTATTATTATCTTTTTAAAGTTAGATTCTTAGATAATACAAAGTCAACACTATTATCTATTTTAATATCCTCATTATACATGGCTTTTGTGGGTTCATTTTTTGGTATGGGTTTAGGAAACACCATTTTTATTGTCATTTTTTTTATATTAGGAATGATCATAGGTTTAAAAACAAAGATTTTTTCAACTTTATCAATATTCTTATTTATTTATATTGGTTCTCTATTTGGTAATGGACAAGGTAAAGCATTATCGGTTTTATTATTTTTTATATTAGGTATTTTTACCGTGTATAAAATAAAAACAACTATCAAAAACAAACATTCAAAATTTTCTAATTTATTTTAATTTTATTCATACTCACACATAAACCAATTATAAAAAAAGTAAGAACTCCATTCCAATTCTTAATTAAACTACCTGATGACATAATTGGCCAAAATAAAATTATAGCGCTAGCTATTGAAATGTATTTGATTGGACCTTTGTTTTTGCCATTAATAAACATATAGAAAACACTGGCCAAAAAAAATAGAAATGATGTAAAGCTAATTAAACCTCCTTCACTTAGCCATTGAATATATATATTATGAGGATGTGAAGCACATTTGTAATTTACCATGAGATTTTTATATTTTAAAATATTTAGACAAGCAGTTTGATAGTTACTAATTCCTATACCTGTAATAGGATTATCTTTAAATAAATTAAACCCAACCATAAAAATTTCACCATATGCGGAAGAGCTAAAATTCTTTAAGACTTCTATAAAACTAGGTTGTAAATTAATTATTTTTTTACATTTTTTGGCAATATTGTCCTCACAATCAAAATATTTTTCAATCGTAAGGCCTTGATGATAATGAGTTGAATTAATAATTTTGTAATCATTGTAGAATGGATGAAACTTTATAGATATTGAAATAAATATTATTGATAAAATAATAGAAAAAAAGATTGACGATCTTTTATTTTCAAAAAAAATTAATAAAAAGAATAGTGCTAAAAAATAAGTTGCTAATGCCATTCTTTCACCAGAAGCAAAACAAACTAGTCCAATTATGCTAAGATATGTAACTTCTAAAAATGTTTTGTATTTAAATTTTTTAATAAAATAAAAAAATAAATAACCAAGCAATCCAAACTTAGAAACATAAGCTCCAGGGATAAGCTCATCTCCAAACGGACCTGTCAGTCGTCCATACCATTCTGTTTTAAAACCCAATATATCTTTTTGAAATCCATGTTCTGAATTATAATTAAAGTACTGAAATAGCGTATCAATTAAAACAAAGATTACACAAACAAATATTATAAAAATTACTCTTTTTATCTTTGTTTCATTATTAAAAAAAAGATAAATACATATGGTCGGTATTATTAATAGTCTAATAAATATTATAGAGTCTTGAAATGACTTAATTTTATCAAATGCAAAAAATGAAATAAAAACTATACTTATCCAAAAAATAATCGATATTAAAAATAATTTTTCAAAAAAAAATTCATAATTTTTTTTAATAATTAAGGAAATAAATAAAAAATATATACCACTGAAAGTAATGATAATATCAGGTATTGCCGGTCCTGTAATAAGAAATAAAGGAACTAGACTGAAAATAATTATAAAAAATTTATTTGATAATATCACGAACTTTTAACTAATTTTAAGAAAATATCCTCAAGATCACTCTCATAAGTGCTTATTTCTTGATATACAATTTTATGTTTATTCAAAATATCAATTATCTGTTTTAGAGAAGTTATATTTTTATCATATGTGATTTTTAAATGACCATCATTAAAGATTGGGTTATAGGCTTTTAATTCATTTGGAAATTTATCAATTTTTTTTACTTGAAATAATACAGTTTTAATTGAAATTGATTTTAGCAAGTTGCTTTTAGTGTCATCCATAATAACTGCACCATTATTAATTATTGTAATATTATCACAAAGCTCTTCTGCTTCTTCTAGATAGTGTGTAGTCAGACAAATGGTGGTTCCAAGTTTGTTTATTTTTTTTATGTAATTCCAAAGAGATCTTCTTAAATCGACATCTACTCCAGCAGTGGGCTCATCTAAGATTAGCATTTCTGGTGAGTGAACTAAAGCTTTGGCAACAAGCAACCGCCTTCTCATACCTCCAGATAAAGTTCTTGCATAAGCATTTTTCTGCTCTAATAAACCTACATTGTTTAATATCTCATTAGTTCTCCTTTCTTGTTTTTTTATACCATATAAACCTGCTTGTAACTCTAGCAGTTCATTAGGTGTAAAAAATGGATCAATATTTAATTCCTGAGGAACAATTCCAATTTTAAACTTTGCAAGTTTTTGATTTTTATCAATATCTATCCCACAAATATTTATATTGCCTGTATTTTTTTTTACTAAACTTCCTAGAATATTAATAAATGTAGACTTTCCAGCTCCATTTGGTCCAAGCAACCCATGAATGCTGCCTTTTTTTATTTTTATATTAAAATTTTTCAGAGCATTAATTTTAATGTTTTTTTTCTTAAATGTCTTATTAACGCTTTTTGCTTCAATAGAATAAATATAATCTGTCATTATTATGAAAGTATTTATATATTTAAATAATATATGAATAAACAAAATAGATTAATTTTAATTGATGGTTCAGCTTACATTTTTAGAGCTTATTATGGTTTGCCTCCAATGAATAGATCTGATGGTACACCTATAAATGCAGTTTTTGGTTTTACAAATATGTTAGTAAAACTAATAGAAGATTATAGAAATGATAAAATGATCGTAGTTTTTGATGCAGCAAGAGAGAATTTTAGAAACCAAATATATAAAGCTTATAAAGCCAATAGAGGAGAAACACCTGAGGACCTTATACCACAATTTGAAATTATTAGAGAATGCGTTGATGCTTTCAAAATACCTCAGCTTGAAATGGAAGGCTTTGAAGCGGATGATATAATTGCCACATATTGTAAATTGTCTCAAAAACAAAAAATTGAATCTATCATAGTATCCTCAGACAAAGATCTGATGCAATTAGTTAATGAAAATGTTACGATGCTTGATCCAATGAAAAATAAAAAAATTGGAGTTGATCAAGTAATAGAAAAATTTGGTTTGCCCCCTGATAAAGTAATTCAAATACAGGCTTTAACAGGAGATAAAGTTGATAATATCCCTGGTGCACCTGGTATAGGCCCAAAAACCGCACTAACATTAATTCAAGAATTTGGCGATGTTAATTCTTTGATTAAAAACGCTATGAAAATTCCACAAGAAAAAAGAAGAAATGTAATACTCGAAAATAAAAATGATATTTTAATTAGCTTAGAGTTAGTTAAATTAAAAAAAGATATTAATCTACCTGTTAAAATTGATGATATTCATCCTTATTCTTCAATTGATGAAAATGAAAAACTTGCCCAGTTTTTATCAAAACAAGGTTTTAAAAGTATTGCTGAAAGATTAAAAAACAATTCATTTATTATTACAAATTCAGTGAAAAAATATGAAGATACACAAACTAATAAAAAATATTCTATATTAACTAAACCAGATGAATTAACTAATCTAATTAAAATTATAAAAAAAATAGGTTTCTGTGCCATAGATACTGAAACTAATTCTTTAAACATCGAGGATGCTAAACTTGTAGGAGTTTCAATAGCTGTTGATGAAAATTCAGCATACTACATACCTATCAACCATAAAGATTTAAAAGATAATCAAAAAGTAAAAGGTCAAATTAATGAGAACGAATTAATTAAATTTCTCAAAATAATATGTAATGAAAAGTCAATTTTAAAAATTGGACATAATTTAAAATATGATCTTAGAATTTTAGAAAAATATAAAGTGGGTGTTGAGTCAATTGCTGATACGATGTTGTTATCCTATGCAATTGATAATGGTGTTACAAAACATAATATGGATGACTTGGCATATTTGCATCTAAATCATACTAATATAAAATTTAAAGAACTTGTTGGTTCAGGTAAAAAACAGATAACATTCGACTATGTCGAAATAAACAAAGCACTTGAATATGCAGCTGAAGATGCATTGATTACTTTAAAGTTATATAATTTTTTAAATGAAAGAGTAAAAATTGGAAAAAGTAATTTCGTTTATAATGAAATAGATTTACCATTAGTAAATACATTATGTAATATTGAAAAAAAGGGTATAGAGGTAGACACAAGTTATTTAAATAAACTTAGCAAAGAATTTGAAAAAGAGAGCCTCGTTCTTGAAAAGAAAATATTCAAGGTGGCGGATAAAGAATTTAATATCGGTTCACCTAAGCAGCTTGGTGAAATTTTATTTATTAATTTAAATATTCCTGGAGGTAAAAAAACTAAATCAGGAACTTTTTCTACAGATGTCAACACCTTATCTGATTTATCCAATGAAGGATATGAAATTGCAAGTTTAATTTTAGAGTGGAGAGAGTTAACGAAGTTAAAATCTACTTACACTGATGCTTTACAAAATCAAGCAACAAAAAGTCAATCTAGAGTACATACATCTTATGGTATTGCAAATACACTTACTGGAAGATTAAGTTCTAATGATCCAAATTTACAAAACATTCCTATACGTACAAACAATGGAAGAAAAATTAGAAAAGCATTTGTTGCTGGATCAAAAAAAATTCTCATGAGTTTTGATTATTCTCAAATAGAATTAAGACTAGCTGCAGAAATTTCAGGTGATAAAAATTTTATAGAAGCTTTTAAGAATAATGAGGATATTCATAGCTCCACAGCATCACAAATATTTGGTATCGACTCTAAAAAACTTGACTCTGAAATGAGAAGAAAGGCAAAAGCAATTAATTTTGGTATTTTGTATGGAATTAGTCCCTATGGTTTGGCAAGACAATTATCAGTAAGTAATTCTGAGGCAAAAATATATATTGAAAATTACTTTAAAAAATATCCAAAAATTAAACAATATATGGATAGTCAAATCGAGTTTGCAAAATCGAATCTTTATGTAGAGACTATGTTTGGTAGAAGATGTAATGTTAAAAACATAAATGATAAAAATTTTACTGTAAGAGGGTTTTCAGAAAGACAAGCAATTAATGCTCCGATTCAAGGAACGGCTGCTGATATAATTAAATTAGCTATGATAGAATTAAATAAAATAATTATCAAAGATGAATTAAAAGCTAAAATGCTATTGCAAGTTCATGACGAGCTAATATTTGAGATAGATGAAAGAGAAAAAGACTTATCAGCTAAAAAAATTAAATTTGTAATGGAGAATACTCATTTGCAATTTAAAGATTTTCAAGTCCCTCTTTTAGTAGATTATGGTTTTGGAGATAATTGGGGCGCTGCCCACTAAAAATCTTCTTCAAAAGAATTCATAGCAAGCCATTTCTCGAGCTCATGATATCCGCCGATTTTTTCTCCATTAATAATTATTTGAGGAAAAGTTCTTGCATTAGGGAATTTTTTGAAGAAATCTTCTCTTGTATAGTCTGTATCCAACATATGTACTTTGGGATTTTCATTAGCTAAACGCATTTTAGCTTTATCACAAAAAACACAATTATTTTTTGAATAAATTTCTACTTCCATTTAAAAAGCGTCATCAAAGCTAAGCGCTCTATCAGTTGGTCTTTGATATTCAGAAACTCTTTTTTCAAAGAAGTTTGTTACATTTTGAACATCTAAAGCACGCATAAAATCGAATGGATTTTCTGTGTTAAAGACTCTTTCAAATTCAAACAAATCAGCTATTCTATCAGCGACTGCTTCAATATATTGGCACATTAAATCTTGATTCATTCCAATTAAATCGACTGGAAGTGCATCTCTTACAAATTCTTTTTCGAAAGAGACTGCTTCTTTTACAATTTCTTCAAATTGAGATTGAGGCACATCATTTGGTATTAATGATAAATTAGCAACATCGGCATCCGTTAGTGTTTTATTATTAAACTTGTCTCTTAGAGTCTTAAACATAAGCGCTGAAAAACTAAAATGCATTCCTTCATCTCTTGCAATCCAATCATTAGAGAGTGCCAAACCTGGAAGTAAGCCTCTTTTTCTAAAATAATATATTGCACAAAATGATCCAGCAAAGAATAACCCTTCAACTAGACCAAAACCAATTAGTCTGGTTAATAGATTTTGATTTCCATTTAGCCACTTTGACACCCATTGTGCTTTATGATTTATACAAGGGACATTCTGTATTGCATCGAAAAGCAAGTCTTTTTCTTTTTGGTCTTTGACATAAGCTTCTATTTGTAAACCATACATTTCAGCATGAATAGATTCATTGAGCATTTGCATAGAAATAAAACATCTAGCTTCAGGAATTAAAATTTCTTTATAAAATCTACTTGCTAAGTTTTCATTAATCATTGCTTCTGAGTTTGCAAAATAGGCTAATACATGCTTAATAAAATGTTTTTCTCCTTCATTTAGAGTTTCAAGATCCCTCAAATCATCGTGTAGTGAAACTTCTTCAGGCGTCCAAAATGCTTGGATATGAAGTTTATACTTATCCCAAATATCTTGGTGTTTTATTGGAAAGATTGATTTCACGCCTTTTGATATCATTATTTATGCTCCTTTATGCACTGCAAGTTAAACACTCTTCAGTTTCATTGTTATTATTATTTATCTGTGTTTTAATAAAATTTTCTTTAGCTTCTTTTTCTGAGGATACGGTTACTTTAACTGCATCAACAGCAGATCTACTTCTTAAATAATACATTCCAGTCTTTAAACCTTTTTTCCAAGCATACATATGCATTGAATTAACTTTTCCAAAAGTTGGTGTTGGTAACCACAAATTCATTGATTGTGTTTGATCAATAAATGGTGCTCTATCAGCGGCCATGTCAATAACCGTTTTTTGAGATGTTTCCCAAACTGTTTTATATATTTCTTTTAAATCTAATGGAAAATTAGATATATTTTGTACGGAACCATTTTCTAATATAATTTTATCACGCATTTCTTTATTCCATAGATTCCTTTTTGACAGAGCTTTTACTAGATGTCTATTAACTAATAAAAACTCACCTGACAAAGTCTGTCTTTTGTATATGTTGGAAGTTTGGATCTGGAATGTTTCTGTATTGCCTAGAATAATGCCCGTAGATGCAGTTGGCATACAAGCCGTTGTAAGAGAATTTCTTACACCATCTTTTTTAATTTTCTCTCTTAGCGTTTCCCATTCCCACATACTTGATGGTTTGGTATTCCACATATCAAATTGAAATTTTCCTTTTGATAATGGTGATCCTTTAAAAGTTGAATATGCACCCTTTTCTTTAGCAAGTTCGTGAGATGCTTCAAGTGCACCAAAATATATTGTTTCAAATATAAGTTTATTAATTACTTTAGCTTCTTCACTATCGTATGCAATATCAAGTTCAAAATAAACATCAGCAAGACCTTGTATGCCAAGCCCAATTGGTCTGTGTTTATTATTTGACGTTTCTGTTTTTTCTGTTGGGTAAAAGTTTATATCAATTACTTCATCCAAGTTTTTAGTAGCTAATTTCGCTGTTTTATATAGAGCTTTGTAATCATATTCTTTAATCTTTTTATTTTTTGATTTTTTAACAAATTTAGGAAGTGCAATAGAAGCAAGATTACATACTGATGTTTCAGATTTATCAGAATATTCAACTATTTCTGCGCACAAATTTGAAGATTTGATTACACCTATGTTTTTTTGATTTGATTTTTTATTTATAGAGTCTTTGTAAAGCATATAAGGTTGTCCAGTTTCAATTTGTGCTTCGATGATTTTTGACATTAAATCTCTTGCCTTTATTTTTTCTAAATGTGGTATTTCTTTTTCATATTTTTCATATAAACTTACAAAATCATCACCATACTTGTCAGAAAGACCAGGGCATTCATGTTCACTCATTAAAGTCCAGTCTAGATCTTCCTCAACTCTTTTCATAAATAAATCAGGAATCCATAGTGCATAGAATAAATCTCTGGCTCTAAACTCTTCAGCACCTGTATTTTTTCTTAATTCTAAAAATTGTTCAATATCAGCATGCCAAGGTTCTAGATAAACTGCAAATGATCCTTTTCTTTTTCCTCCACCTTGATCAACTGATTTAGCTGTTTCGTTGAATATTTTTAAGAAAGGAATTAGACCATTAGATTTACCATTGGTGGATTTAATTCTACTACCACTTCCTCTGATATTATGGGCGTGCATGCCAATGCCACCAGCTGTTTTAGAAATAAGAGCACAATCCTTGATTGTATTAAAAATTCCTTCAATAGAGTCATCCTCCATACCAATTAAAAAGCATGAGGATAATTGTTGCATTTTAAGACCACTATTAAACAAAGTGGGGGTTGCATGTGTATAATATCCGTTAGAGAGATTATCATAAGTTTCTTTTACCTGATCAAAATTAAAAGTTTCTCCTGAAACTGTTAGGGCAACTCTCATCCACAGATCCTGTGGACGCTCAATAGTTTTGTTTTCAAATTTCAACAAATAAGCTCTTGTTAGGGTAGTAAAGGCAAAATAATCGAAATTATAATCTCTATCGTAATCAATAATAGATTCAATATCTTCTGCACTTGCCATAACTTTATTATAATAGTCTTCTCTTAGAAGCCCATCATCAAAGAGATTCTTTGTTGCAATAATAAAACCAGGAGTATCTTTATGAAGGGAATTAGCTTTTATTCTTGCAGCTAAATATGAATAATCTGGATGTTCAACGGTAAGAGAAGCAGCTGTCTCAGCTAAATAAGTATCAATTTCTGTAGACGTAATTTCATTATAAAGTCCCGGAACTGCTTTTTGAACTACGACAATAGGATCAATATTTAATCCAGTGGATAATACTGAGACTCTATTGGTAATTTTATCAAGTGAAATAGGTTCTTTTTCCCCATTTCTTTTTGTTACTGCCATTGAAGATGCTTTGGCACCTACTTGCTCTTTTAGTTTTTTGGTATGATATCTAGAAGCTGCTCTTTGCTCTCTATACAAAACATAGGCTCTTGCTACTTTATGATGTTCATCTCTCATTAAAGCTAGTTCAACTTGATCTTGAATATCTTCAATATGAATCATATCACCATCAGCTATTCTTCTAGTAAGAGCAGAAACAACTTTATGTGTTAATTCCTCTACAGTTTTGTGAATGCTTTCTTCTTGTTCTTTATCTTTATTTTTATTATTTCTAATCTTTGTTTGAGCTAAAAAAGCTTTTTTTATAGCATCTGATATTTTATCTGATTTAAAAGAACTTATTGAACCATCTCTTCTAACCACATTAAGGCTAAGTAAATTAACACCTTTTTCTGTTTCTTTTTTTTGTGATACCTGTGAGTTGTCTGCCATTTATATTTTATCCATTTTTTAATAATTTATTGTCGAAAAACACAATATGTAGTGTCGCCGTATCTAGACAATACAATATTTGGTCAATATCGCAATAAGAACAAAACATGAACATTAATATATTTTTTGCTCATGTCAAATTTATATTTAATCCAAAATAAATTTAATCAAATAAATAATTGAAATTAATGAATTTAGTTATTAACCTAAATCACATTTTACTAGATAGTTGATATAATTTTTTTTAACTTAAAACTTATATTTGCCATAAATTATAAATAGAAGCTTGTATGCCTATAATAGCCCTAGTTGACGATGAAAACTCGATTCGTACGTCTGTTTCTCTGGCTCTTGAATCTGATGGTTTTCAAGTTGATGCTTTTAATAATGGCGAAGAAGCTTTAGCTGCATTAGAGACAAAACATTACGATTTAGGATTATTTGATATAAAAATGCCCAAAATGGATGGCAATGAACTGTTATCTAAAGTTAGAAACAGCAAGTCTGAAACATTAAAAAAATTGCCAGTTATTTTTTTAACTTCAAAGGATCAAGAGCAAGATGAAATCATTGGTCTAAGAATGGGTGCTGCGGATTACATTACAAAACCTTTTTCACAAAAACTTTTAAATGAGAGAATTAGAACTGTATTAAGAATATACCAAAACAGAATATCTCAAACTAATATTGATGATAAAACTAATCATATTTTAATTAAGGGTGATTTAGAATTAGATGATTTAAAACAGTTATGTTTTTGGAAGAAGCAAATAATTGAGCTGACTGTTGCTGAATATAATTTAATCAAATCACTAGCAAAATATCCTGGTGTAGTAAAAGACAGAAATCAATTAATGGATGCGATGTATGGAGATAGCATTTATGTTGACGACAGAACAATTGATAGTCATATTAAAAGATTAAGAAAAAAATTTAAATCATTGGATTCTTCATTTGATCAAATTCGCACTAGGTATGGCTCAGGTTACTCATGGCGTGAATAAATTTAGTAAATTAGCTATTTATAATTTACCTTTATCAATACAAATTCTTACAATAAATTTTTTAATAACTTTTGTAGGGTTTATTTTTTTAATAATTTTTAACTATTTTCTTATTACAAATGATAATGAAATAGAAAATAAAAAAATTGACGCAATTCAAAACTTAAAAAACATTAAATCTTTTCTTGAAAAAAATTCAATAATAAGGGTGCCACTTTTTAACGATAATTGTATAGGTGAAAATCTTGATACTTGTAATAATAGAGATGAGTTTGAGTTATCAGATCCAGTTTTAGAGCCTAAAATAACCCAAGAGTTTATAAGTAACAAATACTCTGACTCTGAATTTAATATAAAAGTTTATAACGAAGATTGGATAAAGTTAGTTGATACTTTGGATTTATATGATTTGTTAACTGTTAAGGAAACAGAACTATCTGAAGATGAAATAATTATAAACGATATGACTATGCTTGAAAAATTAAGTCAAAAATATCTAATTTTGTTTTCAAATTACTATGATTATCTAATAAAAAGAGAACTATCAGGAAAAATTTCTATTAAAAAATCAGAGATTTCTTACGTTTCTGAGAGTATTAAGCAGCAAGTTGCAAAAGAATATTATATTTTAGATAGTGATAAAAAAATATTCCAACAATTAACAGCGCCAATTAAAAAAAACAATAAAGTTTTTGGTGTAATAATTTTAGACTTTCCAATTACTAATCAATTAAAAGGTTTGGGATATGTTTCGCTTAACATACTAAGTTTTTTTATATTATTTGTAATTATAATGATTTTAATGTCATTTATTTTTTCTAAAAGTTTAGTAAGTCCAATCAAAAAATTATCAAAACTAGCAATTCTTGAAAGGGAAAGAGTAAGTGAAAATAAAATAATCTACCTAAATAGAAAAGATGAAATTGGAGTTTTGTCAAAAGAAATGCAAAAAATGTCTGCTGGATTAAAGTTTCAAATTGAACAACTAGAAAAATTTAGTGCTGATGTATCGCATGAATTAAAAAATCCTCTTACAAGTCTTCAATCAGCTATGGAATTAATTGATAAAGAAACAATTAGTTTAGAGGATAAAAAAATATTGATTAAAAACATGCTTGATGACTTGAGAAGGATGAATCAATTGATAACTGATATTTCTAAATTTACGCGCCTAAAGGCTGAAATAGAGTTAGAAAAAAATCAATTAATTGATTTAAATATATTTCTTAATGACATACCAATTATATTTAAAAATAATAAAAAAGGAATTGAATTAATAATTAATAAATGTGACGAAGATATTCAGGTTTTAGGAAATAAAAATAAATTAATTCAGGTATTTGTAAATTTAATTGAAAATAGTATTTCTTTATCACCATTAAATTCTAAAATTCTTATAGAAGCAAAAAAACTAGATAAAACAAATATTGCTATAAAAATTTTCGATCAAGGAATAGGTATTGATACGAATGTTTCAGAAAAAATATTTGATAGATTTTATACTGATAGAGAAGAGAACTTGAAAAATCATACGGGTCTAGGACTGTCTATTGCTAGAGAAATAATCACACATATGGATGGCAAACTTAAGCTAGATAAATCAGAAAAAAGTAAGTATTCTGGTGCTTGTTTTTTGATTATTTTACCTATAAGACAAACTTCTTAAAATTATTATAATCAAAATTTTTAATTATATAGGAATAATAGGAATAAAATGAGCCAAGATTACAAAGTAAAAGATATGGACCTTGCAGAATGGGGTTTAAAAGAAATTGCAATTGCTGAAACTGAAATGCCAGGTTTAATGGCACTCAGAGAGGAATATGGTAACAGTAAACCACTTAATGGTGCAAGAATTGTTGGCTGTCTTCATATGACAATACAAACTGCCGTTTTAATTGAAACGCTTGTTCATCTTGGTGCTTCTGTTCGCTGGAGTTCGTGCAATATATTTTCAACACAAGATCAAGCTGCTGCAGCAGTAGCATCAAAAAATA
This sequence comes from uncultured Alphaproteobacteria bacterium, assembly GCA_902595425.1. Taxonomy (GTDB): domain Bacteria; phylum Pseudomonadota; class Alphaproteobacteria; order HIMB59; genus CACPNW01. The sequence goes on along the minus strand of CACJPV010000002.1, from coordinate 80,537 downwards.
TTCCAGTTTTTGCTTGGAAAGGCATGTCAGAAGAGGAGTTTTGGTGGTGTATTGAACAAACTCTTCAAGGACCAGATGGATGGAAACCGAATATGATTTTGGATGATGGTGGTGATGCAACGCAAATAATTCATGAAAAATATCCTGAGTTGTTAGAAGATATTAGAGGCTTATCAGAAGAAACTACAACTGGTGTTCATCGTTTAAAAGATATGGAAAAAAAAGGTTTGCTTAAAGTTCCAGCTATCAACGTAAATGACTCAGTTACAAAATCTAAATTTGATAATTTATATGGATGTAAAGAGAGTTTAGTTGATGGTATTAGAAGAGGTACGGATGTTATGATGGCTGGTAAGGTTGCGGTTGTTGCAGGTTATGGTGATGTAGGTAAAGGATCAGCAGCAAGTTTAAGAGGTGCAGGCGCTAGAGTATGTGTAACTGAAATTGACCCCATTAATGCATTACAAGCAGCTATGGAAGGTTATGAAGTTGTAACTATGGATGATGCGTGTTCCTATGCAGATATATTTGTTACTGCTACAGGAAATTTAGACGTAATTACATTAGATCACATGAGAAAGATGCGTGATAGGGCAATTGTATGTAATATTGGTCATTTTGATAATGAGATTCAAACTGAAGCATTACGAAATTATAAATCAGATGAAATTAAACCACAAGTAAGAGAGGTTGAATTCCCTGATGGAAAAAAAATAATACTTTTATCAGAAGGGCGTCTTGTTAATTTAGGAAATGCTACTGGGCATCCAAGTTTTGTAATGAGTGCTTCTTTTTCAAATCAAGTAATTGCTCAAATAGAATTATGGGAAAATTATAAAAATTATAAAAATAAAGTTTATGTTCTTCCAAAAAAACTTGATGAAAAAGTTGCAGCTTTACATTTGAAAAAAGTTGGTGCAAAATTAACCGAACTAAACGAAAAACAAGCTGAATATATTGGTGTTAGTAAAGTGGGGCCATTTAAAGATGAAACTTACCGATATTAGGAGAAAAAAATGAGACCTTATTTTTTTACAAGTGAGTCTGTATCAGAAGGACATCCTGATAAAGTTTGTGATAGAATTTCTGATATGGTTGTTGATACATTTTTGTCTTCAGGCGATCCACAAACTCGAGTTGCATGTGAAACACTTACGACAACAAATAAAGTAGTTTTAGCTGGTGAAGTAAGAGGTCCAAATATACCAAAGGATCAAATGATTTCTCAAGTAAGAGATTGTATTAAGGAAATTGGATACGAACAAGATGGTTTTCATTGGAAACATTGTGAAATTGACTACCATTTGCACCCACAATCATCAGATATTGCTATGGGGGTCGATTCAGCAAGTAATAAAGATGAAGGTGCAGGAGACCAAGGTATTATGTTTGGTTTTGCATGTAAAGATACTGATACTTTGATGCCAGCTCCAATTCACTATTCTCATCAAATATTATTTAAAATGGCCGAGGCTAGAAAAAATGGATCTGCACCTGGTTTAGAGCCAGATTCAAAAAGCCAAGTAACAATGTTATATGAAAACGGAAAACCGACTAGAGTAACATCTTTAGTAATTTCATCACAACACAAAGAAGGGTTGTCACCAAATGATGTAAAAGAAATTGTAACACCTTATGTTTATGAATGTATACCTAATGATTTACTTGAAGGACTTAAAGATGAAGAGTTTTATGTAAATCCAACTGGCAATTTTGTCATAGGAGGTCCTGATGGTGACTCTGGTTTGACCGGTAGGAAAATCATTGTTGATACTTATGGAGGTGCTGCACCTCATGGAGGGGGTGCTTTTTCAGGTAAAGATCCGTCAAAAGTTGATAGGTCTGCAGCTTATGCAGCTAGATATCTAGCGAAAAATATTGTTGCAGCTAGCCTTGCAGACCAATGTACAATACAACTATCTTACGCAATTGGAGTATCAAAACCTATATCTGTTTATGTGAATACTAATGGTACTAATAGAGTTGATGAGCAAAAGATTGAAAAATCTGTTCAAGATATGTTTGATTTAAGTCCGAGAGGGATAAGAGAGCATTTAAAACTAACAAGTCCTATTTATGAACCTACCTCAGCATACGGTCATTTTGGAAGAACTCCAACTGATCAGGGACATTTTTCCTGGGAAAAAACTGACTTAGTAGATTCTTTAAAGAACTTACTTTAAATTTGAAGGAAGAAACACTAACAGTAGATTTAATTAGTCTTGAAAAATTTTGTGATAACTTTTCTCAAAATTTATATCTTGGAAATATAATTTGTTTATTCGGAGAATTGGGTTCTGGAAAGACTACATTCGCAAGAAATACAATCAGATCAATTTATAATAAAAATAAGATAGCGCCTCCTAATTCAATAAAAAGTCCATCTTTTCCAATATTAATTACATATGAGGTAAAGAACATTGAAATATATCATTATGATTTATACCGTATTTCAAGTAGTGAAGAATTATCTGAGTTAAATATTTTTGAAAACATCGAAAAGTCTATAACTATTATAGAGTGGCCAGAAATTATTTTAAAAGAATTAAAAGATAATGAATTTTTTTCAGTAAAGTTTCAAATTATTGATAATTTCACAAGAAAAATCAATCATAATATATTTATTTAGCCGTGGTTACACTAAACTTAAATGAACTAAATAAAATTGAAAGTGGTGCCTCAAAAAAGAAAATCTATAGATTTAAAAATAAAAATAAAAAAAAGGTTCTTGTAGATTTTTCATATAGCTTAAGCGACTATTTATCTTTCATCAATGTTCATAAATATCTATCGAAAACTAAAGTATCTATTCCTAAAATATTTGAAACTAATGATAATGATAAACTAATACTCATGGAAGATTTTGGAAATAATAGGTATGACAAAATAATTAATGATTACGATATTAAAGAATTGCTTTTAAATGCGATAGAATCACAAATAAAAATTCAAAATTCTGAAAGACCAACAGTTAACGAAGGTTTCAAAGAATATAATTATTCATTTTTTAGAGAGGAAATCACTGAATTTGTTGATTATTATTTACCATTATTAAATGCTACAACTGATCAAAAGCAAGAATTTTTACAAATCTGGACAGAAGAGTTCGGAAAATTGAATTTTAAATGGGACTCCTTTGTTCATAAAGATTTTGAGTTTTCAAATTTAATGTATTTACCACATAAAGAAAATTTGATGAAATGTGGAATTCTTGACTTTCAAAATGCTTTTATAGGTTTTTCAGGTTGGGACATTTTTTCTCTTCTTGAAAATCCAAGAATAAATTTTGATGAAAAATATAATGAAGGATTAATAGAATATTTTTATAATAAATCAGTTAAAAAAATTTCCTATAAAGATTTTTTAACACAATATTTCTTTCTTAATACGGCAAGACAAACAAGAATAATTGGAAGATGGATAAATTTAGATAAGAAAAATAATAATAGCTATTATCAATCAAATTTTCATGCAGTTACAATTAAAAGATTAAAAAAAAGTTTGTTTAATCTTAAAAATAAACAATTAAATAACTTATATGAAACTATTTTAGAAAATGAAAAATTTTAGTTTAATGATTTTAGCTGCAGGTTATGGAAAGAGAATGGGGCACTTAACTCAAGATATACCTAAGCCTTTACTAAAAATTAATGATAAAGAGTTATTAGGTTATAATATTGAATTTTTTATAAAACTAGGTTGTGATAAAATTATTATTAATACACATTATCTTCACCATGAAATAAAAATATTTATTGGAAAAAAATTCTTTAATAAAAATATCAATTTAATTTTTGAGCCTAAATTATTAAATACAGGAGGTGGAATTAAAAATGCTTTAAGTTTTTTTGGTGATAAAAATTTTTTAGTTACTAATTCAGATATTCTATGGAATGATGATAATGCAAAAGATGTAAAAAATTTTATCAATGGATATCAAGAAGTAAAATCTTGTAAATTACTACTTGTAGAAAATAACAAATTCAAAGGTTTAAAAAAACATAAGGGTGATTTTAAATTAGATAAAGGCTTAATAACAAGATGGAAAGAAAATGATCCTCAGTTATATTTTTCAGGTTTACAAATCATAAATCCAAAAATATTTTCGAAAATTAATCAAGATTCTTTCTCTATGAATTTACTTTGGGATATTTTAAGTAACAATAATCAACTTCAAGGACAAACTATGAATTCAGTATTAATTCATATAGGGGATAAAAATTCCTACAATGAAATAAAAAATAATTAGTACTTGAATAAAAAAATATAGTGATTACCTTAATCTTATGACCACACAAATTGTTAAAGATGATAATTTTGATAATGAAATTAAATCATCTAAATTGCCAATTCTAGTTGATTTTTGGGCAGAATGGTGTGGTCCATGTAAGACTATAGGGCCCATTTTGGAAGATATTAGTGAACAGAAAAAAGATAAATTAAAAATACTAAAGTTGAATGTTGATGAAAATCCTCAAACCCCTCAAAAATTTAATGTTAGAGGTATACCAACTTTAATGCTTTTTAAAGATGGAAACCTTGTCGACACTAAAGTTGGAAGCTTGCCTAAAAATATGCTAGAGTCTTGGCTAGAGCAAAATTTATAAGTATTTTTTTCGAATTTTACCTACTAAGTATAAAGAACCCGTAATCAAAATATATTTATTGCAAGTTTTCATTAATGATTGATTAATACCTTTTAGATTATATTTTAATAAAGATTTAATATTTAATTTTTTTGCAACTTTAAAAATTTCATTTTTAGTAAGTGCATTTTTTTCATCAGGTATTTGAATGGGATATAAAGTATCAATATTGTTTTTTAGTATTTGAAGGAATCCCAATACATCTTTATTATTGAGCATACCGAAAACAGTCAAAGGTTTAATTTTATTTGCTACTAAGTAATCATTAAGTTTTTCAGCACCAGATAAATTATGTGATCCATCTAAAATTATGATTTTATTTTTATAAATCAATTTTTCAATTCTTCCAGGCCATTTTGTTGTAAGAATACTTTTTTCCATAGAGTTTAATTTTATGGAATAATTATTTTCTTTAAGAATTATTGCTGCGGTTACTGCTGAAGATGTATTTTCAATTTGATGTTTTCCTTCAAGTGAAGGTTTCTTAAAAATTTTTTCAAAATTTTTAAATTTATAATAAAATTTTTCCTTATGAGTTATTTTAAATTTATAGTCTTTGTTGAAATAGTAAATGTTTTTTTTGTTTTTTAATTTTTTAAATATGTGGTTTTGTACTTCTTCCTTTTGCTTTGCTATCACAACATTTTCACTATTTTTAATAATTCCTAGTTTTTCATTGGTAATTTTTTTTATTGTATTTCCTAAAAACTCTTGATGATCTATATCAATGGCAGTGATTATACTTATCTTTTTTTTAGGAACGATATTGGTTGCATCTAGTCTACCACCTAAGCCTGTTTCAAGAATTAAAAAATCTGCCTTGTGTTGAGCAAAAAGAATAAAAGCAGCAGCAGTGGTGATTTCAAAAAAAGTAATGGGTTTATTTTTATTTATTTTTTTTTACGTATTCGAGGCTTTTTAATAATTTTTTGGCATTAATGATCTTGTTATTCAAAGTAATTCTCTCACGAAATTTTTCAAGGTGAGGAGATGTGTAGGCATGAACAGAATAATTGTTGTACTTTAAAATATTTTTTATAAAACTTAATGTTGAACCTTTGCCGTTCGTGCCTGCGATATGGATAGTGGGTGGAAGGTGAAGATGCGGATTACCCAATTTATTTAGTAGAATTTCTAGTCTTGATAATGATAAATCAATATATTTTGGATGAAGATTTATAAACTCTTTAAGTAATTGGTCTGTTTTAGAAATCAATTTTATTAGGTTATATGATTAATAACTTGTTCGAGATTATGTTTTAAATCTTTTCGATGACATACTATGTCCACCATACCGTGATCTTTTAAGTATTCTGCTTTTTGAAAATCGATTGGAAGTTCCTCTCGTATTGTATCTTGTATAACTCTTTTTCCAGCAAACCCAATTGTGGAACCTTGTTCAGCAATTGTTATATCACCTAACATAGCAAATGATGCTGTAACACCTCCAGTTGTAGGTTCAGTTAACACAACTATATATGGTATTTTGTTTTGATTTAACAATTCTACTGCGGCAACAGTTCTTGGCATTTGCATCAAACTAATAATACCTTCTTGCATTCTAGCTCCTCCAGATGAGGTAAAAATTATATAGGGACAATTTTTTTCTACAGCTAGTTTTGCACCTTTTACTATAGCACCACCTACAGCTCTTCCCATAGAACCTCCCATGAAGGCAAAGTTCATTAATCCACAAATAACTTTTGATTTACCTATCATGCTATCTAGAAGTATAAAAGCATCATCTCTTTTTGTTTTTTTACGATATTCTTTTAATCTATCTTTGTATTTTTTTTTGTCAGAAAAATTTAGAGGATCATCAGAAATTTTATCTAATTCAATTTCTTTAGATTCATTCTCACCAAAAAGTAAATTTATTCTATCATCTGCTGACATTCTAAAATGATGGTTGCAAGTAGAACACACACGAAGATTTTCTTTAAGATCTTTGTGATGTATCATATTTCCACAAGAGGGACAGTTTTGCCATAGATTTTCTGGCACTTCTTTTCTATTTACAAGTGCAGAAAGTTTGGGTTTAACAAAATTAGTTAACCAGTTCATTGCTTAATTCCCTTTTTTAATTCTTTTGTAAATGAATCTATTTTATTTAACATAATACTCTTATCTAGAAGATTGTTTTTAATAATATTAACAATGCTTGAGCCCACAACTACTCCATCAGTGAAATTACTTATATTTTCTACATCTGTTCTGTCTTTTATCCCAAATCCTGCTATGATTGGTAATTTAGATAAGGATTTAACAAATTTTATTGAGCTTCTTAAATTTTCAACATTTGCAGAATTTTGGCCAGTAATCCCTGTAATAGTAACATAATATAAAAAACCTGAAGCATTATCGAGAATAGTTTTAAGTCTATTCTCATCTGTTGTTGGAGTTATTAATCGAATAAGGTTTATTTTTTTTTCCTTAGTTTGATTATAAAGTTCTGTATCCTCTTCTGGTTGAAGATCGACAATAATTAGTCCATCTACTCCAACCTCAGAACATTTTGATGTGAAATTATCAATACCATAATTAAATACTGTATTATAATACCCCATTAAAATAACCGGTATATCATTATTTAATTCTCGAACTTGATTAACAATTTCAAAAATATCGTTGATAGTTGTCCCACTTTTAATTGATCTAACACTGGATTCTTGAATGCTTGGACCGTCAGCCATTGGGTCAGAAAAGGGCATCCCAATTTCAATAATATCAATATTATTTTTAATTATTGTGTTCAAAATTTCAAAACTGGTATTTAAATCTGGATCACCTCCAGTTGTGAACGTTACCAGCTTCTTAGTTTTTTTTTCAAAAGTTTTTTTTATTCTTTCAGACATTATAATTTAATATTTAATTCATCAGCTATGGTGAAAATATCTTTATCTCCTCTACCACACATATTCATCACCACTATTTTGTCTTTATTGTAATGTTTTGCTATTTTTTTTAAAACTGCTAGTGCATGTGCGGGCTCAAGAGCTGGTATAATTCCCTCCAAATTACAACAATATTGAAATGCTTCAATTGCTTCTTTATCTGTTGCAGACATATACTTTATTCTTTTTTGCTCAAAAAGGTATGAATGTTCAGGACCAATTCCAGGATAGTCAAGACCTGCTGATATAGAATGTGCTTCGTCAATTTGACCATCTTTAGATTGCAACAAATAGGTTTTATTTCCATGAAGGATTCCAGGTTTTCCCCCACTTAGACTTGCTGCGTGTTGACCAGATTTTAAACCATGACCTGCAGCTTCAACTGCAATCATTTCAATTTGTTTATCATCAAGAAATTCATAAAATAATCCAAGTGCATTTGAGCCTCCGCCTATGCAAGCCATTAATAGATCTGGAAGTCTATGCTCAGCTTTTAAAATTTGTTGTCTTACTTCTTCACCAATTATAGATTGAAAATCTCTTACCATCGCAGGATAGGGATGAGGACCAGCTGCTGTACCTATAATATAAAAAGTATCTTTAACATTAGTAACCCAATCTCTAAGAGCTTCATTCATTGCATCTTTAAGTGATTTTGATCCATTTTTTACACTTCTAATTTCAGCACCCAACAGTTTCATTCTAAACACATTTGGTGATTGTCTTTGAATATCTTTCTCACCCATATATACAATACAAGGTAAACCAAAAAGCGCACATACAGTTGCAGTTGCTACACCGTGCTGTCCAGCACCAGTTTCAGCAATTATTCTTTTTTTACCCATTTTTTTTGCTAAAAGTATTTGTCCCATACAATTATTTATTTTATGTGCTCCTGTGTGATTTAATTCATCTCTTTTAAAATAAATTTTTGGCCCTCCTAAATCATTAGTTATTCTTTCTGCAAAAAACAAAGGACTAGGTCTACCTACATAAGTTTCTAAATAATGTTTTAATTCTTTTTTAAAATTGTTGTCGTTTTTGATTTTATCGTATTCTTTTTCTACCTCTAATATTAAAGGCATTAATGTTTCAGAAACATATCTTCCACCAAATTCTCCAAAATAACCTTTTTCATTTGGTAACTGTTTAAAAGAATTCTTATTTGTCATAAAATACTCTAAAAAATTTATTAATTTTATTTATACTTTTAATACCTTTTTGATCTTCTACACCTGAAGACAAATCAATTCCATAAGGATTAATCAGATTTTGTAATTTTTTAATATTTTCATGATTTATACCTCCAGAAACAAACCAAGGTAAATCAATTTTTTGTTCTTTTAAAAAATTCCAATTAAAAGATTTTGAATTTCCACCAGGTAGCTCATCAGAATTAGGCTTATAATCAAAAAGCAAATAGTCAATATTGTTAAACTTATTAGCTTCTTTAAAATCTTTATTTGTTTTAATTGATATTTTTTTAAATATTTTCAATTTAAACTTATCTTTTAATTCATTAATATAAAGTTGATCTTCATCACCATGTAATTGAATAAAATTGAGATTTAGTGAATAAATAATTTTTTTTAATTCTTTAATATCGTGATTAACAAATACACCCACTGGTTTAATGGCAAATTCTCTAGAGACATCTATTAACATCCTTGCTTCCTCATAGCTTATATTTCTTGGGCTTTTATGATAAAAAATCATACCAAAGAAATCAACTTTATTTTTCTCACAGCAAATAAGCGTTTCCTTATTTTTAATACCACATATTTTAATGATCATTTTATTGAGTTAATAAATTTATATTTTTTATTGCTAATAGAGGATTTTTTGACTCTGTAATAGGTCTGCCAATAACCAAAAAGTCAGCACCTAATTTTATTGCTTCCTTTGGACCTAATGTTCTTTTTTGGTCATCTTTTTTATTTAATAATTTTTTCTGAAGTCTTATTCCAGGCACAACTAAAATCATTTTTTTTCCAATTGCTTTACGAATACTCTCAATTTCTAGAGGACTACAAACTAAGCCATTAATGTTATTTTCTTTTGCATATATAGAAAATCTTTTTACCAACATTTTTACATTCTTTTCTTTATAATATTTAGAAGTTTGTTTTTTATCTAAGCTTGTCAAAATTGTAACTCCTAAAATTTTGGTTTTTTTATTACTTTTTATTTTTGATATTTTTTGCATTTGGTCACCGCCGGAAAGATGGATGGTTGTAAAGATTGGTTTTAATTTTATTATTGCTCGAAGTCCTTTTTCAACAGTATTTGGTATATCATGAAGCTTAAGATCTAAAAAAATTCTTGGACAAATTTTGTATATTTTTTTGTAACCCTCTAAACCAAAATTATAAAAAAATTCGTGACCAATTTTAAATGCATAAACTTCTTTTTTTAATATTTGTACTAGTTTTATTGCTTTTCCAAGGTTTGCTGTATCAAGGGCAACAATAATTTTTTTATTCATCAAATATTTTTTCTGGATTTAGTTTTTTATGTAATACTTTTCCAATCTTAAAGTGTAACTTAAAGCTATTTTTTTTAAAAAACCTTTCATTGGTTTTTGGATTTCTAACATTTTTTGCTTTATTGATTTTCTTTTTAAATGTTCCAAAACCTCTTAATTCCACATTTTTACCATCATCTAAAGCTGATATTATTTTTTTTATAAAAATACCAAAAACTTTATCTATATCGTTTTCACTTAAATTTTTTTGTTTTATTTTTAAATGTTTCAGAATATCAGATTTTAACATCTAGTTTATTCTTTTTTCTTTAAAACAGATCCTAATATTTCCCCTAATGAAGCTCCAGAGTCACTTGACCCATATTTTGATAAAGCTTCTTTTTCGTCCTTAATTTCAATTTCTTTTATTGATAAGTTTAACGTCCTACTTTTTTGATCAACAGATATTATAATTGAGTCTATTTGTTCATCCAGCGCAAATCTTTCACTTTTTTGATCATTTTTATCTTTGGCAAGGTTTGATTTTTTTATAGTTCCAGTAATATTATTTTCAAAACTTAATGTTAAAAACTTTTCATTAATCTCTGTGATTTTACCAGTAACCATTGATTTTAATGGATATTTTTCTAAGAACTCTTGAATTGGATCGCTTTCTAATTGTTTAATTCCCAGACTTATTCTTTCTTTTTCTATATTAATTTCTAGTATTTTTACATTAACTTTATCTCCTTTTTTAAATTGTTCCAACATTGATTGACATTTCTTTTCATCCCAATTCAAATCTGAAACATGAACCATGCCATCAATTTCTTCGTGAACTTTTACAAAGATCCCAAAATCAACAATGTTTACAATCTCTGTTTCAAGGATATCATTAATTTTGAATGTTTCATTAAGTTTGTCCCAAGGGTTAGATTTTGTTTGTTTCAAACTACAAGAAATTTTTTTCTTTTCGTTATCAATATCAATAATTTTAACATTTATTTTTTCATCAATAGATACCAGTTTTGATGGATGAGGAGGTTTTTTTAACCAAGTCATTTCATTAATATTAACAACTGCATCATATTTTTCATCAATTAACAAGTTTGCACCAGTATCATTGATCGAGTTTACTTTTGCCTCAATTACATTGTTAATACTAATTGTTTTATCTAGGCTATCCCATGGGTCATCAGTCAGCTGTTTAATTCCAAGGCTTAATCTAGATAATTCTTCATCAAATTTCAGAATTTTAACCTTAATGTTTTCACCCAAGTTTAATATTTCAGATGGAGAATTTATTTTAGTCCAAGAAATGTCGGTTATGTGAACAAGACCATCCATTCCTCCTAAATCAATAAATGCTCCATAATCTGTTATATTTTTAACTTTTCCTTCAACAATTGAACCTTCCTTTATAGTACTTAATAATTCTTCTCTTTGTTCTTTAAGCTCAGCGTCAGAAATTGCTTTTCTTGATACAACAATATTACCTCTAAATTTGTCCATTTTCAAAATCATTAAATCAAGAGGTTTATTAAGAAGTTCTTTTGTATCTTTAATAATTTGTCTTGTATCTATTTGACTACCAGGAAGAAAGGCAATAACACCATCTAGATCAACACTCATTCCTCCCTTTACTCTGTTAAAAGGGATACCCGTAACAACTTTATTGTTTTCAAAAGAATCTTGTAATTTGTTCCATGACTGTTGCTTAACAGCTTTTTCTCTCGATAGAATTGTCTCGCCATTAGAATTATCAACATTTTCAACAAATACATCATACATATCACCAATTTTCATTTCAGGTTTCTGTCCAGGTCTTGTAAACTCTGATAAAGGGATACGCCCTTCACTTTTAGAGCCGATATCTATAGTTATGAGGTCGTTCTCAATTGATACAACTTTTCCTGAAACGATAGTTTTCTCTTTTATAATTGTATCTTTAAAATTTTGAGCTATTAGAGCTTCATATTCCTCATTAGACAATTTGTTCACTGATTTGTTTTCCATTAATTAGCTCTTTCTATTACGTATTTAATTTGTGATATGGTGTTTGTAAAAACTTTAGAGTTATCTATTATTACTGCACCTTTAGGGATAACTAACGGTGAATTATTTCTATTTTTGTCTTGTTGATCTCTCAATTTTATATCCTCTAAAATTTGACGGTATATAGACTTTTCCCCATTATCAATCAACTGTTTATATCTTCTTTTAGCTCTGATTTTAACATCCACATCAATATATAGTTTTATAAAGGCCTTTTTGAACACAACTGACCCAATATCTCTACCATCAATAACAAAACCGTCCTTTTTTGAATTAGTTTTAGTGATAAGCCTTTGTTGCAAATTTATATAATTTCTTACAAATTCATACTTTGCTATTACTGAAGCATAATTTCCTATTTTTTCTCTTCTTAATGATGAGTTTTTGTTTATTGAAAGTTTTTTTATATTCTTAATGAACGCCTTTATTTTTTGCTTTTCAGCAGCCTTAATTTTGTTTTTTTCAAGTACGTAAGCAAGCTTTCGATATAGTAAACCAGAGTCAATGTGAATTAAATTGTAAGTTTTTGCAATGTATTTAGAAATTTTTTCTTTTCCAGAACCTGCTGGTCCATCAACTGTAATAATTTTTTTCACGAAATATTTCCACCAGAATTATTAAATATTTCAATAAAACCTGGAAAGCTTGTATTGATTGAATCTGCCTCATTTATAATAACATTGCCAATCTTTGATCCCATAACTGTAAATGACATGGCAATCCTATGATCAAAATCAGTTCTTATGTTGTTTTCTATGGGGTTGTAAACTTTTGATGGTCTTATAATTAAGTCATCGTTTATAATTTCGCATTCACATCCACATCTAACAAGGTTTAATCTAATTAATTCTAACCTGTCACTTTCTTTAACTCTCAATTCTCCTAATCCTTTAAATATACTTGTTCCATCAGCAAAAGCTGCTGCAATTGATAATATAGGATATTCATCAATCATTAATTGAGCCATTTCGGGTTCAAGCTCACAACCTTTTAAATTACTATGTTCTACAATTATATCAGCTACGTTTTCTCCACATAATGTTCTTTTATTTTTAATTTCAATGTTCCCACCCATTTTTTTTAAAGCTATTAAAATTCCATCTCTTGTGGGATTTATATTTACATTTTTAATTGATATTTTTGATCCTTGATTGATTAAGGCTGCAACAATAAAAAAAGCACTACTTGACAAATCCGAAGGCACCTCAATGTTAGTTGCTTTTAGATTTTGTTTACCATTTACATATATTGACGTGTCGCTTCCATTTTTTATTACATCAATATCCGCCCCAAAAGATTTGAGCATATTTTCAGTGTGATCTCTAGTAATATTTTTTTCAATAAAATGACTCATACCATTTGTATTAATTGCTGCTAATATGAGTCCAGATTTAATCTGAGCAGATGGTATTTTTATCTCAATTTTAGCATTAGTAAGTTTCCTGCCTATAATCTTTAAAGGCAAAGTTCCGGACGAGTTATCAAATTTAGCTCCCATTAATTTTAATGGATCCATTATTCTATGCATTGGTCTTGATGATAATGATTTATCACCCTCTAATGTTGAATTAAAAGATTGCGAAGATAGCAATCCTGTTAATAATCTTGCACTCGTTCCTGAATTACCTAAATATATATTTTTATGTGGTTTTTTTAATGATCCAATTCCATTGCCATGAATAATGATTTTATTTTTTTCCTTTAGTATCTTTATACCTAAAGATTTAAAAGCTTCTAATGTATGCAAGACATCATCTGAAAAAAGTAAGTTACTCACTTCAGATACCCCTTTTGCTATTGAAGGAATAATAATTGATCTGTGAGAAATTGACTTATCAGATGGTATATTTATGTTTCCAGAAATACCTTCTTTAATTTTATTTGATATCATTATATCTTAAATTGTGATCCCAAATAAAATTTTCTTATGTTTTCATTTAAAACTGCTTCTTCTGGACTACCTTCAAAATAAATACTTCCTTCGTTAACTATATAGACTTTATCAACGATTTTTAATGTCTCACGAACATTGTGATCAGTTATTAAAACACCAATATTTTTTTTTGTGAGAGTTTTTATGATAGATTTAATTTCTTCAATTGATACGGGATCAATACCTGTTAAAGGCTCATCTAGAAGTAAAAATTTTGGATTTGAAGCAAGAGTTCTAGCTATTTCTAATCTTCTTCTCTCTCCTCCCGATAAAACTGTTGAGGATGATTTTCGTACATGACTGATATTAAATTCATTTAATAAACCTTGCAAAATAATTTGATGTTTATTTTTGTCTTTTTCTACTACCTCAATGATAGATAGTAAATTATCCTCTACATTCATGCCTCTAAATATTGATGGTTCTTGAGGCAGATAACTAATGCCCTTAGCACCTCTTAGATATATTGGAGCTTCAGTTATATCAATTTTGTCTAGGAGTATATTACCGGTTTCAGGCTTTACCAAACCAACTATCATATAAAAAGTCGTAGTTTTGCCTGCTCCATTCGGACCGAGCAATCCTATAATCTCACCTCTTTTAATTGAAAGACTAATATCACTAACTACTTTTTTATTTCCATAGGATTTAGAAATTTTATTAATTATTAATCCATCATCAAGTAATTTAAATTTATTCATTTGTGTTAGTAATTATTGCTTTAACTTTTTTTGTATCTTTAGAAGACACTTTGTATGATTTTTTATTTGTATTAAATATACCATAGTCACCAGTTATAATTTCACCACCTCTATTAATTTTAACATCTTCAAATAATTCTATAATGGATTTGTTTTTTTCATAAACAGCTTTTTTTGAAAACATATCGATATCATCAGTTTTAATATTTGCTATATTATTGTCTTCTACCTCTATTATACTAATATTTCTTTTTCCATCTATCATCTCAAATATACCATTAATTTTTGATGAGATAATAATAGTGTTATCACTTATCAAGCTAGAATTAGGTCCCTCAATAGAAAAAGAACCTCTTAGATTGTCCACTCTAATATCACCATCAGAATACATTTCTGTATTCTCGAGTTTTAATTCACTCCCAATTCCACTAACATGAATCTTTTGTGTTTTTATTTCAAATTGTAAATAATCTCCTTTGCCATTTACGTTGTATGCACTAGATATAAAGCTAACATCCTCATTTGCTATTAATTCTCTCATATCATAGAGATCATTTTCAAAGAAAATCTTAACAAGCTGAGCATTTAAATCAAAATCATCAGATAAAATCTCAACATTTTTTTTTAATAAATAATATTTTTCCTCTTGGAAAACTTCAATTCCATCTTCAGTAGTAACTTCAGTTTCTCCAGCATTCCTTGATGCTGCGTAATTGGAGTTAAAAATTATTATAAAAAAAAATAGTAGAAATTTTATCATTTTAATAAAAGTAAACTTTTTCCTTTAAAATTTATAATATTACCATTCTCTATTATATCAAACCCATTTGAATTAATTGTGCTGTTATTAGATACAAATTTAGACTTATCATCCGTTTTAGCAACTAGAGTTTTTTTATTGAAGATAACATTATCTGCATAAATTTTAAAATTATCAGATTCAAATATAACATTTTTTTTTAAAATTATTTCATCTTTAGTTAAAAAATTTCCTTCGTTAGCAGTAACAAATATTTTTTGTTTTTTACTGTTAATCGAAAATTTTGGTTTTAATATATCTGAGGTTTCATTTTGATTTTCAATTTTTTGCAATTCGAAGTTACTTGAAGGCAAGTAGTTAAATAAAAAAATTACAATTATTGAAAAAAATGAAATGAAACTTAAAATTATAACTAATCTCTTATTTAATGATAATAAATAATTCAATTTAACTACTCAATCTTAAAAGATCATGTACGTGAATTATGCCTATAGGTTTATTTTTTTCACAAATAAATAAATTAGTTATTTTTTTGGAATTTAAAATATTTAAGGCCTCTCCAACAAGCATATTTTTATTACCTGTTATAGGTTTAACTGTCATTATTTCTGATGCCTTTTGTTCTAGAAAGTTTTTGTTCATACTGTTTCTCAAATCTCCATCTGTAATGATCCCGATCAATTTTTTTGATCTATTTGTAACCCCAACACAGCCAAGGCTTTTCTTTGTCATAATAATTAATGTTTTCGCCATTTTATCTTTTTCATTTACCAAAGGTAGTGATTTACCAACATGCATTATGTCTGAGACTTTTTTAAGATCTTTCCCTAAGTTACCTCCAGGATGAAAGTTTTTAAACTGGCTACTTTTAAATCCTTTTAATTCTAAAAGAGCCATAGCTATGCAATCACCTATGACTAATGAAATAGTTGTAGAACTTGTAGGAGCAAGATTAAGAGGACAAGCCTCCACAGGTTTTTTATAAACTATCCCGATTGTTGAGTTTTTATTAAGCAAACTTTTTGAGTTACTTGATATGCTTATAAGTGGAATATCAAATCTCTTACAATAATTTATTATATTGTATAATTCTGAGGTTTCGCCGGAATTTGAAATTGCTAAAATACAATCATTTTTCTTAATGCCTCCCAAATCTCCATGGCTTGCTTCAGTAGCATGTATAAAATAAGACGGTGTGCCTGTTGAGGATAAAGTTGCTGCAATCTTATTGCCAATATGTGAACTTTTACCTATACCAGTTACAATAACTCTACCTTTTATTTTGCTGAGAAGAATCACCGCTTTGTAAAAATTATCATTGAAGATTTTAGATAGTTTCTGAATCTCCTTTATTTCAGTTGAAAGAGTTTTTTTTGCCCTATTAATAATTTTTATTTTTTTCATGATTAATGCTTAAAGATATCTATTTCTTGCCAGCCACCTAAGTCAAGATCAGTACGATAAGCTACAAAGTTAAAACATGCTTGAGCAAGATTTGTTCTATTTTCTCTCTTAAGCATTATATCTAGTTTTTCTTTTATTTTGTGAAGATGCAAAACATCAGTTGCTGCATAATGTTTTTGATCTTTTGATAAAGTACTTCCCCAATCAGAAGTTTGTTCAACCTTTGATATTGATTTATTAAGTAACTCTTTGCACAGATCTTTGTACCCATGTCTATCTGTGTAAGTTCTTGCGATCTTGGATGCAATTTTTGTGCAGTATATATTTTTGATATTTATGTTGTATGAGAATTTTAAGACAGCTACATCAAATCTAGCAAAATGAAATATTTTTGTGATTTTATCATTTTTCAATAAAGCGATTAAATTTTTTGGTTTTTTCTTTAAATCTATAATTTTTACAAGATGGCAAACTCCATTTCCACTAGATAATTGAACTAGACACAGTCTGTCCCTATAGGGATTTAAGCCCATAGTTTCAGTATCAATAGCTATGATATTGCCTAAATTTAAGTTATCAGGCAAATCATTTTCATAGTATTTTATTTTCATCAGCAATTTATTTACTCTTTATTTCAAATAATTAAGTTGTTATAGCATCAAACTTTATAAAAATCATGAAATCTATAATTATATTTGGCGGATCAGGTTATGTCGGAAAAAACCTAATTAGAACATTTGCAAAAAAAGGCTATAAAATAATAGTCCCCTATCAAAAACAAACAAACGAGGCAAAACTAAGACTTTTTGGCTCAGTTGGTCAAATTATTCCATATCAATTTAATTCATTAAAAAATGAAAAACTTTTAACATTATTAAATAATGCAGATATTTGTATAAATTTAAAAACTTCATGGTCTTCAAATAAAGAAGAATTAAAAAGTTCTATATTGGATTTTAACTCTCAATTAACAGATGTATTAGAGCAATCTAATTCAATCAAGAAATTTATATTTTTCTCTGGATTAGGTACTGAAAGAAGATCCACATTACGAAACGAAATAATTTCTAAAACAGAAAACCTAATAATTAAAAAACTTAAGAATTCTGTTGTAATTAGACCTAGTGTTATTTTAGGTAACAATGATCAGTTTTTATCAAGTCTTGTACCAATTTTTAAAATGTCTTTTTTTATTCCCCTTTTTGGTGATGGGAGTAAAAAATTTCAGCCAGTTTTAATTGATGATGTTGTAAAATTTGTTTTAAAAACAATTGAGGCAAGCAACGTTAGTATGCAATTATTTGAATTAGCAGGACCTGAAATTTTTACTTACAGACAATTTTATAATCTCATTGCAGATGCAATAAATAAAAAAAGAGTCCTTGTATCTACCCCAATGCCTATTATGAAGCCAGTTGTTGGAATAGGAGAAAAATTACCTTTTTTTCCTATAAACTCAGAACAATTATCTCTGTTTGAGACTGATAATACCTTGTCAGGAAATGAATTTAGTTTTGATTACCATAAAATATCCCCAAAAAGAGTTATTTCAGCAATTAAAAAATCGTTGTAAAACCTTAATAATTTCTTAAACAGTACCGTTATTGTACTAAATAGTAAAATTTTGTATTTATTTTCATTTGTATTTTAGTTAAGTGCTTATTTCCTTAAATATTAGTATCAAAAATGTACAAATGTTAAAATTTACTTCAATTAACAAAGAAAACCCAAATAAAGTTGACTCTAAGACTAGATCAACAAACTTTGATGAAATATACGCAAATTTTGCCAAACAAAAGGCTGAAGAACAAGCATCCCGATGCTCTCAATGTGGAGTTCCTTTTTGTCAGGTCCACTGCCCACTCCATAACAATATTCCTGACTGGCTTAAATTAACCGCAGAAAATCGTTTAGAAGAAGCTTATCAAGTATCAAGTAATACTAATAATATGCCTGAGATTTGTGGAAGAATATGTCCACAAGATCGCTTATGTGAAGGTAATTGTGTTATTGAACAATCAGGCCATGGAACGGTCACGATAGGTTCTATCGAAAAATATATTACTGATACTGCTTGGGACAAAGGGTGGGTAAAAAAAATTGAACCCACTATTAATAGAGATCAATCCATTGGAGTAATAGGTGCAGGTCCAGCAGGCTTAGCGGCTGCAGAAGAATTAAGAAAACTTGGTTATAAAATGACTATATATGACCGTTACGATAGAGCCGGAGGATTGCTAATTTATGGAATACCAAATTTCAAATTAGAAAAAGAAATTGTTACGAGACGAACAAAACTTTTAGAAGATAGTGGAGTTGAATTTAAATTAAATTTTAATGTTGGCGAAGACCAGACTTTAGAGGAACTTAGAAAACATCATGACGCAATTGTAATTGCAACTGGAGTTTATAAATCAAGAGATATAAATTTGAACGAACAAAATTTTTCTAATGTAGTTCCCGCCTTACACTATTTAACAGCAAGTAACAAAGTTGGATTAAAAGATAAAGTTGAAGATTTTGATAGTGGGTTATTAAATGCAAATAATAAAAATGTTATAGTTGTAGGTGGTGGTGACACAGCAATGGACTGTGTTAGGACTGCTATTCGTCAAGGTGCAAAATCAGTAAAATGTTTATATCGCAGAGACAAAAATAACATGCCTGGATCTCAAAGAGAGGTTGAAAATGCTATTGAAGAAGGTGTCGATTTTAATTGGCTTACATTACCAACACAGTATCAAGGAAAAGATAAAGTAGAAGAAGTTAAAATTGTAAAGATGGAACTTGGCTCTCCTGATGAAAGTGGAAGAAGAAAACCTGAAATAAAAGAAAATAGCGAAGAAGTTTTAAAGGCAGATTTAGTAATAGAAGCACTAGGTTTTGAGCCTGAAAATCTTCCTGTTATGTTTAATGAACCTACGCTTAATGTTACCCAGTGGGGAACGTTAAAAGTTGATTACAAAAATCTAATGACATCACTAGATGGTGTTTTCGCTGCGGGTGATATAGTTAGAGGTGCAAGTTTAGTTGTTTGGGGTATCAAAGATGGAAGAGATGCTGCCGGTCATATTCACAACTACCTCACTAAAAATACGCAAGAAAGCAAAAGGGTCGTTAATGAATAATTTCATTAAAGATTGGCAAAAAAATAAGAAAATACTTGAGAAAAATCATGTTTATACAGAACTAGATGAACATTCTTCCTGTGGTGTTGGGTTAATTGCATCTCTCGATGGAAGTTATAAGCGAGAAATTGTTGAGATGGGCGTTCAAGCACTTAAAGTTCTTTATCATAGAGGAGCAGTTGATGCAGATGGTAAAACGGGTGATGGTGCAGGTATACAACTAAGCATACCTCAGGAATTTTTTAGAGAAAAAATAGAGCGAACTGGCAACAAACCTAATGATCTTCCATTTGGGGTTGGCATGATCTTTTTACCCCGAACAGATTTTGCAGCTCAAGAAAAATCAAGAACCATAGTTGAATCTGAAATTTTGAAAGAGGGATTGAAAATTTATGGATGGCGTCATGTACCCATTAATTCCTCAATTATTGGAGATAAAGCAAAAGCAACACGACCAGAGATTGAGCAAATACTCATTGGTAACGATAAAATTCAAGATGAAAAAAAATTTGATAGCTTGCTTTATATAATTCGAAGAAGAATTGAAAAAGAGATCAGAAAAAGCAACATCAGCAATTTTTACATTTGCTCCCTTTCTTGTCAGTCAGTTGTTTATAAAGGAATGTTTTTAGCAGAGCAGTTATCAAATTTTTATCCAGATATTCAAAATGAAAAATTTATTTCCCGTTTTGCAGTATATCATCAACGGTACTCAACAAACACTTTTCCTACTTGGTCATTAGCACAGCCATTTCGTGTCATTGCACATAATGGTGAAATTAATACACTTAAAGGAAATAAGAATTGGATGGCTGCACATGAACCAAGGCTTGCGCATGAGAATTTTGCTAACTCTATTGAAGATTTAAAACCAGTTATTGATGATGATGCGTCTGACTCAGCTGCTTTGGACTCCACGATTGAGTTATTAGTTAAGTCAAATAAATCATTGCCAATGGCTAAAATTTTAACGATACCAGAGGCTTGGTCACACCGTAGAGATTTTTCCCAAAAACTTAAAAATTTATACGCATATGCTACAGCAGTGATGGAGGCATGGGACGGACCAGCCGCTATTTGTGGTGCACACGGTGATTGGGCAATTGCTGGCATGGATAGAAATGGATTAAGGCCAATACGATACACGCTCACTTCTGAATATCTTATTGCAGGTTCTGAGACTGGTATGGTTATATTACCAGAAAACCAAATTATTGAAAAGGGACGTGTCGGACCAGGTCAGATGATTGCAATTAATTTTAAAGAAAAGAAATTTTATTCTGATGTAGAAATTAAAAAACATTTATCTGAGACAAAACCTTTTGGCAACTGGACAAAAAATATTACCCATATTGATAAGTTAGTTAAATCAGTTGATGAAGAATTAAGAGATATTGATGGTCAAGATTTAAGAAAAAGAATGTCCTCTTTTGATTGGTCCATGGAAGATATGGAACTTATACTGCACCCTATGATTATAGAGCAAAAAGAAGCAACAGGCTCCATGGGAGATGACTCACCTTTAGCAGTGCTTTCAAAAAAATACAGAGGTTTACATCATTTTTTTAGACAAAATTTTAGTCAAGTAACAAACCCTCCTGTTGATTCGCTTCGTGAGAGAGTGGTCATGTCTCTTCGAACTAGAATTGGAAATTTAAGTAATATTCTTGATGAAGATGAAAAACAGTGTGATCACTTACAACTTAACTCTCCTGTACTTTCCATAAATCAATTTAAAACAATGAGACAGTATATGAAAGATACTGTTAAAATTTTAGATACTACTATGGATTTAACCATAGAAAATAATACCTTTGAAAAAACACTAGTTGAGCTTAACAAACAAGCAGAAGAAGCGGTAAGAGAAGGTTATGTTCACATAATTTTAAGTGATAAAAATTTATCAAAAAATAGAGTTGCGATACCAATGATCTTGGCAACAAGTTCTGTTCATTCACATCTTATTCGCCAAAATCTTCGAACTTATATATCCTTAAACGTTCAATCAGCTGAATGTTTAGATGTTCATTATTTTGCAGTGTTAATTGGTGTAGGAGCAACAAGCGTTAATGCATATGTTGCACAGCAAGCAATTGCGGAGCGACATAAGAAAGGGCTGTTTGGATCTTTATCCTATGAACAGTGTGTAGAGAGATACATTAATTCCATTAATAATGGTTTACTCAAAGTCATGAGTAAAATGGGAATCTCAGTTATTAATTCATACAGAGGTGGTTGTAATTTTGAAGCTATTGGCTTGAGTCGTACTCTCATGAGTAAATTCTTTCCATCTATGAGTTCCAAAATCTCTGGAATAGGATTAGTAGGAATTGAAAAGCGTTCATTAGAAGCTCATTCGAAAGCTTTTGATGAACAAGTAACATCACTTCCTGTTGGTGGTTTCTATCGATATCGATTTGGTGGTGAACAACATGCATTTGAGGCAAAGTCCATCCATATGTTGCAATCAGCAGTTGGGAATAAAAATTATTCTTTATATAAAAAATATTCACAGATGATTGATGACATGCCGCCAATTAATATCCGTGATTTATTGGGTTATAAAACAAATAATAATTCAACTAATTTAACTGAAGTAGAATCAGCACAAGAAATACGAAAACGTCTAGTAGCTCCTGGTATTTCACTTGGCGCTCTAAGTCCAGAAGCTCATGAAACATTATCAATTGCGATGAATCGCATTGGTGCGAAATCAGATTCAGGTGAAGGTGGTGAGGATGCAAGTCGCTTTAAATTAAAACCAAATGGTGATAATCCTTCTTCAAGAATTAAACAAATTGCTAGTGGACGCTTTGGTGTAACAGCAGAGTATTTAAATAATTGTGATGAAATTGAAATTAAAGTTGCACAAGGGGCAAAACCAGGAGAGGGTGGTCAATTACCAGGAGGAAAAGTAACTGAACTTATTGCTAAACTCAGGCACTCAACAAAAGGGGTGACTCTTATTAGTCCACCACCGCATCATGATATTTATTCTATCGAAGATCTTGCTCAATTAATTTACGACTTAAAACAAATAAATCCAAAAGCAAAAGTGTGTGTCAAACTCGTTGCACAGTCTGGCATTGGTACAGTTGCAGCGGGTGTAGCAAAAGCAAAAGCAGATACGATTTTGATATCAGGTCATAATGGCGGGACAGGTGCTAGTCCGCAAACTAGTATTAAGTATGCAGGTCTTCCTTGGGAGCTTGGTTTGAGTGAAGTACATCAAGTTTTATCGTTAAATAATCTTCGCGATAAAGTTATTCTGCGAACAGACGGTGGTCTTAAAACCGGAAAAGATATTGTTATTGCAGCAATGCTCGGTGCCGAAGAGTATGGCATTGGTACAGCAAGTTTGGTGGCGATGGGTTGTATTATGGTCAGACAATGTCATTCTAATACTTGCCCTGTTGGCGTTTGCTCGCAAGATGAAAAGCTGCGAGAGAAATTTACCGGCACACCGGAGAAAGTAATTAATCTTTTCACTTATATTGCAGAGGAAGTTCGCGAAATCTTATCCGAACTTGGTTTTAAAACATTAGACGAAATTGTTGGTAGAGCGGATTTACTCTATCAGGTAAGTAGGGGAAGTGCTGATCTAGATGACTTAGATCTAAATCCAATTATTCAAACAATTGACTCATCCCTTGGTGATTATAAGGTAAAGAAAGATAATATTACCAAAGTGACTGATAGTTTAGATCTTAAAATGATTGAAGATTTAAAACCTCTATTTGAGTCAGGACAAAAAGTTCAACTAAGTTACAATATTAAAAATACGGACCGTGCACTTGGAACTAGATTAGCATCAGAAATTACAACGAACATAGGAATGAACAAGTTAGAAGATGATCATGTGATTATCAATCTTAATGGGTCAGCAGGCCAATCTTTTGGTGCCTTTACTGTAAAAGGTACTACCTTAAAAATACAAGGTGATGCAAATGATTATGTAGCTAAAGGATTATCAGGTGGCAAAATCATTATCACACCTTCAGAGATATCTTCACTTCAGACAAATAAAAATGTCATTATTGGTAATACGGTTATGTACGGAGCTACCAAAGGAACTTTATATGCAGCAGGCATGGCAGGAGATCGTTTTGCTGTGAGAAATTCTGGAGCACATGCTGTGATTGAAGGATGCGGCGATAATGGATGTGAATATATGACAGGCGGAAGTGTTGTCATATTAGGTGAAGTTGGAAATAACTTTGGTGCAGGAATGACGGGAGGAATGTCTTTCGTTTTTGATAAAGATGGAACACTCCCACTTAGAATAAATCTTGATGATGTTTTCTACCAACAACAAATGACACCATACTGGGAAGATGTCTTAAAAAATAAAATTACAACATACTTTAACGAAACGAATTCACAGCACGCAAAAGATATTTTGGATAACTGGGATAGAGATAAATATTTATTCTGGCAGATTATTCCAAAAGAGATGGTAAATAAATTTGAAGAACCAGTTCTTGTTGAGACTACGAAGACAGCCTAACTAAATTTTAAATAGTTTTTCTTTAATTGTCTATTGATTATGTATTCGTTTTTAAATTAGTTTGAGTTGATAATCGGTGATTAATTTCTTAGATATAAATAATATTAAAGTTTTTACCAGTTACTTTTTTAGTAATTTACTTGAAAGATCTTCCTTAATGACATTATCTTTTAATTAATTTCTTTTTTTTGTAATACTTGAAAACGCAACAGCCAGAATTACAATAAACCCAACCAATACTTCTCTAATATAACTATCAACATTCATTTGTGTGAGGCCATTGTCTAAAACACCTAAGATTAATACACCTAATAAAGTGTATAATACCCTAGGCTCACCTTCTTCACTCATAGTCATTCCTAAGAAAACAGCTGCAATTGCTTCCAACATTAAACCACTTCCTTGAGTTGGGTTTGATGAAGCAACACGACTTGAATACATTAGCCCTGCTATTGCAGCACCAACTCCTGTTAAGGCAAATGCAGAAAGTCTCAGTTGCTTAACCTTTATTCCAGCTAGAAAAGAAGCTTCTGTATTTCCTCCTATGGCGTATAATCTTCTTCCATATGTTGTTTGCTCCAAAATAAACCAGACAATAAAAAGAATCAGTAATGCCAATATACTTAAAAAAGGTATTTTTAGACCTAGAGAAGAAATTTCTATACCACTTCTTGCGAAACTTGAGAATTCACTCGGTATATCTCTTCCAAAAATGGTTCTACCCCCACTTATTAGAAAAGCAAAACCACTAAACATTGTGAGTGTGCCAAGTGTTGCAACGAAAGGGAGAATGCCAATTATAGAAACTAAAAAACCATTAAACAAACCTCCAATTATTCCTACAAATAAAGCTGCCAATATTCCAATCCAAATTGGATAACCCATTGAGAATAAGACAGCAGCAACTATACCTGCCAAACTTGCCATTGATCCAACACTCAAATCAAAATCATTCATCACCATGACTACAGTCATCGTAAATGCCACAACTGCAAGCATACTTATTTGCTGACTGATATTTATAAAATTTTTAGCTGTAAGAAATGTTGAAGGTAAATTGATGGTAAAAAAAATAATAATTCCAAAAAAACCAATCAATGTTCCATATTTTTTAATTAAATTTAATATTTTCATTGATTTTTACTTTCATAGAAATTTGCTAATACATCTTGAGAGTTTATTTTAAAATTTTCTAATATTTTATATTGTTCATGATCTTTTAGTATAAGAATTTTATCACACATACCCATAATTTCAGATAAATCAGATGAGTTTAATACGATACCACAACCATTTTTTGTTAACTGAATAATTAAATTATAAATATCTAATTTGGCACCTACATCAACTCCTCTAGTTGGTTCATCCAGAAGTAAAAGTTTTGGGTTTGATGCAAGAGCCCTACTAAATACAACTTTTTGTTGGTTTCCACCGCTTAGTTGATAAATAGGTTGATTTATGTTTTCATATTTTAATTGAACTTTTTTAGAATAATTATTTGTAATTAAATTTTCCTCTTTTTTATTTGCTAAAAAAAAGAATTTAGATATCTTCGAATAATGTGGTGTTGTGGTATTTGATTTAACTGACATCTTTAGCATCAGAGCTTCTTTTCTTCTCTCTCGCGGAACAAATGAAATTAATTTTTTCCAAGCATCACTGGGACCGATAGGTTCGTATTTTTGATCCATAAAGCTTATTTTGCCTTTTGTCATACTATCAACACCCATTAACATGTTAAATATTTCTCTTTGACCCGAATTAGATAGACCTGCAATACCAAGCACTTCACCAGCTTTTATTTTAAAATTAATGTTCCTAATATTTTTTGTATGAACATTATTTACATCAATAACAATGTTTTTATTTATATTCCCTGTTCTCTCCGGAAAATTATCAGATAAATCTTTACCAACCATACTTCGTATGATTTTTTCTTTTGAAAGTTTTGATGTTTTGTCAGTTAAAACTTTAATTCCGTCTCGTAAAACAGTAACCTTATCTGAAATTTGTAATATTTCATTCATACGGTGAGATACATAGAGAATTATTGCTCCCCTTTTTTTTAAATTATTAATTACTTTGAATAATTTTTCAGACTCTTGTAGCGTTAACGCTGCTGTAGGTTCATCAAAAACATATAAAGTAGGGTTTGTGTCTGTCTTAATTAAACAGGATGCAATTTTAACCAACATTTGATCGCCCGTAGATAATTTTGCACATTTTTTTTTCACATCAATATGCGTTACACCTAATTCTTTCAGTGCATTACTTGATAATTTATAAATTTTATTCCAATCAATTATAGTTTTGTATTTTTTTGGATAAGGGTGATTTAAAAACATATTTTCAGCCACTGAGAGATAAGAGATGATATTCAATTCTTGGTGAATAAAATTAAAACCTAAATTTTTTGATTGTATTGATGAATATATATTTTGAATCTTATTATCAATTTTCATTGTCATTTGATCAGGTTTTAAAATACCAGCTAGAACTTTTATTAATGTTGTTTTACCGGCTCCATTTTCACCCATCAAGGCGTGTGTTTCACCAGACAAAAATTCAATACTTACATTTGAGAGTGCTTTAAAACTCGAAAAACTTTTAGTTAGATTTAAAAGTTCTAATTTTTGCATTTAAGTTAAAAGAAAAATTATGCGCTAATTTATTAGCGCATAATTAAAAAAGATCTTAGTTACCTACATTAGCACTAGTAATTAATACGGTTGGAACATAAATGACTTTGGATTTAATTTCCTCACCACTCATTGCTCTACCAATTGCATTTGCTGTTGCAGATCCAATACCAACAAAATCTTGTGCAATAGAAGCTTCAAAGTTACCGCCTTGACTAATAGCATCTCTTGCTTGAGGATTTGCATCAATTCCAACAATTACAATTCCTTCATTACTTCTGCCTGCTGCTTCAATAGCCTGCATAGCTCCAATTGCAGGTTGATCCCACGCCGCCCAAACAGCAGCAATTGATCCAGCTTCTGGATTTGCAGCAAGAAGGGCTTCCATTTTTGCTCGACTATCAGCTATACCACCATCTTGAACGTCTGGTGTGATGCGATCCATAACATTAATATCTGGAAAGTTACCAAATACTGCATCAGCTATTACGCCTCTAATTTGAACAGGAGGAAAGGCATCAAAAACAAACATTACTACATTTCCTTTTCCTTCTATTCTATTTGCTACATACACTGATGTTTCTGCAGCCATTGCATACCCGTTAGAAGTGACATTGGTCACAAGAAGAGGGTCAGCACCTGAGTCCATACCAACAACAGGTATGTTTGCAGCTGCAGCTACTTCTAGTCCTGCTGCAATTTGTGATGGATCAACGTTAATAACAATTCCATCAACTTTTTGATTTACAGCATCTTCAATTCTACTAATAACTTCTGCTACATCTCCTTTTGTATCTATAATATTTAAATCCCAACCTTTTTTAGATGCTTCATTTTTGAAGCCCTCAACATACATTTGAGTTCCTGGTTGAGCTAAGTAAGGAGTAATAACTGTCACCTTTTCTGCCCATGCTTTAGAAACAAACATAGAAAGAAAAAGCAAAGTAAAACTTATAAATTTAATGCACGATTTCATAATTCCTCCATAGTTGATCATTTTTTATACAGTCACAATATCATTATCAAGCAATTTGAGTTGAATGTACTAATTATCTTGGAAATTTAGAGAATTTTTCACTTATTTTAATATTATTCTCAGTAATATTTTTAAAAATTTCATATAAATCTAAATAATAATTTTTCAAATTTTGATCTGGTTCATAAAATTTATCAAAGCTGGTCATTTCATTAAATGCTTCATCAATGTTTGAAAATGTTCCTGATCCATAACCTGCTATACCAACTGAACCAAGTATCCCTGGATCTTTAATTGATAATCGATTGATTTTTTTATTTAAAATATTTGCGCGAATTTGATTCCAAATATCAGCTTGAAATCCACCTCCGCCACAATTTATTTCTTCATTGATACAATTTGAGGATTTTTCTAGAGACTCAAGTATTAATTTTGCAGAAAAAGAAACTCCTTCATAAACTGATCGAGCAAGATTGCCTTTGTTTGTTTTGGAGTTCATACCATAAAAAATTCCTTTTAAATTAGGGTTCCACAATGGTGCTCGCTCTCCTTGTAAATGTGGTAAAAAAATAGGTGCAACATCATTAAAGTTTTCATTTTCTACAAGCTTATTCATTTCAAGTGGGGTTAAATTAAATAGATTACAGAACCAAAGTTTTGAAGCACCACCACTTTGTGTTGGACCTGCGTGTAACTTAATATTTTCATCTTCAGGAAAAATAATAATACCTGGTGTTGGTATAACTTCTTTCGAATTAATGCCTAAAATTTCACTTGTTCCACTTAAATAAATATTTTTTTTATTTTCAAAACCACCGCTTCCCAGAATTCCTATCCAAGCATCCATTGTTCCATTAATTATTTTTGTTCCGTTAAAAGGTAGTTCTTTTTTAATTACACCAACTTGTTCAGTCATTTTTTTTAGTGGTGGTAACTTTGCTGGTGCGCCTGAAACTAAACCTAAAAGATCATCAATATATTTTAAATTATTATCAACTAAACCAATATTCGATAAAGGGTCACTTACAATTTCCCCTGATAATTTAAAAATACAATAATCTTTTGGCAACATTACATACTTTGTTTTTGCCCAAACATCAGGTTTATTTTTTTTAACCCATAGCATTCTTGAAATTACATGACTCGCATCAATGGGCATCGGCGTTCCCCACCAGGAGATTTTTTGTTCATCACTAATTTTAGAATCTATTTCTTTAGCTTCACTTTTTGCTCTGGTATCTTGCCAAAAAATTGCTGGTAATAGAGCTTCTCCGTTTTCATCTACAAATATATGAGTATTTACTTGGCTGCACATTGATAGCCCAGTCAATAGACAGCTAGGATTATTGTTTTTAAATTCAGTTAAACCTTTTATTATTAATTTAATCCAATCGTTTGGATCTTGCTCTATATGATCGTCTGAAATTGCTGCAGTAGAGTAAGGGGAATTAAAGTAAGAGATTAATTTTCCTTCAGTGTTTACTATACCTAATTTTATTGCTGTGCTTCCAACATCAATACCTACAAACATATTAACTATCAGCCCTTTGTTTTTGGCGAGCAATTACGCCCATGGACGATGCTATTAATCTCGATACAGTTAATCCTCCAATTCCATCAATATCAACCTCTGGCATTATTTCTGCAAAATCCATTGCTTCAATTTTTGCCTTTTGAGCTACACCTTTTATTAAATTTAAAACTTGAAAGTACGTAAGTCCTCCAGGCACTCTACCAATAGTATTTGGAGTTATGGATGGATCCATTGAGTCAATATCAATACAAATTATTACACTAGAATTCTGATCAATATTTTCTAAAATTGGATCTAACCCATTAGAATGAACATCATCTGCTAAATAAAATTTTACCCCCCAATTTTTAGCATCTTCAAAATCTTGTGGATGCCCAGATCCTATTCCCCTTGCTCCTACTTGTAAAATTTTTTTTATATGACTCATTTCAGATGCTCTACGCATCGTGGAAGACAAACCATATCGTTCCTCCATATGAATTTCTCTCCAATCAATATGAGCATCTATTTGAAGGATGGTAAAATCTCTCCCTTTCGAGCTCATAGCCTCTAGCATTGGAATTGGTATTGAATCATCACCTCCAACAAGAATAGGCACGACATCATTTTTTAAAATTTTTTTTACGGTATCAGAAATAATAGATCTGTTTTCTTGAAAATTTTTTTCATTCCAAGCTATATCACCACAGTCAACAGCTTTAATTGATCCTTGAGGAAAAATTGGACCTCCTAAGTCAAAATTATGTCTATCAAGATTTGCATTTAATGAAGCAATTGCATTTCGAATAGAAGAGGGGCCATTTTTAGCATAAGGGCCAACAGACTTATAAGGCGTAGCACAAGGCACACCAACAAAAGCAGAAGAGGCATCTATAGAGTCTAGATTATTACAGGGGTCTAATCCTAAAAAAGTATCAGACTTTGTTGCCCCAAACAAAGATGCAAGATCAGGTTTATTATTCATTTAAGTATCTTCACTTGAATGTTTTACCTCCCAAGGTGCAGTCCAATTACCCTTAACTCTCAAATTTATATTCGCATCCTCTTCAATTAATTTGCATACAGTCATTTCTCCAGCTTCTTTACCGTATCGATCTTTTGCTTCCTGAAAGCGATCATGACATGCTTGTGTTAGTTCTGAACGTGTCCCATATTCTTTTATCAAATCTTGAATAAGATCTAGATCCTTTAAAGCTAATTCAACACGAAATGATGGATCATAATGACCAGCAAAAATAGATGGAACGTCATGTTGCAACACAAAACTATCTGCTGCTCCACCTTTCATAACCTCCCACCACAAATTTGGTTCTAAACCTGCTTTTTTTGCAAGCACCATTGCCTCTCCAATTGCCGCTGCGTTTATTTTCCAAAGCTGATTGTTTACTAATTTGGCGACATAACCATTACCATAATCGCCAACACGTCTTATCTCTCCTATAACCTCCAACACTTCTTTTACATTCTCAACAGCCTTATCTGTACCACCAACAAACATGATCATATCACCTCTGATAGCAGCATCCAAAGATCCTGTAACTGGAGCATCAACAGATAGACCACCTAAGGATTCAAATTCCTTTGCTAAATTTCTCATTAGAGTAGGACTACTTGTAGTCAGATCAATCCAACCTTTATGATTGCAGTTAGCCTGAAGTATACCATCCTCATTTTTCATTACCGCTTCAATTTCTTTTGGGCCAAAAACCATGGAGACAACAATATCAACATCATTTACTAATTCTTTAGGTGAATTTTTCCAAACAGCACCAGCTTCAACAAGTTTATCACTAGCTTCTTTTTTAATATCAAAAACAGAGAGAGGAAAATTAGCTCGCAAAATATTTTTAGCAACAGCGCTACCCATGTTACCCAATCCAATAACGCCAATTTTTTTCATACTAATCAGTGAGTGAGTCACTTCGAACTCTTCTCTCTTTATGAACATCAAGAGTTTTGCCGTACAATTCCTCTGATCGGTAACTTGAGCCTATAACATTTTCTTTTTCAGTATACGTATAAACAACAAGATTTCTTGTCGTATTTCCCTCTGCTCTTGTTGCACGGTGTAACGCATAACGACCTTTGAAAAGTTGAAGATCACCTTCATTTAATTTTATTTCTTTTACACGCGACATATCACCTTTTAATAATTTTAATACTTCATCATAACATTCATCTTCTTTATTGCGAATATTAGGTACGTATTGAAACACGCCACCTTCATCACAATCTTGAACCAACATTGTTACTGTAAATTCATTCGTATCGTAATGCCATGAGAAACGATCACCTGGTTTATTTACATTCATTGTTAATGATGCAAGAGGATCAGCATAATGGTATATTGGTATTCCTAAGCAATCAGCAATGAAGTTTTTAAGTTCTTCTGAATAGTATAACTCCTTAATAATAGAATTTTCTGGAAATTTATCTCCGGATACAAATCCGTTACTTCGTTCCATAAAAAATCGTCGTGGATGATCTTCTGGATATGCTGGATCATCTTTTGAAAAATAAACATTTACTTTATTTGATGTATAGTGAGCCAAACTTTCAATCTTTTTAGACTCTTCACGCATATCATTTATTGCTGTTTTATTGACGATTGAAGGCAACACATAACACCCATCAAATTCTAATGCTGTTTGCGCTTCTTTTATAATTTTTTGATACTTTGAACTTTTAGGTTCATGAATTGGATAATGTTTTATATCTATAAAGTAGGATAAATTTTTAAGACTCATTAATTAATTATACTCCTCGTAAATCTTTTCTCTTTCAATTTTTTTCATTCCTTTGGTTCGTTCAATAAAATCATTTCTTTGTTCTCGTGTTTTAAATATAAAAAAACACACAGTGTCACTACTATGATAAATGGCTTTTAATTCATCATCAATTTGAGAAAGCTCTTCAGGTATATTAGCTTTAATACAAATCATTATGATTATACTAGCACTAAGAAGAGGAGGGTTAAATAATTTATTTAGTCTTTCTTATATAGTCTATTGATTGAGTAATCATTTTTAAATCAGTTTCAGTGGATAAGCGGTGATCACTTTCTTTGAGATAAATAATGTTAACGTTTTTACCAGTTATCTTTTTAAGTATTTTCTTAGGCACATCTTCTTTAACGACATTATCTTTTAGTCCGTGCATTAGAACAACTGGTTTTGTAAATCGAATTGGTTTTCGAAGAACTCTATTTTTTTCTGCTTCAATAAAAAATTTTTTCGTTAAGTAATAGCTAAAACCATTTGAGGTATATTTAGTAATACCTTTAGTAGAAATTTCTTTTTTATTTTTTTTATTTAATGCGTTGTATAAATCTTTTCCAAAGTCAGGAGCTGCTGCTAGGCCAATTAAACCTTTTATTCTTTGCGGTCTTGCTTTGGCAGCCAACATCATTAACCATCCACCCATACTGCTACCGATGAGAATTTGAGGCCCTTTAGCAACATTATCGATAATATCTAATAAGTCTTTTCTCCAATCAGACATGGTAAAATCCTCAAATTTTCCCTCAGATTTGCCGTGCCCTCGGCAATCAAAACGAACAAAATTAAGATTGTTTTTCCTAGCATATCGCTCAACGTCACGCGCTTTGCCACCGTTCATATCAGAGAGCAATCCGTGAATAAAAACAATCCCTAATCTTCTACCTTTTAGCGATTTATAAGCAATTTTATGGTTTTGTTTGTTTTTATAAAAACGCATATTATAGAATAACAATATAAACTAATAATGTCATCCTTTAATCTTGTACAAATAGTTCCCTCTCTTGATTCTGGAGGTGTCGAAAGAGGCACGGTAGATGTGGCTAATTTTTTGGCTCAGAAACAAATTAAGAATTTTATTATCACCTCTGGTGGCAAAATGATTAAAGAACTTGATGACAATTTTGTTCATGTTCATCAATTACCTGTATCAAGCAAAAACTTTTTTTCATATCCTTCAATATCACGTAAAATAAACAAATTTATTCAAGCAAATAATATTAATTTAGTACATGTTCGATCTAGAGGCCCTGCTTGGATGATCAATTTAATGTTAAAAAATAAAATTAAAACAATTAGTACTTTTCATAATGTGTATGGTGGCAATTCATTCTTTAAAAAAATTTACAATAAGGGATTATCTAAAATGGATCATCTGATTGCAATATCAGAGTATGTAAAAGAAACAGTTACACAAAAATATAATATTACTAATAAAAATATATCAGTCATCAATAGAGGCATTGATACAGAATATTTTAATCAATCTATTAATAACACCTATAAAAAAGATTTTATAAATAGACATCAAATTGACAAGTTAAAAAAAATTATTCTTTTTCCTGCAAGACTAACACGTTGGAAAGGTCAGTTGGAATTTGTTGATGTAATAAAAAAAATTACCACTGAAAGTATTTTAGTTCTTTTTGCTGGAGATACTAAAAATGAAAGTTATACAAAGAAACTTCAAGAAAAAATAAATAAAAGCAATTTAAAGAATACCTTCAAAATATTAGGAAGTGTTAACCAAGATGAGATGCGACTATTATTTGATATAGCAGATTTAACAGTTTCGCTGCCATTGAGAGCTGAAGGTTTTGGTAGAACGATAAGTGAATCGTTGTATTCTGGCACTCCAGTCATAGCTTTTAATTACGGTGGAGCAAAAAACCAGCTGGAACACTTAAGT
Source organism: uncultured Alphaproteobacteria bacterium (assembly GCA_902595425.1). Lineage (GTDB taxonomy): Bacteria > Pseudomonadota > Alphaproteobacteria > HIMB59 > CACPNW01. Next base: position 46,210 of record CACJPV010000002.1, on the reverse strand, counting down.
GATTATTTTAAATTAACACCCCAAGATTATGCCAGTTTACCAAACAAAATAGATCTATTATTAAATTTATCAGCCAATCAAAAAGTTAAAATTTTTCAAAATGTAAAAAAGGTCATTGAAAATAATTTTTCAAAAGAAAATATGGTTAATCAGTATTTAGAATTCTATGAGTCAGTTCAATCCTAAAAAAATTCTAGTTATCAAACACGGCTCTCTTGGTGATATTGTTTTCGCATTAGAGCCTATCTTGGCTATTCATAAAAAATTTAACAATACAATTATAGATTTAGTTACAGAAGAAAAATTTGTTCCTTTTTTTAAAAAGATGAATATGTTCCATCAATTTCTAATTGATAATAGAAAAGGATTCTTTGCAACACTTCGTCTTATCAATAAAATTGTATTTGGTAAATATGATCTAGTAATAGACTTACAAAATTCAAAGAGGACTAACCTTTATCATATTTTTATCAAAATATTTTCAAAAGCAAAAATAAATGGATCAAGAAGTAATGTACATGAAAGATACACTATTCCTCCCCAAGGAACTGAGAGTCCAACGCAAGGTTTACTAAATCAATTACAATTATTAGGTATCGAGAAGTCTAATCCAGATTTTAGTTGGCTTGATAATAATCATGATGATCTAGATTTTGAAAATAAAAATGTTGTGATGGTTATTCCAGGTGTATCACAATCAGGTAACTACAAACAATGGGCACCAAATAAGTTTCAAGAAATATGTTCTTATTTGGAAGCTAAAGGGTTTCATATTTGTGTAGTTGGCACCAAGCATGATTCAGATGCTATAGAGCCAATAATGAATCACTGCAAAAATATTATAAATTTAATCGATAAATCACCACCCGATGTTATTTACTCAGCTGCCTGTAAAAGCAAGCTTATAATTTCAAATGATACAGGTCCTGGCCATATAGCAGCACTTAGTAATGTTAACACTTTATGGCTTGCCTTAGATAATCCTATTACAAAAGCAAACTTAAGTTTTAGAAAAAATAGTCATCTAGTTCTTAAAAATTCAATGGAAGATTTGGGTGTCGATGAAGTAAAAGAGTGTATTTCTAATAATAAGTTACTCCACAAAGTTTAGTAGTTTTTTATTAAGATCAAGATCGTTTGTTTCCAAGGCTAGATACTCTTTATTCCATGGAGCATACTCACGCATTATACTTTTTGGGAAATTATCTGAATCATAAATCACACAAAGTTTGGAACTAGTTAGAGAGGCAATATGAGTGCATCCGCTTTCAGGGGTAATAGTATAGTCCGCCTGATTAAGAAGGGTTGTCCAGTTTTCAAAATTAAAATTATCACACAATACAATTTTATTATCATTATTGATGAGTTCACTAAATTTATCAGTTGAAGAATATAAAGTTAAAATTTTATGAAACTTACTTTTTGTTGTTTCATCACTTGTTAAATAAATACTTAAATTCTTTTTTTCCAAGGACTTTAATAATTCTAAAAAATTATCTTCTTCATAGTATTCATTAATCCATTTCGAGGAAAGATGGATGACACACACTTTTTTATCTTTTTTAATGGTAAATGCATTTATAAATGTAAATTCTGATTTATGATTTTTATCCAGACTAATACCGCTATTTAAAATGGCATCCATCATCATTTTTGTTTGATGAATATCGTGATTTTCTCTTAATGATTTAAACCGATTAATTACTTTTGATTGTGAAAAAAATATTTTACTAAAAATGATTTGCCATAATTTACTAAGCAAATTTGATTTGTAGCGAGATTGCAAAATTAATGCTGATTTAAATTTGCTTTTTGAGTAATACCCTAGAATTAAACCAAACCAGCTTGGGCTAAAAGAAAAATAATAATCGTATTTTTCATTCCTAATATGCTTAGATAATTTCTTGAAAGCTGAAGAATTATTTGTCTTTACATAAGTTTTATTAATTAAATTAGATAATTTACATATTTTTAAGTTTTTTTCTGAGGCTACTACATCAATGCTTGCTTTAGGATTTCTCTTTTTTATTCCTTGAATGATAGGCAGGGTTAAAATCATATCACCCATGCGATCACTACGTTCAATACAAATTTTCATTTATTTTTACTTACAATTTAACCTTTTTTTAAAAAACAGACCTTGAAATTAATTTCATTTTCATTATACCTCTAAAAAATATGAAAAAAATATTCAATTCCTAATATGCTATTTATTAATAGCTTAATCCATTTAAATTAATAGTTTTGGCAGTAAATTTCAGAGCAAAGAAGAGTACTGGTCCTAGGACTAACGAGCAGATAACTGCAAGTGAAGTGCGCGTTATATCAAGCTCAGGTAAGCAGCTAGGTATAATAAGTATTAGAGAGGCTCTTAATCATGCTGAGGATGAGGGTTTTGATTTAGTTGAAGTTTCTCCAGAAGCTAATCCACCTGTATGTAAAATTATTGATTATGGAAAACTAAAGTACAAGGAGCAAAAAAGTAAAAAAGAAGCGAAAAAAAAGCAGAAAACTATTGAAGTTAAAGAAATTAAAATGCGCCCTGGCATTGATACTCACGATTATAATGTCAAAGTAAAAGCTCTTTCAAAATTTATAAATGGTGGAAATAAAGTCAAGGTTTCCATGCGTTTTAGAGGTAGGGAAATGGAACATCAGAATCTTGGTTTCGATTTATTAAAGAAACTTACCGAAGAAGTTGGTGAATATGCTAAAGTTGAGGTACCACCTAAAGCTGAGGGAAAGCAAATTATGATGATTTTAGTTCCTCAGGTCGCGAAATAAATACTTTATTGATTCTTAATCAAATATCACTATAAGCCCAAATTAACTAGCTATGGCCTGCGGGGCAGCCTAGCGGTAAATTTAACAAGGAGTATAGAATGCCCAAGCTTAAAACAAAAAGTAGTTTAAAGAAACGTTTCTCGAGAACTGGAACTGGAAAAATTAAGTTCAAGCCTGCTGGAAAAAGACATGGTATGAGCAAAAGATCAAATAAATTTATACGTAGCACAAAACGATCAGCAATTATGTCACCAGGTGATACAGCGCTAATTGATCATATGCTACCTTACAATAAATAGGAGTTTAGAATGGCAAGAGTTTCAAGAGGCGTAACTGCAAGAGCAAGACATAAAAAAGTAATAAAAAGAGCTAAAGGTTATTACGGACGAAGAAAAAATGTATTTAGAGTAGCCGTCCAGGCTGTTGAACGGAGTATGCAATATGCTTATCGTGATCGTAGAAAAAGAAAAAGTGATTTTAGAGGCCTTTGGATTCAACGTATTAATGCTGGAGTGAGGATGCACGGTATGACATATTCTCAGTTTATATCTGGTTTAAAAAAATCATCTGTTGAAATAGATAGAAAAATATTAGCTGAATTGGCAGTTAATCAACCAGATGCATTTAAAGCTTTAGTTGAAAAAGCTCAATCAGCTGGCTAGTATTTAATTTTTAATAATTTATACTAGTAATATGTCTTTATCAGTTGATTCTGTAGATATAAAAAAAAGAATTGAGGATTGTAAAAATCTTCAAGAAGTGGAAATCATACGTCTAGAGTATCTTGGCAAAAAAGGTTTAATTTCATCGGAAATGAAACTTTTGGGAAAACTCTCTATTAATGAAAGAAAACTTAAAGGTCAGGAATTAAATAATCTAAAAACTTTAGTTGAAGAAGCAATTAATATTAAAAAAACAAAAATTGAAAATAGCGAAATAGAAAAAAAACTACAAAATGAAAGTATTGATGTCACCTTACCTCAAGTTGAAACAACAAGAGGTAAAATTCACCCTATTTCTCAAACAATTTTTAGTATTATAGAAATTTTTGGCAATTTAAATTACTCAGTTGAATCTGGACCTGACATTGAAAGTGATTTTAATAATTTTTCAGCATTGAATATTCCTCCACATCATCCTGCCCGTGAGATGCAAGACACATTTTATGTAAAAAACATTGATGATGATGACAGTGTATTAAGAACTCACACTAGTCCTGTTCAGGTGAGAACAATGCTAAAAACAAAACCACCAATCAAAATAATTGTCCCAGGAAGAACATACAGAAGTGACTCAGACTCGACACATACACCCATGTTTCATCAGGTAGAAGGATTGGTAATAAATAAAGATGCTACAATGGCAGATCTAAAATCTACCCTTATTGCTTTTTTAAAAGAGTTTTTTGAAATTGATAATTTAAAGTATCGTTTCAGACCAAGTTATTTCCCATTCACTGAACCAAGTGCTGAAATGGATGTAGCTTTTACCAAAAAAAATAATGTTTTAAAAATTGGTGAGGGTGATGATTGGTTAGAAATTTTGGGATGCGGAATGGTTAACCCAAAAGTTTTAGAGAATTGTAATATAGACTCCTCAGTTTATCAGGGCTTTGCATTTGGGATGGGAATAGAAAGACTTTCGATGCTTAAGTACGGTATTACTGATATGCGCGGTTTATTTGATTTAAATATTAAGTGGTTAGAGCACTATGGATTTTCCCCATTAGATCTAAGAAACAGAGCAGAGGTTTAAACCTAAAATGAAATTTACACTTAACTGGCTAAAAGATCATTTAGAAACTTCTAAAGATTTAGATACAATTGTTGAAACACTTACAAATATTGGTCTAGAAATAGAAAGTGTTGAAGACAAATCCAAATCATTTAATGATTTTACAGTTGCTGAGGTATTAAAAGCTGAGCAACATCCAGATGCAGATAGACTTAAGGTATGTATTGTAAAAACTATTGATGGAACATTTCAAGTCGTTTGTGGGGCACCAAATGCACGTACAGGAATGAAGGGTATTTTTGCGCCTGAAAATAGTTTTATTCCAGGTACAGGAATAAAATTAAAGAAATCTAAAATAAGGGGGGTGGAGTCATGTGGTATGCTTGTTTCTGAAAAAGAAATGGGAATATCAGATGAGCACGATGGTATTATAGAAGTTGATACAAAACACAAACTTGGTCAAAAATTTATTGAAGTATTTAATCTTGATGACCCTGTTATAGAAATAAATATTACTCCAAATAGGGGTGATTGCTTATCAGTTAGAGGCATTGCTAGAGATTTAGCTGCTGCAGGACTTGGATCTTTAAAAGAAAATACATTAATAAAAAGTATCCCAGGGACTTTTGAAAGCCCTATTAAATGGAAAAAAACTTTTAGCGATGATGAAGAATACCTTTGCCCAGGTGTTGCTGGAAGATATTTTAAAAATGTTACTAATAAAGAGAGCCCAGTATGGCTTCAACAAAGATTAAAAGCTATTGGGTTAAGACCAATCTCTGCCTTAGTTGATATAACTAATTATATAACCTATGATTTAGGAAGACCATTGCATGTGTATGATGCAGATAAAATTGATGGTAATCTTACAATGCGTTTTGCTAGGGCAAATGAAACCTGCTTGACCCTTGATGAAGAGAAAAGAGAATGTAATTCTGATATGATAGTAATTGCAGATAATCAAAAACTCCACGGCATTGGCGGTGTCATGGGTGGTCTAGATAGTGGTTGCAGTCTTGATACCAAAAATGTTTTTTTAGAAGTAGCATTATTTGACGCTATTTCTGTTACGAAGACAGGAAGACAGCTAAAACTTCAAAGTGATGCTAGATACCGATTTGAGAGAGGTTTAGACTCAACATCAATTGAATGGGGAGTGGATGCAGCAACTAAAATGATTACTGAGTTATGTGGTGGTGAAGTAAGTCATTCTGTTCAAACTAAAGTTTTAGAAAATAAAAAATCTAAAATAATTTTTAATACAAGCAAAGTTAAATCTATAGGAGGTTTAGAAATCAAAAATGAAAAACAAAAATCTATTTTAGAATCTTTAGGTTTTAATGTCATAGAAAATAATGATATTTTTGAGATCACAATTCCTAGCTTTAGGCCTGATATCGAAGGAGAAGCAGATATTGTTGAAGAAATTTTGAGAATATATGGCTTCGATCAAATACCTCTTACTAATGTAATTGATAAAGATAATAAGAAAAATATTTTAAATCCTGAGCTAAAGTCTTTTTATAAAATTAAAAGAATAATTGCTAATCAAGGTTATCTTGAGGCAGTGACGTGGTCATTTATGGGTTCAAAAACCGCAAAGGTTGTATCTACAGATATTATAGAAATAAAAAATCCAATTAGCTCTGATCTAAGCGTCATGCGACCATCTAACATTCCAAATTTATTAAATGCAATTAATTTAAATAAATCAAAGGTAATTAATTGTGGTAAACTATTTGAAGTTGGCCCAATATTTGCCTCTACATTAGAAGACAAACAAACAAATGTTGCAACAGCAATTGGATATGGACATATTCATGGAGAAAATTGGAACTCTTTAAATAAAGATTTTGATGTTTTTGATATCAAATCAGATCTCATGCAAATTTTAAAATCTTTAAATGTCCCTGTAGACAATCTTATATATGAAAATATAAAGAATAACGTTTTTCATCCTGGCAAATCATCATTATTGAGAATTGGAAAAAATATTTTAGCTAATTTTGGTGAACTAAATCCAATATTGTTAAAATCTCTAGATATTGGACATTCAGTCGTTGCATTTGAAATTTTCACAGATACTTTAGCTCAATTTTTAACAAAAAAAACATCAACAATTTCTGCTTTTGACAATAATCCCTTCCAGATGGTTGAAAGAGATTTTGCTTTTTTATTTCCAAAGTCAGTAAAAGCAAATGATATAATCAGCAAAATAAAAAAAATAGATAAGAAGATTATTAATAAAGTGACAATTTTTGATGTTTATGAAGGTAAAAAAATTAAATCAGACTTCAAAAGTATTGCTATCAGGGTTTTATTACAACCACTAGAAAAAACATTTAGTGATGAAGACATAGAAAATATATCCAATCAAATTATCGATACAGTAGTAACTGGTTTTACAGCATCATTAAGAAAATAATGAGAGATCTTTCTAGTATAAGAAATTTTTCTATAGTTGCGCATATTGATCATGGCAAGTCAACATTAGCTGACAGATTGATACAATTTTGTGGAGGTTTGACAGATAGAGAGATGAAGGAGCAGGTTCTAGACTCTATGGAACTTGAAAGAGAGCGTGGAATTACAATTAAGGCACAAACAGTCCGACTAAACTATACTGCAAGGAATGGAAAAAAGTATATTTTAAATATAATGGACACACCAGGACATGTAGATTTTTCCTATGAAGTATCAAGATCTTTGGCTGCTTGTGAAAGCTCTTTGTTAATTGTAGACTCTACCCAAGGTGTTGAGGCTCAAACACTTGCAAATGCATATCAAGCAATCAACAACGATCATGAAATTTTACCAGTATTAAATAAAGTAGACCTTCCTTCATCTGAACCTGAAAAAATCAAAGAACAAATTGAAGAAGTGCTAGGCATTGATTCTTCAGATGCATCTTTGGTATCAGCTAAAACTGGCCAAGGAGTAGAAGACTTATTAGAAAAAATAGTAATTAATCTTCCCTCCCCAAAAGGAGAATTAAATGAACCTCTAAAGTGTATGCTTGTTGATAGTTGGTACGATAGTTATCTTGGAGTAATCGTTTTAGTAAGAGTAATAAATGGCCAACTTAAAAAAAATCAAAAGATAAGATTTATGGCAGCAGGAGCTACGCATACGATTGACAGGGTAGGAATTTTTTCCCCTAAACCAACAGAAGTAAATACACTTGGTCCTGGAGAAATTGGTTTTATCAACTCAGGTATTAAAAGTGTTTCAGACTGCAAAGTTGGTGACACGATTACAGAAGAGAAAAACCCAACAATAAATGCACTACCTGGTTTCAAACCATCTCAACCAGTTGTCTTTTGCGGAATGTTTCCTGTTGACTCAGATGATTATGAACATCTTCGAGACAGCATGGTTAAACTTGCTTTAAACGACTCAAGTTTTTCCTATGAACCAGAAGTTAGTCCAGCACTTGGTTATGGTTTTCGATGCGGTTTTTTAGGACTACTTCACCTTGAAATAATAAGAGATAGGTTTGATTTAGAGTTCAATCTTGAGCTTGTAACTACAGCACCATCAGTTGTTTATAAAATAAATATGAAAGATGGATCATTAGTTGATCTTCATAATCCAACAGATATGCCTGATCCTGTTCGAATTGATTCAATAGAAGAACCATGGATAAAGGCCACAATTATTGTCCCTGATGAGTATCTAGGAGCTGTTCTTGAGCTCTGTACAACAAAAAGAGGTATTCAAATAAATCTTAATTATGCAGGAACTAGAGCAATGGTAGAATACAAATTACCACTAAATGAGGTTGTATTTGATTTTTATGATCGATTGAAATCTATTACAAAAGGTTATGCGAGTTTTGATTACGAACTAGTTGGCTATGAAATAAATGATTTAGTTAAAGTGAGTATTATGATTAACGGTGATCCTGTTGATGCCTTATCTTTGATTGTTCACAGAGACAGATCTCAGCAAAGAGGACGAGCTTTGTGTGAGCGCCTTAAAGATTTAATCCCAAGACAACAGTTTAAAGTTGCTATCCAAGCTGCAATAGGGGGAAAAATTATTGCCCGAGAGACTGTAGCATCATTTAGAAAAGATGTTACTCAGAAATTATATGGTGGTGATGTGACTCGAAAAAACAAACTTCTTGATAAGCAAAAAAAAGGTAAAAAACGTATGAGACAATTTGGAAAAGTTGATATTCCTCAAAATGCTTTTTTAAATGCATTAAAAATGGAAAATAATTAATTTTAATTAGAATCTATTTACAAAATAAAATATACCAGTTCAGTTTTAGTCTTTTCCAATTTTCGTTAAGATTTATAATTTTCTTCGGATATGTCGTATGCTTGATTTCACAACCATTTTCTAATAATAATTGAATATCGCTATAATTATTAGATGTAACCCAAATATTGTTAACATTTTTTGAAATATTATCTAATTTTGAGATTTTAGGAATAAAATAAGTATAAAATTTTGCTTCCATATTATTTACTAAATATGGATTTTCTCTAGTATAATAAATCTCTTCATCTTTTTCTATATTTTCAAATATATATTTATAAACGTCTACTTTACCGTTAGCTGGTGTTAGGGATGTGATAGATAGAAAAATAATATTTGAAATTATAATAAAATATTTGGATATTATCGATAAATATTTAATAGAAAATTTTTCAAATAAATATGCAATAAAAAATGGAGCAAATATGTATATAGAAAATATATATCTTATTTCTTTGTGTGGGATTAGAGAAAAAATGATAAATGTTGATAAAGTAATCCAAGTAAAAACATTTGTAGGTTTTTTAATCCAAAAATATATCAATCCAATTAAGAAGAATAAACTTAATATTGGAGCTAATTGTTTAACTATTTCAATAAAATAATAGTACCAAGGGTCAACACCAAAAGTTCTCATCCTATTCATTTCATAGCCCTCTGCAGATGAGAGATTATGAATATAAAATTTTAAATAAGTATTTTCAAAAGAACCCCAATTTATATAATCTATATACAGACCAAAAGACAAAGCAATTATTACTAAAGAGCCAAAAATAAACAGTTTTAAAAAATTAAATCTGAAAATTAAAACCCATATAAAAAATGGTAATGCAACAAAAACAGTTGTAAATTTAAATACCATAGAAATTCCCATTAAAAAAGTTCCTAATGAAAATAAAATTAAATTAAATCTATAATCTTTTGATACAATTGTAATGTACAGAAAACAAAACGAAATAATAAATAATGATAAGCTTAAACTTTCAGCTGATGTTCTGCTATGTAAAAAAGGATAAAACCAAAAAGTAAAAAAAAGTATATAATTAAATATTTTATTATTATTAAAGAATTTATCTTTAAATATTACAAATAAAAACATCATACTAGCAAAACCAATTAATGATGATAGGAGTCTTAGAATTAATACCCAAAAAAATGGATTATCACTGATAAAAAACTTTAAGAAACTAATTATATAAAAATACAAATAGGGTTGTATCCAAGGCCTTATTCTTACAGATTCTTGCCATTCCCAATAGTATCCAGTTGGATCATTTATAGCAATATCATTGATACCAAGGAGGTATGCACTAATCTCTAGGATTTGAAAATGTTCATCATCACTATAAAATCCTATACTATAAAAAGATGATAATATATGTAAGATGAAACTAATAAAAATTAAAATTACCAGAAATTTATTTGATCTTAAATAATTAAACATATTATAATTTAGACAATGTACATTTCAATAATAGTTCCAATTTATAATGAAAAGCTAATTATAAAAAAAAATTTAAATAAAATTCATAATTTTTTTCAAAATAAATTTGAATTTGAGATTATTCTAGTTAATGACGGTAGTACAGATAATTCACTTAATGAAGTAGAAAAAACAAATATAAAAAATATAAAAATAATTAATAACTTAAAAAATATGGGTAAAGGCTACTCAATAATCAATGGCATTAACAATAGTAAAGGTAATATAATATTAGTAACTGATGCAGATCTTTCGACACCAATAGAAGAATTTTTTAAATTGTATAAGTTATACAAACAAGGAAATGATTGCATAATAGGATCAAGATCAAATTTTGATTCAAATGTAAAATTAAAACAAGGCACTTTAAGAATAATTTCAGGAAAAATATTTAATATATTAGTAAAATTAATTTTAAATTTAGATTACAATGATACACAATGTGGTTTTAAATTATACAATGGAGATAAAATAAGGAATATTATTAATTTATGTAAAGTTAGAGGTTTTTGTATTGATGTAGAAATTTTATATTTATTTAAAATTTTTAATATTAAAGTTTTAGAGAAGGGGGTAGTATGGCTTGACGATTCAAGATCAACAGTAAATTTGTTTAAAGATCCCTTTAATATGTTTGTTGATTTAATAAAAATTAAAATAAGAAAATATTAAATCAAAAAATTTTCAATAAATTATAACTATTACTTCACTGAGTGTTAGAACTATTGTCTACTTACTTGTTATTGTTATTACTTTAGTATTATTAGCTCTGCTTTTTAGTTGACTTTTTTAAAGGCAAGATAAAGAGGGCGTGAACTTACAACTAAAAAAAATATCACATACCAATACCACGGAGCATATAACAAAATATTTAAATACTTGGCTAGAAGTAAAGTAGAAATGAAGACCGCTAACTTTACTAAACCAATATCATACCATTGCATATTGCTGATAAAGTTTTCGTTTCGGTCTATTATGAATTTAAACATATTTTTTCCTTTCTCATTTATCTTACCACCAACCAAGGATATTGTTAAGAGGCTTAATTAAGGTTAAATTGATCACAAATTGATCACACTTACTTTTCAAAGAATTTATATTAACAACAAATTTAATGTGATAAATGATAGGAAATATAAGCTGGAGAGGTGGCCGAGTGGTTGAAGGCGCCCGCTTGGAAAGCGTGTATAGTGGCAACACTATCGAGGGTTCGAATCCCTCTCTCTCCGCCATATTTTTTTAAATAAAATTATATTTACAATTTTATACTTTATCTACATTTCATCTCTAACATTAAGCAAATTTTCAATTAAAGATTTTAATTTATAGTAAACTATTTTTTAATTTGTAGATCAATATTAAAGCTTATAACTATTCTTTCTTCGTCAGAGTTATTTTCACCAACTGAATGGTGTAAATAACTTGGAAACATAATTAGTAATCCCTCCTGAGGACTTATGTTTACTTGCTGCATACCTAGTCTTGTTGACTCTTTAATTATAGGCGTTCTTATTGTATTAGCTGATCTTGGATCATAAAAATATATATCACCACAATTTTTAGGGGCTTTAACATAGTAAGCCGCACTAATATATGAATTTGAATGCGTGTGCCTAGAATTCGATGCATTCTTTTTATTAACAACAGACCAAATATTAGTAAGTTTAATATTATTTCTTATTGGATCCCAGCCCATATCATTAACAACTTTTTGAATATTTGGAGATATAGATTCAATAAATAACTTTATTTCTGCATCTTCTTGATTAAAATCAGGTGAATGCCACCCTTTGAGATTTGATCTTTTAATGCCATCTGGCTGATCAGTTTGTATTTTTTTAATATAACTATATAATTTTACATTTAAAATTTCATAATCGTTAATTAATGACGCCCATATAGGGGTTGAAAAAACCATATTTAAATCAGATAATTTTTCATTCATATAAAATAATTTATTATATAATTAATCGGTATTTGTTAACAACTTAATAAATTTTTAAATTGTTTTATTAATATTTTACTTCAGATATTTTAGAGTTATTAGATCGTTATAATTAATACCCTTTTAAAGTGTGTAACAGCAATTCTAAGGAAGATTAGAGTCCCTCTATATTTGCCATTAAAATTTAGCTTTTTAATAGTAAAAATTATTTTATTTTCCTAAATATGAATTTAAACTAAAGAAAATTTACATGTAAGGGCTTATTTCCTGAAGCCTTTGGTATTTTAATATTGTTTTTTATGTGATTATCCAGTGCTTCGCTTACGTAGTGTTGTATTGGTAATGTCCCCATCATTGTTTGAGCGTCAAAATACGGAGAGGCCAAGTAGTCCATTATTCTCCAATATCTGTCTGATTTAAATATATCTTTAAATTTTTCATCAACATAATTTCCAATATGAAATTTTGAGTACCTGGCATTGAAAAACATTCCAGATGGCGCTACTAATCCACTTCCACTTATCTGCAATAAAAATTGAGGGCCATAAAATCTTTTGTATGTAGGTCTTCCTTTATTTTTTATTTTATCCCATTTAATTATTATTTTAGTATCATTATTTGTTAATTTTTCAGCTTCTTCGAGTAAATCATATAGTTGTTCGTATTTAGAATAATCAACACCCAAAGTTCCCATTTCATCATCAGAACAATGTTTAATAACTCCATAATCAACCCCAAGATCAACTGCAAGTTTAGCAAAAGGTATAATTTCATCCTTAAATTCAGGCATTAAAACCATTTGTATTCCAAGAGTAACTTTAAGGTTTAATTTTTTTTTCAGTTCAACTGCATACTTTATGTGTTTCATTGCTCTTTCGTAAACATGTGTATGCTCAGGACCTTTGAACATAATTTTTGAATACCCCTCAGGTGTTCCAGCCGCTACTGTGAATCGAACCCAAGTTAAATATGGCAAAACTTGATCAATTTTATCAGGCTCCCATTCCCATCCATTTGTAGCATTTCCAACATCTATACCAGCTTTATAAGCATGTTGTATAAAGGGAACATAAGCCTTAGAGAGAGTACTCTCTCCATCTGAAATCAAAGATACACCTTTGACTCCGATTTCTGCCAAATCATCTACCAAATCAAGTGCTTCTTTTACCTTAATAGTTGATCTTTCTTGAGGCTCTTGTACCATTGCATAACAAAAAGAACACATAGCACCACATGCTCTTGTTAAAGCCATATCGACACTTACAGGAGCAATTCTCTCGTTATTTTCCCAGGCCTCAACTCTATCGTAATGATATGATAGTTTATGCGAGTCTAGGATTAAAGTTCCTTCTTTTGTATCAACAGAATTACTTTGATATTTTTCAATATTATTGTTTAATAGTTTCATGATAATTCATTAAATTTTTATGATTTAATCTCAATACCTCTTAAATTTCTTAATTTACTTTTGTCTCCAACAGGCTCTAACCATATTGTTAAACCTTCATCAATCTCATTTTTTAAAAGTTCTTCCAAATCTAAAAGAAGAGTCCCTCTTTCACTAGCCTTAATTAATTTTTCAATTTTTAAAATAACAATACCATTTGCTTCAGCTTTAGTGATTTCAAAGCTATTGTATAGAGGATTTTCAGATATTTTATTGAATATTAGTTTTTTTCTATCTTCTTCTTTAAGATTATTCCATTCTTTACCAGTTTGTGGTGTTTCCTCTAATGAAAAATTTTTTTTAATTAAGTTACTCAATTTAAATCTCTATTTATATATAATATTTAATTTATATTTAATAATTTTCAAACTTAAAAAGGTCCAGTAAAATTCTTATTTGGTACATCTTGTGCTCTGAAGCTCTTAAATTTAGAGTATAAATTTTTAAACTTTATATTTAAAATTTTTCCTACCTCTGTACAAATATCTAAACAATCTGGATAGCATAGTTTAGCAAGATTTCTTGTGCTTGGAATTGGCGTATCTGCTATACCCATCCTGTTAATTGCTAAATTTTTGTTTAATTTTTTTATTGTAGCGACTCTTGTTATAATTTCAGCACTTATCCCATACTGAGTCCAACCATTATCTACTACTAAAAGTTTTTTAGTTTTTTTTAAAGATTTTAAAACTGGTTTTATATCTAGTGGTCGTAAAGTTCTTAGATCAATCACTTCTGCATTTATTCCATAGTTACTTAGAATTTCTGAAGCCTTGAGACTTTCTATTGTCATATATGAGCTGGAAACAATTGTTAAATTATTACCTTTTTTAACAATTTTTGATCTTCCGATAGGAACAGAGTAATGTTTTTTTGGCACAATACTATAAGTTGAGTGCAACCACCTATGTTCAAAAAATATAACTGGATTGTTATCATTAATACTAGATATCAACATCCCTTTTGCATCATAAGCTGAGGATGGACAAACAACTTTTAAACCAGGAATATTGGCAAAAAGACTTTCTAAACTCTGAGAGTGCTGCGGACCTTGTCCCCATCCTCTTCCTATTATTAATCTTATAACGATTGGCACACTCATTTGGCCATCATTCATATAAGACCATTTTGCAGCTTGATTTATTATTTGATCCATTGATAACAATGCAAATTCCACTCTTTGATGACATAATACTGGTCTATATTTTCCAAGTGACATTCCAATTGCAAATCCAGTGATAGCATTTTCTGATGTTGGCATATCAAATACTCTATTTTTTCCGTAGGTTTCTATCAAATTATTTGTTGTACCAAAAATTCTCTTTGGATCATCTACTCCCAAACCCAAGATTACAATTTTTTTATCCAATTTCATGGATTGCATTAATGCCTCATTGATGGCTTGTGTATATTGAATAAATCTATTTTTATTTATTGAATTTTTTTTAAGCATAAATGTTTTTCATAAGATTTGAATTTTTAGGAAATTTACTTTTTTGAGCAAATTTAAATGATTTATTTATTTCTAAATTTATTTCATTATAAATTTTATCCAATTTTTTGGAATTCAAAACTTTTTCTTTTAAAAGCTTTTTTTTATATTTTACAATAGGACATTTTTTTTTCCAAAATAATATTTCACTTGTAGGTCTATATTCTAAGTCGTCATCATTATTTGGTCCACAATGTTCCAAGAATCTGTAAGTTGAAAGTTCAATAAAAAAAGGATGATTAGTGCGTTGAACGGATTTGATAATTTTTTTTGCTTTAAGATATATTTCTTCAACATTATTTCCATCTAAGCTAATACCTTTGACTCCTAAAGACTCTGCAACATTAAATAACTTCCTTTTCTTTGGTTGGCGTTTGTTTAAACCTGAATACACAGAATAAAAATTATTTTCACATACAAATAAAACAGGCAAATTATGTAAAGCTGCAAAATTTATACTTTCATAAAATACTCCTTCTTCAGTTGATCCTTCTCCAAAAAAAATAACAACAATTTTTTTTAAATTGTCTAATTTATTAGCCCAAGCTAATCCAACACCTATTGGTATCGTGCTGCCAACAATTGGTACAGCTGCAATTAAACCAGCTTGGATATCAATTAGATGCATTGAGCCACCTTTGCCTCCCGCACAGCCTGTTTCTTTTCCATAAATTTCACTTATCATTTTTTTCAGACTTCCACCTTTAGCTAAATAATGAAAGTGAGATCTATGTGCACTTAAGACTTGGTCTTTTTTTTGTAAATTCATACATATACCGCTTGCAATTGCTTCTTGTCCAATTGATAAATGAACAGGACATCTCATCTCTTGTTCAGAGTACTTTTCTGCAATTTTTTCCTCAATCATTCTCATTCTTATCATTGAGT
Organism: uncultured Alphaproteobacteria bacterium; assembly: GCA_902595425.1. Lineage (GTDB taxonomy): Bacteria > Pseudomonadota > Alphaproteobacteria > HIMB59 > CACPNW01. The sequence goes on along the minus strand of CACJPV010000002.1, from coordinate 30,171 downwards.
AAAAAAGTTCTATTTTTTTATTTTTATTTATTTTCATTTAAAAAAACTATTAACCAAATTTGAAATTTTAATTATATCATTTATTTTCAAATTTTCATTTATTGGTAATGTTAAAATTTGACTAGCTTGTTTTTCAACATTAGGAAAATCACCTTTCTTATAATTAAAACGTTTAGATGAGTTTTGTAAATGTATTGGTGTAGGATAGTGGATAGCCGTTCCTACTCCATTTTTCATAAGATGTTGTTTTAATTTATTTCTGTTTTTAGTCTGAATTACAAAAGTATGATATGTATTAAATTCATAACTTTGTTCTAAAGGGAAATATACATATTTTTTATTTAAATTTTCACTATAAATTTTAAAATTTTTTCTTCTTTGCTTTATCACTTTATCTACTTTTTTTAATCTATAATTTAAAATTGCTGCCTGTATAGTGTCCATTCTTGAAACATAGCCAAATCTTTTAACAATATTTCTATCTACAAGGCCGTGATTTCTTAGTAGTTTAGCATTTTCATATATTTTTTTATCATTTGTCACTAAATAACCAGAGTCACCAATAGCATTCAGATTTTTTAAAGGGTGAGCTGAAAAACAACCAACCTTTCCAAAACTTCCAGCATAAAAATTTTTATATTTAGCTCCGATAGCTTGAGCTGCATCTTCTATGATTGGAATAGAATATTTTTTTGCTATTTCTATAATTTTGTCCATATCTGAGACTCTGCCAGTTAAATGTACAGGCATAATAGCCTTTGTTTTTTTTGTAATCTTACTTGCTATTAGCGATGGATCAATATTTTGATCTTTTTTCACATCTACAAATATTGGTTTTGCACCTAAGTGAACTATAGATGCTACGGATGCAATAAATGAATTAGGCGTGGTAATAACTTCATCATCTTTTCTTACACCAATTAATGCTAAACCTAGTGTAAGTGCATCTGTTCCACTATTTAACGCAACTGCATATTTTGAATTTGTATATTTTAGAATATTTTTTTCGAATTTTTTTATTTCAGTCCCACCAACCCAATCTTGAGTTTCGATAACTTTATCAATAATTTTAAGTAGAGTAGCTCTCTCAACCTTCCATTGTTTAGATAAATTTACATATGGAATACTTAACTTCTTCATGAATAAAATTTCTTAACCACAGAAATAATATAATCTAACTCTTCTTGCGTTCTATGCTGATCACATGGAAATGTAATAATTTTCTCTGCGTGAAGATCAGTAATAGGAAAATCTCCTTTTACATATTTTAGATGCGATAACGCTTTTTGTCTATAAATTGGTATTGGATAATGAACCTTTGCTTCGATGCCGTTTTTAATGCAAAAATCTAAAAGCTCATTTCTTTTGTCTGCAAAAACAATGTAAAGGTGGTAAACAATTCTATAGTTTTCAGGTCTTGGAGGTATTTTTATTTGAGGTATCTTTTTTAAATGCTTATCTAAATAATGGGCATTTTTAATTCTTTTATTAGATATATTAACAGCATCAGGTAAAAGCCAGTTTCCAACAACAGCCTGAAAAGTGTCTAATCTTGAATTATATCCTAATATTTCAACATTATCTCTATCTTTGAGTCCGTGATTTCTTAAAAGAAGCATGTTTTTATAAACATCTGCATCATTAGTAACAATTACACCACCATCAGACCATACATTTATATTTTTTAGTGGGTGTAGAGAAAAAGCACCTGCTAATCCCCAGGTTCCAGCTTTCTTATTATCAATAGATCCTAATATCGACTGACATGCATCCTCAATAACTGGTATATTATATTTTTCTGATATTTTATTCAATTTTGGCATGTTTGTCATGTATCCAGTGAAATGAACAGGAACTATAGCTTTAGTTTTTTCATTAATTTTATCCTCTATTTGATCAACATTCATACAAAAAGTATCATCACAATCTACAAAAACAATTTTTACACCTAGTTCATTTATTGCACCTATAGTTGCAACAAAAGTGTTAGCTGCAGTAATTACTTCATCACCTTCTTTAAGATTAAGATACTTTAATGGAAGTTTTATAGCATCAGTTCCTGAGTTTACGCCTACTGCATATTCAGTTCCAATTAATTTAGCAAAATTTTCTTCAAAAATTTTTAATTCTTTGCCTAAGGTAAAATCACCAGTTTGAACAAATTTTTTTAATTTATTCCAAAGATCGTCAGCGTCTTTAAACTGCCTCTTTAGATATGAATAATTAATTTTCATAAATTATTTTAGATTTATTGAGTTCATTTTTTTTATGTTAAAATAATTTTCATTTTCTAAACTATTTTTAAATTTCTTTTTTTCAAAAGATTCTATAATATCTTTTATTGCATCATCGACAGTATATTTGATTTTAAAGTTAAGTTGATTTTCAATTTTTTTTGATGAAATATGATACGATCTATTATCATCAGTCTCTTCAATAGAAATATTTATATTCCTCTTAAAAGAATTTTTAACTAAATTTGCTATTTCTAATACTGGCATATTTTGAAAACCTACATTAAATGTTTGACCGTTTATTTTATGTTCAGAGGTTTGTATAATTTGCAAATAAGCATTTACCATATCTTTTATATGTATATTTGGTCTTAGTTGTGTTCCGCCAAAAACACTAATAGACCCTCTATTATATGCTAAATTGGTAAGTATATTTACAACTAAATCAAATCGTTGTCTTGGTGAATAACCACAAACTGTGGCAGGTCTTAAGATAGTGGTAGTAAAATTAGGTGATTGATATTCTTTAAGAATTTTTTCGCATTCCGCCTTATATTTTGAATAATCAGTCAAAGGCTCCAATGAAAAAGTCTCATCAACATTTTCTTCATCTTTTATTCCATAAACACTAGAGGATGATGCGTAAACAAACCTTGATACACCTTCTTTTTTTGAAATTTCTACTATGGGTCTGAATGCATCTAAATTTATAGATTTTCCTAATTCAGGGTTCAAATCAAAGCTTGGATCATTTGAAATGCATGCAAGATGAATAACTGTATCACAACCTTTTACACTTTCTTGAAATAATTTTTGATCTCTTATATCGCCTATAAAAAGCTTTAAATTTTTATTTTTATTAAGGTTAATTCCGTAAATTCCTAAATCAATAACATTAACAAAATACCCTTGCTTTAATAGCTCCTCGACTAAAACACATCCAACATACCCAAGTCCTCCAGTAACTAATATTTTTCGCATCTACTTTAATAAATTATCAATTACTTTTAGCATTAATGTTTTATCAACTTTTTTACTATTGCCGATACTTTCGACCGACTGTGCTGCTGCTAATGATCCCATGAGTAAAGCAATTTTTTTATTTATTTTTGAAGACAACGCAAGTGAAACAATAGAAATCATGGCATCACCGGCCCCAATTTTATCGACTATTTTGCCTGCAAATGCTGGACAATTAATATATTTGTTATCTTCCTTGCTATACAAAATTGAGCCATTGTTTCCTCTTGTAACTATTAAGTTTTTAATATTGAGTTTTGCTGAAAGTTTTTTTAAAAGAGTTTTGATACCTGAGTATCTATCTCTCATTTCAAGACGCAATTCCATTTCATTAATTACTACTGTTTCAATATTTTTATAATTATTAATTGTATGTAGTCCCAAATTGGCTGCGTTTAACTGAGCATTTAAAGCAATAGATTTTGAAAGCCTATTAATTTTTCTAGCTATCTTTTCAGAAATAAATCCATGCCCATAATCTAATACAATTATATGATCAAATTTTTTTTTAAATTTTGACAATTGATCTTGTATTATTATTTGATCTTTATTGTTTACTAATTCATCATTTATTTCATAGATACCAAGTATTTTATTCTTGTTAATATTATCAACATATTTTGTTTTAATTATTGTCGGAGAATTAGTTTTTTTAAAAAAATTTATTTTAATATTTTTTTTTAAATTTTTTAATATTTTTGTTTTATAATTATCTTTATCTCCAATCATTGTATATAAATTTATAGTTTTACAAAAATCGGATAAGTGATTAGCTGCTGCTAAAGCTCCTCCAAAATATTTTTCAGAATGTAATTTTTTAAGTGATAGAATTGGTTCTTTGCCAGATTTACCAAGAGTTTCACAAAATATATATTCATCAATTATGGCCTCACCTATTATTAGTATTTTTTTATTATAGAGCTTTTTAAATAATTTATCGAATTTATCAAATTCACATTCTGAACTGAGATCATTGATAAATCTTTTTTGATCATCTTTTAAATTTGAAAGATAATTATTAATGATATTTCCAGAACTAAATTTTTCAGCTGATGTTATATATATTTTACCTCCATGTGATTTAACTGCTTTTTCTTCATCATAAATTTTTTTTGTTAAATCCTTTTTTTTATTTTTGTAATCAGGTCCTTTACAGTAATAATTGGGTTTTATAATATTTATTGTTTCTATTGCATTTTCCCATTTATTTATTGCAAGATAATCTATGCACTCTAATGAAGCGAGAGCTTCAAGTCGAAGGTTTGAATTAAAAATAGGTCTATTAGGTCCTTTTTTAACAAATTTATCCGGAGTAATTGTAACAATTAATATATCACCTAACTTCTTAGCTTCCTGAAAATGTTTTATGTGACCAATATGAAGTAAGTCAAAAACTCCATGACATAGAACAATTTTTTTTTTTATAAATCTTTTTGATTGAAGTTTTTTTTGAATTTCATTTAATGTAAAAATTTTTTTTGGCATTTATTTTAAATGTTTAAACCAACTCTTAGTGGCTTTTTTAATTGATCTTCTATTCCAAACAGGGGCGTTTTTCCAGTAACATATATTTTTAATAAGGTGATTAACTCCTATTTCAAGCTTTACTTTCGGTTTCCAGCCAAGTAATTTATTTGCTTTGTATATATTTGCCCATGTGCAATCTGGCTCTCCAGGTCTCTTTGGTAAATTACTTTTTTTATTTGAACAAATTAAATTTGCTAATTCTTTTATAGTTCTGGGTTTACCACTACCAATATTAATAATTTCTCCACTTATATTTTTTTTTGAAGCCAATATAAATGCATCTACAACATCACTTATATATATAAAATCTCTTTTTTGATTTCCAGAACCAACAATCGTTAGCGGTTTGTTAGATAATTTTTGAGCAAAAAAAACACCCATCACCGCACCGTATGTACTATTTGTTCTTGAGCGAGTTCCATAAACATTAAACAACCTAAGAGAAACTGCAGGGATATTATAAACTTTATTCCAATGCATAATTAAATTCTCTCCTAAATATTTTGTTAGGGCATAAGGATACATAGGTTTAACTAATTCTTTTTCATTTGTAGGATATTTTTTGGGTATCCCGTAGCAAGAAGAAGAAGCTGCATAGATAATTTTTTTACATTTGTATTTTCTGCAGGCCTCTAAAACATTCAATGTTGAGGTCACATTTGATTCAAAATAATCTTCAGGTTTTTCAATAGATGGAACTATATCAGCTAAGGATGCTATGTGAAATACATAAGAGGCTTTTTTAAAATATGATTTCCATTTACCTTTTTTTGAAAGATCGCATTTAACAAAGGTAACTTTATCTTTAAAGCTCTCAATATTTTCTAATCTACCTGTGCTTAAATTATCAAGTATTATAATTTCAAAGTTTCTTGATAGTTTTGTATATCTTTCAGCAATATGACTGCCTATAAAACCTGCACCACCTGTAATTATTATTTTCATAAAATAGTATTTTGTTTGTTTACTATATTTATTTAATGTTGCCAGTAATTTTTCTTAAATTGTTCAAGACATTTTTTATTTGTATTTGAAACAAAAATATAATTATTTTTTACAGTTAGTTTGCTAATACATACTTCTCTGCCCGAGGGTAAACAAGGCATAGGTACCTTTCCACACATTTTTGGACTACGAGCGTCAACATCTTCATTTTTAATAATAAAATTAACTTTAATACCATCAAAATTTTTAGAAAAAAAATCTATACCTTCAACTTTTTCACTAACATTTGCCCAAGGGAAATTTGTAAAAATATTATTAGAAAAATCATTTATTGAATTATTTATATTTTTGTATCCAAAATAAATGATACCAATAATCAAAAAAAAGTTTCTAAATAAAATAAATTTATCTTTTAAAACATCATTATCTTTAAATCTTAAAACAGCTATTAAATATGTAAGTGCGCCAAATAATGGATAACCACCATATCTCATTTGTGGTGAATTGATAAACCAAAACACAATACTAATTAACAAACTGATTATAAAATAATTTATATAATTTGATTTTTTGTATTTAGTTGAATTAGTATTTTTCCTTAAATAAAAATACGAGGTGCTAAAAAAAATCAAAGCAAAAATAAAAAAATTTATTATTCTTTTGTAATCATGGTCGTGAAAAAAATATTTTATCCAAAAAAATTGATCTTCATTAAACTCCTTTGGAGACATAATTATTTGATTTTCTAATTTTTCATAATACTCATATTTGTTATCTAATTCACCTTCCTCAATCGAGTAAAATTTCCATCTTTTCGATATAGCAGAGAGAAACTCATACCTTTCATAAGTATTTTCTTTTGGACTTGCCCAGCTTATTATTTGATTATCAAAGCAAGTAAAAGGAATGGGATAAAATAAACAACCTGAAGTTATAAAATTTTTTGTGAGAAACATTATAAAAAATAAAAATAAGAAAAAATATATTTTAAAATTATTTTTTAAAATATCTTCATAAAATTTTTTCATATTAAAAAATAAAAAAAATAAAAATAATGGCAGACTAACAACACTTCCAATTCTCAAAATGCAGCTATAAAAAAAGAAAATTACAATATATTTTAAAAATTTATCATTCGTTTCTTCAAAAATATATTTAAGAATAAAAAAAATAAAAATGAAAACTGCAAAAGTTGGCTGAATATCTGCTCCAAAATCTTTTAGGCGGTTAAAAACAACTAAAGTTAGAGTTATAGTAAAAAGTGAGTAAAGAATTATGGCTAGATTTTTAGAATTAAATAATTCATGGATAAAAAAAATAATAAAATAAAAATAAAAAATAATTGGAAGAGATGTCAAGCCTTTAGTCTCAATAAGAGGCAATGTAAACAAGCCCATTACATCTAGCCACCCATGACCATAATTGTAATTATTTGAAAAATTTACTAATCCAAATATAATCTTAAAATCTTTCAAATAATTTACATATGGTAAATGATACCATTCATAGTCAGCATATGTTTTTGATGTTATGCTTGAAAGAAGAAAAATTATGATAAAAAAGATGAAGAAATAATTATAATTTTTTATATTTCTAAAAAAATTTATATTTTTTAAACCTATAATTAAACCAATAATTAAGATTATTGTGTTAATATATTGATTCAAATTTATAAAAAAATGAAAAAATAAAGAAATAGCAAATAATAAAAAAAAACCAAACAGCCCGATTAATCCAGGATTACTACTTTTAGAATTTAAAAATAATTTATTAAAAATAATCCCATGACCAAAAACTGAAATTGAACATAAAATAATGTAACTATAAAAAATAAACAAATCTATAATCATTTAAATTTTCTTAATAAGTGTAAAAATAAATGATAATAATTTTAAGAAATTTGATTTATGATTAATATAATAAATCTTATTATTAACAATATTTACTTGATTAGATGATTCAAATCTTTCTAATCTATTTTTAATTATTACCTCCAAATTATATGATTCATAATATTTATCTATGTTAATTTTTTTAAATTTTAATAAATCTATTAAAATTTTGGTTCTTGGTGAAGTTTGAATCATATTTACTAAATGATAAAAAATATAAAATATAAGAGTATTAAAAATTATAAAAATCATAGATAAAAAAATAGAATGAAAAAGAAAATTTAAAACAAATAATATAGTGTTGGAAAAAAAATATGCATATATTTCTGCAACTCTAAATGGGTAAAATATTTTTTCTTTAAAAATAATATAAAAAAACTTTAATACAATTAAAGATATAAATAAATTTAATAATATTAAATAAATCATTATCCTTTTGATCTAACTCCAAAAAAAAATGATATACATTTCATAAATAAAGCAAAAGATCTGCCATTTTTTGTTAAAGATATTTCATTATTTTTTAAAATTATCATATTTTCATTCTGTAACTCAACGAATCTTTCTTCAAAAATTTTCTTATTTTCAAGATCTTTTAATAATTCATTTTTGTCTACAATATTTTTTTTTTCTAAAGTTTCTAATATATAAAAGGTTGGACTGTTAATTTTTTTCAGCCCTATTGTTAATACATACGATAAAAAAATAAGAAAATTGATTACAAAATATAAAATATTCAAATCACTATATTTAATTTTTATTAAATTGGAGTATGTTACTAATATCAAAATAAAATAAAAAAATAAAAAATAAAAAATTATTTTTTTAAAATTAAATCTAAAAAAAACTTTCATAAAAATATGAAAAAATACTATAAAAAAAATATTAATTAAAAAAAACATTAGTTAAATAAATTCCAAATCCATATATTTAAAATTGAGAAAACAACAATAAAGCAGTTTTTTAATCTAAATGCTTTTGATTTGCCATGACTTCTTTCATTGAGAAGAGTAGGTTGAAGAATAAGTTTAATTTTTTTATTTTTTAAAATTTTTACTAAAAATTCAATTTGCCATGTGAAGCCTGATGTAGTTAGATTAATATTATCTATTATTTTTTTTCTATATATGGCAATCCCGTTATAGTAAGGTAAGTTTTGATTGAAGATAAAATTTAAAAAGGGTGTATAGATAGCAGTAAATATCCGCCTAAATAAAGATCTCTCACTCTTGTTTGTATAGAATGAAAGTAAAATGTCATAATTTTCCTTCACCCTTAGCAGTTTTATAATTTCACTTGAAGAATGACAATTATCTCCTGGCAGATACATTAAAAATTCTTTGCTCGCTTTTTCAATACCTACTTTGATAGATCGGCCAAGACCTAAATTTTTTAAATTATTTATTATTTTGATTTTTTTATCATCTTTCTGTAAATCTTTTAATACTTCAAGTGTATTATCAGAACTATAATCATTTATTAAGATTAACTCATAATCTATAATTTTAGCATTCTTATTTGCTATTGTTATATGATTGTGTACTTTCTTAATATTCTTTGATTCGTTTAGGCATGGTACAATATATGAGATTTTCATTATATTTTTTTTTACTCAAGAATTTTTTTTAGACAAATATATTCATTTTAACTTTAATTACTAGTTATTAAACTTAATTTAAAATAAATTTAAATTGAGGATGATAATAATTTTTTTGTATAATCGTTTTTTGGCTCAGTAAATATCTTATTTGAATTTCCAAATTCAATAATCTTGCCTTTTTTTAACACAATTATTTTATCTGAAACTGCCCTAATTACATTTATGTCATGACTAATAAATATATAACTTAAGGAATATTTATTTTGAAGATTTTGAAGCAATTCTAGAATTTGATTCTGAATTGAGACATCTAATGCAGATGTTGGCTCATCAAGTATAATTATTTTAGGTTTCAATATTAAAGCCCTGGCAAGAGCAATTCTTTGTCTTTGACCACCAGAAAATTCATGGGGATATTTATTATAATCTCTCTGATAGTTCATTCCTGTGTCAGTTAAAATATTCTTTAATAATTTTATTTTTTCTTGCTTAGATAAAAATGGAAGATGCACATCAAGGCCTTCTGTTAATATTTCATATACATTCATTCTAGGACTTAATGATGAGTATGGATCTTGAAAAACAATTTGAATATCCTTTCTTAAATTTTTTAACTGATTATTTTTTATTAAATTAAGATTAATTGATTTAAATTTTATTTTTCCACTTGAAGATATTAGTTTTAAAATTGCTAAAACAAGTGATGTTTTGCCTGAGCCAGATTCTCCAACTATTCCTAAAGTCTCTTTTTCACACAGATTAAAATTTATGTCATCAATAGCCTTTACGAAATTCACAGTTTTTTTGAAAATACCTTTTTTTATTGGATACCAAACTTTTAAATTACTAATCTTTAGTATCTCTTTTTTAAAAATAGTATCATCCTTTTTAATTTTTTTCTGAAAACTTAATAATTTTTTAGTGTAGGTTTCTTTTGGACTCTGGAATATGTCTGTTTTATGTCCAGATTCAATAATTTTACCATCTTTCATAACGTAAACATAATCTGCTATTCTGTTAACAACTCCAAGATCATGACTTACAAATAAAATTGACATTTTTCTTTTTTCTTGAATTCTATTCAACAAAACTAAAATTTGTTGTTGAACTGTAACGTCTAATGCTGTCGTGGGTTCATCAGCTATCAAGATTTCTGGATTATTTGCTATACTCATTGCAATCATAACTCTTTGCCTTTGCCCACCTGAAAGTTCATAAGAATAAGTATTAGGTCTATTAATTATATCTTCCAAATTTACTTCTTTTAAAAGATTTATTACTATTTTACTCAAATCATCTTTGTTTATTTTTCTATGAGTTGTAATAATTTCTTTAATTTGTTTATCAATTTTGTGTAAAGGATTTAAACTTGACATAGGTTCTTGAAAAATAGTTGAAATTCTATTTCCTCTAATTTTTTCAATTTCATTTAGTGGTAGTTTTAGTAAATCTTTATCATTAAATATAATTTGTCCTTGGTTTATTTTTGCACCACTTGGCAATAATTTTAAAATACTTAATGCTGATAAGGTTTTTCCAGATCCTGACTCACCTACAATTGCAACAGTTTTTCCCTTAGGAATGTCCAAATTAATATTATTAACTACTTTCTCATTATTTTTAAAACTAATAGTTAAATTTCTAATTGAAATAATATTATTCATTAAAAAAAAATCTTTCTTGGGTCCAAGGCATCTCTTACTGCTTCTCCAATAAATACTAAAAGTCCGAGCATTAAACCTAACGTGAAGAAACTAGTTAAACCTAGCCAAGGGGCTTGTAAATTGTTACGACCTTGATTAACCATTTCACCTAGTGACGCAGATCCGGGCGGTAATCCAAAACCTAAAAAATCTAAACCTGATAAAGCAGTAACTGAAGCACTTAGGCTGAACGGTAAAAAAGTAATAGTAGCAACTGTAGCATTTGGAATCATGTGTCTAAATATTATTTTTGCGTTACTAACTCCAAGTGCTTTTGCGGCCCTGATATAGTCAAAGTTTCTAGCTCTTAAAAATTCTGCTCTAACAACTCCCACATATCCCATCCAACTAAAAAGTAATAAAATTATAAGTAGCCACCAAAAGTTTGGTTGGATTACACTAGCTAAAATAATTAAAACATATAAGGTTGGTATTGCTGACCATATCTCCATAAACCTCTGAAAAAATAAATCTGTTTTCCCTCCAAAATAACCTTGAATTGCACCTGCTGAGACACCAATTATCATCGAAAAAAAAGTTAGAGTAAACCCAAAAAGTATTGATATTCTAAAACCATAAATAAGTCTTGATAAAACATCTCTTGCTTGATCATCAGTTCCAAGCCAGTTTTTTTTACTAGGTGGTGAGGGTGCAGGACTATCAATGTCACGTATTATTGTATTATATTTATATGGAATAATTGGCATTATCAGCCAACCAGACTCATTGATTAAATTTTTAACAAATGGATCTCTGTAGTCAGCTTCTGTTTCAAAATCACCACCAAAAGTTGTTTCAGAATAAGAATGTAAAATAGGATAATAAAATTTATTTTCGAATTTTATTAGTAATGGTTTTTCATTTGCTATGAAATCAGCAAATAAAGAAATAACAAACAAAAGAGAAAAAATCCAAAAAGAGTATAGACCTCTTTTATTAGATACAAAGTTACTTAAACGCCTTTGATTTAATGGTGATAATTTTTTCATTCTCGAGACTCAAAATCAATTCTTGGATCAATAATTGAATACATAAAATCACCAATGATACCCATTATTAATCCTAATAATGAAAAGAAATAAAGGGTGGCAAATATTACAGGATAATCTCTTGTTAGAGCTGCTTCATATCCAAGTAATCCTAAACCATCTAGTGAAAATATGACCTCAATAAACAAAGAACTAGAGAATAAAATTCCAATAAATGCAGATGGAAAACCTGCGATTACAATTAACATTGCATTTCTGAAAACATGACCATAGAGAACTTTTCTCTCTGATAATCCTTTTGCCCTTGCAGTCATTACATACTGTTGATTTATTTGGTCGATAAATGAATTTTTGGTTAAAAATGTTAGTCCTGCAAAACCACTCACAATCATTGCTGTTAAAGGCAGTGTTAAATGCCAAAAATAATCTTTAATTTGTGATAAAAGAGATAATTCTTGAAAATTTTCTGAAACTAAACCTCTTAAAGGAAAGATATCATAAAACCGACCTCCTGCAAAAATCACTATTAGAATAACAGCAAATAAAAAATTTGGTATTGCATATCCTATTGTAATAATACTGCTCGAAATAATATCAAAATGTGACCCATCCTTGATTGCTTTTCTTATACCAAGTGGAATAGATATTAAATACACAAGTAATGTTGTCCACAAACCAAGAGATATTGATACGGGCATCTTATCTAAAACGAGTGATGTTACTTTTTGATCACGAAAAAAACTTTCACCAAAATCAAATAAAATATAACTTTTTAGCATTTTAAAAAAACGTTCATGAGCAGGTTTGTCCATGCCGTACATAATTTCAATTTCTTTTATAATGTCTGGATCAAGACCTTGTGCTCCTCTGTATTTCGAATCCCCATTATCAAAACTTGATGCATCAAAATTTGAACTTAATTCTCCCTCACCTCCTCCAGAAAAGCGAGCTGTTGACTCAACAGCAGTACCTGTCATTTGTGCAATCATTTGTTCTACTGGACCGCCAGGCACAATCTGAATAACAGCGAAATTAATTAACATTATTCCAAACAATGTTGGAAATATTAGGAGAACACGCCTTACTAAATAAGCACCCATTTAGATGTTTTTATATTATTTATGTTAAGTTTTTAACTTATTAGTTTGTTGATCTTTGTGAACTAATATTAGTAAATTTATTTTGATTTACCCACCAAGTATCAAAACCAAGAGAATATTTAGGCTTTTGTTTTGGCTGGTCAAATATATCCCAATACAAAACTCGATAGGAAGAGATATGCCACTGAGGAATTACGTAATAATTCCAAAGAAGTACTCTGTCTAGAGCTTTAGTGATTGTAATTAAGTCTTCCCTGTCTTTGGCATTGATAAGATTTTCAATTAGTAAATCAATTACATCATTCTTAATACCAATAATGTTACGTGAGCCATTTGTATCGGCAGCTCCCGAACTCCAGAAATTTCTTTGCTCATTTCCTGGAGATAAGCTTTGAGAAAAAGTAAATACTACCATATCAAAATCAAAACTTTCAATTCTCTTTTGATACTGAGAGCTATCAATTGTTCTTAAAGTAGCGATGATGCCTAATTTTTCTAAATTGTCTATAAATGGCAATACTATCCTCTCAAAAGCTGGGGACACTAATAAAATTTCAAATTCAAAAAGCTCTCCTTTAGAATTTTCTAACTTACCATCCTTAAGAATCCATCCAGCTTCTTTTAAAAGTTTTGTAGCTTCTTGCAATTCACTTCTTATAAAACCAGACCCATCCGTTTTGGGATTTCTATACTCTTCATTGAATATTTCTTTTGGCAGTTGATCCATGTATGGATTTAAGTATGCTAGTTCTTCTTGAGATGGTAATCCTGATGATGCGAGCTCAGAATTTTCAAAAAAACTATCCGTTCTTTTATAAGCACCATAAAATAAATTTTTATTAGTCCATTCAAAATCAAAAGCAAAAGAAAGAGCCTTTCTTACTCTCTTATCAGTAAAAATCTCTTTACGGGTATTAAAGGCAAAAGCCTGCATTCCCTGAGGATTTTCATGAGGTATAAGTTCTTTTTTTATTGAACCTTCATTGACTGCATCAATATCATAACTAGTAGCCCATTCTTTTGAGGAATTTTCAGAGAAGAAATCTATTTCTCCAGATTTGAAAGCTTCTCTTTCAATACCTCTATCTTTATAATAATCATAACGAATGCTACCCATGTTATCTTTTCCAACTTTAATGGGGACAATATTGTTTTCAAAACCCCAATAATTCATATCTAATTCATAAGTAATTGAACGTCCCGGATCAAAAGATTTAACTTTGTAAGGACCGCTCCCTATCGGAACATCAAGTGTTGTTTCTTCAAAATTTTTATTTTCCCAATAGTGTTTCGGTAATACTGGCAACTGTCCGACAATTAGAACTAATTCCTTGTTTGTATTAGTCGAAAATATAAATTTAACTTTATTGTCGCTTATTTTAATAACTTCACTTACATCTCCGTAGTAATATTTATAAAATGGATGCCCTTTTTCCATTAAGGTATTAAACGTCCACACAACATCATCACTTGTTATTTTTTTTCCATCATGCCATTTTGCTTCATCCCTAAGAGTATAAGTTACCCAGGAACGGTCATCAGGCCATTCAATATTTTTAGCTAAGAGTCCGTATTCCGTAAATGCTTCATCACTAGATCCAGCTGTTAGAGTTTCATACATTAATCCTATTCCTGCAGCTGATGTCCCTTTAAGTGTAAAAGGATTAAATGTGTCATAAGTTCCAATTGAACTCCTGACTATATCACCACCTTTTTTTGCACTGTTGCTAATGTATTCAACACTTATAAAATCTTGATTATATTTTGGCTCACCATGCATAGCGATAGCATGAGATATGTTAGTTTTTGCTGATAGATTTTGGGCAATAAATAAAATCGATAGAAATATAGCTGTGATTGAAGTTTTCATATCATTAATATAATTACTTTAATTAAAATTTAAATTAAATTTATTCGTTTATTAAAGAAATTAATTGGGAGTGAAGCTTTTCATTTGCTGAAGCGACAACACTTCCTTGTGAATCTGTGGTTATTTCATTGCCATATTTATCTGTAATTTTGCCTCCAGCTCCTTCTATTACATTTACTAAAGCCATATAATCATGAACTTTTAGGGTATCTTCAATGACTATATCAATTAATCCTGATGCAAGCATGCCATACATATAGCAATCACCGCCATAACGGTAATATCTGACTCTATTAGTAATTTTGTCTACCGCATTTCTTAACTGTGGCTCATCAAAATATAATCCTGAGGTAAAAAGATAGGCATTTTCAATGTTTGTAACATTAGATGTTTTTGCAGGTTGATTATTAACAGTAGAGTTCTGACTTTGGGCTCCAATCCATCTTTCATTGTGAGCTGGACAATTAATTATACCAATAATAGGTTTTTTATTTTGCGTTAATGATATTAAATTACCAAAATCTTTGTGTCCTGCAATATAACTTCTAGTTCCATCAATAGGATCTATAACCCAGGTAAATTCAGCACCTGGATTTATGCTATCAAACTCTTCACCTAAAATACCATGATCAGGATATTTTTTCTCTATCATTGATCTTATTTTTAATTCTGTATTTTTATCAGCAACAGTTACTGGACTTTCATCACTTTTATTATCAATGTCTAAAGAGGTTCTAAAATATTTCATGGAAGTAATACTTGCTTCATCAGCTAGTTTATTGGCAAAGATAATATATTCCTGGTAGGAATTATTCATTTACAAATTAGGGAAGAGGAACAGGAGAATCTGAATGCTCTCTCAAGAAAAGTACTAGATTTGCTCTATCTTGAACTTTTTTAAGACCTGCAAAGTTCATTTTAGTACCTTTGATGTATTTTTTTGGTTTATATAAAAATTCTGCTAACTCTTCATAACCCCATTCACCGCCATATTCGGCTAATGCTTTTGAATAAGCAAAGCTTTCTACATTAGCTTTTGGTCTATTAATCAGATTCCATAAATTCGGACCGACTTTATTTGCACTATCCTTTTCATAGTTATGACAAGCACTACATTTTTTGAATAATTTTTCACCTTTTTCAAGAGAGGCACTAGCCAAAAGTAATGAAATTGGTTCTATAATATCTTCTTTAGGTGCAACTCCTGACTTAACTTCACCAGTATCAGGTACATCTATTTTATAGGCAGTTTCTTTCATTTCATGATGTTCCACATCAACAATAATATCTCCAAGATGACCAATTACTGTTACAACAAGTATTGCTAATATTATGGAGGCCAAAATTTTGTTAACTTCAAGTCCAGACATGTGTAAAACATCTATATAGATTTTTTTTAAAATGAATAGAAATGAAAACGCTCAATAAAATATTAAATACTGCTTAATTGTCGCATAATTTATGAAATCAGCAATTATAATTCCAGCAAGAATGGCTTCTCAACGTTTTCCGAACAAACCAATGGCTAAAATTGATGGAATCCCTATGATTGAGAGAGTCTGGAGACAGGGAGTCGAATCAAAAATTGGAGATGTATTTGTTGCTTGCTGTGAAAATGAGGTATTTGATTTAATATCATCAAAAGGTGGCAAAGCAATTATGACAGACCCAAATCTTCCATCGGGAACTGATCGAATTTTTGAAGCTTACAGTTCGCTCGAAAACAAAGATGATTATGAAAGCATAATCAATCTTCAGGGAGATATGCCATTAATAGATACTCTTGTTTTAGAGAGTGTGAATGAACCTTTAAAATATGGTTATAAGATAGGTACAATTGCTACTGATATTTCGAATGAAGAGAAAGAAAATTCAAATATTACAAAAGTTATAATCAATTGGAACAAAACAAAATCAGTTGGTGAGTCCATTGATTTTTATAAAGAGTCAAAAAAACAAGTTGAAAATATTTATCAGCATGTGGGAATATATAGCTTTAAACCGGATGCTCTACATAACTTTGTGTCTATGCAGCCTTCAAATAACGAAATTGAGAGAAAATTAGAGCAATTGAGAGCTCTTGATGCAGGTGTTAAAATAGGAATAACCTATGTAGAAAACATTTCAATTAGTGTAGATACCTTGGAAGATTTAATGTTAATAGAAAAAATCATTAAAAATAAGAATGAAACAGACTAAAAATTTTGCCTTTCAAGGCGTAAATGGAGCTTATAGCGAGCAAGCGGGTAAAAATGTTTTTCCAAATGCCACAAGTGTTCCTTGTGCAACATTTGAAGAGATGTTTGCTTGTGTTAGAGATGCAAAGGCAGATATAGCACTAGTTCCGATAGAAAACTCTCAAGCAGGAAGAGTTGCAGATACACAAAGGTTAATTCCTGATTCAGAATTACAAATAATAGGGGAGTACTTCCTTGAAGTTAGACACAACCTCATGGCAATTCCTGGTACAAATATTAATGAGATTAAAAGAGTTCATAGTCATGAGCAAGGAATTGCACAATGCAGGAATAAAATACTTAAACTTAGCAAAGAAATGATTGTTGCTGCGGACACTGCAGGATCTGCAAAAAAAATATCAAAACTACATAGTAGAGAAGATGCTGCAATAGCATCTGCGCTTGCTGCAGAAATTTATAACTTAGAAATACTTGAAAAAGATTTTCAAGATTCTCAAAATAATGTGACAAGATTTTTAATCATGTCAAACCAAAAAAATGAAATAAAATCTGATGAAAATGATCTATTGACTACCTTAGTTTTTGTAGTGAGGAGTATACCTGCATCCCTTTATAAATGTCTTGGAGGTTTTGCTAGTAACGGAATTAATATAACGAAATTAGAAAGCTATATTCATCCTCAAGGTTTTGATGTAGCTCAATTTTATATAGATTTTGAAGGACATCCAGATGATTATTCAGTAAAGTTGGCATTGGAGGAAATGAAATTTTTTTGTAAAGAAATAAAAGTCTTAGGTGTTTATAAAAAGTCAGATTTTAGAAAAAAATAAACATAAAAGATAATTCACAAGTTATTTTTTTATCCTTTAATGGTATAGTGGATATGGAAGGTTTGAGGGCGGATATCTTGCTAATCCAGTCAGGTCTGAAAAGAAGCAGCTGTACCAGGTCTATTCGGGTCTTATAACCTTCCCTGAAAATTATGATAGTAAATACAGAATATAAAGTTCTTGCCAGAAAATATAGACCTCAAACATTTGGTGATTTAATTGGACAAGAAACTTTGGTTCAAATTTTAACTAATGCCATAACAACTAAAAGAATTGCAAATGCTTATCTTTTAACAGGTGTTCGGGGAGTTGGTAAAACAACAACAGCAAGATTAATTGCAATGAGCTTGAACTGTGAAAATAGAAAAGACTCCAGTTGTGAACCTTGTGGAAACTGTGATTCATGTCAATCAATTAGATCAGATCATAATTTAGATGTTATTGAAATGGATGCTGCAAGTAAAACAGGTGTTGATGATGTACGTGAAATTATTGATAACGTAAAATATAAACCTGTAAATAGTACTTTTAAAATATTTATTATAGATGAGGTTCATATGCTCTCTAAAAGTGCATTTAATGCCCTTTTAAAAACTCTAGAGGAACCACCTGAGCATGTTAAATTCATTTTTGCTACAACAGAGGTGAAAAAAATACCAGTAACAATTTTATCTAGATGCCAACGTTTTGATTTGAAAAGAGTTGACTCTGATAATTTAGGAAAGCATCTTAAAAAAATTTCAGAACTAGAGAAAGTAAAAATTGATGACGATGCTATAGCACTATTGGTAAGAGCCGGTGATGGCTCTGTTAGAGACTCTCTAAGCTTACTAGATCAAGCAGTGATAAATAACAGTAAAATCGTTACAGCTGAGACTGTTACAAACATGTTGGGACTTGCAGATAGAGGAAAAATATATGATCTTCTTGAATCGATTTGCAAAGGAAAAGCATCTGAGTCACTTATTATTTTTAGAGATTTATATAATTCTGGTGCAGATATTTTGATGATTTTTGAAGAATTACTAAATGCTGTTCATTCTATTACTCAAATTAAAATTTCTCCAGATATTAAAAAAGATATTTCAATACCTGAAATTGAAAGAGTAAGAGGTGACTATTTTTCTAAACAATTATCAATGAACTCTCTTGGTGTCATGTGGCAGGTTCTTTTTAAAGGTTTTCAAGAATTACAAAATGGATTTTATCTTTTTCAGCTGGGAGAAATGATAATTATAAGACTTATTTATATAAGTAGTAATCCTAATCCTGAAGGAACAAAAAAAGAAATTTCAAATAAAAACACTGAAGATGTTCAATTAATTTCAAAAGATCAGGAAATTAAAAAAAAAGTTGATTTAAATACAAGTAGCAACAACATAAATAATGATGCCACTACATCTTCTATTATTAAAATTACTAATTTTAGACAATTTGTAGATCTTTTTTATAAGAAAAGAGAAGCTTTATTGCATACCCAGCTATATAACTCTGTAAAACTGATTTCATTTAAAGAAGGTGAAGTTGTCATAAATAATAAATTAATAAGAGATCAGCATTTCAACAGGAACGTTGCAAAGCTAATTTCTAAATGGACTGGAAGAATATGGCAAATCCACTCGTCAGATAGCAACATTGGAAGTACTTTAAGTGAAGAAGATATTATTGATCAACAAAATGAAATAAAAACAATGAAAAATCATCCTGAAGTTAAAAAAATTTTAGAAGCTCTTCCAGGTTTGAGTATTCATTCTATTACTGATATTACAGATACTGTGGATGAAACAGTTGATGAATTTGAGGAAGAAAATCATAAGGAGGTATAATGGTTAATATAGGCAATATGATGAAACAAGCGCAGCAGCTTCAGAAAAAAATGGCTGACGCACAGGAAAAGTTGAATTCAATTGAAGTTGAAGGAGTATCAGGAGGCGGCGTAGTAAAAGTTATTGCTACGGCCAAAGGAGAAATTAAAAGAATTAATCTTGATGATAGTTTATTAAAACCTGAAGATAAAGAGATAACAGAAGATTTAATTGTTGCTGCCATTAATGATGCTAAACAAAAAGGTGAAGTGGCTGCACAAGAAGAGATGAAATCTGTGACTGGAGGATTGCCTTTGCCTCCAGGTATGAAGTTGCCTTTTTAAATAATGGAAGGATCTGCAATAGAAAAATTAATAGCCGATATTTCTAAATTGCCTGGTTTAGGAAGACGGTCTGCCCAGAGAATTGCTTTGTATTTATTAAAAAATAAGGACCGTGCATTGTTGCCTTTGATTCAAACACTAGAATCTTCTCATAAACTTATAAGTGAATGCTCAGCATGTGGGAATGTTGATATGACAAACCCATGTAATATTTGTTCAAGTGCAAATAGAGATAAAAAATCCATTTGTATAATTGAAGATGTATCAGATTTATGGACATTTGAAAGAACGGGTTTTTATCGTGGATTGTATCATGTATTAGGAGGATCTTTATCAGCTATAAATGGAATAGGTATGGAAGAACTGACAATTACAAAACTTGTGAAAAGAATTGAGGAAAATGAAATTACTGAAGTAATACTTGCTTTAAGTACTACTATGGAAGGTCAAACAACTACACATGTTATTGCAGACAAACTAGAGTCATTCAACAATTTAACAGTAACAAGATTAGCACAAGGAATACCTATTGGTGGTGAAGTGCATTATCTAGATGAAAATACTCTAAATACAGCATTCCAATCACGAAAAAAATTGGTCTAATAATTAATGGAAATACTTTTAGTTCCAAATGAGGTTTTACGCTTGAAAGCAAAAAAACTTACTAAAATTACCAAAGAAGATATTAATATTGCCCATCAAATGATGAATACTATGATCAAGGCCCCAGGGGTAGGATTAGCAGCCAATCAAGTTGGAATATTAAAGCAAATTGTTACAATAAATTTCGAGGATAAAGAAAATAACAAAAAAGCAAATTGTATTTTATTTAATCCTTCAATTATAGAATATTCAGAAGAAAAAACTATTATGGAAGAGGGGTGCCTGTCTTTACCCGAACAATATGCAGATGTTGAAAGACCAAAACAAATAATTATCGAGTACATAGATGAAAATGAAAAATTAATAAAAAGAGAAATTGATGGATATGAAGCAAGAATACTTCAACATGAAATTGATCATTTGTCAGGAAAATTATTTGTTGATTATCTATCATCTTTAAAAAAAAACATATTAATTAAAAAAGTAAAAAAATTACAAAAATTTAAAAATTAATGAATGATAAAAAAATAATTTTTATGGGCACTCCAGATATAGCTGCCCGACATTTACAGTACTTACTTGATAATGGTATCAATATAGTTGGTGTATTTACACAACCACCAAGAAAAAAAAATAGAGGTATGAATATTGAAGAAAGCCCTGTTCATCAAATTGCAAACAAAAGTAATTTAGAAACCTTTTATCCAAGTTCTATAGATGACAAAGTAATAGAAAAA
Organism: uncultured Alphaproteobacteria bacterium; assembly: GCA_902595425.1. Lineage (GTDB taxonomy): Bacteria > Pseudomonadota > Alphaproteobacteria > HIMB59 > CACPNW01. The sequence continues at coordinate 8,774 of CACJPV010000002.1, read as the reverse complement.
ATTAACAGTCTTCATCCTGATATAATTATTGTCGTTGCCTATGGTATTATTTTACCATCTCAACTGCTAGATATACCAAAATATGGATGCATCAATATCCATGTATCTTTACTTCCAAGATGGAGAGGTGCAGCACCAATTGAACATGCTTTGCTAGCAGGAGACGCAAAAACTGGTATTAGTGTAATTAAAATCTCTTCTAAACTTGATGCTGGAGATATTCTTCATCAAGAAAGTTTAAAAATAAATGAAGATATGTATAGTGATGAATTGACAGTCGCTCTTACAAATTTAGGTAAACAAACAATGCTTAAAGTTTTGCCTAAAATTTTTAAAAACAAAACTTTAACTAATGCACAGGACTCGAATAAAGTTACATATGCGAAGAAGTTATCGTCTGATGATAGAAAAATAAATTTTAATAATTCTACCAGTGAAGTTTATAATCATATACGAGCTCATGGACCAAAACCAGGTTCATGGTTTATCTACAGAGGTGAGAGAATTAAAATTCTGAGAGCTATAAAGAAAAAAGACAAAGGTCGGCAATCTACAATATTAAATCATAAATTTATGTTAGCATGCAGTGATGGAAGTATACTACCTACTTTTATACAGCGAGAAGGTAAAAAAGCAGTTGAGGTAAAAGATTTTATTCAAGGTTTTGCGTTTACGGTTAATGATAAAATAAATGCATAATTACAAGATTACTGTTGAATATGATGGTACTAATTTTGTTGGCTGGCAACAACAAGCAAATGGACTTTCAATACAATCGTCACTACAGGACTCATTGTTTAAACTTTCTGGTGAAAAAGTTGTAGTTTACGGAGCAGGCAGAACTGATGCTGGTGTTCATGCTTATGAACAGGTTGCTTCTTTTACAATTTCAAAAAAAATTTCTACAGAGGTAATTAGAGATGGTCTAAATCAACATTTAAGACCGCTGATGATCTCTGTTCAAAAAGCAGAGTGTGTACAAGATGATTTTCATGCTAGATTTTCAGCTAAAAGAAGATGGTATGTTTATAAAATAATTAATAGAAGGTCGCCTCTTACTATAGAAGCAAATAAAGCTTGGTGCGTACATAAAAGATTAAATATTGATAAAATTAAAACTGAAAGTGCTTCTTTTCTTGGAAAACACGATCTTAATGCTTTTCGATCTTCAAATTGTCAATCAAATACAAGTATAAAAACTATTGATAGTATAAATGTTGACAACAAAGAGGATGAAATATTAATCGAAATTAGTGCTAGATCATTTCTTCATTCACAAGTTCGTATAATGGTAGGAACATTAGTTGATATCGCTAAAGGAAATTTGACTGACTCTATATCTGAAATTATTAATTCAAGAAAAAGAGAGATTGCAGGGCAAACAGCTCCGGCACATGGGTTGTACTTAAAAAAAATTGAGTACTAGGTATTTAACAGCCTAAATAAATTAAGAGTTTAGCTATTACGAGCTTCTAATAATTTTTTCTTAATTAGAGACAAACCAGTATCTTTTTTTGATTTGTAAGATGCTTCAAAAGCTTCTCTTTGCCATCCATTGAGACGTTCTTTTAATTCTTCAATATTATTAAGTTTCCATTCTTCAGAGGTATTTTCATCTTTCCACAATTTTTTATCATCATTAGATCTGCCACAGCCGTAACAAAATCCACTTACAGGATCTGTTTTACATACACTGATGCACGGGGATACAATATTTTTTTCTATCATATGAAATTAGATATATTTTTTTTTCCTCAATTCAAATAAAATACAAAATTATGTTTGATTTTAATTATCTTAATATTGTTGAGGCTTACAAAAATATTAAGAATAAGGTGATTAAAACCCCTTTAATTTCAAGTGAATTCATTAATAATCTAGTAGGTGGAAAAATATATTTTAAGCTAGAAAATTTACAGAATACAGGTTCATTTAAACTTCGAGGTGCATCAAATAAAATATCTAAATTGACTTTGGATAATAAAGCAAATGGACTTGTAGCATATTCTTCTGGTAATCATGCTCAAGCTGTTGCATTTGCATCACTTCAGGAAAATATAAGTGCAAAGATTATCATGCCAAAAAATGCACCAAAAATAAAAATTGATAATACTCAAAGATATGGAGCAGAAGTTATTTTGTATGATCCAAAAACACAAATCAGAGAAGAAATTGGTCAAGATATTGCTGTTACTGAAAATAGAACCCTAATAAAACCATACGATGACTTTGATATTATTGCTGGTCAAGGAACTGCAGGTTATGAAATTGCAGAAGAATTAAATCATCTTTCAATAATTCCTGATATCTATTTATGTTGCTGTGGCGGCGGAGGTCTGATTGCAGGAACTTCTACATATTTAAAATATAAATTTCCAAAAATAGAGTCTTATGCTGTAGAACCATATGGTTTTGATGATACTAAATTATCCTTAGAAAATAAAAAAATTATTTCTAACAAACCCAGCTTTGAGTCAATTTGTGATGCTATTATAACACCACAGCCAGGTAACATAACCTTTCCATTAAATCTTAAGGCATTGGCAGGAGGAATTGTTGTTAAAGATGAAGAGGTTAAAAGCACGATAAAAATATTAGCTGAACATTTAAAAATAATCGTTGAACCTGGGGGGGCTGTAGCTGCAACTGCAGCACTTACCAAAAAAATTGATATGAAAAATAAAACTGTTGTTGTGATGATATCAGGAGGTAATATTGATTTAGAGATGTTTGCCAATTTATGAAAATTTTAAAAATAAAAAAAATTCAAAATTTATTGAAGGAAAAAAAAATTAATACCCTAATTATTAATAGAACTGATGAATTTCTAAATGAATATATTTCTCCAGATTCTGAAAGATTGCGATGGGCTACTGATTTTTCTGGCTCTGCAGGTAGAGCTATAATTCGTCAAAATTCAGCAAGCCTTTATGTTGATGGTAGGTATACATTTCAAGCAAAAGAACAGGTTGATGCCAGTCAAATTTCTCTAGAGCATCTTAATGATTTTCCAAAAAATTTAAGTGAGTATTATATAAAAAATGAATGTCTTGCAATTGATCCAAGATTGCATTCTATTGAAGAGACTCTAAAATATGTAGACTTGACAACTAAAAGTGAAACTAGATTATATTTCACAGAAGATAATTTAATTGATGAATTGTGGGATAATAAGCCTAATCGCAATTATGGATTTGTTTTTGATCATCCTAAAAATTTTGCAGGGACAGAGTCCTCAAAGAAACTTGAACTTGTTATCGATACTTTAGAGAAAAATAGCTTAGATGCGTATTTTTTATCAAGTTTAGACTCCATAGCTTGGTTATTGAACCTAAGGGGTAGTGATATTCTAAACACACCTTTAGCTTTTGCGTACCTATTAATATCTCTAAAAGATAAACCGGTATTATATCTAAAGGTTGATATGGTCCAACCTATGTTGAAAGAAAGACTTGTCAAATACATTAACATCGAACCAATAGAAAATATCAAAGAAATATTTAATCATTTAAAACAGCAATCAAAAATTGGATTTGATTATAAAAACTCATCATATTTTTTTTATGATTTAGCAATTAAAAAAAATTGCCTTCCTTCTCATCTTGAAAACCCATGCCTTTTTCCAAAAGCAACAAAGAATGTAGTTGAGCTTGAGGGCGCAAGAACTGCTCATGTAAGAGATGGAGTGAGTGTCACAAAATTTTTAAATTGGTTAAAAAATCATCCAAATATCGAAAATGAAAATGAGGTTTCCGCGGCTGATAAGTTATTTTCATTTCGTAATTTAAATGATCGATTTCATTCCATCTCTTTTGATACAATTTCTGCTATTGGAAAAAATGCTGCTCTTCCTCATTATAGATATGATAAAAACAATCCTATACATCTTAAAAAGAATACTATTTATTTATTTGACTCTGGAGGACAATATTACGATGGCACCACTGATATAACCAGAACTATCATTTTAGGAGAAGCAACAAAAGAGCAGAAAGAAATGTTTACTCGAGTTTTAAAAGGACATATAAGTCTCTCTACACATACTTTTCCAAAAAAGACAAAAGGCACAGATATTGACAACTTAGCAAGAGCAAGTCTGCAAGAAATAGGTTGTGATTATGATCATGGTACTGGGCATGGAATTGGAAGTTTTTTAAGTGTGCATGAGGCTCCTCAGCGAATATCTAAAAAAAATATGTTTCCTAGTGTAGATTTACTTCCTGGAATGATTTTATCAAATGAGCCAGGTTTTTATAAGGAGGGAGAATATGGAATTCGTATTGAAAACATTCTTATAGTTAAGGAAGAGAATGAAAATTTGCTTAATTTTGAAAATATTTCCTGGGCTCCAATTGATAAAGATCTTATTGAACCTTCGTTATTAAATTCAAATGAATTGAAATGGTTGAATAATTATCATCAAACAGTATTTAACAAACTATCAATATTTCTTACTGCAGAGGAGAAGCTTTGGTTACAAAATGTGACTTCGCCTCTCTAACTCCAGTAAAATTTAAATATAAAATTGGTTATATTTACCCTTTTGATCAAGTTCTCGAATTCTTTGCTCTAAGTCGTATGTGTTCTTAGATTCAGCGAGATATTGTTCAATTTTTTCACGGTCATGATCAAAAGTAAATGATCTTAAAAAATTATTAAGCAGCTTTTTTATCATTGCTTCTATCCTTTTTGTATAAGTGTGCTGTAAGAGCTGATTGCCAGTCTTTCCCGTATTCCGTTCTGAAATATCTAACTAAGTTGGGATCAACATTATCAAAACCATAATCATTTACAGCTTTGTAGGTAGTATTTATAAAAGTAAGTATATTTTTAAACATTTATTTTCCTTTCAGCCTAATATATAAGAATTTTAATATGCAAATCAAACAAGTTAAATACATAAATTATATGCAATTTATGCATATATAAATTCTCTTTATTATTTGGATTAAAAAAAATTATTATTTTTAAAAAAATGATTTTCTACAAAAATTAACTATACACTTAATCTTTGATTCAAGATAATTATTCATAAATGATTATTGTTTTAACACAATGTTTCCCTCCAAGAGTTGGAGGTATAGAAAATCTTATTGAAAATTTGTCAATAGAATTGAGTAAAAAATATGAAGTGTTGGTCTTAGCTGATCAGAATGATAAATCTGGAGATCATATATATGACTCCAAGATAAATAAAAATATTACCATAGAAAGATTTAGTGGCATTAAATTCTTACGCAGACAAAAAAAAATATTTAATTTAAAAAAATATTTAGAAACAAAAAATATAACCTGTATTTTTGGAGATAGCTGGAAAAGTTTTGAATTATGTATAGACACAATAAACAAAAAATCGATTTACTCAATCTGTCTTGCTCATGGCAATGAAATTATCCCTAAAAATTCTGCTTATAGAAAAAGATTAATTACTACACTGAATAAGGTTTCCCATATAGTTTGCAACTCTAACTATACAAAAGATTTAGTTATGAGAACTGGGATTACAAATCAATATATTACTTGCATTCACCCTGGCGCTCAGAACAATGTAAATTTACCAGATGAAATTATACAGACAGTAAATGGCAGCCCAATAATAGTCACTTTAGCAAGATTGGAAAAAAGAAAAGGACATTCATATATTCTATCAGCAATAGCAAAACTAAAAAATGAGTATCCAAATATTCTTTATGTAATCGCAGGTTCAGGAGAGGAGTTATCAAATTTAAAAAAAATTGTTAACAAAACTAATATTGAACAAAATGTTCTTTTTGTAGGTAATATAAATAATAATGAAAAAAATTATTTATTTAAAAAAACTGATGTAATGATTATGCCTACAATTGATGAGACAAACAATCGGTCAATTGAGGGTTTTGGCATAGCATATATAGAGGCAGCTTTTTATGGGATTCCATCTATAGCATCAAATATTGGCGGGACACCTGAAGCTGTTATTCATGAGAAAACCGGTTTAATTTTATCCAAAATTGATGATGTGTATTCAGTATTGAGATACTTAATCTCTGATAAAACAAAAACTAAAAAACTTGGTCAAAATGCAAAAATTAGAGCTGAAAGTAATTATCAGTGGACAGATGTGATAAAAAAATATCTTCATATAATTGATAATATTGATAGAAAAAATTAATGAATATTCTTTTTCATGCTTCATTTGCTAATCAAGATGAATTTTTAAAATCATTGAAAAAAAAATTTTTTTCTCATAAAATTTTTACTTTAGATCAAAATGTTCCTTTAGATATAATAGAAATAGCTTTGGTATGGAATTTACCTGATAAAATTTTGAAAAAATTAAAAAATTTAAAAATTATTTTTTCTTTAGGCGCTGGTGTAGACCATATTCTAAAATTGCCTAGTTACAAAAATACACCAATAATTAGAATGCAAGACCCAAATATGCGATCACGTATGTTGAATCATGTACTATCTCAAATTTTAATTTACCAATTAAAACTTACTGAATACAATAAGGCTCAACTAAAAAATATATGGCTTAATGAAAGACATACATCTTTAAATAAGGATCTGACCATTGGTGTTTTAGGGGTTGGATATTTGGGTAAATTTATAGCAAATAAACTAAAATCATTAGATTATAATGTGATCGGATATAAAAAAACTGTTTCTGCAGGAAAATTCTCAATGCCAATATATTATAAAAAATCCTTAAAAACTTTTTTAAAATTATCAGATATTATAGTCTCTGTACTGCCTGCAACGAAAGAAACGAGGGATCTAATAAATAAATCTTTTCTTAATCAAATGAAAAAAAAATCTTTATTAATTAATATTGGCCGAGGGTCTTCATTGAATGAAATGGATTTATTGCAGCATATTAAACAAAATAAATTTTTTTTTGCTTCTCTAGATGTATTCAAAACAGAGCCATTACCCAAAAATAGTAAACTTTGGAAAAATCAAAACATTACGATAACCCCTCATGTTGCGGCTATTACTGATGTAGAATCATCAACTAATTATATTTTTTCAAAATTTCAACAATTTAGAACAAAAAGAAAAATTAAAAGTGATGTAAAAATAAAAAATGGATATTAGTTATTTTTGAAATAATTTTCTAAAATTTGATAATATATTTTTGTCAATTCATTTAGATCATCCAAATAAACATACTCATCAATTTGATGTAAGGTTTGATTCCTAATACCAAGCTCAATAACTTCACAATAATTTTTAATAAATCGTGCATCGGATGTACCTCCATCAGTAGCAAGCACTGGGTCTTCATTTCTCCCAGTAGCTTGTGAAATTGATTTAGATATAATTTTACTTAATTCACCTGGTTTATTTAAAAATGATCGTGCACTAATTTCTTGGCGCACTTTACAAGTAGCTTTTATCTTTTTAGTAAAAACAGAGTCTATTTTATCATTAATCCATTCAATAAGAGTCTCTGCTGTATGCAGATTGTTGAAACGAATATTTATTGTAGCTTTTGCAAACTCTGGAATTACGTTGTGCGCAGTATTACCAACATCAAAAGTTGGAATTTGTATACTGGTTGGTAAAAAAAACTCGTTACCTTCATCGAGAGGTTTATCTAAAATATTTGATAAGAGTTTAGTTAAATAATGTACAGGATTCTCAGCTCTGTGACCATTAGCTGTATGGCCTTGGATACCTTTTACTGTTAAAAAAAAATTAATAGATCCTCGTCTACCTATTTTAACCTTATCTCCTATACTAGAGTTTGAAGTAGGCTCACCAACTAAACAATGGTCAATTTTAATATTATGTTGTTTTGTCCACTCCATAATTTGCGGCGTTCCATTGATAGCTTCTCCTTCTTCATCACCTGTTATTATAAATGATAACTTGCCACCAAAGTTTCCTCCATTATTTTTCAAAAATTGTTCGGCAGCTGATATGAAGCATGCAATATTACTTTTCATATCTTCTGTCCCTCGTCCAAACAGTTTATCATTTTCTATAATTGCTCCAAAAGGAGGATGTTTCCATGAGCTTTCATTACCTGGAGGAACCACATCTGTGTGACCAGCAAAAGCTAAATGAGGACCCTCACTCCCAATAGTTGCAAATAAATTTTTTACTTCATAAGATCCATTTCCAGAAAATGATAAGGGTGTGCACTTAAAACCTAGAGAGTTCAAATGATCTTGGACTAAAAGTAATGCTCCGTCATCTTCTGGTGTAATGCTTCGACATTTAACTAATGCTTGCGTAAGTTTAATAGCGTTGAAATTGATTTCAGTCATTAATCACGAAGTAGATCATTAATTGAGGTCTTAGATCTTGTTCTTTCATCGACTCTTTTTACTATAACTGCGCAGTATAATCCTGGACCTTCAGAGCTGTCAGGCAACTTCTTTCCAGGTACTGTTCCAGGAACTATAACAGAATATGGGGGGACTTTACCCATATGAATTTCTCCACTTACTCTATCAATAATTTTTGTTGAAGCGCCAATAAAAACTCCCATTGATAGAACTGAACCCTCTCCAACGATGACTCCTTCAGCTACTTCACTCCTTGCTCCTATAAAACAATTGTCTTCTATAATAACCGGATTTGCTTGAAGTGGTTCTAACACTCCTCCAATCCCTGCACCTCCTGAGATGTGGCAATTTTTACCAATTTGTGCGCACGAACCAACGGTTGCCCAAGTATCAATCATTGAACCTTCATCAACATAAGCGCCTAGGTTTACAAAGGATGGCATCAAAATTACTCCTTTTGCAATAAAAGCAGATTTTCTTACAACAGCATCAGGC
>CACJPV010000001.1 GCA_902595425.1 uncultured Alphaproteobacteria bacterium | reverse complement strand
TTAATGAAAGCAATTAATTATGAAATTTTTGATGATTTACTTATAGGAAATTTTATGAAAACAACATTTCATGGCAAAGGTATAAATTCCTTGTATGATGTAGATTTTACTCCAATAGTTGCAAAATATGCAGATAATGGAAGAGTTTTTTCTAAGAAGGAGTATAAAAAATATCTAGAAGAGTACAGGTTAAGATCAGAAGGAGAGTGGTTGAGAGAATATTTTGAACAAATAACTAGTCAAATTTTTAGAAAATACGTACATTATGATACCACGTTGTATAAAATAACTAGAAAAGTATATAACGTTTTTAAAAAATTTAGTTAATTAATAAAATAACCTCGCAACAGTTCTAAAATGTTTGAGTCTAAACTAAATTTGATAGAATAAAATTTTCTTAATATGGAAAAAGATTAGGTAGGAGTATAGTTTTAAACTATATATATTGTATGAGATTTATTTTTTTATTAATAATAACTTGTTTTGTACTAAATGCTAATGCTAAGGAAATACACATTTCCTTTAATGAAGAAAGTGCTAAATATTGGAGCTATGTAAGTGACAGAACTATGGGCGGCATTTCAAATGGCCAGGCCTTTCTTGACGAAGATGAATATAATATCTTCGCTAGACTTATAGGTAATGTAAGCACTGAAAACAATGGGGGATTTATACAGTTACGCTCTACACTTTCTTTTGCAAACCTCAATGCGCTTGAAAAAGAAATCAGAGGTGTTCGTCTAAATACTAAGGGAAATGGTGAAACTTATCATATATTTATTCGTACTAGCAAAACAAAATCTTACAGTGATTTCTATTATGCTACTTTTATTGCAAATGAGGAATGGAAAATAATAGATTTACCATTTAATGAATTTAAGCATAGATTTTCTAACAGTGTTCTTGATGGAAATGATATCCAAACATTTGGTATTGTGGCTTATGGTAGAGACTTTTATTCAGATGTTTCCGTGTCAGAAATTATTTTTTATTATTAATTTTAAAAAAAACCTCTCTCTGATATTAAATCAAAGAGAGGTATAAGTTTTAAGAAAACACAAAATAAAGTATTACAATAACAACTATTGCTGCTACAACCCAAGTCCATTTATTATTCATAGTTCCTCCTTAAATACAATTCCTCATACTAAATAATTTTATATAATAAGTTAGTTTTTTCTGATTTTAGTTGAAAAACTCTAAATTTTTTGGTTCTCTACTTTTTAACAAATTCTAATTTTTATGCGATTCATAAATGGGTAAAAAAATACACACATTGATAATAGGCGCAGGTCAAGCGGGGTTAGCAGCAAGTGAGCATTTATCTAATCATAAAATTGATCATCTAATTTTGGAGAGACACAGAATGGTTGAGAGTTGGAGAACTTCACGTTGGGATTCATTAGTTGCTAATGGACCTGCCTGGCATGACAAATTTCCTACTTTGGAATTTACTGACGTAAATCAAGATAGTTTTGTATCTAAAGATAGAGTTGTTGAATATTTTGAGGAATTTGCAAAAAAAATAAAAGCACCTATTATTGAAAACATAAATGTATTTGAAGTTATCAAGGACAGTAAGGACAATTTTTTAATTCAAACTTCTGATGAAGAATATGAAGCTAAAAATGTAATTGCTGCTACAGGAGCATTTCAGGTGCCAGTGATACCAAAAATAATTCCTAATCATTCAAATCTTGAACAGCTGCACTCAAAATTTTATAAAAAACCGGAACAGCTTAAAAAAGGTGCCGTCTTAGTAGTTGGCTCAGGTTCATCAGGTTCTCAAATAGCTGAAGAGCTTAATAAAGCAAACAAAAAAGTTTATTTTTCTATTGGACCTCATGATAGGCCTCCAAGAAAATACAGAGGTAAGGATAATGTGTGGTGGCTTGGTGTCTTAGGAAAGTGGGAAGCAAAGACTCCAAAACCTGGAACACAACATGTAACGATTGCAGTAAGTGGATATGATGGTGGCAAAACAATTGATTTTAGAAAATTTGCACATAGCGGAATAACCTTATTAGGTATGACGAAAAAATATGAGAATGGAAAATTATATTTTTCAAATGATTTAAAAATAAATATAGAAAATGGAGATAAAAACTATTTAGATTTATTAAATGAAGCGGATGAATATATAAAAAAAAATAATCTTTCTTTTCCTGAAGAACCAGAGGCAAGAAATATTATTTTTGAACATTCGTGTATTACGAAACCATTGTTAGAATTAAATATAGAAGAATTAGATATCACATCTGTTATTTGGGCCACAGGGTACAAACATGATTTCAGTTGGATGAAAGTTGATGTTATTGGTGATGACGGTAAACCAATCCATCAAAATGGGATAGCTAAAACTCCAGGAATTTATTTTTTAGGTTTACCCTGGTTATCAATGCGAGGTTCTTCATTTATTTGGGGTGTTTGGAAAGATGCAAAATATGTAGTTGAACATATTGCTAATAGGTAAATAAAAGGTAGAATTTATTAAAATTATGGAACATAAGAGAATTAGAAAGTTTAATACTAAGGATACCTATCCTGAGCAAAATCTAGATAATGATTTATGTCAAGCTGTAGTTACAAAAGGTGGAAAAACTATTTGGCTTAGAGGTCAATGCCCACAAAATTTGGATGATGCTGTAAATTTAGATAGCAAGGATCCTACTGAACAAACACACAAGGTGATGAAAAATATAGAACAACTTATTAAGGAAGCTGGTGGTGAGATGAAACATTTAGTAAAAATAGTTGTCTATATTACTGATATAAAAAACAGAGAAGCAGTTTACAGAACGATTGGTGAGTACACAAAAGGGATCTATCCTGTTTCAACAGGATTAGTTGTCTCTGCACTTGCACGACCTGAATGGTTAGTTGAAATTGATGCGACTGCCGTAGTGCCAGAATGACTTTTTCATTAGTTGCGAGATGCAAAGAAACTGGTATGCTTGGTACAGCAGTTACATCTTCATCTCCCGCTGTTGCTGCTAGATGTTCTTACACAAGATCAAATGTAGGAGCTGTCTCAACACAAAATGTAACAGATCCATCACTAGGAAAAAAAACTCTTGATTTTCTTGAGACAGGCTTAACATCATCACAAGTTATTGAAAAAATAAAATCAACAAATAAGCACTTAGAATATAGACAGGTATTAATAATTGATTCAAAAGGTAACACAGCAATTCATTCAGGTAACAATTCTCTTGGTATTTGGGGCGAGACTATTGGTGATAATATTATTTCTGCTGGAAACTTATTAGCAAATAAAGAAGTTACTAAATCAGTAGTATCAATATTTGAAAAAACAAAAGGTCATTTAGCTGATAGAATGTTGGCTGGATTAAAAGGTGGTTTAGATGCTGGTGGCGAAGCAGGACCTATTCATTCAGCAGGAATAAAAATAAGTCATCAAGTCTCATGGCCTATAATTGATTTAAGATGTGACTGGACAGAAGATTGTCCTATAATCAAACTCTTTGAAATTTGGAAAATTTATAAACCACAAGTTAATGATTATTTACAAAGAGCAATGGATCCGAAAGATGCTCCTTCCTATGGTGTTCCAGGAAATAAATAAAATTTAAATAGTTTATATAAAACATGAAAACAATTTATTCTGAAAAACATATTAAACAAAACTCCAAATCTGAACTTGCTGGTGGACAACTAATAAAACCTTATGAATGTCCTGAAAGAATGGAATATATTTTAAATGAAATTAGTTCAAGAAACTTAGGTGAAGTTTTAAAGCCACAAGCTAAAGATTTAAAAATAGTAAAAAAAGTTCATGACTCAAACTATGTTGAATTTTTAGAACAAGCTTGGAATGAATGGAAAAAAGAAGGATATCAAGGGGAGGCGATTCCAACGGTATGGCCTAGCAGGTCAATGAATTCTGTTGAAATTCCTAATCATATAGAAGGCAAACTTGGTTATTATTGTTTGGCGAATGAAACATCTATAAGTCAAGGCTCAATAGATGGTGCCTATGAGGGTGTAAAAGTAGTTTTAACAGCGACTGATATGTTAGCAGATGAAAAAAGCTTATTTGCATTATGTCGTCCACCTGGTCATCATGCCTCTAGGGATCAATATGGGGGTTATTGCTTTTTTAACAACATTGCAATTGCTGCAGAGAGGTTATTTGAAAAAGGTGCAAACAAAATATTTATTTTAGACATTGATTTTCATCATGGAAATGGAACACAGGCAATATTTTATAATCGATCAGATGTTTACTTTGCGTCAATTCATGGCGATCCTAAGGAGGCATTTCCACACTTTCTTGGTTATGCTAATGAAAAAGGTAACGGGGCAGGGGAAGGTTATAATATTAACTATCCAATGCAGCCTGGAATACCTTATAGTGAATGGACAAAAGCTCTTGATGATGCCATTGAAAAAATTAAATCTTATCAACCAGAGGCATTGTTAATTTCCTTAGGGGTCGATACATATGAAAAAGATCCCATTAGTTTTTTTAAGTTGAAAAGTGATGATTTTTTTGATGTTGGAAAAAAAATAGCTTCTTGTAATTTACCAACTTTATTTGTAATGGAAGGTGGATACGCTATTAAAGAAATAGGCATTAACACAGTTAATGTATTAAAAGGTTTTGAGGGCTCTTCGTCTTAAAGATTTTATAACTCTTTTTCTAATTTATCTAATAAATTTTCTAACAATAGGATATAATCTCTAAATTGGAATTTGAACTAAAATTATTAAAAGAAATTAGTTTTTCTAAAATTTGAATGGAATTCATTTTTTTTCTCGTTTATCATTCAATACAGTAACTCGGTGCATTTTACGTTTATTTGGCATATAATCTCCGATAGCATAGTGCATCGTGCACCTATTATCCCATATAGCTATAGTATTTTTACTCCATTTAAAGCGTATTTGAAATTCTGGTTTGTTCATAAAATTAAAAAGATAATTTAATAAATTACTTGAGTCTGTAGCATTCATACCAACAATATGATGAGTAAAACTAGGATTTATATATATGTAATTTTTTTTTGTTATGGGATGCGTTCTTATTATTGGATGGATTGAGCTGCCAAATTTTTGATGTCCTTCATTAAGCTTGATCGCAGCTCCAATTGGTTGATTTTTCGTAAAGTTATTTCTAAAGGCGCCCATATCATGCACTGCTCTCAGAGTTTTTAAATATTTTTTCAATTCTAGAGGTAGGGCCTCATATATTGATGATAAGCAAGTCCAAAGAGTATCACCCCCATACGGTGGAATAATTCTACTATACAAAATTGACGCAAAAGGAGGGTTAGGTCTAAATGTAAGATCAGTATGCCACTCATCTGTATCGGGGGGTCTTTTGTCATCATTTTCTAATAGAACGATTTCAGGAAATTTATCTACATGAGGATAAACTGGGTGAGGTGGTTCTATATCACCAAAACTTTTTGCAAAATTTATATGTTGAGTGGGTGAAATTTTCTGATTACGAAAAAAAATTACTTTGTTTTCAATTAAGTATTTATAAATTTCATTGCAAATATTTGGGGATAAATTTTCAAATACATTTTTACATATAATTTCTGCACCAATATTTGGTGTTAATTTATTTACTTGTAAATTTGACAAACGTCTATTTATTCCCATCCACTAATGGATTTTACTTCTAAAAATTCTTCAATTCCCCATTTACCACCTTCACGACCATTACCCGATTGTTTGTAACCACCAAAAGGAGAGCCGTCAGCAAAACCAACTCCATTAATTTCAACCATTCCAGAGCGTAATTGTCTAGCTACACGTTGTGCTTTATTGGTATCTTTAGTTTGTATGTAGTTTGTTAAACCATAGGCAGTATCATTAGAAATTTGAATAGCTTCTTCTTCAGTTGAAAAAGGAATTATGGATACAACAGGTCCAAAGATTTCTTCTTTAGCTATTGTCATCTCATTATTTACATCTGCAAATACCGTTGGTTTTACAAAATAACCTTTATTTAGATGCGCTGGTCTGTCAGGTCCACCTGCAACAAGTTTAGCGCCCTCTTTAATACCTTCATGAATCAAATTTTGAATTTTATCATACTGTACTTTTGATACTACTGGCCCAATATGTCGACCTTCTTTATTTGCAATATCTACATCTGTTTTTTCTGCAACCTCCATTGCTTCTTTCACTGCTCTTTCATAAATAGATTTTTCAACAAGAAGACGTGTTGGGGCATTACAACTTTGACCAGAGTTATTAAATACTCTTCTTACTCCTCTTTTTACAGCTTTTTCATCAGCATCTGCGAAAACAATATTCGCTCCTTTACCTCCAAGCTCCAAGGATACTCTTTTTATTGTATCAGCTGCATTTTTGGTAATTAATTTTCCAGCGCGTGTTGAACCTGTAAAGGATACCATATCAATATCAGGGTGGCTTGATAATTGTGTTCCCACACCAGGTCCATCACCGTTAACTAGATTAAAGACACCCTTCGGAAAGCCTGCCTCATGTATCATTTCAGCAAACAACATTGCAGACAATGGTGCGATTTCAGATGGTTTGAGAATCATTGTGCAACCAGCTGCAAGTGCAGGCAATACTTTTAGTGCAATTTGGTTAATTGGCCAATTCCACGGCGTAATGAGCGCGCAAACACCAATGGGCTCATAAGAAATATAATTTCCTTTTTCCTGATCCAAATAATTTTCAAATTCAAAATTTTTAAATTGATTAATAAAAGTTTTTATATGATCCTCTCCAGATTGACTTTGCTCATTAATAGACCAATCCTTTGGAGCGCCCATTTCAAGAGAAATTGCTTTAGCCATATCTAAAGATCTTTTTTGGTAAATCTTTAATAAATTATTTAGTAGCTCAAGTTTTTTTTCTTTTGAAGTATCCCACCAAGCAAAAAATGATTTTTTAGCTGCGTTTACTGCGTCATTAGTATCGCTCTCTGAGCCAAGTGAAATTATTGCACAAATTTCTTCAGTCGAAGGATCTATAACTTCAAAGTCATTTGGCTTTGATGGCTTTATCCATTGTCCATTAATGTAAAAATTTTTTTTCTGTTCGATCATATTTTATAAATATTTTATCTTAACTGTTTTGCAATTTAAATTCTAATCTTCTTTGGTGAAGTATTGGCTCTGTATAACCTGAGGGTTGGTTTATTCCATCAAAAACAAGTTCTTTTGCTGCTTTAAATGCTATAGAATTTTCATTACTACTCATATCAATATATTTTTCATCGTCTGCGTTTTGCTTATCAACAACTTTTGCCATTTTATCAAACGCTTTTAAAACTTGATCTTTTGATACAATGCCGTGCTCTATCCAATTGGCCAGTGCTTGAGATGAAATTCTGCAAGTTGCCCTATCTTCCATTAAACCAATATTATTAATATCAGGAACTTTTGAACAACCTATACCCTGATCAATCCACCGGACAACATATCCTAAAATACCTTGAACATTGTTTTCAATTTCTCTAGCAATATCAATATCAGATAGATTTTCTCCTTTAAGCAAGGGTAAGGTTAACAAATCATTTAGTGCACCAGAAGATGCAGAACTTAGAATTTTTTCTTGCACTTCTTTTACGTTCACATCATGATAATGAAGTGCATGAAGAGTTGCTGCCGTAGGGCTTGGTACCCATGCACAATTAGCTCCAGATTTTGGGTGATTAATTTTCTGTTTCATCATTTCTGCCATTAAATCTGGCATTGCCCACATTCCTTTGCCAATTTGTGCCTTACCTTTAAGTCCACATTCTAAGCCAATACTGACATTTCTCTTCTCATAGGAAGAAATCCAAGGAGCATTTTTCATATCAGCTTTTTTCATGAAAGAACCAGCCTGCATGCCAGTATGGATTTCATCTCCAGTTCTATCCAAAAATCCTGTGTTAATAAAAGCAACTCTTGATTGTGCAGCCCTAATACATTCTTTTAGGTTTATACTTGTTCGTCTCTCTTCATCCATGATTCCTATTTTGATTGTACTATTTGGCAAATCTAATAATTTTTCAATTTCAGAGAAAAGTTCATCAGTAAATTTAACCTCTTCAGGTCCATGCATTTTTGGCTTAACTATATAAATTGAGTTGTAATTAGAGTTCTTATTATCTTTTTTTGAGAAATCATGAGTTGCAATGAGTGTTGTTATAATGGCATCCATAATACCCTCGCCAATTTCATTGCTATCTTCATTTAAAATAGCAGGTGTAGTCATCAAATGACCAACGTTTCTAATAAGCATTAGAGAACGACCTTTTAAAATTTTTTCTTTTTGATCTAATCCAGTAAAACTTACATCTTTGTTAAGTGCTCTTTTAACATTCTTATTATTTTTTAAAAAATTACTTTCTAAATTTCCTTTAATAAGGCCTAACCAGTTTCTGTAAGCTAAAATTTTATCCTCAGCATCAACAGTTGCTACACTATCCTCACAATCAAGAATAGTAGAAACTGCTGACTCAATTAATATATCTGATATGTTTGCAATATCATTTTTGCCAATAACATCATTTTTATTAATTACAATTCTGCAGCGAAGATTATTTTTTGATAAAATTAATTCAGTTAAATCTCCGTCTTCGGATGTTTTCCATCCCAAAAGTTGTTCAGTATTCACAAACTCAATATTGTCGATTTTTGAATTACTTAATACGACCTTATTATCTTTAATTTGTATGTTATTAATATCAATCCAATTACTTTCTTTAAGTGGAGCAAATTTATCTAAATGTGATTTTGCAAATTTCACTACTTTGTCTCCTCTTTCTTTGTCATAAACTCCTCCTTTAGGAGCTTCTCCTATTGCATCTGTTCCATAAAGTGCATCATATAAACTTCCCCATCTTGCATTAACTGCATTAATAGCAAATCTTGCATTTGTAATGGGCACAACTAGTTGTGGACCACAAATTGTTGAGATTTCCTCATCTATATTGGAAGTTGAAATTTTGAAGTTTGGCCCTTCTTTAACTATGTAATCTATATCTTTTAAAAAATTCTTATATTCTTCTATTTCAATATTTTTAGACTTATTTTCTTTGTGCCATTTGTTAATTTTATTTTGTAAGTTTTTTCGTTTTTCCAAAAGGTATACATTTTTTGGATAATAAATATCGACAATATCTGAAAATCCATTCCAAAATTTGTTCTTATCAATCTTAATGTCTTTTAGAACTTCTTGATTAATAAAATCGTATAGCTTTTCGTTAATTTTTATATTTTTCTTTAGAATCATAAATTAAAAAACTGATATAGGAAAAAATTTAAAATAGAATAAATATTTATGATTACTTACTTAGGTTGAGTATAAACTTTCCCATAATCTTTAATTTTCATTAACATTGAATAAACCCCATTTCTTCTTCCAGGAGTCAGCAAGATGTCTAGTTTTAAGGTTGATAAAAGATCAAAGTTTGAATTTGCGATTTCAACTGGTTCCCTATCTCCATAAATCTCACTAAGAATCGTTACCATACCCTTTGAAATAAATGCATCTGAGTCTGAGTGAAAACATAATTTATTCTCTTTCATATATGGAACAAGCCAGACTTGCGCTTGGCATCCATCAACTTTAAAGCTATCTTGTCTAAATTCTTCTGGAAATGGCTTAGCATTTTTTGCTTGATCTAGAAGATATTTGTATTTATCCATATCATCATCAAATAATTCTAAATTTTCTCTATAATACTTAATTTTTTCCTCAACTGATGTCATGACATAAACTTTCTAAGTTCAACTGCAGTTTCTTCTGGCAAAACATCCATAATAAATACTCCTGCCATAGACTCTGAGCCAGCCAATACTTTTGGTTTATCACCATGCCTTAAAGGAGGATAAAATTCCATATGAAAATGAAAGTTAGTATCATCAAGCGTAGGAGCTGCATGTAATCCCATTATATAAGGACATCTTCTCCCTAAAAAGTCGTCATACCCCTTGACTACTTTTTGAAGAGCGATAGCAAAAGAATTGTATTCTTGGTCATTAAACTGCCAAGGCCCCGCAAGTCTTCTTTTAGGAATGATCCATACTTCATACGCATATCTAGCAAAAGGTGGAATAGCTGCGATCACATAATCATCTTGAAAAACATAATAGTTTTGTTCTAAATTTTTCATTAATTTTTCTATAAAATTTTCTTTTCTAAATGCCTCTATTTCTTTTTGAATAACTGGAGGTATAAAAGGGAAAGCATAAATTTGTCCATGAGGATGATGTAGAGTAACCCCGCATTCAACCCCTCTATTTTCAAAAGGCAACACATACTTTATATCATCTCTTTTCATTAAATTTATGTATCTGTCAGACCAGGCATTAAACAAGAGCTCTATCCTTTCAATTGACATTTGAGCTATAGTATCTTTATGATTAGGAGAATAAACAACAACCTCACATTCTCCATTTGATGGTTGTGACTTCAATCCTTCAATCGACATTTGTTTATTGTTTTTATTAAAACTTGCCCATCTATTAGGAAAGATTGCAATTTCAAAATTTTTGAAAGGGATTTCAGTTGGAAAATTCAATTCTGCACCTGGACATAATGGACAATACTCTTGTGGAGGAAATGAGGTTCTTACTTTTCTAGTTGCTGAATATGTTACCCATTCTTGTCTTGATGGATTCCAACGCATATGAGGAGTAGGTTGAGTGGTAATTTCTAACTCTTTAGAAGCCTTTTCCAGATGTTCTTTATATCCATATAAAAAAAGATTTCGAAGATCGTTTCTTTTAAATTCTTTTTTAAAAATTTTTTTCATTAATTTTTTTTTCCCATTCAACTGAGGTTTTAATTATTTTATTTAAATCATTAAATTTTGGTTTCCATTTGATGTGTTCGTACAATTTATCGACATTAGCAATTAATTGTTCTGAGTCCCCAAGCCTTCTATCAAGAAAATCAAATTTTATGCAGTTATTATATAATTTATTAGCAGCATTAATAACATCTAAAACAGAATATCCAAATCCATATCCACAATTAAAAATCTCAGTATTTTTATTTTCTAATAAATAATCTGCTGCCTTTAAATGTATATCAGCTAAATCACTAACATGAATATAATCTCTTATAGCTGTTCCGTCAGGAGTATTGTAATCATTTCCATAGACTGCTATTTTTGATCTCTTCCCAGTAACAACTTCACTCAGAATTTTAATTAAGTGAGTAGGTTCATCTGAAATTAAGCCTGATCTTAATTTTGGATCAGCGCCAGCAACGTTAAAGTATCGAAGTATTATTGAGTTAAACTTTTCTTTATTTTCTAATAAATATTTCTCTGTCTTTACCTTTGACTCACCATAAGGATTTAGAGGATTCAAATTTGTACTTTCTGTAATAGAGTTCTTATTAACTGGATTACCATATGCAGCGGCAGTTGATGAGAAAATTACATTAGATAAATTATTTTCATAACAATTTTCAAAGAGACTAATTGCATTATATGTATTATTTTTAAAATATTTATTTGGATTACTAACTGACTCTTCTACTTTTATGAAACCAGCAAAATGAAGTAGTAAGTCAAACTTTTCACCTTTTAATAAATTAGATATTGTTTCTCTGTCATTGATATTACATCTTATTAATTTAGCATTACCAGGTATTAAGTTTATATTTCCTGTTGAGAGATCATCAATTATTATAACTTCATGATTTTTTTCTAAAGCTGATAACAAAACATGACTACCTATGTATCCTGCGCCACCTGTTAAAAGAATTTTCATTGTATTAGTATAAACTAAATATTATCAATTTTTATTAAATTTATATATAAAAATTCTAAAGCACATAAAAAAAAATGTAACCAAGATTTATTGGAAGATATTCTTATTTAATTGAAATGAAAAAAAAATCTGTTACTGAGTTTATATCCTAAGGAAAATTATTATATGCGATTAAAAAATAAAAATATTATAGTTACTGCTGCTGCTCAAGGGATTGGGAGAGCTACAGCAATTGCTTTTGCTAATCATGGGGCCAATGTTATTGCAATTGATATTAATAATGAAATATTAAGTGAGTTAAATTCTATAAATTCGAAAATTAAAACTCAAAAGTTAGACTGTACTAATAAATTAGCTGTTGAAGAATTTTGCTCCTCTATAAATAAAATTGATGTTCTTTTTCATGCTGTAGGTTTTGTTCATCATGGTGCATTGTTAGATTGTGATACTGAGGAATTTAATCGTTCAATAAATGTCAATCTTTACTCAGCCTATTTGATGTCACATTCATTGTTGCCTAAAATGATAAAGCAAAAAAAAGGTAATATTATTATAGTTTCATCTGCAGCATCAAGTGTTAAAGGTGTTCCTAATCGTTTTATCTATGCAACAACTAAAGCAGCTCTGAATGGTTTTGTTAAGTCTATTGCAGCTGATTATATTAAAGACGGAATCCGTAGTAATGCAATTTTACCAGGCACTGTTGAAACACCGTCTTGGGAAGGAAGAGTGCAAATGGCAGATGACCCTGTTCAAGCTAGAAAAGATTTTATTGCAAGACAAGCGATGGGAAGACTCGCACAACCGGAAGAGATTGCTTCCATGGCAATGTATTTAGCAAGTGATGAATCTGAGTTTGTAACAGGAACATTAAATTTAATTGATGGAGGATGGACTTTATAATGAAAACATTAAGATATAGAATTGGCAATAAGGTAAAGCCTGGAATATTAGATGAGAAAAATAAAATACTTGATGCATCTAGTTTGGTCCAAGATTGGGATAGTGAAAATGTTACAGTAGAAAAAATTAATGAAGTTCAAAATACTGATTTTAATGAATTACCAGTTGTTGAAAGTATAGATAGTATTGCTCCATGTGTTTGCAAAAAAAGTGTTGGAAAATTTATCTGCATTGGACTAAATTATTCTGATCATGCAGAGGAAACTGGTATGGAAGTTCCTCCTGAGCCTATTATATTTTTTAAAGCTACAAGCGCTATTATTGGGCCCAATGACAATGTTATTATCCCAAAAAATTCAACAAAAACAGATTGGGAAGTTGAATTAGGGGTAATAATTGGAAAAGAAGCTAAATACATATCTGAAGAACAATCTCAAAATCATATTGCAGGTTATTGTGTTGTAAACGATATAAGCGAGAGGGCTTTTCAATTAGAGCATTCTGGTCAATGGGTCAAAGGTAAATCCTGTGATTCATTTGGCCCTATAGGTCCTTACTTAGTAACTAAGGATGAAATTTCTGATCCTCAAAATCTATCTATGTGGTTGGATGTGAATGGAAAACGTATGCAAAATGGCTCAACTAAAACGATGGTTTATGGTGTCAATTTTTTAGTGAGTTATTTAAGTAAATTTATGTCTTTGCAACCTGGTGATATTATTTCAACAGGAACACCGCCAGGAGTTGGGATGGGTATGAGCCCACAGATATATTTAAAGCCAGGAGATGAAATGAAGCTGGGTATTGAAGGCTTGGGTGAACAAACTCAAAAAACAATTTCTGTATAATGTTTGGCGGTATAGATAGTTGTCATAATGTTAAAGATTTTAGAAATTTAGCCAAAAGAAAACTACCTGGTCCCATATTTCATTATATTGATGGAGCTGCAGATGATGAAATCACTTGTAAGAGAAATACAATCTCATTTGACTCCTGTGATTTAGTTCCAAATGTTTTATCCGGAGTAGATAAAGTTGATATGTCTACAACAGTTATGGGTCAAAAGATTGATATGCCTCTATACTGTGCCCCAACTGCTTTACAACGATTATTTCACTATGAAGGAGAAAGGGGAGTTGCTAAAGCTGCTGAAAAATTTGGAACGATGTTTGGAATTTCTTCTTTGGGCACAGCAAGTATTGAAGAAATATCAACTCTAGTTTCAACACCAAAATTATTTCAACTATATGTGCACAAAGACGAGGGTTTAAATAAAGATTTAATTGATAGATGTAAAAATTCAAATTTTGAGGCTATGGCTGTAACAGTAGATACAGCAGTAGGAGGTAATCGTGAAAGAGATCTAAAAACAGGTTTTACAATACCCATGAAATTATCATTGGGTAGTCTAATTAGTTTTGCATCACATCCTTCATGGGCTTTTAACTATTTTACAAAACCAAAATGGGAGTTAAGCAACTTAAAAAATCATATAGCAGCAGGAACTAGTGTGATGACAAGTATTGGTGATTATTTTACTGAAATGTTAGATAATTCTCTTGATTGGAAAGGTGTTGAAAAAATTAATAAAGAATGGGGAAAGCAATTTGCAATAAAAGGTATTATGTCTGTCGATGATGCAAAAAAAGCTGTTGATGTTGGTGCAACCGCAATCATGGTTTCCAACCATGGAGGAAGACAATTAGATGGATCTAGGTCACCATTTGATCAACTTGCTGAAATAGTTGATGCTGTTGGTGACAAGGTTGATGTAATTTGTGAAGGAGGTATTCGAAGAGGTACTCATGTTTTAAAAGCATTATCTGTTGGCGCAAAAGCTTGTTCAGGTGGGCGAATGTATCTTTATGCTTTAGCTGCTGGGGGCCAAAAAGGAGTTGAAAAAACTTTATCAAACCTTAAAAATGAAATTGAACGAGATATGAAGTTGATGGGCGTCTCTTCAATTAATCAACTAACTCGCAAAAATTTAAGATTTAGATAAAATATATATTTATTATTTTTAAAATATATTCTACAATTTTTTTATGAATTTAGAGATTGAACCAGTTCACATAGGTCAGGAAGATGACATTGATGTTGGAAGTGTTGAAAATTTTGAACATGAAGAAATTGATTATGCAATATTTCGTCTTGAATCTGGTTTTTTTGCTACTCAGGGTCACTGCTTTTGTGAGGATCAAGCTTTTCTAAGTGAGTCAAATGTTGAGGGTGAGGAGCTTGAATGTGCTAGTTGCGCTAATACTTTTAGTATTGTATCTGGTGATCCTATAAGTGATCCTGAGCTTCCCTCATTAAAAACTTTTGATATCTATGAAGAAGATGGGGAAATTTATTTAAATCTCTAAATATTTTTTATTTATTATATTATTTAAATTTAAATTTGACTTATCTTTTAAGTACGAACTTATAGTTTCTGATGACTCAATAGCCATTCTTTTTCTACATTCTAAAGTTAATGCAGAGTTATGAGGAGATAATAATACATTTTCAAATTTAAAAATAGGATGATCTTCAGGTGGGGGTTCTTGCTCAAAAACATCTAATGCAACAGCTTGTATTTTTTTATTTTTTAAAGCATCAACCAGATCTTCTTCATTGACAATACCTCCACGTGCAGCATTAACAATGATTGCTGAATTTTTGCATAATTCAAATTCTTGCTTTGATATGAAATTTTTTGTTTTATCATTAAGAGGAAGATGCAGAGTTATATAATCTGCAATTTTTATCCCTTCCTTTTTTTCTATAGAAATACAACCTGCTTTTTCAATCTCTTTTTTATCTACAAGGGGATCAAAAACATATACATTAGAATCAAAACCTAAACATCTTTTGGCAACAGCTTTACCAATTCTTCCAAAGCCACAAATTAAAATATTTTTTTTATATAATTCATAAAATTCTGGAAGCGTTTTTTTATTTTTAAAATTACCTTCTTTAACAAGAGTATCCGCATATTTCGTTTTTCTAGCTAGAAATAAAAAAGCTGTCATAACATATTCGGCTACAGTTACTGAATTTGAAGTTCCGGTAATTCCTAGCGCTATTCCATTTTGATTTAGATAATCAAGGTCAACATTATCATAGCCTACACCATGACGAGCAATTATTTTTAACTTTTTGCAGTGCAATAATACATTCTTCTCCAGTTTTGAAGTTCTTAAAAGTATGCCTTCTACATCTTTGAGTTCTTCAATTAAATTTTCTTCATGAAAATTTTTTACATCTATAATGTCAAAATTTTCATTTTTTAGTATTTCCCATCCTGATTCGTGTATTTCTCCAACAATTGCAACTTTCATATTAATATTTTTCTTTTAAAAATAATTTATAAAGTTTAAATTTAAAAAAAACTATTAATAATTTTTTTTTGTAGTAAGAAAATGAATGATCTAATAGTATGGTAGACTTATGAAAACATTAAAATTATCTTGTGCTCATGCATTATTTAAATATCTAATTGCTCAAAAAATTATTATTGATGAAAGAAAAGTCTCATTATTTCCAGGTGCCTTTGGCATTTATGGGCATGGTAATGTTGCTTGTATTGGTCAAGCAATGGAAGAATTTCAATCTGATTTACCAGGTTACAGGGGTCACCATGAGCAAAATATGGCTCTAACCGGCATTGGTTATGCGAGAGCTATGCGTCGAAAACAAATTTTTATAGCAACTTCATCAGTAGGTCCAGGAGCTACAAATATGGTTACAGCGGCTGCAGTAGCTTTGAGTAATAGACTGCCTCTATTACTAATACCAGGTGATACTTTCTCCAGCAGGTTTCCAGACCCTGTTTTACAACAGGTTGAAAACTTTACCTCCCCTACAGAAACTCAAAACGACGCATTTAAATCTGTTTCAAGATATTTTGATCGAATTACAAGACCAGAACAAATTTTATCCTCTCTTCCTCAGGCAATTCAAGTAATGTTAGATCCTGCAGATTGTGGACCAGCAACAATTTCGATGTCTCAAGATGTCCAAGGTGAAGTTTTTGAATATCCAGAAGTTTTTTTTGAAGAAAAAATTCATGAAATAAGAAGAATTTATCCAGATCCCAATCAGGTACAAGCCGCTGCAGAAACAATAAAAAAATCAACACAACCAATTATAATATCTGGTGGTGGGGTTTTATACTCGGAGGCAGAAAAAGAATTATCTGATTTTGCAAAAAAACATAACATACCAGTTACATCAACTGTGATGGGAATTGGTTGTATGACTCAAGATGATCCTTACTATATCAGTGCGATTGGATGCTTGGGAGAAGGTTCATCAAATAATTTATCAAAAGATACTGATCTTGCTATTGCAATTGGAACAAAATTGGCAGATTTTACAACAGGATCTTGGACAAATTTTCAAAATCCTGATTTTAATTTAGTATCAATCAACACAACAAGATTTGATACAACTAAACACAGAGCAACTCCTTTGGTCAGTGATGCAAAAGTTGGTTTAATGAAGTTATCAGAAGCACTAGGTGATTGGAAAGCACCTGCTAAATGGTATGAAAGAGCAATTGATGAAAGAAACAAATGGGATACTTATGTGCAAAAAGAAAGCGGTCCTACTAATCAAGAACTTCCATCATATGCCCATGCAGTAGGGGCAGTATATAGAAATGCTGATCCTTCAGATATTGTTGTTACTGCTGCAGGTGGTTTGGTAGGAGAGGTTGTTCAAATTTGGAAGCCTAAACAATTAAATACTTTTGAAACTGAATGGGGTTTTAGTTGCATGGGTTATGAAATTTCAGGAGCCCTTGGAATTAAAATGGCTAAACCTGATCAGGATGTAGTTGTTTTTGTTGGTGACGGCTCTTACCTTTTACATAATAGTGATATTTATAGCTCAGTTCTTTATGACCAAAAACTCATTATTGTCGTTTGTGATAATGGAGGTCATATGGTTATTAACAGACTTCAGCTTGCAAAAGGAGGCAATGAATACATTTGTAACCTAAGAGCTGCAAGAGCAAAAAATTTACAGTTTGTTGATTTTGAGTCCCATGCAAAAAGTATGGGCGCTAATGCTGAAACAGTTAAATCGACATCTGAACTAGAAGCTGCTTTTAAAAGAGCCAAAGACTCAAATAAAACATATGTAATTGTCATGGAAACCCATGGCTATGAATGGCTAGATGGAACAGCATTCTGGGAAAGTCCAACTTTAATGAATGCTGACACAGATAATAAAAAAACTGCATTAAATGAACATTTGCAAGGTAAGCACAATCAAAGAAAAGGAGTATAATTTACCTTAAAATTATTTAATTAAAAGTTGTTTAAATTAAATTAATAAGGTTGTAATATTTTTTAGATGATAAAAAAAGTTATTCTAAATAATCTAGCATTTTTCTCTTTAACTTTATTGTTTTTACTATTTTGTTTTTATTCCTATTTTTTTGCATCAGTAGTTAGAACAGTTGCTGAGGATGAGTTAATCAAAAAGGGATTTGATCCAGTTTCATACGTAGAAGAAATTTGGTATTCAAAAATTATTCCAACTATAAGTAATGACAGTGAAGAAATAACATTTATGTTAGATGAGTTGTTTAGTAATAAAGAATTAGCAGAAGAAAAATATGGTCATCGGTCTGGCACAGGAAGTTATAGTTTTATGGTTAACGGTAAAGCAGAAATAATTGGGCTTAATAAAGAATCAAGAGTTGGTACTATTGAATTAAAACTGAGTAAAGATTATGATGCTA
Source organism: uncultured Alphaproteobacteria bacterium (assembly GCA_902595425.1). Taxonomy (GTDB): domain Bacteria; phylum Pseudomonadota; class Alphaproteobacteria; order HIMB59; genus CACPNW01. Next base: position 344,049 of record CACJPV010000001.1, on the reverse strand, counting down.
AAATTTTTATAACAATTGGTCCTGTTATAAAAAAAGACTCAATTAGGGATGCAGTAAAGTTTATAAAATTTAATGATTTTGTTAATCAATTAGATTTTGCTGGTGTTTCAAGAATAATAAAAACTAGGGTAATGAATGAAATAATCGGCCCTTTAAATTTAAATAATATTGTTGGAAAAAAAATTAGTTTTGAGGGAGCAATTACATTCGATAGAAATGATAAAATTTTTATAACTCCTACAATGCTTGATTTGGGAAACTAAATTATGGAAAAGATTTTAGAGGCAAAAAATATAAGTAAACAATATCCAGGTGTAGTAGCGTTAGATGATGTTAGTTTTAATGTATATAAGGGAAAAGTAAATGTATTGGTTGGTGAGAATGGTGCTGGTAAATCCACACTAATGAAAATACTTTCAGGCGTAGAAAGACAAACATCAGGTGAAATATATTTAAATGGTGAAAAATTAGAAATTTTTTCGACAAATGATGCTGAAAATAATTCTATTGGAATTATACATCAAGAATTAAATTTATTTCCTAATTTAACTGTACATGAAAATATATTTATGGGTCATGAAATTTTAGATAGCTATAAAATAATTGACACATCTAAACAAATTAAAATTACCAACGAGCTTTTGGCAAAACTTAATCAAGACATAAATGCAAAAACTTCAGTTGAGAGTTTAAGAATTGGACAACAACAAATAATTGAAATTGCAAAAGCATTAGCAAAAAAAACAAAAATATTAATTATGGATGAACCAAGCTCAGCATTAAGTAAAAAAGAAGTATCTGTTATGTTTGATGTAATTGCAGAATTAAAAAAACAAGAAGTAACAATAATTTATATATCACATAAACTAGAAGAAATAATGCAAATTGGTGATGTAATTACAATTTTAAGAGATAGTAAGTTTATTTGTGAAGAGTTAATAAATAAAATAGATATACCTTGGATAACAGAAAATATGGTCGGCATGAAAAGTTTTGAAGCTGTCAATACAAAAAAAGTTGAAACAGGTCCAAAAATAATTGAATTAAAATCAATAAGCTTAAAGAAAAAAGAGTCTGAAGAATATATTTTAGAAAATATTAATTTTAATTCAAGTTCAGGAGAAATTTTAAGTATTTATGGTTTGATGGGAAGTGGAAGGACAGAGCTATTGGAGATAATAATGGGATTAAATAAAGATTTTAAAGGAGAAATATATCTTCAAAATGAGATTTTAAAACCTTCTAGTATTTCTAAAAGAATTAAGGATGGAATTGTTTTAGTGCCTGAGGATCGTCAAGGTCAAGGCCTTGTTCAGTCACTTTCTATATTATCAAATACTTTATTGTCAAAGATATCTAGAAGAATCAAAGATTTTTATCTCAATACCAATTTAGAAAAAAAAATAGTTACTAAGGCAATAGATTATTTAGGAATCAAGGTTTCAAATTATAATAATGTAATTACCTCACTTAGTGGAGGTAATCAGCAAAAAGTAGTTATTGCTAAATCTCTTGAAACAGAACCAAGATTATTAATGTTGGATGAACCAACAAGAGGTATAGATATTGGAGCAAAACAAGAAATTTTTTACATTATGAAAAAACTAGCAGAAAAAGGTTTGTCCATAATATTTGTTTCTTCAGAAATAAAGGAAGTTTTAGCTGTTGCAGACAGGGTTATTGTTTTAGCAAAAGGTAAGATAAATAAAGAATTAATGGGTGGTGAAATTACTGAAGACAATTTAGTTAAATATTCACAAGGATAAAATTATGAAAGGCATGACAATAAAAGCAGCTTTATTTAAATTAAGAGCATTCATAGCATTAATATTTATTTTTTCATTTTTTGCATTCACTGCTGATGCTTTCTTATCATCTACAAATCTTATTATACTAACAAAACATGTTGCTATTAATGCAATTTTAGCAATTGGTATGACTTTTGTAATCTTAACATCAGGAATTGATCTTTCTGTTGGATCTATAGTTGGATTATGTGGAATGATTGCAGGGATGTTAATTGACAAGGGATTAGTAATACAGTTTTTAAATATAGTTATTTATTTTGAAATTTGGGTAATAGTCATAATAAGTATAATTGTAGGTTTTTTATTTGGATGTGTGAATGGCTTTATAATCACAAGATTTAGTGTGGCACCTTTTATCGCAACTTTGGGAATGCTTTATGTTGCTAGGGGTTTTGCACTTTTAATTAATGATGGAGCAACATTTCCAAATTTAATTGGTAAGGAGGAATTAAACAATACCGGTTTCCCCAATATTGGATCTGGTACATTTTTATCTTTACCGTATACAATTTGGGTAATGTTGTTACTTGCCCTGCTAGCAGTTTTCTTAACAACAAAAACAAAATTTGGTAGACATATTTATGCTATTGGTGGTAACACAAAAGCAGCTCACTTATCTGGAGTTAATGTTAATGCAGTTACGTTACTTACTTATGGTATATCTGGATTATGTGCAGGAGTTGTTGGAGTCATCGTTACATCACAATTAATATCTTCACATCCTGCAACTGGAACAACTTGGGAATTGAATGCTATCGCTGCAGTTGTCTTGGGTGGCACATCACTAATGGGTGGCAGAGGTTCTGTTGGCGGAACAATAATTGGAGCATTTGTAATTGGCGTATTAAGTAATGGAATGATTTTAGAAGGAGTCAGCTCTTTTTGGCAAAGAGTAATTATGGGCACAATTATAGTTTTGGCAGTCATGATAGATCAGCTTCAAACAAGATTTATCTCAAAAGATTAATAATTCTGCCATTTTTTTAGCAAAAATTATAATTTTTTTTAAAAATTGTTCTATATTTTTTTGTAGTTATCTATTAACCTAATTTTTATTATAAATTTATAATTAGGAGGAATTATGAAATTTTTAAAAACAATAATCTTTTCTTTTACTCTTTTGTTTTCTGTTCAAGCTTTAGCAGATTTGATGTGCGTAATTACACCAGCACATGATAATCCTTTCTTTAAAGCAGAGGCAGATATTGCGGAGGAGACTGGGAAAGCTCTAGGTTATGATGTGCTTTCATTAGATCACGGAGATGATGCAAAAGTACAAGATGAACATGTAGATGTTTGTATTTCCAAAGGCGCTAAATTTATTATATTAGACAACGCTGGAGCTGATGCTTCTATTGCTGCTGTTCAAAAATCTAAAGATGCAGGAATTCCTGTTTACTTAATTGATAGAGAAATTAATGCTACAGGTATAGCATCTGCACAATTAGTTGCTAACAACTATCAAGGCGCAGTTCTTGGTGGAGAAGCTTTTGTCGAAGCAATGGGTGAGAGTGGTGAATTCATCGAACTTATTGGTAAAGAAACTGATACAAATGCAGGTATTAGATCAAGTGGTTATAATGATGTAATTGCTGATTATCCTGATATGGTAAAAGTTGCAGCACAATCTGCAAACTGGAGTCAATCAGAAGCATTTGATGTAATGGAAAAATTAATTCAAGCTCATCCAAATGTAAAAGGTGTTATTGCTGGAAATGATACAATGGCACTTGGAGCTTCTGCTGCATTAAAAGCTGCTGGCATGAATGATGTTATAGTAGCTGGTTTTGATGGAAGTAGAGAAGTTATGGATGCAATTGTAGCAGGTGATATTAATCATACTGTATTGCAACCTATTGCAAATTTCTCTGAAATGGCAGTTAGAATGGCACATGATGAAGTAACTACAGGTAAAGCGCCTGCAGTTGAAAAAGCATCAATTGATTGTTTATTAGTTGATGGCTCAAATGTTGCAAAATGCGGTGTATTCCGTTGTGACTTTTAATAAAATTTAAACTAAACTCTTATAAACAAGCGAATTTTTATTCGCTTGTTTTTTAAATTCGGATATCTTAAGTTCTAAGAATTAATGGATCATAAAGAATTAGAACTGAAGTCTATAGAATATAGAAAAACTATATTAGATATTATTTATAATGGTGGTGCTGGCCATACTGCTGGTAGTTTATCGTGCATAGATATACTAAATGTCCTATATAATAATGTTTTACAAATTAATCCTAAAAATTTTAGTTCTACAGATAGAAATAGATATGTTCAGAGCAAAGGTCACACTGTAGAGGCATTGTACACTGTGCTTTGTGATCAAAATTTCTTTACAAGAGAGGATTTGGATTCACTAAATAAATTTAATTCTCACTTTATAGGACATCCAACAAGAAAAGTTCCAGGAATTGAACACAACACTGGTGCGTTAGGTCATGGCCTATCAGTTGCAGTCGGAATGGCTATTGGATTTAAATTAGATAATAAACCATATAAAGTTTTCACACTATTAGGAGATGGTGAATTAAGTGAGGGTTCTATCTGGGAAAGTTTACTTTCAGCTAGTAAATACAAGTTAGACAATTTGGTTATCATTATTGATAGAAATGGATTGCAAATTACAGGAAAGACTGAAGAAGTAAATCCCATTGAACCTCTCTTAGACAAATTTCAATCCTTTGGATTATGTGTAAAACAAGTTAATGGCAATTCTGTCAGTGAACTTGATGAAATATTTAAAAAAATACCTTTTGAGAATAATCAGCCAAATTTAATAATTGCTAATACAATTAAAGGAAAGGGCATAAGTTTTATTGAAAATCAGGTAGTTTGGCATCATAAACTTCCTTCTGAGGAAGAATATAATAAAGCTATTCAAGAATTAAACAAACAGCTAGAGAATTTTGAATGATTGAAAAAGCAAATTTAGAAGTTTTTGCCGAAACTTTATTGGATTTAGCAAAGAAAGATAAAGAAATTATAGTTGTAACAAGTGACTCAAGGGGATCAGGTAAACTAACTCAATTTGGAAAAGAACTCCCTGATCAAATAATAGAAGTAGGTATAGCTGAACAAAATTTAGTTGGTATTTGTGCTGGTTTATCAGCTGTTGGAAAAAAAGTTTTTGGAGTTTCTCCATCCAGTTTTTTAACAGCTAGATCATTGGAACAAATTAAGAATGATATAGCTTACTCAAATCATCCAGTAACTCTTGTAGGAATAAGTGCTGGTGTTAGTTATGGACAATTAGGATCAACGCACCATTCGATTCATGATTTAGCCGTCTTAAGAACTATAAATAATATTAATATCGTAGTTCCATCAGATAATTTTGAAACAAGAGAAGCAATAAAAGAAGCTGTTAATTATAAAAGTCCATTATTTATTCGTTTTGGAAAAAAACCAATGCTTAAAATTCACGATGAAGATGATAATTTTAAAATTGGAAAAGGTGTAAAAATTAGAGAAGGTAGTGATGTTATGTTTATCACAACTGGTGAAACAGCCCAGAGAGCTTTACTAGCTGCAGAAATTTTGCATAAAAAAAATATTAGTTGTTCAATCATAAATATGCATACAATCAAGCCATTTGATAATGATCTTTTTTTAGATTGCTTATCAAAAGTTAAAGCAGCAATTACTGTTGAGGAACATAGTGAGAATGGGGGATTGGGTGAAAAATGTGCAAGTATAATTTCTCAATCTAATATTAACATTGCATTTAAGATTTTAGGATTTCCTGATGAATATATGACTAATGGCTCTCAATCAGATGTCTTAGATCATTATAATATGTCACCAAAAAAATTAGCAGAAATAGCTGAAGACATTTTAAAGTAAATGTATATTTCAATAGATCAAAGTACTTCATCAACAACTATTTTTTTGTATGATAAAAATCTAAAGTTACTTAATAAATTTGATAAACCTCACAAACAAATTCAAAAAGGATCAGGTTATGTAGAACATGATGCTAATGAAATTTTTAAAAATGTTCTTTTCCTAGTTAAAAAAATATCAAAAAAAATTAGATATACTAACAACTTATTCCTTAGTATTACTAATCAAAGAGAAACTTTTGTAATATTTGATACTATATCTGGGAAGCCTCTTCACAATGCTATTGTTTGGCAATGTAGAAGGGGACAAAATGTATGCAATAAAATTAATAAATCAAAATTAAATAGAAATTTAATAAAAAAAAACACAGGTTTAACTCTTGATACTTATTTTCCAGCTCCAAAACTTGTTCAATTATTAAATTTAAATAATAAGCTTAAAGAAAAATTGAAAAAAGGCTCAGCTCTTTTTGGAACAATAGATACTTATTTAATATATCGTCTTACAAAACAAAAATCTTATACCACTGACTTTACAAACGCATCTAGAACTTTATTTTTTGACAATAAATCTCTTAAGTGGAGCAAAAAGTTATTAAATTTATTTAATTTAAATTTAAAAATACTTCCAGAAGTAAAGGAAAGTTCATCAATTTTTGGATACACAAATATTAATGGCATTTTAAATAAAAAGATTCCTATTGTAGGTGTTATGGGAGACTCTCAAGCTTCTATATTTGCTAATCAATGTTTTAATAGAGGAAACACAAAGATTACACTTGGAACAGGAGCTTCAATTTTAACAAACATAGGTCAGTCTTTTAAAAATCAAAAAAAAATTATTACTACTTTATCGTATGTGCATAATAATAAGCCGTCATATTCATATGAATGTTTAATTAATTATGCTGGCGCTACTATTAGTTGGTTAAAATATAACTTAAAAATTATAAATTCTGCGAGAGAAACAAATCAAATTTTAAATCAAACAAAAGACTCACAAGGTGTTGTCTTTGTGCCTGCATTCGTTGGTTTAAGTTCACCGCATTGGATACCTGATAGTAAAGCAATAATATATGGATTAACACCATCAATTAATAAAAATCATATTGTAAGAGCTGCTCTTGAATCTATAGCATTTCAGATAAAAGATTATTTGGATGATTTGGAAAAAAATAATAAAATTAACTATAATGATATTTATATTGATGGTGGCATCGTTTCAAATACATCATTTATGCAATTACTTTGTAATACTTTACAAAAAAAAATTCATGTAACAAATTATCAAGATATGTCTTCATATGGAGCATTAATGATGGGATTGTTAGGAATGAATATAATTACCAATTTCAAAGATATGAAAAAACTTAGACAAAAATACCTAGTTTTTTCCCCAGTCAAAAATAAGAAAATGGCTGATAGCTATAAAAACTGGAAATATATTCTAAAAAAATTTTATATTTAATTTTTTATAAAAATTTATAAAGTGATTTCTGTGCAATTTTTAAAGCTTTCATTGCATCATGATTTGATTGGGCTTCTTGAAGAGCTTTCATATCTAAATCATCCAAAGCTTTTTCAATCGATTTTAGAAAATCTATTGCTTGATTAGCCATTTCAACACTGTCTTCTCGAAAAGGAAACTGATCAAGTTGCCAAACTCCTTCCCAATTATTTTTTTTAAGGACATAAAAAAACTCGAAAATTTCAATTGGATGCAAGCTACCCGCAATTAGATCATCATCCCATGATCTATAATTATCATTTACATCCATTCCAAATAATCGACCATAATCAATTGCAAGTTGTGCTGAGTCAGCAGCTGACTCTCCACCATAAATTGCATGACCAAAATCTAAAAGTATCCCGATGTTTGGTAACCCTATTTTTTCAATTCCAAGCAATGTTCTGGCAACTGAGTCATAGCTCATTTTTATTCTTGGTTCTCTTGGTTTGTATTCGATGACAAATTTAAGATCTGGGTTTTCACTGGCTAATCGCCCAACACCATCCATTGAATTTTTCCACAGAGTACCATGATCTACTTGAAATGGATAATCCCAACCATCTTGTCCTGGCCAAAGTTTAACATAAGCGGCATTAAAAAATCTTACAGCGTCACATGCTTCAGTTATTAATTCATGAGCTCTGTTACGAATACCAATATCTGGATTTGTAAATGCACCTTTTCTAAATTCTTTAGTATAAATTTCTGGCGTAATCCCAATTACACCTAAATTTTCTTTATCTAATGCCTGTTTAATCTCTTCATTAGAGAATTGTCCTCCAAAATAAGGGAAGTTAATGTCAACAACTGAGAGATCTGTAACTTTGCCAGCAAGGGAAATGGCATCTAACACAGATCTAGGTTCACCATATCCATCGGTAGCATATCGATCTACATATGTGGCAAAGTGCCAAATTCCCGCTCCAAATTTTTGTTTCATATTGACACATCTTACTTTTTATTTTTGATAAAATCAAATTTTTATCAGTAAGTTTTTTATTTTTTCCCCAAAAAACTTAGAAAACTTAATTTTAAAAATTTTAATATTATCTTAATTTAGTAAGAATTACGAAATAAGAGTAAAACGTTTTATTAATTAACAACATATTATATTTTACTATTGATTTCCGCTAACTCCTGAATATTAGTTAAGTGTTAATTATTAATAATTTAACTTTTAAGAGGAGGAAATATGAAAAAATTTCTAATTTCAATCGCAGCTCTAGTTTTTATTACTAGCTCTGCATTTGCTGAGAGATACGTAATGGTAACTCACGGTGAAGGTAAAGATCCTTTTTGGCCAGTAGTTCAAAAAGGTGGTGAAGATGCAGCTCGTGCAATCGGCGCTGACTTTGAATATATTTACAATCCATCTGCTGACATGGCTGATATGGCAAGCTCAATCCAAGCTGCTGCAGCTACACAACCTGATGGTATGGTAATCTCTCTTCCAGATCCAGACGCATTAGGCCCTGCTATTAAAGCTGCCGTTGCTGCTGGTGTTCCAGTTATAACTATGAACTCTGGTCTAGAAAACTCTGCTGCACTTGGTGCACTTATGCACGTTGGTCAGCCTGAGTATCTTGCTGGACAAAAAGCTGGTGAAAGAGCAAAAGCTGAAGGTGCAACTAAAGCACTTTGTATGATTCAAGAAGCATACAATACAGCTCTTGTAGATAGATGTGAAGGTTACGGCGAAGCAGTTCCTATGGAATTTACTGACACTACTTCAGATCCTGCTACTATTCAAACTCGTGCTACTGCTGCATTACAAGCAAACAGTGATGTTGACGCTATTCTTTCAGTAGGACCACATGTTTGTGAAGCTGTTGATAAAGCTGTTGCTGATCTTGGTATGACAGTTCACCATGCTTGTTTTGATTTAAGCCCTGCAGTTATGGACTTAATCAATGCTGGCAGAGTGTCTTTCACTATTGACCAACAACAAAGATTACAAGGTTATATGCCAATTATCGTATTACACCTGTACAATAACAGTGCTGGACTTCTTCCAGGAGCTAACATCCCATCAGGACCAGGCTTCGTTGATAAGTCTAACGCTTCTTCAGTTGCTGCACTTGCAGGAATTGACAGATAGTTTAATAGTTTAAGGGCCGATTTATCGGCCCTTTTTTTTATTTAATAATGAACACATCAACAACAAATCAACCAAGACAAGAGTCTGACAGACAAGACCAAAAAAAATGGTATTCTGCAATTACCTCACGTCCAGAAATTGGACCATTTGGAGTTATGGTTTTACTATTTTGTATGTTGGGATATTTTTCTATTCCAGAAGGACAATTTTCTTTTAATCCATTTTCTGGTGAGGGATTCAATGCGCTCGGAATTAGAAATAATTTCAGAGTAATTGCACAATTAGGTATCGTCGCACTTGGTGCTGGCTTATTGATTATAGCAGGTGAATTTGATTTATCTGTTGGCTCAATGATTGGTTTTGCTGGTGGCTGTATGGCCATGATATTAAAATGGGGCTTTGCAGTTGTTATTCCTTATATATCTTTTGATGGAGGTTTTCATTTTGAAGGTTTAAAATTGTTTGAAATTACAGATGTCTCACCATTAACAGCTTTGTTGATTACATTATGTTTTACTTTATCTTTTGGATGGTTTCAGGGTTGGCTAATTGTTAAAAGCGGAATTGCTTCTTTCATAGTAACACTTGGTGGATTATTCTTTTTAAGAGGTGTGACAGAAGTATCTTATAGAGCATTTAATAGAGCTCCTGATCAAACTGCAGGATCAACAACAGTAACAGAGTTACCAGATATAAAGAATATTATTAATGTTCCAGGTCATGGAGAAATTGAAAGATCAGCTGCTAAATCTCTCCCAAATGATCAACTATTAGAAATTCTAAGCACTGTACCAGCAAGTACAGTTACAAAATTAACTGAACAACTAACTTATATTAATGAAAAAGTTGCAGCTTATAAAACTGCTTCCAATTCACAAAAAATGATTGCAACATTGGAAAAATCTTTAGCTGGCGCAAAAAAGTCAGGGAATGAATCAATGGTTGAAATTTTAACAAAAAAAATTGAAGCTGGGGTTGAGGTTCCTGAAGTTGCAGCAAAAGTAGTAACTGATATAGATATAGCTAAAGCTTACATTGATACTATAGTTACTGCTAGACCCGTAGCAAATTTTTTTGGAGGAGACATTATGGAGCCAGTATTTGACTGGTTATATTTCTCAGCTGATTGGAATGTAAATAATTATGGAAATATGTTTGCCAAAGGAATGTATTCATGTTTAATGATTTGGTTACTCCTTGCTTTAATTTGCTACTTTGTTTTAAGCAGAACTCAAGCTGGAAACTGGATTTATTCAACTGGTGGAAATCTTAGTGCAGCTCAAGCAAATGGTGTTCCAACAAATAAAGTAAAGATTTCTTTATTTATGTTTACAGCTTTTTGTGCAACCATGTTTGCAGCATGCCAGGTATTTGAGGTGAATACAGCAGACACAGCAAAAGGGAATTTAAAAGAGTTGGAAGCAATTGCTGCTGCAGTTATAGGAGGTGTAGTTCTTACGGGAGGTTTTGGAACTATACTTGGAATTATTCTTGGTACAATTATTTTTGGTATTGCAAAAGAAGCTTTCTTTTATATTCCTGGTATTGATGGATCATTCTATAGAGTATTCCTTGGTGCAGTTCTTGTTGCTGCTGCTCTAACAAATGAGAATATTAGAAAACGAATAATAGGTAGTATCTAATGGATAGAAAACCTTTAATAGAAATCAAAGATTTAGTTAAAAAATTTGGATCCTTTACAGCTTTGAATGGTGTGTCTTTAGATGTATTTCCTGGCGAGGTTCATGCTCTTTTAGGTGATAATGGAGCTGGAAAATCAACTCTGATAAAAGTGTTATCAGGAGTGCATCCAATGACTAGCGGAGAGATAAAAGTTGATGGAGAAATAGTAAATTTCTCCTCACCAAGGCAAGCATCTGATGCTGGTATAGGAACAGTTTATCAAGACTTGGCTCTAAACGCTCTTACATCAGTTACTAGAAATTTTTTTCTTGGAAGGGAAATTAAAAAAGGTCCAGGTCCTTTTGGATTAATGCAGATGAATGAAATGGATAGAATTACAATCGAAGAAATGTCAAAAATTGGGATTAATATAGCAAACCCAAATCAACCAGTAGGAACAATGTCTGGAGGGCAGAGACAAACTCTAGCTATTGCGAGAGCAATTTATTTTGGTGCTAAAATATTAATATTAGATGAGCCTACATCAGCATTAGGTCAAAAGCAGCAAATGGAAGTTTTAAAAACGATAAAAAAAGTTCAACGTCTTGGAAATATTGCAATCATATTAATCACACACAATGAAATACATGCTCGCTTAATAGCTGATCGATATACTTTTTTAAGTTTAGGAGAAGTAATTGGCTCAGGATTATCCTCTGAACTTGGTGGTCAAGATGTTAAAAGATTGATGGCTGGTGGTGCAGAAATAGGTGATTTAGCCAAAGAATTAGAATTATAATTTTTTTTTATTTTTTTTTATTTTTTTTCATTTAAAATTTGCCTATGCTGAAATTCTCGAGAGAAACCTTCAATATTAATAAAGCATTAAATGAATTAATGCACGGATCTGGAGTTATAGTTATTGAAAATCTTTATCATTTAAAAGATATCAAAGAAGCAAGAGAGATTGTTAATCATTTTGCAGATACACAAGAACAAAAAGAGTCTCACTTTAATGCTGAGGCTGAAGCATCTGGTAAGATTCAACTTCAGCAAAGGGTATGGAATTTATTTGGTAAAGGAGAGGTTTTTAGTAAATTAATTACAGAGGATATTGTTTTTAGTTTAATGTCTAAACTATTAGGCTCACAATTTTTTTGTGGATCTTACTGCGCAAGTAGATTGCTTCCAGGATCTCCAGGACAAGAACTTCATTTAGATTATCCATATTGGGATTTTTATAATATCGAGACTTTTCCTATGGGTCTTAATAGTTCATTTGCTCAAAACTGTCAGGCAACTATACCTCTTGATATTTGTTCAGCAGAATCAGGTGCAACAGCCTACATACCAGGATCACAAAAAAAATTGCACTATCCAAATGAAAATGATGACTTTTCAAATAAACAACAAATGATTGCCAATCCTGGAGATTTAGTATTCTTTAATGGTAATTGCTGGCATGGAGCCTCACCTAATAAATCAAATCATCAAAGGGCAGCATTATTGATTGAATTTCTTCCTAAGTACATAAAGCCGGTTGAAGATTTAGTCACATATTTATCTGATGAGTTTAAAAATACTTCAGATCCAAAAGTGCGACAACTTTTAGGATTAAATTATGAATATCCAAAAATTATGGATGTTAGCAAAAAAACAAATAATATTGGCTTGGGTTACAAAGCTAAATAAAATCTATATTTTTAAGTTAAATTCTCTATAAATATTTTAAAATAATATAAACAGAATGAAAAATATTGGACTGATAGGATGTGGAAATATTGCTGAAACATATTTTCGATCACAGGATTATTTTAATAATATAAAGTTTATAGCATGCGCTGATAAATTTCCTGAAGCTTCAATTAAATGTGCTGAACAATATAAAATTAAGTCATTATCAGTTGATGAAATTCTAAAAGATAAGGATATTGATATAATTCTTAACTTAACAATACCACAAGCACATTTTGAAGTTTCAAAACTAGCCTTAGAATCTGGCAAGCATGTTTATAGTGAAAAACCAATGTCAATTAAGTATGATGATGCAAAATATCTTCTAGAATTAGCAAGTAAAAATAATCTTTATTTTGGAAATGCGCCAGACACTTTCTTAGGTGGTGGAGGTCAATTATCGAGAGAGCTCGTCGACAAAGGTGAGATTGGTAAAATTTTAACAGGCAATTTTATTTTTGCTTTTCCTGGAGTGCAAGAATTTCATCCTAATCCAGAATCTTGGTTTCAATTTGGTGGTGGCCCTGTAATTGATATGGGACCTTATTTCTTCTCAACACTTGTTAATTTGTTGGGACCAGCAAAAAATGTAAGAGCAAGAGGCAAATTATTTTCTAATCAACGTGAGTATTTAGTTGGGCCAAAAAAAGGAAAATTTTTTGATGTTGAAATACCAACTTCAGTAATGTTTGATCTAGAATTTGAAAATGAAACAATTGTTCAAGGTTTTATTTCATTTGATGTTCAAAATCATTCAAGAAATCATATGGAATTATATGGAACAAGCGGCTCCCTAGTTGTTCCTGATCCAAATATGTTTGGTGGTCCTGTCATCCTTTCACATGAACTTGGATCTGAATGGAAAGAGTTTTCCGTTGAAAACAAATACTTAGGTAAAACTAATATAATAAATCATAGTGGACGTAGCAATGAAGCACCTAAGCAGTCAAATTATAGAGGCATTGGATTAGCCGAAATGATTTACTCAATTGAAAATAATCGAAAACATCGCTGTAATGATCAATTAGCTTTGCATGTGTTAGATATAATAGAATCAACAATTCTTGCGGCTGAATCAAAAAAAGAAATTAAATTGAGATCTTCATGTGAACAACCAAAACCATTCACTGAAGAAGAGATAAAAATATTGCTAAAATGAGTTAAATCTGCACTAGTTTATTTTTTTTCTTTTTGTCATATTAAGGATTACCAAGAGCCAATATTTTCCATAGAAGCCCAAGGCTCTTCTATAGGTAGTGCTTCTCCTTCTTGAAGTATTTCAATGGATATATTGTCAGGGGATCTTACAAAAGCCATATGCCCATCTCTTGGTGGCCTATTTATTATTACCCCATTTTTTAATAATTTATCACATACATTATAAATATTTTTTACACTGTAGGCTAAGTGGCCAAAATTTCTTCCTCCAGTGTATTTTTCAGGATCCCAATTATAAGTTAACTCTAATAAACCTGTATGCTCATCACTATTTTCTGCCCCTAAAAAAATCAAAGTAAAACGTCCTTTTTCATGATCGACTCTTCTTACTTCTTTTAAACCTAACTTATTACAGTAAAAGTCTAATGAATTTTCTATATTTTCAACTCTGACCATTGTGTGTAAATATTTCATAATTAATTCCTATTTTATATACAAATGTTTAAATTCTAATAGATACCCAGTTAACAACTTATTATATGTTTAAATTAATTTCATCAAATAAAATTATTTTTTTTGGAATGTTTTTAGTAATAATTCAAACATTTTTTGGTGCATCATTTGATACAGCAACTAAGTTTTTAGGATCAAACAATAATTTATTTTGGTATCACTATTATGCATTAGGGCTAAGTCTCCCAATGATTTTTTTTATTTTTTTTTTAGTCATTACAAAAAGTGTTAAAAAAAATTTAATTTTTGAAAATAAAAAAGATTATTTTTTACCTTTATTTAGAGGTTTTACATTCATACCCGTTCTCATTACTATTTACTATTCTTTAAAACAAATACCATTAAATATTTTTACTCCAATAATTATGACCACTCCTTTTTTTCTTTTAATTTGGTCAAGTATTTTACAAAAAGAATTTATATCTCTTAAGCATTGGATTATTTTAATAATAGGTTTTGTTGGAACAATTCTTATTGCTAAACCAACTATGTTTCAAACAAATGTTTTCATTTATTTAATTTTCTTAGTTGCAGCTTATAATGCATTGACTAGTGTGGTTGTGAGTAAGTTTTCTAAGAATGCAACTGCTCTAGGATATGCATTTTATAATTTATTACCATTAATTCTATTTTGTATAATTCTCTCTGTTATTGATCCTATACAATTGACTGAAAGTGAATTGATTGCCATTTTGACAGGTGGATTTTTGCTTTTTTTCGCAAGTCTTTTATTTAATTTGATCTTTCATATCTCAGGAAAATTTACCAGATTTATAAGTCCTTTGTTTTTCTTACAATTAATTTGGGCTTCAATTTTAGGTAATATTTTTTTTAATGAGACTTTAGATAATCTTTCATTATTAGGTATGGTATTTATTGTAGTTTCTGGAACTTTAACTATTATGAAATCACAAAAAAAATCTAAATAAATAAGGTTAATATTGGACACAAAGAGAGCAAAATGAGTAATTATTTTAAAAATATAGATGAAATAAAATTTGAAGGTCCGGATAGTGATAATCCTTTGAGTTTTAAATATTATGATGAAGATAAACAAGTTTTGGGAAAAACGATGAAGGAGCATCTTCGTTTTGCAACTTGTTATTGGCACACATTTACTTGGCCTGGACTAGACCCATTTGGAGGTGCAACATTTGAAAGACCATGGATGACTGGAATAGATCCTCTTAAAATGGCTGAAATGAAACTTGATGATGCTTTTGATTTTTTTAACAAAATAAAAACACCCTTCTTTTGTTTTCATGATAGGGATATTTCACCAGAAGGTTCAAGTTATAAAGAAACACAAAAAAACTTTTTCCATATTATTGATCTAGTAGAATTAAAAATGGAGTCGTCTGCTGTTAAATTATTATGGGGAACAGCCAATGCCTTTTCTCATAAAAGATATATGAGTGGTGCTTCCACAAATCCAGATCCAGAAGTATTTGCATATAAGGCAGCTCAAGTTAAAGACTGCATGGATGCAACCAAAAGATTAGGTGGTAGCAATTATGTTTTATGGGGCGGAAGAGAAGGATACGAAACTATTCTTAATACCAATATGGGGCTAGAAATTGATAACTTAAAACGATTTTTAGAGTTAGTGGTAGATTATAAACATAAGATTGGATTTGAGGGTCAAATTTTACTAGAGCCAAAACCACATGAGCCAACAAAGCATCAATATGACTTTGACTCAGCATCGTGTTTGGCCTTTTTAAGAAAAGCTGGTTTGGAAAATGAAATAAAATTAAATATTGAAGCAAATCACGCAACTTTATCTGGTCATAGTTTTGAACATGAAATTGCATATGCGATTTCAAATAATGCGCTTGGTAGTTTAGATATTAATAGAGGTGATACATTACTAGGTTGGGATACTGATCAATTTCCAAATAGTGTTTTAGAGTTAATAATTCCTTTTTATTTTATTTTTTCAAATGGAGGCATTGGTAAAGGTGGATTAAATTTTGATGCAAAGATACGCAGACAATCAATTGATCCTCAGGATTTATTTTATGCACATATAGGGGGTATGGATGTATGTGCCAGAACACTTTTATCAGTTGAAAAAATGATTAATGATAAAAAATTGTCTGATTATATTATTAAAAGATATGAGGATTGGAATAAGGATCTGGGTAATTTTATTCATGACAAAAACACCTCTCTAGATGATATTCATCAAAAAGTTCTTGATGATAATATTGAGCCTGAACCAAGATCAGGAAATCAAGAGTATTTAGAAAATATTTTAAATAAGTACTTATAGTTCAATTTTTAAATCTAGTTTATAGATGTATTTATATACCTGCATACTGAAGTGAAATTACATAATTTAAATACTAGAAAAGATTTTAAAATAAAAAATATATCTTTGTGTATAGGAAATTTTGATGGGATCCATTTGGGTCATCAGCATTTGATAAAAAAAATTATAAACAATTCTCAATCACATAACTTAAAATCAGCTATCTTGACGTTTGTTCCACATCCAAAAGCCTACTTTAAAAGAACTGATGATAATTTTAATATCATGACAAATGATGACAAAAAAAACTTTCTTAAATTACTAGGTGTTGAAAATTATATTGAATATAAATTCAATAAAAGATTATCAACCTTAGATGCTAAAAGTTTTATTGAAAAAATTCTAGTTCAACAACTAAATATTAAAAAAATAGTAGTCGGCAGAGATTTTCGATTCGGTAAAGATAGGACAGGGGATACTACATTATTAAAAAAACTATCTCGTATATATGGTTATAAATTAACAGTTATTGGTGATGTAAAAAATAAGAAAACTAATATTAAATTTTCTTCTTCAACTATTAGAAGACATATAAATGAAGGATCATTTGAGAAAGTTTCACAGTCTCTTGGGCGTAATTGGTTTATGCAGGGTAAAATAATAAAGGGTAATCAAAAAGCACGACTCATAAATTTCCCCACTGCAAATATGAAACCAGGAAATCATATTTTGCCTAAAAAAGGTGTTTACTGTGTAAAGATAAAGTTTATGGGCAAATATTATCGAGGAATAGCCAATTTTGGAGAACGACCAACAGTAAAAGGAATGAATTTACTTTTAGAAACACATATTTTTGAGTTTACTAAAAATATTTATGGTAAAGAATTGACTGTTGAATTTCTAACATTTATTAGACCTGAGAAAAAGTTTAAGGACTTTAAATCGCTAACAAATCAAATTAAAAAAGACGTTATAAAAGCAAAAAAATATCATAAAATTTAATGGAATATAAAGATACTATTTTTTTACCTAAATCCTCTTTTGAAATGAGAGGAAATTTACCTATTAAAGAGCCAAAGATCCTTGAGCAATGGGACAAAGAAAGAATATTTTATAAATTAAGAGAAAAATCAAAAGGCAGAGAAAAATTTGTTCTTCATGATGGACCTCCGTATGCAAATGGACATATTCATATGGGAACTGCTTTAAATAAAATATTAAAAGATGTAATTGTAAGGACACAGCAAATGGCTGGGAAAGATTCAATATATGTTCCAGGATGGGACTGTCATGGACTTCCTATAGAATGGAAAATTGAGGAGACTTATAGAAAAAAAGGTAAAAATAAAGATGATATACCTGTTGTACAGTTCAGACAAGAATGTAGAGAATTTGCAGAAAAATGGATAGATATTCAAAGGAAAGAGTTTAGGAGGCTAGGTGTCGAAGGGGATTGGTTTAACCCATATCTTACAATGTCTAATGAAGCAGAAGCCCAAATTGTTAGAGAACTTGGAAAATTTTTAATTGATGAGAGTTTGTATAAAGGGGCTAAACCAGTTTTATGGTCTGTTGTAGAAAAAACGGCATTAGCAGATGCCGAGGTTGAGTATGAAGATCATACTTCAAATACAATATATGTAAAATTTCTTATTAGTAGTTCTGGTGACAACGACTTAAAGGGATCAAATATAGTTATATGGACAACAACACCATGGACTATCCCAGGAAATAGAGCTTTAGCATTTGGTAAGAATTTAAAATACTCCTTAATTGAAGTTAACAAGATTACTGAGGATTCTCTAGCTATTAAAGGAGAGAAACTTATATTAGCAAAAGATTTAGTAAAACAAGTTTGTGATGAAATAGGAATTGAGGATTATAAAGAAATCAAAGAATTTGATGGTAAAAATTTATCTGATTGTAAATGTGAACATCCATTTAAAAAAATAGGTTATGATTTTACAGTAAAACCATTTCATGGAGACTTCGTTAATTTAGAACAAGGCACAGGCATAGTGCACATTGCTCCAGGTCATGGAGATGATGATTATAATTTAGGCATAAAAAATGATGTTGATATTATTCAAACTGTTCAGGATGATGGAAGATACAATAATCATGCAAAAGGATTTGAGGGTGAACACATTTATAAAGTCGATTCTAAAATATCAGACAAGTTAAATGAACTTTCAAAATTATTATTTAGAGGGACACTGCGTCATAGCTATCCTCACTCTTGGAGGTCCAAGGCTCCATTAATATATAGAAATACACCTCAGTGGTTTATTTCAATGGACAAAAATAAGTTAAGAGATATTGCATTAAAATCAATAGATGAAACGGTTTTCTATCCATCTCAGGGGAAGACACGCCTTCGCTCTATGATAGAAACCAGACCAGACTGGTGTATTTCAAGACAGAGGGTTTGGGGTGTCCCTTTGCCTTTATTTGTTAGTAAACAAACTGGTCAACCACTTCGAGATAAAGAAGTAATTGATCGAATTGCTGATATATATGAAAAAGAGGGAAGCGATACTTGGTTCATAGAAGATCCTCAGAGATTTCTTGGAGATAAATATTCAATAGACGATTTTGAGCAAGTTAAAGATGTTGTAGAAGTTTGGTTTGATAGTGGCTCTACTCATGCTTTTTGCTTAGAAAAAAGAGAGGATCTAAAATGGCCTGCATCCATGTATTTAGAGGGTAGTGATCAACATCGTGGTTGGTTTCATTCATCATTACTTGAATCTTCAGGAACGAGAGGAAGGGCACCTTACGAAAGTGTATTGACTCATGGGTTTGTAGTAGATGGTAAAGGAAGAAAAATGTCTAAATCTCTTGGTAACGTTATTTCTCCTGATGATATTTTAAAAAATTATGGAGTAGATATTTTAAGATTGTGGGTTGTAGCTTCAGACTATTATGATGATTTGAAATTAGATAATGCAATATTACAAGCTCAAACAGATTCTTATAGAAGAATTAGAAATACATTTAGATATATAATAGGTAACCTTGATGGTTTTGATGACAATGAAAAAATTGATGAGAGTGATTTTCCAGATTTAGAAAAATATATCCTTCACCGGTTATGGGAAATTAATCAAATTATTTCCGAATGTGTGAAAAATTTTAACTTTCATTTGATGTTTACAACCTTACTTAATTTTTGCTCTAATGATCTTTCAGCATTTTATTTTGATATTAGAAAGGATGTTATTTATTGTGATGGAAAAAAATCAAAAATAAGGCGATCCGCAAGAACTCTTTTAGAGATAATTTTTAATTATTTAGTTAGATGGCTTGCTCCTTCATTATCATTCACAACTGAGGAAGCATGGAAAGCTATGGGAAATCTAGAGAGTATTCATTTAGAAGATTTTTTAAACACTCCAGCAGATTATGAAAACTCAAAAATCAACGAAAATTGGAAAATTTTAAAACAAATTAGAAAAGTTATAACTGGCGCACTAGAGAAAAAGAGAGCTGAAAAAATAATTGGTTCTAGTTTAGAGGCGCATCTTGATATTTATATTGATAGAGAAACATTGGAAAAAATTAAAAATTACCCTTTAGATGAGATAAGTATCACTTCGTCATTTTCCTTACATGTATTAACTGAAGAATCGCAAGGTTTTTCTTTAGAGGATGTTTATAATGTTAAAATTGGTGTTTCAAAAACAAAAGGACAAAAGTGTCAAAGATGTTGGAAATATAAAGAACAGTTAATACGTGATGAAATATGTGAGCGTTGCGATAATGCCATTTCATGAATTAATAAACTTGCGAAAAATTTTAATTTTTGTAATTTTAATTGCTTTTGATTTATTTTCTAAATATTTAGTTTTTTACTATATTGACCTGTATCAATTTATTAAAATAACTCCCTTTTTTGATATTACGCACATACATAATTTTGGAATTTCATTTGGATTATTTTCTGGAACCATAGCTCCTCTATATTTAATTGTAATTGGTATATTAGTTGTTTTTTTTATTATTTATCTTTTATTAAATACTCAAGATAACCTAGAGAGATGGGGTTTGTTTATTATAATATGTGGAGCTATAGCGAATATTATTGATAGATTTATCAATGGTTATGTCATAGATTTCATTTATTTACACATCAATCAATATTATTGGCCTGCTTTTAATTTTGCTGATATTTATATATCAATTGGTATAATAATGATATTATTGAACGTCTTAAAAAAAATAAATAAAAATAAAGAATGAAAAACATACTTTTTATAATTTTATTTTGTACACTATTTATAGTCTCATGCTCAAAAGTTAGAGAAAGTGCTGGAGTTAATAGAAAAAGTATTGATGAATTTACTGTTATTGAAAATCCTCCACTTATTATTCCACCTGACTTTAATCTTTTACCTCCAGATCAATTAGAAGAAAAAAATCTTAATAATGAAGAGAGTGAATTAGCAAAAGAAATACTTTTTGGCATAGAAGATGATGACAACAATAACAAATTAAAATTATCAACGATGGAAAATATCTTGAACCAAAGTAACGCTGATGAAGCAGACAACAGCATTAGGGAAGACATTGATGAATATTTTGCTTCTGAAAAAAAATTATTCTCTAAATCTTGGAACGATGAAATGGAAATTTTAGACTCTATTGCTGAATCAGATAGGTTAAGAAATGAACTTTTGAGTGGTGAAGTGGGTTCAAAAGAAATAATTCCAACAATTAAAGTCAAAGATAAAGCTAAAAAGAAGAAAAGATTTTTCTTTTTTTAATTAAATGAAAATTAATTTTACTAATATTAACTTTGAAAATGATATTAAACTAGACCAAGATATTATTGATCTTAATATTAAAATAAAAGATATTTGCAATAATCTTCCATCACTTAATATTGCAAAAAATACTAATTTATTAAATTTAACAATAGAAAATACTGAGTTATTTAAAAAAAATAAAAAAAAATTTGTAGTTTTTGGAA
The DNA here is from genome assembly GCA_902595425.1 of uncultured Alphaproteobacteria bacterium. Lineage (GTDB taxonomy): Bacteria > Pseudomonadota > Alphaproteobacteria > HIMB59 > CACPNW01. Next base: position 322,534 of record CACJPV010000001.1, on the reverse strand, counting down.
CAGGAGGATCAAATCTTGGTGCTAGAGCTCTTATAAATATTTTAGCAGATCAACCGGATAATATATTATTTTTTGATAATATTGATCCTTTGTTTTTTCAAAGTCAAATTCTTAAATTAGATTTTCAAACTACTGGCTTTATAGTAATTTCTAAATCTGGCACTACACCTGAAACACTATCGCAACTAGGCAGTATAGTGAATATTGCTAATGAAAAAAATATTTTAAATTATCTGTATAAAAACATGATCGTTATTACTGAATTCAAAGACTCACCATTATTCAATATTGCAAAAAAAAATGACTGTCTTCTTTTACAACATCAAAATGATATTGGAGGTCGTTACTCCGTATTTTCTAATGTAGGTATGGTTCCAGCAATTATAGCTGGTTTAAATGTTAGAAAAATTCATGAGGGTGTGGTTAAAGTTTTGAGTAAAAATAATTATAATAATTCTTTAAACTTTGCTCAAATATTTAGATATTGTGTTTCTAATAATTATTCTTCAAACGTTTTAATGACTTATTCTGATGGATTAAATTATTTTGGAAAATGGTATCTTCAATTATGGGCAGAAAGTATTGGAAAACAAGACAGAGGAGTTACAGCTTTGCATGCTATTGGTACTACTGATCAACATAGCCAGCTTCAACTATACTTAGATGGGCCAAAAGATAAATTTTTTACTTTCATAAAAAGCAATTATAAAAACAAAGGTTTAACTATTGATTCACAATTAATGGAAGCTGAGTCAGTTAATTATTTAGTAAATAAAAAAATGGGTGACTTGATGCATGCAGAACAAGATGCCACAATCGACACTTTTAAACTTAATAATTTTAAATTTAGAGAAATATTAATTGAAACAATAGATGAAGAGAACATTGGTATGTTGATGGCAAACAGCATTATTGAAACAATTGCTGCATGTATTTATTTTGATGTTGATCCTTTTGATCAACCAGCTGTAGAACAAGGAAAAATATTGACAAAAAAATATTTGAGTTAATTTAAAAAAAACAATTTAGTTTTTCCATAAATTTTTTCTTTTAAAATAATTAAATCATCTGGAATTTTAATTTCTTGATTCTTTTCGGTTTCAATTACAATTACAGTATCATCCAACTTAATTTTATTTTTGACAATATTTAATAAAATTTGATCTATGTTTTCTTTATTATAAGGAGGATCAATAAAAATTACAGATGGTTCTATCTCAAATTCTCTTTCAATTCCGATTATTGCGTTTTCAAATATAATTTCATATTCATTACGTGTACAAATTTTATCACAATTCCTTTTAAGGATATTAAAAACACCCTCATCATTTTCAATAAAGTAAGATTTTTTCATTCCCCTTGAAATAGCCTCTAATCCAATTAATCCTGAACCTGCAAAGATATCAATGATCGATTTATCTTTATAAATATCAATAGAATTTTGCATTGAATAGCTCTCTAATATTGAAAAAATTGCTTCTCTTTTCAGAGCAGATGTTGGTCTTACAAATTTACTTGGAACTTCTATCTTCGTTCTTTTATATTTTCCTCCGATAATACTAGGCATTTGTTTTAATTTTTATTTCTTCTATTTGTCCTTCTTTTAATCTTCCTAACTTATATGATCCATACTGGATTCTTATTAATTTAACAATTTGCCATGAGAAGTGTTTACAAATATTTCTTATCTCTCTATTTTTACCTTCTTTCAACTTTGCAATTAACCACGTAAAATTTTTGTTAGATTTATCAATTTTAATTTTAATTTTTTTATAAAAAATTCCGTCTATTTTGATGCCATTATTAATTTTTTTAAGATATTTTAAATCAATTTGACCTCTAATACACACTCTGTAAATTCTTTCATACCCTGTGGTTGGAAGTTCTAATTTTCGAGCAAAATCTCCATTATTAGTTAATAACAGAAGTCCTTCACTCATAAAGTCTAGTCGTCCTATACTAATAATTCTTGGGAAGTCTTGTGGTATCAAATCAAATATTTTTTTTCTATTATACTCGTCTTTTGTTGAGCATATATATTTTATAGGCTTATATAACTTCCATAATTTGATAGCTTTATTTAATTTAATAATTTTTTTTCCAACAGTAATTTTGTCATTTGCAGTTACTGTATCACTCGGATGCATACATAATTTATCATTTATTTTTACTAATCTTTCCTCAATAAGTTTTTCAGCATCTCGCCTAGAACAATATCCTGCATTTGAAATATATTTTGCTATTCTAATTTTACTTTGCATGAGAAACAAAATCTTCAATTATTGCTGAGTCAGCTTTTGTAATTAAAAATTCAGGATGCCATTGAAGTCCAATGCACCAACTATGATTAATATGTTCTATTCCTTCAATTATTCCATCTGCAGCTATTGCGCATGATACAAAATCTTTACCAAGTTCATTTACTGATTGATGATGAGCACTATTAACTTCTATAATTTCACTATTAATAACTTTATAAAGTTTTGAATTTTTCATTATTTTAATTTTATGACTAACTTCATTTCGTGGATTTTGCTGTTCATGATAAATATTAGTTTGGATGGAATTGTTAATATCTTGAATTAAATTTCCACCACTCGCAACGTTCATTAATTGCTGACCACCACAAATTCCAAGAATAGGTTTTGTTGTATCTAGAAATTTATGAAAAATATCTATTTCAAATTTAGTCCTTTTATCTTTTAGATTTCTTGAACCAGCATTTTTCTCTGCATAAATCTCTGGATTAATATCAAAATTACCTCCAGTAATAACTAAACCATCTAAGATATTAAGAAGGGAACTATTAATTGAAGTCTCATGAAATATTGGGAATGGGATTGCACCAAATTTATATAAACAAGATAAATAATTTTCTCGAATTGCATACCAGGGAAATTTAGAGTATCCACCACTATTTTCAAAATCTAACGTAATCCCTATGATTGGACTTTTCATATAATGATAATATAATTTTATTTTAATTTTTGCTATCATGAACATTAATTATTTTATGAATGAAGCTATTAATCAAGCTAAACTTGCTTATGAAAAAGACGAAGTTCCTGTTGGGGGAATATTAGTTGATGTTGTTACAAATGAAATTATTGTAAAAAGTTTTAACAAGGTTAACAAAGAAAAAAATGCTATTTATCACTGTGAAATAGATTTAATTATAAATGCATGTAAAAAATTATCTTCTAAATATCTTAATAACGTTATTATGTTTGTAACATTGGAACCTTGCTTGATGTGCGCATCAGCTATTAAAGAAGCACATATAAAAAAACTATATTTTGGAGCGTATGATGAAAAAAAGGGAGGTATAGAAAAAAATAAATTATTTTCTAATGAAAAGCATACTTTCAAAACTGAAATTTATGGAGGTATAATGGAAAAAGAATGCAATAATTTACTTAAAGAGTTTTTTAAAAAAATACGAAAATGAATTTAAAATTTAATATTCCTGAATACGGTGTTACACAATTTAATAAAGCTCTTAAAGAGGTGATTGAAGAACATTTTAGTTATGTTCGAGTAAAAGGTGAGATATCAGAAATACGAGTAGCCACAAAAGGCCAAATTTACATTACTCTAAAGGATGAAACATCAATTCTAAGCGCTGTTGTATGGGAGCAAAAAAAACGATCACTTAAATTTGAACCTGAGATTGGTATGGAGGTAACATTAACAGGGCGAATTACAACTTGGTCAAAATTCAAAACCACATACCAGATAGATGTTGATAAAATTGAGATAGCTGGAGAAGGGGCATTATTAAAAATAATAGAAGAAAGAAAAAAAAGACTTAATGCAAAGGGATATTTTGAAGATGAAAATAAAAAAAAAATTCCTTATCTTCCATCAAGAATAGGTGTAATCACCTCTCCAACTGGATCTGTTATTCATGATATTATTAATAGAATTTCTGATCGCTTTAAAACTCATATAGATTTATGGCCAGTCGCAGTTCAAGGTACTGAGGCATCTAATAGTATAATTGATGCAATTAATGGTTTCAATGAATTTACAAACGATAAACCTGATGTAATTATTATAGCAAGAGGGGGAGGTAGCACAGAAGATCTAATGGTGTTTAATGAGGAAAAATTGGCAGAAAGTGTTTTTAAATCCAATATACCGATTATTTCTGCGATTGGTCATGAAACGGACACAACGATTATTGATTTTGTATCAGATTTAAGGGCATCAACACCTACTGCAGCTGCTGAATTGGTTGTTCCTGTTCGTTCTGAACTTGTTAATAGAATTGTGGTTTTAGCTCAAAGATTAAATTATAGCATTGATAATCTTATACAACAAAACTTAACAAATATTCAAAAATTAATTTCTTATATTAAAACTCCTTCTCAGATAATTGAGTCATTTAAAAATCGTTTAGTTTTCCTTAATACTGGATCAAGTAGAATTATCAAAAACAATTTTCAAATAGCAGCTAAGGACTTATATTCATTATCCAATACCTTAAAAATTTCCAATGATTCAATAAAATTTAATAAATCGAAACTTAAAACTCTCTCACAAAATTTAGACTCTTCAGTTAAAAGAGAATTAAAAATTAGCACGGAAAAATTTAAAAATCTTTTAAGGTTAATTGAAACCAATTCAATCCATTCTAATTTAAAAAAGGGTTACTCTATATTATCAAAAGATAAAAAAATAATAAATGATTCAAAACTTATAAAAGATAATGATACGCTGAGTGCAAAATTAAAAGATAAGACAATTAAAATAAAAATAAAAAAAATTAATTAAATCTTTTATGTTGCCAAAACCAATTTTCTGGGTTTTCTCTTATCCATCTTTCTACAATAGAGTTTATTTCTAACATTTTTGCATTATCACTAATATCATTTTTATTATGATCAAGTGGTTCTTCAAATGTTATCTCTAATGTATTGTTAGGTAAACGTATATTTTTAATAGGAATGATTTTTAATTTATATTTTCGAGCTATTTTTAAAAAACCTGTTTGAGTTTTAACTTGTTTTCCAAAAAAATCTATTAGGGTTCCAGCTGAGTCTTTTTGATCAACTAATAAGAATATATTTTTTTTATTTATTAATCCATCTAAAACTTCTTTTGCACTTTTTTTTCCTTTTGGAGTATAAAAACTGTTTTCTGTTTTAAGAGCTTTGGTTCTTTTCTTAAAAATATAATTATCAAAAAAATTATTATTAATATGTCTGTATATAGCTCCTACATTGAAACCATATTTATCTAATATCGGAACACAAATTTCCCAATTGCCTGAGTGAATACTAAAAAAAATTACTGGTATGTTATCCTTTTTAATAATTTCTAGTTTGTCTAAACCTTTAATTTTAATTTTGTTTTTCTCATCTATAAGTTTGCTTAAATAACTAAGTTCATAAAGATTTTTACCTAAATTTTTCCAACTACAGTCTATAATATTTTTAATTTGTTTATCATTTAAATTTTCAAATACCATTTTACAATTGTTTTTAGCTATTTCATTATATTTAGATAGTCTGCCTAAAAGCATAAAAGTATTGCTAAAAATATTAGAAGAGATTTTTCTTGGAAAACAACTAAGTAAAAAAAAGATCGTTTTAAAAAGAAAAAATTCAATTAAGTATCTTATCAGAAGTAAAAATTTCATTAATTATCAATTTTATTTTGAATTAAATTAGTTAAAATTTCTAACAATAGTTTCTCATCATCAAACTGAATGAAACCATCTATTGTTTTTACAAGTGATCTAAAAGATTTAGGTATTCTTACTATATCTTTTTTAGTAGTAACTAGAATTGATTGATGTTTATTTGCTATTTCTGCTAAGTTAAGAAGATCATTCTCACTATAAATATGATGATCTGAATAACTAATCCGATCAACAATATTTGCCTTTACCAATTTTAGTGAATTAAAAAATTTTTCAGGATAGGCGATTCCTGCAAAAGCTGTGACCCTTTGACCTCGAACCATCAACTCATCTTCCTTTATTTTAAATTTCGCTCTAATCATTGGTATATGTTTGTGAATTTTATTTTTTACTGATTCATCAATTTCACCAATAGCTATAACTAAGTTTGTTCTTGAAAGACCTCTGTTAATGCTCTCCCTTAATGGTCCTGCCGGTATTACTCTTTTATTGCCAAATCCTTGTTCTCCATTAATTACCACAATTGAAAAATCTTTTTGAAGAGTTGGGTTTTGAAAACCATCATCCATCACAATACAATCAGCACCCTTTTCTTTTGCTAATTCAAATGATCTATTTCGATCAAGTCCAATCCAGGTAGGGGCTATTTCTGATAATAGCAAAGGTTCATCGCCTACACTTTTTGGTGAATGCCAATCTTTTACCAAAGTATTATTTTTTTCTAAGCCACCATAACCTTTTGATACAAAATGTGGGCTGTACCCTGCTTTTTTAAGCATATTTCCAATTTTGAGTGCTACTGGTGTTTTGCCTGCTCCACCAACAACAATATTCCCAACACAGATAATAGGTAGCTTTGCTGTTCTTTCTTTACTTACTAAATTACGTATTTTTGTACCAAGTCTAAAAAATAAGGAAAGTGGATAAAGTGAATTGGATAAAAAAGTATCTTTCTTATAATACCAAAATTTTGGCGCTTTAAGCATTTTGCTCCAATCTATTATTTAATAATTCTAACAATTTATCCTCTTGAAAGAAAACAGTATTTGAAAAATTAAGAGCATTTTTCTTTAGGTTTTCAATTAATTCTTCTTTCTCAATTAAATTAATAATCTTGATTTCAAATTCTTTTACTTCATTAATCATTATGCAAGCATCTTTAGCTAGCATGTCTTCATATAAATTTTGCCAATTAAAAACATTAGGGCCAGTAATAATTGCACAGTTTGCGATTGCAGCCTCAATTGGATTATGCCCCCCTTTTTTTGAAAGGGAGCCTCCTAAAAAAACAATATCACTTATATTAAAGAATTTTTCCATTTTACCAAAACTATCGATTATTAGAAATCTACAATTTAAATCTTTAAATCTACTGTAATACTCAACATTAAGTTTTTTATCTTTTAGTAATTTATAAATAAGTTTTGATCTGCTTGGATGCCTAGGAGCTAAAACAAAGTTAACAAGTTGATATTTTTTACTAATTTTTTCTAATGATGAAATAATTAAATTTTCTTCATTTGCGTGTGTACTAGCAATCATTATATTTATTTTTTTTGTTTTTTCTAACTTTGTAAAAGAAGTATTTCTTTTTGTGAGTTTTAAGTTACCTAAATAATCAACATTCACATCTGTTAGTTTTGATATTCGTTCTAAATCATTTTTACTTTGTGCGTAAATAGCAAAGAAAGTTTTTGTGATAAATTTATAATAGGAAGAAAAGAATTTCCATTTTTTAAAAGATCTGGGAGAAATTCTTGCATTTAAAAAAATTGAAGGAACGTTTTTTTCACGCAATCTTATAATTGTATTCGGCCATATATCAGACTCAATCCAAACTACTAATTTAGGTTTCCAAAAGTCTAAAAATTTATTAATCCAAGGCACAACATCAAAAGGAGCGTATTGATGAATAATTTTTTTACCATAGTTTTTTAATGCATAATCAGCTGCTGTTTTGGTTGTTGTTGTAATTAATAAATTGTAATTTTTATGAAAATTGTTAATTAAAAAATCACATGATTTAAATTCTCCAACACTTGATGCATGAATCCAAATAAAATCTTTTTCTAAAATTTTTTTAAAATTTGTATAACCAAATCTTTCTTTATATCTATTGGCGTCCTCCTTTTTTCTAATTAGCCTCAGATAAGTATTAAGATAAATAATTGGTATTAAGAGATATGAGATTAATTTATAAAAATTATGCATTTATTTCTTTTTGAGCTTGTTCTTCGCAAATATTAATTTCATTTTCTAATTTAATTTTAAATTCTTCTATTTCATTTTCGCCGCAATTTTTTGGAACTGAAATTGATTTTCCCCACACAAATGCACATTTTGCAAAGGGCTTTGTTACTAAGAATGAATCCCATGAATTTAATTTTTTAAATTTGGAGGAAGCAAAACCAATAGGAATAATGGGGACCTGAGAAGTTTTGGCAATTTTAATAATTCCATCAGACACTTTTCGATTTGGACCTCTTGGACCATCTGGAGTTATTCCTATGCACTTTGAATTTTTAAGTAGCTTAAATATTGGTTTGAGGGTGATTGATTTATTGTATGATGAAGTAGGAATATTATTTAATCCAAAATATTTACCAACTATTGCGCCAAATCTTCCATCACTATGACCTGAGGCCAAAATATTTATTTTAGAATTAGACTTCCAACAATAACTAATCATCATTAATTGGTTGTGCCAAAAAGCTAGTATGAAAGGTTTATTATTTTTCCAATAAAAATTAGGAGATTGTATGTTTTTTTCTAATATTACAGAAGTTATTCTTACTAAATTTATATATAAAACGCATACTAAAGCTAAAAAATGTTGAACAAATAAGTTTTTAATAATTTTTTTTTTAATTCTCATTTGCGTCTTCTTGCAATTGTAATTTTTTGTAAACTGCAGAATTTTTTATTAAAAATTCATGACTCCCCTTACTTTCAATACTACCTTTTTCTAAAGTAAAAATTACATCTGCATTTTGAATAGTGCTTAATCTATGCGCAATTATAATTGTGGTTTTATCTTTCATTAATTCATCAAGAGCTAATTGGATTTCCTTTTCTGTTAAATTATCTAAGGATGATGTTGCTTCATCCATAATTAGTATAGGAGCATTTTTGATTAAGGCTCTTGCAATTGCAATTCTTTGTCTTTGTCCTCCTGATAGTTTAATGCCACTTTCTCCAACAATTGTGTTCAGTTTGTCTGGTAATTGATTTGCAAATTTACTCACACCAGATATTTCAGCAATTTCTAATATTTCCTTATTAGAAGAGGACATATTTCCATATTTGATATTATCTAAGATGCTCTCATTGAATAAAAGAGTTTCCTGGGTAATAAGAGAAATATTTTCTCTTAAGTCAAATAGTGATAATGATTTAATATCTTTTTGATCTATAATAATTTCACCACTATAATTATCATAAAATCTTAATAATAAATTAATTAAAGTTGATTTTCCGCTACCAGATAATCCAACAAAAGCTACTTTTTTACCACACTCTATTGATAAATTAATGTTATTTAAAACTTTTTGTTCAGTGTATGAAAAGTTTACATCACTAAATTTTATATTCCCTTTTAACTTGATATTTTTACTATTTTCATGTTTTTCTGATTTTTCTAGAGAAGTATCAAGTAGCGAAAAAATTCTTTCAGCTCCAGCAAGACCTTCTTGAACACTTATATTTAAATTACCTAAAGCTTTGACAGGCTGATATGCTAAAAGAAGACTTACCAAAAAACTCATAAACTGACCTGTTGTCATGCTCTCATTTAAAACAAATACTCCTCCAGCGTAGATTGATACAGCTACTGCTAAACTTCCTATAAATTCCATGAGAGGACTAAGTCTATTACTAACAAATGCCGAACGTATAAAAAATTTTTTTATGAAATCGATTGTAGCAAAAGCTCTTTTCTTTTCATATTCTTCTCTATTATAAGCTTTAACTTGACGAATACCTTTGATACTTTCTGCTAAAACATTAGAAAATTTGGCAATTTCATTTTGTATTTCATAAGTAATTTTTCTAATATTTTTTCCAATTTTTTTTATTGGCCAAATTGCTAAAGGAAATGCAAAAAATGCAAAAATTGTTAATGACCAACTTTGATAAAACATATTACCAAGTAAAAAAATTATAACTAAAATATCTTTAATTACTCCTGTTACAGATTTTACTATTGCTAATCTTAAATAGTAAGTATCATTTATTAACCTTGAAATTAAATTTCCAGATTTTGAATCGTTAAAATAATTTAAATTAAGATACATTAATTTTTCAAACATTTGTGTTTGAAGCTTTGCAATCACTGAGTGGGCAACCTTGCTCATTTGAAACGAATGAGTATAGGTAGCTAAACCTTTGCAAAGCGTTACTATAATTATTGCAATAGGAATTAAGAATAACATTTCTTTATTCCCTTTAATTAAAACTTCATCCAATGCTGGCTGGACTAACCATGCATGTAAACCTGTTGCTCCAGCAGAAACAATCATCATTATTAGAGCAAAGAAAATTGTAAATTTGTGACTTAATAAATAATTATTTATTAGACGTGCAATAACAGAATTTTTATTTACGTTGAGATTTTTCATGTTTTTAAAAACTAAGTAAATATAGGAAAATCATAGCACCAAAAACATTATTTTTGCGAAATATTTTCCCAGAGTTACTCTCAGATTTATGGTCCCATCGTAATAAATTAAATAAAATAAAGATAAATATGGCTAGCAACAAAAACACTGTAAATAATTTAGTAGTCTTATAAAAAGATAAATAGCCAATTAGTAAAAACATTATTGTGTAGGAAGCTAAAACTAAATACCTACCTTTTTCCTTTAACAAAACTGCTGTTGATTTTATTTGGTTTTTTATATCATCCTTTAAATCTTGAAATGCATAAATTGTATCATATCCTATGGTCCAAAATACACATGCTAAATAAAATATAAAAAATTCTTTAGTTATTGTTCCAAAAAATTCTACAGAACAAATAATAATGCCCCAATTAAAAACTATACCAAGAAATAATTGAGGCCAAAAAGTTATTCTTTTCATAAATGGGTAAATCACAATTAGAGGTGTGCAAACTAACCCAGCTAAAATAGTCTCAAATTTAAATTGTAATAAAATTAAAAGTCCAATTGTTAGCAGTATAATTAAAAAAATAATTGCATGTAAATTTGAAATTTTTTTTGCTGAAATAGGTCTCAAAGCTGTTCGCTCAACTTTTGAGTCAATATTTTGGTCTACCAAATCATTAATTATACATCCTGCACTTCTCATGATAAATGCTCCAAATAAGAATAAGATATAATAAGTAATTAAAGTGTGTTGTGGCAAGTTAATGTAAGCAAGAGAAAACCAGCATGGCCATAATAATAGCATAAACCCAATAGGTTTATTTAATCTAATTAATTCTAAATAATTATTTATTTTTTCAGGAAATATTTTATCCATCTTGATATAAAGATTATAGTAAAATTACTAATAAACTATTGTTATGAAAAAGTCTAAAACCCGATTGTTTATCGAAAAGCAAATTTCTAAAAATTTGATGATTTACATCAAAGGAAAGCAGCTTCATTTTCTTAAAAATGTATTAAGAGTCAAATTAGATGATATAATAAGTATTTTTGATGGCATTACTGGTGAGTGGCATGCAAATATCATTTCAGTCTCAAAAGAAAAAATAGCTATTAAAGTTCTTAAAAAAATAAGAGGGTTTGAGCCTCAACCAGATATTTGGTTAATATTTGCACCGATTAAACTATTTCGAATAAATATAACCATACAAAAAGCTGTAGAATTAGGCGTATCAAAGTTTGTTCCCTGTATAACTGAATATTCTAATTTTGAAAAATTAAATTATAAGAATCTTGAATTAAATGCCATTGAAGCTTCTCAGCAATGTGAGAGACTGGATGTACCAAAAATAGAAAAAATTATTAATCTTAAATCCTTATTGAATAACTTTCCAAGTGACCGTGCTCTTGTTTTTTGTGATGAGTCAGATTCAAGTCTCCCCTCGATTTATGAAGAGGTTAAGAGTAAAGTTTCTAATTATTCAAAATGGGCCGTTATCATAGGTCCTGAAGGTGGTTTTAGTGACCAAGAAAAGAATCAACTTATAAAAGAAAAAAATGTTTTGCGCGTTACTCTTGGTAAAAGAATTTTAAGATCTGATACCGCTGCTATTTCTTCACTTTTTTGTATACAATCCTTAGTAGATAAGCGACAACCTGTCCTAAAATAAAGACAATATTGTCACCTTAAACTGCTGTTTATTTAAAAAAATAGTATATATACATTCAAAAATGAAACTTATCATAACATCAATTGCAGCGCTTATAAGTCTACCAGCATTTGCTAATGGCATAACTGACTGGCAACTTGGTTTTCAAGAGCCAGCTAGCGGTGTTATGCAAAATATATTTGATCTTCATAATTTTGTATTGATTATGATGACAGCAATAACAATTTTTGTTTTAATTTTAATAATATATGTTGCTATTCGATTTAGAAAAAGTGCTAATCCTAACCCATCAAAAAGAAGTCATAACGCACTTTTGGAAACACTATGGACAGCAATCCCTGTTTTGATTCTTATTGTAATGGCGGTACCATCTTTCAAATTAGTATATGAGCAAGATGTTATTCCTGAAGTTGATATGACCATTAAAGTTATAGGGCATCAATGGTACTGGGAATATCAGTACCCTGAACATGATGATTTGTCTTTTGAGAGTTACTTGGTTCCTGATGAAGATTTAAAAGAAGGAGAGCCTAGATTGTTAACAGTTGATAATAAACTAGTTTTACCTGTTAATAAAAATATTCATGTTCTTGTAACAGCAGGAGATGTGTTGCATAGTTTTGCAATGCCCGCACTTGGAGTTAAAAAAGATGCAGTACCAGGAAGACTTAATGAAACTTGGATGAGAATAGATAGACCAGGAATTTATAGAGGTCAATGTTCAGAGATTTGTGGTAATGGTCATGGATATATGCCTATAGTGATTGAGGCGGTCACTGAAAATGAGTTTTATGCTTGGCTTAATGAAGCCAAAAATGAATTTGCTACATTAAATAATAGAACAATTGCATCATCGAAATAGGAGAAAAATATGAGTTACGGAGAATCAGTTAGTCACGATCACGATCATCACGATCATAAGCCGGGCTTTATAAAACGCTGGTTTTTTTCAACTAATCACAAAGATATTGGAACTTTATATATAATATTTGCTTTAATTGCAGGTTTAATAGGGGGGTTCTTTTCTCTTCTTATGAGAGCTGAATTAGCTGCGCCAGGATTGGATGTTGTTGCTGATGGTCAAGCATGGAATGTTATCATTACTGCGCATGGACTTCTTATGGTTTTCTTCGTTGTTATGCCTGCCTTGATTGGTGGATTTGGCAACTGGTTTGTACCTATTATGATTGGCGCCCCTGATATGGCCTTTCCTCGAATGAATAATTTTAGCTTTTGGGTTCTTGTGCCAGCTTTAGTACTTTTAGTTGTGTCTGCTACAATTGGTACAGGGGCAGGAACTGGTTGGACAATATATCCACCACTTTCAAACAAGCTTGGACATGCTGGCCCTTCGGTTGATATGGCAATCTTTGCATTACATTTAGCTGGAGCTTCTTCAATATTAGGTGCTGTTAATTTTATAACGACAATTCTAAATATGAGAACTCCTGGAATGACCATTCATAAAATGCCGTTATTTGTGTGGGCTATGTTAATTACAGCTTTCTTATTACTACTTGCTGTACCTGTTTTAGCTGGTGCTATAACAATGCTTCTAACTGATAGAAACTTTGGCACAACATTTTTTAATCCTGCAGGTGGTGGGGATCCAGTTTTGTTTCAACATTTATTCTGGTTCTTTGGTCATCCTGAGGTTTATATCATGATACTGCCAGCCTTTGGTATTGTTAGCCAAGTTATCTCTACATTTTCTAGAAAACCAATTTTTGGCTATATTGGTATGGTTTATGCAATGGTATCGATAGGTTTTATTGGCTTTATTGTGTGGGCTCATCATATGTTTACAGTGGGTATGAGCGCAGACTTAAGAGCCTATTTTATGTTAGCAACCATCATCATCGCTGTTCCAACAGGAATTAAAATTTTTAGTTGGATTGCAACAATGTGGGGTGGCTCACTTACTTTTGAAACACCAATGTTGTTTGCTATAGGATTTGTATTTTTATTTACTTTAGGAGGTGTAACAGGAGTAATTTTGGCAAACGCTGGAATTGATACGGTAATGCATGATACATATTATGTTGTTGCGCACTTCCACTACGTATTGAGTATGGGTGCTATGTTTGGTATTTTTGCTGGAATCTATTACTGGTTTAGCAAAATGACAGGAAAGCAATACAATGAATTTTTTGGCAAACTTCATTTTTGGCTTTTCTTTATTGGAGTTAACGTAACATTTTTTCCTCAGCACTTTTTAGGATTAGCAGGAATGCCAAGACGTATACCTGACTATCCAGACGCATACGCTGGATGGAATTTAGTTTCATCATATGGATCATATCTGTCTTTTGGCGCTACGTTGATTTTTTTCTTTGCAATTGTTTATGCATTATTCTTTGGTAAAAAAGCTGAGGCTAACCCATGGGGAGAAGGCGCTGATACACTTGAGTGGACTTTATCATCTCCACCTCCATTCCATCAATTTGAAACTTTACCAGAGTTTAAAGAATAAATTTGGTGAATAACACCCCTTCTACAGTAACTTATAGTGAAAATATTTTTGTAAAAAAATTACAAGGATATTTTTATTTAATGAAACCAAGGGTAATGATCCTTGTTATTTTTACTGCTTTTGTTGGTATGATGTTAGCTCCTGAAACCATAATGCCTATAAATTACTTTTATGTTTTGCTAGCTGTGACTTTAGGTGCAGGTTCATCAGCTGCAATCAATATGTGGTTTGATGAAGATATAGATAAGAGTATGGAGAGAACAAAAACAAGACCTATACCTCTTGGAATTATATCCAAAAATGAAGCTTTATTTTTTGGAATTTTAACATGCATATTATCTCTAATTGTAATGTATTACGCAAGCAACACTCTTGCAACAGGTTTGCTTTTGTTCACAATTTTATTTTATGTAATCATTTATACTTTTTGGTTAAAGCGTAGTACATCATTAAATATAGTAATAGGTGGTGCTGCCGGAGCAATCCCTCCTATTATTGGTTGGGCAGCAGTTATTCCTGAAATAAGTTATTTACCTATTGTGATGTTTTTGATTATATTTTTTTGGACCCCACCTCACTTTTGGGCATTATCAGTTTATAGATTTAATGATTATGAAAAAGTAAAAGTTCCTATGTTACCAAATGTCAAAAGTATTGCTGATACAAAAAATCAAATTGTTTATTATACAATAGTTTTAATAATATTAAGTTATGCCCCTTTCTATAGCAATCTTATTGGCTATCTCTATTTGTTTATAGCGAGTGTCCTGAATTTTATTTTAATCAGAAGTGCATTTAAATTAAAAAAATCAGTTGAGGTAAAAGATCAACCAAATGCAGAAGGTTTAAGATTTTTTGCATTAACAATATTTTATTTATTTAGTTTATTTAGCGCCCTTTTAATTGATAATTTAATTTTATTATGAAGAAACCAAAGAAGAAAAATTTCATTACTTTGTTAATTTTACTAGCTATAGTTGCTTTTTTTTACTTATGGACGATGTATAAGGCCAACATACTTGGAGTGTAAGTGACATCACAACAGCGTACTGTAACTATTCTATTTACAATAGTTTTTTTAATGATTGTACTTGTTGCCTTTTCAGTACCATTATACAATTTATTTTGCCGAGTAACTGGATATGGAGGAACAACGAGTTTTTCTGAGAACATTTCAACAATTACCCTTGATCAAGAAATTAAGCTTCATTTTAATGCTGATGTAAATGATAGTATAAATTGGTCATTTGAAGCACCTCAAGGCGTTGAGTTTAAAATAGGTGAAAACAAATTAGTTGAATATCAAGCCACAAATCTTTCTAGTGAAACTACTTCAGGCACTGCGACATTTAATGTCCTTCCTGAAAAGGTTGGTCCTTACTTTATTAAGACACAATGTTTTTGTTTTGAAAAACAAACACTTGAGCCAAATCAATCTGTAAAAATGCCTGTAGTTTTTTACATTGATCCAGCAATTACTGAGGACCCTGGAATGGCAGATATTGATACGATAACGTTGTCATATACATTTTTTAAATATATAGAGTAATTAATTTTATGAGTGAAAATTCTTCTTTAGGACAAAAACATCCCTATCATTTAGTTGATCCAAGCCCACTCCCTTTTCTTTCATCTATAGCTGGATTAGCAATGGCTGCAGGACTGGTCTTCTACATGCACTACGATACAAAGTGGTTATTAATACTTGGCACTATTGGTTTATTAACAGTAATGTTTTTGTGGTGGAGAGATGTTGTAAAAGAGTCAACATTTCAACAAGTGCACACTCCTGTCGTTGAGCTTGGTTTGCGATACGGAATGGCATTATTTATTGCTTCTGAAGTTATGTTCTTTGTTGCATTTTTCTGGGCTTTTTTTGATGCTAGTCTTACACCTAAACTTCCAATTGAAGAATTTGCTGAGACTTTTGATTCAAATGGAGCTGTTGGAGTTTGGCCTCCTGAAGGCATCAAAACATTTGATCCATTAGATATTCCTTTCTTGAATACACTCATATTATTAATGTCTGGAACTACATGTACTTGGGCTCATCATGCTGTTAGGGAAGGACATCGAGATCAAGCAATTCAAGCTCTATGGCTTACAGTTGGATTAGGAGTTGCTTTTACATTACTTCAGGCTTTTGAATACTATGAAGCATTCCATCATTACTTCAAGTTTACTGATGGAATTTATCCTTCTGTTTTTTACATGGCAACAGGTTTCCATGGTTTTCATGTCATGGTAGGAACAGCATTTTTAGCAGTTTGCTTATTTAGAGTTTATAAAAATCACATGACACCTGAAAGACATTTTGGATTAGAAGCAGCAGCATGGTATTGGCATTTCGTTGATGTAGTTTGGCTTTTTTTATATGTTTGTGTTTATATTTGGGGTGCATAAATTTTTAAATCGTCTTCTTATAAGTTCTTAATTTTCACATTATTTTGTATTATCTTAACCATTGGCCTTGGAATCTGGCAACTTATTCGATTGGAATGGAAAGAAAACCTAATAAAAACATTTGAAGAAGCATCATTAAGACCAGCAGTAAATTTAAATATTGCAGATAAAACTGAATTCTTAAAAGTTAAACTTAAAGGGGAAATAAATAGAAAATATAAAATTTTTTTTCCTGCAAAAACATTAAATGGAAAAAGTGGCTTCAGATTAGCTAGCATAATCAATACTTCAGAAGATGAAAATATTCTTTTTGATGAGGGATGGTATGCAAAAGAAAAACACGAGTATTTTTCAACAAACAACTTAATATTTACTCAAGACATAACTGGCTATATTCGATATCCTCGAAAAGCAAATTTATTTACACCTAAAAATAATTTTATTTCAAATGAGTGGTATACTTATAATTTGAGTGAAATTGAAAAATTTTTAAAAATTAAAATAAATAAAGAATATTTTATAAAAAATATGTCTACCCTTAAGGAGCCTTTTCTTATTCCTTCAGAACTAAGACCTTCTTTTAGAAATAATCATCTACAATATGCGATTACATGGTTTTTGATGAGTTTTGCTTTCTTTGTTTTATTTTTAGTTTATCTGAAAAAAAATAAATGAGCTACTACGATAGATTAAAGCAAATATTTCATGATGCTGCGCTAAGTTCTGATATTGCGGGAATTTTACACTGGGATATGTCGACCATGATGCCTAAAAACTCTCGTGAAAATAGAGCAGATCAATTAGCATACCTCTCTAAAGTTCGCCATGAATTAATATCTTCAAAACAGGTTGGTGATTTGATTAATAAAGCAAAAGATGAACAATTAGACAATGATAACAAGGCAAATCTCCGTGAAATGGAGAGAGAATATATTATGTCTTCTTCTCTTCCTTCTCATTTAGTAGAAAAATTATCAATTGCTTCAGCTAAATGTGAAGGTGTTTGGGAAGAAGCACGAAAAAAATCAGATTTTAAAACAGTTTTACCATTTTTAGAGGAACTAGTAATGTTAACAAAAGAAGAATCTCTGATCCTCTCAGAAAAACTTAATTGTTCATCTTATGATGCTTTAATTAATAAGTTTGAACCTCAAGCAAATGAAAAAGATATTAAAATTATTTTTGATAATCTAGAAAAGTTTTTAACTCCTTTAATTGATCAAATTATAGAAAAACAAAAAAATGAAGAGATGCTTCCCATTAATAATTTAATGAGCCAAGAACAACAAAAAGAAATTGGATTGTTTTTAATGCAAAAAATAGGTTTTGATTTTACTCGAGGAAGATTGGATACTAGCCAGCATCCTTTTTGTGGGGGTGCATACCAAGATATACGTATCACAACGCGATATAATGAAAAAGATCCGTTTTCATCATTAGAAGGCATAATGCATGAAACAGGTCACGCAATGTATGAATTAAATCTACCCTCTAAATGGAAATATCAACCTGCTGGACAATCACGTGGTATGGCAATGCATGAAAGTCAATCTTTGCTTATTGAAATGCAAATTACAAGATCAAAAGCATTTAAAAAATTTTTATCAGGAGTACTAAAAAATAATTTTAACTTTATTGAAGCTTGTTGGAATACTGATAATATTTATAAAATTGGTACAAGAGTGAATAAATCTTATATTCGTGTTGAGTCAGATGAAGTTACATATCCTTTACATGTTATTTTACGTTTTAATCTTGAGCAGAAAATATTTAATGATAATATAAATTTGAGAGATATTCCTGAATTATGGAACCAGGAATACAAAAGATTATTTGCCAAAGAAGTAGATAAAGACTCTAATGGTTGTCTTCAAGATGTACACTGGTATGCGGGTTTATTTGGTTATTTTCCTACTTATTCTCTAGGGGCATTGGCTGCTGCTCAGTTAGCATCACAAGTTAGAAAAGATATCAATAATTTAGATCAACAAATTGAAAAAGGTAATTTTAATGAATTAACCAAATGGTTAAAATTAAATATACATACAAAGGCAAGTTTATATTCATCAAATGAGATACTTCAACAGGTTACAAATTCAGAATTAAATGCTAAGTATTTTATGGACTATATAAAAAACCGTTATCTTTAAATGAAGTATTTAAGTACAAGAAATAGTAGTCTTCAATTGTCCTTTTTTGAAATTTTATTTCAAGGTTTATCAAAAGATGGAGGTCTATTTCTTCCTCATGAATGGCCACATGTTGATTTAGGTGCATTGAAAAATAAATCCTATGAAGAAGTCGCAGTGCAAATAATTCATCCCTACGTCGAAGCAGATATTACTGAAATTGATTTAAAAAAAATTATCAATGAATCGTACAACAACTTTGCTCACGAAAAAATTGCACCAGTTACATCTATTGAAAAAAATAAATATATTTTAGAGTTATTTTATGGTCCAACATTTGCTTTTAAAGATTATGCTTTACAATTTTTAGGTAGTTTATTTTCATATGCTTTGCCTAATGCATCAAAAAAATTAACGGTTCTTGGAGCCACATCCGGTGACACTGGTTCTGCAGCTATTCATGCCTTTCGTGGAAAAAAAGATATTAATGTGTTTATCCTGCATCCTCATAATAGAGTTTCAGAAGTGCAGCGACGACAAATGACTTCAGTTTTGGATGAAAATATTTTTAACATTGCAGTCGAGGGCACTTTCGATGATTGCCAAAAAATTGTTAAAGAATTATTTGTTGATGAAGAATTGCAGCAACACACTTCTTTGACTGCTATAAATTCGATTAATTGGGCAAGACTTATTGCACAAGTCGTGTATTATTTTTGGTCTTATCTACAAATTAATGATGAAGAAATAAACTTTATTGTCCCCTCTGGAAATTTTGGAAATGTTTTTTCTGCAAACGTAGCAAAAAAAATGGGTTTACCAATTCAAAAGTTACATATCACTACAAATCAAAATGATATTTTACACTCTTCAATTAACAAAGGCCTAATGAATAAAAATATTGTTACACAAACATATAGTCCAAGTATGGACATACAAATTTCTAGTAATTTTGAAAGACAACTATTTGAAAGTGCGAACAGAAACAGTGAAAAAATTAAAGATATGTTTCAAGAATTCTCTGACAATGGATCATATACCATTGAAAAAGATATTCTGGATGATCTTCAATCTATTTACTTAACTACCGCGGTAAATGATGAAAAGACTCTAAGTACAATAAAATTAATAAATGATAAATTTGATTACATGGCTGATCCACATACCGCGACTGGTTTAAGTGTGTTGTTAAATAATGAT
This sequence comes from uncultured Alphaproteobacteria bacterium, assembly GCA_902595425.1. Taxonomy (GTDB): domain Bacteria; phylum Pseudomonadota; class Alphaproteobacteria; order HIMB59; genus CACPNW01. The sequence goes on along the minus strand of CACJPV010000001.1, from coordinate 302,405 downwards.
AAAAATGAAACGTGGGTTAGTTTAGCTTGTGCCCATCCAGCTAAATTTGGCAATGCTATTGAAAAAGCAATAGGTAAGCCAGCAGTTTTGCCAAAAGAATTGTCTAAAATCTTTGATAAAGAAGAAAAGATGACTATATTACAAAATAATAAAGAAAATCTAAAATCACTAATTTTATCAACTTTATAAAATGCAAAAAATTACTGAACTTGAAAACGGCCTAAGAGTTGTTACTCAAAATATGCCTGGTCTAGAGACAGTTTCTATGGGTATCTGGAATGCTGTTGGAGGAAGAGATGAAGTTGAATCAATCAACGGAGTTGCGCACCTTTTGGAACACATGGCATTTAAAGGCACAACAACTAAGAGTGCTCTTCAAATAGCTGAAACCATTGAAAATGTTGGCGGTGATATCAATGCATATACCTCAAAAGAAATAACAGCTTATTATGTAAAATTACTTGCCGATGATCTGCATTATGGCGTTGATATTCTTACGGATATTTTACAAAATTCTACTTTTGCAGAAGATGAGCTTAATCGTGAGCGCGGTGTTATTATTCAGGAAATAGGAATGTATTTAGATACTCCTGATGATATGATATTTGATTATTGGCAAGAAAAAGCATTTCCACAACAACCCATGGGACGATCTATTTTAGGAAAAACTGATATTATAAAAAATATTTCTCGAGATGAAGTAAGAAGCTTTATGACTAATAATTATAATCCAAAAAAAATGGTTATTAGTGCTGCTGGAAAAATCAATCACGATGAATTTGTTGAAATGATTAAAAAATCTTGCACAAAACTTCCATTAGGAAATTCAAAGAACCGAGAGAAAGCAAATTATGTTTCCGGTGAATACCGTGAAGAAAAAAAATTAGAACAAATTCATTTACTCTTAGGTTTTGAAGGGATTGATTATCATCATGACGATTATTATTCGCTCTTAGTATTCTCATCATTATTGGGAGGTGGTATGTCTTCAAGATTATTTCAAGAAATTAGAGAAAAAAGAGGTCTTGTTTACGGAATATCTTCTTTTAGCTCTGCCTATACAGATACAGGGATGTTTGGAATTTATTGTGGTACTGGAGATAATCAAATCAATGAATTAATTCCTGTTTTATGTAATGAATTAAATAAAAGTCCAAGTTCAATTTCAGAAAAAGAAATAAAAAGAGGTAAAGCTCAGCTTAAAGCAAGTTTAATGATGGGCAGAGAAAGTGCCTTTAGGCGTTGTGAAAGTGCTGCACGTCAGTTATTAGTTTTTGATCGCGTGATAGAACCTGCTGAAACCCTTGAAAAAATTAATGCTGTATCAAAACAATCTGTTGAAAAAATAGCAAAACAAATTGTCAACGGACCAATAACAATCTCTAGTATCGGACCAATAAAAAATTTAGAAAAAGTAGAACAAATTCAGGCACGCATAAATTAGAAAATCATATTATTATTTTCTTGGTTTTGAACAAATTGTTACATACAATTATGAAGACAATAAATGTTTTACAAACCAAAAGAAAATCCCTTTACGATAGATCCTTTTAAGTCATTAGTTTTTCCAAGACCAATCGGATGGATTTCATCAGTTGATAAAAAAGGTAATGCAAATCTAGCTCCCTATTCCTATTTTAATGCGATTGCTGATGCCCCTCCTCAAGTAATGTTTGCTTCAGCCGCAGCTGAGCAGCCATTACAATTTAAGGATAGCCTAATAAATATATTAGAAACAAAAGAATTTGTAGTAAACTTTGCCACTTCAATTACCCGTAAAGAAATGAATCTTTCATCTTTAAATGCACCCAAAAACCAAGATGAATTTATGATAGCTGATTTAAGAAAAAGAAAATCAAAATTGGTAAAACCTCCTTCAGTTGCTGCCAGTCCAGTTAATTTAGAATGTAAATTATTAAAAACATTAAAATTAAAATCAAATTCAAAAAGATATACAACAATGATTATAGGAGAAGTTATCGGTATATATATAAATGATAATTTTATCAAAAAAGGACGTGTTGATAGTGTTGCAATGAGGTATGTAGCAAGAATGGGTTACTCAGAATATACTACTGTGAGTTCAAAATTCAAAATGAAAAGACCAGACTAAAATTTACAGTCTTTTATAAATTGATCTTATTTAATTTTTAAAGATTCATTTATAGAATGAGATAATTCACCATCACCTGATGATAAGTTCATTGATACTTCAATAGAATCTCCTTCTTTTATATTACCTTCAGTAAATTTTTTACGAATATAATTCTCAATTTCACGCTGTGAAGTAATACCTACTTTTTTTAAAAATTTTCTAATTTCAATATTTAGATTATCTTCATCCATATTAAAAATAAACTAATAGAATGTTCGATACTTTTCAACTTGTAATATGAAAATTTTTAACAAATAAGATTGAAAACAAACACTCAATTTTGTATGTTTTTTCAATGAATATACTAAGTTTTCAAACAACTTTTGGATGGATCACTCTTAGTGAAGAGAATAATCAAATTTTGTCAGTTGAATTCGGTAAGAAAAAAAGCAAAGGTAAAAGCAATCTCTTAACAAAAATAAAAAAACAAATATTAGAATTTACTAAAGGAAAAAGAAAAAAATTTTCAACTAAATTAAAAATTGTAGGCACACCATTACAAAAAAAAATATGGCATCAGTTAAGCTTAATTAAGTATGGACACACTAAAACATACGGTGATATTGCAAAAACTTTAAAAACTTCACCCAGGTATGTTGGAAATGTATGTGGTCAAAATAATCATTTGATAATTATACCCTGTCACCGTGTAGTTAGGTCGGATGGGGGTTTAGGTGGTTTCTCAGGTTTGGGTGGTATAAAACTAAAAAAGAAATTAATAAATTTAGAGAGAAAATGAGCAAAAATATTTTAATTCTTCAACATATTAATATTGAAACTCCAGGATACATTTTAGATTTAATGGAAAGAGATAAATTTAATCTTACTACCATTGAGTTAGATGAAGGAGAGACAATTCCAAAAGATATCAAACAATTTGATGGGATGTTTTGTATGGGAGGTCCTATGGATACGTGGATGGAAAAAGAGTATCCATGGTTAATAGATGAAAAAAAGAAGATTAAAGAATTTGTTGTTGAGCTAGAAAAACCTTATTTAGGTTTTTGTCTTGGGTGTCAGTTACTAGGAGAAGTAGTAGGGGGTAAAGTTGTGAAGTCTAATCCACCAGAAATTGGTATTTTAGATATTCAAATGAGTAGCTATTATTTTAATGATCATTTGTTTGGTAAGTTTAACTCATCTATTAAAGCATTACAGTGGCATAGCTATGAGGTTCAAGATCTAGAGTCAAATCATAATGTTACTCTTTTAGGATCATCGCCAACAACAAAGTATCAAATTTTTAAATACAAGGAACATGCCTATGGAATACAGTTTCACATTGAAATTAAAGACAATACAGTGTCGCAGTGGGGATGTGTTCCAGAATACGAAACTGCTCTTGAAGATAGTCTTGGTAAAGGGGCGTTAGAAAAGTTTGATCAAGTTGCTCAGGCGAATATGAGTAATATGAATTTTAATGCAGAAAACTTATATAATAATTTTAAAAAAATTTTATAAAGGTTAAACTAATTAGGAGGAATAGGGATGAAAAAAATCAAGGGGCCAGCAATATTTCTTGCTCAATTTGCAGGTGATGAAGAGCCATTTAATAATTTAAAAGATATATCATCATGGGCATCTAATCTTGGATATAAAGGAGTACAAATCCCTAGTTGGGATAAACGCCTGATTGATCTTGATAAGGCCGCTGATAGTAAAGATTACTGCGATGATTTAAGAGGTGTACTTGATACAAATAATATTGTTATTTCAGAGTTATCTACTCACCTTCAAGGACAGCTGGTTGCGGTTCATCCAACCTATGATACACAGTTTGATGGATTTGCCCCAGAATCAGTAAAGAATAATCCCACGCGAAGACAAGAGTGGGCTGTAGATCAAGTAAAGAAAGCTGCGCAAGCCTCCAAAAATTTAGAATTAACTGCTCTAGCTACTTTCTCGGGAGCTTTAGCTTGGCCATTTTTGTATCCTTGGCCACAAAGACCTTCTGGTTTAGTAGAAGAGGCTTTTGATGAATTGGCTAGAAGATGGAAGCCTATTTTAGATAACTGTGATGAGGCAGGAGTTGATTTATGTTTTGAAATTCACCCCGGTGAAGATCTTCATGACGGTATTACTTTTGAAATGCTTTTAGAGCGGGTCAATAATCATCAGCGATGTAACATGTTATATGATCCCAGCCATTATGTTCTTCAACATTTAAATTATCTCGATCACATTGATATTTATCACAACAGGATTAAAATGTTTCATGTCAAAGATGCAGAACTTAATCCAACTGGAAAACAAGGCGTGTATGGTGGTTTTCAATCATGGATTAATAGAGCGGGTCGTTTTCGATCTTTGGGTGATGGCCAAGTTGATTTTAAGTCTATTTTTTCAAAATTATCAGCTTATGGTTTTGATGGATGGGCAGTTCTGGAATGGGAATGTTGTATAAAAAGTCCTGAGCAAGGAGCTGCAGAAGGTGCATCTTTTATTGCTAAGCATATTATTGATGTCACTTCAAAAGCTTTTGATGATTTTGCAGATTCTGGCACCGATAAAGAAACGAATAAAAAATTATTAGGAATATAATTATGAAAAGAAAACTTCGTTTAGGAATGGTAGGAGGAGGACAAGGAGCTTTCATAGGGGCGGTACACCGTTTGGCAGCACGAATTGATGATAAATATGAATTTGTTGCTGGTTGTTTATCTTCAACACCTGAAAAAGCTAAAGAGTCTGCAAAAGAAATTGGCCTTGATTTAAGCAGAAGTTATCCGGACTTTAAAACAATGGCTGAAGAAGAGTCAAAAAGAGAAGATGGAATAGAAGTAGTGTCTATTGTTACCCCAAATCATATGCATGCAATTCCAGCAATAGAATTTTTAAATAAAAATATTCATGTAATTTGTGATAAGCCAATGACATCAACAATGGATGAAGCTCATGAATTAATGAAAGTCATTGATTCTTCAAAGGCACATTTCTTTTTAACACATAATTACTCTGGATATCCTGTTATTAGAGAAATGAGAGCTTTAGTAAAAAATGGAGAGTTAGGTAAATTAAGAATTGTAAAAGGATCATATTTACAAGGGTGGTTAGGTTCAAAAGAGGAAGATACAGGAAGTAACAAACAAGCTGAATGGAGAACTGATCCTAAAAGAAGTGGGGCAGCAGGTTCAGTTGGGGATATTGGAAGTCACACAATGCATTTATTAGAGTTCGTTACGGGATTAAAATGTGAAGCCGTTGCTGCTGACTTAACTACTTTTGTTCCTGGCAGGCAGCTTGATGATGATGCATCAATCATGATACGCATGAGTGAGAATGTAAAAGGCAATCTTTCCATTTCACAAATTGCTACTGGCCAAGAGAATAATCTCACAATTTCTATATATGGAGAAAAAGGAGCTTTACATTGGGCTCAAGAAAATCCAAATTATGCACGGTTATCAATAGTGGGCAGCGCTGATAAGATAATTACACGTGGCGGTGTCATCCAACATGAGGATTCATTTGGTTCCATAAGAATTCCTCCTGGGCATCCAGAGGGTTATCTTGAAGGATTTGCCCAAATTTATTCTGATGCAGCAGATATTCTTTTGGATCATAAAAATAAAAATAAATTACTTGAATTGCTGCCAAATGGTGAGACAGGTTTGCAGATAATGAAATTTATTAATGCATCGGTAAATTCAAGTAAAAACAACAGTTCTTGGACAGATTTAAACGCTATATAGTTAGAGCATAGCTAGGTATGCATTTTATGCATAATTATTTTTCTTATTTATAACTTACAATTTAAAATAATATTATTAAATAAATAATTACGTTCATCATGTTTTACATGACGGAAGTAGACGAAAGTCGAAGGAACGCATGCAAAGTTATTAAATCGTTCAATCTGCGCAAGCAGATCGGAAGTAGGTTAAACCGAAGGAACGCGGATCTTATATATTAATTTCCATAGCTAAGCATGAATAGTAGCACATGACTCAGGGTGAGTTGTGTCTTGTGAAATTTATAATGGAGGATTAATGTTTAAAAAAACTCTTTATTTTTTAAGTATTTTATCGTTTTTTTTATTTTTAAGCTCTTATGCAAGGGCTGGGGTTGATTCTGAAGTTGCCTACATACTTAATACATTTTCGTTTTTAGTTTGCGGATTTCTAGTAATGTGGATGGCAGCAGGTTTTTTATTTTTAGAGTCAGGATTAGTTACTACAAGAAGTGTTTCAACAATAGCTGCAAAAAACATTGGTAAATTTGCTATTGTTTCAATTGTATTTTACTTATTTGGGTACAACATGGGTTATGGTATCCCAGAGGGGGGATTTATTGGCTCATTTTCAATTTGGACTGATAACACTTCTCTTGATACTGGCTATTCAGATGCTTCTGACTGGTTTTTCCAAGCTTTATTTGTATGCGCAACAGTTTCAATAGTTTCGGGCGCAGTAGCTGAAAGAATTAAAATTTGGCCATTTTTTACATTTGCAGCAATTCTTGGAGGATTTATTTACCCAATTCAAATGGGATGGGAGTGGGGCGGAGGTTGGCTCGATTCACTTGGTTTTTCAGACTTCGCTGGATCAACTTTAGTTCATGCTTGTGGTGGATCAGCTGCACTAGCAGGTGTAATATTACTTGGACCAAGACTTGGCAGGTTTACAGATTCAGGTGAGCCTGCAAATATGGCTCCTTTTGCTCCGTCTTCAATTCCTTTAGTTACACTTGGAACTTTTATTTTATGGATGGGTTGGTATGGATTTAACGGAGGATCGCAACTAGCGCTTGGGTCTTATGAAGATGCAACAGCTATGTCTAAAATCTTCATGAATACCCAACTTGCTGCATGTGGAGGATGTATGGCAGGAGCTATTATTACTAGGTTAATAGGCGGAAAAACTGATATTGTTATGATGTTAAACGGTGCACTAGCTGGTTTAGTTTCTATTACTGCTGAGCCTTTAATGCCATCGCCATTATTATCTATTGGTATTGGAGCTATAGGGGGCATAATTATGTATTATGGTACACAATTACTAAACTCTTTAAAACTAGATGATGTTGTCGGAGCAATACCTGTTCACATGTTTGCAGGTATATGGGGAACTTTAGTTGTTCCTTTTACAAATCTTGACGCATCATATGGTATTCAATTTCTTGGTGTAATATCAGTGTGCCTATTTGTTTTTATCACTTCATATATTGTAATTTACCTATTAAAAATTTCAATGGGATTAAGAATAAGTGAGGAAGCTGAAAAACTTGGCACTGATAAAGCAGAGGTTGGAGTTATAGCATATTCAATAAGGGATTAGATTAAATAATCTGATCTTGAATTTAGTGATAAAAATCTAAATCAATAAGTAGAGGATTTTATCCTCTACTTTACTGGGGATAAATATGAATGCAGAAGAAATTGTAAAACTCAAAAAAAATGCTTTGTACTCTAGTTTAGAAAGTACAGATCATTTTGGCAGATTCTTTAATAAATCTATTTTACATAATGCAGTTATTATGGAAATTTTTTCTAATAATAATATTGATGGAATATCTTATGAAAAATTGTGCAACATTATACCAAAAACACTAGGCTCCAGGTCTAGTATTCAAAATTTACTTAATGAAGGTTTGGATAAAAAATTTTTTAACAAGATTGAAAGTAAAAAAGATAAAAGAATAAAAAATTATTATTTATCATTTGAGTTTTCAAATTTGGTAATAGAATGGTTGAATAAACAGAAAAAAATTTTTAATCGTTAAATAAATTATTATGCTGGAGGAGTTATGAAAACAATATTTAGTATTACTAATAAAAAATACACATTAAAATACGAGAGAAAAATGCCTGAAAAGGAAGTTTTGAAAATGAAGTCATTCGTAACAAATAAAGGTGATAAATTAGTAAAAACTGAAAAATTTAAAATTAAAAAAATTACTGAAAAAGAAGCAGAGCGAATTTTTGAAATTATTCTTTAATTAAGCTCTTCCTGAAAATTGCGATAGCTTATTTGGGTCTATACCTAATAAGCTATATGCTTTATTCCATTTATTTGAGACCTCATCATCAAATAAAAAAGTAGAGTCAACATCAAGAGTCATCCAACTATTTGCAAGTAATTCTTTTTCTATTTGTCCTGGGCCCCAACCTGCGTAACCAAGCGCTAAAATACTATTCACAGGACCTTTACCTTTTGAAAGATCTTCAAAAAATTCTGAAGTGCTTGTCAACGCAACACCTTTTTCGATAGTGAGTGTTTCTTTCTGTATTACCTCATCTGAGTGCAAAACAAAGCCTCGACCAGTTTCAACAGGTCCACCATAACGTATGTACAATTTTTTATTACCAAGTGGTTTATCAATTCCCAGTTGTTCTAATAAGTCAGGATACAAATCATAGTCAATTTTTTTATTGATAATGATACCCATAGTCCCTTCAGAAGAGTGAGCACATATATATATTACTGTTTTATAGAATCTCTCATCTTCAAGAGATGGCATTGATACTAATAGCTTTCCTGTTAAATTCATAATTATATATATTCGTATAATTTATAGTATTTCAATAGCCTATTACTATATATTACAATAGTAATTTATATGAATAAAACAGGTAAAATATTGAAATTTCTAATAAGTATTATTTTTTGCACTTTCTATTTCAATACTGTCTTTGCTTTATCTAGCGAATGGGCAGTTGGGGAAACATCAAAATTGAGACTAATTTCACCATATTCACAAAACTCATCAAAAAATATTACTATAGGTCTTGAATATCAAATGGAACCTGGCTGGAAAACATACTGGAAATCACCAGGTGATGGGGGGTTTGCACAAAATATTTCATGGGAAAATTCACCAAATATTAGCAATATTAAAATTTTGTGGCCAACTCCTATTGAGTTTCAGATTTTGGGAGTAGCATCTCTTGGTTATCAAGATAATGTAATTTTTCCACTTGAAATTGAAATTGAAAATGAATTTCAAGATGTAAATATAGATTTACATGTAAATTACTTAATTTGTAAAGAGGTATGTATACCTGGAGATGCACGAATATTTTTAGATATTCCAGCAGGGGAAAAAAAAATTACTGATAAATATTTTGATATCGAAAAAGCACTATCAAAGTTACCAGAAAAGGATTTTAGTAGAACTTATTTAAAAAATATAAATGCAAATGTTCTTGAAGGTGATAATTTATCAACAATTCAGCTTCAAATAGAATCAGAGAAAAGTTTTTTTAATCCAGAAATTTTTTTACACACACCTTTTGGTCTTCCCATTGTGCAAAATACAATTTCCTATTCAGCAAATAATAAATTAATTATCGCAGAATTTGATTATAATAAGAAATTGATTTCTGAAGATAGTTTTCCTTTGGAAGTGGTTCTTAAAGATGCAAATCATAACTTCGAGCATCTTTTATCAGTACAAATTACAAAGAATATTAGTAATTCTAAAATGGATACATATTTTTTTTATGTATTAATATCATTACTAGCAGGATTGATTTTAAATGTTATGCCTTGTGTTTTTCCTATTCTCTCCATTAAATTAATGTCTGTTTTTACTGCTGATCAAGGAACAGCCAGAGTAAGTTTTTTAACTGTTGCACTGGGCATTATCAGTTCCTTCCTCCTTTTGGGAGTGTCTTTTCTAATATTACAGTATTTTAATTTTTCAATTGCATGGGGAATGCAATTTCAACAACCTTATTTTTTAATATTTATTACTTTTATTATTTTCTTTTTTATGATGAATATGTTTGGGCAATTTGAAATTAATTTGCCACAGAATTTTACTAATATAACTTTTATAGGATTAAGTAATAAATCATATTTAAAAGATTTTTTTAATGGTTTTTTTGCAACCTTAATGGCTACTCCTTGCTCCGCCCCTTTTGTTGGTACTGCCATTACGGCTGCATTTACACAAAATTATACTACAGGAATAAGTATCTTTTTATTTATGGGTATTGGAATGGCCACACCATATTTATTAATTGCTCTATTTCCTAAGCTTGTGAACTTTTTACCACAGCCAGGTATATGGATGATTTTTGTTAAATATTTTCTAGGACTATTGCTTCTCGCTACCGTTGTGTGGTTATCAAATATTTTATTAAGTTTTTTTAATTTTTATTTTTTATTTCTATCTCTTTTTGTACTACTAGTTATCACTTATAGAAGGAAAATTCCTTTATTTAAAAACATAATAACAATTGCTGTTTTAATATTTATTTTCTTTTCAGCTCCCTTACAAATATTTCAACAACATTCATTAAGTGGAGAAGAGAAAGATTGGGCTAGTTTCTTTACAGTTGATATCGATCAACTAGTCACACAAGATAAAATTATTTTTTTAGATATTACAGCTGATTGGTGTGCAACTTGTCAATTTAACAAAATTAATGTTCTTAATTCAGACAACATAATTAAACAATTTAAAGACAATGATGTTACCTTGATACGAGCAGATTGGACAAAGCCAAATGTAAAAGTAAATTTGTTTTTAGAGAAGTATGATCGTTTTGGGATTCCTTTCAATGCATTTTTTTCTAAGAAATTTCCTAATGGAATTTTATTATCAGAGTTGCTTTCTGAAAAAGAAATAGTTAATGCAATTAACAAAATAAAGTATGATTAAAATTATTCCATCTATAGAAGTTCCAGTTATTCAAAAAGGAATTACGTCAAAAGTTAATCTTTCTTTAGAGCTTAAAAATAAGAAAGTCATTATTTTTGGAGTGCCAGGAGCGTTCACACCAACTTGCTCAGAAAAGCATATGCCTAGTTATATCAAATTGCATCAACAATTCATGAAGAAAGGCTTTAATGATATCTATTGTCTTTCAGTCAATGATAGTTTTGTAATGAACGCTTGGTTATTAAGCTATACTGATGGTGCTAAAATAATTGGCATTGCAGATGGAAACGGAGACATAAGCCATAATTTAAATTTATTAGTTGATAAATCAAAAAGTTTTATGGGCAAGCGAACAACAAGATTCGCAATGGTTGTTGATGATACTATAATTCAAAATACGTTTGTTGAAGAACCTGGTGAATATAAAGTCTCATCAGCTGAACATTTATTAACAGTGGTCTAAGTTTTCATTTCTTTAAGTAATTTATTGCTGTAATATAATTAATAGAAGCATGGCAGAGAAAAAAAGATATCGATCGGCAGAATGGTATAATTCAAAAACTCATAAAAGAGATACTTTTGTGCATCGAGGATGGATGCGCAATCAAGGACATCCTTCTCATCTTTTTGATGGAAGACCGGTTATAGGAATCTGTAATACTTGGTCGGAATTAACTCCATGCAACGGACACTTTCGAGAAATTGCTGAGTCAGTAAAAAAAGGTGTTTATGAAGCAGGAGGTTTTCCCTTGGAATTCCCTGTATTTTCAGCGAGTGAGTCTAATTTAAGACCAACAGCAATGCTTTTTAGAAATCTTGCTAGTATGGATGTTGAAGAAGCGATTAGAGGTAATCCTATGGATGGAGTGGTCTTGTTAATGGGTTGTGATAAAACCACCCCCTCTTTGTTAATGGGTGCTGCAAGTGTTGACATTCCAACTATTGGTATTTCAGGAGGTCCGATGCTGAATGGATACCATAAAGGAGAGATCATTGGCTCAGGAACAGGTGTATGGCAATTGGATGCTGACTTGAGTGCAGGTAAAATTACGGAAGAAGATTTTGTAGCTGCCGAAATTTCAATGAGTCGATCAAAAGGAAATTGCATGACAATGGGAACAGCATCTACAATGGGAAGTATGGTAGAGGCGCTTGGAATGTCCTTACCACATAACGCCGCAATACCAGCAGTTGATGCAAGACGTTATTCTTTAGCCCATATGACTGGAAAAAGGATTGTAGAGATGGTGAAAGAAAATTTTATAATGTCAAAAGTTGTAACTAAAGAATCTTTTGAAAATGCTATTAAAGTAAATGGTGCCATTGGCGGTTCAACAAATGCTGTCATTCATCTTGCAGCTGTTGCAGGAAGACTAGAAATTGATTTAACTCTAGATGATTGGGAGAGGTGTGGAAAAGATATACCTACACTCGTCAACTTACAACCTTCAGGTAAATATTTAATGGAAGATTTTTATTATGCAGGAGGGGTTCCTGCAGTCATTAAACAACTTTTAGAAAAAAAATTAATGAATAAAGATGCTTTAACTGTAAACGGCAAAACAATTGAACAAAATAATACCAGTGCTGAATGTTGGAATAATGATGTTATAAAAGATTTTGAGTCCCCTCTTGTAAAAGACGGTGGCATTAAAATTTTAAGAGGAAATATAGCCCCTGATGGAGCTATTTTAAAGCCATCAGCTGCGAGCCCTGAATTAATGAAACATAAAGGCAAAGCAGTTGTTTTTGAAAGTGTCGAGGAGTTTCAAGAAAAAATAGATGATCCAAATTTAGATGTAGATGAGACATGTATTCTAGTGTTGAAAAATTGTGGACCTAAGGGTTATCCTGGTATGGCCGAAGTAGGTAATATGAGATTACCTCAGAAACTTCTTAAGAAAGGTATTCGAGATATGATTAGAATTTCAGATGCAAGAATGAGTGGGACAGCATATGGTACAGTTATTCTTCATACCTCTCCTGAAGCAGCTGTAAAAGGTCCTTTAGCTGCTGTTCTAAATGGTGACTTGATTGAAGTTGATGTTGTTAACGGCAAGTTAAATCTGGACGTATCTCAAGATATAATAGATGACAGATTAGAAAATTATAAACCTATTTTGCCGGATATTAAAGGTGGTTATCAAAAAATGTATGTCGATCATGTTATGCAGGCAGATAAAGGTGCAGATTTAGATTTCTTAGTAGGCAAAAGGGGATCTGAAGTAAAAAGACACAGTCATTAATAGTTTATGAATAATATTGATTTAAATAATAAGATCGCAATAGTAACAGGCGGCGCCCAAGGTTTTGGTTATTCCATGGTAGAGAGATTTTCTGCTTCTGGTGCAAAAGTAATAATTTGGGATAAAGATAAAAATTTAATGACAAAATTATCTCTTCCAAAAAATGTAGAAACAATGGAAGTTGATGTAACGTCTTATCCAAGTGTTGAAAATGCTACTATTGATACAATTAATAAATTTAGTTCAATTGATATATTGGTTAACAATGCTGGCATAGCTGGACCAAGTTTTAAAACGTGGGAATACCCTTTAGAAGAATGGCAAAAAGTTATGGATATTGATTTAAACGGAGTTTTTTATTGCTCTAAAGCAATTGTGCCACATATGTTGAAAGCAAATTATGGAAGAATTGTAAATATCGCTTCCATAGCAGGTAAAGAAGGTAATCCAAATGCAATGCCTTATAGTGCTGCAAAAGCTGGTGTCATTGCCCTTACTAAGTCTCTTGGAAAAGAGTTGTCTGATAAAAATATTGCAGTTAATTGTGTGACTCCTGCAGCAGCAAAAACAAAAATTTTTGATCAAATTAGCCAAGAGCATATTGACTACATGCTATCTAAAATTCCTCGTGGAAGGTTTTTAAAGGTAGATGAATTAGCATCGATGGTTGCATGGTTGGTATCAGAAGAAAATTCGTATACAACAGGTGCAGTCTTTGATCTTAGTGGTGGTAGAGCTACTTATTAAAATTTAATCAAATATTTTACCTGGATTCATTATATTATTAGGATCAAAACTTTTCTTAATTAATTTCATATAAGGAAGATTATCTTGATGTTGTTTAACTAAATAATCTTTTTTGTGTAAACCAATTCCGTGTTCTCCTGTTACCGTTCCCTCTAAATCTAATGCTTTATGAATAAGTTTATCGCTAAATTCTCTTATAACTTTGTAACTGTCTTTGTCTGATGGATCATATTGAATTGCAACATGAAAGTTACCATCGCCCACATGTCCAACCATAGGTGCTCGTAGCCCAAAATTTTTAATTTCTCTTTCTGCAAATTTAATGGCTTCCACAAGATTTGAAATTGGTACACAAATGTCAGTTGTGTAAACTCTAATATTATTTTGTTCTGCTTTTACGGAGTAGTATACATCATGTCGTGCTTGCCATAACTTATTTCTCTCTTCTGTTGTTTTTGCCCACTTAAACTTGCTCCCACCATTTTCTAGTGAAATCTCCTCAACTATTTCAATTGACTCCTTATTATTATTTTCATTACCATGAAATTCAAAGAATAACGTAGGTTTATTCTCTAAATTTTTTAGATCAGAATACTTAATACTAATTTCCATTTGATCCTTATTGAGCATCTCTATTCGAGCAATTGGAACACCGTATTGAATTATTTGTTGAGCAGATAAAACTGCAGAATCTAAATTTTCAAACTGACAAATTGCACTCATGATACTTTCTGGAATGGGATTTAGCCTTAATTGAATTTCTGAAATAATTCCTAGAGTGCCCTCTGAACCTATAAATAAATTAGTCAGATTATAGCCGGCTGCAGTTTTCTTTGACCGAGTACCAGTTTTAATAATATCTCCGTTAGCAAGGATAACAGTTAGACCGGATACAACACTTCGCATTGTTCCGTAGCGAACAGCCATCGTTCCTGACGCAGATGTTGCCACCATCCCTCCCAATGATGCATCAGCTCCTGGGTCAATTGGAAAAAAAACACCTTTGCTTTTGAGCTCTTCATTTAATTGTTTTCTTGTTACATATGCTTGAACCCTACAATCAAAATCATTCTCATTTATATGAAGCACTTTGTTCATTTTCTCTAGAGATATGGTAATCCCGTTTTTAATACCTAGAACATTACCTTCTAATGAAGTACCCGTACCATATGGAATTACAGGAGTGTGTGACTTACTGCATAATTTCAATATGGCTGAAATTTCCTCATTATTTTCTGGAAAAACAACTGCCTGGGGTAAAATAGGATCAAAAACATCTTCACCTCCCCCAAAATTATTTCTGACTGATAATGATGTGGAGTATCTGTCACCTAGTAAAACCTTAAGTTCATTTTGCAAACTCTCATTTTTCATATAATAGCAATAATTTATCAAATATCCCTTTAGAATGATATGAAAGAAATTAACGAATTAAATAATTTACTATCTAAATATATAGACCAAGGATTTTTCCCTGGAGTGCAATGGCAAATAAATATTGATGGCATTGTCTATGCTGGTAAGTATGGGTTAAATAATATTGATACAAAACAAGAGGTTTTTGATAATTCAATTTACAGAATTTGGTCTATGACTAAACCTGTAGTAGCGATTGCAGCACTGAAATTAGTTGAAGAAAATAAAATAAATTTAGATGATCCAATTACAGAATATTTACCTGAATTTAATGATTTACAAGTTATAGTTCGAGAGGATGGTGCCGTAGAGGATGTTGAGAAAATTAATCAATACCCAACAATTAAAGATCTCTTGCTTCATACAGCAGGATTTTCTTATAATTTTTTAGCTGATCCAGTTGGTAAGCAATATGACCAACTACGTTTATTTAATTCTGATACTACAACTTTGGAGGAAGAAATTAAAATTTTAGCAAAAGCACCCTTATTATTTCAACCTCAAACAAGTTGGCGATATTCTGTATCAATGGATGTGCTCGCAAGAATAATTGAAATTGTAAGAGGGGACTCTTTACAAAGTATTTTGCAAAGAGAAATATTCGATCCTCTTACTATGAATGACACAGCTTTTACTGTTTCTTCCGAAAATCAACATAAAGTTATGGCATCATATGAATATGATCCTGTAAAAAATAAATTAAGTGAACTTATCTCTGATCCACAAAAAATTGGAAATTATGGTTACCCTTTAAATATTTCTTCTTATGCAAGAGGTGGTCATGGACTTTTCTCAACACTTAATGATTATGCAATTTTTGCTAGAATGTTACATTCTGGAAAGTCTGAAAATGGACATCAAATACTTAATGCAGATACCCTAAACCTTATTTCGACCAATTTTTTAGAAGAAAAATATTTTCCAATCGAAATTGCTACAATCGGAATAGTGAAAGATGAAAATTATGTTAATGGACTTGAAGCGTACGGTTGGGGTCTTGGATGTAGAACTCTTCTTAATCCTTCCAAACAACACAATTTAGGATCTGTTGGTGAATTTGGATGGGCAGGTGCAGCTTCTACATATTTTTTAGTAGATAATAGTAAAAAATTATCTGCAACAATCATGACACAAGTATTATTTGGGAATCCAGACCTTCATCGTGATTTCTATAAATATATTTATACTAACTTTTAAATACTTTGAAAAAATTTAAATCAATTGAGAGTTTGGGAATGCTTTTTGCTTTGATGGCATACTTTTCATTTTCCTTATTAGATGCAGTACAAAAAACTGCAATTATTTATCATTCAGTTTTTCAGTTACTTTTTATTAAATATTGTTTCGTATTAATTTTATCTATCATTGAGTCTCGAAGAAAAAAAAATTATTCTTTTTACAATTCAGGAAATATCAAAATTCAAATATTACGAAGTATTTTATCTATTGTAGAGTCAGGATGTTTTGTTTTATCGTTTCGTTATCTTTCTTTAGCGGATACTCATAGCATTGCTTCTTTAACACCTGTACTGGTGGTTGCTCTATCAGCAATTATATTAAGAGAACATGTTTCACTAAAGACATGGGTTGCTATTTTTGTAGGTTTTATTGGTGTTTTAGTCATAATGCGACCAGGGTTGTCGATATTTGATCCAAAATCTCTTATCCCTCTTGCAGGAGCTTTTTTTCTAAGTTCTTATCAAATTGTGACAAGAAAAGCATCTGAAATAGATTCCAATGAAACGTCATTATTCTATACATCTATAGTTGGAATATTACTCATGGGAATTTTAGGATATAATTTTTGGCAACCACTGATGGAACTCTCAATAGTTTTTTTTATAGCTATAGGATTTTTTTTCTCACTTGGTTTATATTTTCAAATTATAGCCTTAAGTATGGCTAGAGCAGGAATAATTCAGCCCTTTCATTATACATTAATCTTTTGGGCTATAATTATAGGGTATTTTTTTTATAATGACTTGCCAGATATCCCAACTTTAGTTGGGGCTCTAATTATCACTATTTCAGGAATTTATACGTTATACTCTAAAGATCAAAACTAATTGTTAGACTTTTAAAAAGTTTAATTTAAAAAATATTTAATGTTTATAGGAATCGATTTAGGCACTTCTTCTGTTAAAATGATTCTTATAGATTATGAACAAAGAATCTTAGCCACATCTAACGCATCACTTACGGTGCAAAATCCAAAAGATGGGTATAGCGAGCAAAACCCAAGTGAATGGATTGATGCTACTGTTGAGTGCTTTGAGGGATTAAAATTAAAAAAACCAAAAGAATTTTCTGAAACCATTTCCATTGGTATATCAGGGCACATGCATGGGGCAACGTTGATTGATAAAAAGGGCAGCGTGATTAGACCCTGTATCTTATGGAATGATACACGTTCACATAAAGAATGCCTGGAGTTTGAAAATCAAAGTTTTGATGTACGCTCACTCTCGGGCAATATAACAATGCCTGGTTTTACGGCCCCTAAAATTAATTGGCTTAAAAAAAATGAACAAGAAAATTTTAATAAAATTTTTAAAGTTCTTTTGCCAAAAGATTATTTACGTTTTTATTTAACAGGAGAATATTATTCTGAAATGTCAGATGCCTCAGGAACACTTTGGTTAGATATAAAGAAAAGAGAATGGTCCGATCAACTTTTATCATGCTCATTTTTAGAACAAAAACACATGCCAAATTTAGTTGAAGGTAATCAAGAAACAGGAATATTAAAAAATACACTTAAAAATAAATTTGAGTTTAAATATAATGTTAAAATTGTTGGTGGTGCTGGAGATAATGCAGCTGCAGCAGCTGGAATGGGCATCACAGAAACCAAGCAGTCTTTTATTTCTCTTGGGACATCTGGGGTTTTTTTTACTCCAACTAAAGATTTTCTTAGTAATACGGGTGATGCTGTTCACTCTTTTTGTCATTGCTTGCCTAATAAGTGGCATTTGATGTCAGTGATGTTAAGTGCAAGTAATTGTCTTGATTGGGTTTGTTCAGTGACAAATACATCAATTGAACAAAGCCTAAAGAATGTTGAAAGTTTTTATATTGATAAAGACTCTATTGTGAATGCTCCATTTTTTTTGCCCTACCTATCAGGAGAAAGAACACCTCATAATGATCCGCATATTAGGGGCTCTTTTCATTCAATTAAAACAACTACAGATGCAACACATTTGCAATACGCAGTGATTGAGGGTGTGAGTTTTGGAATATTGGATGGGGTAAATTCGATTGTAAAAGTAAACAGTGATTTTCAAAATATATTTATGGTAGGAGGCGGATCTAGAAGCTTTTTTTGGATTAAGCTTCTTGCAACTTTATTAAATAGAAAACTTAGTGTTTGTGAGCAGAGTGAATTTGGAGCTGCCTTAGGTGTAGCAAGATTAGCAATGCATGTAGATGAAAATATAGGTGATAAAAAAGAAATAATTAAAGAAATTAAAGTTAGCAAAGAATATGAACCAGAGTCTAGTAGTATAGGTTTCCTAGTTAAAAGATATAAAATCTGGCGAGATTTATACACTTCAAATAAAAAAAATATTTTAACAATATAATGCTAAATAAATCAAAAAATTTTTTTCCTATAGATTTAAAAAATGATAATCTAAGTAAGTTTAATATCTTAAAACCAAAATATGATCGATCAAAAATATCACCTGGTATCGTTCATATTGGTGTTGGAAATTTTCATCGTGCTCATCTTTCTTGGTATTTGCATCGTTTAATGCAGGAAAATAAAAGTATGAATTGGGGCATAATAGGTTCAGGTGTCTTGAATTATGATTATCAGATGAGAGGAAAATTAAATAAACAAGATTACTTAACAACTCTTATAGAATTAGATCCATCTGGAAATAAAAATAGTGAAATTATTGGCTCGATGGTTGATTACGTTCCTGTAGAAAAAAATAATCAACCATTAATAAATGCAATTGCAGACTCCAGAATTCGAATTGTTTCTCTTACCGTTACAGAGGGTGGTTATTTTATCGATAGCAGATCAGGCTTATTGGATATTGATCATGAAGAAATTCTTAAAGATATTAAAAATCCAAAAGAACCTCAAACAGTATTTGGAGCTATAGTTAAAGCTTTAAGAATTAGAAAAGAAAATAGTTATGGACCCATAACACTCTTAAGTTGTGATAATTTAATAAAAAATGGTGAAAAACTAAAACAAGCTATTTTAGGAATTGCCCAAAATATAGATAAAGAATTATCAACTTGGATAGAGGAAAAATGTACATTTCCAAATTCAATGGTTGATTGCATTGTGCCAAGAACTGGAGAAAGAGAGTTATCACTTGTAAAAAAAATAGGGATCATTGATGAAGCGCCAGTAGTTCATGAAAATTTTCGCCAATGGGTTGTTGAAGATAATTTTTGTGTTGGAAGACCACAATTGGAAGAAGTAGGAGTACAATTTTCCTCGCAAGTGCATAAATATGAGGATCAAAAAATAAGAATATTAAATGCTGGTCATCAAATTATTGCAAATGCAGGAGAACTTTTGGGAATTAATACAATTGATAAAGCTCTTGAGCATAAAGGTATTTTAAGTATGTTTGAAAAAGTTACTAAAGAAGAGATAATTCCCCATATTGATCCATTGCCTGATTTGTCTCCCAGTGATTATTATCAATTAATACTTAATCGTTTTTCTAATCCTGAAATAAAAGATACTGTAAGAAGAGTTGCATTTGATGGTTCTTCACGTCATAGTATTTTTATTGTTCCTTCAATTAATGATAGTATTGCAAAAAATATTTCAAACAAAGGATTAGCCTTGGTTGAAGCATTATGGGCAAAAATGTGCCAGGGAGTTAGAGAAGATAAATCAAAAATTGAAAACAATGATCCTATTTGGGATAAATTAAATACTTACGCTATTCAATTAAAGACAAACCCACTAAAATGGTTCGAAATAAAAGAAGTATATGGTAATTTACATGATAACCAATCCTTCAAAGATTTGTTTGTTAAATGGTTTAGAAGTCTTGAAGAAATAGGAGTTGAAAAAACAATTAGAGAGTATTCTTTGACAAAAAGTTAATAGGAGCAATGAGAGCATTAGTTTTAGAAAAGAAGTTAGAGTTAAGTTTGAGAGATATCGATCTTCCAAATGAAATTGGACCAGATGATGTAAAAATAAAAATGCATACAGTTGGTATTTGTGGATCTGATATTCATTATTATGAACATGGAAAAATTGGTCAATGGAAAGTTAATCAACCCATGGTTTTGGGTCATGAGGGTTCTGGAACCATTACCGATGTTGGTAAGAATGAAAAAATTTTAAAAATTGGTGATAGAGTATGTGTAGAACCTCAAATAGTAAGTAAAAAAACTAAAGAATATAAACTTGGAATTTACAATTATGATCAAGCTGTTAAATTTTGGGCGACTCCACCTATTCATGGATGTCTTACTCCCGAAGTTATTTTTCCTGGAG
The DNA here is from genome assembly GCA_902595425.1 of uncultured Alphaproteobacteria bacterium. Lineage (GTDB taxonomy): Bacteria > Pseudomonadota > Alphaproteobacteria > HIMB59 > CACPNW01. The sequence goes on along the minus strand of CACJPV010000001.1, from coordinate 281,752 downwards.
ATATGGTATTTAAAATTCCTGAAAATATATCCTACTCTGAAGGCGCCATGGTAGAACCAATTGCGGTTGGAATGCAGGCAGTAACAAAAGCAAGTATTAAACCTGGTCAGATTGGTTTAGTTTTGGGCTGTGGACCAATTGGTTTAGTGACAGCTCTTGCAGCACTGGCTGGTGGTTGTTCAACAGTATACATAGCAGATATAGTAAGTGAAAAATTAGAGACATGTGAGCATTATCCAGATCTTATACCCATTGATCTCACTAAAGAAAAACTATCAGAAAGAATCATGAAGGATACAAATGGTTGGGGGGTAGATCGTTTTTTTGAATGTAGTGGTGCCGTCAAGGCATATGAATCAATCTTTACATGTTGTTCACCTGGAGCTCTTGTAGTTCTTGTTGGAAATAATGCAGAACCTGTTCCTATGGATTGGGCAGTTTTATTTTCTAAAGGTTTAGAGTTTCAAACTGTTCATAGATATTCTCATCAGTATGAACCTTCAATTAGATTATTAGCAAGTGGAAAAATTAATGTTAAACCTATGATTACTCATACTTTTAATTTTGAGGAAAGTGTAGAAGCTTTTGAGAGAGCTGCAGAACATAGACCAAGTGATATAAAGCTGCAAATTAGAATTGATCAGGAAAATTCATAATCTAAAAAATTTTTAGAGAATATATTCACATTGTCATAAATTTTATTTATTCTTTCATTGTAATTTAATTTTTTTAAGCAGATAATAATTTTAAAATATTTAACAGAGATAAAATGATTTTAGAACGTTTTAAAGTTACTAATAAAATAGCCATTGTGACAGGTGGGACTAGAGGAATAGGCTTAGCAATTGCGCATGCACTTGGAGCAGCAGGAGCAAAGCTTGTCGTTACCAGTAGGACAGATAAATTTGGTGGACTAGAAAGTCTTCAAAAAGCTAATTTAGATGTTTCTTTTTATGAGGGAGATATGCATGATAAATCAGTGCCTCAAAAAATAATTAATTTTGTAATAGAAAAATATGGAAGAGTAGATATTCTGGTTAACAATGCAGGTGTTGCGCAACATGGTGATATGGAAGAGTATAATGATGAACTTTTAGATAAGATAATGAATATAAATGTAGATTCTGTCTTTAGAATGTGTCGCTCTGTATTAACCCCAATGAAAAAACAAGGAGGTGGAGTAATTTTGAATATTGGTTCTATATCAGGATTAGTATCAAATATCCCACAACCACAAGTTGCTTATAATGCATCTAAAGCAGCTGTTCACATGTTAACAAAAAGTTTAGCAAGTGACTATGCTGATCAAAACATACGTGTAAATGCTTTAGCACCTGGATACTTTAGAACAGAAATGACAAAATTACCTAAAGAACATGAGCATTGGTATCCAATATGGAATGAAATGACACCTCTTAATCGAATGGGTGAAACAGAAGAGATTGGTACAGCTGCACTTTTTTTGTGCAGTCCTGCTTCTAGTTATATAACAGGTGAAGTTTTAGTAATTGATGGCGGGTATACCTCTAGATAATTAATGTATAAATACTCTTATTATATTGACCTACGTGTGTTGATTTAATTATAGATCAAATTAATTATATTTTTATTCTCTAAATAGAAATAAATTTGTACTTAATTTAACCTTATCTTTTAAAATTGAAGTATTCTTCCAATTCCCAATACCTATTTCAAAAGCAGTTCTAGAAAATATTAATTCACTTTGAATTTGAACTAATTCTTCTGCTAGTCGCTTAACATTTATTAATAGAGGAACAATTTCACTTTTACCTTTTATTGTTAGCTCTATATCCAAGGCTAATTCTTTTTCACTTGCATATGAAAATTTTTTTGTATCGACGACTGCTATGGGAAATTGCTGAGTGTCAAAAAAAACATTACTTAGAAGTAAATCTTTGTATTTAATATAATTCATATCAAGATCATTTACTTCTACATAAAAAATAGCTTTATTATTTTCTTTTTGGTTTACATCCAATTCAACAAAACCTTCAATAGTGTTAAATGTGCCTTTAACATTTTTAGCAAAAAGTACTGGTAATTCAAATTCAACAGTGGATAATGATTTATCTAAAACCCATCTCTCTGATGCAAAGCTTGTATGTGGTAAAGTGATTAAAAAGAAAATTAATAAAAATTTAAATTTCTTCAATATAACGTCTTGCCAAATAATCTGCTTTTTCATTGTGTGTATTTCCAGCATGACCTTTCACCCATTCCCAACTTATATTATGCCTTGCAATTAAATCATCAAGTTCAATCCATAATTCTTTATTTTTTACTGGTTTTTTTGCAGAAGTTTTCCAGCCATTTTTTTTCCAATTTTGTATCCATGATTGAATGCCATCTTTCACATATTTACTATCCGTAACTAGCGTAATATCTTGTTTATCTCTAAAAAATTTTAGTCCTTCAATAGCAGCTTGTAGCTCCATTCTATTGTTTGTCGTGTTATCATTACCACCATTTAAAAAAACATAATCTTTATTTTTTTCTAAAATAACTACACCCCAACCACCGATACCTGGATTACCAGAGCATGCACCATCAGTATAAATTTTAATCATTGTTCTGTTATATTGTTTTGTTGATGCCAACTTAGTATATTTAAATACTCTTTAGGATCTTTTGGTATGACTAATGCTCTCTTTGGATGAAATATTTTGTCATGTAAACGCGTAACCAGTATGCGTAATGATGCTCCTCTTAAAAGAATGTTTAAAGCGCTAATTTCATTTTTATTTAAGGAAGCATGTTTATGAAATCCTTCCATAAAAGATAAATAATTATTATGTTGGAAACCAATTTCATCATTAAAGCACCAAGCATTAATTGTTAGTGCTATTTCATAGGCTATAAAATCTTTGCAAGAAAAATAAAAATCAATGACTCCTGAAATTTTATCTTCTTTAAAAAAAATATTATCTTGAAACAAGTCTGCGTGGATAATTGCCTCAGGTAAATCTTTAGGCCAGTTTTTTTTAAGAAAAATTAATTCTTTATCAATAGTTTCTAAATATTGATCGTAATTTTTATTTCCTTTTTGTTTACATTTAATAAAAATTTTTTCCCACATATTAATACCCATACTATTTTTTCTCATCAATTTTGAAGATTTAGTAATATTTGTAAATCGTGCAATCATTGAACCAACCTCTTTGCAATGCAGGGGCAGGATCGATTGAAGTTGTTTTCCCTCAAGAAAAGAAATAATTACTGCTGATTTATCTTTTAAATTGTTAATTGCAGTGCCATTATTATTTTCAATGGGAAGAGGGCAGTCAAAGCCGTGCGTAACCAAATCTCTTTGCAGATTCATAAAAAAAGGAAGTTCTTCTGGATTAACCCTTTTTTCAAAAATAGTTAAAATATAATCATGATTATTAGTGGTAATTCTATAATTTGTATTTTCAACACCTTCCACAATACCTTCGTATGATACTAAAGTGCCAATAGAGTATTCTTTTAAAAAATTTTCTATATCTTGTTTTTCTAGTTTAGTGAATACAGCCATTTAGATTGCTTCTTTTAATTTTTGAGGAATTTTAAAATGAGTATTTTCTTTCTCATATTCTGACTCAATAATATTTAGATCAAATTTTTCTCCTATCTTTTGTAGCATTTTGCTAACAAGAATCTCTGGTGAAGATGCGCTTGCTGTTATACCAATTTTAGAAGCATTATTTAAAATCATTGGATCAAAAGTATCAATTTCATCAATGAGCATAGCTTTTGATGAGCCATAATTTTTTGCAACTTCGACTAAGCGTAGAGAATTAGATGAATTTTTTGAACCTATTACAAAAAAGAAATCAGAAAACGCAGCAATATTCTTTACAGCTTCCTGTCTATTGGTAGTTGCGTAGCAAATATCTTTTTTCTTTGGCTCTACAACATTTTTGAAATATAATTTTATCTCATCAATAATATCTTTTGTATCGTCCACGGATAAAGTTGTTTGAGTAACGTAAGCAATTTGCTGGTTTTTTTCAATGGGCAACTCCTTTACATCTTCTTTGTTTTCTACAAGATAAATATCTTTTGAAGTTTGACCCATTGTTCCTATAACTTCAGGATGATTACGATGACCAATCAAAATAACTGGAAAATTTTTTCTTTCAAAATTTTCAACTTCTCGATGAATCTTACTTACTAACGGACAAGTAGCGTCATAATATAGCAAATTCATATTTGCCGCTTCTTCTGGTACCGATTTAGGAACGCCGTGTGCAGAAAATATGACAGGCCTATCCAACTGATCAATTTCGCTTAACTCTTCAACAAATATAGCTCCTTCTTCCTTAAGATTATCGACAACATATTTGTTGTGAACAATTTCATGTCGCACATATACAGGAGCTCCATATTTTTTGATTGCTTCTTTAACCATTAGAATAGCTCTTTCCACCCCAGCACAAAACCCTCTAGGTCCTGCTAAATATACATCAAGTTTTTTATTCATTTACATTTAATTTGAACTTACTTTATAAACATCCTAATATATTAACAAACACAATATTCATGAAAAAATTACTGATTTTAATTCTTTTTTTTGGTCTTTTTGGGTGCAATAGTATTGGTAAAAATAAACAAGTCTCAAGCAATTTCAATTGTCCAAGAGTCTTTTTTTCATCTGAGGATAAAGTTTTTATTGAAACCAGTGAGGGCGGTACTTCTATTGATGACATAACATTTAAGGCAGAATTAAACAATTTTGCCTTTATTGAGAAATGTTCTCAGCAGAATGAAGTTGCAGTGATGCCTATTAATATCCTTATCATAGCAAAACCCATGGATGAATTAAAAAATTTAGATGTCTCTATTCCTCTGTATGCTGTGTTATTAGACCAAAATGATCAAGTTTTGGAAACTCAATACTTTATGGTTACCAACTCAATTGAAAAAAATTTTGAAACAAAAAATTTTAAAGAGACTGATATTACAGATAAACTTTATATAATTACAAAAAAACTAGATACAAACCAAATAGTTATAGGTTTTATGCTTGATGATGAAAAAAGGTTATTGTTAAATTAATTTTTTAGAGCTGAACCAAGCTCTTGGATTGAAGAATTAATTAATTTTTGTTGCTTTTCATTGTTAAGTTTTTGTTGAAGAATATTAATGGTAGCTTCAATGGCAGTCGATGTAATGTGAGATTGTATATGATTATTAGCATCTCTTGTTAGCTGATCTATTTTTGCTTCCGCTAAAACTTGTCTTTTTGATATTTGATCTTTTAGTTTATCTTCAGATAATTGTTCAATTTGCTTTACCTTATTTTCAGCTTCTTTGTGAATAGCTTGAATTTCTGATTTAACATCATTTTGACGTTGTTTAATCTCACTTAACGTAACCTGAGTTTCATTTTTAAGATTTTCAGCTTCTTCAATTTTATTTTTGATATCTTTAATTTGCGCATCCAAGCTGGTAGTCAGTATTTTACGAACAGGATTGAAGACTGCTGCAATAAATGCAACAAAAGCAACTGCTACCCAAAATTGTGGATCAGAAAACATTAATTTATTGATCTTTCTGTGCTAGAAACAGCTTTTTTAATTTCATCATCAGACACATTGAATGTACCAACTTTAGATATAGTAAGTTTTGTTATTTCATAAATTTGTTCTTGTATCTGAGATACTGATTCGCTTTTACTCTTCTCTATTGCTTTAGCTGAATCATCAATTTTTGCTTCAAGTTCTTTATCAAGCTTATTTAATTCAGCTTGTGCCTTATCTTGTAGTGAGATTGATGATGATTTAATCAACTCCGAAGCGTCAGCTCTTGCTTGTTTTAGTTGACTCTCAATTGTTTCTTGAATTTTTGACGCTTCTACTTGTAGCTCTTTGGCTGAAGTTAGGTCTTCACTTATTTTTCTTTCTCTTTTTTCAAGCACATTACCAATTCGTGGCAATGAAACGCGCCATAAAAAAACAAATAGAAATGAAAACGTTACCACTAGCCAAAAAAGCTGTGAAACAAAAAATTCAGGATTTAATTGAGGCATCTTTCTACTTTAATTAACCAAATAGTATAACTAGAGCAATAACAAGTGCGAATAGTGCAATTGCTTCAACAAGTGCGAAACCTAACATAGTCATAGTGAATACCTCACCACGAGCTGCAGGGTTTCTTCCAACTGCTTCAATAAATGAAGAGAAAATGTTTCCAATTCCAATTCCAGATCCGATAACACCAATAACGGCAAGACCGGCTCCGATAACTTTAGCTGCTTCAATTTCCATAAATCCTCCTAGATTTTAATGTAAGTGGTATGCATCGTTGATGTATAAGCATGTCAATATTGCAAATACATACGCCTGCAAAAATGCGATTAATATTTCTAAACCAGTTAATGCAACAATAAACGCAAGCGGAAGCGCGCCACTGAAAAATGGCATTGCAACAACAAAACCAGCAAAGACCTTGAGTAAAGTATGGCCTGCTAACATGTTAGCAAAAAGCCTTACAGACAAACTAATGGGACGAGATAAATATGAAATTACCTCAATCGGAATAAGTAAAGGGTGCATATAGAAAGGTACACCTGGGATATAAAAAAAGGTAAAAAATTTAATTCCATGATTAACAAAACCTAAGATTGTTACTCCAATAAAGACAACTGCAGCAAGAGCAAAAGTTACTATGATGTGACTTGTAAAAGTAAATTGATAGGGAACCATTCCCACCATGTTGCCAATTAAAACAAACATGAAGAGAGAAAACACAAAGGGAAAATATTTTTTTCCATTGTCACCTACTGTATCACTTAAAAGTTGAGCAATAAAATTATACATTAGCTCAGAAATTAACTGCATTCTTGAAGGAATAATTGAGCGAGGGTTAACCGTTAAAGTTAGGAAAAGAGTAATAACAGCAACAGTTATAACCATAGAGAGTGAGGAGTTTGTAAATGAAATATCATAACTTCCTACTTCAGTATTGGAGAAAGGAACTATCTCGAATTGCTTTAGTGGACTATCTTTTGCTGCCATAAATTATAGAAACCAATACTTTTTATTTATTGTTTTTCAATGCGACGCATTACACGATAAACATTTAAAAATCCAGCTATAGCACCAAAAATAAAGAAAATAATTAAGCCAAAGGGTTTTGTGCCCAAGTATTTATCCACAATAAGACCTATACCAACACCAACTACCAATGCCGCAATGATTTCAGTGCTAATCTTAAATCCAAATCCAGCACCGCTCTGCTTTTTTTGCTTTGAATGAGGTGAATTTGTTGTTTCTGCTGAGTCGATTCTTTCTTTTAACTTCTGCAGTTTATCATAATCAACCATTATTCACCTTCTTGCTCTCGGATTTCTATAGCTTTTTCTAGGTCTACAGAGACTAGTTGAGACACACCTTGTTCAGGCATCGTTACACCAAATAATCTGTTCACCCTTGCCATGGTCATGCGGTGATGCGTTATTACTAAGAACTTTGTGCTTGAAGTTTTGGCAATCTCTTCCACCAAACTGCAAAAGCGGTCTACGTTTGTATCATCAAGAGGGGCATCTACCTCATCAAGGACACAAATTGGAGCAGGATTTGATAAGAAAACTGCAAATAGAAGTGATAAGGCTGTTAAAGCTTGTTCACCACCTGATAACAATGTCAAATTTTGTAATTTTTTTCCAGGTGGGCTAGCATAGATTTCTAAACCTGCTTGTAAAGGATCTGATTCATCTGTGAATTTTAAGTAAGCTTTACCTCCACCAAATAATTGTACAAATAATTTTTGAAAATTTTCATTTACTACACCGTAAGCTGCAAGCAATCGCTGACGCCCTTCAGTGTTAAGTGAGTCAATTGCCTCACGAAGTTTTGCAATGGCAGCTAGCAAATCACTTTGATCCTTTTTAATTGAGGATACTTTTTCTTCCAATTCTTGGGATTCTTGCTCAGCTAATAAGTTTACACCACCCAACCTTTCTTGTTCTGCAATTAATCGCTCTAAGCGTCTTTCTAAATTATCTACCTCACCTAATATTTTGTTTGGATTTATTTCCGCAAGATCAAAAAGATCACTTAATTCTATTCCGATACGTTCTTTTACTTGAGAACTTAATTGTTTTATTGTTTCTTTAATAGTCTCTATGGAACCTTCTAGACGAATTTTTTCTTCACGTAATTCTCTTAGCTTTACTTCTTCTAATTTTAATTTTTTATTTTTCTCATTAGCAGCCTGTTCTTGTTTTTGAAGTTCGCTTGCAATTTTGTCATATTCTTGTTTGTTATCATTTATTAGCGATTGCAACCTTGTTTTTTCAGTCGAAATAGTATTTGGCATTGAACGTAAATCTTCTAAATCTTGATGAAGTTTGACTTCTCTATCTTTTAACTCATCAAGACGTTGCTGTGCTTTAGATGAAATATCCATCCATTGTTTTTCTTCTTTAGTTAATTGTTTTAATCTTCTATTTTTAAGTTGTTCTAAAACTGCTTTAGTAGATGAGTTTTGCTTTCCTTTGGATACATATCCATCCCATCGCCAAATTTCACCCTCTAGGCTTACTAAAATTTGACCTGGTAAAAGATTTTCTTGCAAACTTAATACTGAAGATTTTTCTTTAATTAACCCCACAAAATCGAGCTTTTTTTTCAAGTTTTCTGGTGCTTTTATAAGATTAGACAATTTTGTTATTCCATCTAAAAAAACAGAGTTTTGATTATAAGTTAATACTCGCCAATGACTTGATTGTTCTTCATTTATGGATGCAATAAGTTCATCAGAGAAAACCGCAGCAACAGCTTTTTCGTAACCATCTTCAAAATCTAAGTAATCAATGATCGGATTATTGTTACTCTGAGAACCTGTTTCAATATTATCTGTATCGTTACTATCTAAAAATAAATCACCTTGTTGTTTTTCAAGAATAGATTTTTCCTCTCTGACTCTTTCCATATTTTCTTGAGCATCATCAAATAAGAATTGTTCACGATCCATATCATTTTTTATTTGTTGAATTCTAATTTGTGTTTCCTCTACCGCACTATTAGCACGATCAATTTCTTTTTCTTGATTATCAAGATTAATAGTATCTTTTTGAAGTTCAGCAGCTATTTGGCTTTCTTTAAGTCGCATGTTTGGTAATGAATCTTGAACTTTTTCATATTCAACGTTAGCTTTTGCCACTTCTTGGGTTTGATCAGAGACAAGATTGTTTTGATCTTTTAATTTAGAGGCAACCTCTTCTAATTTTGTTTTTTCAACTTCCCACCTTTTATAAAATACTGCGGCTCTAGCTTTAGTGATATCTTTTTGAATGTTTTTGTAACGTTCAGCTTGTTTAGATTGTTTTTTTAATACTTCTAATTGCTCTTCTTGAGCCTTTAATAAATCTTTAACTCTCTCTAAGTTTGTTTCTGTTGCGTTTAATCTTAATTCAGCTTCATGTCTTCGTGAGTGTAAGCCGGTTATGCCTGCAGCTTCCTCAAGTAGATTTCTACGTTGCTCTGGTTTAGCTGCTATAATAGCACCAACTCTTCCTTGACTTACCATTGAGGTAGATCTTGCCCCAGTTGCCGCATCAGCAAATAGTAGTTGCACATCTTTTAATCGTACCTCTTTTCCATTAACGCGGTATTCAGAACCTTCACCCCGCCAAATACGTCTAGTTACCTCAATTTCATCACTTTGATTAAATAAACTAGGAGCTTGGCGATCAGTGTTATCTAAATCTATTGTTACTTCAGCAATATCCCAAGCAGGACGGTCAGAGGTTCCATTGAATATTACATCATCTAACTCACTACCTCGCATTTGTTTTGGTGAGAGTTCACCCATAACAAAACGAAAAGCTTCAACAAGATTAGATTTACCGCAGCCATTTGGACCAACGATACCTGTAAGACCTTGCTCAATAATTACCTCGGTCGGCTCAACGAAAGACTTAAAGCCTTTGACTTTAAGTTTTTTAAATTTTATCATTAACTATTCTGATAATATTTTATCAATGATTTGTCTAAATTCTTTTATATTTTTATTACCCTCGACAAGATCTCCATTAATTACAAATGATGGAGTAGATTTAATATTGAATTCCTTTTGAGCAGCCATAACTCCCTCAAGAATTAAGTTTTCATTATCAAGATTACTGTAACAGCTATCAAATTCTTCTTTAGTCATTCCACCGCTTTGCATTATTTTATAAAGTTCTTTTTTGCTGACTTTTGGATCTCTATCTACCCATGAAGTTTGTAATTGATATAATACATTCATATAATCGTAACGAACATCACCGGGAATACAACGCATCATCATACTTCCTAATAAAGCAGGATAATTAAAGGGATAATCACGGAAAACCATACGTACTTTACCAGTATCAATATATTCCTCTTTTAATTCTGGGAGGGTATTAGTGTGAAAATTAGCACAGTGAGAACAAGACATGGATGCATACTCTATAATAGTGATAGGGGCATTTTCATCACCAATAACGAAATCCTCTTTTGTAACATCCAAAGCTGATAGTTCATTTGCCAAAAGTATCTTTGAGGCACATAAGTTTAAAAAAAACCAAATAATTATAAACGTAAATTTCTTCATTTATTATCCTCTCTATTAATGGATGCTCCTAAATTAACAATAGAATTTTGAAGCTCCTCATCGTTGATAGCTTCAATTTCATTTTTAATTATTTCCCTCTCTTTTTCAGTAATCTTAACTTCACTTTTTTCAATGTTGCTAATTTTCGTTTTTGATTTAAAATTTTGCTGAAGTCTTAAGCCTCCTATCGCTTTATAACCGAAAAAACTATTTATTTTTTCAATGATCATATCTTTATAGTGTTGAAATTCTACAGCGGCAGCCGCTGAAACCCGAACATGAAGGAAATTTTTAAAAATGGGTTCCTCAAGCTCATTGAACCCTTCCGTTACTCTTGAAATTTTATCAGGCTCTGAATGATCAGCAAAAAATTTGCCAACAATAATCGGCCATTTAGAAAGTATTAGAAATTCATTTTTTCCAAATTTACTTGAATATTTTCTATTAACATTTGTTAATGTTTCACCAATTTTTTTTGGAACAAATGTCCTATTTGACTCTTTTTTGTTAAATTTCATTGTTATATAAATGTATACCACCAAACTGTGAAAGCAATAAGATACATATGGAAAAAAAGATAATTGCAGAATTACTTAGATGGTATGCAATCTCCAAGAGGGATTTGCCTTGGAGATCTGATAATTCATCTAATCCATATTATGTATTTGTTAGTGAATATATGTTACAACAAACGACTGTATCCACAGTAAAAAAACGTTTCAAAGAATTTATCAAGAAATGGCCTTCAAATGCTCAGTTAGCAAAAACTACTGAAACAAAAATATTAAAATTTTGGTCAGGACTTGGATATTACTCCCGCGCTCGTAATCTATTAAAAGCCGCTAAGATTATCCATAAAGATTATGACAACAAGATACCTGATATATATGAACATTTAATACAACTACCTGGAATTGGTGATTACACAGCAAAAGCAATTTTAGGAATAGCTTATAATACATCTGTAATGCCTTTGGATACTAATATTGAACGTATTTTGGCACGGGTATATGCTTTAAACCAACCATTAATAAAAATAAAAAAACTACTTAATGAGAAATCAAATAACTTTATCTCAAAAAAGCACTCCTCAAAATTAATTCAAGCATTTATGGATTATGGATCGATAATATGCACTCCAAGACATCCAAACTGTTTAAAATGTAAGATCAATAAATATTGTTTAAGTTATCAAAACAACATCCAAAATACTATTCCAGTTAAAATTAAAAAAACAAAATTTAAACCAAAGAAATTTTCAAGAGCGTATATTCTTATCAACGAATACAATGAAATTCTTGTTAGAAAACGTCCATCAAAAGGTATGTTGGCTTCAATGTTAGAATTGCCTAATGACGAATGGGTGGAAAAAAAATCATTGTTGAGAAGAGATAACATAGCAAAAAAAATTGAAAAAAAACTTATTCGAAAAGGTGATTTAAGCTACTCATTTAGTCATTTTGTGTTGTATTCAGAAATTTTCTATAAAAAAATAAGAAAAATTGACTATCCCACAAACAAATGGTTAAACATTAATAAATATTCAAATTCTCAATTACCTACAGTAATGAAAAAAATTCTTGAAATCATGATTTAAATTAACACTTTCTATGAAAAATTTTCTGATATTTTTAATTTGCTTTGCTTTAGTTATATTAATTTCTTTTTTAATAATTAACTTTTACTTTGATATTTTAGAAAGTAAATTTAATTTTAAAACCTTCTAATGATAAATGAATAATATGAATGAAATATTCCCAGAAGGTTATGCTTGGATAGATGGTAAGTTTGTTAAGCTTGCAGAGGCAAAAATTCCTATATTGGATTGGGGTTTTCTGCGCTCAGATGCGACTTATGATGTTGTGCATGTTTGGCAAGGTCGTTTCTTCAGATTAGATTTACACATTGATCGTTTTTATCAATCAACACAAAAACTTCGTATGCCATGTCAAATGAATAGGGATAAATTAAAAAAAATTTTAGCTGGTTGTGTAAAAAAAGCTGGTCTAGAGAGTGCTTATGTTGAAATGATTCAGACAAGAGGAGTGTCGCCTAATTTTGTTAGAGATCCAAGACAAGCATCACCCCGCGTCATGGCTTTTGCTGTTCCTTTTGGTTGGATATTAAAACATGAAGATTTTGAAAAGGGATTAGATGTTTTGTTAACAGATATTAAAAGGATTCCTCCAAGCTCGGTTGATCCCACCATTAAAAATTATCATTGGATGGACTTGGTAACAGGTATGTTGAATGCCTATGAAAAAGGAAATGATACGGCAATATTAGTTGATGAAAATAATAATATTACCGAAGGACCTGGCTTTAATTTATTTTGCGTCGATGACGAGGGCGTTTTTACTCCTGATTATGGAGTCTTAGAAGGTATCACAAGACAAACAGTATTTGATTTAGCAAAGGAATTAAATATTCCAATTTCTAAAACACCAATTTCAATTGAACAATTAAAAAGTGCTAAAGAATTATTTGCGACCTCAACTGCTGGAGGTATTATGCCTATTACAAAAGTCAATGGGGAATTAATTGCAGATGGAAAAGTGGGCATAAATACTCGAAAATTTCACAAAATATATTGGGAAAAACATAAGGATTCTAGCTGGAGTGTTTCAATTAATGAAATATTATCAAAATAAATATATAATTTGACTGAATTATAATTATAATTTTATTAATGATTTTAAGAATTCTATTTGTTTTTTTTATATCTTTTTCAGCTCATGCTGGAGATGAAAAAATTATAAAAAAAAATATAGTAAGTAATTTTACAAACAGTATATCTTCAGCAGTTGAAAACTTTTTAGATGGGGAAGGAGAGACTAAAGTACAAATAGATATGGGTGAGGACTATAAGCCAGAATTTTCTATTGTAACTGTTAGACCCATATCAATGCATCATAGTGTGGATGCTACATTTATCCAACTTCAACTAAATGAGCAAAAAATACGTGGTAAAGGAAGATTCTCTACAAATATAGGAATTGGTTATCGTAAACTATCTGAAAATAAAAACTCAATAACAGGAGCAAATGTTTTTTTAGATTATGATGAAGAAGGTAACACTAGAGCAAGTATTGGTTTAGAACTTAAATCATCTTCTTTTGATGTTTTAGCAAATTATTATGCTGCAATTAGTGGAGGACAAACAGTTGGTGATTATACAGAAAGAACTTTAGATGGCGTAGAAGTAACAGCTGTAGGTCAAATACCATATCTTCCTTGGGCAAATCTTGTTGCAAATCATTATGAATGGGAAGCTGAAAAGAATTCAAAAAATTCTAAAGGAGATAAGATAAGTTTAGAAATGCAATTGACGCCTAATTTCGTGGCTGAAGTTGGTTATGATGATAATAATATTTCTGGAACAAGTAATTTTGCTAAAATAATGTTTGTGTTTCCAGCAAGAGAAACAGCTCCCGCTGCATCAACTGACTTCTTAAGTGAAAAACCTTTTGTACAGGGTGATTTAAATCTTGACCTTCTCAGTATTGTTAGAAGATCAAATAAACAAATTATTGAATCAGAAGGAACTGGTGTTGTAATGGCAAGGAGTAATTAATTTATGTTTAAATTTTTTGTATTTTTTTCATTTTTAATATTTTTTCCCTTTAAAGCTATTGCTGTCTCGGGTGCTGCAGATAAGTATGAAGTAACAATGAAAAAAGTAGAATTATGCACTTCTTCTGCTTGTTCATCTCCAACTACTGTAGCAAGTGGTTCACAGGCAGTAAATATAGCCAGTTTAGCTGCAGGAGCTGAAGCAGCAGCTTTTGGTTCAACGGATGGTTTACCCATAGGAACAACATTTACACATATGAGAGTTACTCTAAATAGAGCCTTTACAATTGAAGGAGAGGTTAATGTTTCTGGTAATAATTGGTGCAGCACAGACTCAGCTGATGCTGGATCTGCAACAGCATTGCATGTTGGAACATTAGATACTGATGGAACTGCTACAGATGGAACAGACCAAACTTTGTATTTAGCGGATGCGGATGATTATGCTACGGATGAGACAATAACTATTAGTTATGGAAGTCCAACTTACGCAGTTTCAATGAGTGTTGGATCACCTTCTGCAACTGAAGTGCAGCTAATTTATAAATTAGGAAGTTCTTACACAGTTGGACTAGTAGCTCCGAAAATTAAGGTTAGCTTCGATGTTAGTACTGCCTTAGGAGCGGGGATAGCAGATACAAATAAATGTTATATGTGGCCTGAAGAACCTGTAGTTACTATTTCATTAACTGAATAGATATTTTTTTAATTAGTTTATTTTTTTAGTACGATAATTATCGCGTATTTCATCAAGAAGTATGGAAGATTTTTTATTTTTTAAATGCCAAAAATCCCATCCGTTACAACTCGGGAGACCTTGTACTTTTGCTCCTAGCTGATGAATAGATCCTGAAAAACCTTTTATTTTAAGAGTTCCATCAATACTTACTGTTGCTTTGTAGCGCTCTTTCTTATCTGTAAGTACTGCACCAGGAGGAATGATTCCTTGCTCAACTAATTCTCCAAAAGGCACTTTAGGTAAATCTTTTCTGCTTTTAGTCATTATTACTGTTTCATCTGAAAGAGGATTTGTATCTTTCAATCTTTTTTTAGCAAGTTTGATATAATCTTTGTCTTTTTCGAAACCAATAAAGTTACGTTGTAATTTTTTTGCTATAACAGCAGTTGTTCCAGAGCCTAAAAAAGGATCAAGAACTGTATCACCTTTGTTTGTTGATGACACCATAATACGATACAGAAGTGCTTCTGGTTTTTGTGTTGGATGTGATCGTTGATTATTTTCTTCTCTTAATCTCTCTTTTCCAGAACAGATTGGAATGTACCAATCACTTCGCATTTGTTTTCCCTCATTTAACTCTTTTAAATTTTGGTAATTAAAAGTGTATTTTGCTTTTCTTGAAGAAGTGCACCAAAGTAATGTTTCGTGAGCATTTGTAAAACGCGTTCCTCGAAAATTAGGCATAGGATTTGTTTTGTGCCAAATAATGTCATTAAGGATCCAAAAACCAAGATTTTGTATAGAAGTCCCAAGGCGCAAAATATTATGATAACTCCCAATTACCCAAAGAGCACCCCTATCTTTTAGAACTCTCTTACATTCTTGTAACCACTTGAGACTAAAATCATCATAAGCTTGATAGGTATCAAATTTATCCCAATCATTAGTGACTGCTTCGACGGTTGTTTGATCTGGTCGGTAAAGAGTTTCTCTTAATTGCAGATTATAAGGCGGATCTGCAAAAATTAAATCAATAGATTTGTCAGGAATTTTTTTCAATAGTTCCAGACTGTCCCCTTGTGTAATCGAATTTTTCTTAAACATCTAAAAAGAATCTTTAAGGAGATACGGAATCTCGTCAACGGAGTTATCAACAGGGCGAATCTTTAGCTATGGATAAGTGATCTAATTGGTTCAAAAGTTTTTCTATGATGGATCGTTGGACCTAATCGATAAATATTCTCAATATGCATCTTTGTTCCGTATCCTGCATTTTTTTCCCAACCAAAATCTTTAAATTTGAGAGATAATTTTTTCATTAGTCGGTCTCGGTGTACTTTTGCAATAATTGAAGCTGCGGCTATCGATAATGATTTATCATCACCTTTGATAATTGATTGTTCTCTGTAAGATTTATAGTTGAGTAAAAAGTTCCCATCAATTAAAAGATAGGCGTTCTCCATATTGAATTTATCAACTACTCTTTTCATGGATAACTTTGTTGCTTCTAGAATATTTAATCGATCAATCTCTTCAACATTGGCAATACCAAGATGGTATTCAATAGCATTGTCTTTTTTTAAGCTTTGAAGAAACTTAAAGGATATCTCTCTTTTTTTTTCGGATAATTTTTTTGAGTCTCCAACATAATCATTAAATTCATTTTGAATTTTATAATTCTTGAAATAGCAGCCACAACTAACAACCGGTCCCGCTAAAGGGCCTCGCCCTACTTCATCAAGACCAATTACAGGATGTCCTAAATTAGTCTCAATAGAAAAGTCTGGCACTATTTTTCGCTAAGCCTTGGCATTATCTCAACAAAGTTACAGGGGCGATGTCGTATATCAAGTTGGTATTGAAGAATTTCATCCCAACCATCTTTGCATGCACCTTTTGATCCAGGTAAGCAAAAAACATAAGTCGTATTGATTAATGCTGCCATCGCACGCGATTGAATTGCAGAAGTTCCAATTTTAGAAAAACTGACTTGTCGAAATAACTCACCAAAACCCTCAATCATTTTACTAGCAAGATCATTTACTGCTTCAGGTGTTGTGTCTCTTCCCGTTAATCCGGTGCCACCTGTTGTAATAATACAATCAATTTCTGCTTTGTTGGATAGTGTTTGAATTGTCTCTTTAATAATTTTTATATCATCAGGGATAATTTTTTTGTCGATACAATGATGACCCGCTTTATTGATCCGCTCTTTAAGAAGGGCACCCGAAGTATCAGTTTCTTCTGTTCTCGTATCGGATATAGTTAATACAGCAATATTAATCGGGACAAATTCTAATGAGGTATCAATAGCCATAGGTAATTAATAAAGGGGATCTTGACCATTAGCTAGCATTTTTAGAGATGTCATTTCTTGATTATTTTTATTTTGATAAATCCAGTATTTTGTTAATATTTTCTCAATAAACCAACGCGTTTCTCTAGAGGGAATGCTTTCCATAAAGAATAGGGAGTCTTCTAAAAAATTTGTTTCTTCCTTCCATTTTTTTAAATTACCAGGTCCTCCATTATATGCAGCTGCTAAATATATTAAGTTATTAGATACAATTTCTAGACCTAAAAGATATTCAATATATTCCTGGCCTACTTCAAGGTTAATTTCTGGCACTTTTAAAATATTAGCATTATTTCTCTTCACATCTTTACTTGATGTAATAAATTTAGCTGTGGAAGGGAGAACCTGCATTAATCCCATGGCCCCTTGGTTACTTTTTGCAGAAGCATTAAACATCGATTCTTGATGGATAAAGGCGTAAATTAATTCTTTATCAATACTGAAGCCGCCCCTAGGCTGCCAAATTGGAGTTGGATAATATAAATTTGTATCCATCATTAATCCAAATTGCTCTAGTTTATTTACAATTTTTAATTGAGTGTAAGCTAAATTAAAATGTTGAGCTATGTTTACAGACTCTTCTGCTATCTCTTTGTTCAAAACAGAGTTAATGTGAACTATTTCTTTTTCTAACTCATCATTTAAACCTACTTGAATTAAGGATTGTAATCTTCTGCCTGACGGAAGATTAAGAAGTTTACTATTAGAGGTATTGAGTGTTTTTTTGGTTTTCCATTCTATTTTTTCTTCGACACCCAAAATCTCTAGAGCAAGCATGCCGTAAAAGCTATTTGGATTTTGTGATGCACGCTTTAGCCAAAAATTAATATTATCATACTCACCAAGTTTAGCGTACGATCTTGCTGCCCAAAAACTCCCGGAGGTTTGATGCCACGCATCATCTTTCAAACTGATAGAAAATAAAGAGAAAAAATCTGCTGCTTGTTGATATTCCTCTAAACGCCAAGAAGCTAATCCTGCTGTCCATGCTGCATAGGGTACTTGCATCGAAGAATTAACCAACGCCTCCCTTGCATACTTTATTGCTAAATCATTTTTGTTAGCTAAAAAATATCCTTTTGCTATTAATTCTTTTTGTTGATCAAGCTCGACTTGATCAAGAAGAATGTTCACATCTCTTTGCTGTAAAATTTTTACCGCTCCAGTTGGCCATCCTCTATTAACCCTTGATTTGACAGCATTTATTAGTTTTTGCTTCTCAAGACGTTGATTTTTTGACAGTTTTTTTGAACTTTTGTAAGTAGTTGATTTCTTCGTAACTATTTTATCTCCTACGATACCATTTGGTTTAATTGGTTTATTAGGACTCTTGTATCCTTTCGGCATCCTTTTTATAGCAAGTCTATAAATTCTTTTTGCTTGGGGATGATCATTATATTTTTTTAACCAATAATATAATTCCAAATATTTTGAGCGGTAACACGTTGGGTGTAAGTATCGTTGTGCAAAGATATGTCCCATTAACGTTTTATCTTTGATTTTTAAAATATGTTTATTTGCACTTTTCCATTTACATGCCTCTTGGAAGTTGTAAGCGGAGCGATAATTTGTAATATCTTCTTGAGATAAGATATTTTTTGTAAAAATATCATTATATTTTGAAGCAATTTTGTCATCAAATGCGTAACTTAATTTACAAAACATTAATAAGTAAATTCCCAATAAGATCTTAGGAAACAAATTAATATTCATTTAATTTTTTTTGTAACATTTTTAGATCGCTCCACGCTTCTTTTTTATAATTAGGTGATCGAAGCAAAAATGCGGGATGATAAGAAACTAAAACATTAATAGGTGATCCTAAGTTAGGAGTATTATATTCGTACCATTTTCCTCTTAACTTTCCTAAACTAAGAGGTGTAGACAGTATTGCTTTTGCTGCAGTCGTCCCTAATAAATATAAAAATTTTGGATTAATGATTTCAATTTGTTTTTGAAGAAAAGGTAAAAACTCTAAAATTTCTTGATCGGTTGGTGTTCTATTTTGAGGAGGTCTCCACGGTACTACATTTGTCACATAAACATCTTTTCTGTCTACATTTATCGCTAAAAGCATTTTATTAAGTAGTTGACCAGCTCTACCCACAAAAGGAATTCCTTGCTCATCCTCTTCTTGTCCTGGCGCTTCCCCGATTATCATTAAATTGGAATTTAAATTTCCATTGTAAAGGACCATTTTTTTTGCGTTATTTTTCAACGCACTTTCATGATTGGTGATTATAGGTATTAAGTCATCAATTACTGTAATTTCATCAATTTTTTTTACATCTATTTTTTCTTGAGATTTTGATTGATTTTCTTGATTTTCTAATAAATTGTTTGGTGTTTCTTGTAAAAATGTATGAACACCAGACTGTATTAAAAAATTGTTATATTCTTTATTCGATTGAAACATTAAAAAATTAAATTAATTATTTTTGATAGGATATATTAAATTATTTGCAAATGATAAAAAACTATAAAATTTTTATTTATCTTTATTTTTTTCTTTTTTCTAAAGCAATTTTAGCATCAAGTAGCGCATCATTCTTAATTTCACAAACTGCTTTTAATAATTATGATTTTAGTCAAGTTTTGTATGAGTACAGAACAAACCAAAATGAAGATTACAAAAGCGATTATCTAGATGAACTGATCTCAGCTGTTGTCACAGAAGATTTTAGAGTTGCAGAAAAAATTGCAGAAAAAATTTTAACTGTTGATCCTGATAATCAAGAAGCAAAATTAGTTCAAATGAGTATTGCCTATAATCATGATAAATTGAATGATCTAAATTCTTTCCGTTTAGATCGTTTAAATAATAAAAATGAGTTATTGGAATTTCTTTTTTATCAAAATGATAAAGTAAAAATTAAATCTAGTGTAAGTAACTCTTTCCTTGATATTGTGAGATCCTCCTATGCTAATAGAGATGTAAATTATTCACAAAACTATAATTTTTTACTTTTTTATACATCACTTTCAATTCTTATCAATAGTCAGAATTTTGAGGCTGTTTTTATAAAAGGACAATTATTGCAATTAATTGATGATTTTGTATTTGCTGAAAAAACTTATTTAAAGATTCCAGAAAATAGTCAATATTTTTTTGATGCGCAGAGAAATATTGCTTTTAATTATTCAAGAGAAAGTGTTTTTACTGATGCAGAAAATAAAATTAAAAAAATAGTTAAAAAAAATAATTCAGATTATGAACTAAAAAAAATTTTAGCTGATTTTTACAGAATTAAAAAAAAATACAATGCTGCAATTAATTTATATACTGAATTAATAGAAAATAATTTTGAAGATGCTTGGTATATGTTTTATTTGAGGGGCATTTGTTATGAACGATCTGATTATTGGAATAAAGCAGAAAAAGATTTTATTGAATCATTAAAATTGAAAAGAAATTCACCAGATGTATTAAACTATCTAGCTTATGGTTGGATCGAAAGGGATATGAAAATTGATGAGTCATTTCTAATGTTAACAGATGCATATAATGCAAACCCCGATAGCTATTATATTTTAGATAGTTTAGCTTGGGTTTATTTTAAGAAAAAAGATTACAAAAAAGCAGCAGAACTAATGGAAGAAGTAATTGATATGGTTCCTGGTGAAGTTATATCTTTAGATCATCTGGGAGATATTTATTACGCTATGAATAGAAAAAGAGAAGCAGCATTTTTTTGGAAACAGGCAAAAGATTTGGCAACACCTGAAGATGACATTATTGAAAAAATTGAAAAAAAATTAAAAGAATATAATGCAAGCTAGTTTTAAAGAACTTTCTCCAGCAAAGATTAATTTATTTTTAAAAATTGTAAGTAAAAGAGATGATGGATATCACAATATAAGAAGTGGTGTTACTTTGATAAATTTATTTGATGAAATAACTGCAGAAAAAGATGTTAAATTTAGTGTAAAATACACAGGTGAGTTTTCTTCTGAGAAAAATAGATTTAAAGATTGTATAGTTGAAAAGATTTTTTCTAAGCTTGATATTAAAAAACCAAATTATGCATTCACCATAAAAAAGAACATACCAATCATGTCAGGATTAGGTTCTGCTTCATCAAATGCTGCTGCAGTAATAAGAATATTACAAAAGTTAAATTATTTAGATTTAAAGAAGAAAAATTTTGCTACAATTGGAGCTGATGTTCCTTTTTTTATTAATAACTATGATTCACTAATAAGAGAAATAGGAAATATTACAATCAGAAAATCTTTTCCTAAATACTTCTTTCTTCTTATTAAGCCTATTCATAATTGTTCAACTAAAGAAATGTACAATCAAATTAACTCAGTTAAATTAGATTTTGATCCAAGCTTGGATAC
Source organism: uncultured Alphaproteobacteria bacterium (assembly GCA_902595425.1). GTDB lineage: Bacteria > Pseudomonadota > Alphaproteobacteria > HIMB59 > CACPNW01. The sequence goes on along the minus strand of CACJPV010000001.1, from coordinate 260,216 downwards.
TGACGAGATCAATGAAAATGATAACGGAAATGATTTTGAATCTATTTTAGAGAAACAATCAAATGAAATTAATAGTCTTTTAAAGTTCATGAAAAGTCTTCCAGATACTATTTTTGCAAGATTGACAGGGAGTGGTTCTAGCATATTTGCTGCATTTGAATCTAAAAAAATAGCTGAAGAGTCTTTATCAATTTTTAATATGAGATATCCAATGATTTGGGCAAAAGTTGTAGAAAATAATTTTATTCACAATTAGAAGAAATTTGACTTATTTCATGTAAATATTGTATAGGGTCACTTTCTTGGGGCGTCGCCAAGTGGTAAGGCATCGGTTTTTGGAGTCGACATTCGCAGGTTCGAATCCTGCCGCCCCAGCCAATTTCATTTTAAGTTTGTTGCAATCTAAAAATATTCAATAAATTAATGCCATTCATAAAACCAATTATCATATAATTTGTTTTCTTTTAAAGTTTCTATCAATTTATAATATTCATTTACAAATTTTTTGTTTTTAGGTTCATTGTGAATTTTTTTTCCATCTGGGTTACCATGTAGTTCACAGATAACATTTTTGATTTTCTTTTTATTGTTTATTATCTCTGGTAATATTTTATATTCTGAACCTTCTATATCAATTTTTATTAAGTCAATTTTTTTATAATAATTTAGTATTTGTTTTATATCAACTATTTCAACTTCTATATTTTTATTAATGTCCATATTGTCTTTATCAATTCTTAAACTGGCACCTTCAATGTAATTAATATCATTATTACTTTTTGCATTTTTATGAAAATATAGATGTCCTTTTCCTGAAAAATTTGAAACTGCACAATTAAAAACTTTAATTTTTTCAAAATTTGCAAACCTTTTTTTCATATAATTGAAGCAAACAATATTTGGTTCATATGCAAAAATGTAACACTCATATTTTTTATATATCATTTCTGTTACATCTCCAATATTTGCACCAAAATCTAATACTACAGAGTCTGAATTAATAGATTGTAGATTATCTAAATATTCATAATTTTTATTTTTTATTTGTTTTTCATTCACGCTGTTTCTTTTTGAATAATATTTCAATTTATTTAAACCATTTGTAATCAAGAATTTTCCAATACTGGTTTACGATAGGTTGATAAAATTTTATATTTAATAATTCCAATGAATACACTCCCCATATATTTTGTTTAGATACCCATCCTTTAATATTGTCATTTTTAATTTTGCACCAGTGAATAATACATTTATTGAGTTTAAGTATGTTGTTTTTTTTTATTAATCCTATTTCTTTTCCTTTTGGTCTATTATAAATTTTGATATCGGCATCGGATTCAATTTGAACAAGGACAAATCTATCACCTTTAATTAAACTTTTGTGCAACCAGCCTATATTTCCCTCATGATCTTTGGTTTTTCTCCAAACATCAAACTCATCAATTATTTCCAAGGGTAAATTTTTTTGAATGTATTTTAGTTCTATAGGATAATTTATACTTGGGCCTACTCTTAAATTAACATCATTAGATTTTAATGAAACAAATCTTGGTAGCTCTAAATTCGTTACAGGTCCCTTTTTTGCATTAACATTGAAAGGTATTAATACACTTAAAATTATTATTAATATTTTCATCTAAAACCTTATATATCATTAACCTTTTGTTGTTATTAATTATAATAATATATATTAGTGAATAAAATAGCGCCCGTAGCTCAATTGGATAGAGCGCCAGACTACGGATCTGGAGGTTAGGAGTTCGACTCTTCTCGGGCGCGCCATATAATCTGTCAAAAACTTAATTTCAAAAAAGTATAAATTAAAAAAAGTGTCCCGTTTGTGCACTTTCGTATTTAGAAATACTATTTTGGATTCAACATTCCTCTTAGAAGAATTATTTTATTTTTTTATTAAAAACCACAGGCATTTTGCCTTTCCACTGAATCCAAAGATTAGGTTGTTCAATGCACTCACACATAAAATGAGCGACGTTTGCTCGCGTAGTAGTAAGTCCATTAAAAATAGTTTGAGGAGGTGTCGCTACTACTTCATATTTCGAAATTTCAGCATTAATGAGTCCGTCTGGTCGGACCACTACCCATTCAATAAATTCATTTTCTGAACCAATGTTATCTCTCAAAAAAGCAGCGGAGGCTTCATTATCATAATGTGGTGGTATGAGGTTGCGTAACAGAGATAAAATAACTTTTTCGCTCGTGGTTACTCTCTCACCAGGATTGCGATTACCTACGGTGTTCATTAATAAAAATTTTGTTTTATCTAGAGAATGAGCAGCCTTAATAGCTACACATAGACGTTTGACTGCTTCCAGAACAAGCGTTCTGGGTTTGCCAAATATTCCTTTAAAACTCATTGTGTGACCTAAGCAGGAAGCAACAGCAGCACAACCTTTTACGGCTTCCAACATTTGTTCGTCACTCAGATCAAGCAAACTTGCTTTTATGATTTTGAGCTTTGGATTTTCAAGAAGTTCTTGTGGAAATTTATCGAGTGAACGAACAATAATTCGAAGGTTATAGCCGCGGACAAGAAGCTGTTTTACAAGAGGGAAACCAGTATTTCCTGTGGCTCCAACCACTAAAACTGTTTTAGAATTTGAATTGGTTTTTTCGGTTGTCATTTACCGGGCATATAGACTAACTTAATTTTCACTTCAAGCAATTACCACTAAATTAGTTTCAAAGTTAAAGGTAAAATAAAGTGTGCCGTTTGATTCCCTTCCCATTTAAAAAATATAATTCTTTATTTTAAATTTCTTGCAATTCCTCAGTTTTATTTTTACAAGGGATCTTGCGCCAGACTACGGATCTGGAGGTTAGGAGTTCGACTCTTCTCGGGCGCGCCAAGAAAAGTAGGATTTTTAAACACTGATACAAATTAAAAATTTCCATTTGTACCACTTGTGTGTATTTTTTTAAAAAATTAATTTAAAAATTCTTTTAGAATATTAATGTCTTCTAAGTCTTTTTGGTTTAACTTATTTTTATTTCTATTTTGCTTTAATTTTAAAAGTAAATTTGGGTTTAAAAACTTATAGCCCATATAGAAAAAATAATTCTTTGGATTGAAAACAATCTCATTAATTTTAATGTTAAGAAATTTTATTTGTGAATTATGAGAAGAAATCATACTTGGTAAAATATAATCCTTAGAATGAAATGCATCAAGATCTTTAGGGTTCCTTAATCCTAGTGCTGCCATTACTGTGCTTCCAGAAAAAACAAATTGTGAGTAAGCTACATTCATTAAATTTAAATTTTCTAGAGCTTTCTCGAAATTATCAAAAAAATGACCTTTTCTTTTTTGTGAAAAAAATTGAGTATTTGGATGAAAAAATATTTTGGAATAATTTATAGTTTCAAGTTGATTATCTGAAGAATGAATGCTGTGGAAATGTATATTATAAAATCTTCTTATTTCTTCTTTTATTTTTTTTAATTGTTTGGTTGTTCCGTATTCTTCTTTATTTGGACTAAATAAAATTACATCTATAATTCCGCTAGTATTGTTGAAACAGTTTTTTGCTTTCCACATTGCGCCTTTATATTTGTTTTCTACATTTCCTATCCATTCGGTTCCGCTATATAATGTTCTACAAATATTAAAGCCGTTTATAAGGCTACCAATTCTAAATGATTTGCGAATTATGATTTCTCCATATTTTTCTATTAATGATAGAGATTTTTCGTCAAATTTTTTATCTCTTACTGGAAATAATATAAAAATTCTTAGATTTTGATTATATTTTATATAATTTGATATTAAATAATCAATTAAGTTGGCATTCTTTAAATTAAATCCATTAATGAATTTATTAATTGTAATAGAAGGGCTATTGACTGCAAATTTATATACATCGATTTTTTTATCTAATACTATAGATGCCCCAAGTCTGTGACTTCCATCTATTATATTATTTTTAGAGTCTATTGGAATTACACTTTTTTCTTTATCAAAACCATTCTTTTTAATTGATAAGATAGTTTTTTTAAACTCATTTTCATAATCAAAAAAATTTTTTTTAAAAGAATCGTTTGCTTTAAAATTATTCCATTTTTTAAGATGTAAATAATAAAATAATCGATTAAATTTAGTTGGTGTAATATTCAGAAAATATTCACAATAAATAATCTTGATCACTACATCAATACGCTTATGAGAAAGAAAGTTTTTTGGATCAATATTTTCAAATTTTTTTTCAAAATTTACAAAATATTTTTTAAAATAGTGATTTAGTTTTTTAGAAAAGTCTTCCATTTATTTATTTATATTGAATATTAATAAACATAAAATAAATAAAATTAAGTTAAATTATATGAGTTTTTTCTCTTTTCATAAATGTAAAAAAAGAATCATCGCATTTATTATAAATGTTTTCTAGCTTTTCTTTTGTTGCAATTTCGTAGTCACTTGCTTGATATGTTCCTGGATTAGGATTGTTTTGATTGGTTAGTTTATGCAAATCAATTTTGCAATAAGTAAAAATCTTTTCAAAAACCTTATCTGTATTTGATATAAATTCTTCGAAATTTATTAGTAAAATATTTGGGTTTCCAAAAAATTTTTTAAATATAAGTAAATCCTCAATAACACTATATTGTCTTTTAAATGTATTTTTAATCTCTTCATCATTAAATTTTTTGCTAGACATGTTTATTAGGGAAAGAGCACTTTGAACTGGATCTCTTATTATTGAAATATAAAATGGATTAAAATTTTTAATAATATTTTTAGTGTCTTGATCAGACCAATATCTGAAATCATCTAAAAAATTTGGATCAGATATAATGAAATATTTGCTATTTATTTCACTAAAAAGGTATTTTATTCTTTCATTATTTATTTTAATTAAATCTTTTTTGCTACTATTATTAATTTTTGAAATAATACTAATTCTGAATTTATCATGAATTATTTTCTCTACAAATTTTTTATCTTCAAAAGAATAGCTATCACTAATTTTTAGATTATTACCTAATTCAATGTATTTTTTTGTAGGTCGTGGAAAAATATAATACTCTTTGATTATAGGAGTATATACTTCACTTAATACTTTTTCATTTTTTTTAAACATATCATGAAAAAAAGTAGTTCCAGTTTTTTTTTTGGATAGATTTAATATTAGTTTCATAAATAAATTTAATTGTTTTTAATTTTCTTTTAAATATTTTTCAAAAAAAGGTTTAATTAAAACTTTAAATCTTCCTTTAAAATGAAAAATACAAATATTTTTATCAAATTGATTAATATTTTTAACATTAAAATTATATTTGTTATCTAAAACTAATATTTTATATTTTTGTAAATTAAAAATCTTATTTTGAGCAACTTGATCTCCATACCAATATTTAAATCTCTCAGGTAAACTTTTATATATGTCTAATAGTTCTTTTATAGCCAGTAAATTGTTTACAGCAAGAAAGCCGCCATTAAATGGCATTACCTCATAAGCTGTTTTGTTTGTAAATTCAGGATAATAAATATTATTAAATTTATCATTTATATAAAAATTTTTTCGCCTTTTAGTAAATATTAAATCATATTTTGATAATTTATTCTCTAGTTCAATTAAATTACAATTTACTAACATATCGGAGTCTAAAAAAATAGTTGGTCCAAATTTTTCAATAGTTTTAATTTGAGACTCCAACCTATTAATCATAAATGTAGAGTTCTTAAATTTATAGCCTACTTTGAAATCTACATTTTGTAGTTTATCATCTTCTTGATTGGATATTTGAATAATTTTATCAATTTTATTAAATTTTTTTATTGATTTAATAAGTAAATTTGCACAATAATGACTTTCTTTACCTATGCTAACAAAAGCTATATTTTTCATATTTATTAAATTTTTGTTATATCACAAAAAATATTTTTAATTAAAATTTGAGTTGCAAATCTGTATCACTACAAATTCACTTTTTTTTCATTTAACAAATGATTTTTCCCGTAATTACCTATATTAACTTTAATCTAGTGCACGGGACACGGACTACGGATCTGGAGGTTAGGAGTTCGACTCTTCTCGGGCGCACCAGAAAAAGGTTATAATGCTTATAAATAAAAATAATACTGATATTGTAAATCAAAACTCACTAAATATGCAGTTTAATTCAGCAACTTTGCAAGATATCAGTCAAAATTGTAAGATATTAAATAGCAATTTTTATCTTGATTCATTCAATTATTTTCCGATTAGTAAAGATTTTGAAACTTTTCACACTTTATTTAAAAGAAATGATCAAAATTCTCTAGATCATTTTTATACAAAAGCATTTTATGAAAATTTAATTGAAAAAAAAAATAATTTTAAAGTTTTTAAAGACAGTTTTGTTTTGGGTAGTAGCCCTTCCGATAATTATTACACCAATTTATTTTATTTTTTTCCAAGAATTTTTTTTATTAATGAAAAAAAACTAAAAGTCCTTATTCATAGAAATTTATCAAATAATTTTAGAAATTTAATTTTATTTTTTTGCAAAGTTAGAGGTGTTGAAGTGTCTTTCAATTTTATTGATGATGGTTTTTACAAATTTGAAAATTGCTTAATGCCTCAATTTTTCAAAATTCAAGAATCTGTTAAGATTTTAAAATTTTTTATTGAGTTAACCCTTCCTAATGTAGAAAGTCCAAATTTTAGACCTAAAATTTATATTAGAAGAGGAAATGCTAATTATAGAAAAATTATAAATGAAGCTGACTTAATTGAAAGATTACGAAAAAAAGATTTTGAAATAATAAATCCTGAACATTTTGAAATTCTTACACAAATGAAAATCTTTTCTAATGCAAAAATAATAATCTCTTCTCATGGTTCTAATTTATCGAATATTGCTTTTTGTAAACAAGGAACTAAAATAATTGAAATTTCTCCTACTATCCAAAACGAATCAGAAAAAATTCTTGTAAATCGATATAAAAATATTTCTGATATAGTCGGTTTAGAGCATATAACTATAAATGCAGACACAGTAGATCAAAATGATTATCCCCCTGTAGTAAAAAAATATATTAATTCAGATATTTTAACAATGAGCAGTTATTATAAAAACTTAATTTTAAAAGTTAGTGAAATAGAAAAATTAATTAGCAACCTGTAGATTCGTAGTTTAATACTACTGCTATACTCGAACGAAGATTAAGACATTCAAGTTTCATATTTTGATTTTGATTAACTAAACTTCCATCAAGGAATTGTTTTAAAAATGTATTTTTTTGAATGGAAGATTTAATAACTCTATAATCTTCAAATGATCTAGTTGTAGTGATGTTAATTATTAGTTCATCTAAAGACATCTCATTATCAATAAGATGTAAATTAACAGCCTGTTTAGAATTATAAATTAAAGCTCCAATATTATCAATTAGGGTTTTAGTTTCGATACTTCTTTCTTTTGAAATTACCCTTATAAAATCATCATAAATTCCATCTACCATTTCTTGTAAATGTATCAGTTCAATATTGGAGGGTTCTCTGAAAGGATTAAAAATATCTTTAGATTTGCCTGCTTTATTTGAAAAAATTTTTATCCCATTTTTAGTTTCTATTGAATTGCCAAATATACCAGTAGACATTGATTTTGGTTGATCATAAAAAAACCAATCTGGCCCCTTAACACCAATACTACCTATTATGGATCCATAATTGGCATATATCGTGTCAGCTGAGGAAGCAACCCAGTAAGCACCAGAAGCAAGCATTTCGTTTGTATGAACTATTATCTCAGTTTTGTTATTTTTTTTGTATTTTTTAAAAATGTCATATAAATCTTTTGAAGCACTTACTGTACCTCCTGGAGAGTTTATCGAAACAATTAATATCTTTGGCGATTGTTCCTCGAGAGCCTCTAAATTTTCTTTTACTGCTGTAGGTGAAATTACAAATGAATTTATAAAACTATTTAATCCATAATTTTGATGAATTATAACACCACTTAATTCAATTATTGCAATTGTATTTTTAGAACTATTATTGCCAGAAATTAAAACAAATTTATTATTTTTATCAAAAAAGTTAAGCAGAATACCAATAACAAATATTATAATTGCAAAAGAAATAAAAACTGAAAATATTTTAACAAATGTATTGAAGAAAATAGCCATTTTATTGATTTATATAAAAAATTAAAAAAATTAAACCAAACTCTTGATTAGATCAAATTAATGCTTACATGATTAGCACTCTATTAGCAAGAGTGCTAATAAAAAAGTATTAATTTTCAATGAATTAAATTGAGGAAAATATGAATTTTAAACCATTACATGACAGAGTACTCGTCAGAAGAGTTGAATCTGATCAAAAAACTGCAGGGGGAATTATAATTCCTGACACTGCTCAAGAAAAACCTATGGAAGGGGAGGTGCTTGAAGTTGGTTCTGGCGCACGAGATGAAGTAGGAAAACTGGTACCATTAGACGTTAAAAAAGGAGATAAAATTCTTTTTGGAAAATGGTCAGGCACAGAAGTTAAAATGAACGGAGAAGATTATCTTATTATGAAGGAATCTGACATCATGGGAATAATAACTTCTTCAAAGAAGAAAAAAAATAAATAATTAAGAGAGGAATAAAATGTCTGCAAAAAATATATTTTTTGGATCTGATGCCAGAGCAAAAATGCTCGCTGGTGTCAATAAATTAGCAGATGCTGTTAAAGTTACTCTTGGACCAAAAGGTCGTAACGTTGTTATGGACAAATCATTTGGAGCTCCTCGAATTACTAAAGACGGTGTAAGTGTTGCTAAGGAAATTGAACTTAAAGATAAATTTGAAAATATGGGCGCTCAAATGGTTCGTGATGTTGCTAGCAAAACTAATGATTTAGCTGGAGACGGAACTACTACAGCAACTGTATTAACTCAGGCTATTGCAACTGAAGGTATGAAAGCTGTTGCTGCTGGAATGAATCCTATGGATTTAAAAAGGGGAGTTGATTTAGCGGTAGATGCTATTGTTACTGAGATTCAAAAGAAATCTAAAGTAATTAAGACTGACAAAGAAGTATCCCAAGTTGGAACTATAGCTTCCAATGGTGATGCAGAAGTTGGTAAAATGATTTCAAATGCAATGCAAAAAGTAGGTAAAGAAGGTGTAATTACTGTAGAAGAAGCTAAAAGTCTTGATACAGAGCTAGATGTAGTTGAGGGTATGATGTTTGATCGTGGTTACCTTTCACCATATTTTGTTACTAATGCTGAAAAAATGATTACCGAACTTGGTGACTGTTTAGTTCTTTTGCACGAAAAGAAGCTATCAAGTCTTCAACCTATGTTGCCTTTATTAGAATCGATTGTTCAATCAACAAAACCACTTTTAATTATCGCTGAAGATATTGAAGGTGAGGCTCTTGCAACTCTAGTTGTAAACAAGCTAAGAGGTGGATTAAAGATTGCAGCAGTTAAAGCTCCAGGATTTGGAGATAGAAGAAAAGCAATGTTGGAAGATATAGCTATCTTAACTGGTGGACAAGTAATTAGTGAAGATCTAGGTATTAAACTTGAAAATGTAACTCTTGATATGCTTGGAACAGCAAAAAGAGTTGTTGTTGATAAAGAAAATACAACAATTGTTCAAGGCGCTGGGAAAAAGAAAGACATCGAAGGTAGATGTAATCAAATTAGAGCTCAAATTGAAGAAACTACATCTGATTACGACAGAGAAAAACTTCAAGAAAGATTAGCAAAACTAGCAGGTGGTGTTGCCGTCATACGTGTTGGTGGTGCTACTGAGGTTGAAGTTAAAGAAAAAAAAGATAGAGTTGAGGATGCTATGCATGCAACAAGAGCTGCTGTTGAGGAGGGTATAGTACCTGGTGGTGGTTCTGCTCTTGCATATGCTACGAATGCTCTAAACTCAGTTAAAACTGCTAATGATGATCAAAAGATCGGTGTTGATATTGTGAGAAGAGCTCTTTTTCACCCATTAAGACAAATTGCTGAAAATGCAGGAGTTGATGGAGCAGTAGTTGCTGGTAAAATCAGAGAAAGCAAAGACACTAATATGGGTTACGATGCTCAAGCTGATAAATACACAAATATGATTTCAGCTGGTATTATTGACCCAACAAAAGTTGTCAGAACCGCTCTACAAGATGCAGCATCTGTAGCTGGTTTATTAATTACAACTGAAGCTATGGTAGCTGATGCGCCAGAAGATAAAGCAGCTCCTGCTATGCCTGATATGGGCGGCGGCATGGGCGGCATGGGCGGCATGGGCGGCATGGGCGGCATGATGTAATCTTAAAGAATGATATTTTAAAAAAAGCCCCCCATCATCAGGGGGCTTTTTAATTATAAAACTTCGTTAATTTCTTTTATAATTTTTGTATGATCTGGTTTTGTCATGGAGGACCATGAAAAAGTTAATTCACCTTCTCTATCAAATAGATATTTATAAAAATTCCATTTAGGTGTTTTTCCATATTCATTTTTAAGCCATTTAAATATCTCATGAGAATCATCACCTTTAACATTCATTGGTGAAGAAGTTACAAAACCTATATCATAATTAACTAAGCAAATTTGTTTTATATCGTCATTATTTGAATATTCTTGATTAAAAGAATTACTTGTAATTGCTAAAATAGTTAGATCAGTATCTTTATAGTTTATGAAAAGATTCTGAAGATTTTCATATTGAGGAGTAAATCCACATCTGGATGCAGTATTTACCATAAATATTGGTTTACCTTTGAATTTATCCAAGTTGACTAAATTACCGTCGATATCCTCAAAAGAAAAATTATAAATATTCATATTTTTTGCGTATCCCGTACTAAAGTGAAAAAACATCAGTAAAAAAGTAATTAATCTAATGATTTTCATGTTAATATTATTCATAATTAATAAATAAATTTAAAATGGAAGCTATCAATAGTTTTAGAGAACTTTTTTTAGAAGTATGGAATAAAGGTGTATTTGGTATAAACGCTTCTGATATTATTATAGGAATCATTATCTTCCTTTTTTTTTATATTTTAAGGAGATTGTTTGCACGATTTGTAATTAGAAAGCTAACTAAAATTGTTAATAGAACTTCAAATAACATTGATAATACCGTTGTCGAAGTTATTGAAGGTCCTCTAAAATTTTTACCAATAGTCCTTGGTTTTTTTATCGCAACTTCTTATATTGAAATATCTCTTGAAGTTCAAAGTTTTGTAGACCTTTTAAATAGAACTTTAATTACGATATTTATATTTTGGCTATTGCATCAGCTAGTTATTCCATTTTCTTATATAATAAAAAATTTTGAAGACAAAATTTCTAAGCCTCTTGTTAATTGGACTTTAAAAGGATTAGAAATAATTATCATAGTACTTGGTATTGTTGCAGTTTTAGAATTATGGGGTATAAAAGTTGGACCAGTTATAGCTGGATTAGGATTATTTGGAGTTGCAGTTGCACTAGGTGCTCAAGATTTGTTTAAAAATTTAATAAGTGGAATCATGATTTTAATGGAAAAGAGGTTTACAATTGGAGATGTAATTTTAGTATCCAATGAGGTTGAGGGTGTTGTTGAGCAAATAGGTTTTAGATCAACATTAGTTCGTAGGTTTGACTCCACTCCAGTTATGATACCTAATTATAAATTTTCTGAGCAATCAGTTACTAACTATTCAAGAAGACATCACAGAAGAATAAGATGGTTAATTGGCCTTGAATATAAAACTAGTATTGATCAATTAAAAAATATTAGAGACTCAATAACTAAATCAATCGAAGAGAATGAAGATTTTGCTAAGAATGAAAATAGCAGTTTTTTCATAAGAATAGATAGCTTTTCAGACAGTTCTATAGATATGCTCGTACAGGCATTTACTGTTACAAATGATTGGTCAGAATATCTAAGAATTAAAGAAGAGTTAGCAGTTGCAATTAAAGAAATTGTAGAGTCTAATAATGCTGGTTTTGCTTTCCCAAGCCAATCTTTATATGTTGAGTCTTATCCAATTGAAAAACCAGAAATTTTTAATCCAAAATCTGCTAAATGAAAAATTCTTTAGAAACTAACAGAATAGTTACTGGCTCTCTTTTTATTATTGCTAGCATTGCAGTGGCTTTTATTTTAAATTTTGCTCAACCATTTTTAGTTCCTTTGGTTATTGCATTGTTAATTCGTATTTTGATTGATCCTATTATTGACTATCAGATTGATTATCTGCATGTCCATAGATTAGTTGCCGTTTTTGTAAGTCTCTGCCTAATAGTTTTTTTATTTTTAATCATAGTTCCTTTTATAGGATCTTCAGTTATTACTTTTTTACAATCTGCTGATGATTACAATAATAAAGTCCTAATACTTATTGATTTGGCAATTGCAGAACTAAAAAATTTTAGTATTGAAATAGATAGAGAAACTATAAGAAGTTCACTTAATAACCTACCATTACTTGACTGGGCCTCGACACTGTTAAGCAATAGTGCAAATTTTATATCTAAGTTAGTATTAGTAATAATAATGACCCTTTTTTTATTGTTAGGTAAAAAATCAGAGAATACTTCATCTGAATGGAATGATATAATTAGTCATGTCAAAAAATATATTTTTACCAAATTTATTACATCTTCTATTACAGGTGTAGCAGCCGGATTAATTTATTGGTTTTTAGGGTTAGAATTAGCCTTTATTTTTGGTTCGTTAACTTTTATACTTAATTTTATTCCAGTAGTTGGATCAATTATCGCAGTTTTACTGCCAATTCCTATAGCAATTTTGCAATATACAGATTTGTCTTCAGTGCTTCTGATAATATTTTTACCAGCTATCATTCATCAAATAATTGGAAATGTAATCGAACCAAAAATTTTTGGAGATGCTTTTGGATTACATCCAATAACTATTATTTTATCATTAATTTTTTGGGGAATGATATGGGGAATTATAGGTGTTCTTTTAGCGGCACCACTTACTGCAATTATCAGAGTGACATTTGAAAGATTTGAGTCAACAAAGCAGATAGCTAGATTGCTAGAAGGAAAGATACATCTTAAAACTTAAATTATTTTAAAATTTCTTTAGCAATCTCATAACTAAATCCAGCTCTTGCCATTTTAGAGAGTTTTTTTTCATAATTTTCATTATTATTTAATAAATTTTTTTTCTTTGCGAATTTAATTGCATTTTCTTTTTCTAAGTTAATATTTTTTTTATAAAAATCAGAAATTTGAATATCAGCTAATTCATTATCTACTCCTTTTCGAATGAGATACTGCTTAATAAAATTTTTGGACTTAGCTTGTTTAAATAGGGTATTTATTTTTGACTCAGTAAAAACTGCATCATTTAGAAGTTTAAGCTTTTCAAGTTTATAAATAATATGATTTATTTCTCGATATAATTCATATCTTATTTTTTTTTCTTCAGTTAATCTTCTGATCTTCTTTTTTAAAATATACTCTAAGTTTTTTTTACTAGAGGAAAATTTACTTAAATAATAAACTGCATATTTTAATAATTTATCTTTATAATTCATAATTTATATTTATATCTTAATAAGTTATTATAATTACATTATTATGTTTTCATATAATTACTTGTGCGTTTTTACTTTATTTAAAAAAGAAGTTTATAGATTCTTAAAAGTTGGCATTCAAACTGTTATTGGTCCAGCAATTAGTTCTCTATTAATTTTAGCAGTTTTCTCTGTAGCTTTAGGTCGATCAGTAAATCAAATTAATAATATTGACTTGCCAGAATTTATTGCTCCTGGATTAATAATGATGACAATGCTTCAAAATTCATTTGCTAATGCAGCATCAAGTATTGGTCAGTCTAAATTCCAAGGAAATATAGTCGATGTTTTAATGGCTCCTTTGTCTAATTTGGAACTTGCTTCTGGGTATATTCTTGGAGCATTAGTTAGAGGTATTATTTGTGGATTGGTTACGTTTATTGGCATATTATTTTTTGTACCTCTTGTTATATATTCTTATACAGCATTATTTTTTTACAGTTTGATGGGCTGTATGATGATGGGCAGTATGGGGGTAATCGTTGGAATTTGGGCAGATAAATGGGATCAGCAGCAAGGTATAACAAATTTCATTGTTCTGCCTTTGACTTTTTTATCTGGAACTTTCTATTCAATTTCTAGATTGCCAGAATTTTGGCAATTTTTTGCTCTATTTAACCCTTTCTTTTATAGTATAGATGGGTTTCGATATGCTTTTATAGGTCAGTCTGACAGTCAACTTTTATACGGTGCTATAGTTTTATTACTTTTAAATACATGTTTATTTTCTTTATGTTATTTAATGTTTAAAGAGGGTTACAAGTTAAAAACTTAAAATTTAAAATGAATACAAAAAATAACAGCTTCATAATGCCAACTTATGGTGAAAGAGATTTAATTTTTTCTAGAGGAAAGGGTTGTTATTTATTTACAAAAACTGGAATTAAGTATTTAGATTTTGCAGGAGGAATAGCTGTTAATTCACTAGGTCATTGCCATCCGCAACTAGTAAGCTCATTAAATAAACAAAGTAAATTACTTTGGCACACTTCAAATTTATACAAAAATAAGAATCAAGAATTATTTGCAAAAGAACTGTGCGATAAAACATTTGCTGATAAAGTTTTTTTTACTAACTCTGGAGCTGAAGCTATTGAATGTGGATTAAAAGTAATCAAAAGTTATTGGAATTTGAAAAAAAATAATAAGAAAAATATAATTACTTTTAAAGGAGCGTTTCATGGGAGAACTTTTGCAGCTTTATCAGCGCAAAAGAATCGAAAGTATTCTGAAGGATTTAAACCATTACTTAGTGGATTTAAAAATATACCCTTTAATGATGAAAAAGCTTTGCTAAGAAACATTAATAATGAAACAGCAGCAATATTGATCGAGCCTGTTCAAGGTGAAGGAGGGATCAGACCTGCTTCAATTAAATTTTTAAAATTTATTAAAGCAGTTTGTAAAAAAAATAATATACTTCTTTTTTTAGATGAGATTCAATCTGGTTTTGGAAGATCTGGAAAATTATATGCTCACGAATGGGCACAAATTAAACCTGATATATTAGCAACTGCAAAAGGAATAGGTTCCGGGTTTCCCTTAGGAGCATGTTTGGCAACATCAAAGGCAAGTCAAGGGATGACTAAAGGAAAACATGGTTCAACTTATGGAGGAAATCCATTAGCAGTAGCAGTTGGCAGAGAAGTTCTTAGAATTATTTCAAATAAAAATTTTTTAAAAGATGTTGATATAATAGCAAGATATTTATGGAAAAACCTTAAAAATTTACAGAGTAATTACGATGAAATCCTGGATGTTAGAGGGGCTGGGCTTTTACTTGGTATAAAAACTAAACTAAATAATGTAATGATTTCAAACGAATTAAAAAAAAACAAATTGTTAACTGTTCCTGCTGGAGATAATGTGATTAGATTAGCTCCACCATTAATTATTAATAAAAAACATGTAGATGAGGCAATACAAATATTAAATCAAACTTTTAAGGCACTTTAATGAAACATTTTATTGATATTTCTGATTTTAATCTGAAACAACTAGATGCAATAATACAAAAAGCAAAACAGTTAAAAAAAAATCCTAAAAAATTTTCAAAAAAGTGTCACAACAAAACTCTCGCTATACTTTTTCAAAAAGAGTCTACAAGAACAAGGGTAAGTTTTAATATTGGATTCAGTAAAATGGGGGGTAATTGCATAGAGCTAGACGCCAACTCAATCGGATTTGGAAAAAGGGAAAGTCACGAAGATATTATTAGAGCATTATCACAATATATTGATGTTTTAATAATTAGAAATGATGATCATAGAATCATAAAACACCTAAGCTCATTGAGAGTTCTTCCAATAATTAATGGTTTATCAGATTATAGTCATCCTTGCCAAATTCTATCAGATCTTTTGACAATATCTGAAAAGCTTGGAAACATAAAAAAACAAAAAATTTGTTGGGTTGGAGATTATAACAATGTATTAAGATCATTAATAGAGCTGCAATGTATATATAATTTTAAACTTGATGTTGTTCTGCCAAAAGAAATATTAAAACAAAACATCTCAAAAATGATAATGAATAAGAAATTGAATGTAACTAGCATTATTGAAGAAGGTGTTAAGAGTGCCAATTGTGTAATGACAGATGCGTGGATATCTATGGGAGAAAAAAACTCAAAGAAAAGATATTTTAAAAATTATCAAGTAAATAGTGATGTTATTAAAAATGCCAGTAGAGATGCAATATTTATGCACTGCCTTCCAGCACATAGAGATGAGGAAGTATCCTCAGAGTTACTGGATAGTAAACAATCAGTAGTATGGGAGCAAGCACAAAATAGAATGTTTGTTCAACAAGCGATTATTTTAAATTTATTATGAAAAAAATATTTTTTTTATTTCTTACTTTATTAATTTTTTCCTGCCAACCTGTTGAGAAATTTGATAGTGTTGTATTTGATAATAAGCAATTGCCTGGATTTGATGTTTCTGCAAGCTCTATCGAAATAAAAGAAATTTTTGAAAAAAATTTTTCAGACCCTTACATTGGGAATACATTAGAAGTTGACCCATCTGAAAGAATAATTAACTGGGTAAATGATAATTTTAAGAGCATAGGTAATGAAAATATACTTGTTGTTTCAATTTTAGACGCATCTTTATCTCAAACTGAAGTTGAAAATACAGAAGCCAAAAAATTCGATGAAAAAACAAATTATAAATATGAAATATTTTATTTAATTGAATTTAATTTATTTAACGACTCAAGAGATTTAATTGCAACAACCTTGGTTGAAACTTCTAGATCTACAACTTCTGGGTTATACATATCTATTGATGAAAAAGAAAATATTATAAATGATTTAATCTATCAAAACTTGAAGGATCTATCATCTGAGTCCAATATTTTGCTTAAAAAACATATGAGTGAGTTTATTTTATAATTACTTTTTCCAAAAACTTTTAGAAAATAAAACTAAAATAGTAAAAATTTCTAATCTTCCAATTAACATAGTTAATGCTAAGACCCATTTTCCTATTTCATCAATGCCTGAATAGTTTCCATTAGGACCTATAACATCACCAATACCTGGACCAACATTTGAAATAGCAGATGCAGAAGCTGATAAGGCTGTTAAAAAATCTGATCCAAGAAAACTTAGTATCATAGATGATAAGATAAATAACAAAACATAAATAAAGAAAAAACTAATTATAGAGGTGTAAGTATTTTCAGTAACAGTTTTCTTGTTAAATTTCATTAAGAAAACAGCATGTGGCTGAGTTAATTTTTTTATTTGAAGTCTAACTCCACGAAACAAAATTTGGAACCTAAAAATTTTAATGCCTCCAGTTGTTGATCCCGCACAACCACCTACAAACATGATCATTAAAATAATTATTAGTCCAAAACCTCCCCAATTGTTGTAGTCAGTTGAGGTGTAGCCAGTGCCAGTTAAAATTGAAGTTATATTAAAAGTTGTTAATCTTAATGCATTCGACCATTCGATATTTAAATAGTATTTAACCCAAAACAAAGAGACAAAAACTATAGAAATTAATAATAAAATAAAAAGTCTAATTTGATCATCTTTAAAAATGGATTTTTTATGCCCATGAATAAACTTTATAAATATGACAAATGGCAAACTTCCAAGAATCATAAAAATTATTGAAATGTTTTCTAAAGCTTGAGAATCAAAATATCCAAATGACAAGCTTTTATTTGAAAAACCACCTGTAGAAATAGTTGTCATAGAATGAATTAAGGAGTCAAAACCATTCATTCCAAAAAAATAATAAGAAAAGAAACAAAGAACGGATAAGCTAAAATATAAAATTATAATTTCAAAAATAAATTTATTAATTCTTGGCAGTGTTTTTTCATATGGATCATCATGTTCCATATGTAATAATTGCATTCCTCCAATTTGCAATGTTGGTAAAATTGCAACTGCTAATACAATTATTCCAATTCCTCCAAACCACTGTATAAGCGAACGCCAAACTAAGATACCCTCTGATAAATCATCTAAATTGGATATTACTGTAGAACCAGTAGTTGTAATGCCACTAACTGACTCAAAAAAAGCATTTGTAAAATTTAGTGATGAACTTGAATACATAAATGGCAAAGAGCCAAAAAGGGCGATAACTAACCAAGACAAAATTGTTAATAAAAAAGCTTGTCTTAGATTAATTTTCATTTTTTCTTTTTTAAAACCTACATAAAGCACTAAACCAATAAAAAATGTGAGACAGCTAATAAAGAAAAACTGTTTCCAATCCTCATTATTATTTATGAAATCAAATAACATTGGAATTAACAATGCAATGGATTCAATGCATAATAAAAGGCCTATTATGTTGAGTATTGGGCGAAAGTCTCGCATTTGTTTCTTATTTACTAATTTAAATTATTTTTTACGAATGGACTATCAAGTGAAAACTGCGGAATTATTGCATCAAATTTTTTTCCTTGATTCGTTTCCATCTCATAATAACCACCCATAAAACCAGATGGAGTTGATAATGGAGTACCACTTGTATACTCAAATTTTTCTCCAGGATTCAAGATAGGTTGTTCACCAACTACACCTTCACCTCTTACTTCTTGTTCAGAACCATTAGAGTCAATTATTTTCCAATATCTATTTTTAAGCTGAACTTTTTCATTACTTTGATTGTCTATCGTAACCTGATAAGCCCATACATAATGCTGATCTTCAGGCTCTGATTGATCATCTAAAAAATAAGGATTTACAGTAATATTTATTTTTTTTGTTTTTTTGGAATACATAAATTTTTTAATAATTTATTAATTCCCATTATACCAAAATAGATTAAATCCAAGCTAATTCAGTATTTTTACCTCAGCCCTTCTATTTGCAGGATGTTTTGTGTTATCAGGCGTTTTAACGGCTAAATTACTTTCTCCCTTACCTAATATGGAAATATTCTTTTCTTCTATTCCTATACTTAATAGAATCTGTTTAACTGCTTCAGCACGCTTTAATGAAAGTTTTAAATTATATTCGTTGCTCCCTTTAGTATCTGTATGACCAAATACGATATAATTACTGAGATCTTTTTTATTTTTATTTATAAATTTTTTTAATGTATTCAAACTGATTTGACTTAATTTAAAGTCATCAAAATCAAAGTAAATAATTTGCATTAATTCTTTATTTTCACTTTGCGTGACAATAGCAACTTGATTTGTATTTTCTGTGTTTTCTGAAATTTCCTCTGTTGTATCAATATCTTTTTTTTCAGCTAATAAATTATTATAGATTTCATGCATAGCTTTTAGAAAATTATCTTTGCATTTTTCGATATCCCATGTTTGCCATTTCTCTTCTTCTTGTTCTGCCCAGCAATCTAAAGAACTTATTGCTTTTGCAAGATTTTTAGGATCATTTATTATAGCTTCTTCATAAATAGAAATTAAGTTATGATAACCTATTCTTATTTCTGTAAGTTTATTTTCAGGTATTTTCCAATATGTTATTTTCTCAGGGTAAATATTTTCACCACTTATAGCTCTTAATGCCTTTTCTGAAAATAATTTTGCAGAATTCCAATCATGCATTTCGTCAGCCTCAAAAGTGGCGTTTTGCTTATAATTAGTAAAAAGATGTTGGTGAAAAGTTTTTGGATTATGAGAGTCAGTTTTTTTTACTTTTTCGTATGCTGCAGAGCAAGCCATCAAAAAAAATAAAGGGAAAAGTAAAGATATTCTAATTAAGTTCATAGCGCTAATTAACAATCTAACATGTCAAAACTTTGGCTTAATTGGGTTTTTTTCAAGATCAAGCTCCCCAGTTTTTTTTAATTATATTGATTTTATGATTGCGTAGGAAAAGAAGTTTAGATACCGCGTTGAGTATATTTTATTATAAGGAGTTAAGCATGATTAAACATGTTACATCAGTGGATCAATCAGATAGAAAGGTCCCATATAATCTAAGGCAGAGTGGACCTACATCTGTCCAAATGTTAATTTCTACGCGTGTTAGAAAATCTCCATATTGGCATCTTTCAATGGAAGCTGGTTGCTGGAGAGCTACAGTTTATAATCGTATTTACCATCCAAGAGGTTATGTTAAACCTGAAGATGGTGGAGCAATGGTTGAATACGAAGCAATCAAAAACCACGTAACTATGTGGAATGTTGCTGTTGAAAGACAAATTCAAGTAAAAGGTCCAGATGCAGAAGCTTTTGTTGATTATGTTATTACCAGAGATGCTACTAAAATTTCACCAATGAGAGCAAGATACGTTATTTTGTGTAACCAATATGGTGGTGTATTAAACGACCCAATCCTTCTAAGGATTTCGCAAGATGAGTTTTGGTTTAGTTTATCTGATAGTGATATTGGATTATATCTTCAAGGTGTTAATCATGACAATAGATTTAATGTTACTATAGATGAAATAGATGTTTCTCCTGTGCAAATTCAAGGTCCAAAATCTTTAGCTTTAATGAAAGATTTAATTGGTGATCAAGTTCAATTAGATAACATGCCTTTCTATGGTCTTGCAGAAGCTAAAGTTGGTGGCAGAGATTGTGTTATTTCTCAATCCGGTTTTTCTGGTGAGGCAGGATATGAAATTTATCTAAGAGACTCTACTTTGTACGCTGATGATATGTGGAATGCAGTATTAGAAGCAGGAAAAAAACATAACTTAATGGTTATAGCACCTGCCCATCATAGAAGAATTCAGGCTGGTATTTTATCTTGGGGCCAAGATATGGATAATCAACATAACCCTTTTCAGTGTAACCTTGGGTACCAAGTTTCATTGTCTGGAAAAGGTGAGTGGAATAAAACTGCTGACTATGTAGGTAAAGACGTTCTTGAAAAAATGAGGGATCAGATCAGAGCAGGTGAAAAACCTTATAAACTCCAGCTGGTAGGATTATCTTTAGGTGGAAAGCCTATTGAAGAGTACGCTCCAGATTTCTGGTTAATTTCTGAAGACGGCAAAGATCCATGTGGTTTCATCACTTCTCCGTGGTATCACCCTGAGCAGGGAAGAAATATTGCTATGGGCTATGTTCCTTTCGATGGCACTTTAAGTAAAAATGGTTTTCCAATTGGAAAAGAAGGAAACAAGTATAAAGTTCACCTTCCAGATCAATATTCTGAAACTCCTGGAGTTCCAGTAGATGCAGAAGTTGTTTCCATTCCTTTTACTGAATCTTTTAATGCTAATACAAGAGAAGTTTCAGGGGCTAACGAATAATATTTAATTTTCTATTTAATCACTTCCCTTCGTGGGGAGTGATTTATCTCAGCAACCCTTGCAGTTTACCTGGAGGAATATATCCGCCTACAAATTCTTCATTTATAAATATTGCAGGAGTTCCTCTTGCACCAGATCCATTTGCCAAAAAAGATGAGAGTTCGATAGCACTATTAATTTCATCTTTACCAATATCAATCATGAGTTTTGTTTTATTAATTTCAATTTTATCTAAAACTTCATCAAGTTTTTTTTGTGTAATACTGCCCTGCATTGAAAAAAATTCATCATGAAATTGCATTCCTTTTCCTTGTATACTTGCGGCAACAGCCATTTTTGCTAATATATTTGAACTTTCACTTAAAATCGGGTGATGAAGAAAAACTACTTTTACATCATCTCTTTCTTCAGCTAATTGCATCAACTCGGGGTGTATCTTTTTGCAATAACCACAAAAATAATCCATAAATTCTATTATTGTATTTTCAGCATTATCTGGACCAACCTGTAAAATTGCATCTTTTGGTAATGCATCCAAAATTTTTAAATGATAAGGCTTAGACTTATCAAAAAACAATTCTTGAAGTGTCATT
Organism: uncultured Alphaproteobacteria bacterium; assembly: GCA_902595425.1. Lineage (GTDB taxonomy): Bacteria > Pseudomonadota > Alphaproteobacteria > HIMB59 > CACPNW01. The sequence goes on along the minus strand of CACJPV010000001.1, from coordinate 238,382 downwards.
TCGGTGCTTTTAAGCTGTGTGGACAGCATTAAAAAAATAAACACAAAAAAATATCTAAGGATAAACACCATGATTGACCCATTCTATTTAATGTGGTTAAGGAAGTACAGTATTTTTTGGAGAATAGTATGAAGTCAAAATCGAAGGTTGTAGTTGTTGGAGGTGGCGTCGTTGGCGTTAGTGCTCTTTATCATTTAGCAAAAAAAGGATGGAATGATGTTGTATTGGTTGAGCGTAAAGAATTAACATCTGGCTCAACTTGGCATGCTGCTGGACTTTTACCACTTTTTAATATGAGTTATTCTGTTGGCCAACTCCATAAATATGCAGTTAAATTATATAAGACTTTAGAAGAAGAAACTGGACAGGAAGTTGGATTCAGTGTTGTCTCCAATATAAGATTAGCAACTACCCAAGATAGAATGGATGAATACCATCAATATGCAGCAGTTGCTAAAACGATTGGTGTAAAGGTAAATTTCTTAACACCAGATCAAGTAAAAGAAATATGGCCTTTATGTAACACTGAAGGTTTAATTGGGGCTATTCAGCATCCTGAAGATGGATACATTCAACCTGCCGATCTTACTCAAGCTCTTGCAAAAGGCGCTAGAGACAAAGGGGCGGAGATTTATAGAAATACAAATGTTACAGGAATTAAGCAGCTAGAAAATGAAATGTGGGTTGTAGAGACTGATAAAGGAAATATTGAATGTGAGCATGTGATATCATGTACTGGAAACTTTGCTAGACAGACAGGTAAAATGGTAGGTTTAGAAATTCCAGTTATCCCTGTTGAGCATCAGTATATCGTAACCGAACCCCATCCAGAAATTCAAAAAAGAAAAGAGCAAGGTTTGCCAGAAATGGGCGTACTCCGTGACTCTGATAGTTCGTGGTATATGCGTGAAGAAAGAGGTGGATTAATATTAGGCCCCTATGAAAAAGGTGCACCTGCTTGCTATGTAGATGGACCAAGTCAAAACTCTGAATTTGAATTATTTCAAGAAGACCTTGAGAGATTAGAACCTCACATCGAGTCAGCTATTCACCGTGTTCCTGTTTTTGGAGAAGTAGGCGTTAAGAAAGTATATAACGGCGCCATATGCTATACACCAGATGGAAGCCCAATTGTTGGTCCGGCATGGGGTTTAAAAAACTTTTGGATCAATGAGGGTCATAGTTTTGGAATCACTGCAGCTGGTGGTGCTGGTTGGCAGTTAGCCGAATGGATAGTTGATGGTGAACCCACAATAGATATGTTGGGTGTTGATCCAAGACGATTTGGAGATTATGCAACACAGTCATATTTAGTAGAAAAAAACGAAGAAGCATATGCAAATGTTTTTACAGTCCATTATCCAGATGAGGAGCGTGAAGCTGCAAGACCATTAAGACAAGCTCCATGTTATGATCGTTTAAAAAATTTAGGCGCTGTGTTCGGACAAAAATTTGGATGGGAAAGAGCAAACTGGTTCGCTCCAGCAGAAGTTGAACAAAAAGATGATTGGTCTTTTAGAAGATCAAATTGGTTTGAGCATGTAGGCAATGAATGTGAAAATGTTCAAAATAACGTAGGTATTTTAGATATGACTGCATTTGCTAAATGCAGAATTTCTGGTCCTGGTGCAAAAGATTTTCTTGATTATTTAGTAGCAAATAAATTGCCTCAAAAGAATGGCAGAGTAAATCTTTGTCACGCACTAAACACGAGAGGTGGTGTTCATTCTGAATTCACAATAGCTAAAGAGACTGATGAGTCGTATTACTTAGTCTCTGCAGGAGCATTCCAAAGACTCGATCATGATTGGATAAAAAAATGGATGCCTAAAGATAGATCGGTATCATTTGAAAATTTAACAAATAGTCTAGGCGTCTTGGTTGTGGCAGGCCCTAAGTCTAGAGATTTGCTTAATAAAATTTCTAATGCTGATTTTTCTAATGAGTCATTTCCATGGTTGTCTGCTCGTAAAATCGATGTCGGTCTAGCACCTTCAATAGCCATGAGAATGAATTTTGTCGGTGAGCTTGGTTGGGAATTGCATCACCCCATCGAATATCAAAATCATATCTTTGATAAATTAATGGAAGCTGGTGAAGAATTTGGTGTTAAGCCATTTGGTATAAGAGCCATGGATAGTCTTCGAATAGAAAAAACTTATAAACTTGTAGGTACAGAAATGTCTATTGAGTATGCCGCATTTGAGTCAGGTCTTGACAGGTTTGTGCATCTAAATAAAGGTAATTTTATTGGAAGAGATGCATTAGTCAAATGGCAACAAGAGGGATTTGATAATAAAATGGTTACGTTAGAGGTTCATGATGTAACTGATGCTGATCCACTTGGGAATAATGCCGTTTATAAAGATGGAGAGGTTATTGGACGTGCGACAGGAGGTAACTACGGATTTAGAGTGAAAAAATCGCTTGCAATTGCTATGGTCAAACCAGAATTTAGCAATGTGGGAACAGAGTTAGAGATGGACATTCTAGATAAGAAACATAAAGTTACAGTTGTTGAAGATAGTCCATACGATCCTATGAATGAAAAAATAAGAGTATAGAAAATGAAAATCCTTGTAACTGTTAAACGAGTAATAGATTATAATGTTCAAGTAAGAGTCAAAGCTGATGGTTCTGGCGTTGAAAAAGAAAACGTTAAAATGTCCATGAACCCTCCTGATGAAAACGCAGTAGAGGAGGCTCTTAGGATAAAAGAAGCTGGAAAAGCTGATGAGATAATTATCTTATCCATTGGAGAAGAAAAATGTCAAGAAACTATTCGAACTGCTTTGGCTATGGGTGCAGATAGAGGAATTTTAATTAAGGCATCTGATGATGTAGAACCTTTGGCTGTGTCAAAGATAGTTTCAAAAGTTGTTGAGACAGAACAACCAGGGCTTATCTTAATGGGCAAACAAGCAATTGATGATGACTCCAACCAAACAGCTCAAATGACCAGTGCTTTATTGGGTTGGCCTCAAGCAACTTTTGCTTCAAAAATTGAAATAGAGGGAAATATTGGAACGGTAACTAGAGAAATTGATGAGGGCCTTGAAAGAATAAAAGTAAACATTCCTTTTGTAGCTTCATGTGATCTTCGTCTTAATGAACCTCGATATGCTTCTTTACCTAATATAATGAAAGCAAAGAAAAAACCAATTGATATTAAATCAGCTGAGGAACTAGGGGTTGATGTTTCTCCAAGAATAGAACATGTAAAAATATCGGAACCACCAACTAGACAAAAAGGTGTAATGGTTGCTGATGTTGCTGAACTTGTACAAAAATTAAAATATGAGGCAAAAGTTATATGAGTATACTAGTCATAGCAGAACATAATAACATTGAAGTAAAATCATCTACTCTGAATACTATTAGTGCAGCTTCTAAATTAGGAGGTGAGATTGAGGTATTAGTATTAGGTTCAAATATAGATAATATTAGTAAAGAGATATCTTCTTATCAACATGTATCAAAAGTTATTTTTATTGACTCTGAAAAATTTGAAAATGCTATAGCGGAAAATATTGAACCCGTAATATTATCTTTGGCAGAAAAATATTCACATATATTGGCTCCTGCAACAACTTTTGGTAAGAATGTTATGCCTAGAGTTGCAGTAAAATTGGATGTAGCGCAAATAAGCGACATCGTTAATATTGAAAGTGAAGATACATTTATAAGACCAATTTATGCAGGAAATGCTCTTGCGACAGTTAAATCAAAAGATACAAAAAAAGTTATTACTGTTCGACCAACGTCATTTGATGTTGTTGCAAAAGAAGGTGGTGCAGGAATTGTTGAGCAAATAAATTTTGATATAGGTGAAAGTAAAGTAGAGTTTATTGATCGGGAAGAGTCAAAATCTGATAGACCAGAATTAAGTACCGCTAGAATAGTTGTGTCTGGAGGGAGAGGGCTTCAAAGTGCAGAAAACTTTAAGTTGATCAGTGATATAGCCGATAAACTAAATGCTGCAATAGGGGCATCAAGAGCCGCTGTTGATGCTGGTTATGTAAGCAATGACTATCAAGTTGGGCAAACAGGAAAAGTTGTTGTACCAGATCTTTATATCGCAGTGGGAATTTCAGGGGCAATTCAACATCTTGCAGGAATGAAAGAGAGTAAAATTATTGTAGCAATTAATAAAGATGAGGAGGCTCCCATATTTAATATTGCCGATTATGGTCTAACAGCTGATTTATTCGAAGCACTTCCAGCATTATCAACAGAATTAGATAAACTAAATTCAATTGAAAAATAATTATTCTTTTAAAAGTTAGTAAAAAAATATTATTATAAATTATGGAAATTCAAAGAGAGTCAATGGAATATGATGTTGTTATCATTGGGGCTGGACCCGCAGGCTTAGCAACATCCATTAAACTTAAACAAATAAATCCTGATTTGAATGTTTGTATTTTAGAAAAAGGATCAGAAGTAGGTGCCCACATATTAAGTGGTAATGTATTTGAAACAAGAGCGCTAGATGAACTAATACCAGACTGGAAAGAAAAAGGTGCACCAATTAAGACAAAGGTGAAGAAAGAAAAATTCTTATTTTTAGGAAAAAAATCATCCTTAAGTTGGCCAACTTGGCTATTACCAAGTGTTCAAAAAAACCATAAAAATTATATCATTAGTCTAGCCAATCTATGTAGATGGCTTGCAGAGCAAGCTGAGAGTTTAGGTGTTGAGATTTTTCCTGGATTTGCTGCTTCAAAAATTATTTATGATGAAGATGAAAAAATTATAGGCGTCCAAACAGGGGACATGGGAATTGATAAAGAAGGAAATAAAAAAGATAGTTTTGAACCTGGCTTAAATATTATGGCAAAAGTAACAGTATTTTCTGAAGGATGCAGAGGACATCTAGGAAAAGAAGTTATTAAAAAGTATAAGCTAGATAATAATAAATCTCCTCAGCAGTATGGAATAGGATTTAAAGAAATTTGGGAAATTCCCAAAGATCAACATGATGAAGGATTAGTAATGCATACAGCTGGATGGCCCCTAGACAATTCAACTTATGGGGGAAGCTTTTGCTATCATGCTGAAAAAAATCAAGTTTTCATTGGGTATGTTATAGGCTTAGATTATCAAAATCCATACTTATCTCCTTATGATGAATTTCAGAAATTTAAGACTCATCCTGCAATTTCAAAAATATTACACAATGGTAAAAGAATTTCTTATGGGGCAAGAGCTTTAATAGAAGGAGGCTTTCAGAGTTTGCCTACAATGCATATGCCAGGTGCATTGTTAATCGGTTGTGATGCAGGAACACTGAATATGCCGAAGATAAAAGGATCACACACTGCAATGAAAAGCGGAATGATCGCAGCTGAGGTTATTAATGAAAATATTATTAATAATGTTCCCTTATCTGATTATGAGATTAAATTTAAACATTCCTGGGTACACAACGAGCTATATAAAGCAAGAAATGTAAAACCTAGTTTTCGATGGAGTTTAATACCAGCAATAATTTTTACTGGTATTGATCAGATTGTTTTTAGGGGGTACTTACCTTTTACTCTTAAACATCCTCATTCAGATCATGAAAGTTTAATGCCGGCTTACAAAGCAAAAAAAATAGAATATCCTAAGTATGATGGAAAACTTACTTTTGATAAAACTAGCTCTGTATACTTGACTGGAACTAATCATGAAGCAGACCAGCCAGTACACTTGAAACTAAAAGATCCAGAACTTCCAATAAAATACACCTTAAATGAATATGATGAACCTTCCCAAAGGTATTGTCCAGCAGGGGTATATGAAGTTGATAAGACTGACCAAAATAATCCAAAATTTGTCATCAATGCCCAAAATTGCATACACTGTAAAACATGCGATATTAAAGAGCCTTCACAAAATATAAATTGGGTAGTTCCTGAAGGTGCAGGTGGACCAAACTACGCAAATATGTAAAAAAAGGGGCCCGAAGACCCCTTGAAAGATTAAATATTAATTGGGAGGAAAAATATTAAATCTTAGATATATTTAGTATATAATTTATGCATTTCTAGTATATTGATTAAATATTTAATATGCGAAATATGCATGTTAAAATTATAAATTCCCCCTAAAACCCTATATTTTAATAAATATTAAATATAAAAAATATAAATACTTTTATTTTATATGGAAATAGGATCTAAAAATAACATTGCTTTCACTTTTGCTTCTTCTGAAGTTAATTTTCTAAGTCAACAATTTATTAAAATAATAGAACTGCTGACAGGAAAAATAAAATTAAAAAAATTATATGACCAGTACTTGTTAGAAAATAACCCTCCTGAACAATTTTGGAATGATGCTATTAAAAAATTACAATTAAATTTAAAAACTACTTATAAAGATGGAAGTTTCATTCCAAAAAAAGGTCGTTTAATAATTGTCGCTAATCATGCTTTTGGTGTAGCCGATGGCCTTTCATTATGTTCTATAGTCTCAAATATAAGACAAGATTATAAAATAATTACGCACAAAGTTTTAAGACAAGCCGAAGCAGTAAAAGAAAAAATTATACCTATAGACTTCTCATTAAATAGGCAGGCTATGCTCGCAAATATTGACGCTCGCAAACAGGCAGAAGAGGTTTTATTAAACGATGGAGTCATTGTTATTTTTCCCTCAGGTCAAATAGCCACAAAAGAAAATTTAAAATTTACCACTAAAGCTCATGATGGAGAATGGAAACAATTTGTGGCAAAATTAATTGTAAAAACAAAAAGTCCAGTCTTGCCTTCTTACTTTGAAGGACAAAACAGTCAACTTTATCATATAGCTAATAAAATGGGTCAAACATTTAGATATTCATTGTTGATGTTTGAGCTAACCAGAAAGATTGGTGATACAATTGATTTACATTTTGGAAGAATAATACCTTATGCGCATTTTGAAAAAGTCGATAGTTTGATTGCAATAACAAAACTAATTAGACAAAAAACATATTCATTAGATCCAAATCCTGTGAATAATTAGTATTATCCCTTTGACAAGTTTCAAGAAGTAAATAAATTGTGTATATGTCAGGTTTTGTTGGTTCACGAGCAAGAAAAAGAAAGAGAAATACTTTTCTTACTTTAGGTTTTTTTATTTTTATTGCAGTAATTTATTTTTTTTTCCCAACTTTTCAATTGAATGTTAATGATCCTTTACCTGATGAAAATTTATTACCTGATCCAAACGAAGATCTAACGAGTCTAGCAAGTGATATAGAAGATTTAGAATTAACAATTTTTCAAAAAGATCAAAAAATTAAATTTAGAGATGGCCAAATTAATAATCTCCAAACTCAATTAAAGGATACTAAAACTCAACTAGAGATAACAATAAAGGAACTAAATAAAATCAAGGATTTGTACGAAACTATTACTTTAAATAGTGATGACTCGGTTCCTTCGGATGAGCTTAATATTTTGCAAGATAAGTTCAATGCACTGAATAAAGAAAATGAAAAAAATATTTCAAAAATAAATGATTTGAATAACCAAATTAAAGATTTGGATATTAGTCTTCAATCCGTTGATCAAAATCAAAAAGATGTTTCAATTGAAAATCAAAAATTAAAAAAGGATAATAAAAGTCTTTTTGCAAAAAATTTAAAACTTAATCAAACTATTTCTAATTTAGAAAATGAAATTAACCAACAAAATATTGAGTTAAATATATACTTAGAACAAATAAAAGAACTAAATGATAGATCTCATCACGGAGGTTAATTTAATTTATAAACTGATTACATCCATCTAATAGAAGCTCCTTTAAATAGTTAGCATGAGATCTATTTATGTGAAGATCAAAACTTTGTTTTTGATCTTTTGAATGGTTACGAATTATTAAAATTGGAATTTTTACAAAGATTGTTTGGGCAACTTTTGAGTTATCTTTCAAGATCTTATCAATATCTAAAATCATAAATTTTCTTAATAATTCAATACTTTTTTCCCCAACTATTCTTATTATTGTTTTATTTTCTGAGGTATTTGTAACACTTGTCTTTTCAGGATTTAATTGATTAATCAATTTTTGATGAGTGATACTAAATTTATCATTTTTAATAAAATTAACCAGCCATTCGTTAGGACTAAGCCATATTACTTGAAAGTCTGCGTTTTCAACTTTTGTATTTGGGTCAATTGGCAAAAGTGTCTCAAGAATAGAGCCAACATCTGTTAAAAAATTTTTATCTTTTGCATTACCTCTTAAATTTAGTTTTTCTACAAAAGGAATTTCTTCAATTAATATTCCATTTTTTTCAATTTTTAGTTCTTTAAAAACTGCTCTTCTCTCTAATGTCATGCTAGCAATCTCTCATTTTTAGGATCAATAAAAACTGGATCAGTGATTTCAACCTCTATGCTTTTATTTGAAGTTGGAACAATTAGTTTGGTACCCTTTTTATTAAGACCACTTTTGACTAAAGCTAAAGCAATTGAGCGACCTAAATTTGGAGAGTAGTAACTTGAAGTAACATGACCAACCATAGGCATGGGTAATGCAGTTTCAACCTCAACCAACTGAACACCTTCTTCCAAAACAATAGATGGATCAGTTGTTAATAAGCCTACTAATTGTTTTCTATCTTTTCTGCTTGTATCACTGCGATACAGTGCTCTTTTTCCAATAAAATCATATTTCTTTTTACTAACTATCCAATCCATATCTAGGTCTACTGGAGTTACAGAACCATCTGTTTCTTGACCAACAATGATGTAACCTTTTTCAGCTCGAAGTACATGCATTGCCTCTGTTCCATAAGGTGTAATGTTATGATTTTTTCCTAACTCTATACATTTATTCCATACACTAAGCGCATAGCTTGATGGTACATTAATTTCATAGCAAATTTCTCCTGTAAAACTAATTCTCATAACTAGACATTTTACTTGATCTATCTCTAATTCTTTGAAACTCATATGAGGAAAGCTGTCACTAGAAAAATTTTGCTTTGGAAATAATGATTCAACAATTTTTCTACTATTAGGCCCATTTAAACTGATAGTTCCAAACTGTTCTGTTACTGAAGTTAAATAAACCTCAAGCTCCGGCCATTCTGTTTGTAACCAATCTTCAAGTTTGCCCATCACGCTTGCTGCATTACCTGTTGTAGTTGTCATTAAATAATGGTGTTCACCAAGTCTCGTGGTGACGCCGTCATCAATAACCATACCATCATCACCTAACATTATCCCATATCGACATTTCCCTATTTCCAGTTTTGACCAAGCATTTGTGTATACACGATTTAGAAATTCACTTACATCTCTGCCCTTAATATCAATTTTACCTAATGTAGAGGCATCTAAGATTCCAATGCTATCTCTTGTAGCTTTCACCTCTCTGTTTACAGCTTCATTAAATGTTTCGTTGTTTTTAGGATAATACCATGCTCTTTTCCATTGACCGACATCTTCAAATAGAGCATCATTATCAAGATGCCATTCATGTATTGGAGTGGTTCTTTCAATATCAAAAAATTCTTTTACATATCTGCCCGCCATAGCTCCAAAAGTTACTGGAGTATAGGGTAGTCTAAAAGTAGTTGTTCCTAAATTAGAGATGTCCACACCAGTAAGCTCACTAATGATACCAAGAGCGTTTACATTACTAGTTTTACCTTGGTCTGTTGCCATCCCATTTGTTGTATATCTTTTGACATGTTCTATTGATTGAAAACCCTCAGATAAAGCTATTTTTATGTCTTTTGCAGTAACGTCGTTTTGAAAATCAACAAACATTTTAGATTTACTGATTTTATCTTTACTAGAAACTAGCCAAGAATTTTGTTGCTTACCAAAGTTTATTTCTTCAGCATCATAAATTTCAATTTTCCCATCATTGCTTTTACAATCTAGAAAGTCTCGCACAGATTTTCTAGTATCTTCTAAGATACTTTTTAAATCAAAAATTCCATTACATGCACCCACAGATATGGTTTGCTGGTGTGGTTGATCAGGAATAAAACATGAGTCTTCTTCTCTGTACTTTAATTTTCCTCTTGATTGTGTAAATAAGTGTACTGTTGGAGACCATCCCCCAGACATACATAACAAATCACATTCCAAAATTTCTGTATTTTTTTTATTAGAGTCTTTTTCCTCAAATTTTCTTATTGTTACAGAAGTGATTTTTTTTCTTCCAGATGTATCTGAGACTACATATCCAGAATAAATTTTTATTCCCAGACTTTGAGCAAGTGATGGAAGGTCCCCATCAATTTCATTTCTAATATCAATGATTGCAGATACTTTAATGTTATGATGGTGGTAATCTATAGCAGTTTGATATGCGCTATCATTATTGGTAAAAATGATTATTTTTTTACCAAGTGAAATACCATAACCATTTAAATACTTACTAACACTTCCGGCTAGCATTATTCCAGGTCTATCATTGTTATTAAATGTTATTGGTCTTTCAATAGATCCTGTAGCTAGGATTACTTTTTTTGCTCTAATTTTCCATAAAACTTGTCTTATTGAGTTATTCTTTTTATTGCCTCTGCTCGGATCAATATCCTGAATCCCTAATAAGTAGTTATAATGCATGTAAGCGAACAAAGTAGTACTTGTGATAATTTTTACATTTTTATAACTATGTAATTCTTCCAATATTTCTTTTTTCCATTCATTCTGACTTTGCCCATTAATTTTGTTGTTTGAATTATTTGCTGATAAAATGGAGCCACCTGTCTCACTTTCCTGTTCTACTAGTAGTACTTGTAACTTTTCAGATGCAGCAATTTTAGCAGCGTATAGACCACTAATTCCACTGCCTACTATAAGAACATCACAGTGGTAATGATAATGTTCATACTTATGTGGATCTTCTTTTTTTGGAGAAACACCTAAACCTGCTGCATGACGAATAAAGTGCTCATATGTTTTCCAAAATTTTGGAGGCCACATAAAAGTTTTGTAATAAAATCCTGCCGGAAAAAAAGGTGAAAGTAAATCATTAATTTCACCAAAGTCAAAATTTACACTCGGCCATCTGTTCTGCGATTTTGCTACTAGGCCATTGTATAAAACTACTTCGGTTGCTCTTCTATTTGGTTCAGTGAATTCATCTTGTTCTAATTGAACAATACCGTTTGGCTCTTCACATCCAGCTGAAATAATTCCTCTGGGTCTATGATATTTAAAACTCCTACCTATTAAATGTATATTATTTGCTAGTAATGCAGAGGCAAGAGTATCTCCTTCATATCCTTGATATTTCGTTCCATCGAAGTAAAAACTAATTTGTTTTTTTGGATTAAGATTTTTATTGTTGTTTAATCGCATAATAACTATTTTTTTGTTGTTGAAAAATTTCCTGATCCAATTTTAGGTTCGCCGCATGGTGTTATTGGGTCATTTGACTCCAATTGTGGTGGTTTTTCGTCGATATGATAAACTGCAAGAATCTCATCAGTTGCAGTATTTCTTGCAACATTAAACCACTTTCTGCACCCAAAAGAATGATTCCATCTCTCAAATTGAAGACCTTTTATATTTTGTCTTAAAAATAAATAATCAGCCCACTGATCATCTGATAATTCAGGAGGATTTTTTGGTCTTTCTATGTGAGCTTCCCCGCCACAAGAAAATTCTTCTTGCTCTCTCTCACCACAATAGGGACAATTAATAAGTAACATATTTAATGTGCAACAGCTGCTGCACCATGTTCGTCTACAAGTTCCCCACTAGAAAACCTATTAATACTAAAAGGGGCATTCAGTGCATGTGGTTGATCATTTGCAATAGTATGTGCAAAAACCCATCCCGAACCAGGAGTAGCTTTGAAGCCACCAGTACCCCATCCACAGTTAAAATACAGACCGTTAATATGAGTTTTACTTATAATTGGACTAGCGTCAGGACAAATGTCAACTATTCCTCCCCAATGACGAAGCATTTTCATACGTGAGAAAATAGGAAATAATTCTACAATTGCCATTATTGTGTCCTCTACAATATTAAAACCACCTCTTTGTGTGTAAGAATTATATCCATCTGTGCCTGCCCCAATAACTAATTCTCCTTTATCTGATTGAGAAACATAAGCATGAATTGTGTTTGACATTACAACTGTATCAATAACTGGTTTGACTGGTTCAGATACTAATGCTTGTAAAGGCCTACTTTCAAGTGGTAGTTTAATGCCTGCCATTTTTGCAATCACACTAGTATGACCAGCTGACACAACTCCAATTTTTTTGGAATTTATTGTACCTTTTGTAGTTTCAATCCCTGTAACATTGCCATTACTTACATTTATACCTGTAACTTCGCAGTTTTGAATTATATCAACCCCCATAGCATCTGCTCCTCTTGCATAACCCCAAGCAACCGCATCGTGTCTTGCGGTTCCTGCACGTCTTTGAAGAGTCGCTCCTAAAACTGGATATCGGATGTTAGGAGAGGTATTTATTACAGGACAGAATTTTTTAACTTGTTCTGTATTTAGCCATTCACAATCAATGTCATTTAATCTGTTAGCATTCCATCGTCTTTTTAATTCCCTAACATCATGTAAATTATGAGCAACATTCATCACCCCTCTTTGAGAAAACATAACATTATAATTTAGTTCTTGTGACATGCCTTCCCATAGTTTTAACGCATGTTCGTAAAGAGCTGCACTTTGATCCCAAAGGTAATTAGAACGAATTATGGTTGTATTTCTTCCTGTATTTCCTCCACCAATCCAACCTTTTTCAATAACAGCTATATTCTTAATTCCATGATTTTTAGCTAAATAATAAGCAGTTGTTAGTCCATGACCACCACCACCAACAATAATAGCATCATAATTTTTTTTAATTTCAGGATTTCTCCATGCAGGTTGCCAGTTTTCATGATAACTCAGAGCATTTCTAACTAGAGAAAAAACAGAATATTTTTTAGGTTTTTTTATCATTTAAAATCTGATTACGTAATACCAGTTTTAAAAGAGACCTTCAATTTCTCCTTGATCATTTAGCCTGATCGAATCTGCCGCAGGAACACTTGGCAAACCAGGCATTGTCATAATTTCCCCACATATAACTACAATAAATTCTGCCCCACTTGATAAGCGTACTTCTCTTATTGGTATAGAATGATTGATAGGCGCTCCTTTATTGTTTGGATCAGTTGAAAAACTATATTGAGTTTTTGCAATACAAATTGGAAATTTAGCATATCCCGCTTTTTCAAATTGAGCCAGCTGATCTAAAATTTTTTTATCAGCAATGACATCGTCTGCTCTGTAAATTTCTTTAGCTATCTTTCTAACTTTTTCAATAAGAGGTAAATCATCATCGTAAATATATTTAAAATTATTTTCTTCCTCAGCTAATTCTACAACTTTTTCTGCAAGATCTACCGTTCCTTCTCCCCCATTAGCCCAATGCTTGCATGTTATTGCTTCAATATTTAATTTTTTACATTCATCTTTAAGCGCTTCTACTTCTTTGTCTGTATCTGCAACAAAGTGATTTACTGCCACCACAACTGGAAGACCAAATTTTTGTATATTTTCAATGTGACGTTTTAAGTTGGAAGTTCCATCAACAACTGCTTTAATGTTTTCTGTTTGGAGATCTTTTTTATCTACGCCACCATGCATCTTAAGTGCACGTATAGTTGCAACTAATACAACAACACTTGGAGCAAGATTTCCTTTACGGCATTTGATATCTAAAAATTTTTCAGCACCAAGATCTGCTCCAAAACCAGCTTCTGTAACCACATAATCGCTTAGGCCTAAACTTGTCTTAGTTGCTATTATGCTATTGCATCCATGCGCAATATTAGCAAATGGACCTCCATGAATTATAGCAGGATTATTTTCTAGTGTTTGAACTAAATTTGGCATTAATGCTTCTTTAAGTAAAACAGTCATTGGACCATGAGCATTTAAATCTTTTGCAAAAATTGGTTTTCTCTCTCTTGTATAAGCAACTGTTATATTTCCAAGTCTTCTCTCTAGGTCTTCTAAATCAGTTGAAAGGCAAAAAATTGCCATTACCTCTGAAGCAACAGTAATATTAAAACCATCAGTTCTTGGATAGCCGTTTGCAATACCTCCAAGATTAGCAGTTATTTCTCTTAACGCTCGATCGTTAAGATCAACACATCTTTTCCAGCTTACTCTTCGAGTATCTATCTGAAGTTTGTTGCCCCAGTAAATATGATTATCAATTAAAGAAGCTAAAAGATTATTAGCTGATGTTATTGCATGAAAATCTCCTGTGAAATGTAAGTTAATATTTTCCATAGGCACAACTTGTGCATATCCACCACCAGCTGCTCCACCTTTCATTCCAAAACTTGGTCCAAGACTTGGCTCTCTAAGACAGACAATACTTTGTTTACCAATTTTACAAAGCCCATCACTCAGTCCAACAGATGTAGTTGTCTTCCCTTCACCAGCTGGCGTAGGAGTAATAGCTGTTACTAAAATTAACTTAGATTTTTCTTTTTTTTCTGTAATTTTATTAAAATCGATTTTAGCAGTATGGTGACCATATGGATGCAAATCATTTTCATCCAGTTTAAGTTTTGATGCAATTTCTTTAATATTTTTTTTATTTGCTTTACGAGCAATCTCGATGTCAGACATACAACTCCCCTTAATTTTTAAGGATTTATAGAGGATGTTATTTCATATCAGTATATTTATTTCAAACTACGAAATAAAAGTTGTTGATATTTCCTAGTTTTTTTAAACAAAATTTTGTCCATCAAAGCTCAAATCTGATTTATTTACAGTTTTTAACCAGTCACTTGTTTTTTTGATTCCACCAAATGCATAAAAGTGAATATTTTTTAACTTTGTGTTTGGGTTGTTAATTTTATAATTAGCTAAATCATAAATAAGTTTATCTGGACTTTTTGTTGTAGCAAGTTTTGTAATATTTAAAGCCTGTTTGGATAAAAATCTTATAGAATTTCGAATCCCACATGAAGTGGCATAACTTAGCAGTGTTTTCAATGTTGCAGGCCCAGGAATACCGGCGTGAATTTCTAATTTATTATTTAATTTATTTAGATGTTTTTCCCATTGTTCTAAAGACCCTGATTCAAAAAAGAATTGAGTAGCTAAGTACATTTTAAAATCTGCGTTTTTTGAAAATTCATTCTTTTGAATTATGGCATCATCTAAATCAGCTTGTTTCACATCTGGATTACCTTCAGGATGACCTGCAAGACCTACTTCTTTAAATTTATATTTTGACAACAAGTCTGTTTTAAGAACTTCTATAGAACTTTTTATCTCTCCTTTCTGCTTACCTCCACCACCTATTACCAAAATTTTGGTACAACCACATTCTTCGGATAATTTTTTAATGTATTCTTCTAACATTTTGTAATTTTCTATTGTTCTTGCAGGTAAATGAGGAATTACCTGATACCCCTCATCTGAGAGTTTTTTTGAAGTGTTAATTACTTTGTTCATATCTTCATCAGGCAGGTATGTTACATAAATATCATTATCTTTAGAAATAAGATCAGCAAATTGTCCATATTTTGCATAAACATTCGGTGTTGTTTCAATTGAACTATTTGATAAGAAATTTAGAGCAGTTTCTATAGTGTTATTTGTCATAGAAATTTCAGTATGGTTATTATATTAGGTGCATAAATGATAAATTCAAAATTTACTATCTTAACTTTTTACCAATTCAAACAAATAAAAGATCTTTTATTACTAAAAAGCAGAATTTCTGATTTTTGTAAATTTAACAAAATCAAAGGGACAATCATTATAGCTGAAGAGGGTATTAATGGTACAATTGCAGGTATTTCACAAAGCATAAAGAATTTTGAGTTAGAAATAAAAAAAATAGGCTTTGAGAATTTAAATCCAAAATATTCTTACTCTAAATTTATGCCTTTCTTTAGATTGAAGGTTAGGCCAAAAAAGGAAATTGTTACTTTAAGAACCAAAATAACAGACCCAGAAAATATTACAGGGAATAAAATTAAACCTGAAAATTGGAATAATCTAATTACAGATAATAATACTATTTTAATTGACGTAAGAAATGATTTTGAGGTTGAAATGGGATCTTTCCGAGGTTCTATTAATCCTAAAACAAAAAGTTTTTCTGAGTTTAAAAGCTATTTAAAAGATAACTTGAGTGAAGCCAAAGATAAAAAAATTGCAATGTTTTGTACTGGTGGGATAAGATGTGAAAAAATTTCTTCTTACATGATCAAAAAAGGTTTTAAAAATGTTAATCAGTTACATGGTGGCATATTAAATTATTTAGAAAAAATTCCAGAAAAAAATTCTTTGTGGGACGGTGAGTGTTTTGTTTTTGATAATAGAGTTTCTGTTAAAAATGAGCTTAAAGATGGAACATTTCAGCTCTGTCATGCATGTAGAGCCTCGTTATCAAAAACACAAATTAAATCAAAAAAATATCTAAAGGGAATTTCATGTCCAAAATGCTACGGAAAAATAAGTGCAGCTAAGAAAAAGAGTTTGATTGATCGAAACAAGCAAATATCAATCGCAAAAAGAAAAGGTCTCTATAACCCCTTTATTAAACAAACAGTTACCGATCTTTAAAAAACACTTTATTTCAATAATTTTTAATATATAGGGCTCTCATGGCAAAGAAAACATCATACGCTTTAAAACAATTGGTACCTGAAGAAAATCCTAAAACGGGCACAAAATATATTGTCAGAAAGCCAACAAAGGGCATGAAAGTGGCTGAAAAGTTAAGGTTAAAAAAATATGACCCAGTTCTTAAAAAACATGTGTGGTTTGTTGAAAAGAAAATGCCTCCACATAGTAAATAAATTTACTTTTTTTTTTAAATTTACAAACTACCTCAATACCTATGTCAGATAATATTGGTGTACATTGGTTTAGGTTAGATTTAAGATTATATGACAATCCTTCTATTGAGAATCTATCAAAAAATGTTGCATCAATCATGCCTATATATATTCATGATGAAAATCAAAATATTGGTCAGGCATCAAAATGTTGGCTAGAAAAATCTCTTAAAAGTTTAAATAGCCAACTTAATAAACTTAATAGTAGATTATATATTTTTAGAGGAAACCCTGAAAAAATAATTAATAAAATTTTACAAAATAAAAGTATTACTCATGTTTATTGGAATAGGCTTTATGATGAAGATTCAATTATTCGTGATAAAAATATTAAATCTTCTCTGCAAAAAAATTCAATTTCATGCCATTCATTTAATGGTTATCTTTTGACAGAGCCATGGAATATACAAAATAAATCTGGAAGTTTTTTTAAAGTTTTCACTCCATTTTGGAAAACCAATTATGAATTATTACAAAATACCCAATTAGATTTAGGTTCTAAAAAAAAACATAAGTTTTTCAATCAGACTATTGACTTCAGTGTAAAGGTTGAAGAATTAAAATTAAATTCACCAAAAAAGATTTGGATGGATAAAATGATTTCTTATTGGAAAGTAGGAGAGTATGCTGCCAAAGCTAAATTAAAAAACTTTATTAAATTTAAAATGCAAAATTATAGTTCTGGACGAGATAGACCTGATACTGAATTCACATCAAGGTTATCGCCACATCTTCATTTTGGAGAAATATCTCCAAGAAGAATTTTTTCTGAAGTAATAAAATCAACAACTGATGAAGATAATAAGAGAAAATATTTATCAGAAATTGGTTGGAGAGATTTTTCTTATAATTTGCTTTATCATTATCCTAAAATGACTGATGCGCCAATTCAAACTAAGTTTAATAAATTTCCATGGCTACAAAATAAAAATTCTCTAAAGAAGTGGCAATTAGGAAAAACTGGAATTCCAATAGTTGATGCAGGTATGAAAGAGCTTTATGAAACAGGTTGGATGCATAATAGAGTCAGAATGATAGTTGGTTCTTTTTTAACAAAAAATCTATTAATTCATTGGAAAGAGGGAGAAAGATGGTTTTTTGATTGTTTAGTTGATGCTGATATAGGATCTAACTCAGCGGGTTGGCAATGGATTTCAGGGAGTGGAGCAGATGCAAGTCCATATTTTAGAATTTTTAATCCAATTTTACAGGGAAAAAAATTTGATCCTAAGGGTGATTATGTTAGGAAATTTATACCCTCTTTAAAAAAAATTCCTGATAAATTTGTTCATTCACCATGGGAAATGAGTTCTCAAGAGCAAGAAAAATATAATTTCTTTATAGAGAAAGATTATTTATTACCAATTGTAGACTTAGGTGAAACTAGAAAAAGGGCACTTGCTGCGTTTAAAAATATAAGTGAATAAAGATTTACAAAAAAAAATTGCTGTAATAGGCTCAGGTATTTCAGGCATAAGTTCAGCTTTTATCTTATCATCTAAATATAAAGTTCAATTGTTCGAAAAAAATGATTATTTTGGTGGTCATACAAGAACTGTAAATGTTCTTAATGATAATAACTTAGCAATCGATACAGGGTTTATAGTTTATAATGATAAAAATTACCCTGATCTAATAAAATTTTTTAATCATTTAGATATTTTGACTTCAAATTCTGACATGTCCTTTGCGGTATCCGATAATTTTGCTAAAATTGAGTATGGGGGTAAAAATTTTAAATCTCTCTTTGCGCAAAGTAAAAATATTGTAAATTTCAAATTTTTAAAAATGATCTATGAAATTTATAAATTTTATAAATTATGTAAAAAAATTAAATTAGATAATTTTAAAAATCACTTAACAATATCTGAATTTTTAGACCAAAATAATTTCTCTTTTTATGTAAGAAATTTGCACATTTATCCTTTGATTTCATCAATATGGTCAACAAATCAATCCGATGTTATCAATTTTCCATTTAAATTATTTTTAAATTTTTTTAGCAATCATGACTTATTTAATCTTAAAAATAGACCTCAATGGAAATTCGTAAATGGCGGAAGTAACACTTATATAAAAAAAATATTAAGTCTTAATAAATTTGAATATTCACTTAATAGTGAAATTGTAGATATTAAAAGAGAAGAGAATCAAATTAAAATAATCGATAAAAAGAAAGAGCTCAAATTTGATTTTTTAGTATTAGCAACTCATGCTGATCAGGCATTAAAATTACTTAGTGATCCTACTTTAGATGAAATAAATATTTTATCTAAATTTCAATATACAAAAAACAAGGCCTACTTACATTCTGACACAAAAATGATGCCAAAAAATAAAAATACATGGTCTAGCTGGAATTTCATAAAAAACAAAAAAAATAGTCAAGAATTTACACTTTCCTACTGGATGAATAATTTACAAAAATTAAAAACTAAAAACAATTATTTTGTTACTATTAATCCTACTAAAGTTCCAAATTACATTCATGATGAAACTATTTTTACGCATCCAAAATTTGACTTTGCTTCTCACAAAGCTCAAAAGAGGTTGAAGGATATCCAGGGCACTAAAAATACATTTTTTTGTGGTTCTTATCACGGATATGGTTTTCATGAAGATGGTATTCAATCTGCCGTATATATTGCCAGGATGTTAGAAGTTGATATACCGTGGAAAAGAGATAATAGCTTTTATAATAGACTTCAATATTTGTAACAATGAATTCAAAAATTTTATTATCTTCAATAGTTCATAAACGTTTTGGAAAAATTAATCACTTATTTAAATATAAAGTTCCAAGTATTTTTTTAGATTTAGATGAATTGGACAAAGTAAAAAATAATTCATATATATTCTCAATAAATTCATTTAATATTTTATCATTTAGTGAGAAAGATCACGGTTATCGTGATAATAGAAAAATTAGAGAATATATAATTGATCATCTAAATATTTATAATATTCAATATAAAAAACTTAAAATAAGGATTTTGTGTTTCCCTAGAATATTAGGATATGTTTTTAATCCGTTATCAGTAATCTATTGTTATGATGGTGATCAGCTAATTTCTATTTTTTATGAAGTAAAAAATACATCAAATGAACAACATACTTATGTATTTGCAAAAGGTACTGATTTAAAATCGAATACATTAAAACATGAGTGTGATAAAAATTTTTATGTTTCCCCTTTTATAGGAATGAAAGGAAAGTATTTATTCACAAACAAATTGGATCAAGAGAAAATTAATTTGATAATAGATCTTTATGATACAAATAACAATAAAGTATTAATGGCATCACAAACTGGCAAATTTGTTGATTTTAAAGCAGCAAAATTATTAAAATATAATATTTTTAATCCTCTTTTCGGGTTTAAAGTGATGGCAGCTATTTTATTTGAGGCCTTAAGGATTGTTTTTAAGGGTGGAAGATATTATGCTAGAAACAAAAAAACAACTGATACGATTTCTTTTGAGGGTAGTTTTAATGAATTATGTAAATGATAAATTTCAACAGTCTTTTCAAATTGTCGCAGAAAAATTCTTGTCAAAAATTCGTTATGGTGAATTAATGGTGACATTTCCATCGGGCGTTACTAAAACTTATAAAGGGTTAAGTGGCGATGAAAAAGCTGACTTAAAAATATACAATTATAAATTTATCTCAAAAATTTTGAAAAGAAAATCAACTGGTTTTGCAGAGTCCTATATGGATGGTGATTTTAGTTCTTCAGATTTAACTAAATT
Organism: uncultured Alphaproteobacteria bacterium; assembly: GCA_902595425.1. Taxonomy (GTDB): domain Bacteria; phylum Pseudomonadota; class Alphaproteobacteria; order HIMB59; genus CACPNW01. The sequence goes on along the minus strand of CACJPV010000001.1, from coordinate 217,795 downwards.
ACTTTTAATCTCTTTTAAAAATGAAAAATATTTTTTACGTAATTTGAAATCAAATATTTTTTTTAATATTTATTCAAAGTTTAAGCATTTTCTTAATGAGAATACAAAAAAACAAAGTAAAAAAAATATAGAATACCATTATGATTTAGGAAATAGTTTTTATGATAAATGGTTAGATCGAAGTATGACTTACTCCTCAGCATATTTTGAAAAAGATAATCAAAATTTATTTGATGCACAAATAAACAAATATAAACAAATTGCTAATTCACTTAATTTAAATGAAAATTCTAAGGTTCTTGAAATTGGTTGCGGTTGGGGTGGTTTTTCATCATATATCGCAAAAAATTTTAAATCTAAAATAGATGCAATTACAATCTCTAAAGAACAATTTAAGTATGCATCAAATAGAATTCAAAAAGAGGGCTTAGGAGAAAAAGTATCAATTAAATATAGTGATTATAGAGATATTGAAAATAAGTATTCAAATATAGCATCAATAGAAATGTTTGAAGCAGTTGGAAAAAAATACTGGGAAAAATACTTTAGTATTTTAAAAAATTCTTTGGTTAATTCTGGAAAAGCAGCATTACAAATAATAACGATTGATGATCAAAGAGCAGTTAATTATCAACGACAACCAGATTTTATACAGCAATATATCTTTCCAGGTGGAATGCTGCCTACAAAAAAAGAACTTGAAGAAATCAATCGCAGAATTGGTCTCGATTTTAAAGAGTTAAAGAGTTTTGGTTTATCATATGCAAAAACTCTAAATCTTTGGAATCAGCAATTTCAAAATTCATGGGATGATTTATCTCAATTAGGATTCAATAAAAGATTTAAAAGAATGTGGGAATTTTATCTATCCTATTGTGAGACCGGCTTTATCTCTAAGTCTACAGATGTTTCACATTTTTTAATTCATAGATGAGCAAAATTAAGATTTTTTTAATACTAAGCGGTTATCAGTTAACTTGGTTGATGTGCGTTTTTGGAGAAGTTTTATATAACAGTTATTTACCTGGTCTAATCACCGGAATTATTTTTGTATTAGTAGTTTTTAAAAATTCAAAAAATAAAAAAAGATTTTTTTATATTGTTTTTTTAATTTCGATTATTGGATATTTTTTTGACTCAATATTAGTAAATTTTGAAATTTATAATTTTAATACTTCTCTATATGTAGCTGTTTTGCCTATTTGGATGCTCATTCTATGGCCAAGTTTTGCAACATTATTTGATGAAATCTTTGTTTTTTTATCAAATCATAAATTTTTTGCAGTTTTTTTAAGTGCGGTTTTAGGTCCTTTAACTTATTACTCAGGGAGCCCTTTAGGTTTAATCAATATTAACCAACATTTTACATTTTTTAGTTTAATGATTTTGTTTTGGATTTTTCTAATGCTATTCTATTTAAACTTTTTACTAAAGCAAAAATTTAATTAGTTTGGTTTTCCTCAGTTAGTTTTGCTTTTTCTTTTTCTTCCCTATCTTTTTTATTTTTTGATCTATTTAATGCTTTTTCAAGATCTAGGTATGTGCACAATCCACTATCCATTGGGCTTTTTGCCTCAAGTACAGCCTCTCTATATGTTCCATTTTTTATAGCCTCTACTGTGTTCTTTGTAGAACCAGTTAACTTTGCTATTTGTGAGCTACTTAATTCTGATGGGTATCTTTTTATTAACCATAAGATAGCATAAGGTTTATCCTGTCTTAAGGACAGAGGAGTGTATTTTGTATCTTTTTTTCTTGGAGGTAAAGACTCTATTACATCAGATGAGATAAGCTGTAATCTTGCAGCGCTGTCATCTTCACATCTCTTTATCTCTTCTCTGGTAAGTTGTCTATTGTCAATAGGATCGAAACCACGCATTCCAACTGAAACCTCTCCATCAGCAATTCCCTGAATTTCCATCTCGTGAAGACCGCAAAACTCTGAGATTTGTGTAAATGAAAGAGACGTATTATCAATTAACCATATAGCTGTTGCTTTTGGCATTAGGGGTAATTTCATATTTAGTCCTTTTAATTAAAAAAAACTCTTATAAATATTTTGAAAAAATTTTATATAAAATAATTAAATATGACTGAATTTTTAGAATACAATGATGTTAAAAGGTCTATAAAAAATTTAAATCTTGACGATTTTAGCTTGGAGGACTTAGAAAAATACATAACAGAGTTAAATGAGGAAATTTTAAGGGTTCAACAAGAGATTGAAAAAAAGTCGCTTCATTTAATAGAAGCTAAAAAATTGTTTGACAAAATCTAAACTTTTAAATCTTTGAATCTTTTTTGAAATCTAGCAACTTGACCTTCTGATTCATTAATATTAGCCTTGCCCCCAGTCCAAGCGGGATGGGATTTTGGGTCTATTTCAAGTTTTAAAGTATCATTTTCTTTACCCCAAGTAGATCTAGTTTTAAATGAACTTCCATCAGTCATGACTACGTTAATTTCATGATAGTTGGGATGTAGGTTTTTTTTCATAATTTTGTCTTATATTTATATCTTCTTTAAAGTAAAGTTAGATTTTCAATCAATTTATCATGAATGAGAGTGTTTGATGCCAAAACGTCCCGAGTTTCAGGACTCCAATCCTTGCCATTTATGTCAGTCACCCTGCCGCCAGCTTCTTTAACAAGTAAAATACCAGCACAAATGTCCCATAAATTTAAATCTTTTTCCCAAAAAGCATCAATTTTACCAGAGGCGACGTATGCCAAATCAATTGAAGCAGCACCTAAACGTCTTATACCCGCAGTCAGTTTTGAAATATTTTTTAAATCACTATAATATTTATCATAAATTCTATTTCCAAACGGAGCCCCAGTTCCTATAAGACAATTTGATAATTCTTGTCTCTTTGAAACCCTAATTCTGCTGTTATTACACCATGCTCCTTTGCCATTTGAAGACCAAAAAAATTCATTCAAAATAGGGTTAAAAATAATACCGTCTGTAATTTGATTATTTATGATTTTTCCAATTGATATTCCAACATGAGGAATTCCATGAATAAAATTTGAAGTACCATCAATTGGGTCTATTATAATAGTTTCTCCCTTACCTTCAATAGAGCCTGATTCTTCAGTAATATAATTAGCATTTGGATAGTAATACCTTAATGTTTCTAATAATGAATTTTCGACTTTTATATCTGCATTTGTAACAAAATCACCAACACTCTTAGATTGAATTTGTAAATTTTCTATTTCACCAAAATCTCGAGTAAGAATTTTACCTGCTTTTCTAGCAGCTTTTTCAAAGATATTTATTGTGGGTGGCAACATTATTTTTTTGCTTTTTCAATATAACTTGAGTCAGCCGTGCTTATTACAATATAGTCTTCTGTTGAAATAAAAGGTGGCACAGAAGTTTTAATTCCACCAGTTAAAATTGCAGGTTTATAAGAAGAAGCAGCAGTTTGACCTTTTACTACCGCTTCTGTTTCTTCAACTTTAAGAGTTACATTATCAGGTAATTCTATACCAACAACTAATCCTTCGTAAAATTGCAAATTGATACTCTCATTTTCAATAAGAAATTTTGATTGATCTTTTGATATTATATCATCTCCAATTTCAATCTGTTCATATGTTGTATTATCCATGAAAACAAACTTATTATCTTCTGAGTATAAATATTGACATAGTTTTTCATCAAGTATTGCCCTTTCAACACTCTCTGAAGATCTAAATCTCTCATTCATTTTTGTACCATCACGTATTTCTTTCATCTCTACTTGCAAATATGCACCACCTTTACCTGGTTGAGTATGTTGAGTTTTTAAAACACGCCAAAGTTTAGAATTTATCTCTAATAAATTTCCAACTTTTATTTGATTACCGTCTATTTTCATTTATTTTCCTACTGTATAATTTTTTAATTTTTAAGTTAATATTTTTTAAATTTCTGCAGTCTACTATATTAAAAGATGGATTTAATAAAACCCTATTTTTATCCGCTATGTTTTTAACTTTTTTTAAAATAGCTAGATTTCCTCTGAGTTTTATAAAATCAATTTTTTTTGTAGCCATTTTAATACTTAGACCAATATCAAAACCACAATCTACAAAAATTTTAAAACTAGTATTGCCAAATTTTAACTTTAATACTTCTTGAAAAGTAAAAATAAAATCTTGACCAAAGCCTTTTAAAATATAGTTTTTAAAATGTAGAATAGGTTTTATTTTATAGGTTTTTGCATCTAAAATAATAACTTCAGCTTGATTGAGTGTATTTACAGTAAAAGCGTAAGGTTTCTTTTTCACCTATAAGAATTTTTTGAAATCAAGCATTGTATCAATCATTCTGTTAGAAAAACCCCATTCATTATCATACCAAGACAATACTCTACAAAATTTTTCATTAACAACCTGAGTTTGAGTTAAGTCAAAAATAGAACTGCTAGAATTATGATTAAAATCAATTGATACCAGTGGTAGGTTGTTCGTGGTTAAAATATTTTTTAGTTGTTTTGATTTTGCTGCTTTAATTACAAAATTATTTATTTTTTCAACAGATGTTTTTTTCTTAGATGTGAACGTAAAATCTATCAGTGAAACATTTGGAGTTGGAACTCTAATAGCTGTTCCGTCTAATCTACCTTTTAATTTAGGTAAAACTAAACTTAATGCTTTTGCTGCTCCAGTTGAAGTAGGTATCATTGAAATAGCGGCTCCTCTTGCTCTTCTTAGATCGCTATGAGTCTGATCAACAGTTCTTTGATCGCCTGTGTAGCTATGAATTGTTGTCATAAAACCACTTTCAATACCAACAGATTGATCAAGAACCATTGCTACTGGCGCCAAACAATTTGTTGTACAAGATCCATTTGAAATAATATTGTGGTTACTTTTCAAGATATTATTATTAACACCTTGAACAATAGTAGCATCTACATTTGAACCTGGTGCAGAAATAATAACTTTTTTTGCTCCTGCAGTTAAGTGCGAACTCGCTTTTTCCTTACTTGCAAAAACTCCACTACATTCTAAAACAGTATCTACTTTAAGTTGTTTCCAAGGAAGATTTTTTGGGTCTCTTTCACTAAAACATTTAATTTCTTTATTTTTATATTTTAGACCTTTGCTAGTTTTTTTAATTTCTAAAGGAAGTTGTCCGTGAATGCTATCAAACTTCATTAAATGTAAACTTGAGTCCAAACTACCAAGTTCATTTATAGCTACAATTTCTACACCTTTTAGATTTTTTTCTAAAAAAGCTCTAAAAACTAATTTTCCAATTCTTCCAAAACCATTAATCGCTACCTTCATTTCAAATCCTCTCTATTATTCATAACTTATTTTTAATTTTTTCACAAATATGCTCATCAGTAATACCAAAATGGTTATAAACATCTCTATAAGGCCCACTTGCACCAAAAGATTTCATTCCAATGAAATTGTCATCCTCTATATATTTTTCCCACCCATTAATTACGCCAGCTTCAACCGCAAACTTTGGTTTGTTATCAATTATTTCTTTTTTATATTTTGAATCTTGCATTTCAAAAAGTTCCATTGAAGGAAAAGATATTACCCTAAGATTAATATTAAATTCTTTTAATTTTGCTGAAGCTGAAACTGCAATTTCAACTTCTGAACCAGATGCAAAAATTGAGGCATCATGTTCTGTGTGATTTTTTATGATATAAGCACCTTTTAGCACCAAGTTTTCATTATAAGTTTCTCTTTTATTTGTAGGTAAACCTTGTCTTGTTAACGCTAAAATTGTTGGTCCCTTAGTTTCAAGTGCAATTTCCCAGGCCTCAATAGTCTCAATTATATCACATGGTCTTATTACATTTAAATTAGGAATTGCTCTTAAGGCTGCTAGATGTTCAACGGGTTGATGTGTAGGACCATCCTCACCAAGACCTATAGAGTCATGGGTCATAACATAAACCACAGGCAGTTTCATTAAAGCAGATAATCTAATTGAGGGTCTACAATAATCAGAAAAAACTAAAAATGTCCCCCCATACGCTTTTATACCTCCATGTAAGGCCAAGCCATTCATAATGCCTGCCATGGCATGCTCTCTTATGCCATAGTAAACATAGCCACCACTATAGTTTTCAGCATTAAAAATATTCATATCTTTTGTTTTAGTATTATTTGATCCTGTTAAATCTGCAGAGCCACCTAAAAAATTTTCTATATGGTTATTAAGTAATTTTAGTGAGTTTTCACTAGCTTTTCGAGTTGCATATTTTGTCTGATCATTTGCATATGTTATTTTAAAATTTACAATTTCTTTTTTTATCTCATTATCCAAATTTGTATCAAAAAATTTTTTGTATTTAGTTGAATTAATAAAATTGGTATTTTTATTTTTCCATTTATTTATAATTTCTTCATTTCTTTTTGCAAAACTTCTCCATTCATAAAGAAGTTCTTCAGGAATTATAAATTCTTCGTTACTCCATTCTAATTTTTTTCGAGTGAGATTTACTTCTTCTTCTCCCAAAGGTGATCCATGGGAAGCAGAGCTAGCTTCTTTGTTAGGTGAACCAAATCCAATTTTTGTTTTACAAAAAATTATTGTAGGCATGTTAGAAGTTTTAGCTTTATTAATTGCTTCATCTATTTCTTCATGATCGTGACCATCTATCTTTAAAACTTTCCAACCATATGATTTAAACCTTGCTTCAACATTATCACTGGTACTCAAAGAAATTGGGCCATCTATTGAGATCGAATTATCATCAAAGAAAACGATAAGCTTATTTAATTTTAGATGACCTGCTAAACTACATGCTTCATGACTTAAGCCTTCCATCAGGCAACCATCTCCTGCAAAAACATAAGTATTGTGATCTATGCAATCTTTACCCAAAGTCGATGAAAGCTTGCTTTCAGCCATTGCAAATCCAACAGCATTTGATAATCCTTGTGAGAGAGGGCCTGTTGTTGTTTCAATTCCCTCTAGTTCTCCAAATTCAGGATGTCCTGCTGTAGGGGAACCTAATTGTCTAAAGTTTTTAATATCATTTAAGTTGATATCTTTATAACCAGTTAAATATAAAATTGAATATAGAAGCATAGAGCCATGACCATTTGATAAAACAAATCTATCTCTATCAATCCATTTTGGATCATTTGGGTTAAATTTTAAATGATTTTTGAATAAAACTGTTGCAATATCAGCCATACCCATAGGCATTCCTGGGTGACCAGAATTTGCTTTTTGAACAGCGTCAATTGATAAAAAACGTATACAATTGGCTAATTGAGATAGTTTTTGAGATGTTGTGTTATTATTATTCAAATTTCCTCGGTATTTTCAGTCTTTTACACTAATATTTGGATGCAATAAAGTGACATTTTTAAATAATCGAATTATAAAAAAAAATATGAAAATTGAAGAAAAAATATCTCTATTAAAAAAAACAATCAAAGAAATAAAATATATTACTGAAAATATAGACCATAATTACGTATCTAAAAAAAAATTTGAACAACTTGATGAAGAAATCACAAGGTTAAAAAAAGGTATCAACGAGATTGCAGAAGAATTGGAAGGGTCTTTAAAGGAGCAGAATGCCTGATATGGAGGTAAATGTTTTTAATCAAAAACTAAAATTATCATATAGAGAAGAAGAAAAACAAAGAATTTTAAAAGCTGTAGAAATATTGAATAGTAACTGGAATAAATTTTCTCATTTGCATGGTAAAGTTAGTGATCTTAAGATTGCAACTTTAATAAGTTTAGAGCTTCAAGACTCAATAGAAGATATTAATACGCTAAAAGATAAGATGAAAGCAAAAGAAGATGATTATGAATTATTAAAAAAAGAAATTGATTTTAAAATTAAAGAGTCTCAAGAAATTAATAAAAAGCTAAAAAAACTTAATTCAGAATTAAATACTAAGAATGAAGAATTTGCTAAATTTGAAAATATTGTAGACGAACTTCTTAGTGAACTTTTTGAAATTAAAAATAATATTGCAAAATGAATATACTTGTTTCTCAAAAAAAAGATTTGAGAAAAATCTTAATTAAAAAAAGAGAGAAAATTAAAAAAAATGTGGATGTTGAATTTAATTATAAAGTTTTTGATCAATTAAGAGAATTTATAGACTTTGAAAAAATTCAAGACGTTGCTAGTTTCGTGTCCATACGTTCAGAAATTTCTACAGATCAATTAAATAATAAAATTATGGAATTAGGAAAAAATTTATCATTTCCAGTAATAGGTAAAAATTCAGACCAATTAAATTTCAAAACAGTTGATGCAAAAAATAGTTTTAAATTAGGAAAATTTAATATTCCTGAACCTATAAATGATAATAAAGATGTAATACCTCAATTATTTTTCGTACCATGTTTAGGATTTGATTTAAAAGGATTTCGATTGGGGTATGGAGGCGGTTTTTATGATAGAACTTTTGCAAAATTTAATAAATTAAATTTGAAATTTTATTCAGTAGGATTTGCTTTTGATGATCAAAAGCAAAATAAATTACCAAGAGAATTTTTTGATTACAAATTAGATTTTGTTTTGACTGAAAAACAATTATACAACTTTTTATGAAAATAGTTTTTATTGGAGATATAGTAGGAAAAGAAGCTAGACATAAATTCATTGAGTCAATTCCAAAAATTAAAAATGAATATGAGCCAGACGCATTAATAGTTAATGCTGAAAATGCAGCTGCTGGCTTTGGTCTTACAAAAAAAATTGCAAATCAACTTTTGGATGCTGGTGTTGATGCAATAACTTTGGGAAATCATGCATGGGATCAGAGAGAGATGTTGTCGTATATTGAAGAGTGCCCAAAAATTATTAGAGCCTTGAACTATCCAAGTGGTGTTCCAGGTAAAGGATTCTACGAACTGACGTTACAAAATGATAAAAAAATTTTAATTATTCAGGTAATGTTGAGACTCTTTATGGGACTTTCTTTAGATGACCCTTTTAGTGCAACAAAAAACTTATTACAAAGAGAAAAACTAGGATCTACCTGTAATGCAATTTTTATTGATATGCATGGAGAGGCAACATCCGAGAAGAATGCTTTTGGCCATTATTTTGACGGTAAAGTATCAGCTATTCTTGGTACCCATACTCATGTACCGACTTCTGATGCCAGAATACTTGATGCTGGAACTGCTTATCAAACTGATGTTGGAATGACAGGAGATTATAATTCAGTAATTGGTATGGATAAAGAAAGTCCGATTCATGGATTTGTAAAAGGTTATAGATCTGAAGTTAGATTTTTTCCTGCTAGTGAAAGGATAAATATATGTGGCACATTCGTGGAAACTGAGGATAGTACTGGTTTATCTTTGAAAATAGTGCCCTTTGAAATATAAAAAATTACATATATATGCCACATTATTCTTTTACTTAAATTACTTTACTGACAACGTAGAACATATTTATAGAGAATTATGGCTGGACATTCCAAATTTAAAAATATTATGCATCGCAAAGGTGCTCAGGATAAGAAGAGAGCAAAAATTTTTTCACGGTTAGGCAGAGAAATTTCAGTGGCAGTAAAAGAGGGTGGGCCAGATCCTGATACAAATATAAGATTAAGATCTGCAGTTGGCTCTGCAAAATCTCTTAATATGCCAAAAGAAAATATTGAAAGAGCAATTAAAAAAGGTGAAGGCAATGATCCTGATAGTAATTATGAAGAGGTTAGATATGAGGGTTATGGTCCTGATGGTGTAGCTATAATAGTTGAAGCACTTACAAATAATAAAAATAGAACGGCCGCAGAAGTAAGATCTACTTTTAGCAAATATGGCGGCAATCTTGGTGAGACAGGAAGTGTGAGTTTTGGTTTTAAAAGGCTTGGAAGTATCACTTTAAATAAAAATAATATTGATGAAGAAGAGCTTTTTGAATTTATTATAGAAAATGGATCTGAAGATTATGAGCTTAATGATGATGAATATATCATTTATTGTGATCAAAAAATTTTACATCAACTTAACCAAAAAATTACTGATAAATTTGGGCCCACAAATTTTACTGGACTAATTTGGAAAAGTGAAAATGAGATTTCTGTTTCAAAAGATAAAGCAGAAATACTTTTTAAGTTATTAAATATTTTAGAGGAAAACGAAGATGTGCAAGCAGTATCATCAAATTTTGATGTTAGTGATGATGTATTAGAATCGTTGGCAGTATAGCGAAAGGAATATTATGCCTGATAAAGCTTGGAAAAAAAGGGAGAGAGATGTAGCAAATTATTTCAATGGCAAAAGAACACCCTTAAGTGGTGGTAATGGTAAAGTTACTCGAGCAGATGTCATACATGAGGAGCTTTTTATAGAGTGTAAATTAAGAGCTAAGCATACTGCAGTTTCTCTTTGGGATGATACTGCAAAACTTGCAAAAGACGAGGGTAAGACTCCTGTCATAGCATTGTGTGAAAAAAATAGACCTGGTTTCTGGATCATGGTGCATAGTGATGATTTGAAGAAAATAAAGGACAATGATTAATGGAAGATGTTAACACAATAAATAATATTTCTTCAGAAAATGTAGATTTTTCTATGTTTGCATTATTTATGAGTGCAGACCTTGTTGTAAAGTCAGTAATAATAATCCTGATTTTAGCATCTATATATTCGTGGACTATAATTATTTCTAAACTTTTAAGATTAAGACAACTTAAACAAATGGAAAAGGAGTTTGAAGAAATTTTTTGGTCAGGAAATTCGTTTGAAGATCTATATGAAACTCTAAATTTTAACAAACTTGATCCAAAATCAAAAATTTTTTGTGCTGCGATTTCAGAATGGAAAAAAAGCAAGTCCAATTATGAAGGTGAAGTAAATTCAAACATAGCATCACTTAAAGATCGTATGCAGCGTTCCATGATTGTAACATTTAATAAAGAGAGTGAGATAGTTGAAAAGAACTTAACATTTTTAGCTACATCTGGTTCTACTGCTCCATTCATAGGCTTATTCGGCACAGTTTGGGGCATAATGAATAGTTTCAAATCAATAGCAGTAGCCCAAAATACTAATTTATCTGTTGTAGCTCCAGGCATTGCTGAAGCTTTATTTGCAACTGCTCTTGGCCTATTTGTAGCTATTCCTGCGGTTGTTGCTTATAATAAAATATCTAACGACTTATCAAAATATTTTGTTTCACTAGAAACATTCATGGATGAATTCACTACAATCTTTTTTAGACAATTAGAGAAAAAATAAATTGGTTGATATTATTAAAAATTCATCAAGAAAATCTAAAAAATACACTCAAATGAGTGAAATTAATGTTACCCCTTTTGTTGATGTTATGTTGGTTTTACTTATAGTATTTATGGTTACTGCTCCCTTACTAACTGTTGGAATTCCAGTTGATCTTCCTAAAGTAAAGGCTTCTGCTTTAACCGATCAGAAAGACCCTTTAGAAATTACTGTCAAATTAGGTGGTGAAATATATCTAGGAGAGTCAAAAGTCGAAGTTGAGAATTTAATTCCAAGATTAAATGCAATTACTGAGCTTAATAAAGAGGCAAGGATTTATGTTAGGGGAGACAGGGTTGTAGCATACGGTAGGATTATGGAAATTATGTCTTTAGTAAACTCAGCGGGTTATGTTAAAGTAGCACTTGTTACTCAAAATCCAAATGAAAATTAAAGATCATGCTATCTTTATATCATAAGGCCTCTAATTTTTTAGACAACTCTCAACCTAGTCATCTTGGAATTTATTTCTCTCTTTTACTTCATTTTTCTATACTATTATTTGCTATTGGTCTTCCGGATTTTTTTAAACCAAATAAAATTCCAATGCCTCAGGTTATACCAATTGAAATACTGAACATTTCTGATGTTACTTCCTTAACACCCAAAAAAGAAAATTCTAAAATTGAAAGTAAAGAAGTACAAAAGGTAAAAGAAAAAAAATTTAGCTCTGCTGAAAATACTGAAATTCAAAAAATAGATTTAAGCGAAAAACCTAAGAAGAAAATAAATGCAAATGAAAATATTGCTGAGGATAGTATTTTTTTACAAAAGACCGAATTAAAGGATGTTGCATTAAAAAAAAACAATTTAATCAAACCCAAACAAAAAGAAAAAATCAGTTTAGATAGGGTTGAAACTATAAAACAAGATAAAATAAAACCTAAGTTGAAACCAAAAATTGAAGAAAAAATTGAAAAAAAAATTGAGATTCAAAGTGATTTGAAAATCGAAAATAAATCAAAACCTGTTTTAAATAAAGATGAAAAAAAAATATTAGATAAGCCAAAACCTATTGAAAAACCTGAGCCAGACTTTAATCTGGCTACAATGTTAAAAGATCTAAGAAATGAGGATATATCATCAAATATTTCAGAAAAAATTGAAGATAATGATGATAAAGTAGAGCTTGATAGTGATGAAGACACAAAAAATAATCTTGAAGTCTCAATTTCTGAATTGGATGTTGTGATACAACAATTAAGAAATTGTTTTAATCCAAGAGCTGGAACTCAAATAGTAGGAGATGAAATGGTCAAAATTCGTGCCAAAATTGATAGACAGGCTTATGTAAGAAAAGACACTGTACAAATTATTGACACAAATATAAGTAAAAGTAATCCATATTATGAGGCAATTACTGAAAGTGCGTTGGCAACATTATATAATCCACTGTGTTCTAAACTTAAATTACCCCTCAATAAATATGAGTTTTGGAAAGATTTGAGTATAACAATTGATTATAGTTGGATAAAAAATTAATTATTTAAAATGAAATATTTATTTACGATATTGTTTTCACTTTTTGCAACAAATTTATATAGTCTAGAATTAACTTTAAATCAGGGAACAGTCAAACCAACTCCAATAGCTATAACTGATTTATTTTCATCAAATACTGATTTAGAAAAAACGGGCGAAAATATTTCTTCAGTTATTTCAGACAATCTAGAAAGATCAGGTTTATTTATTCCGATTAACAAGAAGGCTTTTATTCAATCAAATGAATCATTAGTTACTCAACCTCGGTTTGAAGATTGGAAGGTACTAAAGGCACAACATTTAGTTGCTGGTAAAATCAAAACAAATGGAAATAAAATATCTATTGAGTTTAGATTATATGATGTTTTTGCTCAAAAACAAATTGTAGGAAAAAAATATGAAACTAGTAAAAATAATTGGAGACGTGTTGCTCATATTATTTCAGATGCAATTTTTCAGAGAATAACTGGAGAGGGTGGTTTTTTTGATACGAGGATTGTATATGTTGCAGAAACCGGTCCTAAAGATAATAGACAAAAAAGATTAGCTATTATGGATCAAGATCAGGCAAATCATCGTTTTTTAACTGATGGATCTTATTTAGTTTTAACTCCAAGGTTTTCACCAAATTCACAGAAAATTACATATATGTCTTATGCAAAAGCAAGCAGTCCTAGAGTTTTTATTTTTGATATTGAAACTGGTCAGCAAGAAATAGTCGGTGAATTTCCTGGCATGACATTTGCCCCTCGTTTTTCTCCAGATGGATCTAAAATTGTTATGTCTTATTCTGATCCTGATGTTGGAAACTCAGAAATTTACATATTGGATTTGCAGACCAGAGTATCAAAAAGAATAACTAACAATTCATCCATAGATGTTTCAGGAAGTTTTTCACCGGATGGAAAAAAAATAGTTTTTAATTCTGACAGGACTGGAAGAAGACATATTTACATTATTGATGATAACGGAAAAAATCTAAAACGTATAAGTAGAGAAGCTGGTAGTTACTATACACCAGTTTGGTCTCCTAGGGGAGATATGATTGCATTTACTAAACAAGAAGGTGGTCAATTTTATATAGGAGTTATGGAAATTGATGGATCGAATGAGAGAATGATTGCAAAATCATTTCATGTTGAGGGTCCTACCTGGTCACCAAATGGCAGATATTTAATGTATTTTAAAGAGGAAAGATCATCTTCTGATGGAAGTGGAGGAGAATCAAACCTGTTTTCTATTGATTTGACTGGCTATAATGAGCGCAAAATCATTACCCCTTTAGGAGCATCAGATCCAGCTTGGTCACCGCTTATGCATTAATTTCATAGGAAATTACAATTTTTAGTAAAAAAAACATATGAATTAATTAAAAAAATGTTAATTAATTCAGAAATTTATATTGATATTACACATCGGGAGATAATTTAAATGATTATAAAATTATTCACAGGCGCACTTTTAGTATTTTTTTTAGCAGCTTGTTCAACTACCCCAAAAGATACCGCAGACTCATCAGGATCAGGCTCATCAACTTCATCTTCAGATGTAGCTTCAGAAGGTACAATAACTGAGTCAAGCCCTGATACAGCTAATATAGAGCCAGGTTCTCAGGAAGATTTAGTTGTTAATGTTGGAGACAGAGTATTCTTTGATTACGATAGTTCAGAATTAGATTCAGATGCTCAAGAGTTGCTTCAAGATCAAGTAGCATGGTTAAAACAACACTCAGACGTTTCAGTTATCGTTGAAGGACACTGTGATGAAAGAGGTACAAGAGAATACAACCTTGCTTTGGGTGAAAAAAGAGCCCAGTCTGTTAAAAACTACTTAATAAGTCTAGGTATTTCATCAGATAGAGTTTCAACTATTTCATATGGTAAAGAGAGACCAGCTGTAGTTGGATCAAATGATGGAGCTTGGGCTCAAAACAGAAGATCAGTAACAACAGTTAATTAGTTTTCAAAAATAAGGCGCTAAGTTCATAACTGCGCCTTATTTGTGTCTAATTATAAGTTATTGGTAATATCATGAAAAGGAATTCATTATTACTAATCATATTAGTATTCTTTGCTATTTATAATAAATCCAATGCAGAAGAGTCATTAACAATTAAGCAACAATTGGATCGAGTTGTTGAAGAAGTTAAAGATTTAAACAAAGCTGTTTTTAATAAGTCGTTTGATAAAGATAAGATTCTTACAAATAATAATGAAGATGTTGAAAAATTTGCTTCAATTGATCTAAGGATATACGATCTAGAAAAAGACATAAAAAATTTAACACTTCAGTTTGAAGAAATATTATTTAAGTTAGATGATCTTTCAAATGCCATGGATAATTTGGAAAATAAACTAATCACTATAAAAGATACTGTTGAAATCAATCAGAATTCTATTGAAATTGAAAATAAAAATCTATCAAATGATGATGATATTTCAATTAAAGATGAAAATACTCTTGGAAAAATCAAACTTACTGAAAATAATCAACAATTAAACAATATTGATGGATCAAGTATAGACACAGATGAAGATGAAAATGCGCTCGAGAATGAAATTATTAACTTAAATCCAGAAGAGCAACTTCAATATGCTTTAGATCAGATGATGAAGAAAAATTATGACAAGTCTAAAGAAATTCTAGAATCATTCATTTTAAATTACCCAGATAATAATCTTTCAGGATCAGCCCATTTTTGGCTAGGCAAGATTTATTTATTTCAAAAAAATTATAGAAAGGCTGCAATAGTTTACGGTGAGGGAGTGCAGAAATTTCCCAAAAGCATAAAGGCTGCAGAAATGTATTATGAATTGGCTAAATCTTTAAAAGAAATGAACAAAATTGACGAAGCCTGTAAAACTCTAGATTTATTAGATGAAAACTACAAAGGTAACAAATTTAGCAAAGATCCAGAAAAAATTAGAAAGTCATTAAATTGTCAAGTCAGTTAATTTTAAAAAAAAAAAATTATTTTTTATCTTCTTTAAAAAAAATTAAATGTTTTGAGAATAATCCCCATATAGCTGTAGGGGTTTCAGGCGGACCAGATAGTATGGCATTAGCAATTTTGCTACAAAAATGGGTTAGACAACAAAAAGGTAAATTAACAGGTTTAATTTTTGATCATCAAATTAGATTAGACTCTAAAGATGAGCCTTTTTTTGTTAAAAAAATGCTTTCAAGACACAATATTGATTCATTTATTCTTAAACCGCCAAAAAATAAAATCATAAAAAAAAATATGGCAGATGCAAGATTAAATAGGTTTTCAAGTATAGTAAATTTTTGTGTAAAAAATAAAATAATACATTTATTTCTTGGTCATCACTTTGATGATAACATTGAGACTTATTTAATCAGAAAAATAAATGGTAGCAATCTAGAAGGATTATCATGCATGAGCTTAATTAGTAATTATAAAAATATTCAAATCGTTAGACCATTTATAGCAACTAGCAAAATATCAATCATTAAATTTAATAAAAAAAATAAAATTAATTTTATTAATGATCCGTCAAATATTGATATCAATTTTACTAGAGTTAAAGTAAGAAATTTTTTGAAAATTAAAAAAAATTATAAACTAGTCAAAAATGATTTCATAAAAATAAAACGACAAATTCCTAGTTATAGATCAATGATATGGGAATTGTTTATTGCAAATTTAGTTAATGTTGGTGCTAAAAAAGTAATATTAAATTTAATTAAATTAAATGAATCTGATTTATTGATTATTGAAAAACATATCGGATTAGTTTTAAATTTTTTTAATAGAAATAAAAATCAAACAAAAACTGAAAAAATACATAAAATGATAGAGCAAATCAATAAACCGAATTTTAAATACTTCAATTTAAGTGGCGTATCTATTCAAAAACAATCAAATTTGCTTATATTTTATCAAAATTAAATAAAAACTATTGTGTTTTCAGTTTTAATTCCTATGTAATTATGAATAAATGAAAAATTTTAGTAAAAATATAATTTTATGGATAGTTATTGGTATATTACTTATCGCCCTTTTTAATCTTTTTCAAAACTCTTCATCAAACAATAGTATATCTGAAATTTCTTTCTCTGATTTCTTAATTGCTGCTGAAAATGGTAATATTTCAGAGGTAAAAATTGTTGGTAACAATATAAATGGTTTTTTTGATGATGGAAGATCATTTTCAACTTACTCTCCTAATTACCCTGACTTAGTAAATAAGCTTAATGAATCTGGTATAAAAATTGTAGCTGAAGCATCAGAGAGATCTATGCATCCTATTCTCAGTGTATTATTATCTTGGTTTCCAATGCTTTTGTTAATTGGGGTTTGGATTTTCTTTATGAGGCAAATGCAATCTGGAGGTGGAAAAGCGATGGGTTTTGGCAAGTCCAAAGCTAAACTTTTAAATGAAGCTATAGGGAAAGTAACTTTTGAAGACGTTGCTGGAATAGATGAGGCAAAGCAAGAGCTTGAAGAGGTAGTTGAATTTTTAAAAGACCCAAAAAAATTCTCAAGATTAGGTGGAAAGATACCTACTGGTGCTCTTCTGGTTGGCCCTCCAGGTACAGGTAAAACTCTTTTAGCAAGAGCTATTGCAGGAGAGGCAAATGTTCCTTTTTTCTCAATTTCAGGTTCTGACTTTGTTGAAATGTTTGTAGGTGTTGGCGCAAGTAGAGTAAGAGATATGTTTGAGCAAGGTAAGAAAAACGCACCTTGTATTATTTTTATTGATGAGATTGATGCAGTTGGCAGACATAGAGGTGCCGGTTTGGGTGGAGGCAATGATGAAAGAGAGCAAACTTTAAATCAATTACTTGTAGAAATGGATGGTTTTGAAGCAAATGCTGGAGTTATTATTGTTGCTGCAACTAATAGACCTGATGTTCTTGACCCAGCTTTATTAAGACCCGGTAGATTTGATAGGCAAGTTACAGTTTCAAATCCTGATATAATGGGTAGAGATAAAATTTTAAAAGTTCATATTAAAAAGATAAAAGTCTCTCCAAAATTTGACTCAAAAATAATTGCAAGAGGAACACCTGGATTCTCCGGTGCTGACTTGGCAAATTTGGTTAATGAAGCTGCTCTTATAGCTGCTAGAAAAAATAAAAGGATGGTTACGCTAGAAGATTTTGAATATGCAAAAGATAAGGTTATGCTTGGTGCTGAGAGAAGATCTATGGTTATGACTCAGGAAGATAAAGAAATTACTGCCTACCACGAAGCTGGTCATGCTTTAGCAAACATTCACTCTAAAGAAGCAAATCCAATTTATAAAAGTTCAATAATACCTACTGGAAGAGCCTTAGGATATGTCATGTCTTTACCTGAAAAAGATAAAATACATCATAGAAAAGATGAATTAGAAGCTAAACTAGTAACAACAGTCGCAGCAAGAATTGCTGAAGAAATTATTTTCGGAAAAGAAAAAGCTGGCATTGGTGCAGTTCAAGACATTCAACAGGCAACCGATCTTGCAAGACAAATGGTTACCGAATGGGGTTTTAGCGATAAGCTTGGGTTTATAAGATATTCAAATAATCAAGAGGAAGTCTTTCTTGGACACTCAGTTACGCAATCTAAAAATGTATCTGATGAAACAGCAAAAATTATTGATGCTGAAGTTAAAAGATTAATTGATGAAGCCAAAGACAAAGCAAAAAAAATACTAACAAATAATATTGATCAACTTCATATTATTGCAAAAGGCCTTCTTGAGTATGAAACATTGACAGGTGACGAGATAAAGGACTTATTAAAAGGTATAAAACCCTCAAGAGATGAGTTTGGCGATGGAAATTCTCCTAATACTCCTACTCCAAGGCCATCAGTGCCCAAGACTGGTGAGTCTACTGCTCCACAAACTAATTAAATAAATCATACTTCTTTATTTTAACTGATATTTTCAATAAAAGAGAATATGGGTAAAATATTTGGCACTGATGGCATTAGATGTTTAGTAAATGAAGAGCCACTTTCAGCTGAGACTACATTAAAAATTTCAAAGACTGTAGGCTATTTATTAAAATCTAATCAAAAGAAAAGCTCTAGGGTTATTATTTGTAAAGACACAAGACTTTCTGGATATCTATATGAACCACTGATTACAGCTGGATTTATCTCAATGGGTATGGAGGTAATCTTGGTAGGACCATTACCAACACCTGCAGTACCACATCTAATGAGCACATTAAGGGCAGATATTGGAGTTATGATTACAGCTTCTCATAATACTTACGAATATAATGGTTTAAAATTTTTTAATTCAGATGGATACAAAATAAGTTCAATACTAGAAAAAAAAATTGAGAACATAGTTTTAAATAAAAAAAAGTATTCAAAAATAATTAATAGTAATTCAAACACTGGAAAAGCAATTAGACTTGAAGATGCATCAGGAAGATACTCTGAATTTTTAAAAAGTACTTTAGATAAAAAAATTAAATCAAAAAAATTAAAAATAGTTTTAGATTGCGGTAATGGAGCAACTTACGAAATTGCTCCAAATATTTTTTGGGAACTAGGTCATGAGGTTATTTCTATTAATGATAAACCTAATGGAAAAAATATTAATTATAATTGTGGTGCAGTAAATACAAATGCATTATCTAAAAAAGTGGTAGATGAAAGGGCGGATATAGGCTTTGCTTTTGATGGAGATGGAGACAGGTTAATTGCTGTTGATGAAAAAGGAAATGAAATAGATGGAGATAAAATTATTGCATTGTTTTCTAAATATTTAATAAAATTTAATAAAACCAAATCAAAATACCCGATTGTTACAACAGTAATGTCAAATATAGGGCTTGAGAATTATATTTTAAATAAATTTAAAGTTAACTTAAAACGTTCTTCAGTAGGTGATATTAATGTAATTAAAGAGATGCAAAAATATAATTCACTTTTAGGAGGAGAGCAATCTGGTCATATAATTTTATCTGAATATTCAAAAACCGGTGATGGTATTTTAGCAGCACTAAAAGTATCAGAAATAATGACTAAATTAAAGAAAACAGCTAGTTCAATTTTTAGTTTGTATGAAAACTCTCCACAAATCAAAATTAATATACAATACAAAAAAATATCAAAAAATACATACAATTATATTAAAAATCTAAACAAAAAAAATTTAAGAGATAAAGATACGAGATTGTTAATTAGATTATCTGGAACAGAACCCTTAATAAGAATACTTGTAGAAGGAAATGATTTAACTAAAGTTAATAAAAAAGCAAAAACTCTAGAAAAAAACATTAGGTCAAAACTTGAAAAATAATCAATTAATTCCCGAAGGCTTCAAAGATCATGTTGATTTTAATACAAATGTTGAGCATGAATATAAAAATAGAATAATTGATATTTTTGTCAAAAATGGCTTTGATTTGATAAAAACTCCCTTGTTAGAATTTTATAAAAAAATAAATAATAATAGTTTTGTAATTGAAACCAAAAAAAAAGAACCAAAGTTATTTATAAGAGATGATATTACTCCTCAAATTATTAGAATAGCCTCATCAAGATTTAATGGCAAAACAAGACCTGTAAAGCTATGCTATTATGGTGAGGTGGTCCGTAAGAAAGGGACTATGCTAAGACCAGAAAGACAATTCTTACAAGTTGGTTCAGAAATAATTGGTTCAGACTCAATACTTGCTGATATTGAAGTTATTAGTTTAGCATATAAATCTTTGAGAGATATTGGTATAAAAAATATTACTCTTGAATTGACATCTAAAGTATTTTTGGATGAAATTTTCAGTAAAATTAAAGATGCTAATAAATTAAAGATTTTGAAAATTTTCATAAATCAAAAAGATAAAAAAAATTCCCTTAGTTTAATTAAAAATAAAAATGATAAGATATTTTTAGAAAATCTTTTTAATTTTACTGGAAATTTTAAAGATTTAGAAAAAAAAATTAATCTAATATCAATTTCCGATGCTTCAAAAAAAGAAATACAAAATATTGGTAATATAGCTAAAGTTTTAAATATCCATAAGGGGGATCAGATATTTTTAGATTTCACAGAATTTAATAAAAAAAATTATCACGATGGTATAAAATTTACATTTTTTGCAAAAAATGTCCGTGGAGAGGTGGCGAGTGGTGGTCGTTACAAAATCAAAGCCAAAAATAAAGAAGAGTCTGCAGTTGGTTTTACTTGTTTTATGGATACAGTTTTAAGAGCTTCTTCCTTTGAAAACAATTCAAAAAAAATATTGGTACCTTTTGATATTAACGATAAAATTAAACAAAATTTAATTAATAAAAATTATGTCGTTTTTACTTTTTTTGGAGAAATTTCTGATATAACAAAGTTCGCAAAAAAATTTTTTTGCACTCACATTTACATAAATAAAAAGATAAAAAAAATATAATGTTTTATACTATCGTTGGAACTCAATGGGGGGATGAAGGTAAAGGAAAGATAGTAGATTGGCTATCTTCTAAAGCTGACCTTGTGGTTAGGTTTCAAGGTGGCAACAATGCTGGCCACACCATTAAAGTTGACAAAAATGTATATAAACTTAATTTACTACCATCAGGTATTATTAGAAACAAAAAGTGTTTAATTGGGAATGGAGTTGTTTTAGATCCATGGGCTTTAATTAGAGAGATTGATACTCTCAAAGAGCAAAATATTATTATAGATACAAATAACTTATTTATTGCTGAAAACGTATGCTTAATTTTACCAATTCATAAATTAATTGATGAAGTTAATGAAGAGTCTAGAGGTAAAGATTCAATAGGCACAACAAAAAAAGGAATTGGCCCCGCCTATGAAGATAAAGTTGGAAGAAGAGCTATAAGACTTTGTGATTTAAATGATTTAAAAAATCTAAAATTAAAAATTAAAAATCTATATAATTTTCATAAGCCTAGACTTGATCATTTTAAAAAAATTGCTGATTATGAAAAAACTTTTAAAGATTTAGTTGAAATATCAGAACAAATTTCAATATTTAGCTCACCAGTATGGAAAATAATTAATGATGCAGGAAAGCAAAGCAAGTTTATTTTATTTGAGGGCGCCCAAGGTTCATTATTAGATATAGACTTTGGTACTTATCCATATGTAACTTCTTCAAATACGTCTTCAGGTCAAATTTTTTCAGGAACTGGTTTTGGTATAAAAGAAAATCATAATATACTAGGTATAACAAAAGCGTATACAACTAGAGTTGGCTCGGGTCCTTTTGCTACTGAACTAAATGATGAAATAGGGGATCATTTTGTAGAAAAGGGACAAGAGTTTGGAACTGTAACTAAAAGAAGACGAAGATGTGGATGGTTTGATAGTGCTCTAGTAAAACAATCAATAGCAATTAATGGTGTTACTAACATCGTTCTGACAAAACTTGATGTTTTAGATGATTTAAAAGAAATAAAGGTTTGTATTGGCTATGATGATGGAAATAAAAAATACAATTATCTTCCATTTGATGAAAAAATTCAAAAAAATTTATTTCCAATATACGAAACTTTCCCAGGATGGCAATCTTCAACTTATGGATTAACTAGCTGGAATGATCTTCCTAAAAATGCTCAAAAATATGTAAATTTTCTGGAAAAAACGATTGAAAAAAGTATTTCAATTATTTCTACAGGACCTGATAGGATTCATACCATTGATAGAAATAATTTATTGAGTAATAGCTGAAACTTGTTTTTGCAGTTTTTCAAACGCTTTTTCTTCAATTTGCCTTACTCTTTCACGACTGATATTAAATTTTTTACTTAACTCTTCTAATTTTACAGGTTTTTCTTGTAATTTTCTTAATGTAATAATTTCTTTTTCTCTTTCATTTAAAATTTCTAAAGCTTGCTCAAATATTTTTTTTCGATACTTGAGTTCATCTTTATTAGCTATTTGATTATCATGAGTCTCATTTGAGTCTACAAGCATATCCTGCCATTCAGTATCTCCCTCATCACCAACTTGAACATTTAACGACTGATCTCCGGAAAACAATCTATTATTCATATCTACTACTTCACCCTCCTTTACATTTAGGCGAGTTGCAATTTCTCTTGCATTTTCTGGAGATAAATCACCTGAATCAATTGAACTAAGCTGGTTTTTTAGTTTTTTTAAATTAAAAAATAATTTTTTTTGAGCTGCGGTAGTGCCAATTTTAACTAATGACCAACTATGTAAAACGTATTCTTGAATTTGAGCTCTAATCCACCACATTGCATAAGTAGCAAGTCTAAAGCCTCTTTCTGGATCGAATTTTTTTACAGCTTGCATGATACCAACATTACCTTCTGAAATTAGGTCAGTTACTGGCAATCCATAACCACGGTATCCCATAGCAATTTTAGCAACTAACCGTAAATGACTTGTTACTAGTTTATGTGCAGCTTCCGTATCACCATGTTCTTTATATCTTTTTGCTAACATATATTCTTCTTCAGCAGTTAGAATTGGAAATTTTTTTATCTCTTGCAAATAAATTGCTAAATTTCCCTCAGATGAAAGTATAGGTAATTGCATTATTGCTCTATAACATATTATAATTTCTAAATTAATATTTTAATAACAAATCAAGTAAATTTGTCATATCTTCGGGTAATTTGGAGTTAAATTGCATTTCTTTTTTTAATGTTGGATGAAAAAAACCTAAATGAATAGCGTGTAAAGCTTGACGTTGAAAATTTTTCAAAATTAAAAATTTATTAAAATTTTTTTTATCTAAACCATACTTACTTGTTTTGCTTTTCCCATAAATTTCATCTCCAACTATTGGAGAATTAATTGATGTTAGATGCAATCTTATCTGATGTGTTCTCCCAGTGTGTAATGAGCATTCAATGAGAGAAGAATTTTCGAATGATTTAATTAATCTAATTTCAGTTTTTGAAAATTTTCCTTTTTGTTTATTATTTAAACTCATTTTTTTTCTGTTTATTTTATGCCTCTCTATGTATCCTTCTACAGTTTGATTTGAAGGCACTCCCCATGTAATTGCTTGGTACTTTCTTGAAATTGTATGAAACTTAAATTGATCAGCTAAATTCATGTGAGTAAAATTATTTTTTGCAATTACCATTACTCCACTAGTATTTTTATCTAATCGATGAACAATACCTGGTCTTTTGCTACCATTAATATCGCTTAGTTTATTTTTTACATGATATAATAAAGCTTGAACTAACGTACCAGTTTCATTACCAGGAGCGGGATGAGTTACAATTCCTGCTTGTTTATCAATCACTATTAAATCATCATCTTCATAAATAATATTTAACTCTATATCTTCAGCTAAATATTTTATTTCTTTAGGCTTAATGATAAGAATATCAAAATTATCATTTTCTCTTACCAAATAAGATGGATCTAGTATTGGAAGGCCGTTTAAATTTACATTCCCACTTTTGATTAATGTTTTAATTTGCATACGTGAGAGTTTTTCAAGTTTTTTTGTAAGGATCTTATCTAAACGAATTGAACTTAGCTCTTTATTTATTTTTACTTTGTGAGTATAGGTTTTATTCATGAGCAATAATTTTCTGAAATTTTTAGTTATATTTTTAGCCGTTTTAATTATTTTATGTTTTGCTCTATTGTTATATGGTTTCTATTCTAAAATTTCAAATAATCAAAAAATTTCTAATAATGATGAATTAAATTTTTCACTAAATCTCAAAAGTTCTGAAAATATTAAAGATATCAAAATTATTGACCAAAATAATGTACTGATAGTTATTTCTGATGATGACCAGATATATTTAATTATGTATAATTTAAAAAATAACAAGATCGTATCTAAAATAGGAAGATAAAATGGGTAAAGATAAAGAAAATAGTTTTGAGTCAAATTTACAAAAACTTGAGAGTATTGTTGATAAACTAGAATCTGGAGAGATTGGTTTAGAAGAGTCAGTTAAGCTTTATGAAGAGGGCATGAAAATTAAAAATATTT
This sequence comes from uncultured Alphaproteobacteria bacterium, assembly GCA_902595425.1. Lineage (GTDB taxonomy): Bacteria > Pseudomonadota > Alphaproteobacteria > HIMB59 > CACPNW01. The sequence goes on along the minus strand of CACJPV010000001.1, from coordinate 193,156 downwards.
GTGACAAAAAACTTAAAGATATTGAAATGCAAATTAAAAAAATAAAGATAGAAGATAATAAGATATCAAAAGAAGATTTTTAGAAAATGAATCACAAGCAATTAGATAAGATTAATTTTCCTTCTGATATGAGAAAACTATCAATAGTTGAGCTTGAAAAACTATCAAATGAACTTAGAGATAAAACAATCGAAACTGTCTCCAAAACTGGTGGTCATTTAGGTGCTGGTTTAGGTGTGGTTGAGTTAACAATAGCATTGCACTATGTTTTTAACACTCCTAGAGATAGATTGATTTGGGATGTAGGGCACCAGTCTTATCCTCATAAAATTCTAACAGGTAGAAAGCATAAGATTGAAACTTTAAGACAAAAAAATGGATTGTATGGTTTTGTAAAAAGAAGTGAAAGTGAATATGATCCTTTTGGAACCGCACATAGTTCTACATCTATTTCTGCAGGAATGGGCATGAAAGTTGCTAAGGATTTAAACAAAGATGATGCTAAAATTATTTGTGTTATTGGTGACGGCGCTCTTAGTGCCGGTATGGCATATGAAGCACTAAACAATGTGGGTGCTAGTAACAAACAGATAATAGTAATTTTAAATGATAATGAAATGTCGATTGATAGGCCCGTAGGTGCAATGAGTAATTATTTAACAAAATTGCTTTCTTCTAAACAATATACAAATGTCAGAACTTTGTTAAAAAAAATATCATCTAAACTTTCAAATTCAGTATCCAAAACTTTATACAAGGCTGAAGAATTTTCAAAAAGTTTAGTAACTGGAGGTACTTTGTTTGAGGAGCTAGGTTTTTATTACTTAGGCCCAATTGATGGACATGATATTAAAACATTGGTGCCTGTATTGGAAAATATTAAAAATTTATCAATTGAAAAACCTATATTTCTTCATTGTGTAACTAAAAAAGGAAAAGGTTATGAGCCTGCAGAAAAATCTGATGATAAATTCCATGGGGTCAATAAATTTGATCTAAAAACAGGTCAATCTCTGAGTTCATCTAATAAAAAATCATATTCATCTGTTTTTGGAGAAACATTGGCGAATGCAGCTTTAAAGGACGAAAAAATTGTTGCCATAACTGCAGCTATGATTAGCGGAACGGGACTTGATATTTTTAATTCTCAACATCCCTCAAGGTTGTTTGATGTTGGGATTGCTGAGCAACATGCTGTAACAATGGCTGCTGGCCTTGCCACAGAAGGCTTTAAACCATATGTTGCTATTTACTCTACATTTTTACAACGTGCATATGATCAAATTGTACATGATGTTGCTCTACAAAATCTCCCTGTACGATTTGCAATTGACCGAGCTGGACAAGTTGGTGCAGATGGTCCAACACATGCAGGATCTTTTGATATAGCTTTTCTATCTACATTGCCAAACTTTATAATTATGGCTCCTAGCAATCAAAATGAACTAATTAGAATGATAAATACTACTTTGTTTATAAATGATAGACCTTCTGCTTTTAGATATCCGAGAGGTACAGGTGAATTATCCAATAGCGATAAAGATACTGAACCAGTTGAAATTGGAAAAGGAGTTATTCTTATTGAAGGTAATGATGTTGCGTTGTTAAATCTAGGTTCAAGATTACAAAGTTGTCGTGAGGCAATAAAAATACTTAATATTAAGGGAATTAATCCTACTTTAGCTGATGCTAGATTTGCAAAACCTATAGATACAGATTTATTAGATCAACTTTTAGATAATCATAAATATTTATTAACTATTGAAGAGGGATCAAGCGGTGGTTTTAGCGCAAGTGTCTTAAATTATATTCATAACAAGAGAATTAAAATCACATCAACAAAAGTAAATAATATCTTTTTTCCTGATAAATTTGTTGATCATCAATCTCCTGATGATCAATATTCTGAAATAGGAATGGATGCTGACTCTATTAGTAAAAAGATACTAAAAATTTATGAAGATAATGTAATTAATTTTCCAACTTATAATAAAAATATTAAAAATTAATTTTGAGTAAAATTCGCCTAGACCAAATACTTTTTGACAGGAAGTTAGCTGAGTCAAAATCCAAAGCTCAGGCTATGATTATGGCAGGTCAAGTTTGTGTTGAAGGTAAAGTAATTAATAAAAGCGGCTACAATATTAACTCTGATGCTAAAATAAAAATAAAAGATATAGGGCCTGCATGGGTCTCTAGAGGAGCATATAAATTAATAAAAGCCCTAGATGAAAATAATATTACAGTAGAAAATAAAATTTGCATGGATCTTGGAGCTTCCACTGGAGGATTCACTGAAGTATTAATTCAGCGAAATGCAAAGAAAGTATTTGCTGTAGATGTTGGCACAAATCAACTACATGAAAAATTAAAAAAAATGAAAGCAATTATAAACATAGAAAAAACAAATGCTCGATATTTAACAAAAGATTTAATTACTGAATTTATTGAAATATTAGTTTGTGATGTTAGTTTTATTAGTCTTAAAAAAGTTATTTTACCGTGTTTAATTTTTTTAAAAAAAAATAGTGTTATTATTGTTCTAATTAAACCACAATTTGAGTCAAAAAAAAATGAAACAAAAAAAGGTGTAGTTAAAGACTCTGCAATTCACCTTAGAATCTGTAATGAGATAAAAAAATGGTTTGAGAATGAATGCAATTGTGAAGTACTTAAAATTATTGAAAGTCCAATTACAGGACCTAAAGGAAATAAGGAGTTTTTGCTTACTGCAAGGTACTTATAAGAAACGAAGTATATGATCTGCAATTGTCGTCGCAATCATTGCTTCACCGACAGGAACTGCTCTTATGCCAACACACGGATCGTGGCGGCCTTTAGTTGAAATTGTTGTTTCTTGTAACTTAATATCTATCGTTTTTCTTTCAGTTGAAATTGAACTTGTTGGCTTTACAACAAAACGGCATATAATGTCTTGTCCAGAACTGATACCTCCAAGTATCCCTCCATTGTTATTACTTAGAAATGTAGGCTTTTCATCTTTTATTCTCATTTCGTCTACATTTGTTTTTCCATCTTCATTTACGCTGCCAAAGCCATTGCCTATTTCTACACCTTTAACTGCATTTATTGTCATAAGCGCTTTTGCAATATCTGAGTCTAGTTTATCATAAATAGGTTCTCCTAGTCCGGCTGGAATGCCAGATGCCCTTACTTCAATTATTGCTCCTAATGATGAACCATCTTTTCTAGCTTGAGTAATAAGATCTTGCCATTTAGGTATAATTTTTTCATCTGGGCAGAAAAAATCATTTTCATGAATATAGCTTTCATTCCAATTATCATAATTGATTTTTGAATTACCTATTTGAATAAGTGCGCCAGTAATTTTAACATTACTATCAATTTTTTTCCAAATTACTTTTCTTGCTACTGCCCCAGCTGCAACTCGCATTGCAGTTTCTCTAGCACTAGATCTTCCACCACCTCTATAATCTCTGATGCCATACTTTTTCCAATATGTATAATCAGCATGACCAGGTCGGAATTTATCTTTTATTTCTGAGTAATCTTTTGATCTTTGGTCATTATTGTAAATAATTAGTGATATTGGATGACCTGTCGTTCTACCTTCAAAAACTCCTGATAAAATTTCTACTTTATCATCTTCTTTTCTTTGAGTAGTGTACTTTGATTGTCCAGGTTTTCTAAGATCAAGATATGGTTGTATATCATTTTCACTAAGTTCAATATTTGAAGGAACTCCATCAATTATGCAACCTATTGCTTTACCGTGACTTTCCCCCCATGTTGAAAAGGAGAAAATTTTTCCAATTGAATTAGATGACATTATTTATTATTAAATTCACTTAATAAATCTGATACTTTATCGGCTTCATCAACAGCCACCATTCCAACAGTGTGATAACCACAGTCAACATGCTGTATTTCTCCAGTTACGGCACTTCCTAAATCACTCAAAAGATATAATGCTGAGTTGCCTACATCATTTTGGTTAACATTTCTTTTTAATGGAGCATTTAATTCATTCCATTTTAAAATGAATCTAAAATCTCCAATTCCAGAGGCTGCCAAGGTTTTAATTGGACCAGCACTTATTGCATTGACTCTCACATTTTTTTCACCTAGATCAACTGCTAAGTACCTGACGCTAGCTTCTAAGGCTGCTTTCGCAACACCCATAACATTATAGTGAGGCATTACTTGTTCTGCTCCGTAATACGTTAAAGTTAAAATAGAGCCTCCCTCATTCATCAGAGGTTCAGCTAATCTACAAGCTTCAGTGAAAGAGTAGCATGAAATATGCATCGTTTGATTAAAATTTTCTGATGTTGTATTGTAATATTTACCTCTTAATTCATCTTTATTTGAGAACCCAATCCCATGGACTAAGAAATCAATTTCTCCCCATTTTTCTTCTAGAGTTCTAAAGACGTTTTCCATGCTTACTGAGTCCGCAACATCACAAGGTATCACAATATCTGAATTTATTGACTGTGCTAGTGGTTCCACCCTTTTCTTAAGCGCTTCACCTTGGTAAGTAAGAGCAATCGAAGCCCCATTTTCAGCCAATGATTTTGCTATTCCCCAGGCTATTGACCTATCATTAGCCACGCCCATGATTAACCCTTTTTTTCCTTGCATTAACATTTAATACCTATTTTTTATTATTTTAAAGATTATATTAGTCTTAATACTTAAAATATCGAAAATGTTAAAGCACAAAGATTTAATTCAACAAATAAAGGATCCATTTGAATTATTTAAAAAGTGGTATGATTTAGCTTGTGAAACAGAGATAAATGATCCAAATGCCATGACCTTATCTACAATCTATAACAAACAACCATCTTCAAGGGTCGTTCTTTTAAAATCATATGACCAAAATGGTTTTGTTTTTTACACAAACTCAAATAGTAAAAAAGGCACTTCAATAGATATAAATAACAATGTCGCTCTTAATTTTCATTGGAAAACGCAAAATAGACAAATAAGAATAGAGGGTAATGCAAATATTGTAAGTGATAGTGATGCGGATTCATATTTCAAATCTCGACCTAGAGGAAGCCAAATTGGGGCTTGGTCCTCTAATCAAAGTGCAGACTTGTCTTCCAGAGAAGAACTATTAGACAATATAGAAAAGTTTGAAAAGAAATTTAAAGATAAAGATATTCCACGTCCAACACATTGGAATGGTTATTTAGTAATTCCCCGTTTAATTGAGTTTTGGCAAGAAATGCCTTACCGTGTCCATGATCGTCAAATATACACTAATATTGATAATGTATGGGTAACTAAAAAGTTGTACCCCTAATTATTTTTCATTCCATTTTTTCAAGATCCAGGAACTGGAATTTGATTTATTATGTCCACCAACACCCCATAAAGGTGTAATGCTATTTTGTTCACAAAAAGTTGTCTCAGGGGTAGTTTTGTCATTTCTATCCCCTCCATTTGCAAATTTGATTAACCTTTCAGAATATTTTGCTCTAGCTTTTTTTAGACCATCAATGCAACTTTTATCACTGTCATCAAATGCAATAACATCTATAACTCCTTTTATGTTATTCATTATTACTTTTCTTTCATCAAATGGAAGAAATTCTTTTCCTTTTTTATTTCTTAACCACTGATCAGAATTTAATAACACAACTACATCACCATATTTATTTGCTTCATTGATTAATTTTATATGTCCACTATGGATAGGATCAAATCCACCACTTACTAAAATTATGTCAGGCATTATCTTTTCTCCAATCATCTGGATTAGATAGGAATTTTTTTAAGTTTTTTATATCATTTTCTTTATAAGTACTTTTCTTTTCTATGACCGATATAATGTCTTTCCATGTACAAAGAGAATGAATATTAACATTTAATTTAGATAACTCAGAGTTTTCTAAATTAAAGATATCGTAATAAAAGATTACAAAAATATCATTTACTACTAATCCAGCTTTTCTCATAGCCTCAACAAATACAACTTTACTTCCGCCGTCAGTTGCCAGATCTTCGATTAAAATAGCTTTTTCTTTTTCTTTAAAATGTCCCTCGATTTGTTGGTTTTGACCAAATCCTTTTGGTTTTTTTCTTATATAAACCATTGGCTTTTTAATTTTTTCAGAAATTATAGCAGCATAAGGAATACCTGCGGTTTCACCTCCAGCAACTAAATCAAATTGAATTTTGTTTTTTTTAAAATAATTTAAAGCCTCATTCATAATGAATTCTCTTTCATTTATAAATGAAATAATTTTACGACAATCTACATAAACAGGAGATTTCAAGCCTGAAGTTAGAGTAAAATGATTTTCAAAAGAAAATTTTACAGACTCTATATCAATTAATTTTTCAGCTATTATTTCTGACATCTATGTTATTAAAGCAATATGATCTTTTGAAAAGTTGCCAGGAACAATCATAACAGGCACTCTCAGATTTGTTATTTCTTGACTAACCAAAGAGTTTATAATTACATTTGATTCTTTGCTTTTTGGATCTGAGTTTGCAGCTAAAACTAAGACATTAATATTTTCTTCTTCATCAATAAGTTTTTTTAGTTCTGTGATGGTCTCTCCCTCTCGCACTGCTAAAGCAGGCATTTCGCCTGTTTTTTCTTTGACATAGCTCGCTGCTTTTTGGAGAATTTTTTCTGCTTCTTCTCTAGCTTCATTTTTCATTATTTCCGTTACACCTTGAGTTGTTAAAACATCTAATGGCTCTATAAATGTTGCAATAATTATTTTACGACTTGTTTTTTTTGATCTCGCACATGCATATTCTAAAGCAATTTCCATCTCTGGTGACTCATCTGCAATAACTAATATATATCGATTATCATTCATTAAGACCTCCTAAATAATGTAGCGGCTAGAAAACCAGATAATATAGCAAATATGATTGCAAACAAACCATAAGCTGCAGAATTCTTGTGTGCAAAATCATATATTTGACTTCCAATCCCTGATTTTTTTAGAGTAATAATTTTTTCTTTTTTATTTAAAATCACATTATTTTTTATTTGATACACGTTAACTGAGTAATCTCCTGGAATTGACTCAGCTGGGAAGAACACTCTAGTTTGAAAGAGTTTGTTTTCTATTTTTTCTACATTGTATTCCTTAAACAAGCTCTTATCTTTTTTTATTCTTACGAAGTTATCTTTCCAATCATCAAGAGAAATGTCTGAGATAAAATTTCTTTTTGATAGTTTATTTTCTAGCAATAAATCAAAACTGAGTTCTTCTTTTATTATTGTTGACATGGGAAGAATATCTTTTAGATTTCCAGATGATGCTATAAAAAAAATACTAGGTATTTTGTTGTAAGTGATTTGCTTAGTGTTAAACCAAAAACCTAAAATTCTCTCTTTTTTTTGGATTAATGCATTTTTTTCAGGTCCTTTAATAGTTATAAGAGTGTCTTGATCTTCGTTCAATATTCCAAATATAATTATTTCTTTTCCATTGAAATCTGTTTGAATTTTAATGTTATTTTCTGAGAGGTCAAAATATGCTTCAGCTGAAACTATTTTAACGAGAGATGTTATAATAAAAAATATAGTTAGTAAGAACTTTTTGCTATTCATTTTAAACTTTATTTTCTCCATAATATAAACTTACAACATGTTTCGCTTGGATAAAAAATAAGTATCTTTCAATCAGCATTCCAATTAGAGCAAAAACTAAAGTAATAAAAAAAGATAATTTTAATATAAAAGCATCGATTATAAGTGTTGCTTCTTGCACAATCATATACATAGGTAAGACGCAAGAAAGAATGATAAAGCATAATCTTAAAAAATTTGCTTTTTCTTTTTTTATTTTATTAATCATCTCAGTCGTTAAAAAATTTTTTCCAGTGTGAGGCCCTTCAAAAAACGATACTTTATTATCTTTTCCTAATCCAATTGCTGTGTTTATAGAGCTAGTGGACTTAGTTCTAATGTGAAACCAATAAGTAATTTTTAACAATAAGCATAAAGCTAAACTTAGTAGAGTAAATTGATACAAATGTTGAATTTCAGACTCGTAGAAACGTGTTAGGCAATAAATGCTTAAAGAGCCAATAGATAGGCCATTAATTAAATAGATTGGAGTGACATATACATTGTGCCAAGCAGGTACAGTTTTTAAACTAGCGTACATTTGTCCTGTGCAGTAAATTGTAATCACAGACAAAATTGAAGCGCTATAAAGAAAATATTTAAATATATCCATTTCAAGAAACCATAGTAAATAAAATATCATTAGAGGTATGTATGTCAAAATTGCAGCCAAACCTTCTCTTGATAACCAAGAAGATCTCCATTGACTAAATGATCTCCATGCCCTTTCAGGATGACCTAAATGAAGAGTAGAGGATAATAGGCCGAGGGTGATAAATAAAAAACTAATTAAAATAAGTGATAATTTAAAACCATAATTAAAGTTTATTTCTGCAATTAACGCTAAAAATGATAGACAAATAATTATCCCATAACCAGTACCAGACATGACAGTAAAAAAAATTATTGATTTACTTGGATGCATCTTCAATAATTTCTTTCCAAGTATCAAAAGAAAAATCATTATCATTAGTTATGGAATTAAGTGCATCATTTTTAAATTGATTATTTTTTTCTCTTGGTGGTAAATATTTATTTGTTGGCAAGCAATCTTGCTCAGGCATCAAATCATAACCATTTCTCTCTTCTACAAGTTTGAATATATTAGAGTTTTCATCACCTAAATCTCCAAAACTTCTGGCGCCTGCTGGACATGTAGAAACACATGCTGGTACTCGATCACTTTCAGGGATATTTTCATTATAAATTTTGTCTACACATAATGTACATTTTTTCATTATACCGGCTTCTTCATCATATTCTCTTGCACCGTAAGGGCAAGACCATGAACATAATTTACAACCTATGCATGTTTCAGGGTTTACTAGAACTATACCATCTTCCTCTCTTTTGTATGAGGCGCCAGTTGGGCATACTGTAACACAAGGAGCATCACTACAATGCAAGCAACTTTTAGGAAAATGAACTGTTTTACTTCCATTTATTTCAGACTCTACTTCAAAAGTATGAATTCTATTAAACCAAACTCCAGTAGGATCATCTCCGTAAGGATCAATATCATGGAGAGGTGATGAATGACCTGAAGTATTCCATTCTTTACAATTTACTGCACAAGCATGACAGCCAACGCAAATATCTAAATCAATTACAAGTCCAAGTTTTTTATTTTGTTTTGCAGGTAAAGATGTCATTTTATGTTTTTACTATTTCCTATATATTCTTGATTTAAAGTTAAATTATTATCTTTAAATTCTTTTGTGAACTGTTTGCCATAATCACTAATATATATATTTTTTCGAGATTTATTTTTTATGATGTCGAAATTAGGGTAAATTTTACCATCTATTTCTTCATCTTTACATTTGTATATTTTTACTTTTAAATCATACCACGCAGCCTGACCTGTAATAGGGTCTGAGTTTGACAACTGTGAATTTCTATTACCCTCATTATGCAAAACATCTGAAATTAGATGATTTAATAAAAAACCTTTATTTGATTCAGGAGCTCCTGGACTTAAATTCCAAGCACCTTTTCTTTTTCCAATTGCATTCCATGTCCAAACAGTATTCTTGTTTACACCTTTCATAACACGACATTGAACTTTTATTTTACTACTAAAGCTCTCTACCCATACCCAATCTAAATTTTTGAGATTATTTTCTTGAGCTATGTACTCACTTATATAGAGATAATTAAGGTTAGTTATTTGTCTTAACCACGCATTTTGTGAACCCCATGAATGATACATATGAGGTGGTCTTTGAGTTACCGCATAAAGATCAAAATTTTTGCCCTTTTCTTTATTGATCTTTTCTTCAAATGGTTGGTACCAAGTCGGTACAGGATTAAAATATTTTTTGATCCTATCTTTTAAATGATCAGGTGGAATTTTATCTCCATAACCTTCACCTGCAAGTTTAAATTTTTGCATTTCTTCACTATACATTTGGATAACAATAGGTACTTTTTTATTTATCCATCCCATTTCATAGGCGAAATTTAAATAATGCTTATTTGTGAATTTATAATATTTTTGATTGTCATTAAATTCATAATTATGAAAACATCCGTTTTGAATATACTCTTCAAGTTGATTTTTATTTACTTCACCTTTCCCAAACTGATTTCCGTTTCCTCTCCAACCTGCTAAAGGTCCTATGCCAGGTTGTCTTTCGTGATTAACAATATAATCGCTATATCCATTTGGATATTTTGGCGACATATCTTCATTTACAAAACCTGGAAGTCCTAACCTTGCTCCAAGATCAATTAGTACGTCCTGAAATGGTTTTACATCTCTTGTCGGTTTTATAATTGGTTGTCGAATTGCATCGGCTGCACTATCTGCGGAACTTATGGGCCTATCCAAGAGAGATATACAATCCCATCTCTCTAAATATGTTGTATCAGGTAATACAAGGTCTGCATAAGGAACCGTTTCAGAATAATATGCATCACTATAAATAATTTTAGGAATTTTATACTCTCCAGTTTCTTTGTCTTTATCGGTTAATTTTTTAATTGTCTGCTCGGTATTCATTGATGAATTCCATGCCATATTTGCCATATACATAAAAAGAACATCAATTTTATATGGGTCACCCTTCCAAGCATTGTTAATGACCATATGCATTAAACCATGTGCGGATAATGGATTTTCCCAACTGTATGCTTTATCAATTCTTAGTGGTTTTTCATCTTCATCGGTAAGAAGATCTTCAGGAGATTTTGGAAACCCTAATGGCATTCCTCCAATTGGAGTGTTAGGCTTTACTATTTTACCTGCAGGCTTTGGTCCAGGGACTACATGTTTTGGATATGGCGCTTTGTACCTAAACCCCCCTGGTACATCTATAGATCCAATTAAAGTTTGAAGAATGTGAATTAATTTACATGTATTAAATCCATTCGAATGGGCAGAAATACCTCTCATAGCATGCATTGAAACTGGTCTTCCTTTAAAAGATGAGTGTTTTTTTCCATTATGATCTTCCCAATCAACTTTGATTTCTATTTCTTTTTCAAAAGCAGTTTCAGCTATTTCTGCAGCAATTTTTTTTATTACTTTTGCATCAATATCAATTAGTTTGGAAATATTTTCTGGTTTGTATTTTGGATTTAAATATTCCTTTGATAAAAACTCAAAGGAAGGAATCACCTCTACATTATTATATTTATATTTTCCAAAGAAAGCAGAGTTTGTATTTTCTATATCAGAAGAAACAATTTTAGTATTTTTACAGTATACAACTGGAAGATTATTTTCATCTCTTGCAAATAAACCATGTTTTTCATTCCCAGGATTATTATAGACTAGCCAATTAGCATTCGTATATTTGCTTAAGTACTTCCAATCTACTTTATTAGATTTTAATAACTCGTAAATTAAACTATGAACAAATAAACCATCAGTACCTGGTCGTATGCCTATCCACTCATCAGCAATAGCCGAATAGCCCGTTTTTACAGGATTCACAGAAACAAATTTACTATCAACCTTTGATTTTAATTTACCCAAACCCATTTTTATTGGGTTGGAGTCATGATCTTCGGCACATCCAAATAAAATAAAATATTTAGTGTGTTCCCAATCAACCTCACCAAATTCCCAAAATGACCCTCCAATTGTATAAAGTCCTGCTGCTGCCATGTTAACAGAACAAAAACCTCCGTGGGCAGCAAAATTGCAAGTTCCAAATTGATTAGCCCACCAACCAGTTAATGATTGGCTTTGATCTCTTCCAGTAAAAAAAGCAAGTTTTTTAGGATCTGTATTTCTAATATCAGATAACCAAGTTGTTGCGATTTGCATAGCTTCATCCCACTCAATTTGTTTAAATTCTCCCTTGCCTCTCTCACCAATTCTTAGAAGAGGTTTGGATAACTTAGCGGGAGAATTTTGCTGCATAATTCCCGCAGAGCCTTTTGCGCAAAGAACTCCTTTATTTGTAGGATGATTCTTGTTACCCTCAATGAATCGAATTTGATTATCTAACATGTGTACATCAATCCCACATCTGCAAGCACACATGTAACAGGTGGTTTGCTTTATTTCATCACTTACTCGCGGTGAAGTTTTTACAATTTCTTTTTGATTTTTAAATGGGTTCATTAAATTAGTGATGTTGAAAATAAATCAGAAGGCGTAAGAATCAAATCTGTCAAAATTTTTGCACAAACAAGTAAAACTAAAATTGCTAGAATGCCTCGTAAATATTCGGCTTTTAGTTTTGTACCTATTCTAACACCTATTTGAGCTCCAATAACACCACCAAGAATCATTAAAGCAGATAATACAATATCAACTGTTTGATTAAGATATGATTGAAAGAAAGTTGAGTTAGCTGTTACAAAAATGATTTGAAACAATGAAGTTCCTACAACAACATTTGTTGACATTCCTAATATGTAAACCATTGCAGGTATCATGATGAAACCTCCGCCTACACCCATCATTGCTGATAAAACACCAACAAAAAAACCAATCAAAATTGGGGGGATTGCAGATATGTATAATTTTGAGCGATGGAATCTTAGTTTAAAAGGAAGACCGTGTATCCAAGAGTGTTGATGAAGTTTTGTTCTGATTGCAGAAGTTGTTCTATAGTTTTTAATGGTAGTTTTGGCACTCTCAAAAGCCATTGATACACCAATAAACCCAAGAAAAATTAAAAATAAAAATTGAATTACAATATCAATTTGTCCATAAGTCTTTAGCAGTTTAAATAAATTTACTCCCAAAGTTGAACCTACTATACCCCCTGATAATAAAAAAAACCCCATCTTGAAATCTACATTTTTTTTTCGCCAGTGTGCAATTACACCAGATACACTTGATGCTAATACGTGAGGAGCTTCAGACCCTACTGCTACAACTGGGGGTATGCCAAGAAATATTAAAAGAGGAGTCATTAAAAAACCTCCACCAACTCCAAATAGACCTGATAGAGCTCCTACTAGCATACCTATAAATACTATTAAGAAGATATTTATATTAATTTCTGCAATGGGAAGATAAATTGACATTATTTCTAATATTAATTTATATTCTTATTATTAAGATTATCCAGAAAATTATTGTATTTTTAATGAGTTCTCAATTTTAGTCGCTTCCTCTAAATCAGATCTAGTATTAATATTAAAAAAATAATTTTCGTTCTCAAAATTCAAAATTTCATAATTTTGCATATTTACCCAATTCATAATTTTTCTATCTTTTTTTGCAAGAAACTCACCGAGGGCTTTTAGTAAGGACACATGCCATAGACCTATGACTGGATGAATTTTATTAGCGCTTTTTGCTAAAATTATTTTTGAATTTTCATTAAATTCAGTCTCAAAGAATTTATTAATTATTTCTTCAAATAAGAAAGGAGTATCTGATGGAGTTGTTAGCACCCATTCAATTTTTTTATTATTTTGCATAACCCATTTTATCGAAGAGTATATTCCAACAAGCGGGCCCTGAAAATTTTCTATTTGATCTCTTATTAGATTTAGACCTGTATCAAAAAACTCTCTTTCTTCCGAATTTATATTTAATGCAATCTCAATATTTAAATTTTTAAAATTATCTAAAATTCTTTTTAAAAGAGAAGCATTATTAAATTTATGTAAAGTTTTAAAACCTCCTCCAAAGCGTTTAGATTGTCCTCCTGCAAGAATTACTAAATGTGTTTTTGATTTATCTATAATCAATTCTTTTCTCGCCTGATAGTACTAAATATTTCTTACCTTTTGCTCTTCCTATAAGCGTAAGATTAGTTTTTTTTGCTAGCTCAACACCCCAAGATGTAAAACCAGATCTTGATATTAATATTGGAATTTTCATTTTTACAGTTTTAATAACCATTTCACTTGTTAATCTTCCAGTGGTGTAAAATATTTTATTTGTACCAGTAATTTTTTTTAAAAACATATAACCAGCAATTTTATCAACTGCATTATGACGCCCAACATCCTCCATATAAATAATCGGGTTGTTATTATGAATAATAGCACACCCATGTATAGCACCTGCTTCTAAATATAAACTTGGAGTTAAATTTATTTTCTTTGATATTTCATAAATCCATGAATGCCTAATTTTCTTTTTTGACTTAATTTTAGTTTTTAAAATCTCATCATAAACATCTCCAAAAACTGTACCGACAGCACACCCACTCGTGGTTACTTTTCTTTTTAATTTATTCTCATAATTTGTTTTTCTTAATGTCCTTACAACTATAACTTTCAAATCAGGATCATACTCAACTTTTTTAATTTGATCGTTAAATTTCAACATATTTTGATTTAGTAAATATCCTACAGCAAGATAATTTGCGTGATCACCTATAGTCATAAGAGTTACAATTTCTTGATTATTTAAATAAATTGTTAGATCTTTTTCTTTAATAACCTTAGTTTTTATTCTTTTAAAACTTTCGTCAAAACCAGTAATTTCTTCTGTAAGCTTTTTATCTTTAGGGTTTGGAGCAACTAAATATTTAATTTTTTTGTTCATAATATATTCTGATAATAACTTTATATGAACATTATAGAAATTTTCACTAAATCTTTAGGTTTAATCTTTTCATTTGATAGAGATTTGTGGGAAATTATATTGTTGTCATTATACGTCAGTATCACAGCTCTAATTTTTGCGTCATTTTTTGGCTTACTTATTGGTTACTATCTAGCTATTAAAAATTTTTTTTTAAAAAATTTTATTTTAATAATTTTGAATTCATTAATGGGAATTCCTCCAGTTGTTGTTGGTTTAATTGTGTACTTTATGTTTGCCTCTGGAGGTCCACTTGGCGTTCTTCAATTGCTTTACACCCCAACTGCAATGATTATAGCTCAAGTGATTATTATTTTTCCAATAGTAACTTCTTTGTCGCAAGAGATTTTTGATCAAAATTGGCGAGAATATAAAGATCAACTACGTTCTATTAATATGACCTTTTTTGGAATATTATTTATTATCTCAAAACATAGTTATTTTCTTGTAATAACGGCTCTTCTCTCAGCATTTGGACGGGCTATATCAGAAGTTGGTGCTGTAATGATTGTTGGGGGGAATATCAATCATTTCACTAGAGTAATGACAACAGCAATTTCTTTAGAGACAAGAATGGGAAATTTAGAATACGCAATGGCTCTAGGTATAGTATTAATACTTTTAACAGTTTTAATTTATTCACTGGTATATATTTTGAATAAAAGAAAAATATGACAAAAGTAATTGGCATAGTAGGTTGGAAAGATGTTGGCAAAACTTTTTTTGCAACTAAGATAATCAATTTATTGGTTAAAAGAGGATACAAAGTGGGTACGATAAAACATGCTCATCATGATTTTGATATTGATAAACCAGGAACTGATAGTTTTAAGCATCGAGAATCGGGTGCTAGCGAAGTTATAATTAGCTCTTCTAAGCGTTGGTCAAAAATTATAGAAAATAATAACAAAAATGAAAAAAAACTTAACGAATTGTTGCGAGAATTTATTGATGTAGATGTTGTTATAGTTGAGGGTTTTAAAAAAGAAAATCATCCGAAAATTGAAATAATAAGTCAGAACACTAAAATCGTTAATAATGAAATCAAAAATGTAGTTGCTTTTGTTACTGATGAGAAAATAAAATCTAATATACCTTTGTTTAAGAGGAATGATATTGAGAGTTTAACTGAATTTATTATAAATAAATTTTTATGAATAAAAAACCTTTTTACTTAAAACAAATTTTAAGTTTCATTAAAAAACAAGCAATTTTAGTAAAAAAAATTGAATTAATAAATTTATTAGATGCAGAAGATAAAATTTTAGCAGAAAATATATACTCAAAAATTAATTTACCACCTTTTAAAAATTCTGCAGTCGATGGATATGCAATATTAAAGCATGATTTAAATGATATTCATAAAAAAATTTCTAAAACAAGAATTGCAGCTGGAGATGATAAAGAGGTAAAAATAAATAAAGGTGAGGTAGTAAGAATTTTTACAGGTGCAAAAATGCCATTGAATTCAAATACTGTTGTGATGCAAGAAAATACAAAATTAGAAAATAATAAACTCAAACTTATAAAAATACCTAACTATGGTGAAAACTGTAGGCACAAAGGAGAAGATATTTCTAAAGGTAAGTTGGTATTAAAAAAAGGATCAAAAATAGATGTCAAAAATCTAAACTTAATTGCTGCTATCGGATACAATAAAGTAAAAGTATATTCAAAAATAAAAATTGGTTTTTTTACTAGTGGGAATGAACTTGTTAGACCTACAACAAAACTAAAAAAATCAAAAATTAATAATTCAAATTATTTTCTACTAAACTCACTTTTAAATAAAAATTATATAACAAAAAGATTTTTAGGAAATTTGTCAGATAATTATAAAAAAGTTGAGCATAGTTTACTAAAAAATATTTCTAAATTTCATATGATAATCACTACAGGCGGAGCATCTGTTGGAGATGAAGATCATCTCGTGAAAGCCTTAGAAAATAATGGTAAAATTTTTTTTTGGAGAGCTGCGATAAAACCAGGAAGACCAATAGCGGTTGGAAAGATTCAAAATACTTATATTGTCTGCTTACCAGGTAATCCAGTATCGGTTCAATTACTTTATGCTTTTATTGTTAAACCATTGATTTTAAAATTGTTGGGTGCACAAACACTAAAAATTAGTACCGAAAAATTAAAAACAAACTTTGCAATGATAAAAAAAACAAAAAGACTTGAATGGTTAAGAGTATCAAAAAAGTTTATTAAAAATGAATATGTTGTTGTTAAGCATCCTAAACAAGGCTCAGGTATGATTTCATCCATCTCATATTCAGATGGTATAGTTGAAATACCAGAACACATCAGCTCAATCAAGAAAGGCGATACTTTTGATTATTATGATTTTGATAAATTATTTAATTAATATTTTGAAATCTATATTTTATTATTAATTTTTTACCTTCATTATAACTTTCAAGAAAATCAAAGCCTGATTGTGAACAATAATGTTCAAAGTCGGCTTTTGCGAGAGGGTCAGTTGCTATAACTTTAATTATGTCACCATTTTTTAATTCTTGAGCAAGTTTTCTTGCTTTCAATACTGGGATGGGACATTCTGTACCGCTCGTATCAAGAATTATTTCATCATTTTCAACTGAATCTTTCATTTTAATCTGATACAAAATATATATTAATAATTCAATTTAAATGGATAAATTTATTTCTCAAACTGATAGCTCTTTGAAAAAAAAGAAGAGAAGATGGAGGCCAAAAGGTAGGCAGATAGAAAATAGTTTTTATGAAGAGGTTTCACAGCTTTTCCATGGAATAAGATTTAAAAGAGATGAACTAATAGAATATTTACACTTATTACAAGATAATTTTGGAGTGCTATATGATAAGCATCTTGTAGCTTTATCTGAAATTATTAATCTACCTCTCTCAGAAATTTATGAAGTAGCGACATTTTACGCACATTTTAATATAGTTAAAAACTCAGACACCTTTGAGCCAATAAAAATTATAAGAGTTTGTGAAAGTTTGACTTGTGAATTATTTGGTGCACAAAAATTACTCTCAGATTTAAAATCTTCGGAAAATAAAAATATTAAAGTTGTGCCCGGTCCTTGTATGGGAAGATGTGATGTTGCTCCAACTGTTTGTGTTGGTAAAAATTATGTTGACAATGCTTCAGTATCTAAAGTTGAAAAGGTAATTCAAGAAAATAGATTTGAAGTGGTAGTTCCAAATTATATTTCATTAAATGAATATAAAAAAAATGGAGGATATAATATTGTAAATCAAATTCGTAATGGTGAAATATCCAATAATAATATTATAGAAACTTTAAAAGATAGTGGATTAAAGGGCAAAGGAGGAGCAGGTTTTCCAACAGGAATGAAATGGGAAATTGTTTCAAAATATAATGGAAAAAAATATGTAGCGGTTAATGGAGATGAAGGTGAACCAGGTACATTTAAAGATAGAACTTATCTTGAAAGAGATCCCCATAGATTTTTAGAAGGTGCTCTCATTGCATCATTATTTCTTAAAGCATCAAATGTATATATTTATATGAGAGACGAATATCCTTCTGTAATTAAAATTCTAAGTGATGAAATTCTAAAGTTAGAAAATGAAGAAATTGTATCAAAAGGACACTTTATTTTAAGACGAGGTGCTGGAGCTTATATTTGTGGAGAAGAGTCTGCAATGATAGAAAGTATCGAAGGCAAGAGGGGTTTGCCACGACATAGACCACCATATGTTGCAGAAGTTGGTTTATTTGGCAAACCAACACTCACTAATAACTTAGAAACACTTTTTTGGGTTCGTGATATTTTAGAAAAAGGATCCAAATGGTTTGCAGATAAAGGACTTAATGGAAACAAGGGATTTCATAGCTTTTCTGTTTCAGGGCGAGTGAAAAATCCAGGTGTAAAAGTTGCTCCTGCTGGAATTACAATTCAACAATTGATTAATGAATATTGTGAAGGAATGCAGGAAGGTCATATATTTAAAGGATACCTTCCAGGGGGAGCTTCTGGTGGAATATTACCGGCTGAGATGAATAATATTCCCCTTGATTATGGTTCTAAAGATTTGGCTGATCTTGGATGTTTTTTAGGTTCTGCCGCCATTGTCGTTTTGTCTGATAAAGATAGCATGAAAGATGTTGCTCTAAATTTATTAAAATTTTTTGAAGAAGAGAGTTGTGGTCAATGCACTCCATGTAGAGTTGGAACAGAAAAAACTGTTAAACTTATGAAAGAAAAGATTTGGAACAAGCAAAAATTAAGTGATTTATCTGAAGTCATGGCGCAAGCTTCGATTTGTGGTTTAGGTCAGGCTGCAACTAATCCACTAAATTCCGTATTAAAATATTTTGCAAAAGAGATTTCATATGACTGATAAAAAAGTTAGTTTTTATCTTAATGATAAGCAAGTTGAAGCTAATAAGGATGAAACAATTTGGCAAGCTGCGAATAGATTAGGCACTGAAATACCTCATCTGTGCTATGCTAATAAACCTGGCTATAGAGCTGATGGAAATTGTAGAGCCTGCATGGTTGAGATTGATGGTGAAAGGGTTTTAGCTGCGTCATGTGTAAGAAAACCAACTCCCAATATGAAGGTTAGAACTAATTCTGACAAAGCAAAAAAATCAAGAGAGTTAGTTTTCGAATTACTTTTAGCAGATCAACCAGAGAGAGAAGTAGCTCATGATAGTAATTCTCATTTTTGGAATTGGGCTGATAAAGTTGAAATTAAAGAGAGCCGCTTTCCAAAAAAAACTCCATGCCAAGCTGATAGTTCACACCCAAGTATGGCTGTTAATTTAGATGCATGCATCCAATGTAATCTTTGTGTTAGAGCTTGTAGAGAGGTTCAAGTTAATGATGTTATTGGAATGGCATATAGAGGAGAAAGCTCAAAAATAGTTTTTGATTTTGATGATCCTATGGGTGACAGCACCTGCGTTGCTTGTGGTGAATGTGTCCAAGCTTGTCCAACGGGCGCTTTGATGCCTTCTAGTATAGTAGACAAGGAAGGAGTTGGTCACAGCAAAGTTGAAAAAAAAGTTAATAGTGTTTGTCCTTATTGTGGAGTAGGCTGTCAGATAGAATATAATGTTAAAGACAACGACATTAAATACGTTAACGGAATTGATGGACCTGCAAATAAAAATAGACTTTGTGTAAAGGGCAGATTTGGTTTTGATTATGTAAGTAATCCAGAAAGACTTACCAAACCTCTAATTAGAATTAGAGGAAAAGAAAAAGATTTACATCCTAGTATTAATTTTTCTAATATGCATGAGTACTTTAGAGAAGCTTCTTGGGAAGAAGCTCTTGATTATGCTGCAAATGGCTTTCTAGAAATTAAAAAGAAGAGAAATGGCAAAAGTAATTTAGCTGGTTTTGGCTCTGCGAAATGCTCTAACGAAGAAGCATATCTCTTTCAAAAACTTATAAGGACTGGTTTTAATACAAATAATGTAGATCACTGTACACGTCTTTGTCATGCCTCTTCAGTAGCAGCATTGTTAGAAACAATAGGTTCAGGTGCAGTTACCGCACCTTTTTATGAGGTGCAGCATTCTGATGTTATCATTGTTATTGGAGCAAATCCTACTGAAAATCATCCAGTTGCCGCAACTTTTTTTAAAAACGCTGCAAAAAATGGATCTAAATTAATTGTAATGGACCCAAGAGGTCATTCTCTAAAAAAACACGCTACTCATATGTTGCAATTTAAACCTGGTTCAGACGTTGCACTTCTTAATTCTATTATGAATGTCATTATAGAAGAAAATTTATTTAATGAAGAATACATAAAAAAGCAAACATCTGGTTTTGATGAACTCAAAAAACATCTTAAAAATTATCCTCCAGAATTAATGCAAGATCAAACAGGGATTGATGCTGATATGATACGCGAGGTCGCAAGATTATTTGCTAAAACTAATAAAGGTATAATTTTTTGGGGAATGGGAGTTTCTCAGCATGTTCATGGAACTGATAATGCAAGATGTCTAATTTCTCTTGCACTCATGACAGGTAATGTAGGCAGAAGAGGTTCAGGACTTCATCCACTAAGAGGACAAAATAATGTTCAGGGTGCCTCAGATGCAGGATTAATTCCAATGATGTACCCAGATTATCAATTAGTTGAAAAAGATGAAAAAAAAGAATTTTTTGAGAATTTTTGGCACACATCTTTAGATGATAAAAAAGGTTTAACTGTAGTTGAAATTATGGATGCTATTCATGAAAAAATAATAAAAGGTATGTATATACTCGGTGAAAATCCAGCAATGTCAGATCCTGATCTAAATCATGCAAGAGAAGCATTACAAATGTTAGATCACTTAGTTGTTCAAGATATATTTTTAACAGAAACCGCTACTTATGCTGATGTTATATTTCCTGCATCAGCTTGGCCTGAAAAGAATGGTACAGTGACTAATACTAATAGACAAGTTCAAATGGGACGAAAGGCTCTCAATGCACCTGGTAAAGCTAAAGAGGATTGGTGGATTACAAATGAACTTGGAAAAAGGTTGGGTTTAAACTGGGATTACAAACATCCTAAAGAAATATATGATGAGATGTGTAAAACCATGCCTTCTCTAAATAATATTTCTTGGGACAGGCTTGAGCATGAAAACTCTGTAACATATCCAAGTAAATCACCCACTAGTCCTGGAGACGAAATTGTTTTTGGTGATAAATTTCCAAACGATAATGGTAGAGGTAAATTTGTCCCAGCAAGTGTTACCTCTCCAAATGAATTACCTGATGATGAGTTTGCTTTAATATTAACTACAGGAAGGCAGCTCGAACATTGGCATACCGGGGCAATGACTAGAAAAGCATCTAATCTAGATGCAATAGAACCAGAGGCAACAGTTTCAATATCACCAAATGAAATTTTAAAAAATAATATGAGACCAGGCGATGAAATACGAGTATCCACAAGAAGAGGTTCGATAAAAATCAGAGTAAGGGAAGATAGGGCTATTCCAGAAGGTGTTATATTTATTCCATTTTGTTATAATGAAGCAGCAGCAAATTTACTCACAAATCCAGCACTTGATCCATATGGAAAAATTCCAGAATTTAAGTATTGCGCAGCAAAAATTGAAAAGATAATCTAAAAATATGAAAAAATTAATACTAATATTATTTCTAGTAATTATGCCTTTAACATCTTGTTCAACTTTGAGTGAAATTAATGAAAAAGCTAAAGGTGACGGTGTGCCATATATTCCTGGAATTTAAAATATAAATTACTTGTCGAAATTTTAAATTAATTGTAAATGGCTTCCTAGTGCCGCGTTAGCTCATTTGGTAGAGCAGTTGATTTGTAATCATCAGGTGGTCAGTTCGATTCCGACACGCGGCACCATTTATCAAAAATTGAAATTAAGATTTAAAAAATTCGTAAAGTGCAATCGAAGCAGCATTTGAAACATTTAAACTATCGATCATGTAGTCTGTATTTTTTTGCATTTTTAATTGTATTATTTCATCGCATTCTTTTTTCACAATATCTCTCATACCTTTTCCTTCAGAGCCAAAAACAAAAATTGCTTTTTTTGAAAAATTCACATTTACAGATTTACTATCATTGGATGAGTCAAAACCATAAGCCCAATAACCAAACTTTTTTAATTCTGAGATACTTCTCTTTAGGTTGGTAACTTTGAAATAATTTACAATTTCCGCAGCACCTGATGCAGCTTTGTATAATGAAGATGTTAAATCAGGAGCGTTATCTTTTGCTACTATTATTCCTGAACAATTAAATAAGGCGCATGAACGCATTATTGAACCAATATTTTGAGGGTCTGTAATTTGATCTAATGCTAATAAAATTGATTTGTCCTTTTTATCTTCGTTTTTTAAGAATTGTTGTAGGGTGGGCTTTTCAAAATCATTAGTTATTAACACTATTCCCTGATTAGATTTTATTTCTCCATGCAATTTTTTAAATTCTTTTTGATCCAGGATTGTTATTTTTTGAATTTTTGATCTTAAATTTTCTGAAATTTGTTTATTATTTTCAGTAATGTAGAGCTCCTCATGCGCTCTTTTACTATTTAAAAGAGCAGCTCTTACAGCATGAATACCATAAATTATCTGAATTTTCCCTGTATTATGAGGTTTTTGATGTTTTTTTTTGGCCATTTTGGATTATCACAGATTTGTTATTTAAATACAATCTAGATATATACAAAATCTAATTTTTTGTCTAAAAGGGGCGCGCTTTTAAGAACTTATGTATCTTATGGTGGAAAGTTAGTTGTTTTAGATTGACAATCATACTAATTAATTAGTATGTGCCATTTTCTTCAAATCTGGAGGGGTGGTCGAGTGGTTAAAGGCAGCGGACTGTAAATCCGCCCGCGTGAGCGTACGTAGGTTCGAATCCTACCCCCTCCACCATAAATGGAGAGTAGGAAAAAAAGTGTAGAGTGAGTGAGTCGGTTATAAAGCGGGTGTAGCTTAGTGGTAAAGCTCCAGCCTTCCAAGCTGGCTACGAGGGTTCGATTCCCTTCACCCGCTCCAAAATGAATATTTAATACTGGGGTAAAATAAAATGGCTAAAGCAAAATTTGAAAGAAATAAACCGCATTGTAATATCGGTACTGTTGGACACGTTGATCACGGTAAAACTACTTTAACTGCAGCAATAACTAAAGTTCTTGCTGAAGCAGGAGGGGCAGAATTTACTGATTATGCAAATATAGATAAAGCACCCGAGGAAAGAGAACGTGGAATTACAATTTCAACAGCTCATGTTGAATATGAAACAGAAGCTAGACACTATGCACACGTAGATTGTCCTGGTCACGCAGATTATGTTAAAAATATGATTACTGGAGCTGCACAAATGGATGGAGGTATTCTAGTTGTTAATGCTGCTGATGGTCCTATGCCTCAAACTAGAGAACATATACTTTTAGCAAGACAGGTTGGCGTCCCTGCACTAGTTGTTTACATGAATAAAGTTGATCAAGTTGATGATAAAGAATTAATCGATTTAGTTGAAATGGAAATAAGAGAACTTCTTACTTCATATGAATTCCCTGGTGACACTATCCCAATCATCAAAGGGTCTGCACTTGCTGCTTTAGAAGGTAGAGATGATGAAATAGGTAAAAATTCAATTATTGAACTAATGAAAGCTGTTGATGAGTCTATACCACAACCATCTAGACCTATTGACCAACCATTCCTTATGCCAGTAGAGGATGTTTTCTCAATTTCTGGTCGAGGAACTGTTGTAACAGGTCGTATTGAGCAAGGACAAGTTAAAGTTGGTGAGGAAATAGAAATCTTAGGTATAAGAGAAGCACAAAAAACTACATGTACTGGTGTAGAGATGTTTAGAAAACTTCTAGACTCAGGTGAGGCTGGTGATAACGTAGGAGTATTACTTAGAGGAACCAAAAGAGAAGAAGTTGAAAGAGGTCAAGTTTTAGCTAAGCCAGGCTCAATTAAGCCCCATACTAAATTTAAAGCTGAAGCTTATGTTCTTAAAAAAGAAGAAGGCGGAAGGCACACTCCTTTCTTCTCAAATTACAGACCTCAGTTTTATTTTAGGACAACAGATGTTACAGGCACCATTAAACTTCCTGAAGGAACTGAAATGGTTATGCCAGGAGATAACATAGCAATGGAAGTTACCCTTCTATCTCCAATTGCAATGGACAAAGGTTTGAAATTCGCAATTAGAGAAGGTGGTAGAACTGTTGGTGCTGGAGTTGTTGCTGAAATTATTGAATAGGTGTTTGAGACCGCTCTACTAGTTTTAGCTATCTCAAAATGTTAGGAGTGTAGCTCAACTGGTAGAGCACCGGTCTCCAAAACCGGGGGCTGCGGGTTCAAGTCCTGCCACTCCTGCCAAAATAATGAAGTTTATGCAATTATGAATACAGATAAGAAAAAAACTACACCAGCTCAGTTTGTTAGACAGGTAAGACAAGAGCTGTTAAAAGTTACTTGGCCTCAAAGAAGAGATACTTTTATCTCATCTGCTATAGTAATCTTGTTAATATTTTTGTTTGCAATTTTTTTTCTTTTAAGTGATCAACTGTGGTCTTTTTTAATTAAAAAAATTATAGAGATAGGTTCAGGCTTTTAGTATGCTTAAATGTAGATGGTACGTGCTTCATGCATATTCTGGTTATGAAAAAAAAGTTGCAGATAGTATTCTAGATCAAGCAGACAAATTAGGTATTTCTGAACATATTGAGGAAGTATCTGTTCCTACTCAAAATATTGTGGAAGTTAAGAGAGGCGTAAGAGTCAACACTGAAAGAAAAATATTTCCAGGATACATATTAATTAAAATGAATTTGAATGATGACACATGGCACATAATTAAAAATACTCCAAAACTCTCAGGTTTTTTGGGCAATAAAGGAAAACCCATTCCCATAAGTAATGCTGAAGCTAAAAGAATATCTGAACAAGTTATAGATGGAGTTGAAAAATCAAGACCGGCAGTTATGTATGACGTTGGCGAACAAGTTAAAGTGATAGATGGTCCATTTGCTTCTTTCAATGGGGAAATTGAGCAAATTGACGAAGAAAAAGCTAGATTAAGAGTAGCAGTTTCTATATTTGGCAGATCAACTCCAGTTGATTTAGAATATTCGCAAGTAGAAAAGGTATAAAATAGAAAGTAAGTTAATTATGGCAAAAGAAATACTAGGTTATATAAAACTTCAAATACCAGCTGGTGGAGCAAATCCCTCACCTCCTGTAGGTCCTGCACTTGGACAACGTGGTTTAAATATTATGGATTTTTGTAAAGCATTTAATGAAAAAACTAAAGATATTGAAAAAGGCGCTCCCATACCTGTAGTTATTACTGCTTACAAAGATAGATCCTTTGATTTTGTTACTAAATTGCCACCAGTAAGTTATTATTTAAAAAAAGCTGCAAAAATAAAAAAAGGCAATTCAACTCCAGGAAGAAGTTTAGTTGGCAAGGTTAGTTCGTCAGATATTGAGAAAATAGCTAAAGAAAAAATGCAAGATCTCAATGCAATTGATTTGAAAGGTGCAATAAATATGGTTAAAGGCTCTGCAGTTTCAATGGGTATGGAGGTCGTTGGTTAAATGAAAATAACAAAAAATAACAAAAAACTACTCCAAAATATTGATACTTCTATAGTATATGAACCAATTGAAGCGATTAAAATATTAAAAAGTAATTCATATACTAAATTTGAAGAGTCTCTTGAAGTAGCCATTAACTTAGGCATTGATACTAACAAAACTGATCAAAACGTAAGAGGTGTTATAACTTTGCCAAAAGGAAATGGTAAAACTGTAAAGATTGCAGTTCTTGCTAAAAGTGAAAAACAGTCTGAAGCAAAAGAAGCAGGTGCTGATATAATAGGTGAAGCAGATTTAATTGATACAATTTCTAGCGGTAAAATTGATTTTGATCTTATTATAGCTACTCCAGACATGATGCCATCTGTTGGTAAAGTTGCAAAAATTTTAGGACCAAAAGGTCTTATGCCTAATCCTAAATTAGGAACTGTGACTCAGGATATTAAAACTGCAGTGAAAAATGCAAAGTCTGGTCAAGTTCAATTTAAGAATGATAAAGGTGGCATAATTCACGCAGGTATTGGAAAAATAAATTTTAATGAAAATGATCTTTTAGAAAATTTGATAGCTTTTGTTGGCTCCATAATTAAAAATAAACCAGATAATGTGAAGGGATCATTTATAAAAAAGATTACCATAGCTTCAACTATGGGTGTTGGACTTGAGATTAACTCAGCTAGTGTGCGTTAATATTAGTTCAATTGATAGTCTAATAGACTATCACCTGTCAAAGACTGCAGGAGCTTTTGCTTAATTTCCTGCATAGACTGAAGCGAGCCATTGCTGGCTTCTTGACAGGCTTGTCTTAGTTTGATTAGCAAACATAAGGCAGCTAAATTTAGGTTTTTACCTAAACTAAACCGAGGTTAAAGTGAAACGTTCTGAAAAAAAAGAATTAGTTCAAAAACTTAAAGATGAACTTGACTCATCTTCTTCAGTTATTGTAGCTCATTACTCTGGTCTTACTGTGGCTGAGTCACAAGAACTAAGATCTGAAATGAGAAACAGTGGAGCTAAATTCAAAGTTACTAAGAACAGACTTGCAAAACTCGCATTTGAGCAAACTCAATTTAAAGATATGGCAGATTTATTTACAGGACCAACTGCAATTGCTTATTCTGATGATCCTGTAGCTCCCGCAAAAGTTGCTGTTAATTTTGACAAAAAATTTGAAAAATTCAAAGTTATTGGTGGCGGTTATGATGGAGAAAAAATAAATCTCGATAAAATAAATTTTCTTGCAACCCTCCCTTCTATGGATCAGTTAAGAGGAAAAATTGTTGGATTAATATCTGCTCCTGCACAAAAAGTTGCTTCATTAATGAAGGAACCATCTGCACAAGTAGCAAGATTGATAAGTGCTCAGAATAAAAGTTTGGAAAAGTCTAATTAGGTTTTAAAGGAGAAAAAAATGGCTGATATAAACAAAATAGTTGATGAATTATCATCTCTTACAGTTCTAGAAGCTGCTGAACTTAGCAAGCTTTTGGAAGAGAAATGGGGTGTTTCAGCAGCTGCACCTGTTGCAGTGGCAGCAGCTCCGGGCGCTGCTCAAGGCGATTCAGGAGCTGAAGAGAAGACAGACTTTGATGTTGTTTTGGCAGAAGCAGGATCAAATAAAATTGCTGTAATAAAAGAAGTTAGAACAATAACAGGTCTTGGCTTAAAAGAAGCTAAGGATCTTGTTGAAGGCGCTCCGAAACCTCTCAAACAAGGGGTTGCTAAAGCTGATGCAGAAGAAATGAAAAAAGCTCTTGAAGCTGCAGGGGCTAAAGTAGAACTAAAATAATTTTTAGACCTCCGTTTTTACGGGGGTCTTTTAAATTTTTAAACAAAGGTGAATAAATGAGTTTAGATTATATCAATCAAAAAAAAATTAGAAAATCTTTTGGAAAAATTCCTTTAGTAACGTCCCTACCTAATTTAGTTGAAGTTCAAAAAAGATCATTTGATAATTTTCTACAACTTAAAGTTTCTCCTGAAAAAAAACAAGATATAGGTTTACATGCAATATTTAAATCTGTTTTCCCAATTAATGATTATACTGAAAGAGCAACAGTTGATTATGTAAGTTTTGATATAGGAGTGCCAAAATATGAAGTTGATGAGTGTTCCCAGAGAGGAATGACATATGGTGCACCTCTTCTTGTAAATTTTAGATTGATAATTTGGGATATAGATGAAATAGCAGGAACTAAATCTGTTAGGGATATCAAAGAGCAAGAAGTATATATGGGTGATATTCCGTTGATGACAAAAAATGCAACTTTTGTTGTTAATGGAACAGAAAGAGTTGTTGTAAGCCAAATGCATAGATCCCCTGGCGTGTTTTTTGATCATGATTTTGGAAATACTCATACAAGTGGAAAATATTTGTTCAATGCTAGAATCATTCCATACAGAGGATCATGGTTAGATTTTGAACATGATGCAAAAAATAATATTCATGCTAGGATTGATAGAAAAAGAAAGTTCCCTGTAACAACTTTATTAAAATGTCTTCTTGGTAGTTCGTCTGAAAAATATATGCAAGACTGTGAAAAAAATAAAATTGAAATTGATTCAAAAAAAATATCAGGGATGAGGGGTGAGGAGATTTTATCTCTATTTTACGATCATTTAACTTTCAAAAAAAATGAATATGGTTGGGACTACAAAGAAGATTTGTCCTTTTACAAATCTAAAATACTAGGTTTTGATCTTTTAAATCCTACAAATGGAAAAATAATTATAAGCAAAGGAACTAAGGTAAATCAAAAAATTATTAATGATACAAAGAAAAAAAACATTTCTAGAATATGTTTAGAAGAAAGTTCTCTAATAGGTTTTTATTTAGCATCTGATATAATTGATGAAAAAACTGGAAAGATATTTTTTGAAGCAGGATTTGAAATTGATGAAGAATTCATAAGTTTTATTAATTCAAACAACATAAAAAAAATTGATTTATTAAAAGTAGATAACATAGAAATAGGTTCATACATCCGAAATACCTTGCAATTAGATAAAGCAAGATCTCGTGAAGAGGCTCTTTTCGAAGTCTTCAAAATTTTAAGACCTGGTGAACCACCTACTATAGAAACTGCAGAGATGCTATTTAACAATCTTTTTTTTAATTCAGACAGATATGACCTCTCTTCAGTAGGTAGATTAAAAATAAACGCCAAGTTCAAAAAACAGACAGAAATAAATCAAAGAATACTTGATAAAACTGACATAATTGATGTTGTGAAACATATGCACAATCTAATTGATGGAAAGGGTGATATCGATGATATTGATCATCTGGCTAACAGAAGAGTTCGATCAGTTGGAGAGCTTCTTGAAAATCAGTATCGTGTGGGTCTCTTAAAAATGGACAGGGCAATCAAAGAAAGGCTAAGTTCGCTTGAGGTTGACAATATAATGCCTCAGGACATTATTAATGCAAAACCAGTTGCTTCTTCGATAAAAGAATTTTTTGGAACTAGTCAATTAAGTCAGTTTATGGATCAAACTAATCCTTTAAGTGAAATAACTCATAAAAGAAGAGTATCAGCTTTGGGTCCAGGGGGATTAAATAGAGAAAGAGCAGGATTTGAAGTAAGAGATGTCCATCAAACACATTATGGTAGAATATGTCCCATAGAAACTCCTGAGGGCGCAAATATTGGATTGATAAATAGTCTAGCTTCATACTCAAGAATTAACCAATATGGTTTTATCGAAACTCCTTATAGAATTGTTAAAGATGGAAAAGTAACAAGTGATGTTATTTATTT
The DNA here is from genome assembly GCA_902595425.1 of uncultured Alphaproteobacteria bacterium. Lineage (GTDB taxonomy): Bacteria > Pseudomonadota > Alphaproteobacteria > HIMB59 > CACPNW01. The sequence goes on along the minus strand of CACJPV010000001.1, from coordinate 163,714 downwards.
AAGTGCAATTAATGAAGAAGACTTTGTTATTGCTCAAGCTAACTCTGAGGTAGACAATCAGGGCAAGTTTCTCAAAAAAGTTGTGAGTTCAAGAAAAAATGGTGAATTTATCAATGCTGAAATTGATGCAATTGATCTAATGGATGTATCACCGCAGCAACTTGTTTCTGTTGCCTCATCTTTAATACCTTTTCTAGAAAATGATGATGCAAATAGAGCTTTAATGGGTTCTAACATGATGAGACAAGCGGTGCCTCTTATTAAACCTAAAGCACCACTAGTTGGAACAGGAATGGAGTTTACTGTAGCAAAAGATAGCGGATCAACTCTAGTTGCAAAAAGAGAGGGCATTGTTGATCAATTAGATGCAAATAGGATCGTTATTAGAGTTACTGACAATAAAGATAGATCTCTTAATAAAATTGATATTTATAATCTTCAAAAGTTTCAAAGATCTAATCAAAATACGTGTATTAATCAACGACCTCTTGTAAACGTAGGAGATCAGGTTAAAAAAAACCAAGTCATTGCAGATGGTCCAGCTACAGAATTGGGTGAACTTGCTCTTGGAAGAAATGTACTTGTGGCTTTTATGCCTTGGAATGGATATAACTTTGAGGACTCTATCTTGATATCTGAAAAAGTTGTTCAAGATGATGTATTTACATCAATTCACGTAGAAGAGTTTGAAGTAATGGCAAGGGATACTAAGCTAGGACCTGAAGATGTAACAAGAGATATTCCTAATGCAAGTGAAGAAATGCTCACTAATTTGGATGAAACTGGTATTGTTTATATTGGCGCAGAAGTATCCTCTGGAGATATACTAGTCGGTAAAGTTACTCCAAAAGGAGAGTCACCAATGACTCCTGAAGAGAAATTGTTAAGAGCTATTTTTGGAGAAAAAGCAGCAGATGTAAAAGATACAAGTCTTCGTGTCCCCCCAGGTGTAAAAGGTACTGTAGTTGAGATCAGAGTTTTTTCTAGAAGAGGGATTGAAAAAGATGAAAGAGCTATAAGCATAGAAAATGCTCAAATTGAGAGAATTTCTAGGGATAGGGAAGATGAGCTAAATATACTCAGAAAAAGTTTTGGAAATCATTTAAAAGAGCTTCTTACTGGTAAAAAATATGTTTCAGGAATTAGTGGTTTTTCAGAGAACACAAAATTAAATTTCGATCAATTAGATGTTTTGAAAGTTGATGATTTGATGAGAATTAACATAGACGATAGCAAAACTACTGGGCAAATAGAGGCATTAATTAAAAGTTATGAAAATCAGCTTGGAAACATAAATCAAAAATTTGAGAACAAGATAGATAAAATTCAGAGTGGAGATGAATTGCTTCCAGGAGTACTTAAATTAATAAAAGTATTTATAGCTGTAAAAAGAAAACTTCAACCTGGAGATAAAATGGCAGGTAGACATGGGAATAAAGGTGTTATTTCTAAAATCTGTCCGGTTGAAGATATGCCTTATCTCGAAGATGGTACGCCTGTAGATATTGTGCTAAACCCATTAGGTGTTCCTAGCAGAATGAATATTGGACAAATACTAGAGACTCATCTTGGTTGGGCATCAGCCTCTTTAGGTAATCAAGTAAATCAAATGATCACAAAACTTAAGAAAGATGGGCAAACTTTAAATCTAAAAGAAAAGCTTTTAGAAATTTACGATTATCAAGATCATTCAGATAAAATTTCTAAAATGAATGATGATGAGCTATTAGAGCTTGCAGAAAATTTAAAAGAAGGTATCCCATTTGCAACCCCTGTATTTGATGGAGCAAAGGAAAAAGATATAACTGAATTACTCAAAAAATCAGGAGTATCTGAAACTGGTCAAGAAATATTATATGATGGAATTACTGGTGAAAAGTTTGAGCGACCTGTAACAGTCGGATATGTTTACATGTTGAAACTACATCACCTAGTTGATGAAAAGATTCATGCCCGATCAATCGGACCATATAGTTTAGTTACTCAACAACCTCTTGGTGGTAAGGCTCAATTTGGTGGGCAAAGATTTGGTGAGATGGAAGTTTGGGCTTTGGAAGCATACGGTGCAGCTTATACTCTTCAAGAAATCTTAACAATCAAATCAGATGATGTAGCTGGTAGAACAAAAGTGTATGAGTCAATAGTAAAGGGAGATAATAATTTCGAGTCAGGTACACCAGAGTCATTTAATGTAATGGTGAAAGAATTAAGGTCCTTGGGACTTAATTTGGATTTTAAAAATGAATTGAAATCCATAGAGAATATTGAAAGTATAGATAGTATAGAAAGTACAGGTGTTGAAAATGAATAGAGAACTAGTTAACATATTTAATCAAAACCAAGGAATACAAAGCTTTAATAGTCTTAAAATTACCATTGCAAGTCCTGACGATATACGTTCTTGGTCATTTGGAGAAATTAAAAAACCAGAAACTATTAACTATAGAACTTTTAAACCAGAAAAAGATGGACTGTTCTGTTCAAGAATTTTTGGACCAGTCAAAGATTATGAGTGTTTGTGTGGTAAATACAAAAGAATGAAATTTAGAGGAGTAATTTGTGAAAAATGCGGTGTTGAAGTTACTCTTTCAAAAGTTAGACGTGATAGAATGGGACATATTGAACTTGCTGCTCCTGTTTCACATATATGGTTTATGAAATCTCTTCCTAGTCGAATAGCAACATTACTTGATATGACTATAAAAAACTTGGAAAAAGTTCTTTATTTTGAACAATTTATTGTCGTAGAACCAGGATTGACCGATCTTAAAAAAGGTGAAGTAATATCTGAAGAACAATACATAGACTATCAGGATGAATATGGTGAGGATTCATTCAGTGCTGCTATTGGCGCTGAAGCAATTGAGCAAATGCTTAACAATATTGATTTAGAATCAGATTTCGAAAAAGCAAAAGTTGAACTAACAGAGACTAAATCTGAGCTAAAAAAAACAAAGCTAACAAAAAGAATTAAACTACTAGAGTCATTTATTGTATCTAAAAATAAGCCGGAATGGATGATTTTAAGAGTTCTTCCTGTGATTCCTCCCGAACTAAGACCGTTAGTACCTCTTGATGGTGGAAGGTTTGCCACGAGCGACCTTAATGATCTCTACAGAAGGGTTATAAATAGAAATAATAGATTAAAAAGATTAATAGATTTAAGAGCACCAGATATTATCATAAGAAATGAAAAAAGAATGCTTCAAGAATCAGTTGATGCTCTTTTTGATAATGGAAGAAGGGGAAGGGTTATAACTTCTACTAACAAAAGACCACTTAAATCACTATCTGATATGCTTAAAGGAAAGCAAGGTCGATTTAGACAAAATCTTCTTGGCAAAAGAGTTGATTATTCTGGAAGATCAGTCATTGTTGTTGGACCTAATCTTAAATTACATCAGTGTGGAATCCCAAAAAAAATGGCTCTTGAATTATTTAAACCTTTTATTTTTCATAAGTTAGATATCTATGGATGGGCTAACACGATAAAAGCTGCAAAAAAACTAGTTGAAAAAGAAGATCCAAGAGTTTGGGATATACTTGAGGAAGTTATAAGAGAACATCCTGTACTTCTTAATAGAGCACCTACACTCCACAGATTAGGAATACAGGCATTTGAACCGATTTTAATTGAGGGAAAATCTATTCAACTTCATCCATTAGTATGTACAGCTTTTAATGCTGACTTTGATGGTGATCAAATGGCTGTTCATGTTCCTCTAAGTTTAGAAGCTCAACTAGAGGCAAGAGTTTTAATGATGAGTACAAATAATATTTTATCACCTTCTAGTGGTAAACCAATAATTGTTCCATCTCAAGATATTGTATTAGGAATATATTACCTCTCAATAATGAGAGAAAAACAAAAAGGTGAAAATAGGCACTTTCTTGATATTAATGAAATTTTAAAAGCTCTTGAACAAAAGGACGTAACTTTACATTCTAAAATATTTGCAAGAGTAAAAAATTTTAATGGTGATACCATTAAAGTTGAAACTACACCTGGTAGAATGATATTATCTAATACCTTACCAAAAAATAAAAAAATTAGTTTCAATTTAATTAATAAAACTCTTACAAAAAAAGAAGTAAGTAATATAATTGACACTGTCTATAGATTTTGTGGTCAAAAAGAGACCGTTCTTTTTGCTGATCATATAATGCAAATTGGTTTTAAATATGCCGCTATAGCGGGAATATCATTTGGAAAAGATGACTTAATTATTCCAGATGAAAAAGAAAAATTAATTCAAAACACTCAAGCCAAAGTCCAGGAATATGAAAATCAATATCAGGATGGTCTTATAACCCAAGGAGAAAAATACAATAAAGTTGTAGATGCTTGGTCAGAATGTACAAATAAAGTTGCTGACAAGATGTTAGAAGTAATCTCAAGCCCAGAGAGCGACAAACCAATAAATTCTGTATACATGATGGCACATTCTGGAGCTAGGGGATCTGCTGCCCAGCTAAAACAACTTGCTGGAATGCGAGGATTAATGGCAAAGCCATCAGGAGAAATTATTGAAAATCCAATAAAGTCAAATTTTAAGGAAGGTTTATCGGTATTAGAGTATTTCACATCTACCCACGGAGCAAGAAAAGGTTTAGCTGATACAGCTCTTAAAACTGCAAGCAGTGGTTATTTAACAAGAAGATTAGTTGATGTTGCTCAAGATGCAGTCATAAGAGAGATTGATTGTGGGACAAATAAAGGAGTAACAGTTGAAGAAATAATTGAGTCTGGCAACATAACATCACCCTTATCTGAGAGAATTCTAGGTAGAACACCTTGTGAAGATTTAAATGATTTAAATAATGAAGTGATTGTAAAAAAAGGTCAAATAATTGAAGAAAAACATTTAGATAAAATAATTAAACTCGGAGTCAGATCTCTTAAAATCAGATCAGTTCTAACTTGTGAAACTGAGGAGGGTATTTGTTCTAAATGTTATGGAAGAGACTTGGCTCGAGGTACTTCAGTTAATGTTGGAGAAGCAGTTGGAATTATTGCTGCTCAATCTATTGGAGAGCCTGGAACTCAGTTAACAATGAGAACATTTCATATAGGTGGGGCAGCTAGCTCTTCAGTTGAACAATCTAATTCTTTATCTCCAATTGATGGGACTGTTAGATTTGAAAATGTTAAACTAATTGAAGATAAGTTTTCTAATTCAATTTCTTTAAGCAGAAATGGTAAAATTAAAATCGAGTCTGAAAAAATTGACAAATACTCTGTCAATATACCATTTGGTTCAAAAGTTCTTGTCAAAGATGGGGAGTCAATAAAAACAAATCAAATTATTGCTGAGTGGGATCCTTATACATTGCCTATAATTGCAGAGAAAAAGGGTTTTATAAATTATGTTGATTTAAAGCAAGGGATTTCATTTAGAGAGTCTATCGATGATACAACTGGTATTTCAAGTAAAATTGTTATTGATTGGAGCCAAAATCCTAAATCTAAAAATTTTAAACCTGCAATCAACATTCAAGAAAATCTTGAAAATGGAAATTCAAATCCTGAAAATTTCTCAAATTATCCAATGTCAATTGATACAATATTAAGTGTTGAAGATGGACAAGAGGTATTTGCAGGTCAAGTTTTGGCAAGAATACCAAAAGAATCTTCAAAAACAAAAGATATAACTGGTGGACTGCCAAGAGTTGCAGAATTATTTGAGGCTAGAAAACCTAAAGATCCTGCTATAATGTGTGAAATTGACGGTAAGATTTCTTTTGGTAAAGACTATAAAAATAAAAGAAGATTAATAATAACTAGTTTAGATGAAAGTGAAAACTTTGAAATTTTAATTCCAAGGGCAAAATATTTGAATGTTCAAGAAGGTGATTTTGTAAAAAAAGGTGACATTCTTGTTGAGGGTACTCCAGTTCCACATGATATTCTTAGAATTCTAGGAGTAGAAGAATTGGCCAGATATTTGGTAAGAGAAGTTCAATCTGTTTATAAGCTTCAGGGTGTTTATATAAATGATAAGCATATCGAAACTATCGCAAGACAAATGCTACAAAAAGTACTTATAAAAGACTCAGGTGACAGTAAGTTGATGGTTGGAGAGCAAATTCAAAAAAAGGATTTAATTAAACTTAATTCTGATTTAAGCAGTTCTGGTAAAAAATTAATAGAATATGAGCCTGTGTTACTTGGCATAACTAAAGCAAGTTTACAAACTTCCTCGTTTATATCTGCAGCTTCTTTTCAAGAAACTACAAAAGTACTAACTGATGCAGCGACTTTAGGGAAAACTGACTCTCTTAATGGTTTAAAAGAAAATGTAATTGTCGGTAGACTTATTCCTGCAGGTACAGGAAAAGTTACAACTGATTATGAGAAATTAGCAGGAATAAAAGATAGGGAAATACTTGACCAAAAAAACAAGTCTGAAAATAGCGAAATTTCATAAAAAACTAAGATATTTTCTTGACTTTGTCTCTATCAATTAATAAAGACCCCTAAAATTTGTTGATGGTAGTGGAAAATGAATTCCAAACGCTTAACAAAGGATAACTGATGCCAACAATTAACCAATTAGTACGAAAAGGCCGTACACCGCAAAAAAAGAGAAATAAAGTTCCAGCTTTATCATCTTGCCCTCAAAAGAGAGGTGTATGCACACGAGTTTATACCACTACTCCAAAAAAACCAAATTCTGCTCTAAGAAAAGTTGCAAGAGTTAAACTTACAAATGGTCAAGAGGTATCAGCTTATATACCTGGTGAAGGACATAATTTACAAGAGCACTCAGTAGTTTTGTTAAGAGGAGGAAGAGTAAAAGATCTTCCGGGAGTAAGATATCATATTTTAAGAGGAACTCTTGATACTCAAGGTGTCAGCACAAGAAAACAAAGAAGGTCTCTATATGGGGCTAAAAAACCAAAGTAATTAAAATGTCAAGAAGAAGAGCAGCAGAAAAAAGAACAATTTTACCTGATCATAAATTTAAAGACATAGTATTAGCAAAGTTTATGAATAGGATAATGATTGATGGGAAAAAGTCTATCTCAGAGAAGATTGTCTATGGAGCATTTGATATTGTTTCTAAAAAAACTGATAAATCTCCCATTGATTTTTTTCATGAGGCTCTCAACAATGTTAAGCCTAGTTTAGAGGTAAGATCAAGAAGAGTAGGTGGTGCAACTTATCAAGTTCCAATGGAAGTTAGACCTAAGAGAGCGCAAACTCTTGCTATGAAATGGATAGTTGACTCAGCTATAAAAAGAAATGAGAAAACTATGCCTGAGAGAGTTGCTAATGAGATTGTTGATGCATTTAATAACAAAGGAAATGCTGTAAAAAAAAGAGAAGAAACTCACAAAATGGCTGAGGCAAATAGAGCTTTCTCTCATTTTAGGTGGTAATTATGTCAAGAACTCATCCATTAGATAAATATAGAAACATTGGTATTATGGCTCATATTGATGCTGGAAAAACAACTACTACCGAAAGAATTCTTTATTACACTGGAAAGTCTCATAAAATTGGTGAGGTCCATGATGGTGCTGCTACTATGGATTGGATGGAACAAGAGCAAGAAAGAGGAATTACAATTACATCAGCAGCTACAACATGTTTTTGGAATGATCATAGGATAAATATTATTGATACACCTGGCCACGTAGATTTTACTATTGAAGTTGAGAGATCTCTCAAGGTTCTTGATGGTGCAGTCGCTGTCTTTGATGGTGTAGCTGGTGTTGAGCCTCAGTCAGAAACGGTATGGAGACAAGCTGACAAATACAATGTTCCAAGAATGTGTTTTGTTAATAAGCTAGATAGAACCGGAGCTAACTTTTTCATGTGTGTTGATATGATTACAGAAAGATTAGGTTCTTACCCATTAGTTTTACAGTTACCAATCGGAATTGAAAGTAATTTAAAAGGAGTAGTTGATTTGGTTTCAAACAAAGCAATAGTTTGGCAAGATGAAAGTTTAGGTGCTAAATTTGATATTGTTGAAATTCCAGATGATTTAAAAGAAAAAGCCAAGGAATATAGAGAAAAATTAATTGAAAAAGTTGTAGAGGAAGATGATACAATTATGGAAGGTTACCTTGATGGAGGTGAACTTTCAGTCGAAGATATAAAAAAATGCATTAGAAAGGGCACCATAAATGGTTCTTTTGTTCCTGTTTTAACAGGCTCAGCTTTTAAAAATAAAGGGGTTCAACCTCTACTCGATGCTGTAATTGATTATATGCCCTCTCCAAAAGACGTTGATAGTGTTAAAGGTGTTGATGTCAAAGATGATAAAATTGAAATATCAAGATCTTGTGATGATAACGAGCCTTTTAGCGCTCTAGCTTTTAAGATAATGACGGATCCTTTCGTTGGAAGCTTAACATTTGCAAGAATATACTCAGGTACAATTAATGCAAAAGACTCAGTGCTAAATTCAGTATCTGGAAAAAAAGAAAATATTGGTAGAATGTTATTAATGCACGCAAACAATAGAGAAGAGATTAAAACTGCAAATGCTGGAGATATTGTAGCACTTGTTGGATTAAAAGATGTAACTACTGGTGAAACCTTATGTGATATCAATAAACCAATAGTACTCGAAAAAATGGATTTTCCAGATCCTGTAATAGAAGTTGCAGTTGAGCCAAAGACAAAAGCAGATCATGAAAAAATGGGGACAGCTCTTGGTAGATTAGCACAAGAAGATCCAAGTTTCAGGGTTACCACTGATCATGAAAGTGGACAAACTATTATTAAAGGAATGGGTGAACTTCATTTAGAAATTATTGTCGACAGAATGAAGCGAGAGTTTAAAGTTGAAGCAAATGTTGGGGCACCTCAGGTTGCTTATAGAGAAACAATTTCTAGTTCTTTTGAGGTTGATTATACTCATAAAAAACAATCTGGAGGAGCAGGTCAATTTGCTAGAGTTAAAATTATTTTTGAACCAGGTGAACCTGGAAGTGGATATGAATTCATAAATAAAATTAAGGGAGGAAACATACCTACTGAATTCATACCAGGTGTTGAAAAAGGTCTTATTGCTCAACAACAAACAGGTGTAATGGCAGGTTTTCCATGTATAGATTTTAAGGCAACTCTTTTTGATGGAGCTTTTCACGATGTTGACTCTAGTGTTTTAGCTTTTGAGATTGCTGCTAGGGCTGCATTTAGAGAGGGGATAAGTAAGGCTAGCCCTGTTTTATTGGAGCCTATGATGAAGGTTGAGGTAGTTACTCCTGAAGAATATATGGGTGATGTAATTGGTGATCTGAACAGCAGAAGGGGTCAAGTTCAAGAAATGACAACAAGAGGTAATGCAAATGTAATTGATGCAATGGTTCCCTTAGCTAATATGTTTGGATATGTGAACAACCTAAGGTCATTGTCTCAAGGTAGGGCAAACTATTCAATGCAATTTGATCATTATGAACAGGTTCCTTCAAATGTTGCAGATGAAGTAAAGGCAAAGTTAGCATAATGGACTCACAAAATATCAGAATTAGACTAAGAGGATTTGATAGTAAACTTTTGGATAATAGTACTGGTGACATCATTAACACTGCAAAAAGAACTGGAGCTAAAGTCAAAGGACCGATTCCTCTACCCACAAGATTTGAAAAATTTACTGTTAATAAATCCCCTCATATTGATAAAAAAAGTAGAGACCAACTTGAGATAAGAACTCATAATAGGTTAATTGATATTATTGACCCAACACCTCAAACTGTTGATGCATTAATGAAATTAGATTTATCAGCGGGCGTTGAGGTAGATATTAAAATTTAGTTATGAGCAAAAGAACAGGATTAATTGGAACAAAAATTGGTAATTCTTCTTTTTATGATGAGATGGGTAAATCAATACCTGTGACTATCTTAAAAGTTGATGAGTGTGTAGTATCAAATGTAAAAACTCTCGAAAAGCATGGTTACTCATCAATCCAGTTAGCTTCAATAAATCTTAAAAAAAATTTAAAAAAAATTAGTAAACCGCAGCAAAAGTTATTTGCTAACTTAGATCTAAGTCCAAAAAAAATTATAAAAGAATTCAGAATTGATGAAAGTAATACATTAGATATTGGTTCTAAACTTAATGTCGCTCATTTTAAAACCAATCAATATGTTGATGTGACATCATTTTCAATTGGTAAAGGTTTTGCAGGGGCTATGAAAAGACATAACTTTGGAGGATTGAGAGCTTCTCATGGTGTTTCAATTTCGCATAGGTCTCATGGTTCAACTGGACAAAATCAAGATCCAGGTCGAGTATTTAAAGGAAAAAAAATGGCTGGCCATATGGGTGCAAAAAAAGTTACTATTCAAAATCTAAAAGTTCTTGAAGTAGATGAGTTAAACAATTTATTAGTAATAAAGGGATCTGTTCCTGGAAAGAAAAACTCAACTATAATTATCAAAGATGCAATTAAAAAGAGTCAGAAATGAAAAAAGGTATTCTAGATTTAAATAATAAGAAAATCAAAGATATTGATTTAAGTGAAAAAATTTTTGGAATTAAAATTCTTCCAGATCTTATCCATCAATATCTAAGATACCAAAATGCAAAGTCTAGACAAGGATCACACAAAACTAAAACTAGATCAGAAGTAAATGGAAGAGCAAAAAAACCTTTTTCTCAAAAGGGCACTGGTAATGCTAGACAGGGAAGTAGTAAGCCCCCTCATTTTAGAGGTGGGGCAACTTCTATGGGACCTGTGAATAGAGATCATTCAATTTCTATGAATAAAAAAGAAAAAATTTTGGCTTTAAAGTCAGCGCTCTCTTCAAAGATGTTAGAAAATAATATTATTTTCATAGACTCTTTTGAAATTGATACACATAAAACAAAAAATCTCCATTCTAAACTAACAAAGTTTAAATTCAAAACGGCCTTATTTGTATATGGAGATGAAAAACTTAATGAAAATTTTAAAAAAGCTTCGTCAAATTTGCCTGGTGTAGCATCATTGAGTCATAAAGGTATTAACGTTAAAGATTTGATTTCATTCGAAAAAATATTCATTGAAGAAAAATCGTTGGCACAAATATCTGAGAGGCTATTATGAAAAAGTTTAAAACAATTTCAAATGAACGTTCTCTAAATATCATTAAAAGTCCTATTATGACTGAAAAATCAACTAATTTAAATCAATTTAATAAATATAGTTTTTTTGTATCTAAAGATTGTAATGCCCAGGAAATAAAACAAGCGATTGAGAATATTTTCAAAGTAAAGGTATTAAGAATTAATACTTTAATAAGCAGAGGAAAATTGAAATCTTTTAAAGGTTCAATGGGTTATAAGAAAGATCAAAAAAAAGCAATTGTTACTCTTGTTGAGGGCAATACAATAGACTCGTCATTGGAGATTAAATAATGCTTAACAAACTAAAGCCAAATACACCTGGACAAAGAGGAACAGTTTTAGTTTCCAAAAAACATTTATCTAATCAACCGGCGTTTAAAACGCTAACTACCTCTATTAAATCATCTGGTGGTAGAAATAATCAAGGTCGGATTACTTCAAGAAGAAAGGGTGGAAGAGTTAAACGAAAGTATAGAGAAATTGACTTTAAAAGAAATAAATTTGATATCAATGCAGTGGTTATTCGAAACGAATACGATCCAAATAGATCGGCATTTATTTCACTTCTTAAGTATGATGATGGAGAATACAGATATATACTATCTCCTAAATCTCTAAACGTAGGAGATAAAGTAATTTCTGGAGAAAATGTTGAAATAAAAGATGGTAATACACTTCCTCTAAAGAACATACCTGTTGGTTCAAATGTGCATAATATTGAAATGAAACCAGGTGCAGGTGGTCAACTTGTAAGATCAGCTGGAACCACTGCTCAAATAATTTCAAAAGAAGAAACTAATGTGCAAATTAGACTGGTATCAGGTGAAATAAGATTGATTAATAAAAACTCACTTGCCACTGTTGGTGTTCTATCAAACCCAGATAATAAAAATGTTAAATTAGGTAAGGCAGGAAGAAATAGATATTTAGGTAAAAGACCTAAAGTAAGAGGTGTTGTTATGAATCCAGTTGACCATCCACATGGTGGAGGTGAGGGAAGAACTTCTGGAGGAAGACACCCTGTCACTCCATGGGGCGTGTCTACCAAAGGTAAAAAAACAAGAAGAAATAAAAAAACAAACGTTTTTATAATTAAGAAAAGGAAAAAATAATGACAAGATCTGTATGGAAAGGGCCTTTTGTTGATATGACGCTTATCAAAAAAGCAAAAAAAGTATCAGATTCTGGAAGAAATGAAGTTATTAAAACTTGGTCTAGGAGATCGACAATATTACCACAATTTGTTGGCTTAACTTTCGGCGTTTATAATGGACAAAAATTTGTACCTGTTAGTGTAACTGAACATATGGTTGGCCACAAACTAGGAGAGTTTTCCCCAACTAGAACATTCAAAGGCCATACGGCAGCAGATAAAAAGGCAGGAAAATGAGCGATAAGTTAACAGCAATAGCCAAGGACAATACTATCAGAACTAGCCCTCTTAAGCTTGCAAATGTTGTGAGATCAATAGTTAATAAAAAAGCTAATAATGCTGTAAACCAACTTAAATTTTCAAATAAAAGAATTTCATATACTGTTCTAAAGGTTCTAAATGCAGCAATTGCTAATGCAGAAAATAATAACCAATTAGACATAGATAATTTATACATCAAAGAAGCTTATGTAGGAAAAAGCTTATCTATGAAGAGATTTAGACCTAGAGCAAAAGGTAGAGCTTCTAGTATTCTGAAGCCATTTAGTAAACTTACAATAGTTGTTGAAGAGAGATTACAAAAATTAAAAGGTGAGGAAAAATAATGGGTCAAAAAGTTCATCCAAATGGAATTAGATTAGGAATTAATAGGACTTGGTCATCAAGGTGGTTCTCTAAATCAGATTATGCAAAACTGTTGCATCAAGATTTAGAGATTAAAAAATATGTTGAAAAAAAACTAAAAAATGCAAGTATTTCTAAAATTAATATTGAAAGAGCGGCTAAAAAACTTAGAATTTCTATATTTAGTTCAAGACCTGGAATAATTATTGGAAAAAAAGGTGCCGATATTGAGTCTTTAAAAAATAACCTTTCTAAAATATCTAATCTTGAGGTATTTTTGGATATTAAAGAAGTTAGGAAACCTGAGGTTGAGGCTAAATTAGTTGCTGAAAATATTGCGAGTCAGTTAGAAAAAAGAGTTTCATTTAGAAGAGCGATGAAAAAAGCGGTTCAATCATCGATGCGTCTTGGTGCCAAAGGAGTTAAAGTATTGTGTAGTGGAAGATTAGGTGGAGCGGAAATTGCTAGAACTGAAAAATATCATGAAGGAAGTGTGCCTCTTCATACTTTAAGAAGTGATATAGATTACGCTACAGCAGAGGCAGAAACTACTTATGGTATATGTGGCATTAAGGTTTGGATAAACAAGGGTGAAATATTAAATAAAGATCCTTATGCAAGTGAAAAAAAACAAGTTGAACAGGGGAGTGTTAGATAATGAATATGTTATCTCCAAAGAAAACTAAGTACAGAAAGCAGTTCAAAGGTAGAATTCATGGTAACGCTAAAGGAAATTTTACACTTAACTATGGCAGTTACGGTCTAAAAGCTATGGAGCCAGAAAGGGTGACATCCAGACAAATTGAGTCAGCAAGAAAAGCTATTACAAGACACTTAAAAAGAGCTGGTAAAATGTGGATTAGAATATTTCCAGATGTACCAGTCTCTAAAAAACCTGCAGAGGTCAGAATGGGAAAAGGAAAAGGATCAAACGAATACTGGGCTTGTAGAGTTAAGCCAGGTAGAGTTATGTTTGAAGTTGATGGTGTTGCTGTTGAAGATGCAAGAAGAGCCATGGAACTAGCAGCTGCTAAATTACCAATTAAGTGTAAGTTTATCGGGAGAAATATTTAATGGCTGAGAAGATTAAAAGTATTGATAAAATTAAATCTGAATTATTCAATTTGAGAAAATCCCTAATGAATTTAAAGTTTCAAAAATCTACTGGTCAGCTTGAGAAAACTTCAGAAATTAAAAAGATGCGCATTCAAATCGCTAGACTTAAGACAAAGATTTCAAAAATTTATGGAGAAAATAATGCCTAAGAGAATTTTAACAGGAACAGTAGTCTCCTCAAGTTCAAACAAAACTATAATTGTTAAAGTGACAAGAAGAGTAAAGCACAAGCTTTATAAAAAAATTATTAGTCAATCAAAAAAATATCATGCACACGATGCAAATAATTCTTTTAAAGTTGGAGATACTGTTAAAATTATTGAATCAAAGCCAATTTCAAAGCTTAAGACTTGGATGGTTATAAATGATAATCAGGAGAATTTGTAAAAATGATACAAATGCAATCAAATTTGTTTGTAGCTGATAATTCAGGTGCAAGAAAGATACAATGCATCAAAGTTCTTGGAGGCTCTAAAAGAAGGTTTGCCTCAATTGGAGATATAATTGTAGTTTCGATAAAGGATGCTATACCAAGAGCAAAAGTAAAAAAAGGTGAAGTATTTAAAGCAGTAATTGTTAGAACCTCCAAAGAATTTTCTAGAAATGATGGTTCAACAATTAGATTTGATAGAAATGCAGCCGTTTTATTAGACAAGCAAGAGGAACCTATTGCAACAAGAATATTTGGACCTGTTACTAGAGAGCTTAGGACCAAAAAGTTTATGAAGATAATTAGTTTAGCGCCCGAGGTACTATAATGAAAAATAAAATTAAACTTAAAAAAGGTGACGAAGTTATAGTTCTTGCAGGTAAAGATAAGGGTAAAAGAGGAAAAATTTTAAAAGTAATTCCACATACAAGAAAGATAATCGTTAGCGAAATCAACAAATATAAAAAACATCAAAAACCAGGAAATAATGAACCAGGTGGCATTATCGAAAAAGATATGCCAATACATATTTCAAATGTTGCATTCTATGACTCATCACTTAATAAAGGAGTGAGACTTGGCTACTCTTTTGGCAAAGATGGAAAAAAAATCCGAATTAATAAAAAATCAGGAAAAGAGATATAACATATGAGTAGACTTCAAGAACAATACAAAACAGAAATCTTAAAAAATTTGCATAGCAAGCTAAATTGTAAAAATATTCATGAGGTTCCAAAAATATCTAAAATTGTTTTAAATATAGGTTTAGGAGAAGCAAAAGATGATACAAAAATTGTCGATAAGGCACAAGAAGAGTTATCCTTAATTGCAGGGCAGAAAGCTATTAAAACTAAAGCAAAAAAGGCAATTGCAGGTTTTAAAATTAGAGCTGGTATGTCTTTAGGAGTTTCTGTAACTCTTAGAAATAAAATTATGTACGAATTTCTTGATAGATTAGTTAATATAGCCATTCCTAGAATTCGAGACTTTAGAGGCTTAGAATCTAAAAGTTTTGATGGAAATGGAAACTATTCATTTGGAGTTAAGGAACAAATTATTTTCCCAGAAATTAATTATGATAAAATTGATAAAGTAAGAGGTCTAAATATAACAATATGCACGACGGCAAAAAATAATGAAGACGCTTTAGAGTTATTAAAACAATTTAATATGCCATTTAAGGGCAGTAAAAAACAATAGGTGAAAAATGGCTAAACTCAGTTCAATTCAAAAAAACTCAAATAGATTAAAACTTATAAAAAAATTTAAAAGTAAAAGAAATTCTTTAAAGGTTAAGGTAATGCAAAAAGATTTGACTATGGATGAAAGATTAAAGATTCAAAATAAATTAAATGATCTTCCAAGAAATAGCTCTTCAATTCGTTATAGAAACAGGTGTAAGTTAACAGGTAGAACAAGAGGTGTTTACAGAAAATTTGGTCTATCAAGAATTAAAATTAGGGAACTTTCTATGTCAGGGGACCTTCCTGGTGTAGTAAAGTCAAGTTGGTAGGAGGTATATAATGGCTTTTAATGATGCTTTATCTGATATGTTGGCAAGAATAAAAAATGCTCACCAAGCAAGGAAGTCTTTTACTTCGTGTTATAATTCTAAACTTAACTTAAATGTATTAACAGTTCTTAAAGATGAGGGCTACATTAGGGATTTTAAAAATATTGAGGTTAGAAAAGGTATCTCTAATATAAAAATCGATTTAAAGTACTTTAACGGTAAACCTGTAATCAAAAATATCAAGAGAGTATCTAAACCGGGAATTAGAGTATATTCAAAAATATCAGAACTTCCTAAAATCTACGGTGGCCTAGGTATATCTATACTATCTACCCCTAAGGGTGTAATGTCTGATAATGAGGCAAGAAAAAATAATGTTGGTGGAGAAATACTCTGTGAGGTTTTTTAACTATGTCTAGAATAGCAAAAAATAGTATAAAAATAGACAACGATATTAAGTGTAGTTTTCAAAATGGCAACTTTAGCGCAAAAGGGAAACTTGGGGAAATGAGTTTAACTGTTAATCCTTTATACACTGTTGATATTCAAGAGAATGAAGTTTTTGTAAAGCCTATTGATGATAAAGATAAACAAAACCCAAATTGGGGCACAATGAGATCATTAATTTCAAATATAATTGCTGGCGTAAGTAAAGGTTTCTCTAAAACTCTTGAATTAAATGGAACAGGGTACAGAGCTAGTGTATCTGGGAATACACTTAAACTTCAGTTAGGTTTTAGTCATGATATTGATCATTTAATTCCAAAAGATGTAAAAATTGAATGTCCTAAACAAAACATAGTAAAGTTAACAAGTTTTAACAAAGAAATACTAGGAGCTACTGCTGCTAAAATTAGATCATATAGAAAACCTGAGCCATTCAAAGGTAAAGGTATAAAATATGATAACGAATTTATTTTTAGAAAAGAAGGTAAGAAAAAATAGGAATATATATGATTAGCAAAAGGTCAAAGAGAATCAGATATAAATTAAAAAAAGTTTCTTCAAGAAAAAGACTTACTGTATTTCGTTCTAATAATCACTTATATGCGCAGGCGATAGATGATTTAAAAGGTGTTACTATAGCGAGCGCATCATCGTTAGAAAAAGAATTAGTAAATTCCAAAAGTGCAAAAAAAGAACTAGCAGAAATTATTGGAAAAAATATAGCAAAAAGGTTAATTGAAAAAGGTATTAAGGAAGTAGCTTTTGATAAGGGTGAATATAAATATCACGGACTTATTAAAATATTAGCTGAATCTGCAAGAGCTGAAGGTTTAAATTTTTAAGGATTAATTATGATGAATAATGAACATAGCGAATTAAGTGAACATCTAGTAGCTATAAATAGAGTAGCTAAGGTTGTAAAAGGTGGAAGACGATTTGGTTTTGCAGCTATTATGATAGTTGGTGATAATAAAGGAAGAGTTGGTTACGGAACAGGTAAAGCTAAGGAAGTTCCAGAAGCAGTAAGAAAAGCCACTGAAAATGCAAAAAATAAAATGATCAGAGTTCATCTAAAAGATAACAGGACATTACATCATGATGTTGTCGGTAGATTTGGTGCAGGAAAGGTAATTCTACGATCTGCCGCACCAGGAACGGGTATAATTGCAGGTGGGCCTATGAGAGCTCTTTTTGAGTCTTTAGGAATTAAAGATGTTGTCGCAAAATCTACTGGAACCTCTAATCCTCACAACATGCTTAAAGCTACTTTCAATGCTTTTAATGAGTCTGAGTCACCTAAATCAATTGCAGCAAAAAGATCAAAAAAAATATCTGATGTTATCAAAACAAAGAAAGACTAATTAAAGGAAAGTAATAAGATGAAAATAAATGAATTACCCTCTAGTTTGACTTCAAGTAAAAAAAGAAAAAGAAGAGGAAGGGGTGCAGGATCGGGTCTTGGAAAAACATCTGGCAGAGGTGTGAAAGGTCAGAAATCTCGATCTGGCGTTTCAATAAAAGGTTTTGAAGGTGGCCAAATGCCTCTTTATAGAAGGTTGCCTAAAAGAGGTTTTAAGAACATCTTTCAAAAAAAAATTCAGAATATTAATTTCAATACTATTGCAAAAATCATTACAAAGCATAGAATTGACCCCAACAATATTAAAGAAGCTGATTTATTTGCAAAAAAAATCTTCACAAAGTCAAATGGGAGTCTTAAGTTATTAAATGTAGGAGAAGTCACTGATAAGATTAATATTGAAATTTCTTATGCCTCAAAAACTGCAATTGAAAAAATTAAAAAAAATGGCGGCAGTGTGACAATAACAACTAATAAATAGTATGGCTACAGCTGCTGAGAGACTTGCGAATAATTTAAATTTTGGAGCATTAGGAAAAGCTACGGAATTAAGAAATCGTCTACTTTTTACACTAGGTGCTCTAATTGTTTTTAGACTAGGGACTTTTTTGCCTATTCCTGGAATTAACCCTACAGCTTTACAACAATTTTTTGAGCAACAATCATCTGGAATACTTGGTATTTTTGATACTTTTTCTGGAGGTGCACTTGGAAGAATGGGAATTTTTGCCTTAGGAGTAATGCCATATATATCTTCCTCAATCATAATGACATTGATGCAATCAAGTATACCACACCTTAAAAATTTAAAAGAACAGGGATCAAAAGGCAGAAGACAAATTATTCAATATTCACGATATGTTACTGTAATTATTGCTGCTCTTCAAGGTTATGGTGTTTCGATTGGTTTGGAGTCAATGCAAACAGCCTATGGAAATATTGTTTTTGAACCTGGTATTTTTTTTAGAATTACAACTGTAATCACTCTAGTTGGCGGAACAGTTTTTCTTATGTGGCTTGGTGAACAAATTACTTCAAGGGGTGTTGGAAATGGAATATCATTAATAATTACTGCAGGTATTATTGCAAATTTACCAAGTGCAGTAGTTAGTACACTTCAGCTAGGAAGAACTGGTGAATTAAGTCTTGCTTTTATCTTGGGTATTTTATTATTAATTCTTTTTCTTATAATTTTTATAGTTTTTGTAGAAAAAGGACAAAGAAGGCTTGTAGTTCAATACCCAAAAAGACAAGTTGGAAATAAAATTTATGGAGGTCAAAGTTCTCATCTACCACTCAAAATTAATACAGCAGGTGTCATTCCTGTAATTTTTGCTTCATCAATATTACTACTTCCAAATACTATGTCAGGTTTTGGCGCTGGATCTTCCAGTGATATTTTTTTATTCATTTCTAGTTATTTAGGAAGGGGTCAGCCTCTTTATTTAGCACTTTTTGCGGCAATGATAATATTTTTTGGTTTTTTTTATACAGGAATTGTTTTCAATCCAGATGAACAAGCAGAAAATTTAAGAAAATATGGAGGTTTTATTCCTGGCATAAGACCGGGTGAAAATACCTCACGATATATTGACTACGTTTTAACTAGGTTGACAACAGTTGGAACTATTTACTTGGCTCTTGTTGCACTTTTGCCTGAATTTTTGATATCTAAAACGTCTATTCCGTTTTACTTAGGTGGTACTAGCTTGTTAATAATAGTAGTCGTAATGATTGATTTTATCACTCAAGTACAATCACATCTCTTCCAACACCAATACGAAGGTTTGCTAAAGAAAACAAAATTAAAGGGTCGAAGATAGTTAATGAAAATAATTTTTTTTGGTCCCCCTGGATCAGGGAAAGGCACTCAGGCCAAAATATTATGTCAAAAATTAAATATTGCCCATTTATCAACTGGTGATATTCTGAGAGAGAAGTTAAACGATAATGACGAACTGTCTCTTCAATTAAAAAAAATAATGTCATCAGGAAACTTAGTATCAGATAATATATTAAATCAAATTATTTCTTCTAAATTAATTAGTGATTCTTCTATGAAAGGCTTTGTTTTAGATGGTTATCCAAGAACATTAACTCAATCAGAGTTCCTATTGTCTTTTTCTAAAACCAAAAAAATAAGCTTTGATTTCATATTTGGTTTTGAAATTAATTTTAATATCGTAAAAGAAAGAATAGTTTTAAGATCTGAAAAAGAACAAAGATCTGATGATAGTATAGATGTAATTGAAACTCGACTTAGTAAATATCTCGATGAGACTTTACCGGTTTCCGATTTTTTTGCTGATAAATTTAGTCAAAATTACTTTAAAATTGATGCTTCTAAAAAAGTTTCAGAAATAGAAAATAATATAATGAAAATCATCGAAAACGGCAAAAATTAGATGAAAATTACTATTTCAACCCTTGACTTAAGTGCATTTTTTAATGTATTCACCCTCATTCATTTTATTTATAGGCTAATCTAATGGCAAGAATTTCAGGTGTAAATATTCCGACTAATAAAAAAGTAAATGTCGCTCTAACTTATATATTTGGCATTGGGCCAAAAATTGCGAGTGATATTTGCAACTTAGCTTCAATAGACTTGGCCAAAAGAATAAGTGAATTAAATGATGATGAACTTAATAAAATTAGGGACATCATTGATCAACATCATACTGTTGAAGGTGATTTAAGAAGAAAAGTTTCTCTGGACATTAAAAGACTTAATGATCTTGGATGCTACAGAGGTTTGAGACATAGAAAAAAATTACCTGTTAGAGGACAAAGAACTCATACAAATGCAAGAACTAGAAAAGGTAAGGCTGTTGCAATTGCTGGTAAGAAAAAAGTTACCAAAGGTTAATTATGGCAGACAAAAAGAAAACAAAAAATAAAATAAAAAAAAGAGTTTCTTCAGGGGTAGCTCATGTAGTTTCTTCATTTAATAATACAATAATCACTATTACTGATGATAATGGGAATGCCTTAGCTTGGTCCTCTGCTGGTCATAAAGGTTTTAAAGGATCTCGAAAGTCAACTCCATATGCAGCACAAGTTACTGCTGAGGACGTAGGAAACAAAGCGAAAGAATATGGTTTAAAAACATTAAAAGTTGAGGTGTCTGGGCCTGGCTCTGGAAGGGAATCTGCTCTTAGATCTCTTCAAGCAATAGGATATATTATAACATCTATTAAGGATGTTACTCCAATACCTCATAATGGATGCAGACCTAGGAAAAGAAGAAGAGTTTAAATAAAGGAGTACTGAGTGTTACAAAAAAATTGGATGGAACTGATTAAACCAAGTAAAATGGACGTTAACGTTCAAGAAAACGACGGTAAGGTTGGAAGATTAATAGCGGAACCTTTAGAAAGAGGCTTTGGACTAACATTAGGCAATGCAATTAGAAGAGTACTTTTATCATCTCTTCAGGGTGCTGCTATTACTTCTGTAAAAATGAAAGGTGTAGTTCATGAATTCTCAACTATACCTGGTGTTAAAGAGGATTTAACTGATATTTTATTAAATCTAAAAGCAATTGCTGTTAAAGTTCACTCTCCTGGTTTAAAAAAAATGTATATTAAAGCTAAAGGACCAGGGGAAATAAGAGCAGGTAATTTTGAAACAGACTCAGAAACAGAAATCATGAATAAAGATCAAATTATTATGACCCTTGATACTAATGCTGATGTTGAGATTGAGGCTAATATTGAGATGGGCAAAGGATATGTTTCAGCAGAAGTTGCAGAAGATGAAAACAAAATCATTGGAGAAATAAAATTGGATGCTATGTTTAGTCCTGTTGTTAAAGCTACATATAAAATCGAAAATAGTCGAGTTGGTCAAGTAACTGACTACGATAAACTGATCTTTGATGTTGAAACGAATGGTGTAGTTTCACCAGACGATGCTATTGCCTTGGCAGCAAGAATATTGCAAGATCAATTACAGGCATTTATAAATTTTGATGAACCTGAGGTTAAACAAGATCAGGATACCTCTGAAAAATTACCTTTTAACTCTAATCTTCTAAAAAAGGTTGAGGAGCTAGAGTTATCAGTTAGGTCTGCTAATTGCTTAAAAAATGACAATATTATCTACATTGGGGACTTAGTTCAAAAAACTGAGTCAGAAATGCTAAGAACACCTAACTTTGGAAGAAAATCGCTCAATGAAATTAAAGAGGTGCTTACCCAAATGGAATTAAATTTAGGCATGTCAGTTCCTGACTGGCCTCCTGAAAATATTGATGAATTAGCAAAAAAATATGAGGATCCATTTAATAAGTAACTCAAATGAAACATAATATTAAACATAGAAAATTAAACAGAACTTCTTCTCATCGTAAGGCTTTATTAATGAATTTATCTAATTCACTTATAAAGCATGAACAAATCAAAACTACTCTTCCCAAAGCTAAAGAGCTGAGACCTTTTGTTGAGAAATTAATAACTTTGGGCAAAAAAGGTGATTTAGCTGCAAGAAAAAAATCTATTTCTATTCTTCAAGATGAAAAAATGTCAAAAAAACTTTTTGATACTTTAGCTGATCGTTACAAAGATCGTAACGGTGGGTATACAAGAATTGTAAAATTAGGTAATAGATATGGAGATAATGCACCTACTGCCATAATAGAACTTGTGGATAGAGATGAGGATGCAAAGGGTTTAGACTCCGGACCTGTTATTGAAAAGAAAATAACTGAAGAAGAACAGCTGCCTCAAAACTAAAATTGTTTAATATATTTTTAGTCGCCCTTGGTGGATCTGTTGGTGCATCCTTAAGATATTTTTCTTATTTATTCTTTAAATCTTATTTATTTACAAATCATATATTTCTGAGCACACTTTTTGTTAATATATTAGGATCTTTTCTCATTGGATTACTGATAACGCTTATGGAAACTAAATATTTATCTTCATATGCTATAAAATATTTTTTAATAATTGGTGTTTTAGGGTCTTTTACAACTTTTTCAACTTTCTCATTAGAAAGTATAGAATTGATTTTAAGTAAAAAATTTTTACAGGCATTTTCTTATATGATTTTATCACTGTCATTATGCTTATTATTTACATTTCTTGGTTTAAATATTAACAAATTAATTAATTGATTAAAAAAATTAAAATTGCTCAAGGTTTTGAAGATCAAAGATTAGACAAATATTTAAAAAAATTATTTTCTAATTTGACCCAAAGTTTTATTGAAAAAAACTTAAGAAAAAAAAATATTTTAGTTAATGATTTAAGTGTCAAATCAAAATACTTAGTTAAGGAAAATGATTTAATAATAATAAAAAACTATTCTATAGAAATTTATGCAAATCATAAAACACAAAGTAAAAAGAAAAACATCAACATAACTCAACTCAAGAATTTTAAAAATTCTATTATTTTTCAAAATGATAATTTTTTAGTTATTGATAAGTGGTGCGGGATATCAACACAAGGTGGTACAAATATTAATATTTCAATAGATAATATTATTAAAAATATTTCAAAAAATTATAATTTAGTTCATAGATTGGATAAAGAGACTTCAGGATTATTAATTATTGCAAAAAATTTAAAGTATACCAAAATATTTGGCAAACTTTTTAAATTTCAAAATATAAAAAAAACTTATTTGGCATTATGTGATGGCAAACCAAAGATGAAAGAGTCTTATGTTGATTTATTATTGAATAATGAAAAAAAAGATAAACTTCAAACAAAAACTTTTTATAAAATATTATCAAATAATCAAAGAACATCACTCATACAATTTGAGCCAAAAACTGGAAAAAAACATCAATTAAGAATTGTTGCGAAAAATCTTGGCTCCCCAATTGTAGGCGATAGTAAATATAATTTAAATCATTCAAATAAAAATGAAAATTTAAAATTAAATGCTCACAAATTAGAATTTAAAATAGATGAAAACGAGTTTAGCTTTAAATCAAATCTGCCAAAAGATTTTACAAATTATATGAAACTAAAGCAGATTAATTTTACAACATAACTATTTTAGTTTTTTTAAGTTTTTCATAAAAATAGTTGAATATTTATTATCAAAATATTTTTCATCCATATCTATACCTAATTCGTACAAGGATGTATTCTTATAATTTTCAAGACCACAAGCATTTATATATTCGTAATTTTTCATTTCTGGTTTGATGTTAAAACTTAATCCGTGGTAGGTTATCCATTTTTGTAATCTTAAACCTATAGCACCAATTTTTTCTTCTTTATCAAATATTTTTCCATCCTTACCTATAACCCAAATACCAACTCGATCTTTAAAAGTTTTAGCATTGATGTTGTAGTTTTGTAAAAAATCTATGAGTGATTGTTCAATAATTGTAATAAACTTTCTTATGTCTTTTTTTTTACTATTGAGATCAATCATGAAATAAACAATTCTTTGACCTGGCCCGTGATATGTGGTTTTTCCTCCTCGATTTGTTTTTAGTATTTTAATTTCATTCATTTTTAATATTTCATTTTCATTAGCGCTTGTGCCTTGCGTATAAATGTGATCATGGCTTAAAAACCAAATTAGTTCTTTTTGCAAATTATTAGAAATTTCTCTAACTCTGAGTTGCATAAATTTTACAGCAGTCTCATAGTCTACTAGATCATACTGTTTTTTAATTTCTATACTCATCATTTTAACCTTATTGCTATTATTAACTTATCTGTTATTTAATTCTAGTAAATATGCGGCTGTGGCGGAATTGGTATACGCGCAGCGTTGAGGTCGCTGTGGGATTTATCCTGTGGAAGTTCAAGTCTTCTCAGCCGCACCAAATACATTTTTAAAAATTCATGATATAAACGCATATGATTAAAAAGAATGATCTAACTGAGTATTTTTTTAAAGGAATAAAACCTAAGACCAATTTAAAAATTGGTGTGGAGCATGAAAAATTTATTTTAAATAAAAATAATTTTAAGCCCGTTTCCTATGAGGAGCACAATGGTATCAAAAATATTCTAGAACAACTTACAACTATCGGTTGGACTCCTTTGTATGATGATAATCAACAAACAATTATTGCTCTCAAAAGGGGTAAGGAGTCTATTACTTTGGAGCCAGGCGGACAAATTGAATTATCTGGTGCTCCTTTAGATAATATTCATGAAACTTGTGAAGAAACAACTAATCATCTTAAAGAACTAAAAAAGATTGGCAATGAACTTAACTTTATTTTGTTAGGAATGGGCGTTGAACCTAATCAAAGTTTAGATGATATTCCTTGGATGCCAAAACAGCGCTATGACATCATGAAAAAATATATGACCCAAGTTGGAACTTTAGGTCATCATATGATGAAGCGAACTTGCACGAATCAAGTTAACATAGATTACTCTTCGGAAGAAGATATGGTTGAAAAATTAAGATTAATGTTTAATCTTGAGTCTATTGCCACAGCAATGTTTGCTAATTCTCCATTTGATCAGGGCAAAATCTCTAAATATAAAAGTTTGCGTTCACATTTTTGGCATCACACGGATTCGGATAGAACCGGATTACTTCCTTTTGTTTTTGAAAATGGGTTTAGTTTTGAAAAATATACTGATTACGCAATAAATGTACCAATGTATTTTATACATAGAAATCATAAATATATTGATATGACTAAATATACTTTTAAAGAGTATTTAAATGAAAATTCGAATAATCAAGATGATGAAATTCTTTTAAAAGATTGGGAAGATCATTTAACAACTTTATTTCCACAAGTTCGATTAAAACAATATTTAGAAATTCGTTCTATGGATGCATGTAACTGGGATTTAATTTGTTCACAGCCAGCCTTTTGGATTGGAATTTTGTATGATGGTGAAGTCATAGATAATGTAAAAGAAATCACTGAAAGTTGGACAAATGAGGATAGAGAATATTTGAACAAAACAGTACCTCAAAAAGGGTTGCACTCTACATTTAAAGAAAAAAAATTAATCTCATTTGCTCAAGAGTTTTTTGAACTATCCAAAAAAGGTCTTAAAAAAAGAAACCGATTATCTAAAAATGGTGAGTTTGATGAAAGTATTCATATGAAGGATTTAGAGAAAAATCTACAAAACGGTTGCTCACCAGCTGATAGTTTAATAAATAATTTTATTTCAAATTGGAATAAATCAACAATGCCTATTTATGAAGAAATGATTTTTTAATGAATAAAAAAATTGCAATTCAAATGGATGATATAAAGTTGATTGATTATGCATTTGATTCATCTTTTATGATTGGACTTGAAAGTCAAAAAAGGAATTATGAACTATTTTATTATCATCCAAATGACTTATTTATTGATTCTGGAATAGTTAAGGCTAGGGGATATTATATAGAATTGTTTGAACAAGATGATAATTACTTTAAATTTTTATCTGAAAAGATTGAGATAAATTTAGATGAATTTAAATTTATTTTTTTAAGACAAGATCCCCCATTTAATATGCATTATATAACATCTACTTACCTATTAGATTGTCTTCCAGATAGTACTGTCGTTATAAATAATCCTACCTCAGTACGTAATTGCACTGAAAAAATTCTTCCTTTTAAATTCAAAGAATTTATGCCTCCAACCCTCATTACGCAAAATATTAAGGACATTGAAAATTTTTTAAACATTCACAAAGATGTCATTACAAAACCTCTATATGGTAATGGTGGAGAGGGTATAAATAGAAGTCATAATGGCAGTCTTGTAGGTATTGAAACAGCAAGTGAATATTTAGATATGCCTATAATAGCACAGAAATATATTCCTGAAATAAATGAGGGAGATCGTAGAATAATTTTTTTTGATGGAGAATACGTTGGCTCTGTTGCAAGAATTCCAATAGATGGTAGTATTAAAGCTAACTTTCATGCTGGTGGAATAGCACAAAAAACAGATTTAGTATTTCGTGATAGCGAAATAATCCAAGCACTTGGAGCAGAACTAAAAGAACTCGATCTTTTTTTTGTGGGCATTGATATAATAGGTAATTTTCTAACAGAAATTAATGTTACTTCACCCACTGGTATAAAACAAATAAATCAACTAAATAATGTTAAACTAGAAGAAGTATTTTGGGATAAACTTGAAGCAAAATATAAAATAGTTTAAAGGATACATATTAAAGGAAAGTTTATGAACAATAGCAGAATTCTAATTAATAATTTAAAAATTTTTCAAGGATTTAACCAAAATATAATCAACGTATTGCTTATTCTTTTTGGAACCTTATTGCTAACAATATCAGCTAAAGTCCAAGTACCATTTTGGCCTGTTCCTATGACAATGCAAACGTTCGTGGTATTTTTAATTGGATCTACTTACGGTGTTCGTTTATCATTTCTTACATTATTCGCATATTTAGTTGAAGGCGCAATAGGCCTACCAGTATTTGCTGCTGGAGGGGGTATTGCCTATTTAACTGGTCCTACAGCAGGATATTTGTATGGAATGACAATAGCAGCTGCAGCCATAAGTTACTTTGCTAATATGGGATACAGCACATCCTATATAAAGTCTTTTATCAGTATCATTATTGGCTCAATCATAATTTTTACTTGCGGTGTTTTATATTTAGGTTCAATTATTGGATACACTAAAGCTATACAAGCAGGATTGTTACCTTTTATTCCTAGTGAGTTATTTAAAATAGCACTAGCTGTTCTGTTGATACCAACTCTTCATAAAATTATAAAATAATTCTAGATGAAAATAGGCATCGATCTCGGTGGAACGAAGACCGAAGGTATTTTAATTGATGATATTGGTAAAGAACTCTCAAGAACAAGAATTAAAACTGAAAAAAACTATGATGGAACTGTTCAAGGTATAATATCTATAGTTAAAAAGTTTGAAAGTGATTTTGGTAACTCAACATCTGTTGGAATTGGAATGCCTGGAGCAGTTTCTACCGATTCAGCCTTAGTAAAAAATGCTAATTCAATATGGTTGAATGGAAAACCTTTTAGGAAAGATTTAGAAAAAGAACTTGATCGAAAAGTTAATCTAGAAAATGATGCAAATTGTTTTGCATTATCAGAAGCAGTAGACGGGGCTGGCAAAGGTCATCCTGTAGTATTCGGTGTTATAATTGGAACAGGTACAGGAGGAGGTATATCTATTAACAAGAAAGTATTAACAGGAAGAAATAATATAGCTGGAGAATGGGGCCATGTAGGTTTACCTAATAGATCTGATGAGGAAAAAAAATTTGTAAGCCAGTGTTATTGTCAAAAAAGTGGGTGTATGGAAACTTACGTATCTGGCCCAGGATTTGCAAATTGCTTTAATCTTAAACATAATACAAATTATGACTCACATGCAATTTTGCAAGAGTTTGAGAGTAATGAGAAAAGAGCTATAGAGGCTTTAGATAATTATGTGGATCATCTTGCAAGAGGCTTATCTCTCGTTTGTAATATATTAGATCCAGATATAATTGTCTTAGGTGGAGGGATGTCAAACATCACATACATCTATGAAAATATAAATACTGTTCTAAAAAAATATATTTTTAGTGATACTTTTCATACAAAAGTTGTAAAAAATATTCACGGTGACTCTGGCGGAGTAAGAGGGGCTGCTTGGCTCTCTTAAATACCGGCCATTGAAATATATTTTATGTTTAAATAATCATCAAGACCATAGCGAGAACCTTCTCTTCCAAGACCTGATTCTTTAACTCCACCAAAAGGTATTTCTGCTTTAGTTGTTAGTCCTGTATTAACACCAACCATTCCATATTCAAGTGCCTCTGCCACTCTCCATATTCTACCTATATCTCTTGAGTAAAAATATGATGCAAGGCCATAAGGCGTATCATTCGCAAGCTTAATTACTTCTTCATCTGTTTTAAACTTGTACAAAGGAGCAACAGGACCAAAAGTTTCTTCATATGTAATTTTTGCTTTTGTAGTAACATCTGAGAGAATTGTTGGTTGATAAAAGTTACCTCCTAGTGGATGTACATCTCCCCCTACGGCAATTTTTGCACCTTGATTAACAGCATCTTTTACTTGATCATGTACTTTTATAAGAGATGGTTGATCAATAAGGGGTCCAGATGCAATACCTTCATCCAAACCATTGCCAACTTTTATTTTATTAACTTCCTGAATAAATTTATTTAAAAAATCATCATAAACTTTTTCATGAACAAAAATTCTGTTGGCACAGATACAGGTCTGACCTGAATTTCTAAACTTACTTTGCATAGCTCCTGTAACTGCTTCATTAATATCTGCATCATCAAATACTACAAATGGTGCATGACCCCCTAATTCCATTGAAACTTTTTTCACTGTAGAAGCACTTTGTTGTAAAAGAATTTTTCCAACTTCTGTTGAACCTGTAAATGATATTTTTCTTACGATGGGGTTCTCTGTTAATTCTTTACCAATAGCACCTGCTGATCCTGTGATAATATTTATAACACCATCAGGAAACCCAGCTTCTTTTGCCAAAACTCCAAGTGCAAGCGCTGAATAAGGAGTTTGACTAGCAGGTTTTATTACAACAGTACAACCTACAGCAAGTGCAGGGGCACATTTTCTGGTAATCATTGTGCTAGGGAAATTCCAAGGTGTAATTGCTCCAACAACACCAACTGGTTGTTTAATAACAACTATTCTTCTATCAGGCATTGGATCAGGAATGATATCACCGTAAACCCTTTTTCCTTCTTCTGCATAAAAATCAATATATGTTACTCCCATTAAAATTTCACCTTTTGCTTCAGCCAAAGGTTTTCCTTGCTCGACTGTCATAATTTTTGCCAAATCATCAACATTATTTTCAATTAATCTTGCCCATTTTTGGAGTATTACAGATCTTTCCTTTGCAGTTTTATCTCTCCATGCAGGAAAAGCTTTTTGAGCCTCATCAATTGCCTTACTAGTTTCAGATGTTGAACATTTAGGAACTTTACCAATAATTTCACCATTTGCGGGATTGTCTACATCAATTTTTTCACCAGAGTTGCTTTCAATCCATTTACCACCGATTAGACAATTTTCTTTGAAAAGTGCATTATTTTTAAGTTCCATATTTACTTCCTCTTATTTATAGATTTACTACATTACTCTTTTTAACTTTTAATTTATAGAGGCAAATATGACAATAGTTAACTCTTGGAATGAATGGGATCCACTTAAACATGTCATTGTAGGTACTGTTGAAAATTCAAACGTCCCTCCTATGGAACCGGCATTAGAACCTAAAATTAGCAAAGACAGCGGTATGGTTGGCTCACACGGACCGAGGAGTCAAGAGTCGATTGAGAAAGCAAATATTCAACTTGAAAATTTTATAAAAATTCTTGAAGCCAATAATGTTAGAGTTGATCGACCAACTCCAATTGATTTTACAAAAGCAATTGCTACTCCTGATTGGAATAATGACGGTCAATTTGGATCGATGCCACCAAGAGATGTTATCTTAACAGTTGGAAATGAGATGCTAGAAGCACCAATGTCTTATCGTTGTCGCTGGTTTGAGTATCTTGCATACAGGCCTCTCCTTGAAAAATATTATGATGAAGACCCTAATATGCGTTGGGAGTCAGCTCCTAAACCGCGTTTAACTTTAGAAAGTTATAAAAAAAATTATTTACCCGAAGGTATTACTGAAGAAGAAAGACATAAAAAAATTGAAGATAGAGATATGATCTTAACTGAGCAAGAGCCTCTTTTTGATGCTGCAGAGGTACTGCGTTTTGGAAAAGATTTATTCTATCACAATAATTTTACATCAAATTTAAAAGGATTAAATTGGTTAAAAAGACATTTTCCAAAACACCGTGTTCATCAAATTAATTTACCTGGAGATTTAATTCCAACGCACATTGATGCATGTTTTACACCAATTAAACCAGGGTTAATGATTATTAATCCAAATAGAAAAATATCAAATGAGCAAAGAAAAATTTTTGATGATAATAAATGGGAAATTCATGAAGCTGCTCCATCAATCCATAATTCTCCACCTCCTATGTGTTACTCATCAATTTGGCTATCTATGAATGTATTAATTTTAAACCCTAAAACAATTTGTGTTGAAGCTTCTGAGGAAAAAATGATTAAGCAAATGGAGGGTTTTGGAATGGATGTTATTCCTGTTCCTTTTCGAGATGCCTATGCTTTTGGTGGTAGTCTTCATTGCGCAACAACTGATGTTTATAGAGAAGGTGAATGTGAAGATTATTTTCCTAATCAACCATGAATAATTTTACACAGCATGATTTAACTGCAGACATTGTTAAAACGAATAATCCAAGAATAGGAGTAATAGCTTTATCAACAGATTTTACTATTGAACAAGATTATAGAAATATCTGTCACTCAATCCCTGTTGATATTTTTGTTAATCGTATACCTTTTGAAAATCCATTAAATCATGAAAATTATTTGAAAATGGCAAATCATATTAGTGAAGTTTCTTCACAAATTTTACCATCGCAGGACGTAGATATTATTGCATACGGATGTACATCTGGAACAATTGCTATTGGCTTAGATAGAATAAAAGAAGAGATCAATAAAACCAAACCTAAAGCCAAAGTCACAACTCCAATAACAGCAGCATTAAAAGCTTTTAATCATTTGGGTTTAAAAAATATTGCAGTTCTAACTCCTTATCCAAAAGATGTAAATGTAACTGTTTATAATTATTTAATTGATAATAATATTAATATTGAGTCTTTTAGTTCATTTAATTTAGAATATGACTCTGAAATTGCTCAAGTAAGTTTATCTAGCTTGGAAAAAGAGATTAAAAAAATAGACCTAAGTAATGTTGATGGATTGTTTGTTTCCTGCACTGCCCTTAAAATTGTTGATGTATTGGACAGAGTTGAGAGCTCTCAAAATACTATAGTAATATCGAGTAATCAGGCTATTATATGGGATTGCTTAAGGTCAGTTGGTATTGATTCAAAAATAAAGGGATATGGTAAATTATTTATTAACTGAAATATGAAATTTTCAAATGAGGCATAATAAAAAAAATTGATTAATTTAGAAAAAATTAAAAAAGCACATGAAGCTATTTCTCCCTATATAAATAGGACTCCATTAATATTATCAAATTATTTATCTAAGGATAGAATTGTTAAGTTAAAGTTAGAGTCACTTCAAATTACTAACTCCTTTAAATTAAGAGGTGCGACAAATAAATTATTGTCTTTAGATAATGAGCAAAAACAAAAAGGTGTTATTGCTGTCTCAACAGGCAATCATGGTAAGGGTGTTGCTTATGCTGCAAGTGTTCTTGGAATTCAATCCACAATTTATATGTCTTCAATGGTTCCTCAATACCGTAAAGAAGCAATTGAAGCATTAGGTGCTAAAGTTGAAATTATTGGAAATAATAGTGATGAAGCTGACTTGTATGCAAAAAAACTCGCTAAAGAAAAAAATATCACATTAATCCATCCTTTTGATGATGAAGAGGTAATTGCAGGTCAAGGAACTGTGGGTTTAGAAATGTTAGAAGATTTTCCTGAGGTAGATACTGTTATCATTCCTACTTCTGGTGGTGGATTAATTGGAGGAATTGCTTTAGCTATTAAATTACAAAAACCATCTGTGAAAATAATTGCTGTTTCAATGGAAAGAGGACCCTCCATGTATGAAAGTTTAAAAAATGGTAAACCAACAGATGTTGAAGAATTAGAAACTTTGGCTGATTGCTTGGGTGGAAGCATAGGCTTAGATAATCAATATACTTTTAAAATAGCTCAAGATGTGATTGATGATTTTGTTCTAATAAGTGAAAATAAAATTGCTGAAGGTATAAAATTTAATTTTATTGAACATAAAATTGTAACAGAAGGGGCTGCTGCTACAGGTGTTATGGTAGTGAAAGATAATATGTCTGATAAAATTGGTAAAAATATTATTAGTTTAATATGTGGTGGAAATATCGATGCTGAACTTTTTAATAAAATAATTTCATGACACTTGTACTCAATTCAAATGAAATAAAGCATTGTGTAAAATTTAATAAAGATCTTATTCCTATAATTGAAGATGCATTTAAAAGTTTATCACTGGGAAAAACAGTTATGCCACCAATATTAAGAGTTGATATAGAAAAATATCATGGTGAGTCAGATGTAAAGGCAGCTTATGTTGAAGGTTTAGATAGTTTTGCAGTGAAAGTTGCTTCAGGATTTTTTAATAATTCAAAATTAGGTTTGCCATCTAGTAATGGTTTAATGATTCTTTTAGACTCTCAAACAGGAATTATCAAATCTGTACTTTTAGATAAAGGATATTTAACTGATGTGAGAACTGCTATTGCGGGTGCAATTGCTTCGAAATATTTATCTAATCCAGAATCTTCTACACTTGCAATAATTGGAGCTGGTATACAAGCGCGTATGCAACTTGAGGCTCTTTCTTTAGTTAGGGACATAAAAAATGTAAAAGTTTGGTCAAGGGATATTAATAAGACTAATGACTTCATAAAAACTTTAAAAAAAATCTATGATTTTAATTTTCAAGCATTTGATAATACTCATGATCTAGTCAAAGATGTCGATATTTTAATCACAACTACTCCCAGTAAAAATCCTCTTATTAAATTTTCTTCCTTACCTAAAGGCATCCATATTACGGCAATGGGATCTGATGCAGAGGAAAAAAATGAGTTAGATCCAGAAATAATAAAAAATTGTGATATTTATGTTCCAGATAATCAGGCTCAAACAACGATTTTAGGAGAGCTAAATCACGCTATTAAAAAAAATCTTATAACAAAGGAAACATTATTTTATGATTTAGGAAAAATTATTTTAAATCCAGAACTTGGAAGAAAAAGTAATAACGACATTACTGTGGCTGATTTAACTGGAACTGGAGTTCAAGATACTGCGATTGCCCGTTACACTTACTCAATTGCTAAAAATAAAAATCTAGGAATGAATATAGAATAGGTATAGATCGTATTCTAGTAATAAAAAATTATGAATTCAAGTATTGTAGAAAAAACTGCGGCTTATTTTAGAGGAAAAGGTGTTATTCTTCCAACAATAGCCGAATTGAAAAATCCTAATTTAATTAGTGAAGAAATTAAAAATAAAGTTTTAACTCTAGACAAAGATGCAATGGATCCAGCTAATTTATTTAGAGTACACTGGTTTAATCAACGAGATCATAGTAATTTTTTAGATGTCCCAGAGCATATCGTTTTACCTAGTGAATTTACAGGCGTTGATGCAAAAATTATTGTCAATCTAGGTCGATATTTTCCACTAATTACAGCTCATAAAGTATTAGCTGCATATGGATGCTTGCTTCCACGAATTTTAAATGGTTCATTTGATTATTCAAAACATAAAGCCGTATGGCCATCAACTGGTAATTATTGTCGAGGAGGGGTGGCAATTTCAAAAATACTTGGATTAAAAAGTATTGCTATTTTACCTGAAGGCATGAGTCAGGAAAGATTTAATTGGCTTGAAAAATGGGTAGAAGATAAAAATGATATAATTAAAACAAAAGGTACTGAAAGTAATGTTAAAGAAATTTATGATGCATGCAACGAGCTAAAAAAAAATAAAAATAATGACATTATTAATCAATTTAATGAATATTATAATTATGCAACTCATCGAGCTATTACAGGTTCATCCTTTGAAAAATCTTTTTTAAAGGTAAAAGGAAATACAAATTTACAAGCTAGATTTTATGTTTCAGCTTCTGGTTCAAGTGGAACACTTGCAGCGGGGGATTATCTAAAAGAAAATCTCAATACAAAAATAGCAGTTGTTGAAGCAATTGAATGCCCAACTCTTCTTTATAATGGTTATGGAGAGCATAACATCCAAGGTATTGGAGATAAGCATGTACCCTTAATTCATAATGTCATGAATTCAGATTTTGTAGTTGGCGTATCAGATGAGGCTACAAATAATTTAAATCTATTGTTTAATACTAATGAAGGAAAAAAATATTTAGAAAGTAGAAAAGGATTTGAAAAAGATTTTGTAAATAGATTACCCGAATTTGGGTTTTCTTCAATTGCTAATATTATTGCTTCTATAAAACTTGCTAAAAAAATGAAGTTATCAAAAAACGATGCTATTATAACAGTAGCAACTGATGGTGCTGATTTATATGAAACAGAACTAGAGAAAACGAAAAAACAATTTAACAAAATTTATGACGAGGTAACTTGTGCAGAAATTTTTGCTAAAAATTTTGAAGCAATAACTGTTGATCATACTTTAGAATTAAGCCAAATTGATAAAGAGAGAATATTTAATTTAGGTTATTATACATGGGTTGAACAACAAGGAACTAGTATAGACGAATTTGAAAGTAGAAGAAGTCAATCATTCTGGGATAAGCATTACAAAGATATGATTTCACTTGATCCGAAAATTAAAGAGTTTAATTCTCTATAGTTAAATGAAAACACAAGGACTTCACAATCAGTTGGTTGAGTGGAGACATGATTTGCACATGCATCCCCAAATAAGTTTTGAAGAAGAATATGCTTCAAATAAAGTAGCTACCTTGCTGAAAGATTTTGGGGTAGAAGTGCATCAAGGAATTGCTAAAACTGGAGTAGTGGGTGTTTTAAAAAAAGGAAGTAGTAATAAAAGTATAGGTATTAGAGCCGATATGGACGCTTTACCAATACATGAAATAAATACTTTTTCTTATAAATCTAAGATTGAAAATAGAATGCATGCTTGTGGTCATGATGGACATACAACGATGTTATTAGGTGCTGCAAAATATTTAGCAGAACAAGGAAATTTTGATGGCACTGTTTATTTTATCTTTCAACCAGATGAAGAAAATACCCTTGGGGCCAAAACAATGATTGAGGAAGGTTTGTTTATTAATTTTTCAATAGATGAAGTTTATGGAATGCACAACATACCTGGAATGGAATTAGGAACATTCGGAACAAGAAAAGGAGGCATTACCACTAGTGAAAATTTATTTGAAATTTTAATTAAAGGTAAGGGAGGTCATGCCGCTTTACCTCATATGTCAAAAGATACAATTACAATTGGTAGTCAAATAATATTAGCTTTACAAACAATTGTCTCACGTAAATTAGATCCAGTAGCAGCTGGAGTTGTTTCTGTGACTGAGTTTATTACTGATGGAAAAAAAAATGTTTTGCCTGGTAATGGTTTGATCAAAGGAGATGCGAGAGCATTTTCTCAAGATACAAACACAATGATTGAAAAAAATATGCGACAACTTGTTGAAGGTATCTGTAATTCTTTTGGAGTTTCAGCTGAAGTAAAATATGAAACAACTTGCCCAATGACTTTTAATCAGCCAAAACAATCAGATGCAGCCACAAAAGCTGCAATCACCTTATTAGGTGAAGATAAATGTAATGGCGACATTGATCCAAGACCTTTTTCAGAGGATTTTTCAATTATGTCAGAGAATACTCCTGGATGTTTTGTATTAATGGGTAATGGAACCTCAGGTTCATATGGAAGGCCACTACATTCAGCAGATTATGATTTTAATGACGAGTTATTAGTTAAAGGCTCTTCTTATTGGGTAGAGCTTGCTGAACAACAATTGAAAATATAAATTTTTTAATGAATATTCGAGATGTTTAAAAAAAATCTTGAAAAATTAAAGCAAGATCTCAATAAGAATAATATTGATTTAGCTGTAATTACTGATGATGACTCTATTTATTATTTCACAGGTTACTTTGATTTTCTTCATATGTCTTTTGGAAGACCAACTATTCTATTAGTTCCAAAAGATTCAGATACAGTTTTAATTACGCCTCTGATTGATGCACATTTAGTAAAGAAAAACTGTCCTGTTGATAAAATAGTCACATGGAACGATGGTGTTGACAATGAATGGAGAGAAGAACTCCCAAAGTATTTTAAAAAAAATACAAATATAGCAATTGAAAAATTTAAGATTAGTACTCTAGTATTAAATTACGTATCATCTCTATATGAACAAAGGATATTTAAAAATATTACTCCAATTTTAGACTTAATAAGAATGGTTAAAACTCAAGATGAGCTAAAAATTGCCAAGTCTGCTGGCAAAGTCGCAGAAGCTATGATGTATGCTGGAAAAAATGCAATTGGACACAATGTTCCTGAATATGAAGTAGCGTTAGCA
The DNA here is from genome assembly GCA_902595425.1 of uncultured Alphaproteobacteria bacterium. Lineage (GTDB taxonomy): Bacteria > Pseudomonadota > Alphaproteobacteria > HIMB59 > CACPNW01. The sequence goes on along the minus strand of CACJPV010000001.1, from coordinate 126,878 downwards.
ACTGCTCAAGCAGGAACAAGAAAAGCTGCTGAGATATTAGAAAATGAATTTAAAGAAAGTGATATATCACCTCTAATTCACTTTTTGCAAATTATGGCTTCAGGAAAAGACCTGCCTAAAACTCACCACCGATCCTCAATAAAATTAATCAAGGATGGAGACCCTGTTTTTTTGTGTTTTTGTGGTATGACAAACTTTCATAAATTTAAACTTGGTTTTGATAGAACATTTTGGCTAAAAGAAATTCGTAATAAAACGCAAATTAAAACTTACGAAACAGCTGTTCATTCTCAAAAAGCAGCTTTAAGTGTTTTAGGTCCAGGTGTGAAAGCTGAAGATGTGCATGCAGCTTATGCGGACACTATTCAAAGTGCAGGCTATCCATATCCGACATTTAGATGTGGAAGAGCTACTGGTTTTAGCATGTTAGAAGAGCCGCAATTAGTAGCAGGTAATAAAACTATATTACAACCAGGTATGGTTTTTGCTGTTGATGGATCTGCAAATGAAGAAACATTTCGTGCTCAAGTTGGTGACAGTTTCATCATTACTGAAGATGGTTATGAGCAAATTACAAATTTTTCAAAAAAAATTGAGGATCTTATTATTTAATGCCAATCATTGAAGTTTATAATACTCACTGTTGTGGGGAAATAGGGGATGTTATTGTCTCAGGTGATATCAAATTAGAGGGTGAGACAATATTTGAACAATCGAAATATTTATTTGATAATAAAAAACTGAGAAATTTTGTATTAAATGAGCCAAGAGGTGGGGTTTTTAAACATTGTAATTTAATTGTTCCTCCAAAAAATACGAAAGCATCTGCAGGCTTCATCATTATGGAGCCAGAAGATAATCCACCAATGAGTGGCTCAAACAGTATTTGTGTTGCAACCGTTTTATTAGAAAAAAAAATAATTCAATCTACTGAACCTTTAAGTGAATTTATTCTTGAAGCACCTGGAGGTTTAATATCAATAAAAGCTGAAGTAAAAAATAATTGTGTACAATCGGTAGAAATAGAAAATCTCCCATCTTTTGTTGATTTATTAGATGTTAAACTTAAATCACAAAATTTTGGAGAAATAACAGTCAGTACTGTATTTGGAGGAGATACATTTATAATTTGCAATGCAAAAGATTTTAACCTAACAATTGAACCTAAGAATGCAAAAAAATTTGTTGAAATATCTAAGGAAATAATAAAAATTGCAAATAATGAGTTTGGTTTTTCTCACCCTACACTCCCATCTTTAAACTATATTTCATTCTGTCAATTTATTGAACCTGTCAAAATAAATAATCTAAATCAAAAAGAAGGATGGAATACAGTTAGTATTAGACCTGGTAAATTAGATAGATCTCCATGTGGGACTGGAACATCAGCTAGGCTTGCACTTATGAGAGAAAAAAAAGAGATAGATATAAATGAAACATTTATTTCTAGATCAATTATTGGATCTACATTTGAAACAAAAATAAAAGAAGAATTTAACAGTAATGGTAAAAAAATGATTAAACCCCAAATTAAAGGTTCAGCGTTTATTACAGGTAAACAAGAATTTTATGTTTCGAAAAAAGACCCTTTTCCTGAAGGCTACAGACTTAATGATACCTGGCCAGATCTCTAATACTTTTATTCTGATAGTGAAATAATTTTATTTACTAACTCTGTATTAATACTTCTTGAACCAGTATCTAAACGATTTTTATGTCTTCTCTCACCAGGTAGTCTTACACCTTTAAGCGATTTCATTTGTTCAAAAAATTTTTCTGCATGATCATTCCAATTATTACCTGCAATTAATTCTGGAGATAGTGCCATTATAAATTCACCACCTCGTGCAGGACCACCATCATTATTGTCAGCCTCTTTTGCTTCAAAACTAAATAAGTCACCAACTAATCCAGCTGCTAATAACTCTATCATCATGGCAATCGCAGATCCTTTATAATCACCAAAAGTTAATAGAACTCCTCCATTAGCTATTTCAGAAGGATTATCTGTTTTTTCACCATCTTTATTTAATCCAGTACCGAATGGAACTTTATGACCATCTCTTGCAGCAACTTGTACTTCACCCATCGCCATTGTTGAAGTTGCCATATCATAAACTACAGGAGTTTTATTTTTTCTTGGCCAAGCAAAGGAAATTGGATTAGTTCCAAATAATGGTTTTTTTGCACCAGCGGGTGCAACACTTGGTTTGTAAGCAGTACATGCAATGCCAATTAATTCATTTTCTGCTAAAGCCTCGGTCTCATGCCATAAAGCAGCAAAGTGGTGAGTATTAGTAATAGTTAAAACACCTACACCATGTTTTTTTGTAACCTCTACTAAAGCTGGAATTCCTACACCAATAGCAGTTGGGGCGAATCCATAATCACCTTCCACTCTTATTGCGTTTTGAGTTAGATAATTATTTTTTGGCCGTGCATCACCTTTAACTTTTTTACTTTTTAAAGAAGCAATATATCCAGGAATTCTAAAAAGTCCGTGGGATACACTTCCATCTTTTTCCGCATTCGTTACTGTATGGGCAACAGCTTCTGCGTTAAGATCATCACATCCATTAAATTTGAGTGTTTTTAAGGCTAAGTTATATATTTCTTCCAGGGATAAATCGGTAGTTGTCATAATATTCCTCTTATTAAATCAAATGTGAAATGTCTATTTATAGCGCATTTACAATAAGGATTAAATGGCTAAAGATATATGTATATTTTAAATTGTTTCAAGATCTGAAACTTTTTATTTAGGTCAAAATATTTGAAGATATAGGATTTTTTATGACACGTTTTAATGCCTGGAATGTATTTAAAAATGGTTTTACTGGCCAAAAAAGTTGGGACAGACAATGGCGTGATCCTGTACCAAAAAAAGAATATGATATCATCATAGTAGGAGGAGGGCTTCATGGCTTAGCCACTGCTTACTATTTAGCAAAAAATCATAATAAAAAAAATATAGCAGTTCTTGAAAAAGGATGGATAGGCGGTGGAAATGCTGGACGAAACACAACAATAGTTCGCTCGAATTATATGATGCCAGGTAATCATGAATTTTATGAGCATTCATTAAAGCTATGGGAAGATTTAAGTCATGACTTAAATTATAATGTGATGTTTAGTCAAAGAGCGCATGTTTCGCTTTTTCACAGTCCAGGTGCAAGAGACGGAGCTGCAAGAAGATATAATATTATGCGTTTACATGGAACGGATGCAGAATTATGGGACTTAGAAACTCTTAAAAAAAATATCCCACATTTAAATTATGAGGATGCAAGATTTCCAATAATGGGTGCTGCAGTACAAAGAAGAGCTGGTAATGCTAGACATGACTCAGCAGTATGGGGTTATGCACGAGCTGCAGATAGTTTAGGCGTTGATATATTACAAAATTGTGAAGTAACAGGTGTTAAGAGATCTCAAAATAATATTGAGAGTTTAGAAACATCAAGAGGAACCATTAAAGCTAAAAAAGTAGGATTTGCAGTCGCAGGTCATACATCTGTTTTATGGCAGATGGCAGGTCTTGGAAATTTACCAATTGAGTCACATAAACTCCAAGCTTTTGTTACAGAGTCTATTAAACCTCTATTAGATCATGTTGTAGTATACGGTGTTGGTGGAGCTCATTTTTATATTTCTCAATCAGACAAGGGTAGTATGGTTTTTGGTGGAGATTTAGATTGGTATAAGTCGTATGCCCAAAGAGGGAATCTGCCAATTGTTCAAGATTGTGCTGAGGCTGCTATGGCTATCATGCCTTGTTTAGGAAGAATACGTCTTTTACGACATTGGGCGGGTGTGATGGATATGTCTATGGACGGTTCTTTTTTCATATGCAAAACGCCATTATCAAATTTATATCTTAATGCTGGATGGAATTATGGAGGCTTTAAAGCAAGCCCTGCCTCTGGCTGGTATTTTGCTGATTTAATAGCTAATGAGCAACCTCATAAACATGTACAGAATCATAATTTAGAGAGATTTGAAAAAGGAATTAATATTGATGAGCGTGGCGCTGGTCCAGATCCAAAGTTGCACGGTTGATATGATTAGAATTAAATGTCCATATTGTGGTGAAAGAGATCATAGTGAGTTCACTTACGGTGGTGATGCTTCTATAAAATATCCAGCACTAGATGCACCTGTATCAGAGTGGACGAAGGCTATTTTCTTTCGCGAAAATATAAGAGGTATGCAAAAAGAAACTTGGCATCATACCAATGGTTGTAGACTATGGTTAGAGGTAGAGAGGTCTACGATTACGCATGAAATAAAAAGTGTAAAAGCATGCCATCCACAAATTGAAAAAATTACAAAAAATAAATCATGACATCGCTAAGAAAAGAAAACTACGGTAAAATTAACAGAGAAAAAGTGCTGGGCTTTAATTGGGATAATAAAGAATATTTTGGATATGAAGGTGACTCTCTAGCCTCTGCACTATTAGCAAATGATGTTAGAATAGTTGGTAGAAGTTTTAAATATCATCGTCCACGAGGAGTAATGTCTTGTGGCGTTGAAGAGTCAGGCGCTTTAGTAACTGTTGGATCTGGAAGTAGCAGAGATCCGAATGTTCGTGCAACAACACAAGAACTTTATTCTGGATTAAACGCCTCAGGTCAAAATGCATTTCCGAATGTTAATTTTGATTTTGGAGGTGTAAATAATTATTTAAGCCGTTTTTTTGCAGCTGGTTTTTATTATAAAACATTTATGGGTCTACCGCCATTTGAATGGGGTAAGGGCACTGGAATTTGGATGATTTTTGAGAAAATTATTCGAAAAGCAGCCGGCATGGGTAAAGCTTCTAGAGAACCTGATCCAGATAGCTACGAACATGCGAATGATTTTTGTGATGTACTTGTTATTGGTTCTGGTCCTGCAGGTATTGCTGCAGCTCAAGAAATAGCTAATAATAAATTAGATGTTATTTTAATTGAACAGGACTCTTTACTTGGAGGAAATAGTTTATCTCAAAAAGATTTTGATCCTTACCTTTTAAATACTCAACTAAAAAGCAGTGGTATTAGAGTCATGCCCAGAACAACAGCCTTTGGTATTTATGATAATACTATTATTGGAGCGTTGGAAAGAGTAACTGATCATGTGCCTAATCCTCATAATAATTTGCCTCGCCAACGTTTTTGGACAATTAGAGCAAAACATATCATTGTAGCAAGTGGTGCTCTTGAAAGACATATTGCATTTAATAACAATGATTTACCTGGAGCAATGACTGTAAACGCATCTAAACATTATTTAAATAGATATGGTGTTTTAACCGGAAATAATATTGTCATCTCAACAAATAATGACTCTGTATATCAAACAGCTAAAGAATTGCATGAGGCAGGCTCAAAAGTTACAATTTTAGACTCAAGAGAAAATGTCAATCATGATTTATCCAAAGACATTGATCTTCATTTAAATACTCTGCCATTCAGTATTAATGGTAGAAAAAAAATTGACGGTATTGATATTTGTAAAACAACAGATCTATCAAATAAAAATACAATTATTTGTGATCAAGTTTTAATGTCAGGAGGCTGGTCACCAATTGTTAATCTTGTGTCTCACCGAGGTATAAAACCTACATGGAATCAAGAAAACTTATGTTTCATTCCAGGAGAAATTAAAGAGAATATTTCTGTTGTAGGATCGGCAAAAGGTATTTGGGATGAAAAGAATTGCATAGAGTCAGGCTTTGTTGGTGCCAATGAAGCAATGAATACTTTTGGCATACACAAAAAAGAAATTTCTTTTCCATCAGTAGGGGGGTGGTCAAATCCGATAGAACCTTTATTTGAAGTTAAATCAAATAAATTTCCATCAAAAAGTTTTGTCGACTTTCAACATGATGTAACTGCTGAGGATGTAAGGTTAGCACACAGAGAAGGGTTTATCTCTGTTGAGCATTTAAAAAGATACACCACTCTAGGAATGGCAAACGACCAAGGCAAAATGGGCAATATAATTGGTTTATCTCTTATGGCGGAACAACTAGATAAAACTATTCCACAAGTTGGAACAACAGTTTTTCGACCACCCTATACACCAGTTCCAATAGGTGCTTTAACAGGAAGAAATGTTGGAAAGCATTTCAGGCCTTTAAGAGTAACACCAATGCATCAATGGAATATTGATCATGGAGCAAAAATGATTGAGGTTGGCCTTTATCAAAGACCTTGGTACTACCCTAAAAAAAATGAAACATTAAGTGATTCATATATTAGGGAGACAACAATTGTTAGAAAAACAGTTGGTATTTGTGATGTTACATCACTGGGTAAAATTGCTATTCAAGGTCCTGATGCAACAGAACTCGTAAATCGTATTTACACAAACCCCTTTGCTAAACTTCCAATTGGTAAAGCACGTTATGGAATCATGTTACGCGATGATGGTATTGTGATGGATGATGGTACGTCATGGAGACTTGGTGAAAATGAATACTTTATGACTACATCAACTGCAGCTGCTGCAAAAGTGATGTCATGGTTAGAAGAATTACTCCAAACTAGATGGACAGATCTAAAAGTGAATGTGACAAGCGTCTCTGAACAATGGGCAGGTGCCGCAATCGCTGGTCCAAAATCTCGAGATGTTTTGAATGAATGTGTTTTTGATCCAAGTGAAATTACAAATGATAATTTACCTTTCATGGGCGTACTACAAACTAAACTCAAAGATGGCACACCATGTAGAGTTGTTAGAATAAGTTTCTCAGGAGAGTTAGCTTACGAGATGTATATTGAGTCTGATTATGCTCATGGAATGATGGACTTATTATGGGAAAGTGCTCAAAAATATGATGGTTGTTTATATGGTCTTGAGGCTTTAGGAGCTTTAAGGGTTGAAAAAGGACATGTAACTGCTGCTGAGCTTGATGGAAGAGTAACAATTGATGATGCTGGTTTGGGAAAGATGGCATCAACAAAAAAATCCTACATTGGAAGTGCTATGAGAAAAAGAGGAGTTCTAAGTGCGGATGACAGAGAAATGCTAGTTGGTTTTTTCCCTATAAATGAAAAAGAAACTTTTAATGCTGGCACAATTGTTTGTGAAAAAAATAATATTAAAGGGCAGGGCGTTGGTCGTATAACGTCAGTTACGCATTCGCCAGAGTTAGGCCATTGGATTGGAATAGGGTTTGTTAGAGGAGGTCTTGAAAAGTGGAAAGATATAACACTCATAGGTGCAGATCCAGTAAGAAACAAACAAATGGAAATAAAAGTTGTATCACCTCATATGATTGATCCAGAAGGTAAGAGAATGTATGCTTAATAGAAATTCAGCAATTATAGAAAAGTATAATATTGGAAAATATCCTTTTGAAGATAAAATTGAAATTATACTCTTTGAAAACCGGAACCTTATAATTCAGCAAATTGCTGCATGGCCTGATGAAATACCAAATGTAGAAAAGTTTTTTTCTGATCAATTAGGAGTTCAAAAAAATATTGATTTTAATAGAGGAAAAATACTAAACAACAATTCACTATGGAGAATGGAGCCTTCTAAATGGTTGCTATTAGGTAGTACTATTAATTTGCCAGAGAATTTAGGAACATCACTAGAGCTATCTCACGCTTTTACTTCAATTACTATTAAAGGTGAAAAAAGTGACATATTACTTAATAGACATTTACCTCTTGATCTACGATTAGATAATTTTCCAATACATTCATCAGCAAGTTCAGCAATTCATCATGTAAGTGTCAAACTTTTTAGACTTAGTGAGAAAGAATTTAGACTTTTAATTCCTAGAGGTTTCGCTTTATCTATTTGGGAAATTTTGCTCGAGACAGCTTCTCAATTTGGTTATGAAGTAATAGACAGTTAAAGTTATTAGACATTATTCTTTTTCCATACTAAACATTTATTTATGATTTTTACTAAAGAAGAATATTTATCCAGATTATCAAAAGTAAAAAATATAATGTTTCAAAAGAATATGGATGTAATCATCCTGACCGATCCATCAAATATGAATTATTTAACTGGTTATGATGGTTGGTCTTTTTATGTTCCACAAGGAATAATTGTGGCTTTAGACTTGAGTGAACCAATATGGTTTGGAAGGAGACAAGACTCTAAAGGAGCAAAGGTAACAACTTACCTTCAAGATAAAAATATTATTTATTATCCTGAGGATTTTATTCAAGCACCACCAACACATCCTTATGATTTTGTATCATCTTTTATTCATGAAAATAATTGGGCGAACAAAAATATAGGGGTTGAAATGGATGCTTATTATTACACTGCAGAGAATCATTACAGATTAACATCAACCTGTCCTAATGTTAATTTTAGTGATGCAACACTTTTAGTGAATTGGATAAGATTAATTAAGTCTGAAAATGAAATAAATTATATGAAAGAAGGAGCTAAACTTGTTGAAACTGGAATGATGACAGCATACGAAAATATTAAGCCTGGAGTTAAACAGAGTTATGTTGCTGGAAAAATCCAAAATAGTCTTATTGGTGGAAATGAAGAAATTAATATAGGTGGAGAATATGCAGGTTTAACAACTATTTTAGCAAGTGGAGTTTCTGCATCAGCCTCACATTTAACACCCAAAGATAATTTGTTTAATAATAATGAGGGTACCATTATTGAGTTAGCGGGTGTTAAGCATCGATACCACTGTCCCTTATCTAGAACTGTTTATTGTGGAAAGCCTGATTCAAAAATTTCAGACACCATGAAAATAACCAATGAGGGAGTGGAGCAAGCAATTTCTACTATTAAACCTGGTAAAACAGCTCACGATGTTGCTGTTGCTTTTTGGTCAGTCTTAGAAAAAAATGGTATCGAAAAAGACTCGCGCCTTGGTTATGCTATAGGAGTTGGTTATCCTCCTGATTGGGGAGAGCACACTATGTCTATCAGAAAAAACGATATGACGATATTGCAACCCAATGTTACGTTTCATATGATTGCAGGAATGTGGATGGATACTTGGGGTTTGGAAGTTAGTGAGTCAATTAATGTGACAGAGAATGGATGTGAGCTTTTATGTAATCTTTCAAGAGATTTACATATAGTAAACTAATATATTGTGAATTAGTATATTTAACTCATTGACAAATCAAAGCTGAATTGTTTTAAATTATAAATATGAAAAAATTATTATTTGTTATTTTTTTACTAACATTTTTTTGCAAATTTGCATTTTCAGATGAACAACAAATTATTGCAATGGGTGATATTGAATATGGAGAATATCTAGGTGCTGAATGTGTGTCATGTCATCAACAGAAAGGAGCAAGTGAAGGTATTCCTGCAATTCATGGTATGGACGCAGAGGTTTTCGTTGCATTAATGCTTGCTTACAGAGCAAAAGAGATGGAGAATCCTGTTATGAGAATGATCGCTGGGAGACTTAATGATGAACAAATTGGCTCTTTAGCTCTTTATTTTAGTCAATTAGAACCGCCAAAATAATCATTTTTCTTTTACTTACTCTTAAAAGCTGATAACATCTTTATAGTCATTTACAGGGAGGACAAAATGTCAAAAATTTCAAGACGTGCTTTTACAGGTCTTGCTGCTGCCTCAGTTGGAACACTTGCATTTCCATCTATTTCACTTGGTGCTGTACCAAAAGTTGTAGTTATTGGAGGCGGAGCAGGTGGTGCAACCGCAGCAAGATATATTGCGAAAGACTCTGGTGGCGCAGTTCATGTTACACTAGTTGAGGCTTCAAAGAGATACTACACATGTTTTTTTTCTAATATTTATTTAGGTGGATTTAGAAATTACGCTTCTATAGGACATAATTACTATGGGCTAGCTGTAAACCAAGGTGTTAACGTAGTTCATGAGTGGGCTGTTTCAGTTGATGCAGTTGCTAGAAAGGTCAAATTAGGTTCTGGCGAACATCTTTCGTATGATAAACTTGTTATTTCACCAGGTATTGATCTTAAATATGATAAGATTAATGGATACTCTGCTGCAGTCCAAGATAAAATGCCTCATGCATGGAAGTCTGGTACACAGGTTCAGTTATTGAGAAATCAGGTTATGAACATGAAACAAGGTGGAACTTTTGTAATGGTTCCTCCACCTAATCCATATAGATGTCCACCTGGACCATATGAAAGAGTGTCTATGATCGCTCATCAATTTAAACAATCAAATCCTACAGGAAAAATTGTTATCTTAGATCCTAAACCTAAATTTTCTAAACAAGGTTTATTTGAGGCAGGATGGCAAAAACATTATCCAGGCATGATAGAGTGGATTAGTTCAGAGGATCATGGCGGGCTTAAAAATGTAAATGCTTCTACAATGGAGTTTGAAACAGATTTAGATACATTTAAAGCTGACGCTGCATGTGTTGTCCCAGCTCAAAGAGCTGGCGCTATTGCAATGGCAGCAGGCGTTAACAATGGTGATTGGTGTCCTATTGTTCCTGCATCTATGCAATCTCAAGCAGATGAAAATATTTATGTTTTAGGTGATGCATCTGTAGCTAAATCAATGCCTAAGTCAGGTTTTTCAGCAAACAGCCAAGCCAAAGTAGCAGCTAATCATATCAGAGGTGCTTTGACAGGAAGTAAAGTATTTGATGCTCGTTATTCAAATACCTGCTGGTCACTAATTGCTCCTGATGATGATGTTAAAGTTGGAGCGAGTTATGTTGCTGGTGCAGAAGCTATTGATGTTGAAAGTAAATTTATTTCACAAGCTGATGATACTAGTGAAACAAGAGCAGCTAACTACCAAGAATCTATAGATTGGTACAATGGTATGACTGCGGACATGTTTTCTTAAAATTCTTAATTAATAGAAACAGATAAAGGCGGCTACTAGCCGCCTTTTTAAATTCCCTTCACTGTTACTGGATTATTATATTTTGGTTTAATAATTTTTTCATTTGATACATAATTTTCTAACAATTTATAAATAGGAGGTCCTTCAACTTCAGGATTTATTGATCCCCAACCTCCAACAGTATATTTTTTTTGCGACTCAATTTTTTCACCATTAATTAATTTTAAATCACTTATTCGATTTCCCATTGTGTTCTTAGGCTGGCAAGTATAAGTCATTCCTCCGACTCTAACCATATCCCCCCCTTGTTGGAAAAAAGGGTCTGGATTAAATATGTTATCACATACGTCTTCTAAAAGATTTTTTATAGTCTCACCACTCATCTCAGTTCTATACACTTCTGGATAATTCATTGAAGTTTGCGAATAAATATCATCAATAGTTATCTTTTGACCTGGCAATAAAGTTGTTCCCCATCTAAAACCTGGGCTTAATGAAATTTCTGTATCTCTTTCCTGAATAATTGCGTCACATATAACACTATCCCAAGGTCCACCAAAATTACCTCTTCTATAAAGTAAAGTTTCAGCTGCTCCGACGACACGGTTACATTCTTCTTCATATGGTTCTCTAATTTTATCAATCAATCGCGTCATTTCTGGATCAGGCTGAATTACATCTGAAAAAATCGGTATTAAATTTGATGAGAAATCAACAACTTTGCCATTGTCGACTTTTAAGTCAATCCTTCCTAAATATTTACCATGAGATCCAGATGAAAGAAGTAAAGTATTTTTAATCTTAATTGCTCTTGGAATAGCATCATGAGTATGTCCAGTTAACACAACATCAACATTATCTAGAATAGACGCTAATTTCTGATCTACATCGAACCCATTATGCGATAATAAAACCACTACTTCAGCACCATTCTTTTTTGCTTTATTTATATTTTTTTGAATGATTTCTGGTCTTATTCCAAAAGACCAACCCTCAACTAAGTACCTTGGATTAGCAATAGGAGTATATGGGAAGTGTTGCCCTATAACAGCAATTTTAACACCCCCTTTTTCAAAATAAGATGTACTTTCAAAGACAGGTTCATCCCATTCTGTATCAAAAACATTTCCGCCAAGAAATGGAAAATCTATTTTATCAATTAGTTCACTGAGACGATCCTGGCCAAGTGTAAACTCCCAATGACCTACCATAGCGTCTGGCTTTAAGAGGTTCATTGCTTCTAACATATCTTCTCCTTGAGTTTTTAAAGAAGTGTATGAACCTTGCCATGTATCACCACCATCTAATAAAAGTACTTTGTCTTCTCCTCTTTCAGCCCTGATGTTTTTAATCAAGCTAGCTGTTCTATCTAATCCCCCCAGTTTGCCATACTCTCTAGCTAATGGAATGTAGTCCAGCATAGTATGTGCGTATGCAAGTGGTGTGTTGGGCTCAATGCCAAAATAATCTAAAAAAACTTTTCCAACAAGATGAGGAGGAATGCCTTCGTATTTTCCAATGCCAAAATTTTCTGATGGTGGTCTAAAAAAAACAGGTTTAAGTTGGCCATGTATATCAGTTATATGCAGTAGAGTAATTTGACCTTTTGAGTCAAATTTTAAAAGATCATTTTCAGAAATTTCTTGTTTAGCGGCAACTGCGCTCCAACTTTTCCCCCCAATCAACATTGCTGTAATTGTAGCTAATTGAAGAAATTCTCGCCTCGATTGCATTATGTTACTCTCAAATAATTACCTTTAATAACTATTCGTCTTCTGGAGTTACATCAATATCTCTAGCTTTTCCAATAATATTTGTAGATACTTGACAATTAGTCATACAAGGATTCCCATGTGTATTCATGATGTCTGGTCTTGGATCAGGTAATAAAAAACCATCTTTATTTGGCATCTCTATTTCACCAATATTTTTATCTGATAAAACAAAATCTTCTTCGATTATGTCACCCATATACAGAAGATAGGCTACAATTTCATACGTTTCATCATAAGATAGGGATTGAGCTTCACCATATGGCATTGCTCTATAAATATAATCAAAGATTGTAGAAGCAAAGGGCCAGTAACTTGTAGTAGTTTTCTCTGGATCATGTGAAGCTAAACTTCCTTCACCTCCAACGAGAGGAGGCCACCTATCTGCCCCTTCACCAAAATCACCATGGCATGCTGCACATACTTCAGCATATATTTCCTCTCCAGAAAAAGCAGTCCCACTTCCAATTGGTGCGCCAAACCCATCAGGCCTTACATCAATATCCCATCCTGCCACTTCTTCAGAAGAAGCAATCTGCCCTAAATTGAATTTTCTATCACTTGCTGTAGCTGTATTTGCTATAAATATTATTAATGAAAAGCCTAGTATGCATCTAACCAAGCCTAACATTATCAACCTTTCCATTTTTTGAGACTAGCCAAGTTGCAATTGAATTATTATGATAAATTGAATTCACCCCTCTAATTTTTTGAAGCTCACTAATAGTTGGTTGTACGTAATTTGTCTCATCAATTGCTCTTGATTGTAGCAGTAATTCCTCACCATTCCATTCAAATGGTAAAGTAAATCTAGTTAATGATTTGCTTAGGACTGGTGAGTGCAGTTGAGCAGTTTTCCAATTCTTACCACCATCAATGGAAACGTCTACACGTTTAATTTTACCTCTGCCTGACCAAGCAAGACCTCTTAATTGATGCAATCCTTTTGCAAGTATTGGTTTTTCAGGACTTGGAGAAGTTATGACCGATTTAGCATCCATAACCCATGTAAACATTCTAGCTTTTCCACTTGTTAACAAATCTGTATATTTAGAGGTTTCTTCTCTAGTCATATAAGGTTTGTCACCAAACTCTAGTCGTCTAATCCATTTTACCCACATATTACCTTCCCAACCAGGAACTACGAGGCGCGCCGGATAACCTTGTTCAGGTCTTAATGCTTCTCCATTCATTGCCCATGCAATGATACAATCATCTAAAATTTTTTCTATAGGAATAGAACGTGTCATTCCTGATGAATCACTGCCTTCCGCTAAAACCCACTTGGCTTTTTCTTTTAACCCTGTCTCTAAAAGAAGATCTGATAATTTAACACCTGTGTATTGAACATTATGAACCATTCCAAATGTGTATTGGCAGCCATTTAATTGCGATCCTCTCCATTCCATCCCACCATTTGCAGCACACTCAAGAAAATAAAATTTATTTGTTTGAGGAAAACGTTTTAAGTCATCAAGAGTAAATATCATTTCTCGATCTACCAAGCCATTGATCATCAATCTAAAGTCTTGAGGATTAATTACTGAAACACCTCCATGATGTCTTTCAAAGCATAGGCCATTTGGTGTTACAATTCCTTCTAGATCTTGTAATGGAGTAAAATTAACTGAAGATTCAGCACTTGCTGTAAGCCACTCAACATTTCTTCTTATAACATGTCCCTCAAATTCAGAAGGCATGCCGTAAGGATTTACATCTACACCGTCACCAAGGTATTGAGTCCACTCTGGAAGGTTCGGTGGTAAGTTTTCAGGATTTGCCTCTTCTGATAAAAGTTTTTTTGGAGTCAATGAAAAAGCTCCAATACTTGACGCACCAATTATTAGGTCTCTACGGTTGATTTTTTTAAATGTAGATAATTCTTTTTTTTTATTTTTTTTCACAATTAAGAAACAATCATTTCTTTGGAAATTGAATATTTTTCACCATTATCGTCTAGCCATTCAAAATCAAATTTACCACTTTCTTTAACCTTATATTGAAAAACAATATATGGGTTAGTTGATATAGAAGGCTCAAGATCCATTTGGAAAACCTCTTTACCATTAAATTTAGCACTAAAAGAATTAATTATTTGTCTTGGGATTGTTTGTCCTTCAGGATCTTTCATTCTGCCACTATGCATAGGGTGTCTAATTAATGTTTTAATTTCTACAATCTCATCAATTGATACTTCCTTTGGTACTTTAACTCTTGGTTTAATCGAAGACATAATTACTCCTTATTATCCGCCACATCCACCAATTGTGACTTTAACTTTTGCATAGGTCATAAAATATTGCTCATTATTATTTGCAGCTAATAAATAGACATTTTGTGTTTTTGATAAGCGCATTCTTGTTGTTGCAGAACACGATCCCATTTCTGGTGTGAAAGAGAATTTCGCAACATTTGGTGAGGGGTTTCCGTCTGCTAAAATATACACAGTTTTAATATGATCAGTTTCAGTCATAGGGCTGTCCATTTCAAAACTAACTTTTACTTGATTACCATTTTCTGCAATTTCAGGTAAGTCTAACCAAATATCACTTTCAGTTGCTCCCAATCCATTTGTAATTTCATTTATTCTATCTAAGGCTTGATTAGATTGGGCAAATGATATTGAGGGAAATACTGCAGTTCCTGTAAAAACAGCAATAAGCTGTAGGGCATTTCTCCTTGAAATTTTTTTTAATTTTCTTAACTTCATTAATATCCTTGTAAAGTATGAATAATGTTAAAATTAACTTATTATTTAATATTAAATTTATTCAAATCAAACAAATATTTTAGTCACGATCAAGAATTTCATCTACTTGCCACCAAAACATTTCCGCACTTGAATAACCCGTAATTCTACCAATTTCTTCTTTTTCCCTAAAAAAAATAAAGGTTGGTGTAATTTTTGTTTCATAATTATTTGGCTCATTTTTTATTGAATGTTCATCAAGCTCAATTCTTTCTAGGGGAAAGTCTTTGGAAATATCTGTCTTGGGATAAATTTCACCAATTTCTCTTTCCCAAATTTGACAGTAAATGCAATAATCTGCAGTTATCATTAATAGTTTATTATCAGCAAAAGATGATTTAAATGATAATAAAAAAATAACTATTAAAAGTAATTTAAAGTTCAGCAACTTCCTAAACACCATAAGAAAAATCTAATTTATTCAGTCTTTCAAAAAAAATTATAGTTCTTTTAGTAACTCTTTAAATATTTTTTTTGACTTACCTCCCATTTTTGCTTTTTTAATCTTATCTAAATTGCTTAGGTCATCTCCAACCACCACTAAACCTATCATACCCATCGATTTATGAGGAGTGCATACATATAAGTATATTCCGGGAATTTCAAATTTATATTCTACGTCTTTGTTTATTTTTGATTTGAATTTTTCAACTCCTTCTGGCATCTCTACAAATTGAACATTATGTCCTTTGTCTACTGATTTCCAAATAATTGTGTCACCAATATCTATCTTTGCAACTTTTATAGAATAAACCATTTTTTCTTTACCAAGTTTATTCAACATTTCGATTTCTATGGTCTCTGCATAGCTATAAAAAGATATTGAGATAAATGAAATAATTAAAAAAATATATTTTAACATTTTGAGTCCTTTAATTTTCATATTTTTTAACAACTAAAGATTGAATAAATAATAACATATACGATATTTTGTTATTTAATATAATTGAATAGAATATACCAATTAAAAGATTAAAGAGCAAGAATGAGTGCTATATCGATTTGTTGAAAAAATGGTTTTACTATTTACCCTCAACTAAGTAGCATAGAGAATAGACTCCTAATCATTAGCATCACCTCCGCCAGCTCCTTTTTCCCTAGATTCTTCTGATTCAGGAACATACGTTCTAAATGCTAAATCTGAAATATTATCCCAGCTAGACTGCTTGGGACTTAGTCCTTTTGATAAATTTATATTTAATATTTTATAATCTGAAGTCTTTTCTCCATTCGGTATTTGATATTCATTTGTGGACAGGTTTAAAATAAAATTTGCACAATGATTATTTTTTAAATTATCATGAATGAAAATCTCATTTTTATCTAAAACTGCATAAGTTTTATTTTGATTAGTAATTTTTGAAAAAATATTCTTCTTAATACTTCTGTACAAAAGTGGTATCAAAAAAAGAGGATCAGAGCAATTTTGTATTTCTATTTTTATTTCATTTTTTTTTGATGTATGAAAATTTAATAGATCAATCAAACCTGGCCCGATCATGAGGCTAGATCTTTTTTTTAAATCAATTTTGCTAATTAATTTATTATTTTCTAACGCCCCATTAAAATTACCATCAATTTTTTTTTGAATATTAGAAAATAATTGGATACCTTTTAATTCGAATGCCTCTAACCAACTAATTATAAATGCTGCATCCTCATCAGCTCCATAGGGAAAACCAAGGCCTGAAAATGCTCTTTTAGCATTTGTGTATACTTCATAATACGAGTAACTCACAAATTAATTATAAGAACTCATCGTTGCAAAACCCCAGCTATCAACATTCTTCGCATTTAAAGTTGATAGAAAAGGAGCACCTGAAAAAAAACTCACACGAAGCCATCTATCTGATTTTGGGTCATATCTATTTGCTCCAAAAAAAGATAATTTAAATCTTAGCATATTAATAGGTATTGTTTTTTTTGATAAAATATTGTCTTGTACTTCTGCAAATGGATATTGTTCAAGAGATTGAATTCTTCTAATAATACCTCTGAATTCAGGATTTAGAGCTAAATATTCAGCAACAGATAAATCAAAATTTTCTTCTTGTATTAATGTGTGAAGTTTTTGAACCATTTTTGCAATACCAAGATTTTGTTCCAGTTCACTACCCTCTTCATTATATCTTTCACCTAATCTTGGCTCGAGTTTTGCTGCTGAAATATACCAGAATAGGTAATCGTTATTTTTGTTAGAAAAATCAACTTTCAAAGCCCACTGGTAATTTTTTTCAATAATTGCATTTAATTGTTTCAAAGTTTGAGACTCATTAATTCCCATCTCTTCAACATCCGACATATCTTCTGCCAACTCTTCAGAAATTTCAGGATAAAGTTCTAATAACTGAACCTTAGCAATTTCTTGCGTATCATAATTACATTTATTGGAGGTAAATTTTATTAGATCAATCCACTTTAAATTAGTAAATTTTTCCTTTTGCAATTTTTTAATATAACTTATATATTTTTTTAAATCTTCAACTGTTTTTGAATTTTTTGTAATTTGGTATTCATCAAATGTTGTAACCTCTCTTAAGTAAAGAAGAGCTTTTTCAAGTAATTGAAAATAAGTATTAAGTTTTTCTACGTCTACATTTTTATTGACGATATTATCTAGAGAATGAGTATACTGTTTCATCCACTTATTGATTAATTTTGGATGTTTAATGATGAAAGGTGCCATCCCTAAACCCGTTGAATTACCAATGCCTAAGTGTTGTTTGATATTGTTTTCAAGAGTAATTGCTTTGCTAGGGTTTTGTTTTTTAGCTACATGTTCTACCAACTCAACACTAAATTCTCTTATAATATAAACTGCAAGCATTTCAGCTCTAAATGGTTGGTTAAATTCAGTAACTGCTTTAGTATTTGCAAAGTCTGATAGCCCAAATTTTCCACTACCGTAAACAGCCGTTGTTCTTAAGAGATATCCAACTTTATTTATTTCATTAATTTCAGGTTGCTTACCATTAGATAAGCAATTGACGACATATTCAAATAAACGAACACTTTTATTGGCTCTACTTAAAATTAATTCTTTGGGAGAATTGCGCCCTGACTCTTGAAGTGGTACATTTTTTCTTAATCTATTAAGTTCATCATCATCTAATTTTCCGTTGATTAAAGAATAGGCAGTATCCCATTTTTCTGCAATTACTCTGTCACTTCTGTCAGCACTATCAAGATGCTGTGAAAAACAAACTAAAGAATAAATATTATTATTTATTTTAATTTCATAAACAACTGTTCCATAACCATTATCATCTAGATCAAACTTTGATTTAGAAATTTTCCAATTATCAAACAATAATCTTCTAAGCATGCTTCTAGAAAAACTTAACCTTGAAGGGTATCTAGAGCCCATTTTATCAAGGGTCATAATTTCTGAAGAATTCATACTTTGTTGCAACATATACAAATATATATAGTGAATTATCATTTTTTTCACTATTAGAAGTTAAATTATATATGGAAATGGACAATATACTCATCGACGGTCTTGAATATGTAAATTGGAATAGAGACTTATTTGAAAAAGCTCATGCAGGAGGTTTAACAGCTATTCACGCAACTTTAGTATATTGGGAGGATACTCATGAGTCGTTTGAGAAAATGAATTATTGGGATGATTTAATTCAATCAAATAATGATATTTTAATGCATGTTAAAAAATCATCTGACATACTTGTGGCAAAAGAAAAAAATAAAGTTGGTATCGTTTATGGTTTTCAAAATTCAGCACCAATTGCAAATGATATTTTTTTAGTAGAAAAATTTTTTTCACGAGGTTTGCGTTTCATGCAATTAACATACAATAATCAAACACCTTTAGCAGGTGGATGTTATGAAAAAAATGATTCTGGCGTATCTCGTTTTGGTGCAATGGTGATTGAAGAAATGAATCGACTAGGCATGATAGTAGATTTAAGTCATGCAGGAAGACAAACATGTTTAGATGCTATTAATTTATCAAAAAAACCTGTGGCCATATCTCATGCAAACCCAATTTTTTTTCATAAATCAATTAGAAACATAGATGATGTTGTATTAAAAAAATTAGCAAATAAAAATGGTTTTATTGGTCTAAGCGTCTACCCGTATCATTTAAAAAATCATGGAGATTGTAAGTTAGAAGATTTTTGTGACATGATTAAACAACTAGTTAATATGATTGGAGAAGATAACATTGGTATAGGATCAGATTTATGCGTTAATTGGCCAGATGAAGTAGTAATGTGGATGCGTAATGGTAAATGGACTAAAAAAATTGATTATGGCGAGTCAAAGGATAAAAATGCTAATTGGCCTAAACCCGCATCGTGGTATTCTAAACCAGAAGACTTATCTAGTTTTTTAACTGAAATGATTTCAAATGGAATTAATGAAAAAACTGCAAATAAAATAGCTGGAAAAAACTGGTTTAAATTTATGACCAATCATTTTTAAGTTCTTCTTGTTACAAACGTTGAAGATGCAAGACTGATTAAGACAATTGCAGTACCAAATAACTGCATTGAAGTTAAGGACTCATTAAGAAGTATTACTGCTCCAAATATACCTGTTATTGGTTCAAGATATAAAAATAAAGCTGTATTCGTTTGACCAATTCTTGGTATTGC
Source organism: uncultured Alphaproteobacteria bacterium (assembly GCA_902595425.1). GTDB lineage: Bacteria > Pseudomonadota > Alphaproteobacteria > HIMB59 > CACPNW01. The sequence goes on along the minus strand of CACJPV010000001.1, from coordinate 106,935 downwards.
AAGTAATTGAAGAAATAAAGCAATTGCATAAGAACAAGAAGGAATTAATAGAATTAAAAATGCATTGAGATTGATGTCGGTGTCTATCTCGTAGAATAAATTTAAAATAATAAAAAAGAATATTGTGTTAAAAAAATTAATAAAAATATTGATTGGAATAGGGGAAATATTTTTTTTAGACATTGTTTGATTAGTCACTATCATGATTGCAGCACCCAATGATGCAATCAAAGCAAAAATAATTCCTTCAATTTTTAAGTCATCAGTTGAGGGACTTAATGCAAGAAACAATCCAATAAATGTTGTAAAAAATAAAAATTTGATAACATTTTTTATTTTTTCTTTGGTTATAAAAATAGATATCGACAAGACCAAAATTGGATAGGTACAAAATATTATTATTGTTAGACTAACATTAATATATGTAACTGAAATTAATAATCCTGTGGTTAGCATTATGGAGGCAACAGTGATCAGTAAAAAATCACGTATATTATTTTTATAAATATTGAATAAGTTTTGTTGATTTGGAATTAGGGGAGAGACTATTATTAACGCAACAATATATCGTAAAAAGATAGCAAGGCCTATACCGGCTCCTAGATTATAAGCAGTTTTTGTAATGGGACCAATAATTCCAAAAAAAACACCAGCAAGTAAAGCAAATATTATGCCCAAAATATTCATATAATTTAAATTTTTTTTTGACTAATGCACTTATGACAGGTATTCACAGTCCAACAACAAAAAAATAATCAATATATGAATTTTGAGTCAGAAAAAACCTTTGTTAAATTTGAAAAAATTGACAAAAGTTACGATGGGGAAGTGCTAGTAGTTAAAAATCTAAATTTAGATATCGCCAAGGGTGAGTTTGTAACTATGCTTGGCCCTTCTGGTTCTGGCAAAACTACCACGCTTATGATGTTGGCAGGATTTGAGACTCCAACGAATGGAGAAATTTTTTTAGATGGAATGCCAATTAGTAAAATCCCACCATATGAGAGAGAAATTGGAATGGTCTTTCAAAATTATGCTCTTTTCCCTCATATGACTGTGCAAGAAAATTTAGCATTTCCACTCGAAGTTAGAAAATTATCAAAAGAAGAGACTAAAGAAAAAGTTCAAAAGGCTCTCGACATGGTTGAGCTTGGTGACTTTGGTACTCGTTTTCCTGCGCAGTTATCTGGAGGTCAACAACAAAGAGTTGCGCTGGCAAGAGCCCTTGTTTTTGAACCAAGACTTGTTTTAATGGACGAGCCCCTTGGAGCATTAGATAAAAATTTAAGAGAACAGATGCAATATGAGATCAAACATATTCATGACAGAATAGGAATTACAGTCGTTTACGTAACACACGATCAAAGTGAAGCTTTAACGATGTCTAATAGAATAGCAGTTTTTAATGATGGAGTTGTGCAGCAATTATCAACGCCAGATATATTATATGAAAAACCAGAAAATTCTTTTGTTGCTCAATTTATCGGTGAGAATAATAGAATGTCAGGAACAATTAAGAGTATGGAAAATAATTATTGTTCTGTAGAACTTGAAAAAGGAGCAGGTATTGTAAAAGCTCTTAAAGTTAATGTTGGTGGTGTTGGAGATAAAACTCAACTCTCTGTCAGACCTGAAAGAGTATCATTAGGTTCAGATGGAAGCGGGGAAAATGTATTCACAGGAAAAGTTGAAGAGTTAATATATTTAGGTGATCATATCAGGGTTCGATTAGATGTGTGTGGAAATAACGAGTTTATTGTTAAAGTACCAAATGAAGGATCTTTTAACTATAATGAAGGAGACTCTATTAAACTTAACTGGAATCCTGATGATATAAGAGCTTTAGATCCTCTAAATTAGTTTTATTGTAAGTATTCTGCGGTATTTTAGTACTTTTTTTTATAATTTCATCATGTTATTAGGGGGCTATCGATAGACATATAATCTTAAGATTAACCAACGAATAGGAGGAACATATGTCAAAATTTATTAAAGCATTCTTGTTTGCTTCACTTCTAGTTTCATCTTTTGCTGTTAAAGCAGTAACGGTTGCTTCGTGGGGTGGTGCTTACACAGAAAGTCAACAAAAAGCTTATGCTGATACTTACTCAGATCCAAGCTCAATTCAATTTGAGAACTATAACGGCGGTCTAGGTGAAGTAAGAGCGCAAGTTGAAAGTGGTAACGTAACTTGGGACTTAGTAGACGTGCTTCCAAGTGATGCAATCACTGGTTGTGATGAAGGTTTGTTCGAAGACATTTCATCTGAGATCGCTTCTAGTTCTGTTCCAGGACCTGACGGTGAGTCAATGTTGGAAGATATGGAAAACAATGGTCTAGAGTATCACTCTGGTTGGGATTGTTGTGTTCCACAAATTTTCTGGACTTACGTAGTGTTCTATGATCCAGATGCTTTCCCTGGTGATAAGCCAAGCAGCATGGCAGACTTTTTTGACGTGGAAAAATTCCCTGGCAAAAGAGGTATCCATACTTGGGCAACTGGTATAATTGAAAAAGCAATGGTTGCTGATGGTGTTAAGCCAACGGCAGTTCCTACAGTTCTAGCTAACCAAACTGGTGCGCTTGATAGAGCTTTTGCTAAATTAGATACTATCAAGGATCACGTTGTTTTCTGGTCTTCAGGATCAAAACCATTAGAATTAGTAAAAAGTGGTGAAGTTGTAATGGCAATTGCCTATAATGGTCGTGTTGGTGCAGCTAACCTAGCTGAAGGTGAAAACTTTGAATATATTTGGGAAGGTCAAGTGTTAGATCAAGAGTATCTATGTCTTACTACTGGTGCTCCTAACAGAGATGCTGCTCTTGATTTCATGATGCATGCTTCTTCACCTGAATCTCAAGCTGAACAAGCAAAATATATTACTTATGGACCTATGAGAGCTTCTGGTATTCCAATCATTCAAAACAATGAGCCTTGGGGACCAGGTGGTGTAGATATTATGCCTCATATGCCTAATACGCCTGAGCGTTTAAAAGTTTCGATCGTAAGTGATCCACAATGGTGGTCTGATTATGGTGCTGAAATTAATGAGCGTTATGCAGCATGGATGGGTAACTAAGCTTGATTAAGTTACAATATTAATTTAACTAAAAGGCGAGATTTATTCTCGCCTTTTTAATTTGGAGGTTATTATTTCTACTACACAGCTACTTACAACTGATGGTATTCCGCTTAAGCAAAGTTTAAAAAAAGCCGAAAGAAAGAATAAAATAAGAGCTTTCCTTTTAGTATTTCCTTTGCTGCTTTTTATTTTTGTTACTTTTGTAATGCCTATTGGAGATATGCTTTTAAGAAGTGTAGACGATGCTCAAATCAATACTGTATTTCCAAAAACATTTGAAGAGTTCAACAAATGGGATAGAGAAAAAGATAAGCTTCCACCTGAAGTAGTATATCGAACTCTTTTTGAAGAACTAGCTACTGGAGAGAAAATTCAAATTGGTAGAGCTTTAACTAGAATGAATTATTCTAAATCAGGTTGGAAAAGTTTGATTAAAAAAACTTCTAGAGAAATTAAAAAAATGACAAGGAAAGGGATGGTTCCTGAGTCTTATAAAGAGACCCTTATTGAGATAAACAAAGATTGGGGTGATCCAACATTTTGGTACTCAATGTCTCAAATGGTAAATAAACAGACACCAATTTATTATTGGAATGCAATTGACCGAACATATGATCAAGATCAAAACGTCATCATGCAGGATGAGAAAAGAAGAATTTATGTTCAAACATGGTTTAAGACTTTAAAAGTAAGCGTTTATGTAACTTTCTTTTGTTTAATATTAGGTTTTCCAGTAGCTCACTTATTAGCAAACCTACCTTTGCGTTACAGTAACCTTCTGATGATATTTGTACTTCTTCCATTCTGGACATCTTTGCTTGTTCGGACAACAGCATGGATTGTGATGCTTCAACAAAAAGGAGTTATTAATGGTGTACTAGTATGGCTCGGTGTATTGAGTGATGATGGTAGACTTCAAATGGTTTATAACGAAACAGGAACATTAATTGCAATGACTCAAATACTATTACCTTTTATGATTTTGCCACTTTATAGTGTGATGAAGGTAATACCAAAAAGTCATATGAGAGCTGCTCAAAATTTAGGCGCAAAACCAGCACTTGCTTTTTGGAAAGTATATTTGCCTCAAACTATACCGGGTATGAGCGCAGGAGGCCTATTAGTTTTTGTTTTAGCAATTGGTTATTTTATTACTCCTGAACTAGTAGGAGGAAAAGATGGAAAATTAATTGGAAGCTGGATAGCTTTTCATCTTAAAACTACATTGAACTGGGGTTTATGTGCAGCTTTAGGAGCTATACTACTTGCAGTCATGTTAGTTTTCTATTGGCTTTATAATAAAATTGTTGGAATAGATAATATTAAGTTAGGATAGATATGGCATTACCAAGTTACGCATCACCTGTTCAAAAAACATACTATTACTTATACTTATTCTTTTGTGGAGTTGTTTTCTTTTTCCTTGTTGCTCCTTTGATTGCTATTGTACCTATTTCATTTAGCGTATCACCTTTCATGGTATTTACCGATGGAATGTTAGCATGGCCACCTGATCCTGAAGCTTGGTCCTTTAGATGGTATAGAAATATGATAGGAGATTGCAGCGCTGATGTTGTTTCATCTACAGTTCCTTGTTCAAATAAATGGATGATAGGAACAGTAAATAGTTTCTTTATTGGTATTATTGCAACTGTAATTGCAACTGCCCTTGGAACACTTGCTGCCTTAGGATTAAGTCGACCTCATATGCCGTTCAAAGGATTAATAATGGCAGTTTTAATTTCACCAATGATTGTGCCACTAATAATAACAGCTGCGGGAATGTTCTTTTTTTATGCAAGAATAAACTTAGTTTATACTTTTACTGGAGTAATTCTTGCTCATGTGGCTTTGGCTACACCTTTTGTAGTGATTACTGTAACAGCAACCTTAGTTGGATTTGATATGAACATGGTTAAAGCTGCCCAAAGTCTTGGAGCAAGACCTGTGAAAACTTTTTTCCGAGTTATAATGCCGTTAATTTTGCCAGGTATAATTTCTGGAGCGTTGTTTGCTTTTATAACTTCATTTGATGAGGTTGTTATAGTTATGTTTATGGCCAGCTTGGATCAATTAACCATACCAAAACAAATGTGGGCTGGAATTAGACAAGAAATTAGTCCTGTAATTTTATGTATGGCTACTTGTCTGGTAGCTCTATCTATATTCTTACTTACTACTGTAGAATTATTAAGAAGAAGATCAGAACGATTGCGCGGTATTAAACCGAGATAAAATAGTATGATTAAGCCGCATATTGCTGTGGTAGGTGCTGGAATAGTTGGCATATGCTCAGCATATTTTTTGAATAAATCAGGCTTTAAAGTTACCCTTATTGATAGAAACGATCCTGGCACTATGACGAGTTATGGTCATGCATGTACATTTGCGGATTACGCCTGTGTTCCAGTGAATTCTCCAGATTTATTTAAAGAAATACCTACAATGCTTTTAAAAAGTGATGGACCACTTGCAGTAGATTTTTTACATGTTTTTAAAAATTTTAGTTGGGCTTATAAATTTTTACAAAATTGCACGGCTAATAAAGTTGAATATATTTCAAATTCTTTGGGCAACTTATTAAATAATGCTAGTACTAGTTATGATGAGATTTTTAATGATGTAGATGTTTCAAAATATATTAACAATGAAGAGGCTTTATACTTATATCAAAATGAAAATGAATTTTTAAAAGCAAAAATTTCAAATACTGTAAGAGAAAATAATGGAGTTAAAATAAAAATTTTATCTAAAAAAGAAATTTTAGATATGGAGCCAAATCTTGCTTCAGTTTTTTATAATGGTCAGCTTTTTATGGGATCTCGACATACGACTAATCCTCAAGAAATAAGTAACAAAATATTTGAGTCTTTTATTAATAATGGAGGAAATTTTTACAAAAAGAGTGTTAAAAATATTTCACCTAATGAGGTGGGGGTCGGGCTTAGTTATGATGAAACTACTGATAATTTTGATAAAGTGGTTGTTTGTACTGGAGCATGGTCAAAGATTTTGACAAAAAACTACGGAGATGATTTTCCATTAGATACTGAGAGAGGATATCATGTTTTATTTAATAATAATGATTTAATAAAAAGACCTATAGGTTGGTCACAAAGTGGTTTTTATCTCGTTCAACTTGAAGAAGGCCTAAGAGCAGCTGGTACAGTAGAAATTGCAGGTTTACATAAACCAGAAAATAAAAAAAGAACAAAAATGATTGAAATTCAGGCACGAAAATTATTACCACAACTAAATGAAGTTAAAAGTACTTGGTTAGGATTTAGACCAACGCTACCTGATTCATTACCAGTGATAGGCCAATCAGAAAAAAGTAAAAATATAATATATGGATTTGGACATCAACACATTGGTTGGACTCTCGGAGCAGTAACTGGAAAAATAATTAATTCATTATGTAATGATAGAGTGCCAAATATTAATATTGAGCCATTTAAACCTAATCGATTTAATTAGTCTAAACTAATTCCCACGTTTTTAACTTGAAGATATGATTTGAGGGCATCTACACCTTTTTCTCTACTATAGCCTGATTGTTTGTAACCTCCAAATGGAGTTGCATGATTGCCTGCAAACCATTTATTAACATAAACCTGTCCTGACTCTAATTTACTTGCAGTCCATGATGCTTTTTTTAGATCTTTAGTGAAAACTCCCGCACCTAATCCAAAATCAGTATCATTAGCAATATGAATTGCCTCATCTTGATCTTCATATTCAAGAACTGATAAAACAGGACCAAATATTTCTTCTCTAGCTACTGATGTGTCTTGTTTGACATTATTTAAAACTGTCGCTTCCATAAAATATCCTTCACGATCAGCTCTTTTTCCACCATGAACAGCTTCTGCCCCTTGCTGAACACCAGAACGAGCATAACCCTCAACCTTTTCAAGTTGCTTTTCTGAAATAATTGGTGTTAGTCCTGTATCTTTTTCGTACCCAGGCCCAACTTTAAGAGACTTACTCAAATCCACAAGTTTTTCTATTAATTCATTTTTAACTGATTTATGAACTACCAATCGTGACATGGCTGTACATATTTGACCAGCAACTCCAAAAATACCATGACGTGCACTGTCTATAACTTGATCAAGATCAGCATCTTCATAAACTATGCCCGCTGATTTTCCACCAAGCTCAATTACTGCTGGAATTGTTTTATCTGCACATGAGTGTAATATTTTTTTTCCTGTAGAAACCGAACCAGTAAATACAACATGATTTACATCTGGATGTGATACTAAATAAGAACCAGCTTCATTTCCATATCCACAAATTATATTTACAAGCCCGTTTGGAACACCTGCATTTTCAATTGCTTTTGCAAAAAATGTTGCCGAAAGAGGTGTTAGTTCAGCAGTTTTTACAATTGTTGAATTTCCTGTTGCAAAGGAACATGCAAGAGATCTACCAACCATTGATATTGGAAAGTTCCATGGAACAATATGTGCAGAAACACCAAATGGTTCTAAAACAGTATAATCAAAAATAGTAGGTGAGACAGGAATTGTTTTACCTTCAAGTTTATCAGTCAGACCAGCATAATAATCAAACATATCAGCTACATCATTAAATTCTTTTATTGCTGCACCCAACATTTTACCATTTTCATAGCAAAGCATTTTTCCACCTTCATCAGCTATCTTTCTTGTTTCATCTGCAATGCGGTGCATCAGTTTTGCTCTTTCGAGCAAAGGCATGTCAACTAGTACTCTTGAATTAAATGCTGCTTTTGCTGCAGATACTGCAAGGTCTACTTCATTCTTTTTTGCGCAAGAAATTTCTCCTATAATTTTACCTGTTGCAGGATCATCAACTTGAATAATTTCTTTAGATTCACTCTCTATCCATTTACCGTCAATATAATTTTTATAAAGTTTCATAATTCTTTGTTTGAAAATATTTGTTTAATCTGTAATTATTCTCTATCACAAAAACATGCCAAATATAATTAAATATTACATTAAATTTATAGATTATATTAGTCTTAAAACAGGTAGGGCAACTATGTACCTCGTGTTTGTAATGATGTTTATTTTAATTTTATCATTTGTTACACGTAATATAATTAACATACCTCTAATATGGATAATTGAAATGGCACAGTTTGTCATGACTGGTTACTATTTATTAGGTGGTGGGTATTCTCTTCTATCTGATGATCATGTTAGAATGGATTTAATATATAGTAGACTTAATGATAGGACTAAAGCTTTACTCGATACTTTGACTAGTGTTTTTTTAATTACCTATCTTGTGATTTTGTTAATAGGCGCATACTCAAGCTTACAATATACTATTCAAACTAACCAAAGGCTCTTTACAGCATGGGCTCCTTATGTTTGGCCTATAAAAACTGTTATGTTATTCGGCATTTTGCTAATGTTGCTGCAATCTATTTCAATTTTTTTCAAAGATTTAGCAAAAACTTTTAATCTGGAGATTAAATGATAGCAGATTATGTAAGTTATGAAATGATAGCAATTACGATGTTTGCAACAATGTTGCTAATGTTGCTAACTGGTCAAAGAGTTTTTGGAGCTATTGGTTTTGTAGCAGCAATGGCAGCATTATTACTTTGGGGAGATGGTGCTGTGCAAATGCCTTACACAGCATCATGGAAATTATTTAAGTGGTATCCAATGCTAACTTTGCCTCTATTTATTTATATGGGTTATATGATATCTGAGTCAGGTATTGCAGACGACTTATATAAAATGTTTCATGTTTATTTTGGTGGCATAAAGGGAGGTTTAGCAATTGGAACAATGGCAATGATGGTTGCAATCTCAGCCATGAATGGTTTGAGTGTAGCAGGAATGGCAATTGGAGCAACTATTGCTTTACCGGCAATGTTAAAACTTGGTTATGATAAAAGAATGATTACTGGGGTAGTCCAAGCTGGAAGTTCTCTTGGAATTTTAGTGCCTCCAAGTGTTGTACTGGTTCTCTATGGTATGATAGCAAGACAACCAGTTAGTAAATTATGGTTAGCAGGCATTCTTCCAGGAATAATGATGGCGACATTATTTATTTTATACATTTACATAAGGTGTAAACTTCAACCTGAATTAGGCCCCGCACTTCCAAAAGAAGAAAGGCAAATTACAAGAGCGGAAAAATTTAAATTGCTTCAAGCAGGATTAATACCTTTTGCAATCTTCTTTTCTATGACTGGTTTGTTTCTAATGGGCATAGCAAGCTTAGTTGAGTGTTCAGCTGTAGGAGCTTTTGGAGCATCTTTAGCTGCTTTATTAAAAGGAAAGCTTACTTGGAATGTTATTGAGACTACTCTCAAAAAAACCCTTGGCGTATCATGTATGTTTATGTGGATAATACTAGCCGCTCTAAGTTTTGGAGCAGTATTTGATGGAATAGGTGCTGTAAGAGCAATTGAAACTTTATTTATTGAAAGATGGAATCTGAGTCCTTGGGGTGTTCTAATAATGATGCAGTTATCATATATTTTAATGGGAATGTTTTTAGATGACACAGCTATGCTTGTAATTGTAGCACCTCTATATGTGCCTTTGATTATAGCATTAGGTTTCGATCCTATTTGGTATGGAGTTTTATATACAATTACATGTCAAATCGCATATATGACCCCTCCATTCGGTTATAATCTTTTTTTAATGCGAGCAATGGCTCCAAAAGAAATTAATTTGATGGATATTTATAGATCTATTATTCCTTTTGTGCTTGTTATGTGTCTTGGCTTAGCAATTGTTATGATTTTTCCTGAAATAGCTACTTGGCTTCCAGAATATGTATCAAGAAAAAATTAAATTACTTTATTTACTTGATTTAAGGAAATTTACACACCAATATATTAAATTATTTATTATTTAAAACTTTAGGAGGTAGTTAAATGAAAAATAAAAAAAATATCACTAAAAGACGTGAATTTTTAAAAAAAGCGAGTTTAGTTTCTGCAGGAGCTATCGGTGCTTCAACATTAGCAGCACCATACGCATACGCAGCAACCAATCCGATTAAATGGAGACTTCAGACTTATTCTGGTGCTCCTTTAGGAGCGCATGTTGTGCTTCCACAAATTGAAGCATTTAACAAAGCAGCTCATGGCGAGATGGAAATCGAACTATATTATGCTGATCAATTAGTTCCAACTGATGAATTATTCAGAGCAATGCAAGCTGGCACTATTGATGCCGTACAGAGTGATGATGCAACAATGGGGTCCCCAGTTGATATCTCTGTATTTGGTGGATATTTTCCATTTGCAACTCGTTACAGCTTAGATGTCCCTGCAATGTTTAAATATTATGGATTAGATAATATTTGGGCAGAAGCTTATGGTGAAGTAGATAATGTTACTTGGCTTAGTACTAGTGCTTGGGACCCTTGTCATTTATTTACAGTTAATAAACCAGTTAGATCTCTAGCAGACATGAAAGGTCTAAGAGTTTTTGGTGTTCCTACAGCTGGACGTTTCATGGCTAAGTATGGTTTAATTCCTGTAATCGTTCCTTGGGATGATGTTGAGGTTGCAATGCAAACTGGTGAACTTGATGGAGTATGTTGGTGTGGATTCACAGAAGCATATGAAGTTGGATGGGCTGATATATGCAACTATGCTCTAACAAATTCTGTTACAGGGGCTTGGTTTGGTTCATATTTTGCTAATTCAAAGAGTTGGGAAAAGTTATCTCCAAAACTTCAAGAATTATTTAAAATGTCGATCGATCAATCACATTACTACAGACAAGTATGGTATTGGGGTGGAGAGGCAGATCTTCGTGTTAACGGTAAAAAGATGGAGCTCACAAGCATACCTTCCAATGAGTGGAGCCAGGTTGTTAAAGATGCTTCAGGATTTTGGGATGAAGTTGCAAGTCAAAGTCCAAGAAGTGGAAAAGTTGTTGAGGCATTTAAATTATATGCAGCTACAATGGATAAAGCTGGTTATCCTTATAGATAATTGATCTGAATTTTTAATTTAAGCATCTCGTTAATCGAGATGCTTTAAGGTCTCGCTTTTAGACCACCGTCCACAATTATTTCTGTTCCAGTAATAAAAGAACTTTGTTCACTCAATAAAAACAATACTGTGTCTGATATGTTTTCAGGCTTTCCAACTCTTTGAAGTGGTATAATTTTACTTAAATTTTTTTTAGCTATTGGATTTTTTTTCCATCTTTTCTGCATTGGTGTATCAATTGGTCCTGGTAATATAGTATTTGAGCGAATATTTTTACTAGCGTATTGAATAGCTATAGATTTTGATAATCTAATCATCGCTGCTTTTGAGGCTCCATAAGCTTCTTGTGGTTTATCATCTCCACTTAAGGCATCAATAGAGGATATGTTTACAATTGAACCAAATTTATTCTTTTTCATATTTGGCAGTACATTTTTTAATAGAATAACCATTGATTTTAAATTTATTGAAAAAACTTTATCCCAAATATTAGTTTGAATTTTTTCTAAACCTAAATCTTTATCAAACCACAATACACCGGCAGCATTAACAATATAATCTATTCTTTTATGCTTCATTATAAACTTACGCATGACTTCATTAATCTCTTTTTCATTATTCAAATCTACCTTTTCAAAGTATATGTATTTATTATTGCTGAATTTGGGTTTATTAATATCAAGTATCAAAACCTTGATTTTTAATTTTATTAGCTTTTTTGATATATCTAGGCCAATTCCACCTGAACCCCCGGTGACTAAAGCTATTTTACCTTTAAATTTTAGTTTCATTTTTTTAAATAATAAAAAATCATTTGATTTAATAACTTAAAATCACTAAATCGTAAACATGCTTAAAACTATTTCACCTATAGACAATACAATTTACGTAGAAAGACCATATGCAAGCGCAAATGAAATTGAACATGCTCTTGAGTTATCAGATCAATCAAAAATAAAATGGAAAAGCACAAGTTTAGAAGATAGGAAAAGTTTGATTTCTAATTTTGTTGAGAGCTTTTTATCTAATAATAATGAAATAGAAGAAGAGTTATGTAGGCAGATGGGAAGACCTTTATCGCAATGTGCAGGTGAAATGCGTGGCTTTGAAGAAAGAGCAAAATATATGATTGATAATGCTGATAAAGCCTTGCAAAAAGTTATTTCTAAGAATGATAGTGAGTTTGATAATTTTATTGCAAAAGATCCACTAGGAACAATTTTTGTCATTGCACCTTGGAATTATCCCTACAATACTTCTGTAAATTCAATAGTGCCAAGTTTACTTGCTGGTAACTGCGTAATATTAAAACATTCTTCTCAAACACCTTTATGTGCTGAACAGCTACTAAAGGCATCAGAAAAGGCAGGTTTACCTAAAAATGTTTTTCAAATTTTACACTTAGATCATTCTTCTACTTCAAAAGTTATTGCTGATAGTCGTGTTGATCATGTTTTATTTACAGGCTCTGTTTCAGGAGGGATAGAAGTCAAAAAAGCTATAGGAACAAGATTTATTGGGGCTGGTTTAGAGTTAGGTGGAAAAGATCCTGCATATGTTAAGGCTGATTGTAATTTTGATCATGCAGTTGAAAATTTAGTTGATGGATCCTATTATAATTCTGGCCAATCTTGTTGCGGTATTGAGAGAATTTATGTTGATGAAAAAATTTTTGATAACTTTGTTGATGCTTTTAAAGTTCAAACTGAAAAATATATCCTAAACGATCCACTAGATATTTCTACTAATCTTGGTCCTGTAGTAAGACAAAGTGCAGCTGATAATATACGTAATCAAGTATCCAAAGCTATAAATAATGGGGCTAAAAATATAATTGACGAGTCTAAGTTTAAAATTGATAATTCTGATAATTGTTATGTATCCCCATCAGCACTTATAAATGTTGATCATAGTATGGAATTTATGATGGAAGAAACTTTTGGTCCCACTGTAGGCATTATGAAGGTTAAGAATGATGATGAAGCAGAAAAATTGATGAATGATAGTCCTTATGGTTTAACTGCTAGTATTTGGACCTCAGACAAAAATTTTGCAACCCAATTTGGCAATAAAATTCAAACAGGTACATTTTTTATGAATAGATGTGACTACTTAGATCCAGGACTGGCTTGGACTGGAGTTAAAGATACTGGTATGGGGGTTACATTATCAGTATTAGGATTTGATCATTTGACTCGCGCTAAAAGTTATCATTTAAGGAAAGTATAATTGATATGATGTCAATGAACTGGAATTATCCAACGAGTATTTGGTTTGGTGAAAAAAGAATAGATGAAATTCAAAAAGCTTGTGATAGTTTAAACATAAAAAATCCATTAATCGTAACAGATCCTGGTATTTTAAAAACAAACATAATTATCAAAATAAATGACTCACTAAGTAAGAAAGCTAATATTTTTAGTGAAGTTCAATCAAATCCTACTGGAAAAAATGTTGAAGAGGGAGTCTTAAATTTTAATGCGAATTCTCATGATGGTGTAATTGCTGTTGGCGGAGGCTCAGGTATGGATGTTGGTAAAGGAATTGCTTTTATGGCTGGACAGACTAGACCATTATGGGACTTCGAGGATATCGGAGACTATTGGACTAGAGCAGATAGCAATGTAATTAAACCAATTATTGCTGTACCAACTACAGCCGGTACAGGTTCTGAAACTGGTCGAGCTGGAGTTTATACTAATGAAGAAACAAAGGAAAAAAAAATAATTTTTCATCCTAAAATGCTCCCATCATTAGTAATTCTTGACCCTGAATTGACTTTACCTCTCCCTAAAAATCTTACTGCTTTTACAGGAATGGATGCTTTAGCTCATTGCCTTGAAGCTTATAGTTCGAACTTCTTTCATCCTTTATCTCAAGGAATTGCATTAGAGGGTATGAGTATTGTAAACAATTTTTTAATAAGAGCTTACGAAGATGGTAACGATATAGAAGCAAGAGGTAATATGTTAGCTGCATCATCAATGGGATCAATAGCCTTTCAAAAAGGTTTAGGAGCCATTCACTCATTAAGTCATCCAGTTGGTGCAATTTATAATACTCATCATGGTTTAACTAACGCTGTTTTCATGCCTTATGTTTTGAAAAGAAATAGAAATGTTATTGAAGATAAAATGATATCTTTATCCAGATATTTAAATTTATCTGATTATTCATTTGATGGTTTTATGAACTGGATTTTGGATTTAAGAGAAAAGTTATCAATCCCTCATACACTAAAAGAACTAATAAATGACGACTCACGAATAAAGAAAATGAGCATAATGGCAAAAGAAGACCCTTCCACAGGAGGTAATCCTGTAGCTTTAGAGGTATCAGACTTTGAAGAATTGTATCAAAACTCATTTAATGGCAGATTGTAGCTAATATTTACGTTATTAATAAAACATAAATTAATTTACATGGTTGCACCAATTATCCATGGATTAAATTCATCATCTCCATATCCGTTGATCTCACTTTTAGTCTTTTTACCTGATGCAACCTCAATAAGCTGATTGAATATTTGTTTTCCAACCTCCTCAACAGAATTTATACCATCCATAATAGTGCCAGCGTTAATATCCATATCCTCTTCTAGTTTATTAAACATATTTGTATTTGTAGCAATTTTTAAACTAGGAGTAGGTTTAAATCCAAAGCAAGAACCTCTTCCTGTTGTAAAGCAGATTAAGTTTGCACCTGAAGCAACTTGCCCAGTCACTGAAACTGGATCGTATCCTGGAGAGTCCATAAATTGAAATCCATGCTTTGAAATTTGTTCACCATAATCAAGCGCATCAATCAATGGTGAATTTCCTCCTTTAGTAATCGCCCCCAAAGATTTTTCTAAAATAGTTGTAAGTCCACCTTTTTTATTTCCTGGTGAGGGATTGTTATCTAAACTTCCTTCATTAATTTCAGTATATTTCTTCCACCAAGAAATTTGATCATTTATTTTTTTTATTATTTTATCGCTTGTAGCTCTTTCTATTAACAAATGTTCAGCACCATAAATCTCAGGTGTTTCAGATAAAATTGCACTCCCTCCATGCTCTATTAATAGATCAGTAGCAATTCCTAAAGCAGGATTTGCTGTTATTCCTGAGTAGGAATCAGAACCTCCACATTGTAGAGCAAGGTTAAGTTTTGATAATGATGCATTAGTTCTCTTAATTGAATTTATTTTTTCTAAATCGTTAATTATTTTTTTGAAAACAAAATCTATAACATTATTAGTCCCACCTTCATCTTGAATGTTTAAATATTCAATGTCATCATTAAATTTATTTTCTTGATAAAGTGAAATTTGAGCACATTCACAACCAAGTCCAATAACAAATACTTTTCCAAAATTTTGATGATTTTTAAAACCTTCAATTGTTCTATTAAAAACACTCATGCCTTTCCCAGAAGTATTCATTCCACAACCAGATGAATGTTTAAGACAGACTGCTCCATCTATATTTTCATATGTATTTTCATTTAAATATACATTTACTTTTTCAGCAATTTTTTTAACTACTGTTGCAGAGCAATTTACAGTGCTAATCAGACCAATATAATTTCTAGTTCCTACTTTTTCATTATTTCTTTTATATCCTTTGAAAAATTTACTTTCATGATTGGTTTTTTGTGGAATTTTTTTATGTTTCTTAAAAATTCTGTTGAATTCATGAAATGACATATTGTGTGAATGAACATGAGATCCCTTTTTAATTTTATCTGTTGCAATCCCAATAATCTGTCCATACTTTAAAATTAATTCACCTTTATTTATAGTTTTTAAACTGATTTTGTGTCCGTAAGGAATCTTTCCAGAAGTTGTTAAATCTTTATTAATAAAAGAACCAGGTGGTATATTCATTGTTGCAACTGCAACATTATCTTCAGCATTTAATTTGATTATATTAAACATTATGATAATTATTAATCGATAACTAAATTTTATCAATTTTATTTATGAATGAAGTAGCTAATTACCCCTCTTTACAAAATAAGGTAGTTGTTATTTCTGGAGGCGCGTCTGGAATAGGCGCATCAATAGTTGAACATTTTCTACAACAAGGTTCAAAAGTGGCTTTTTTAGATAAAGAAAAAAATCTAGGTGTTGAGTTAGTTAAAAACTTAGGGAATTTAAAAAATACCCTCGTTTTTAAACATTGTGATGTTACAAATGTGAAAGAATTAAAATCCAATATAAATCAAATTAGAGAAGAATTAGGTTTAATTTCAGTTCTTGTGAATAATGCAGCTAATGATGAAAGACACTCTATAGACAGTGTTACTGAAGAAATGTGGGATGACAGAATGAATATAAATTTAAAACATTATTTTTTTGCTATTCAATCAGTTTATAAAGATATGAAAAAATTAGGAGATGGAAAAATTATCAATATAGGAAGTTTTTCATGGATGTTGGCACAAGGAAATATGCCTGGCTATACAACTGCCAAATCTGCAATTATGGGTTTAACTAGAACTATTGCTCGAGATTTAGGAGAATTTAATATTCGAGTAAATTCAGTAGTTCCCGGATGGATTATAACTGAACGTCAGAGAGAATTATGGCTTACGCCTGAGATTGAAAAAGAACAATTAAAAAGCCAATGTATTAAAAGAATGCTTTTGCCAGAAGATATATCCAGAGTTGTGTTATTTTTTGCCTCTGATCAAAGTGCAGGTTGTACAGCACAAAATTATATTGTTGATGGAGGAATAGTAAATTAATGAAAAAAAAACAAAAAATTGTTTTCGGAAAATTAAACTTACTAAGAAATGATCAGCTTAATTTTGATAAAAAAATTAAAATTGGTTTTATTGGTGGTGGTCCCAATTCATTTATTGGCTACACGCATAGATTAGCTTCAAGGTTTGATAATAGATTTGAGACAGTTGCTGGAGTTTTTTCTAGGAATAAAGAAAAATCTATGGAGTTTGGACTATCACTCGGTTTAGATCCTCAACGTTGTTATAACGATTATAAAATTATGGCAGAAAAGGAATCTAAAAGAAGTGATGGTATAGAGGCAGTAGGTATAATGACCCCATCAGGTGATCATTATAAAATAGCAAGATCTTTTGCTGAAAACAAAGTCCATGTAATTTGTGATAAACCACTTACTGCAAATATTAAAGATGCTGAAGCTCTGGAAAAAATTGTAAAAAAAAATAATATCATTTTTGCACTCACTCATAATTATTCTGCTTACCCTATGTTAAGGGAAGCAAAAGAATTAGTTTCAAAAAATAAAATTGGAAAAGTAAAACTAATTAATGTTGAATATCCTCAAGGATATACAGTTGCAGTTAAAAAGAAAGATGAAAAAAACATCTTAAAATGGAGACTCGATAAGAAAATGTCTGGACCTTCAATGATATTATCCGAAATTGGTACACATGCATATCATCTTTTAAGATACGTTACCGGTTTGGAAGTAAAAGAAGTTTCAGCAGAAGTAAGTTCTTTATCAGAAGAAATTACAGTTGATGATAATGCTTTTTTAACATTAAGATTAAATAATAAAGCGAGAGGTTCAATTTGGGTTTCATCTGCAGCTACTGGTGGTGAGAATGGACTTAAAATTAGAGTTTATGGAACTAAAGGAGCAGTAGAATGGTTTCAAGATGATCCGAATTATATAAAATTTACTTTATTGAATAAACCAACACAACTCGTAACACGAGCAAGCAACAATGTAAGCAATTTATCATTAAAGTCCTCGCGTGTTGCAGCAGGTCATCCAGAAGGTTTCTTTGAAGCTTTTGCAAATATTTACACAGAATTTGCTGAGTCTATACATGCCTTTAAAAAACAAAAAAATTTAAATCTGATTCATCCAAATATAGAAGATGGAGTGAAGGGAATTAAGTTTATTTATGCTGCAAAAAAATCATCTAACTTAAATTCCAAGTGGATTAAAGTTTAGTTTAAACCTTGATTTTAATTATTATATCTGCTCTAAGAAATTATGATTAATTTTGCTTTATTAGGTGCTGGAAGAATTGGAAAGATGCATGCAAAAATTATTAATGAAAATCCATATGCTAATTTAAAATTTGTTTATGACGTTAATACTGAATCTGCTTCAAAAGTTGCTGAAGAAAATAATGCAAAAATTACACAAACGCCTCTTGAGGCAATTAATAACGAAGAAGTTGATGCAATTTTAATTGCTTCAGCGACTCCCACTCATACAGAATTTTTAATTATGGGTACTGAAGCAAATAAATCTATTTTGTGTGAAAAACCAATAGATCTGGACATCAACAAGGTAAACGAATGTAGAAAAAAAATTTCTGGAAAGTCTAATATTATTCAAATTGGTTTTAATCGACGTTTTGATAACAGTCATGCAAAGCTTCAACAAGCTCGATTAAATGGAGAAATAGGTGATTTAGAAATGATTATTATATCTAGTCGTGATCCAGCGCCTCCAGGACTTGATTACCTAAATGCTGCAGGAGGTTTTTTTCGAGATACTACTATTCACGACTTTGACCTTTCAAGATTTATTTTAGGCGATGATCCAATTGAAGAGGTTACAGCTTTTGGAGATAATTTGTTTGATGAAAATGTAAAAAAAGCAAAAGATTTTGATACGGCAATGTTTATTTTAAAATCAAAAACTGGGGTTTTAATTCATATCAATAATTCTCGTCGAGCTGTATATGGATATGATCAAAGAGTAGAAATTTTTGGAAGTAAAGGTATGATGATTTCAGGAAATCAAACACCAACATCAGTTGAAAAATTTTCATCAATACAAACTTCTAGTAGAGAGCCCATTTATAATTTTTTTATAGAAAGATATCAGCAAGCATATACTGATCAATTAAATGAGTTTATTAAAACAATAAAAAATAATGAAAAATCAAAAGTTACTTTTGATGATGGAAGAAATGCTCTAATCTTGGCCAATGCAGCTTATGATTCCTTTAATTCAAAATCAGTTGTTAAGGTAGACTATTCTTAATATATAGGAGATGTCATGAACCAATATATTCCTGAATTATCAAAACAATATAAAGATAAAATTATTATTATTACTGGAAGTACACAGGGAAGTGGTGCTGAAACTGCAAAACTATTAGCTCACAGGGGCGCAGCAGGAATTACAATTTGCGGTAGAAATGAAAAAAAAGGATTTCAAGTTAAATCTGAAATTGAGTCTATTGGATGTAAATGTATTTATGTAAAAGCAGATTTAAATGAAGTGGAAGAATGTCAAAATATTGTTAAGAAAACTGATGCTACTTTTGGAAAAATTAATTCTCTAATAAATGTAGCTGGCTTTACAGAAAGAGGCACTATATTGAGTACTTCAATTGATAATTATAATCAAAACTTTAATATTAATACAAGAGCTCCATTTTTATTAATGCAAGAGTCAATAAAAATAATGATAAGAGAAAAAATTCAAGGAACAATTTTGAATGTATTATCTATGGCCATGTATAGTGGAATGCCTTTTTTAACAGCATACAGTGGATCTAAAGCAGCTCTTGCAATTATAACTAAAAATGTAGCTAATGGCGTTTCAGGACATAAAATTAGGGTTAATGCATTAAATATAGGATGGACTGACACACCTGGGGAAGACACAATTCAAAAAAAATTTCATGATGGAGGTGAGGATTGGCTTAAAAAAGCTGAGGCAAAAGTCCCTTTCAAAAGACTCACAAAACCAATTGATGTTGCAAGAGCCGCAGCTTATTTTTGCTCTGAAGAGTCAGGGCTAGTTACAGGAAGTGTTATCGATTATGATCAAACCGTTAATGGTTGGCACTCTTATTCAGCTTATGATACGTCTATTTTGGATGACTCTTTACTCGGAGAATAATTAATTATAATTTATTTATTCGATACCAAGTAATTTTTTTCTTTCGTCAGCCCAAGTTCTAATTAGATTATCAGCAGCCAAGCAAATGAATGAGACAAATATACCTAATGTGAGGCCAATACCTGCGCCATTTGGTCTTGATAAACAACCCATAATGATTTGACCCAAATCTTCTGTTCCAATTAGAGCACCTAAAACGATCATCATAAGTGCAAAAATTAGAGTTTGATTTATACCCAGCATAATATGGGGAAATGCCAGTGGTAATTCAATGGATTTCCATCTTTGAAAATTAGATACTCCTGACATTGATGCAGCATCATGTAAAGAAGATGGGACGCTTCTTAGTCCCTCCACAGTATATCTTGTTGCTGGGACTGATGCATAAGCAATAGCAGCAATCATAACTGAAGTATCTGTAATACCAAAAAGAAGAATAACAGGTATTAGATAAATAAATGAAGGAAAAGTTTGAAAAAAATCACAAACGCCAAGAATGAATTTAGCTGAAATTTCATTTCGTGCACATATTGAACCAGTTACAATTCCTAGTATAGCTGATACACCTACTGCAAAAGTAGCCATATAGGCAGTAATTAACGCTCTATTCCAATATTCAGATAAAGCTATAAACAATATTAATGCACCAACTATTATACAAGATCTTATTCCTCCAATAATGTATCCTGCACCCATTACTAAAACAAAAGTAGATATTACTGGCATTCCAAGATAAGCATCTCTCATTACAAAAAGAACATTTGTTATTAAAAATTTATTAAAAATATTTAAGTAATAGAAAAATGTTTCCCAAATCCAATCTACACCTGCATCTAAAATTGGAGCAATTGTTAAACCTTCACCAAAAGGTATTAAGTATAAATAATTGAATCCATTTTCAAAATAAAATGCACTGAAGTAAGCTACAACTCCTAAAATCGCTGTTAGTAAAATAAAATAAATTGAAGCTAGATTTTTTTTATAAAAATTTAAATTTGCAAAATAATCTTTTTGTTTATTTGCCCAAGCTAATGATAATTTATCAAGCACAACAGCAATTATAACTACGCAAATACCTATTTCAGCAGCTTTTCCAATTTTAAGTCCATTTAAAGCAACTTTTAAATTAAATCCTAAACCTTTTGCTCCAATAAAAGCTGCTATAGTTGTCATTGCAAGACATTGCATTATCACTTGGTTTACTCCAATTAAAATATCTCTTCTTGCTGTTGGAATTAAAACTCTAAATAATAATTGAAATCTATTACATCCACTCATCAAACCTGATTCAACTACTTCTGGAGATATTTTTTTCAAGCCAAGAATTGTTAGGCGTATCATTGGTGGAGTGGCAAATATTATTGTAGCTACAGCGCCAGCATGATCACCTATTCCAAATAAAACCAAAATTGGCACAAGATAAGAAAAGTGAGGCATCGTTTGTGCAATATTTAAGATTGGTTGTAATATTTTTTCAACTTTTTTACTTAAATAACCTAATATCCCAAAAGATAATCCTAAAACAAAACAAATTGGCGCTGTAACTAAAACTAGTGATAAAGTTTCCATTGTTGGTTCCCACTGACCAAAAATAGAGACGTAGAAAAAACCTATGCTTGCAATAAAGGCTAAACCTAATCCTTGTAATCTATATCCAAGAATAAATAATCCTACAACAACTGCAGTCCATGGAACAGCTGGGAGATAAAGCCATTTAAATTCTTTAAAAGCACCGCCAGTTATTGAACCTATTGTTTGAAGACCACCTAGAAATATTTCTCTAATAAAAATAATTAAAAATAGGAGAAAATCTGCGATAGATCTTGTTATTATTCTAAAAACAGGTTTGTCTTCATACATTTGCCAATCTGGATCATACACTGGAATAGTCAGCCATTTAAACATAAGATTATCGAGTAAAGTATTAATTAATAACGGAATATCTTTTAAGAGTGGGGGCAATCTCCATAACAAACTATTTTCATTCTCGGGTACTACAAAATATAAAAGTAAGAAAACAAAAAATAAAAGAGTAAATTGTTGTGGTCTTGAATTTTTAAAATTTGCTAACATTATTTATTAAAATTATTTTCCAAAAATTACTTTAATTACTTTTGATGGATTTAAAGAACCGACAACTTCATTATTTTTATTAACTACAGTTAGTATTTCTTTACTATTAAGAATTGACTCAGCTAATGTTTCGATAATTGCATCCTTAGAAACTTTAGTAGAACTTGAATTATTGGGGTCATATGCATCCATAATAGATTCAATTTTAAGAACTTTTTCTCGAGGCACATCTTCTGTAAATTTTTTTACATATTCAGTTGCTGGATTCAAAACAATATTATCAGGTGTATCTAATTGTTCAATTATTCCATCTTTCATAATTGCAATACGATCTGCTAAACGAAGAGCCTCATCAAAATCATGAGTAACAAACATAATTGTTTTATTTAAAACTCCTTGCAACCTTAAGAATTCATCCTGCATTTCTTTTCGTATAAGTGGATCAAGTGCAGAAAACGGTTCGTCTAAAAACCAAATGTCAGGTTCCACTGCTAATGAACGTGCAATTCCTACTCTTTGTTGCTGTCCCCCTGAAAGTTCTCTTGGAAAATAATTTTCTCTTCCCTTTAAACCTACTAACTCAACCATTTCAAGAGCTTTTGCCATACTTTCTCTGGTGTTAGTACCTTTAATTTGAAGAGGAAAGGCAATGTTTTCAATTACAGTTTTATGAGGTAAAAGTGCAAAACTTTGAAAGACCATACCCATTTTGTTTCTACGCAATTCAATTAGTTGTTTATTATTCATTGCCAATAAATCTTCACCATCAATAAATATTTTTCCTGCAGTGGCATCTGTGAGTTTTGATATACATCGAAGTAACGTTGATTTTCCTGAGCCTGACAATCCCATGACAACCATCATTTCTCCTTTATTAACTCCAAAGGATGCATTATTTACTCCAACAATACAGCCAGCTTCTTGAAAAGTTTTTGCATCAACTTGACCATTTGAGTCTTCTAAAAGTTTTGAAGCATTATTTCCAAAAATTTTATAAACAGATTCGCACTTAATTACTGGGGTATTATTAGAATTATCTAATGATTCAGACATTTTTGAACAATATTCTATTTTAAAGCTAAATAAAATAAAAAAATCCCCCTTTTTATAGGGGGATTTTATAGTTAATTAAATTTTTAATTTTTCCAAAGATCAATAAGATCTCTATGTTGAGCAATAAATTCAGTTGCAGCGGCAGCATGATCCATGCCTTGACTATCAACTAAATCTGCCATCAGACCAATTTGTGGAGCTGTAAATGACATTTTTGTATAAAATTTATATGCATCTGGATGTGTAATAGGAAATTTGATATGAGCAGCTTTTTTCAGCCAACCTTTTGGAGAACCACAACCTGTAGTTTCAAGAGTTCCTCCATTTTCCAATCTACATCCTTCAAAGTATGGTGGAAAATCAATAAATGTAAATCCTGCAGCATCGGTGAAGTTTGGAGACCAGTTAAATATAACTGTTCCACGACCTTCTGCTTTTGCTGCTTTTAATTCTGCCCATAATGCATCTGCACTACCAGCAAATTTAACAGTCCATAAATCATCAATTCCAAGACCTTTAAGTCTGTTTGGCATAACTTCAGTATGCCATTCATAAGGTCCTTCTAACCAACGACCTTTTCCATCAGAATCAGCTGTAGCAAAATTAGCTGCACATTCTGGTGACTTCAATGCTTCCCAATTAGGTAAACCAGGACATAGACCTTCTTCAATTACCCAGTTAGGTACACCCATTTCCTCAAAAGTTATTAGGTTATGACTACCTGCATCGATCAAACCACCTTTGTCCATTGCAGCATAAAAAGGAAGAGCCATTGTAGACTCCCATGTTTCATGTGCTACGTGTAAGTCACCAATTCTAACTGCTTCATATCGTGAAGCTGATTCAGCTGGTACTAGTTCAACTGTGTGGCCCATTTCCTCAAAAACTTGAGCCATAACATTTGCCATAACTATTTGACTTGACCAGTTTAGAACTGGTATTCTAATTGGATCAGCAGCTTTAGCAATACTTCCAAAAACTGTGAAAGAAACCACTATAGCAGTAAGCACTAATCCTCTGATTAATTTTACCATATTACCTCCCGTTAGGTTTAGATTTAAATCTACCATTACTGTTAATCTCATCTGTAAACATTTCAGTTATGTGTTTCTTATCTTGAAACAACTTTTTACTTTTAAAATTTCGTTTTTTATTGAATACTATAACTTAATTTCAGGAGGATATATGACTAAAGTTGCAATTATAGGTTCAGGCCCATGTGGCTTATCAATGCTCAGAGCTTTTCAACAAGCTGAAGAAAAAGGTCAAAGTATACCTGAAATTGTTTGTTATGAGAAACAAGAGGATTGGGGAGGTTTATGGAATTATAGTTGGAGAACTGGATCTGATCAATTTGGAGATCCCGTTCCAAATAGTATGTATCGTTACCTATGGTCAAATGGACCAAAAGAATGTTTGGAGTTTGCAGATTATTCGTTTGATGAACATTTTAAACAACCGATCCCATCTTTTCCACCAAGAGAAGTCTTATACGATTATATATTAGGTAGAGCAAAAAATGGTAACTTAAAAAAATATATTAAATTTAGTACTACTGTAACAAATGTTAATTTCAATGATAGTCAGTTTGAAGTTACATCAATAAATAAAAAAGAAAATAAAATAACTAAAGAAAATTTTGATTATGTAGTTGTTTCAAATGGTCACTTTTCAGTACCATATATTCCTGAATATAAAGGAATGAAATCTTTTCCTGGAAGAATTTTACATGGTCATGATTTTAGAGATGCTGAAGAATTTAGAAATAAGGATGTTGTTGTATTAGGAAGTAGTTATTCTGCCGAAGATATAGCACTTCAATGTTACAAATACGGAGCGAAATCTGTAACTATTGGTTATAGAAATAATCCTATGGGCTTTAAATGGCCAAATGGTATGAAAGAAGTTCATTACTTAGATAGGTTGGAGGGTGGCAAAGCGATTTTTAAAGATGGAAATGAACAAAATGCTGATGCTATCATTTTATGCAGTGGCTATTTGCATCATTTTCCATTTCTTGATGACAGTTTGAAGTTAAAAACAGGCAATCGTTTATACCCTCCCAAACTTTTCAAAGGAATTATTTGGCAAGATAATCATCAGTTAATGTATCTAGGAATGCAAGATCAATTCCACACATTCAATATGTTTGATTGTCAAGCTTGGTATGCACGAGATGTAATTATGGGCAAAATTAAATTGCCAAGTGACGCTGAAATTGAAGCAGATATAAAAAAATGGGTTACAGAGGAGGAAAGTTTGGAAGATCCAATTCAAATGATAGACTTTCAAACTGAATATACTAAAGAATTACACACTGCTTCTGATTATCCCGCAATTGACTTTGAGTTAATAAGAAAACACTTTAAAGAATGGGAGCATCACAAAGAAGAAGATATTCTAACATATAGAAATAGATCTTTTTCTTCTGCAGTAACTGGGACAGTGGCTCCAATTCATCATACGCCATGGGCAAAAGCAATGGATGACTCTATGGATACTTTTATGAAATCAAAATAAATTAATTATCGTCGGTATAAATAAATTTACCTCTATGCGTCACAACACTTGTACATCCTGAGACCGTAGTGCTAAAGTGTTTTGAATCTGGTCCCAAATGAACAAAATCACCTTTTTTGTATGTGAAACCATCTGAGTCTTTTAAATCTCCTTCCAAAATAAAAAATTCTTCTGGGCCTGTGTGGGAGTGTGCTTTAGATACAGTATTCGGACCCATCTTATAAAGATAGGATCCTTCACCAGTTTCAAAATTATAACTAAGATTGTACCACCAAATATCACCTTTCTGATCTTTGCACTCGTCTTCTAAAAGTTCCCAATCAAGGGTATTAATGTTAGCGACTTTTCTTAATTCAGATAAGCTTGGCATTATTTATTTAAGTTCTTACTCTACTCTTTGTGGGGTCATAAAAAGGAAAACTAACTACTTTCGCTGAAATTCTTTTTTGATGACCATCTAATTTTCCAATTTCTAATTCTGTCCCTATTTCCGATGAGCGTATGTCAACTCGACATAATGCAATATTTTTATTTAACGTGGGAGACATGGTGCCACTAGTAATGATACCAACTTGTGCTCTTCCCGAGTGTACACAATCTCCATGATTAGCTTTTTCGTTACCATCAATTTCTAAACCAACTAATTTTCTATGAGGGTGAGCTTTTCTCTCTATTAATGCTTCTTTGCCAATGAAATTTTGCTCTTTAGATTTTAGAGGAACAGTAAAACTAATTCCTGCTTCAAACGGATCAGTTTCATCACTAAATTCATTTCCGCCTAAAATTAAGCCTGCTTCAATTCTAAGCATATCTAGAGCTTCAAACCCCATTGGAGAAATTTTAAATTCTTGACCAGCTTCCCAAACAGCATCCCAAACTTTAGGAGCATCGGTTGGATGACAATATATTTCATAGCCAAGCTCACCAGTATACCCAGTTCTAGATAACATGATTGGAATTCCAGTATGATCACCAATTCTACTGATTGTAAAGTGAAACCATTCTAAACTTTTAACATTCGGATGTGCCGGCGGTGTCCATATAATTTTAGAGAGAACTTTTCTACTATTTGGACCTTGTACAGAAATATTATGAAGATGATCTGTTGAAGATTTAATGTTTGCATGAAGTTTTAATTCTTCACTTAGCTGTGTAAGCCATTCACCAGAATAATCACTTCCACAAATCCATCTAAAATTATGATCACCTAATTTATAGAGTGTTCCATCATCAATCATCGTTCCATTTTCGTAACACATCGCTGTATACACCACTTGCCCAACTGCAAGTTTTTTTATATTTCTTGTTAAGGCTACATTCAAAAGTTCCTCCGCATCAGGACCAAGTACTTCAAATTTTCTGAGTGAAGAAAGATCCATCATCACGACATTGTTTCTGCATTCTGTGTATTCTTTTATTGTTCCGTAATTATTATATTTATTAGGTATCCAAAATCCTGAAGAATCCATCATATCGTTTGTTAATTTTGATGTTCTTGAATGAAAACCAGTTTCTTTTGTTAACATAAAATCACTTCCTGCATTTTTTCTATATCCAATTGATTTAGAAAATTTGTTTTTTTCTGAATAAACTCTAACGTATATATCTGTGGGGTTCCAGTCATTTGCTGTATCAATATCATCAGGGCAGGAAGATGATACGCATACAAGATCTTTTTGCGCTTGAAACAAAACATAGTCACCTGGTCTTGACCAAGGCATATCAGAAAATATTACGTTATTTGCATCAATTCCTGTATTAAAAAAAAGGTTTAAAGCTGCCCACCCATTTCTTTTTTCTACGCCGAATTTATCGAGGGCATAGTTAAAGTTATCAGAACAGTTTATGTGTCCAAAATACCCTTGATCTTCATACAATTTTCTTGTGCATGCAGTACCAAATGTATCGTGACGACCAATAGTGTCTTGAACAACCTCAACTAATGGTTCTAGATTTTTATCAAAATATTTTGAATGCAATCCTGGCATTGCATAAGCGCCACCTAAAATAGCTCTAGTAGCTGTAGTATCAATTGCAAGCTCTTGTCCTGTTTGAAGAGCATTACTATCAAATGCCATAAAATCAGAGCATTGTCTTCCGTATAAATCGATTACTTGAATAAAGTCGCCTTTTTTAATTTCATAAGCACTCGCAGAGCTATCCTTAATTAGTATTTCCTCTTTTGGAGTTGCCAATGGATCTGGTAAAATTCTCTCTAATTTATTATTTTTTGGATTAGCTCTTTTGACTATAACTTCTATGTCAGTTGGTGGGTTTTGATCACCTACAATCATATTCTCTCCTGGACATGCGAGAACAGTAAAACAGTTTTCATGGATCAAAATTTTTTCACTATCATTTCTTTTAGAAACTTCATTAAAAATTAATGATGATGAAAATTGATCTAAATTAATTTTTTTATTTTGAAGTTTTTGAATTAAAAATAATTTATCAGAACTTAACTTTAAAACTTTTTTAAGATAAGAGTTTTCTATATCAGACCCTTTGCCTATAATTTTTTGATTATTGTTGCCATTATGATCAAAAACCGTAATTTCACATACTTGATTACCCTCTAAATTTTTTAAAAATAAAACATCACCTTGATCTAGATCAATTCCAATTAACCCTTGACCTTTAATAACATATCTTTCAGTATCTTTTGGCAACCCATATGATCCAACAACTATTGGATTTGATCTTCTCACTGGGTATTTATCAATATCAATATTCACTTTAGTTTAATTTTTTTTTTCAATTTTTATTATAAAAAACTAATTTATATTAATCTTTCTAGAACAAACTTCAATTTATTTTAAATCTCTTTCATTGCTTTATCAAATTTTATTAAATTCTCATTAGTGTAAGTCTTGTAATCAAAATCTATGTTTGAAGTTATTTCAGATACCATGCTCCACATAGTTTCTCTTAATAAAGAAGCACATTTTACTGCTCTATATTTCTCACTTAATTCCGAAGATAATTTTTTTTCAAAGTAGTTTTCAAGTAAAAATATTTCCTCATTTTCACTAAACTCATTATTTGATGCAAGTCCACCAAGATCAAATAATGGTGTATTAAAACCAGCATACTCCCAATCTATCAACCATAACTGCTGATCGTTTTGTATAAAATTGGCAGGAAGGAGATCATTATGACCAAATACAATTTCAAAAGGTGAAGATTTTTCTTCGAGTTTTTGTGCTTTGTTTAAAAGATCGGGTAAAATTTTAATATATACACTTGAATTTTCATCTAAAAATTTTTTATAATTTCTAATGACATGAAAAACCCAAAAAATTACTGATTGGCCAATTAATTTTTCAGGTATTGAGTTGTGTACTTTTTTTAAAAGTTTAATTATTTCATCAAGATTTTTTTTAATATTTTCAGAATTGAAAGTTAATCCTTCAACGTACTTAAAAATTTGAATTGATTTGTTATAAAATAATAAATCTGGACTAACACCAATTTTTGATGCAGCGATACTAGCTTGAACTTCATTTGCTCTAAAAACTAAATGTTCTGGAATATCATTTCCAATTCTTACAAAATACTTTTTTGAATTATCAGTTACTAGAAAATTTTGATTTGTTATTCCGCCTTTTATGGGCGTAATT
Source organism: uncultured Alphaproteobacteria bacterium (assembly GCA_902595425.1). Lineage (GTDB taxonomy): Bacteria > Pseudomonadota > Alphaproteobacteria > HIMB59 > CACPNW01. Next base: position 77,777 of record CACJPV010000001.1, on the reverse strand, counting down.
TCAATTTCATTCTCCCAAAAACTTATTGAAGAAATTAATTCTAAGTTTTTTTTATCCATACATTTTTTTATATATTTTATTTTATAATAAATTATTTTCAATTAATCATGTATATTTTATTTACAATTTTATTATGACTCGAAACTATTTAAGTGGATCGATTAAGAAAGCTCTTGCAATAATTGAATGTGTTGGAAAATCACCAAAACCACTTAAAGCTAGTCAGGTATCTTTTATAACAAAATTAGATAGAGCAACAGCATTTAGAATTCTTACATATTTAACAAGCCTTGGATATATTTTTAAAGATACTTCTAATAATTTATATTCATTAGGACATAAAATTTTTGAATTTGGAGATAAATCAGATTTTCTTAAAACTCTAACAACCTTGTGCTTTGATCATATAAAAAAGTTATCTTATGATACAAATCATATTACGTACCTAGCTGTCTTAGAGGGCCCCCATATTGTTTATTGTGATAAAGTAGACCCTTTAGGAGAGAACGCTCCAAGAGCGTATAGAATGAGAATGGACGCGCATAGTTGTGCATTAGGAAAGGCTATTCTTGCTTTTAAATCAAGAGATGAACTTAAAGAAATATATAAAAGTTATACTCTTCATAAGCATACTGCTAATACAATTACATCTATTGATAAATTATATGCAAATTTAGATAAAGTGAGAAAAAATGGCTTTAGCGTAAATGAGGCAGAGACATTTGATTATGTTTATGGAATCGGCGCACCTATTATGGATATTCAAAACAGAGCAATTGCAGGTATTGCAATTTCAGGAACAAAAGGAAGTATAAATATTAAATCCATTCCTCATTTATCACATAAGGTAAGAGAAACTGCTAAATTAATTTCAAATAAACTGAAAGAAAATTAGTATGTTTCAAAGCTTGAAACACTTACTTTAAGCAAATATTACTTTAAAATAAAGCTTTTTAAAAATTTTTTATAAAGGAATATTTATGGCTTTTCCGGAAAAAGTTAACTACGTAATAATTGGCGCTGGCATACATGGTCTAAGCACTGCATGGCATTTAGCTGCAAAACTTAAAGCTAAAGGTAAAGGTGATGGTTCAAATATAGTTGTTATTGATAAGGATGGTATTGCAGCAGGAGCAAGTGGAATTGCATGTGGAGTAGTTAGAAATAATTATTACCAACCCGCTATGAGAGAGTTAATGGCAATGTGCGTCGAAGTATGGGAAAGTGATGCTAAAAACTTTCATTACCACGATGTTGGATACATGCAAATTAGTCCGGAGTGTATGGAAAGTGATGTAGCAGAAATTTACGCTCAACAAAAAAACATTGGATATGACTCAGTGTTTATTCAGGGAAAAAAAGACTCTGAAAATTACATGAAAAAAATGTTTGGGGATTGGCAAGCACAAGGCATCACAAGTGTTTTGCACGAAAAAAGAGGTGGTTATGCTAATAATACTTCTGCCATATATGGACTTGCTGATAAAGCTGAGGCTTTGGGAGTAAAAATATTAACCAGCACTACTGTTACAGGATTTGAGTTTGGATCTAACTCGAACGCAGTTACTGGAGTGCAAACGGACAAAGGTACAATTAAATGTGAACAAGTGATTGTTGGCGCCGGACCCTGGATTAAATCATTTTGGGATATGTTAGATCTTCCAAACAAAATTTCAATTAAAGGTGATGATGGTAAAATACATAACAATGTTCCAATGTGGTACTATTGGTTTTTAACTGAAGGCGTTTTAAGAGTAGAACCTGATTTTTTAAAAACTGAAGAAGGAAATATGCCTCCTGTAATTCATGTTGATACTGATGCTCCTCTATATTCAGATGTAGATAAATCGTTAATTACCGATAAGCTTTGGGGAATATATTACAAACCAGATTTTCACTTCAATGGTATTCAGGGAGGAGCATCACCTTATAAAGTTGGAGAGCCAGGAGGTGAGGGTGTCAGTGTAGATCCATATGGACCTAAATCAAGTGAATTCATCATTGATGATAATTTTGCACATATGTGGACTTCAGCTTTAGCTTTTTGTCATAAAAGGTTTGAAGGTAAATCTCATTTATTCAAAAAGGGTGCAACAGGCGGTCTTGGATGCTTTACACCAGACTCTTTCCCAATATTTGATCAATTTAATGAAAATGTTTACTTGATAGCTGACTCTAATCATGGTTATAAAATGATTGGTGTTGGTAAATTAGTTGCTGATGAAGTTTTAGGAGAAAAAAGCTCACTTTTAGAGCCTTTTAGATTCTCCAGATACGAAGAAGGTAAATTACATCCTACCTCTAATAGCCCATTTCCGTGGAGTTAATTTAGGTAGATTATTTGGGAGGAAAAATGACAGACTTAGAAAATTTCGTGAATCAACCAGGTCGCGATAAACTAGTTAAAGATGTTAGAAAGAAAATTAAAGATTTAGGTATAGAGTATATTTATTATCAATTTGTTTCTGTTACTGGAAGAATAGTTGGCAAGGGTGTTCCTGCTGATCATTGGGAGTCGTTAGCTGAAAAAGGTTTCCAACTTGTTTATGGAGCAACTGCAAACTTATTTGTTGATAGACATGGTGATTATATAGGGTACGGCCCAGAGTCTTCTGAGCTAGTAGGTATACCTGAGCCAGATACATTTGTTCAATTGCCTTGGGACAAAAGAATTGCACGTGTTTGGTGTACATGCTTTAGAAACAGAGAAGAGGAAGAAAATCCTGGAGGTCATCTAACATCTGATTGTCGAGGAAATTTAAAAATTTTCCAAGATCAGTTTCAAGAAAAATTTAACATGAACATGCGAGCTGGTACTGAGCCTGAAATGATGTGGCTGACCAAAAAAGATAATGGAGAGCCAACAGGAGACGGTTTTTCTAGACCTTATTGTTATCACATAGATCAGTTTGAGTCATTGAGACCAGTTTATATGAAGGTTATTGAATATTGCCGAGCTATGGGACTAGATGTAATCCAAGGCGATCATGAAGATGCTCCTGGACAGCTAGAATTAAACTTTACGTATGATGATGTTCTAAGAAATGCTGACAGACTTACTACATATCGTCAAATTTGTGCTCAAGTTGCAAGAGAGTTTAATTTGATTGCCTGTTTTATGAGTAAACCATTTATGGGCGTATCGGCTAACGGATGTCATACAAACGTTTCTTTATGGAAAGGTGGGGAACTTAAATCTACCCCAATCGGTAACGACCCTTTACCTGGTATGGAGCAAGTTTTCACTCATATTTCTGGTGGGGAAAATATGTTTATGCCTGATCCAAAAATTGATAAGGTAAAACCTGGTCCTGTTGGATTACAGAGCATAGCAGGTTTGCTGAAACATTTACCAGCTTTAACTTGTCTGGGATCTCCAACAGTTAATTCTTACAGAAGATTGTGGGACACTGGTTTTTGGGCTCCAGTTTATGCTGATTGGGGATATCAAAATAGGACATGTAGTGTTCGTGTATCTGCTCCTGGTCGTGTTGAATACAGATCCGTTGATTCATCTCATAATCCTTACTTAATGGGAGCTGGAATATTGAAAGCTTTTGAAGATGGTTTAGATAACAAAATGGATCCTGGCGAACCAGAGAAAAAGAATATTTATGATGCAATGAAAGAAGGAAAAGAAGTTGATAAACTTCCTTTAACTTTAGGAGAGGCTATTCAAAGGTTAGAAAGTGATGATGTTGTAAGATCTGCACTACCTGAAGATATGCTTCGTGTATTTATGCACTATAAAAAAGATGAATGGGAAAAATTCTTATCTGCTGTAACGCAGTGGGATGTCGATACCTATTTGGATGTATTACCATAAATTAAGGAAGGAATTAAATTATGTGCGGAATTGCTGGAATTATACATAAAGGTAAATCAACAAATGTTGGTGGAGAAATGCAAAAAATGTTGCAATCTCTTAAACACAGAGGTCCTGACTCAACCGGCTATGCCTTATATGGCAATGGTGAATCTAACAACTATATTTTAAGATTTAAAGTTGGTGAAAATGTAAAAGAAGGTAGTTCCGCTATAATGGAAGATGCTAGTATTTATGAAACAAGAAAAGATGAAGTTAATAAAAAAATAAAAGAGGCTGGCGCCAAGATTCATAAACAGGCTCAAATAACACCTTACTCTTTTAGATATGTAATTTCATACAAGGGTGACCTTTTAGATTTAGCAAAACTAATTGAGTCAGTTGAAATGACTGAAATTTTATCACTTGGTAAGTCTTTAGAATTAATAAAAGATATTGGAGATGCTTCTGTAGTTGCTGATAATTATGGGTTAAATAAATTTAACGGCACCCACGGTATTGGGCACACACGAATGGCAACTGAGTCTGGAGTAGATATTCGTTCTGCACATCCTTACTGGGCTTATCCGTTTAGTGATGTTTCTGTAGTTCATAACGGTCAGTTAACTAATTACTGGAATAACAGAAGAACTCTAGAGAAAAAAGGTATGAGATTTATGTCGTCTTGTGACTCTGAACTAATAGCTGTTTATTTAGCTGATAAAATTAGAAACGGTGTTGATTTAGAAGAAGCAATGAGAGGCTCTCTTGAAGATCTTGATGGTGTGTTTACTTATTTAGTAGCGACTAAAGATAAATTAGGAATGGCAAAAGATCATATGGCTGCAAAACCAATGGTTTTATATGAAAGTAAAGATTTAGTTGCCTTGGCATCTGAGGAGGTAGCAATCAGAACAGTCTTGCCTAAAGAAATAGACACATATGATCCATATGAAGGGGAGGTAAAAGTATGGCAAGCGTAAAAAAACATAAGTCAGAAGAAATGGGACTTCATGATGAAGTACTAACAGGTCGTACGCAGCAAGTATTTTTCAATCCTGAAGAAAGTGAAAATTTTTTCTATCACGATGCATATGATGTAGACTTTAATAAAAGAACTGAGATTGATGCTAAGAATTTAGATTGCAGAGATATTAATGATCAAATTAAAAACATGATGTCTAAAGGTTATGGTACAATTGTAATAAAAAATCCAGGATCGAAGCACAGCGTTGGAGTTGGAATTTTAAATAAACTAAATTTAATTGTAGACGGTAGTCTTGGTTATTTTGGCATAGGTTCAGTTGATGGGCCAACAGTAAGAATATCTGGCAGAGTAGGATGGTCTTGTGCTGAAAATATGATGGCTGGAAAAGTTGTTGTTGAAAAAAATGCAGGTTCTTGTTTTGGTGCTGCTATAAGAGGCGGCGACCTTATTTGTAAGGGAAGTGTTGGAGCTAGGTCAGGAATTGATATGAAAGGCGGGACAATTATAATAGGTGGTGATGCAGGAGCCTTCACAGGTTTCATGATGCAAAGAGGGCGTATTGTGATTTTAGGAGATGTTGGACCTAACTTAGGTGATTCATTGTATGATGGTACAATTTTTGTAGGTGGAAGTATCAAATCACTTGGAGCAGATGCAGTCGAAGCTGAGATGACTGACTTGGATGTTGCGTGGCTTAAGAGAAAGTTAAAAGTATCTGAAATCGATAAAAAAGTTGATTTTAAAAAAATGACAAAGATTGTTTCAGGAAAGAAATTATGGAACTATGATAATTTAGAGCCAACTGAGAGAAAAGGGGCAATATAGAAAGGGTAAATTTATGGCAAAAAAAGCAAAGAAAAAAGATGATAAAAGTTTATTAGGGCGCAATGCTATTTTTACCCCTGATGTAATCAATGACATTCATATAAAATCTCAACTAGGTCGTTACCGAATGAGAGGTATGGCATTAATGAAAAAAATTCCTCATTGGGATGATTTAACTTTCTTACCAGGCACACTTACTAGGTTTGTTATTGAAGGTTATAGAGAAAAATGTGAAACTAAAACCGTTATTGGTCCACGATGTAAAAATCCAATAGAGTTAGATATACCAGTTTACATAACTTCAATGAGTTTTGGTGCTTTATCCTATGAGGCGAAGACTGCTCTTGCTAGAGGAGCTACTATGGCAGGTAGTGCTACGTGCTCTGGTGAAGGAGGAATGATACCTGATGAAAGAAGATACTCTCATAAGTGGTATTATCAATGTATTCAATCTAGATATGGATTTAATCCTCATCATGCTCAACTAGCCGATGGTATTGAGGTGTTTATCGGTCAAGGTCAAAAAGTAGGTATGGGTGGACATTTGATGGGTCAAAAAGTAACTGATCAAGTTGCAGAAATGAGATCACTACCCGCTGGTATCGATCAGCGTTCTCCAGCAAGACACCCAGATTGGTTAGGTCCAGATGATTTAGCTCTTAAGGTTCAGGAATTACGTGAGCTAACAGATAATCAGGTTCCTATTCAATTAAAACTAGGTGCTGCAAAAGTTTACGACGATGTTCGTATGGCAGCAAAATGTGATCCAGACTCAATCTATTTAGATTGTATGGAAGGATCAACTGGTGCAGGACCACATATTGCAGCAGCAAATACTGGTATCCCAGGTATTGCAGCAGTTAGAGAAGCAAGAAGAGCATTAGATGATGTTGGAAAGTCTGGGGATGTTACCCTTATTTTTGCTGGAGGATTAAGAGATGGCGCTGATATGGCAAAAGCACTTGCTCTTGGTGCTGACTGTATTTCCGTTGGAACAGGCGCCTTAGTTGCACTAAACTGTAACAAAGATATACCAGAAGCAGATTTTGAAAAAGAGTTGGGTGTTGAAGCAGGTTATTGTTATCATTGTCATACTGGTAGATGTCCAGTTGGAGTTGCAACTCAAGATCCAAAGCTGCGTAAACGACTAAATCCGGATGACGCAGCATTAAGAGTATATAATTATCTTCATTCGATGACTTTAGAAGCTCAATTACTTGCTAGAGCTTGTGGTAAAACCAATATTCATTCATTAGAACCTGAGGATTTGGCAGCATTAACAATGGAAGCATCAGCGCTAGCAAAAGTTCCTTTAGCGGGTACAGATTATACTGTTGGCGTAGATAACTTCCATTCTATCTAGGAGAAAATAATGGCTAAGAAAAAAACAAAAAAGGTTGTTAAAAAAAGAAAGTCTAGTTCTTCTAAAGACAAAGGAATTAAGACAGCAAGAGAAAAAATGATTGGTCAACATATTGGTTATAGATATGATGTAAACTTATTGCCTGATTATAATAGACTAACTCCATTTCTAAGAAAATACATAGAACATATGGGGTGGGATGATCTTAATTGGTTAGAAGATGTTCATATGGGTTATGAAGATGGTAAACCTGCAGTATTTGATAGAAATATCAATGGTTGGGTGACCACTCCACCAAAATTAAAACTACCAAAAGATCAACAAGATAGAGATATGATTGCTAGGGAACTTTTAATTAAGTTCCAAATGTCTTCCAACCATCCATTGGTTACTCTCAAAAAGGCTTATAAGAAAAATTAAGTTAGACTTTTTAGCCCAGATTTCTCTGGGCTAAATAAAAATATTTCTATATTTTCATTTAAAGAAGGATTGAATAAAAAGTTATGCCAAAAGGTGAACTTCCATTCACTCTTCGTTTTTGATAGTTTCTGAACCTTTAAAGGAAAATCGAAACCAGTTTCTCTCTCAAAAAACTGAGCCTGAAAAGATTTTTTTGAACTTAATAATTTTAATGAAGGATCATCTTTATTGAAAGTAGCAGTAAACCTTCCATCAAATTTATTTGGCTGGTTAAAATATTCATCACTAAAAAGTTTAACCGCTTTTAAATATCTATCTTCAGGATCATGAGTTTTTTTGTACATAAACTCAAACATTCTTGATGAGTCTTCGACCTCTTTTTCTAGCATAACAGAAATAAATTTTTTTATTTCAACATTATTTTTTTTTTCATACAGATTACATACCAAACCTTCTGATGGTTTGCCTTTGTATAATCTAAAATTCCTTTGACGAATGCTACACTGCCAAACAATAAAATCTTTCCAACCAACTCTTCCCATATTTAACAGTCAAGAGTGTTAAGTTTTTCCCAATCTGTAATACCTTTTTTCTTTGCGTCTTTTGATTTTTGAAAATCTTTAATATCCAAAGAACGAAGTTTTACATATGAATTAATTGTATCTTTTGAAAAAGCTTTATTCATAACTTTACTTTTTGATAAATGAGATAAAGCAGTTTCTAAATTTTTAGGCAATTTTTTTGCACCCTTTGCTTTGTGAGCTTCCGCATACATATTTAGAAAGCTTGGTTTTCCAGGATTGCGATTATTTTCTAAACCATCAATACCTGCAGCTATAATACCTGCTTGTAAGAGGTATGGATTAGTTGCTCCATCCATAAGTCTTAATTCAAATCTTCCAGAACCAGGTACCCTAATCATATGAGTTCTGTTGTTATCAGAATATGTGATTGTATTTGGTGACCAAGTTGCTCCTGAGTCAGTAACTGGTGCGTTAATACGTTTATAACTGTTTACAGTAGGGTTAAACCAAGCAGTAAGTGCTTCTGCTGAATGCATAATACCGCCCATAAATTTATAAGCAGTTTTTGATAAACCAAGTTTATCTTTTTTATCGAGGAATAAATTTTTTCCATTTTTATCCCAAACAGATAAATGTGCATGACAACCATTGCCTGTTTTATTTTCAAAGGGTTTTGGCATAAAAGTTGCTCGAAGACCTCTTTGTTCTGCTAATGACTTGACCATAAATTTAAAAAAAACATGTCTGTCTGCTGTTTGTAAACAATTTGAAAAATCCCAATTCATCTCAAATTGTCCATTGGCATCTTCATGATCATTTTGGTATGGCCCCCAGCCAAGTTTTATCATTGCATCGCATATTTCGCTTATTAAATCATATTGGCGCATTAGTGCTGATTGGTCATAACAGGGTTTAGATGCTTGATCGCGCTCATCTGCAATTGAATTTCCATTAGGAGATATGAGAAAATATTCACATTCAACTCCAGATTTTAAATTCATATTTTTTTTCTTTAATTTTTCAATTTGATTTCTTAACATTACTCTTGGTGAAGATTTTACTGGCTCACCATTCATCCATAAATCTCCTGCTAGCCAACCAACTTCAGGTTTCCAAGGAAGTTGAATTAAGCTTGAAGGGTCAGGAATAGAAGCCATGTCTGCATCAGCGGGAGACATGTCTAAGTAAGTTGAAAAACCTGCAAATCCAGCGCCCTCTTTTTGCATTTGATCAATTACCTGACTAGGAACTAATTTTGATCTTACAACGCCAAAAAAATCAACGTAACAGATTAAAAAATATTTTATTTTTCTTTTTTTTGCTTCTTTTTTTAAATCCATGTTCCCCCTCCTGTAAAATTAAAGAACTATAATTGTTTAATTTAAAGATAATTTTAAAACAAGAATAATGTAATATGTTTCATATTATAAAATTATATTAAGAATATTCTAATTTAATACATAAAAAATCGAGGTTTTTAGCCAAAAAGAGACAAAATTTGCTTAGAATCTTTATCAATATAATTTAAAAGGAGCCTATAATTAATTTTATTTCTCGAAAGGGGGTAACATGACTTTAGAGGAGTTAAATACCTTTGTCACCACGCAAGCTAACGTTGGGATGGAAGCTTATTATTGGTGGTGTACAGGGTTTATGATTATCATTCATGTTGGTTTCTTAATGTACGAAGTAGGTGCTACACGAATGAAGAATGCTGTTTCTTCAGGTGTTAAAAACTTATTAGCTTTCGCATTTATGATACCAACTTTTTGGTTATTTGGATGGTATATATACCTAGCATTTCCTGGTGGTTTTGTACCAATAGATCTTGAAGGTTATGGTACACCATGGAATGTATCTATGGGTCCAATGTTAAGCGATCAAGCGACTGGTGTTTTCTGGGCAGCTTTTACTTTATTTGCTTGTACAACAGCTTCAATTTTCTCAGGAGCTGTAATTGAGCGTATAAGAATAAGTGCCTTTACATTTCTAGCAGTTATTTTAGGTTCCGTGGTATGGATCCTTGGTGCTGCATGGGGATGGCATCCAGATGGTTGGTTAGTAACAGGATGGGGTTACCATGATGTAGCAGCAGCCGGAGTTGTACATACAATTGCTGGTTGGTTTGCATTTGGAGTGCTCCTTAATCTTGGACCACGTATTGGAAAATATAATGAAGATGGTAGTGCAAATGAAATTGAAGGACATAGTTTAGTTTCTTCATTCATTGGTCTCTTAATGCTTATAGTTGGGTTCTTTGGATTCCTTGGAGCTTGTTTAATTTGGGCCGGAGCAGACTTTGGTGGATGGGTGAACATATACGGTGCGCCTGCTACTTTATCTTCGTTTGTATTCAATACATTAATGGGATTAGCTGGAGGCATGATTGGTGCTTTCTGGTGGAGTAAAGGTAATCCATTCTGGATGATGTCTGGTGGACTTGCAGGTATCTTCATTTGTGCTGGCGGTTTAGACATTTGGTATCCAGGTTTTGCTTTTGTACTTGGTATAATAGCAGGATGTGTAATTATTCCAGCTAACAATTGGCTTCACAATACTTTTAAAATTGATGACTGTGTAGGAGCGGTTTCAATTCACGGAGTTGCAGGTGTTTTAGGTGTATTAGCAGTAGGTATTTTTGCTGCTGGTTTTCCTTCAGCAGGAGATATTCCTCCAACCTCTTTTGTAGGTCAATTAGTCGGTTGTATTGTAATGGTATTGACAGGACTTATTCCAGGTTATGTTATATCGTTTATAATGAAATCAATGGGTTGGTTAAGAGTTCCTGATGAAGTTCAAGCTGCTGGAATTGATAGCGCTGAACTAAATCTAAGAGCTTACGCCGATAAATAAGTAAAGAAAGGAATTTGTTATGAATTCATGGCCAGGACCAGAAAATAGTTGGGAAGGTGTTGATGCTTATTTTACATGGGCTGACTCTCCCGGAATGCTTGTTTTTATTGTTCTTGTAATGTGCGCTATAATGATTGGTATCATTTGGTCTGCAGCAAGACATGAAAGTGATGTAGCTGACAAGCACAAATAAATATTGAAATTAAGGGCAGGTGAACCTGCCCTTAAGCACTTATGAATTATTTAGTTGTACAATCTTTTTTTGATAATATTTTTTCTTTAGTTTTAGAACACAGAATAACTTTAGGCATATTCTGGTTTTTTCTTTTTGGATTTTTTTTATGGAGACTTTCAAAAAAAGATAATGATTTTATTTTAAAAAATTTTTTCAAAAAAAAATAGATTTATTTTTTACTTAGCAAAGAGATTATTAATAAATAAATCAAACTTAACAAACCACAAAAAATAGCTGCAAAAAAAATTGTACTAATCGTAAAGATCAATATTGATAAGTTATTAACTTTAGAGAAAAATATAGGTGTGTTTAAGGTCTGATCAACAACACACATAAATGTTAGCACAAAGAAAGCTACCAAAAAACCTCTTTTATAATATTTTGACCAGTTATCTCCAAATATTCTAAAATTCATGAATTTATAATATATTAATTACAAAAGTCTTAAAATCATTTAACAAAATAAACATATTTTCTTGTTATAAACTTTTTTCAAAAATCCTAGTTTATAATTTAAAATTATTATTGAATATGAAAGCAATTATATTAAACGTTTCAGCTTGGATGCTCCTTCCTTTTATGGATGGTTTGGCAAAATTTTTAAGTCAAGAAATACATTTTCTTCAAGTAGTTTGGGGAAGGTATTTTTTTATGGCTTTGTTTAGCATTTTAATTACTGCTATTTTTTTTAGAAGACATCTTAGTTTTCCAAAAGGAATAAAAATTCAAGTCTTAAGAAGTTTATTTTTATTTTTATCTACAATATTTTTTTTCTATGCAATTTCTGTAATTTCTTTGGCCGAAGCTTTAACACTAGCCTTTATTTCTCCTATAATTGCAACAATTCTATCATTTGTTATTTTAAAAGAGAGAGTTGGGCCAAGAAGGTGGATAGCAGTCATAACAGGTTTTATTGGAGTTCTTTTTGTTATAAGACCAGGCTTTACTGAAATTAATATGGCAACAGTTGGAGCTGTATCTGCAGGGATTTGTTATGCTTTCTATATTATTAGCACTAGAAAACTTTCTTCTATTGATAGTCCTTTGATGACTTTAATTTTTACAGGATTGTCAGGTGCAATTGTTATAAGTTTAATAGCTCCCTTTTATTGGAGCTCTCTGAATTTTAATGGCTGGTTAATTTTGATATCTCTTGCAGCCATAGGAACATTAGCACATTTTTTACTCATTTTATCTTTAAATTATGCTGAAGCATCAAAGTTAGCTCCATTGTCTTATTCTGAGATTATAATGAATGTAATAATTGGGTATTACTTTTTTGGAGATTTTCCAAATCAATGGATTTGGATTGGTCTTATTATAATCATTGCCAGTGGCGTCTATATTTCTTTAAGAGAGAATAAAAAACAAAAATCAATTTAAGATTTAATATGAGTAAAAGTTCACAATGGTTATTATTAACAGGCTTAGGAGTATTAATCCTAAGCCCAGATAGTTTACTTATACGTTTAGTAAACATATCTGATTTTAGTTTAATTTTTTATAGAAGTTATTTACAAGCAGTGCCATTATTTCTATTTTGTTTATTTATTTATAGAAGAAATACTCTCAGTGCATTTTTAGCTATTGGTATTGCAGGGATAGTTTATGCTTTGCTGTTTGCTACAACGCATATTGCTTTTGTTTACTCAATACAGCATACGGCAGTATCTAATACTTTGGTTATAATTGCTGGAGCTCCAATATTTTCAGCTATTTTCTCAATAATTTTTTTAAATGAAAAACCATCATTCTTTACATGGTTAATTATTTTCATGGCTTTGGCAAGTATGTTTATTATTGGTTGGGGCAGTTACACAACATCAGGTATTTTTGGAGATTTTATGGCTATTATTTGTGCCATTGCCATGGGTTCAGGTGTTGTTTTAGCACGCTATTTTAAAAAAATTGATCTCGTACCAGCTTGCTTTGTTGGTTGTATTATTGCGGGGTTGTATACTCTGCCATTTGAGATAGATTTTAATTTAAACTTTAATCAAATTATTTACCTGTCTTTAATGTGCTTTATTCTATTGCCAATCCCTTTTATAATTATGACAATTGCCCCAAAGTATACACCAGCTTACCAAGTATCTCTTGTTTTTCTTCTTGAGAGTGTTTTTGGAACTGCTTGGGTATGGATAATTATAAATGAAGCACCATCATTAAATACAATTCTAGGAGGGACAATGCTTCTTTCTTCGGTATTAATTTACATGATTTTAGAGACAAGGAAGTAAATAATAATTGCAGAATTGGAATTTTTAAATATATTTTTTTTATGAAAATTTCTTTAGATGCAAAAGGTTGTTTAAAAATAGATCATAGTGATTTAAAAAACTTTAGGATCCACCCGCTTTGGTTGAGAGAAAGATTAAACACTGAAAAATATTTAGATCAAAATAATTATCAAAGATTATATGAGCCCTCACTCTTGGATCCTGAAATTAAATTTCAAAAATATTTTATTGAAGATAATATTTTAAAAGTTGAGTTTACTGATAATTCAAATGGAATTTTTTCATTAGATAACTTAAATGAAGAATTAACGTCCAAAGATATTATTCCTAAGAAAAAATCTTGGAAAAATGAATTTAAAGAATTACCTGTTTATGATTTTAACAATTTAAGTGAAGAAAAATATATTTTAAAATTACTGATTGATTTTCAAGAACTCGGTTTTGTTATTGTTAAAAATACCTCTGCCGAAGAAGGAACAGTAATTAAATTTGCTGAAATGTTTGGTCCTGTAAGAACAACTAATTTTGGAAAGCATTTTGACGTTGTGTCAAAACCAAAAGCTAATGATTTGGCATATACAAGTCTTGGGATTAAAGCTCATACTGATAATCCATACAGAAAACCTATGCCAGGAATTCAAATATTACATTGTATAGCTAATGAGGCTAAAGGAGGAGATTCTTCTCTAGTAGATGGATATGCTGTAGCTGAGCATCTAAAAAAAGAAGAGCCTGAGATGTATGAAATTCTTACAACTACAAATGTATTATTTAAGTTTGTAGATCAGGATATTATTCTTGAAAATTATGGTAAGTTAATTGAATTGGATGATAATGGTAATTATGTACAAAGTAGATTTAGCGGTCGTTTAGATTATGTTCCTTACTTAGAACCAGAGAAATTAGAAAGTTTTTATGCCGCAAGAAAAAAATTATATTATTTATATGAGTCAGAAGAGTTTGAGTTAAATTTTCGTCTGGAGAATGGGATGTTAATGATGTTTGATAATATCAGAGTTTTACATGGCAGAACTGAGTATGATGTTAATACTGGATTTAGGCACTTACAGGGTTGTTACATCGATCATGATTCAACTGAAGGAAAATTAAGAAGATTAAAATCAAATTTATAAGTTTATTTGATCACTGGGATTTCTTTAGGTGCTCTTTTGGTAATTAATTCAGCGCCATCTTGCTGGATTATTATATTCTCTTCATGAACAATCATTTTTCCTGGAGCATATTCAATAGCAGGCTCAATAGTTAAAATCATATTCTCTTTTATTACTGTTTTATCCCCTAATCGATGTGAAGGTGGCTCAGTAAGTTGTAGGCCAAGACCATGACCTAATCTTCCAACATTATTTCCTATTGTCCCACCATCTTGAATAACTTTATTCATCGCATTGAAAATGTCATTCGTAGTAGCTCCTGGAATTGATGTTTTAATACCTATTTCCGTAGCTTGCCATAAAATCTCATATACTTTTTCTACATCACTAGTTACTCGCCCAAACGCATAATTCCTATCAAAATCACAAAAATATCCATCAAAAGTAGACCCTGTATCTATGAAAAGAATATCACCATCGTCTAGTATGCGATCGGTAGGTCCGCAAACAATTTGCGAAACACCTCCTTGACCAGAAATTCCAGGCATGAAAGGCACGCTGTCAGCACCTCTGTTTAGAATATCTATTTTTAATTTGTTAACTGCCTCTCTCTCTGTATTTCCAATAGAGAGAGTTGATGGTAATACATTATATGCATCACTTGCTATTGAGCAGACAAATTTAATTTTTTTTATTTCTTCATTAGTTTTAATCATGCGCATATTCCAAATAGCATTTGATCCATCCACTAAATTAGTGCCGACAACTTCTTTTAATTTCAAGAAGTCCCTAACCGGCATTCTTAGTGCCATTTCACTACCTAATTCTAAACCTATTTGTCCAAAAGTTTTTTTTACATTTTCTAGATTTGATTTTAATAAACTAACACCTTCATCTTCAGGTCTGGGCGACGGCCAAGTTTTAATTTCATCTAACCAAGTTTTTTTAAATTCAGATTCACCAATTTCTGGAACAATGGCAATCGGCTTTCCTGATAATGGCACAATAACAAACCAAGGACGAGTAGGACTTTCCCAGAATTGAGAATCATATCCAGTAAAGTATCTAATATTTTGTGGGGTGGTTAATAAAATACCATCTAATTCGTACTCATGCATAATTTCTTGAGCACGAAGGGTTCGATTTTCAAATTCTTTATCTGCAAAACCTTTTTTTATGTTAGTTTGAGAATTCATTTATCATCGCAAATTAAAGGGATCACTTAAAGGCTCTTTAGAAGTGCTAATCCAAGTAGTTTTAATATTAGAATAACCTTTCATCACTTCAATTCCTGACTCTCTCCCATACCCACTATTTTTAAAGCCACCAAAAGGAGCTATAGGCGAAATTAATCTGTAAGTATTCACAAAAACAATTCCTGCTTGAACAGCTTTCGACACTCTCATCGCAATTCCGTTGTTTTCAGTAAAGATTCCTGCTGCTAAGCCAAAAATGTTATCATTCATTAGCTTAATTGCTTCATCCTCATCGTTAAATTTCATTACTGATAAAACAGGACCGAATAACTCATTCTCTGCTGCAGGCAAACTATGATGATCACATGCGATGATGGTAGGTTCAAAATAAAAACCATTTTTAAAATCATTTACTCTATTTCCGCCAGTTATTATTCTGCCTCCTTGATCTAGGGTTTGTTTGATTTTATCTTCTATGTTTTGTAACTGATTTAAAGTAGCCAAAGGTCCTAATTGCGTTGTATTGGACATTGGGTCACCTATTTTAATTGCTTCGGCTTTAGTTTTTAACTCTTCAATATATTCTTCGTATATATTCTTTTGCAAATAAAGTCTTGAGCCCGCAATGCAGCTTTGACCACCGGCACCAAAAATACTCGCCATAATTCCATTTATCGCATTGTCTTTGCGTGCATCATTAAAGACTACTACTGGACTTTTTCCTCCAAGCTCAAGAGATACTTGAGATAAATTTTCTGCAGAATTTCTTACAATATGTTTTGCTGTATGGACGCCACCTGTAAAAGCAATTTTATTAATTTTAGGATGTGAAGTAAGTATTTTACTGCACGTATCTGCATAACCAGTTATTATATTTACAACCCCTTTTGGCAGTTCAACTTTGTCAATTATTTTGGCAAATTCTAATAAAGGAGTAGGAGCAATTTCTGATGCTTTAATTACTATGGTGTTGCCCATTGCTAAAGCTGGTGCAAGTTTAACTGCGGTTAGAAACATTTGAGAATTCCATGGTATGATTGCAGCAATAACACCAACAGGTACTCTTGTAGTAAAAACATGCATATCTTCCTTATCTATTGGAAGTGTTGAGCCCTCAATTTTATCAACTAAACCTGCATAGTAGTAATAATATTCAGCTATGTAATTTGCTTGAAACTTTGTTTCTTTAAATAATTTACCAGTATCTTTTGTTTCAATCGTTCCAAGCAGTTCAGCTTTATCTTTTAACTGATCACCAATTGCTCTTAAATACTGAGCTCTTTTAGATGGCAAAATTTTTGACCACTCTCCATGAAATGCTTTGTAAGCTGCTTCAACAGCGGAATTTACTTCAAACTCTTCAGCAAGACTAATTTCTGCAAATTCTTTTTCATTTGATGGATCAATTGATTTAAACGAGGAGTCTGACTTTGAATTAATAAATTCTCCATTGATATAATTTTTAAATTTTTGCATTACATTTCAAATATATTTTTTTCATTATAAAATTTTTTCATATTTTTTTTCCATTCATCAAATTTATTTTTATGTATTAGTGATACTGTAAAACCTCCAAAACCTCCACCAGTCAATCTAGCTCCTTCCGCTCCAGATGTTATTGATTTTGCAACTATTAAATCAACATCTTCAGTTGATGCTTCAAAATCTTTTGCATATGATTGATGACTCTCATTCATTAAATTTCCAAACGATTTAATATCACCATTTATTATGCATTCTTTTGCTTCAAGCACCCTAGCATTTTCGGTAATAACATGTCTTGCTCTTTTTAAGATTAATTCATCATTAATTTTATTTTCATCAAATTGCTCAGGTTTAATTGAACCCAAATATTCTGCCCCAAGATATTCCTCAGCTTTTTTAAGTTGATTGTACCTCTCGTTATACGCACTTTCTCTTAGATTGCGCTGCACTGCTGAGTCTACTAAGCAAAAAACCCAATCAGGGGGAAGAGCTATCAATTCAAATTTTAAACTTAAGCAATCTAAAAAAAAAGCTTTACGATGTATACCTATTGAAGATACCATTTGATCCATGATTCCACCCGAAACACCTATATAATTTCGTTCAACTTTTTGAGCTAGAATGGCGATATGTTTGTCAGAATAATTTGTATTAAAAAAACTATTTAATGATTTTAAAAAACTAACACAAAGAGCTGAAGATGAAGAAATACCTCTTCCCATTGGAATAGTTGAGGATATATAAACGTTTAGATGAGCATTTGGTATGTGTTTATTCTCATCGTAAAAAACAAAAAGACATCCTTTTATATAATCAATCCAATCATTATTTTTTGATTTTATAAAATCATTAAATTTTTTTATTTCGTTAAAATTTTCAGAATACACCTGATACTCTTTTTTATCATTTTTAGAAATTTGAATAGTTGTTTGAAAATTTAATAGAGAGGGCAATACAAATCCACCAGTATAATCGGTATGTTCACCTATTAAATTGACTCTTGCATGAGCACTACAAGAAGCTGAAAAATCTACTTTAAATAGTTCTTTAAAAGCCATGATAATCTAAATATATAAATTATTGATTATGGAAATACAGTTAATTTTTACTCAAAATAATAAATTAAAAATTCAGATTATTAATAATCAATATGTACACGGTGATTTCAAAATCTGTTTTTCTTTAGTTTATTCTATTCAAGATATAAGTGGCGCAACTATATTTAAGAAAGTTGGTCGCTATTATGAAATTTGTTCCCAGGAAGATGAAATATTTTT
The DNA here is from genome assembly GCA_902595425.1 of uncultured Alphaproteobacteria bacterium. Taxonomy (GTDB): domain Bacteria; phylum Pseudomonadota; class Alphaproteobacteria; order HIMB59; genus CACPNW01. The sequence continues at coordinate 59,454 of CACJPV010000001.1, read as the reverse complement.
GACTTTGCAAGAACCAAGAATTGGTTCCTATAATCTCTCTTGTGGCCCTGAAGGTTTATTTGTTCTTGATAAAAATGATCACAATGTAGAATGCAAAATCATTCCTCTTAAATTTGAAAATCCAATTGACCCAATAGTCTATATAGATGAAAAAGATAAAATATTTGATCCAGTAATTCCATTACCTAATTTATTAAAATTAGAAGAAGAAACTATTCCAATCAATGATTTAAATTTTAAAATTCCTGCAGATGAAAAAAATTTTTTTGATAACTTAAAAAATATATTTTATGCATCTAATATAAAATTTAATACATCATCAGGTTATTCTATTGTTTTTAAAAGACAAAATTTAAAATCTGAAGAATATAAAATTAATATTAAAAAAGAATTTATTTCAATTGAGTATTCTGATTATGGAGGCAAATTATATTCTATTATTACTCTTATTCAGCTTATTAATTTTTATAAAACATATCTCCCAATTTGTTCAATAGAGGACAAACCCTCTTTAAATTGGAGAGGAATGCATTTGGATTGTGCAAGGCAATTTTACACAATTGATGAAATAAAAAGACTTATGGATTACATGTGCTTTTTCAAATTAAATCGTTTTCATTGGCATCTAACTGACAATGAGGCTTGGAGAGTTGAATTAGAATGTTATCCAAACTTAACAAAAGTTGGTGCATTTAGAGGATATAATGAAATAATTCCTCCATTCTATGGAACTGGATATAATAAAACTGGAGGTTATTATTCTCGAAGTCAAATCTTAGAATTAATCGAATATGCAAGAGAGAGAAATATTGAAATAATGCCTGAAATAGATTTGCCAGCACACTCATGGACATTGCTTCAAGTGATGCCTGAGCTTAGAGACTCAAGCTCTAATATAGTTTCAGAAGATGTTGGCAATTATCAAAATAATACAATCAATCCTGCTGTGGAGGAGACTCATAGATTTTTAAAAGATATTTTAGAGGAATTAAGTGAAATTTTTTTATTTAATATTATTCATGTTGGTGTCGATGAGAGACCTAAGGAGTCTTGGGAAGGATCTCCCAAGGTTATCGAATATATGAAAAAAAACGGCATTGGCTCTTTTGATGAATTGCAAGATGAATACATGAACAATATTATTAATATTTTAAAAAAATCAAATAAATTAACAGCAGCTTGGAATGAAGCAGCTTTACCTCCTCATAATGATATAGGTTCTGCTGGTAGTGCAGGCAAAATTGATAAATCTTGTATTATTTTTGCTTGGGAACATCCAGATGTCGGGAAAATGTCTGCAAAAAAAGGATTTAAAACAGTTCTTTGCCCCGGCCATAAAACATATTTTGATATGGCTCATAATAATTCCACTTATGAAAGAGGAATTTGTTGGGCAGCTACTATAGAAGTTAAAGATGTTTTTGATTGGCAGCCTCTTAGAGATATTGAAAATGAAGATTTAAAAAATGTATTAGGTATTCAGGGCCAGCTCTGGTCAGAAACAATCACAAATAAAGATTTTTTTGATGAAATGATTAATCCTAGATTAGCAACTCTTGCCGAAATTGCTTGGTGTTCAAAAGCAAAAAGACCATGGGCTCAATTTAGGTCATCATTGCTTCATAATTTAGATTATTTATCAAAATTGGGCTGGAACTTTCATAATTTTTAGTATTATGATTATTTTTTTAAGGTGATAAAATGAAAATTGGTGCAGTAGGTTTTGGAAGTAGAACAGCAGGTGTCTATAATGAGTTTTCTAAAATTAATCCAAATTTTGAAATGGTTGCTTATGTAGATCCACAGCCAATAGGTAAAGACTTTGCTCAGAAAAATAATTTTTTTCCTAAAAAAGCGTATTTAAGTTTAAATGAAATGTTAGATCAAGAAAAACTAGATATGCTAATGATTGGATCTCCAAATCACTTACATTTAGATCATATTAAGGTTGGATTAAAAGCTGGATTACAAATATTTGTTGAAAAACCTATAGTAATAAGTGAGCAAGAAACTTTTGAGTTAGCAAAACTAATAAAAGAATATGGTAAAGAACGAATTATTGTTGGTCTGGTTCTAAGATATTCTCAACAAGCAAGATCTGTAAGAAAATTGTTAGACCAAAACGCTATAGGAAAGATTATATCGATTGAAGCTTCAGAACATATCGTGCCTTCGCATGGTGCTTTTTTTATGAGAAATTGGAGAAGAAAGCAAAAATATTCTGGAGGCTTTATGCTTGAAAAATGTTGCCATGATATTGATTTTTATTCAATGATTACAGCAAGCAGACCTATTAAAGTTGCTAGTTTTGGCTCAAGAAGATCTTTTATTCCTGATAATCTGCCAACAGGTTCGCACGAACAATATACAAAAGATAGACTGAAAGGTTGGGAGTCGAAATCAAATGTTTTTGATAGTGACGCTGATATTGTAGATCACCAAGTAGCAATAATAGAATATGAAAATAAAGCCGTATTATCTTTTCACACCAATATGAAAGTTCCAGACGAATTTAGAAGATTTGCAGTCATAGGATCTTCAGGAATGATCGAGGGAGATTTTGTTAGGGGATTTATGAAAGCTCATGATGAAAATAATAATCTACTTATAGACGAAGATTATGGAGCAGCGTTTGGAAAAGAAATCAAAGGTCACTATGGTGCAGACAGCTTGATGGCTAAAGACATTAATAATTATTTGTTAAAAAATAATAAAGAATTACCAGTTGGTGTAATAGAGTGTATGGAGGCGGGAATTGTTGCTATGAAAATTGACGAAGCTAGAAATACTGGTAAAGTAATTGACTTAACAAGCACTTGGGATAAATTCGACTCTTTATTAAATTAGTAATTATGAATCAAAAATTAAAATCATATAACTCACAAACATATATGGCATATGCACTAATTGCGCCTGCTGCCATTTATATAATTCTTATTGTTGCTTGGCCATTATTAGAAACAATTAGATTATCTTTTACAAATTCTAGCTTAGCAGGAGAAGATTATGTTGGTTTAGAAAATTATCAAAAAATGTTTTCTAGTAAAAAATTTAATGGAATAGTTACCAGAACATTTGTTTGGATGTTTTTTTCAGTCTCTTTAAAACTTATTATTGGTTTAATTGGAGCTGTTTTACTTAATGCCAATTTAAAAGGAAGATCAATTTTCAGGGTACTTGTAATGCCTCCTTGGGTAGTTCCGATTGCAATTGGGATGCTTGGCTGGTTATGGTTATATAACGGTTATTTTGGAATTATCGCAGGTGTAGGTATGCGAACTGGTATTTTGGATGGCCCTTTTGGATTTCTTGCTTACAAACAAAGTGCCTTTATTTCTACAATAATTGCAGATGTATGGGTTGGAACACCAATGGTAACAGTTTTCTTTTTAGCCGCAATGCAAGGTGTTCCAAGGGATTTATATGAAGCTGCTTATTGTGATGGTGCTTCAAAATGGGATAGATTTTTTAAAATCACGTTACCTCAAATTACCCCTGTAATTATTACAATGTCATTGTTATCTGCTATTTGGACATTCAACTCATTTGAAATAATTTGGATATTGACAGAAGGTGGCCCAAGAGGTTCTACAACTACATTAATTATTGATACCTATAAACAAGCATTAGGAAATTATAAATTTGGAAGAGGTGCTGCTAGAGCCGTAGTTGTAATGATTTTATTAATGTTATTTGCAGGTTTTTATCTAGCTTTACTTGCTAGAATTAATAAGAAAATTTCTCATGAATAAATATAATCATTTTGAAAAAATATTGATCTATTCTGGCATATTTGTCTTCATGACTTTTATTCTTTTGCCTTTTGTCGAAATGTTTTATGCATCCCTTCGTCCCTTAGACCATTTATTTCGTTCACCATACCAATTTTACTCAGATGATTTATCTTTTTGGGCTTATCGAGAAATGTGGAATACTGTACCAATGCTTGGAAGATATATCTTTAATAGTTTTTTTCTGGCTTCTTGCGTTGCTATACTAACTCTTATATTTGTAATTCCTGCAGCTTACTCTTACGCACGTTTTAAATTTCCTGGTAAGAATACTAGCTTATACTTACTCCTGGCAATTAATATGTTTTCTGGTGCAGTAATTTTAATTCCGCTATATAAACTCTTAAGGACTTTGGGTTTATTAAATAGTTATCAATCTATGATTATTCCAGGAGTTGCTTTTCTAATTCCAACATCAATATGGTTACTTAAGTCTTACTTTGAAAAAATACCAATAGATTTAGAGGAGGCTGCTTTCGTTGATGGAGCTTCTAGAATTCAAATCTTAAGACATATAATTGCACCTCTTAGCACTCCTGGTCTAGTAGTTGTTGGAATATATGCTTTTATAGGATCTTATGCTCAACAGTTTTTATTTGCGATAACTTTCAATCAAAAGAAAGAATACATGCCAATTCCAACAGGGTTATATGAATTTATAGGATATCAGAGTGTTAAATGGAATGAAATGATGGCAGCTGCCTTAGTAGGAATTTTACCTGTTTTATTATTATTTATTTTTTTACAAAAATATATTGTTGAGGGACTCACTGCTGGTGCAGTAAAAAACTAAATTGGATAAATATAATATTTACGAAAAGATATTGATCTATTCTGGCATATTTGTCTTCATGACTTTTATTCTTTTGCCTTTTGTCGAAATGTTTTATGCATCCCTTCGTCCCTTAGACCATTTATTTCGTTCACCATACCAATTTTACTCAGATGATTTATCTTTTTGGGCTTATCGAGAAATGTGGAATACTGTACCAATGCTTCCACGATATATCTTTAATAGTTTTTTTCTTGCCTCAGTAACTTCTTTAATCACTTTGCTTTTTGTTATACCTGCAGCTTACTCTTACGCACGTTTCAAATTTCCATTTAAAAACTCTTCACTCTATATTTTATTAGCAATTAATATGTTTTCAGGTGCTGTATTATTAATTCCTCTTTATAAAGTATTAAGAACATTTGGTTTGCTAAATACATATCAAGCTATGATAGTTCCAGGAGTTGCTTTTCTAATTCCAACATCAATATGGTTACTTAAGTCTTACTTTGAAAAAATACCAATAGATTTAGAGGAGGCTGCTTTCGTTGATGGAGCTTCTAGAATTCAAATCTTAAGACATATAATTGCACCTCTTAGCACTCCTGGTCTAGTAGTTGTTGGAATATATGCTTTTATAGGATCTTATGCTCAACAGTTTTTATTTGCGATAACTTTCAATCAAAAGAAAGAATACATGCCAATTCCCTCAGGACTCTATGAATTTATTGGTTATACTACAGTCAAATGGAATGAAATGATGGCAGCTTCTCTTGTTGGAATAGCGCCTGTCTTAATTATCTTTCTTTTTCTACAAAAATATATTGTTGCTGGGTTGACTTCTGGAGCGGTAAAAAACTAAAGAAATACTTAAAATCTAACTTGCTTCATAGAGCCAGTTAATGTTATCTCTTTTCTATAATTTTAATGGAGGAAATATGACTTTCAAAAAACTATCTTCATTTCTTACAATTGCTATACTTTCACTAGTTGGTTTTAAAGCATATGCTGCTGACGTTCATGGTGTATTCTGTGGTGGTGAACTTCGACCTAATTATGTTGAAATAGCTGATAAGTACATGGAAGACAATCCTGGAGTTAACGTAACTCTAGAGGCAGTTCCTTGGGGAACATGTCAGGATAAAGTAATCAATCTTGCTATTGCAGGTGATCCTGTTGCATTTTCATATGTTGGATCTAGAACTTTAAAAGGTCTTGCAGAAAACGGACATATTTTAGAAACAAATATTCCTGCTTCACAAAAAGCAATGTATCAGCCAGGTATCTTAAACACAGTTACTCACATGGGTAAAACTTGGGGTTTCCCTCATGCGTTTTCAACTAAAGCACTTTTCATGAATTGTGGTCTTTTAGAAAAAGCAGGTGTTGCATGTGAAGGCCCTCAAACTTGGGATGAATTATATTCAATGGCTGAAGCTGTAACAAATAACGTTGATGGTGCGTCAGGAATTGGACTAGCTGGTAAAGATTTTGATAATACTATGCATCAATTCTTAAACTACCTATATAGCAATGGAGGACAAGTTATTGATCCAATGACAAACGAAATAACTTTGAATTCATCTAATACTGTTGAGACATTAGCATTCTATGGAAAGTTAGCAAATGTTTCTCAGGAAGGTCCTTTAGCTTGGGAGAGATCTCAGTTAACAGAACTATTTAATGATGAAAAAATTGCTATGTATATCAATGGACCTTGGGGCAGAGGTCAGCATAAGGAAGGTCTAGATGTTAAAACAGTTAGAATTCCTGCTGGACCACAAGGTAGCCAAGGCACTCTTTTGATCACTGATAGTATTGCGGTTTTCAATAATACAGGTGTTGAAGAGCATGCAATGGCATTGGCTAGTATTATTTCATCTGGTGACTCTCAATACAGTTTAGATACTGATTGGGGATTAACTCCAATAATGAAGTATCCACAAATTGGTTCAGTAGCACCATACAATGAAGATTATTGGATGATGTTTATTGATGCAATTGGCGATGGTGGACCAGAGCCATTATTTGTTGATTATAAAGCTTTCCAAGCTGTTATGAACTCAATGATTCAAGGAGCTATTCTTGAAGAAGGAGATCCTGCAGATTTAGTTGCTGAAGCAGCTGAAGAGTTGGAAGAATACAAGTAAATAATAAAAATGCTGGGGTGAAAAGCCCCAGCAAACTCTCCTATTTTTATGAGTAGATTAACTAAAAATTACTTAACTAAAATTAACTCAATATTAGATAAAATATTAAAAGAAGAAAAAAACAAAATTGTAAGTAGCGCTAAACTAATTAGAGACTCTTACAAAAGAGGAGGTCAATTATATATTTTTGGCACTGGGCACTCTAGACTTTTAGGTGAAGAAGCTTTTCACCGAGCGGGAGGGTTTGCTGCAGCGTGTCCTATAAGAGATGATAATCTTACTTTTAAAAAAGGAGCAAAAAAAGCTACTTCCTTAGAAAGAACTCCAAATATTGCAAAAAAAGCACTTAGTAAGTATAAAATCACTAATAAAGATATCTTGATGATTGTTTCCAATTCAGGTGTAAATCATGCGCCTGTAGAGGCAGCGATGATCGCTAAACAAAAAAAAATTAAAAGTATTGCTATAACTTCTGTAAAATATTCAAAAAAAGCACCTCTTTCAGATTTAAATAAAAGATTATATGAAATAGTAGATGTGTATATTGATAATAAAATACCTCCTGGTGACTCAATTATAAATATAAATAAATTTAGTGTTGGGCCAGTATCAACTATTACAGGTTCATTTATTTTAAATTCAATATTAATAGAAGTAGCTGATATGTTAAAATTGGAAAAAATATTTCCTTTTTACATAAGTTCAAATATGCCAAATGCAGATAGAAATAATAATAAACTTGAAAATAAATTTAGAAAAAATAATCCTCATTTATAAATTTATTAGAATAGAGTAAAAATTGATATCAATAAAAGGAAATATAATTAATTTTGATGAAACATTTAGTGGTGAAATTATATTTGATCAAAAAATTAATAAAGTTAACAAATTAAATATCCAAACAGATAATTATATAATTCCTGGTTTTATAGATCTTCACTGTCATGGAGCTAATGGTTTTGATACAATGGATGGTTGGGACTCTATAAAAAAAATGACTGATTATCATTTGAAAAAAGGAACTACATCAATTTTACCTACTACTTGGACTAGTACTTTTGAACATACTTTTAATGCACTGAAAGGATTTAAAAATTACAATAAAGAAAATTCTAATATCTTAGGTGTGCATCTTGAAGGGCCATTTATTAATCCTAATAAACTTGGAGCTCAACCACCCCTAGCTATTAATCCTTCTGTTGATTTTGTAAAAAAATTACAAGACTTAGCGCCAATAAAAGTCATTACACTTGCACCAGAACTAAACGACATGGACTTTTTTATAGAGGAAGTAAATAAACTTGGAATAAAAATTCAGTTTGGTCATTCGCTTGCAGATTATAATTGTTGTGTTAGGTTTATGAGTAATTATAATATAGGCTTTACTCATCTTTATAATGCAATGTCTGGAAATCACCATAGAAGTTCAGGCGTTCTAACTGCTGCATTAGATTTAGGATCATTTGCTGAAATTATATGTGATTTTAATCATGTTAGCAAAGAGTCAATTAAGATTGCAAAAAAATGTATTGAAAATTTATATGCAGTTACAGACTCTATGGGAGCAACAGGATTAGAAAATGGTATTTATAATTTTTTTAATACTGAGGTTGAAAAAAAAGATAAAATTGCGGTTTTAGAAGGTACAAATTCGCTAGCTGGAAGTATAATTAATATGCACGATACTTTTTTAAATCTAAAACAATTAAACTTTTCGTTAAATGATATAGTTAAAATGACAAGTTTCAATGCAGCAAAATACTTAGGTATAGATGATTTGGGATATTTGGGCAAAAATAAAATTTCAAATATTTTAGTTCTTGATAAAAATTTTAATTTAAAAGAAATATATTTAAATGGCATTAAAATTAATGAGTAAATCTTTGGTATTAAATGAGGCTTTAAGTATTCCATCAGTTATTGAAAATTTTTCTAATGTAGATAATAATCCATATGTAGAAATAACAAATTTAATTAATCAGAAAAAAATTAAATATGTAGTTACTATAGCAAGGGGCACTTCTGATTGTGCTGCTTTATACAGTTCATATATTTTTGCTAAGTATCTAGGTTTGCCATCTTATAGTATGCCGCCTTCTATAATTACCCTTGAAAATTCTACGTTTAATTTTACTGATGCTTTAGTTATAGTAATTTCTCAGTCAGGAAAAAGTAAAGATTTAATAGAATGTGAAAAACAATGTAGATCTATGGGTGCAAAAACTATTTTAATTTCTAACAATGAAAAAAGCCCTATTGTAAATGAAACAAATTATTTTTTTAATATGTTTGCTGGTGAAGAAAAAAGTGTTGCAGCAACTAAATCATTTGTACAAACATTATTAATTTTAATCAAACTTGTATTTTTTATTAAAGGCAAGAAAGATATTAATGACAGTATTAAGAAATTAGGTCAAACGCTTATTCAAGACTCTGACAATCATTGGGATCCTAATATCGTTAACAATCAGATCAATACAGGTTTTATAATTGGTAGAGGTGTTGGCTTTGCATTATCAAATGAAATTTCTCTTAAGTTTAAAGAGTTATGTCAAGAAATGATAGAACCTTTTAGTAGTGCAGAAGTAATGCATGGCCCTAAAAGTCTTATACAAGATTCGTTTAAATTGTTTATATTGAACATGAATGATAAAAGCGGCAAAACTGTAGAAAAAGACAGTGAGGAAATAGCAAATTACACAAATTTAATTTTCAAAATATCTTCAAAAAATAACTCTGATAAAAGTTTTTACTATCAACCTTCAGATCTATCTGAATTTGATTCAATTGTAATTATGACGAAGTTTTACCCTTGGATTGTAAAATACGCTCAATTAAAAGGACTTGATCCTGACAATCCTAGATATTTAACAAAAGTTACCCAAACTTATTAAGATTTTGAAAAATTTTGACATAGTTATAGTTGGGGCTGGTTCAGCTGGATGTATTGTAACTAATCAAATAATAAATAATACTAATTTAAAAGTTCTCTTAATAGAGGCAGGTCCAAGTGATAATCACCCTGTTATTCAAATTCCACTTGGTTATGGAATGACTTTTTTTCATAAAAGAATGAATTGGAATTTTTATTCTGAAAAACAAAAAAAATTAAATGATAGGGAGGTATATTATCCACGAGGCAAAGTAATTGGAGGTTCTGGATCAATCAATGCAATGATATATGCTCGTGGCTTAAAAACTGATTTTGAGAACTGGAACCTAAATAAAAGTTGGTCTTGGGAAAATATCAAAGATACATATGAAAAAATTGAAGTACCAATCAAAGGTAAGTCAAAAAAAATCTCTATAAATAAAATACCTGTTAATGATGTAAGCAATGAGCATCATTCAATATTAAAAAATTATTTTACTGCGGCAAATGATTTTGATTTTCAATTTAATCGTCAATTAAATAGTTCTATTGATGATCAAGTAGGTAATTATAATGTTAATATTATGAATGGTTTTAGAGCTTCTTCAGCAAAAATTTTTCTAAAACCAATTAAAAATCATCCAAATCTTACTATTTTAACCAACACTGAAGTTTTAAAATTAAATTTTGAAAATAGAAAAATATCAAGCTTAAAAATTAAACACAAAAAAAAAATAATTGTAATCAAATCCAACATAGGGACAATATTATCAAGTGGGTCTATAATGACTCCATATCTTTTACTTAAATCTGGGATTGGTAAAGCAGAGGAATTACGTCAATACAATATACCTGTTCAATTTAATAGCCCTCATGTAGGTAAAAACTTTCAGGATCATTTAGGTTTAGACTATTTATATAAAACTCACATGCCAACATTGAATGACGAATTAGGCACTTGGACTGGCAGAATTAAAACAGTTTTAAGATACCTTTATAATAGAAAAGGACCTCTATCTTTAAGTCTCAATCAAGGAGGTGGATATATTAATTGGAAATCTCTCGATCCTTTCCCAAATATTCAATTATATTTTAATCCACTGACTTATTCAGTGTCTTATAAAAATAAAAGACCATTACTTAAGACTGATAAGTTCAGTGGTTTTATTATAGGCTTTAATTCTTGTAGACCTAAAAGTTTAGGGGAAGTTAAGCTGAGACTTGAAAATGAAGAATATTATCCAAGTATAAACCCAAATTATTTGAGTGATGAAAGAGATATTCATGATTTGTACTCAGCATTTGATTTTGTACGAAAATTTTCATCTAATAAGCACATTAAAAATATTATTAAAGCGCCAATAAATATAGACCCAATCAAAGCAAGTGATAAGGAACTGCTTGATCATTTTAAGTCTATGGCAACTACCATTTATCATCCTTGTGGTACTTGCCGTATGAGTAAAGACATTAACTCAGGCGTTGTTTCAGATAAATTAAAAGTTCACGGTTTAGAGAATTTATGGATAGTTGATGCATCCATTATGCCAAATATAACTTCAGGTAATATCAATGCCCCAGTTATGATGTTATCATATTTATCTAGTAAATTAATTTTAGAAGAACTAAAACAATACAATAAATGAAAATAAAAAAATTAGAAACTTTTACAAAGCCATTTGTTAGTTTTGTTAAAACTACATTAGAAGATGGCTCAGTTGGCTTTGGACAAATGTCAACTTATCATGCAGATATTACTGTACAAATATTTCACAAACAGGTTGCGCCTTGGATTCTGAACAAATCATGGGAAGATTTTAATGATATCGAAAACTTAGTATTAGAAAAAGAACATAAATTTCCAGGATCATACTTATTAAGAGCAATTGCAGGTTTAGATACATCTTTGTGGGATTTAAAAGGCAAAATGCAAAACCAACCAGTTACTTCATTAATAGGAGGAAAGTCTGGAACCTTGAAAGTTTATGGTTCATCTATGAAGAGAGATATCTCGGCGATTGATGAAGCTGAGAGATTTAAGAAACTTTATCAAGAAAAAGGTATTGATGCGTTTAAATTTAGAATAGGCGCTGAATGCGGGAGAGGTCTTGATGAGTGGGAAGGCAGAACACAAGATATTGTTCAGACAATAAATAAATCATTAGATAAAGCAGTAAAAAGATTAGTTGATGCAAATAGTTGCTATTCATCAGATCAGGCAATTGAGATTGGAAAACTTTTAGAAGATAATAATGTTTCTCATTTTGAGGAGCCCTGTCCTTATTGGGAGCCAGAACAAACAAAAATAGTTACTGATGCTTTATCGATTGATGTTACAGGGGGTGAACAAGATTGTGATTTGCGCATTTGGAAAGATATGGTTGATAGAAAAATAGTTAATATATTTCAACCTGATGTGATGTATTTAGGAGGGTTAACCAGAACTCTTCAAGTTGCAAAAATAATTGAGGAGGCAGGATATATCTGCACACCTCATGCGGCTAATTTGTCTCTAGTTACAATTTGCACAATGCATTTACTGAAAGCTATACCAAACGCTGGGCCATATTTAGAACTATCCATTGAGGGAGAAGATTATTATCCATGGCAGCAAGAATTATTTTTGGGTAAGCCTTTTGAAGTAAAAAATGGCTGTGTTGATATTACTGATAAACCTGGATGGGGAGTGGAGATCAATCCAAGTTGGCTAGAAACATCAGAATACAGAGTTTCTAAGATCAACTAACTATTTACTTTAAGTTGAAATAAAAAATTATTTAATTTTTGATTAACAGCCTCGGCTTGCTCAATAGTTGCACCGTGCTTTGCGTTTTTAATAATATATAATTCACTATTATTAATTTCTTTTGAAATGCCCTCACTCATTAAAGGTGTCGAGCCGATTTCATTTTCACCAGTCATAATTAAAGTAGACATTTTAAAATTTAAGTAGCTAATATTATATTGATCAGAATCAACAAAAACTTTGTAGGCAGATAAAAAATCTTCATTATTTTTTTTCTCTAAAAGGCTGTAAAAAAATTTATAAACTTCAGGGTTATTTTTTAAAAAATCATCTGAAAACCATCTGTTAATGGAATCTATAGTTATGCTAGTGCCATTTCTGGCAGCTCTATAACGATCTTGAACAATTTTAATTTGTTCTTCTGATCTTTTAAACACGCTTGCAATCAAAACTAATTTATTTACTTTCTCATAAAATTTCTCTGTAAAATGTTGCGCAATTAGTGCTCCAATTGAAAATCCAACAATATTAATTTTATCTGTTTTTATTTCATTTATTAAATTTAATAATTGGTTGCTAAAAATTTCAAAATTGAGTTTTTTATAACCACCAGTAGATTGGCCATGATTGATTAAATCATAGAACAAAACTGGTTTAGAGGAAAAAAATTTTTTTTGTGGGTACCACATTGTATTATCCAAACCAACTCCATGAATAAAAATTGTAATCGGTGTATCTTTAATATTATTTAATTGATAATAGCTGCCATGGGAGTCTTTAAATTCTTGTAAACTCATTTCACTCTATGTGTAAAAGAGTCTTTTCTGAAACTGTATAAAGCTGTCGGGTCAACTTCTACGTTAATTACAGATGGCATGTTACACACTAAAGCATCAGTAACAGCATTTTTGAAGTCTTTAAGCTGAGTTATGTGATACCCTTTTGCACCGTATAATTCGGCAAGTTCATGAAATGGTGGGCTTGAAATATCAGCCCCAATATATCTTTTTTTATAATAATCTCTTTGATATGCTTTTTCTGCTCCCCATGATTTATTGTTCATAACGATTGTAATGGTATTTATGTTGTGCTGAACGGCAGTTGATAGCTCTGATACCGTCATTCCAAAACCACCATCACCCATCAAACTAAATACTGGTGAATTAGGTTTTGCAAGTTTGACTCCTAGCCCTGCAGCAAATGAGAATCCTACTAACCCAAAATCTAGAGGTGTAAACAATGATTTCGACTCAGCAAAATTAAATTGATCAGTTGCTTGAAGGCATAAAGTACCTGCATCTAATGTGACTGATGAATTTTTTGGCATGACATCTCTTAATTCTTTGAAAAGGCCAGAAGGTTGAATTGTTTCTGATCCTACATCCGCTTCACTATCTCTTTTTTTATAATAATTATTTCTTTCATTTATAAAACTGTTTACCCAAACACTATTATTATACTTTAATTTTTTTAGACTTAATAAAGTTAGTAAATTTTCTAAAAATTTTTTTGCATCGTTATTTATCCCTAACTCAATAGGAAAATATCTACCTAAAGCAATTGGATCAATATCCACCTGTACTATTTTTGCAGATTTAGAGATATTGTCGTAAGAATAAAAAGTTGAATTAAAGCCAAGTCTTGTCCCAATGGCTATAATAAGGTCTGCATTATTTACTAATTGTGAAGCAATTTTATTACCTCTTGGACCCATTTGACCTGCATATAGATTGCAATTAAAGGGAATAACATCGCCATGACCTGCAGATGATACAAGTGGTATATTTAAATGTTTTGAAAGAGAGATTACTTCTTTTTGAGAATTTGAATTTTTAATACCTGCACCACAAATTATTACTGGCTTTTTAGCTTCTTTGATTAATGCAATGATTTTCTCTAAATCATTTTTGTCAATTTGTTTGTCTTCTATTTTATTTTTAAATACAAAACTTTTAAAACTTTCATTTCCTGACAAGACATCTCGAGGAATATTTACATGTACAGGTCCCCATTTACCATTTTTTGCTAACCTCATAGCCTCATTTAAATCAACTGCTATGTTTTTTGTTTCTTCTATAGAAAATGTCTTTTTTGTTATTGGCTCAAAGAGTTTTTGTTGATCAACTTCTTGGAAGGCATCCTTTCCTTGATGTTCGGTTGCTATTGCTCCGGCTATCGATAAAAGTGGTGAAAAAGCTGCTTTAGCTTGAGCAACGCCCGTAACTAAGTTTGTAGCACCAGGACCATTCTGACCTGCAATCATCACACCATGATTGCCTGAAGCTCTTGCATATGCGTCAGCCATATGAGAACCAGTGCGCTCATCTCTTACATCTATAAATTTTATACTCTGTTCATCATATAATGCATCAAAAAGTTCCATTGTGGCAGAACCTATTAGTCCAAAAACGTACTTTACATTATTCGCTTTTAAGCACTCAACAACTGCTTTACCTCCTGAGATAGGTAGGTTTTTTTTATTAATCATTAGGATACAGCTTTAACTTTTCTTTTTGATTTACTTTTAAAATGTGGAATTATTTTTTCAGTAAATAATTTAATACTTTTCATGCAATCTTCATGTTTAACTTCGGGAAAATTAGACCAAACTTTTAAATTTTGCAAGTTTAGCTCTGTTTGCATTTCCTCTATTTTAGCTATAATGTAATCTACCGTTCCAAAGAGCATGTTTCTTTCATGCAAAAATTCATATGATAGTAAATCTAATTTATGATCTGTTTTAGGTAGTTCCTCTCCTGGATTCATGTGAGTTCCTAAACCTCTCCAGTGACACACCCATCGCATATAATTAACCATTTGCTCCCCAGCTTTTTCTTTTGCCTCTTCCATACTTTCAGCAACAAACATATCTCTCACAACGCTAATACCTTCACCTAATTCAACATGACGTTTTTCTTTTTCAGCTTTTGCCTTTTGATAAATTTCAAAACGCTTTTTTAGAGATTGAACCGGAGGTATCCACATAATAATACTAATATCATTTTTTGCTGCCCATTCTATTGAGCTTGGACTATCTACTACTTGCCACAATGGAGGGTGTGGTTTTTGAACTGGTTGAGGTATAACACTTATTTTTTCTAAAATTTTACTGTCCATATTCATGAATTCAGAACTTGGAGGGCTCATATCATGCTCCCATTCGAAATTTGGTGCTGGGTAGGTGTAGAATTCTCCAGTATGTTGGAAAAATTTTTCAGTCCAAGCTTTTTTAATAATTGTAAGAGTTTCTTCAAATAACCTGAAATTTTTAGCTTGATCTTTCATATCAGCATCAGCGTTCATGTTTAATGCTTCTCTGCCATAAATTCCTCTTCCCACTCCAGCTTCAACTCTCCCATTAGATAATTGATCTAATAATGCGATATCTTCAGCAGCACGGATAGGATTCCAAAATGTTATTATTGATGCAGCTTGACCAATTCTAATTTTGTTTGTTCTTGCTGCTATATCAGAACTTAAAAGAATAGGATTGGGGCAAATCTCCATACCTTCATGACTAAAGTGATGTTCCGAAAACCAAATTGAGTCCCAATCATTTTGATCACAATAAGTAGCAATCTCTCTTATTTCGTTAAGAATTTGATTATAAGTTTTTTTATTTCCCCAGTTAGTTGAATTGCAGAAATAGCCAATTTTCATTTTACCTCCCAATGTGAAGGCGACCTATCCCACTTCCGTATGACGACGACGAGTTATGTATCGCTATATAATTCGTATTATAAATTGATAAAATTTCAATAAAAAACGTCCAAATCTAAAAAAAACCTATAAAAACTATACTCAATTATGATTAAAAATATCATTTTTGATTTTGATGGAGTCCTTGTAGATAGTGAAATTTTGGTCGCAAAAGCTTTTGTTAAGTATATGAAAAATTTTGGCATCGAATTAGATGAAAAAGAATTTGCAAATTTTGCAGGTAAAAAAACAGTCCAAGTCATAGATATTTTATCGCAAAAATATTCAATTAAAGATCAGCAAAAATTTTCTACTGATATTCAGGATATATCTTTAAATATTTATAAAAATGAATTAACTACTGTTGAAGGTGCTTATGAATTTGTAAGTAAGACAAAGCTCAACTTATACATTGGTTCTAATAGCGTAAAAGATAGAATAATTGATGGTTTACAAAGAGTAGAATTAAATAAATATTTTAAACCTGAACAAGTCTACTCATTTGATCTTGTAGAAAAACCAAAACCTAGCCCTGATGTTTATTTGAAAGCCATCAAAGATAACAATCTAAATAAAAAACACACAATAATTATTGAAGACAGCATGGTGGGTGTTAAAGCAGGAGTTAGCGCCGGTGTTAAGGTTATAGGCCTCACAGCAGGTGGCCACTGGTATGAAAATAGAGATGAAAAAGATCTTCTTGAAGCTGGAGCTATTGCTGTTACAAATAATTATAATAAAATTAAAGAGATAATTGAAAGTTACTAATATGGGTCCAGCAATCAAAGGCAATCCTCTTCAAATATTTGGATATCTATTAATAATATCATATGTAGTTGGAGAATTTCTGATGCCTAAGTATAGTTTATTTACTATTTTTAACTTAACAGGAGTGATTTGTTTGGTGTTAAGTTTAGCACTTTTTTTTTCAGCATTAAATATTTTTAATTCATATAAAGAAAATCCAACACCTCAAACTCATACAAAAAGGATTATTAAAACTGGTATTTTTGCTTACTGCAGAAATCCAATGTACATGGCATTCATTCTTTTTCATTTGAGTATGTTTTTAATATTTGAGAATGTGGCTTATTTTCTAAGCTCTTTAGGTTTATTTTTCTGGATAAATAACTTTGTTATTCCTAAGGAAGAAAAACATCTCATCGAAACTTTTGGGGATGAGTATGATCGGTATCTAATTGCTGTAAAAAAATGGATGTTTTTTTAGACTATTGAAATCTAAAATTACTGGAATATATCACCAAAATGAAAAAACTATTAATATTACTTTTACTAACTTCATTTAATGTTAGTGGTGCTGGTACAGAGTCGAGCAATAGTGACTCTACGACAACATCTGACCAAATTAACAGTTTATATGAGTTAGCTGAAAAACACATCTATAACAAAAAATATGACAAATCTCTTAAGTTACTTAAAAAACTTACAAAAAGAGAGGACTTAGGCACAAGGAGAGCAGACATTTATAATCTTCTTGGTTTTAGTTATAGAAAATTAGAAAATCCTGAACTCGATAAGTCTTTTGCTGCTTATATGATGGCTTTAGAAATAGATCCAGAGCATGCAGGTGCTCATGAATATTTAGGTGAACTATACTTGATGCGAGATCAAAAAAATCAAGCTATGAGAATGTTAAGTAAATTAGAAAACCTTGTTGGAAAAAATGCTGAGGAGTATAAAGACCTTCTTCAAGCTATTGAAAATTATCAATCATAATAAATAATTTTCTTAATTTTCTGCGCCTTATCGACTTTAATTAACATGTCTGCTTTGTCAGGCATGTTTTTAATCATCCATTTTGTTAATTTTTCATAGTAAAGAATAAAATTTTTTGTTGTATTTTTATTCATGAAATTTTTAGTTTTTGTTTTTTTTGCATTATCTTTTTCTTGTGCATACCTCCAATTTAGAACAAAATGAAATGATGAAGGTTGAAGATAAATTATTCTGTCAAAAGTCTTAAATATTTGTTGATATTCATTTTTTAATTTCGAATTATAATATTTTCTCCATTTAAAATTTTTATCAAATTTCTTTTCAATTTTATTCAAATTCTTATGAAGATAATTTTTTGCTATGGGTTTTGCCCCACAGCACCAGCCTTCTAAAATTAATATATCAGCTTTATTAAAAACTTTAGTTTTTTTTGAAATATCATCTTTAAGTTTATTAAAAGTTGGAGTTATAATTGGAAACTGTTTTTTTTTAAATTGTCCTAAATGCTCTTTTAGTTTTTTTATATCGTGAGTACCTGGAACACCTCTAGTTATTAGAAGGGGATGGATTTGCTGTGAGATATTATATCTATCTATTTTAGATAAGTAGTAATCATCAATACTAAGAAGCATTACTTTTTTTGATGAAGTTTTTTCAATAATAATTTTAATTAACTTTGATAAAGTTGATTTACCAGCACCTTGAGAGCCAGAAATTATAAATTTCTTATCATTACTTTTATCAATATACTGAATAATTGGTAATATATATTTACAAATGTAACTTTTAGAAAATTTTTTTCCTATTAAATTATTTAATTCTTTTTGAATAATTAATTCAATTTTTTTTTTCATAAATATAATGAATTTTGATAGTAATTAAATTATACAACAAAATAGATTTTATGAAATTTCTTTTTGATTTAGGTGGTGTATTTTTTGATTGGGATCCTAATCACTTTTATAAGGATGTATTTGAAAATATTGAAGAGAGAGAATTCTTCTTAGCTGAAGTTTGTAATGATCATTGGAACGTTCAACAAGATGCTGGAAGATCTATTGCTAAAGCTGAGTTAGAGCTAATTCCTAAATATCCTCATTATGAAAAAGAAATTAAGATGTATTACAAAAATCATCGAAAAATGATCAGAGGAGTTTTTGAGGAGGCAGTAGATATCTTAAAAAAACTTAAAGATAAAAATTACGAATGCTACGTATTATCTAATTGGTCAGCAGAAACTTTTGCAGGGATGACTGATGATTATCCTTTTTTAAAATTATTTGACGGACTTCTTATTTCTGGTGAGGATAAACTTATTAAACCTGATCATGCTATTTATCAATTAGCAAGAGATCGTTTTAATTTAAATCCGGAAGAGACCGTGTTTATTGATGATAAGTTAGAAAATATTCAGGCAGCTCAAGAAATGAATTTTAAAACTATACATTTAACAAATCCAAATATTATTGAGACAGAAATTAAAAAATTTTTAGTTTAATCTTTTTTTTGTCTCTTGATCAAACAAGTGATAATTTTCATCATCAATTTCTAATGAAATTTCTTCATTCGCTTTTATTTTAGTATTACCATTTTCTCTATAACATAAATAATTGTTTGATTTATCATAACCATAGATAATACTGTCAGCGCCAAGCTTTTCTATTAGA
The DNA here is from genome assembly GCA_902595425.1 of uncultured Alphaproteobacteria bacterium. Classification (GTDB taxonomy): domain Bacteria; phylum Pseudomonadota; class Alphaproteobacteria; order HIMB59; genus CACPNW01. The sequence goes on along the minus strand of CACJPV010000001.1, from coordinate 40,020 downwards.
TCTACTTTAATCTTTATACTGCCATTTGCGCTCACTTTTAGGTTTTCTGGTCTAATACCAAAAATTACTTCTTGATCCTTTACATCTTTATTTATTGAAAATTCAAATCCATCTGAAATAAATTTATTTGAATGAATTTTACCATTAATAAAATTCATTTGTGGTGTTCCTATAAATTCTGCTACAAAATATGTTGCTGGCTTTTCATAAACCTCAATGGGTGAGCCTACTTGCTCAATAACCCCTTCATTTATTACAGCTAATCGATCTCCTAATGTCATAGCTTCTACTTGATCATGTGTAACAAATACACTTGTAACATCCATTTGCTTTTGCAATTTTTTAATTTCAATTCTAACTTGTCCTCTTAATTTTGCATCTAGGTTAGATAAAGGCTCATCAAATAAAAAGGCTTTTGGGTTTCTGACTATAGCTCTGCCCATCGCAACACGTTGTCTTTGTCCACCTGAAAGTTGACCCGGTTTTCTTAATAGAAATTCTTTGATTTCTAAAAGTTCAGCTACTTGATTTACTTTTTTTTCTATCTCTTCCTTTGATTCTCCTTTATTTTTTAATCCATATGCTAAATTCTTGTAAACATTCATGTGTGGGTAAAGAGCATAATTTTGAAAAACCATTGCAACATCTCTTTCAGAAGGGTCAACTTTATTAATTACTCTATTATCTAATTTAATTTCTCCACCAGTAATATCTTCTAAACCAGCTATCATTCTTAATAAAGTTGATTTGCCACATCCACTTGGACCAACAAATACCATTAGTTCTCCTTCATTAATACTTAGAGAAGTTTCATTTACAGCTTTTGTTCCATTTGGATAAATTTTAGTTACATTTTCTAACTCTAAATAACTCATTTATTTCTCCGTTTGTATTAGGCCCTTAATAAACCATCGTTGTAAAAAGATTACCACCAACACTGGAGGTATCATTGATAAAATTATATATGAAAATCTCTCAGCAACTCTTGGGAGATTTCCACCCTCGTAAGACTCTTGAAATATAATCTTCATTCCCATTACTACTGTCCAATATTTCTCATCTGTAGTCATAATTAATGGCCATAAATATTGGCTATAACCATAAACGAACATGAAAATAAACATAGCTGCTATCATTGTTTTGGACAAAGGTAGAAGAAAATCAATAAAGAATTTCCAACTATTTGCCCCATCTAATTTTGCAGCTTCCAAAAGTTCATCTGGAACAGATTTATAAAATTGTCTAAAGAAAAATGTTGCTGTAGCTGAAGCTACAAGAGGTAGTACTAACCCTGTATATGAATTTGTTAAATTTAAATCTGACACTATTTGATAGCTAGGCAATATTCTTACCTCAAGAGGCACAAGAAGAGTGATAAAGATTAACCAAAAAATTGGTGTAGCTAGTCTAAATCTAAAGTAAACAATAGCATAAGCAGACATAGCTGATATTATTACTTTTACAGTTGCAATACCAAAAGCCATAATGAAGCTATTTATAAACATGCTCGTAGCTGTTATTTCTTGTGAGAAACCGCCTTTTCGATTTAGTACTTCATTGTAGTTATCAAAAAACTTATCACCTAATCCCCATTTCATCCCCTCAGTAATAATGTCAACATTTTCGTGTGTTGAACTTGCAAAAGCAATCCAAATTGGTACGACCATAACCAAGACACCAAGCCATAAAATAAAATGTGCAGTAAATTGAAGGGTTCTGGAACTCATTTTGACTGAAATAATCCTTGAATAAAAAGTCTTTGCAAAAATACAATTATTATCACTGGTGGTATCAATGATAATATTACATAGGTATATCTATCAACACTGTTACCGCCGTAAATCATTTTTAGCCCCATAACTACTGTCCAATACTTCTCAGAAGTTGTCATTATCAGTGGCCAAAGATATTGATTGTACCCGTACACAAACATAAAGATAAACATTGCAGCTATCATCGTTTTAGATAGTGGAACTAAAAAATCGATAAAGAATTTCCAGCTATTTGCCCCATCTAATTTTGCAGCTTCCAAAAGTTCTTCAGGAATAGATCGGTAATATTGACGAAAGAAAAATGTAGCAATAGCTGATGCGGATAAAGGCAGAATTAAACCTGCATAAGAATTTAATAAATTTAAATCAGAAACAATTTGATAGCTAGGCAAAATGCGAAGTTCTAAAGGAACAAGTAGTGTTACAAATATTAACCAAAAAAATAATGTTGAAAAACGTGTTTTAAAATACACAAGAGAGTAAGCAGCCATCATAGAAACAAATACAGATAGGCTTGCGATACCAAAAGCCATGATAAAACTATTATAAAAAATTCCACTTGCAGTAATTTCTTTTGTAAAACCACCTTTTCTATTTAGTACTCTATCGTAATTATCAAAAAACTCTCCTCCAATCTTCCATTGCATGCCTTCATTATAAATAAAACTATTACTGTGTGTTGAACTTGCAAATACCAACCAAAGAGGAACAATCATAAGAAGCACACCCCAAATTAAGATTGAGTGAGATACAGTTATTCTAAATATTCTGCTCATATTAATTGTAATGAATTTTTCCTTCAATAAATCTAAATTGAAATACAGTAATGACTAACACAATTAGCATCATTATTATGGATTGTGCGCCAGCACTTCCAAGGTCCAAACCTTTAAATCCATCAATATAAGCTTTATAAACAAGTGTTTTTGTTTCTCCACTTGGAGCACCAATAGTAGTTGTGTCTATAATTCCTAAAGTATCAAAAAATGAATAAGTTATATTTATAATTATGAGAAAGAATGTTGTTGGCATGAGAAGAGGGAAGGTTATTGTCCAAAATCTTCTAAAACTACTTTTACAATCAATAATCGATGCTTCAATTATTGATTTTTGAATATTTTGTAGGCCTGCCAAAAAGAAAATAAAATTTGCACTGATTTGTTTCCACGAGGCTGCAATGAACACATAAATATAAGCATCGTATACATTGTCATACCAATCAAATCCCCAAAGTCCGTTAAAAAAATTATAGAGTATTCCTAGTCTTTCACTAAAAAAGTAATTAGCAGTTACTCCAACAACAGCCGGTGCAATTGCATAAGGCCAAATTAAGAGTGTTTTATATGCGCTTTTACCATGAATGACATTGTTTGCTTGAACAGCCAATAGTAATCCAATTGAGCAAGAAAATAATGTGATAACAAAAATAAAAATCAAAGTAAATTTTAATGCAGTAATATAATTAGGATCAGATAAGACAAAAGTAAAATTATCAAGACCAGAAAAATATCGTCCAAAGCCAAATGCATCTTGTATTGTAAATGCATCTCTAAATGTTTGAACAATAGGCAAATATAAAAAAATTAATATTATTGCAAGTTGAGGAGCAATAAAAAAATATTGTGTAAAATAAGAACTAAATTGGACTCTTTTCATAATTTAATAGGAGGGCCTTAAAGCCCTCCATATATTGTGTTGATGTTATAAAGTTTTAGCGAACTGAGCAAGCAATTTAGAAGCTCCCTCATCCATTCTTTTCATGCCTTCCTCTATACTTATTTCCCCATTCAACATTTTAGGGTAATTCTCATATAGGACTTCACGAATTTGCGGCCAGTTTCCAGCTCTATATCCACCAGGAATAGTTGAACCAGTTAAACTTAGCTGTTCACCAACAGCTTTATGATAAGGAGAAGCTTCGTAGAAGCCAATCTCATTAGCTAGATCTGTTGCTGAGTACGTAACAGCAGCATAACCTGACATGTTATGATAGAACAATTGTTGTTCGGGAGATGTCATGAATTCAGCTAATTTCATTAGTGCAGCGTACTCTTCATCAGATTTACCTGATAAAATCCAGTTTGCAGCACCACCAATAAATGTTGGATATTCCTTACCTCCAGTAATTGAATCCCAATAAGGGATGTGATTAACAGTGAAGTTTGGAACAACACCTTTCATACCACTAAATGAAGCAGCAGATCCAAGCCAGAAAGCAGCTTCACCAGCAATAAATGGTGCTTGGTTATCTCCCCATGCACGGCCTTTATAATCGTACCATCCTTTATCTTTCCACTCTTTTACTTTAGTCCAGTGAGTAATAAATTCTGGAGTATCAGCAAATAAAGTAGTCGTTGGTACATCATCATAACCATTGTTACCATCAGTCATAAGCAGATTATGTCTTGAAAAGAAATTTTCTGTCCAAATCCAAGGACTGTGACTTTGTAGTAATGGAGTATAGCCAGCTTCTAGAATTTTAGGAGCAATTTGCTCAAATTCCTCATAAGTTTTTGGAACTTCAACTCCAGCAGCTTCTAGGATATCCATGTTGGCATACATCAAACAAGTTGAACTATTAAAAGGTATACCAATCATTTTTCCATCTGAGTCAGCATAGAAATTTCTAATACCAGGAATGTAGTCATCCTTATTAAAGTCTACACCATATTCAGCTGCCATGTCTTCAAATGGGTATACAACACCATTTTTAACTTGAGCTACCATTATTGCAGCACCTGCATCATATACTTGAACCATGTGCGGATGTTCACCGGCTCTGTAGGCCGCAATAAACGCAGCTAAGATATCCTCATAACTACCTTTACTGGTTGGAATTAAAACTGACTCATCTTGACTCGCATTCCATCTGTCTGCAATTTCATTAATAATAGCTTCAAGTTTTCCTGTATGACCATGCCAATAATGAAGCTCTATAGGCTTTGCAATTGTTGGAAATGATAAAAAGGAAGCAGTTATTAAAGCTATAAAAAATTTAAATAAATTTTTCATTTATCCTCCTAAAAAAAAGATTTATAATTATAAAAACATAATTTTTTTAAAATAAAAATATTACATTTTTATAATAAAATACTTAAACAAATATGATATCAAGTAAAGCGTTTTACCTAAATTTTTTAATTAATTTTTTTATAATTATTATAAAATTAATAAATATAAAAATTATAAAAAAAATACAAAATATATGATGGAAACACAAAATATTAAATATGATATTTTTATAATAGGTGGTGGGATAAATGGCGCTGGAATCGCAAGAGATGCCAGTGGCAGAGGTTTAAAAGTTTATTTGGCAGAAAAGGGAAAGGTAGGTTCTGCAACATCTTCTTGGTCATCTAAGCTAATACATGGTGGTTTAAGATATTTAGAAAATTATGAGTTCAAACTTGTTGCTGAGTCTCTTAGAGAAAGAGAAGTAATTACTAAAATTGCCCCATCAATTACTAAGCCTTTGCCATTTGTCATTCCGCATACAAAAAAACTAAGATCAAAATTATTGATTAGACTCGGATTATTTTTATATGATAATCTTGGTGGTAAATCAAAAATACCTAAATCATCTAAAATTAATTTTAATAAAAAGTATCAAAATATTTTACAATCAAAGTTTTCAGATGGTTTCCAGTATTATGATGTCAAAGTTGATGACAAGAAATTAGTGGAAATGAATATAGATGATGCAAAAAAAATGGGAGCTAATATTGCAGAAGATACAAAAGTAATAAATGCTAATAGAATAGACAATTATTGGGAAATAACTCTTAATAATAATAAAAAAATAAAATCAAAAATTTTAATAAATGCAGCAGGTCCATGGATTAATGAAACCGTCAATAATGTTCTCAAAATTAATGCAAAAAAATCAATTAGGCTTGTAAGAGGAAGTCATATCATTACAAAAAAATTATACGATGAAGAAGTTGCGTTCACTTTACAAAATGAGGATAATAGAATTGTTTTTGTAATTCCATATAAAGATGAGTACTCTCTCATTGGGACAACGGAAGTTGATGTTAATTCACCTGACAACCCATCAATTTCTGATGAAGAGAAAATTTATTTAATTAATACAATTAATAATCATTTTATTAGGCAAATTTCTGAAGAGGATATTGTTGAGACTTATTCAGGTATACGTCCTTTGATTGAAGATTTTAAAGAAGCTTCAAAAGTAACTAGAGACTATGTTTTTGATTTAAATTGTGAAAACAATAATTTACCTTTACTAAATATTTATGGTGGAAAACTTACCACCTATAGAAAGTTATCAGAAAATGTAATGGAAGAATTATCTCCTTATTTACCAGATACTAAAACAAAAAATTGGACAGACTCTAAACCACTATAAAAAGCATTCCTCGTGCACGATCTTCTCATTTTAAGAGCAGAGAAGTTTACAAGAGGAATACTTCTTATAGGAGGAAATAATATGAAACCCTCTGCTCAAAAATTAATATAAATTAGTAGTATTTTATGGCTATATATATCCAAAACGCTTTGGAAATGCCCCTTAATACGGGGCATTTAAAAAATATCGATTCTGTTATTTGAAAGCTTGTTTTGAGCTATCAAATAGGTGACAGCGTGCAGCATCAAATCCTACTTTTACTGTGTCACCAACTTTAATATTTGAGTCACCATCAGTTTCTACAACTAATGGCTCTCCTTCTTTTTCAAGATATAAAAAGGTTCCTGAACCTAGTTTTTCTACTACAAACACTTTGCTTTCCCAGCTTGCATCACCACCCTGGTTAACAGTTAAGTGTTCGGGTCTAATGCCTAATTCAACTGAGTCACCTTCAGAAGCTGAAGCAGATTTTTTAGGAATACTAATTTTAGAAGAGCCCATAATATCAACCTCAGTCTTATCACCACTTTTGCTTGTAATTTTAGTTGAGATAAAATTCATTTTTGGGGAACCAATAAAGCCACCTACAAATAAGTTATTTGGATTGTTGTAGAGATCCATTGGTGAACCTTTTTGAGATACTATACCTTCATCTAATACAACAATATCATTTGCCAGGGTCATTGCTTCAGTTTGATCATGTGTAACATAAATCATTGTAGCATTTAGTTGGTCATGTAATTTTGCTAGTTCAACACGCATCTGAACACGTAGTGCTGCATCTAAGTTTGATAACGGCTCATCAAATAAAAAAACTTTAGGTTTTCGAGTAATGGCCCTTCCAATTGCAACCCTTTGTCTTTGACCCCCAGATAGTTGTTTTGGTTTTCTGTGTAGATAGTCTTCTATTTGAAGAATTCTTGCTGCCTCTTGAACTCTTTCATTAATTTCATCTTTAGATCTTTTCTCTAACTTTAATCCAAATGCCATATTGTCAAAAACTGTCATATGTGGATATAAAGCGTATGATTGGAAAACCATTGCTATATTTCTTTGTTTTGGTGGTAGGTCGTTCACAACCTGACCATCAATTGAAATAGTTCCAGAATTTATATCTTCTAAACCTGCTATCATTCTCAGCATTGTTGATTTACCACATCCTGATGGTCCAACTAGAACTGTAAAAGATTGACTTTTTATATCTAGAGATACGTCCTTTATGACGTGAACATCTCCATAGTACTTATTAACTGTATTAATATTTATATCAGCCACTTCATCCTCCTTTGAGCGATCTTTCAAGTGCAGAACTTACAATAAGTTCTTATCTAATAATTTATATCAACCCAAATATTATTGTCATTACTTTTTATGCAAGAATCGATTATTTTTTGGATTTTTGCGCCCTGATTGAAATCAGGTTGAATTTTTATGTTGGATTTTATTGATTTAATAAAATTTTCATAGTTATTTGGAGTTTTAGGACATTCAATTGTTTCCCAGAGAATTTTATTAATATTATCGTTTTGACATATATTTAATGTTGACCATTTTGATCTAGCTTCATCAAGTTCAACTTTCAAAGCACCTTTTGTACAAAATACCTCTAAAATAATAGAGTTTGCATGTCCTGTTGCATATCTTGTGTTAGTTATTGTCCCAATTGCCCCATTTTCATATCTAACCAATGAATTAAAACCATCATTAGCATCAAGTATATAATCGCCTATTTGCTTTCCTTTATCATGATATGTTTTTATATCCGTAAATATTTCTTTTATATCTCCAACTGCATTAATTGCAAAATCAAATATATGAACACCAGTATCTCCAAGAGCTCCATTGCTTCCATGTTTTTTAGATAGTCTCCAGAGCCACTTATCTTCTTTTTTCCAATTTCCCCATTTGTTACTCGAAAGCCATGATTGATAATAACACGCACTAACGTGCCTAGGCACTCCTACATCTCCCGATTTTATAATATCGACTAGTTTTTGATATGCACTTGACTCTCTATATGTAAAATTAACCATATTTATTTTTTTCGCACTTACAGCAGCCTCCACCATTTTCTTAGCATCTTCATAATTTTCAGCTAAAGGTTTTTCACAAAAAATATTATAACCACTATTTAAAACTTTAATGGATGTTTCTTTATGAAATTTATCAGGAGTTGCATTAGTTATACCATCAAAATTTTTTTCATTAGAAAGCATTTCATCTAAGTTAGTATAACCTCTTATTTTGTATTTATTGTTTAATGATAAAAATTTTTCTAAGTTGTCTTTATTAGTATCGCAAGCTGCTTCAACTTTAACATTATCTATTTTATTAAATTCTTCTAAATGACGGGCCGCTATATTTCCTGTTCCTACGATGCCGATTTTCATTTTATTTACTTTTCAGTAGGATGCTCAACTGAAATACCCTTTTTTTTAATATCTTCAATTGGTTTAGGTCTATTACTTTTAGGCACTGGAGAATGAATATCTTCCCAGATATTATAATTCTTAGGTTTCACATAGTTAACTGCATTTCTAATGATCTTCTGAACGTTTGTGTTGTGATATGTAGGATATGCTTCATGACCAGGACGAAAATAAAATATTTGACCATTACCTCTTTTATATAATAATCCAGATCTAAATGTTTCTCCACCCTCAAACCAACTTGTAAAAAGTGTTTCATCAGGTGAGGGAACTTGAAAAGGCTCTCCATACATTTCTTCCATTTCTATTTCTACATAAGGATCAAGTCCTTCGCAAATTGGGTGTGCAGGGTTACAGATCCAAAGTCTTTCTCTCTCTCCATATTCGCGCCATGTAAGATTACAATTTGTACCCATTAGTCTTTGAAAAATTTTAGAATGATGCGCTGAATGTAATACTATTAAGCCCATTCCTTCCAGTACTCGCCTCTGAACTAAATCCACTGTTTTGTCTAAAACTTTAGAATGTGCTTTGTGCCCCCACCATATTAGCACATTACATTTACTTAAATTTTCTTTATTAAGACCGTTATTTTCTTGATCTAGTGTTGCAGTTTCAATTTTAAAAGAATTATCTTTTGATAAAAAACTTTTTATACAATTATGTATTCCATTTGGATAAATTTTCTTAACTTCTTTATTTTCTTTTTCATGGATATTTTCATTCCAGATTATTATATTAGTCATATTAAAATAATTACCTAACTCTTTCCCCGTGTAATCTGTGACCTAAAAGTGCTAACAAAATAATTAAACCATTAAAAAATTGCCTCCAAGTACCACTCCATCCTATGGCTATTATTCCAATTTCCATATAAGCTATAATTCCTACTCCAAATATAGCTCCAACAATTGTGCCTAATCCTCCCCAATAAGGTGTGCCTCCAACAAAAACTGCTGCAAGCGCCAATAATAAGTATCCAAATCCTTGTGTTGGAAAAAAAGTATAAGTGATTAATGTAGTAAAGATACCTCCTATCGCTGCTCCAATACCAACAAACATGAAAGCTTTTATTTTAACGGCCTTTACATTAATTCCCATTTGTTCAGCACTTACAGAATTATCACCTACATGATGGATATGAATTCCAAAAACATGTTTACTAAATAGATAATAACAATAAATTACAAATAAAGATGCCCAAAATATTTGCATTGGAAATCCATAAAAATTTCCAACCAGAGTATAATAAGTCCAATGAGTGTCAATTTCCATAATAGTGATCGAACGACTTTCAGTTAGTAGTAATATGACACCTCTTAAAAGAAAAAGCATACCTAAAGATGCAACTAGAGACGACAGTCGAAACACAACTATTAGAGCACCCACTAATGCTCCAATAATTGCGCCAGTTAAAATACCAGCTAAAATAGCAATAGCAGGATCTATACCCGATTTAACCATTATAGCAAAAACATAGGCAGCAACTGCATAGGTTGAGGCGAAAGATAAATCAATTTCTCCTGAAGCTACTAAAAAAACTAATGGAATTACTAAAAAAATAAGAGTTGGCAGCATAACAAAAACAGATTGATGTAAACTCGGTCTCATCCATGCTTCTGGTGCTCCAATAAGAAATACAATCATTAATAATATGAAATAACCCATACTTCCTAAAGCTCTTCCATTTTTATGAAAAATATTTACTAATGTTGATTTTTCTTTATTCATTTTTTGCACTAATGTTTTTTAATTGTATCACGCATTAATTTCATTAATTCTTCAGGAGATTGTATCTCTTCTTTGTTAAGTTGATGAACAACTTCTCCTCGATCTAGGATAACAAATCGATCTGATATATCATATACATGATAAATATTATGACCTATGAATAAAACAGATCTATTAGATTTTTTAACATTGTTTACAAATTCAAAAACTTTTTGCGTTTCATTCAGTGATAAAGCATTTGTTGGCTCATCAAGTATAATTAATTCTGCATTATTATATATTGCTCTTGCTATAGCCACTCCTTGTCTCTCTCCACCAGACAAATTTCCTACCGGTGATTCAGCATCAATTAATTTTGATGTAAAACCTATTTCTCTAATTAGTCTATTTGCTTCTTTAACTTGTTCTTTTTCTCTAACAAATCCAAAAGGATATCTTAATTCTTTCCCCATAAAGATATTCCAAACTATTGATTGTTGTGGACATAAAGCTCTATCTTGAAAAACTGTTTCAATTCCTGATTCTCTTGCCTTTAATGCCGTCCAATTAAAAACTTTTTTACCTCTTATTGCTATTTCTCCTTCATCAGGGCCATAAACGCCAACAAGTGTTTTTATTAATGTAGATTTTCCAGCACCATTATCTCCAATTAAACCTACTACCTCACCTTTATTAACATGCAACGATGCTCTATTTAATGCTGTAATTCCACCAAATCTTTTCGTTACATTTTTTAATTCAATTATTTTTTCCATAAATTAATTCTAGATAAAACTGACCCATATTTAATGGGTCAGTTAACATTTTAATTACTATCTTAAACCTGCGTCTGCAAGAGCCTTAACTGCTTGATAATTGCTTGTATCAACAAAACCAGCACCAGTATCTTGATTTATAGCTCCAGTTCCTAGTACAGCTGTTTGACATAAAGACAGTACAGGCAAATAACCCTGCAAGAAAGGTTGTTGATCTGAAGTAAGATGAACATAACCTTTTTCAAAGGCTGACATTATTTGTGGACTAGTATCAAAACCAATCTGAAGTATTTCATTTGGTCCATATCCAGAAGCTTTTGCAATTCCTTCAGCAACATTCATTATATCACTTCCAGAATGAACAATTACTTTAGTTTCTGGATTAGCTGCAAGTGCAGCAGAAAAAATTGGAATAGACATGTTAGGGTCAGATGCATATTTTGGATCTCCATCAACCACAGTTACTGTCATACCGTGCTCTTCAAAGATGATTCTTGCACCATCCTCTCTTTGTGCTCGTGCATAGTCTCCAATTGGAACCATTACTATCGCATGATCACCAGCTTTGAAGCCATATTGTCTTATAGCTTCTCTTGCTAGCGCTTTACCTTGTGTCGCTAAATTTGCACCAACATAACCACCACCATATGTTGCACGCACTTCTGATGGATCAACATTTTGATATGTCATCAAGATCCCTTTTTCTGCTGCTTGTTTTGCAAGAGGCATTAAAGCTTCATTGCCTGGGTGTCCCATCATCGCGATAGCATCAACTCCTAAACCAACAGACTCTCTTAATTGACGAACCATTTTTTCAAAATCCCATTCTGAATAAATGATTTCTGCATCAGCACCTGTATCTCTAATTGCATTCATTGCGCCTGCAGCAACAATTCCTGCAAAACCTCCAGCTTCAGGTCCGCCAGCATAAAAATGCATTTTAACATCTGAACACCAGTTATCCCCTAAATCTTGACCTGTTGGAGCTGCAATAGCTTGATAAGATAAAGGTAATAAAAAAATTGAAGCTAAAAAAATTTTTAATATTTTCATTTTTCCTCCAAAAAAATTAGTTAATTTTAATAATATTAAATTAAATCCAAAACGTTTTGGAAGTCAAGCAAAAGATAGTCTAATTTAATTATTTTCAAAATTAGCTTTTAATAATTTTAGCAAAAGAATTATATTCACTATCGGGGATTTTTATGTCATGTTCTTTTGAAGGATATTTTTCAGACTCTACATCACTTTTAAACATTTTAAATGCTTCTTTTGATTTCTCTTTTATTCTTTTATAATCTTTATCAATATTTGAATATACTTTAGCATGTCTAGGTATATGGCCTTCATTATAACCTAAGATATCTTCTGCGAATAAATATTGCGCATCGCAACCTAATCCACTTCCCATTCCTATCATAAAAACATCGATATTTCTTGATATTAACTCAGCAACTTTAAAAGGAACTATTTCAATTTCAATTGCAAATACTCCTACATCACGAAGTGCCATACATTGATCATAAATTTTTTTTGCTTCATTGGCAGTTTTGCCATATGCTCTAAAACCTCCATATAAAGTTGACTTGTATGGAATGAAACCAGAATGACCAACAACTGGAATACCTTCATCTGCAATTGCTTTGATAAGTTTTGTTGATTGTGGGCAATAAATTGCATCTGCTCCAATTTTCAATAATTCAAAAGATCTCTTTACTATTTCATTTTCGTTTAAATATTTGCCATATGGCAATCCAATTGTGAAGAATGTATTCTTTGCAGCATTTCTTATTCCTTCGATATCATTTAATTCAGATGAAACAATCATTTCAATTCCAGCACTTTGACAAGCTTCGGCTTCTAGAGGGTTATGAGTATATACCTCTGATAATTTCCTAATTCCTTTTAATCCTAATATTTCTTTTACAGTTAGTTTTTTCACAATATTTAATATAATCTTTTACTTACTCGTTTTGTTTGACCGTGGCTATATATTCCATCAACTCCACCATCTCTTCCATATCCAGATTTTTTATAACCACCACCAGGTAAATTTATTCCATCAACAAACCAATCATTATGCCAAATTATTCCAGCTTTAATTCTTTCTGCAGTCCATTTTGCTTTTTGATCATCAGCTGTGAAAACTCCTGAGGCTAATCCATAGCTTGTTGAATTTGCTATTTCTATAGCTTCATTTTCAGTTTCAAAATCAAACACAGAAGCAACTGGACCGAATATTTCTTCTTGCGCAATAGTAGCATTTGTTGAAACATTATCAAAAATTGTTGGTTGATAAAAATTTCCATCTTTATTTTTATCTTCTTTACCACCCAGCTCCAATGTAGCTCCAGACTGTATACCTGAATTTACATAATTTGAAACTCTTTGCATTTGATCTTTAGATATTAGGGGAGTTACTTCAGTTTCTGGATTTTCTCCTGAGCCAATTTTAAGTTTTTTTGATTTAGCAATTAATTTAGTCATATATTCATCTTTTATTTTTGGATGAACAATTACTCTAGACATAGCAACACATATTTGACCAGCGTTGGGTTTAAAAATTCCTTTGATAGTACTATCCACAGCTTTATCAATATCTGCATCAGGAAAAATTATTGCTGCAGATTTTCCTCCTAACTCAAAATGACATGGAACAATTCTATCTGCAGTTTCTTTTAATATTTCTGAGGCTACTTCTGGAGATCCAGTAAAGACAATATAGTCACTTCCATTATTTTGAACAAGTTTTCTTCCAGTAACCTCCCCAAAGCCATGAACTATATTTATTATTCCGTCAGGAACTCCAACCTCCTCAAATATTTTTCCATAAAAATTTGATGATAGAGGGCATAGTTCAGGAGGTTTAATTACAATTGTATTTCCAACAATTAAATTTTGAGCCACCATGCCAGAAAAAATAGAAACTGGATAGTTCCAAGGGACAATTTGAAGACTAACTCCAAAAGGTTCTAAAACTACGTAATTAAATGTATCTTTTCCAGACGGAATAAGTTTATTTTGAATTTTATCAGTCATACCAGCATAAAAATCAAAAGTATCCGCAGCTCCAATAAATTCATCAACACACTGAGCAACTGTTTTTCCGTTTTCTTCGCTTAAAAGCTTCCCTCCTTCGTTCTTATATTCACGAAGTTTTGATGCAATAGCCCTCATCATATTGGATTTTTTTTTTGGATCCATATCTAAAAGTATTCTTTTATCAAAAGTTTTTTTAGCTGACTCAAAGGCTAAATTAATTTCATCGTCTAAAGCTTGATCAATATTTCCAACCACTTTTTGATTTGCAGGATTAATTATCGGAATATTTTCTTTAGATATAGAGTCTATAAATTTTCCATTAATAAAATTTCTTGTTTCCATAAAAATATATTTATCTAACTATTTATAATAAATCGAAATTTATATTTGCTGTCAATATCTTTAAATTAAAAATTTGGGATTTTAACAGGTATGTAATAATCAGGATTTTTAGATTTTTTGATCACAGCTGGAATAATTTCTTTATATGCTTCAAATAATGTTTGCGGTTTTGGAAGTTGATTTTTTATTTCTTCATGAAGTTTAGGAAGATTATAGGAGGGAACCATTGGAAACATATGATGCTCAATGTGATATTCCATTTTCCAGTATATAAAACTAAAAATTGGATTTAGTCTGACAGACCTTGTTGATTCTCTATGATCCTTAGTACTTTCTTTAAGTCCCATATGTTGTGTCAGTCCCCAAACAACATTCATAAATATAAAAAATTTTGGAAGGAGAAATAATAGTATTGGTAGAAATGAATTAAAAATAAAACTAAATATAATAATTGTCAGCCATAGTATAACAAATATTCTTGAACTTCGAATACAATCATTTTTTTTGTCTTCGGGTATACATTCTTTCATCACTCGTGTTTTATAACCTAAGGCATGCTTAATTATTTCCAGATGTAAAGATTTGTGAAGAATAAGAAAATAATAGCCTGGAATAAATCTTATAAGAAAACCAAACAGAGTTGGTTTTGAAAAAATACTTTCATCAACTTCAAAGTCATGAGGATCTACTGAAGCTGTATAACTATGATGAAGTGAATGACTGCTTCTCCATCTTATTGGTTCAAAATTATTCATAAAACTAGCAATAATATAAAAAAAGTTATTAAGTTTTCTTGTTTTAAAAGCTGTTCGATGACCACATTCATGCCAAATTGCGTCAGCACCACCCCAAAACATACAGTAAGATAAGTATATAGGGATAAACCAAATACTGCCCCATGAATAAACACTTAGTGTTCCAAGGGTCAAAAGAGTAATAGTGAATATAATTATATGTTTCCATCCCTCATAATCATTTCTTCTAGACAATTCTTTTAGTTTTTTTCTGTCTATATTTGCTCTGAACCATTCACTAGAAATGTTATTTATTCCAATTTGTATTTTTTTTGATTCTGTCATTTAACAATTTGCTATCTTTAATATTTATTAGAGTAAATACAATATTATATCATTATCAATCAAGATAATTGATTGTTGAAATTTATTAAACTATATAAATATAATTGAATATTATGGATAATTGGATTTATGTTTGCGATACAAGTGATATTGATTTTGAAGATCTAAAAAGGTTTGATTATAAAGATAAGACTTTTTGTATCTATAATATTAAAGATGGTTTTTTTGCAACTGATGGAATTTGTACTCATGAAGATGTTCATTTAGAAGATGGTTTCGTAACTGATGATGAAATAGAGTGCCCAATGCATCAAGGGATATTCAATATTAAGACAGGAACTGTAATCCAAGATCCACCTTGTAAGGATTTAAGAACATACGCAGTAAAATTAGAAGAAGAGAAAATATATATAAAGATTCCTTAATTTCAGCCCTTTACTGAACCCGCAACCAAACCTCTGATGAAATATTTTTGTAATGAGAAAAATATCAATAAAGGAATTGTCATTGAGATAAAAGCACCAGTGGTTAAAATTTCCCAATTTTCACCTCTCGATCCTAAAAGCTCTCTTAGTTTTGCACTTAAAATAATTTCACTTGGCACCTGATCAAGAAAAACTAAGCCAACTAGGAGATCATTCCAGACCCATAAAAATTGAAGAATAAAAATTGAAGCAAAAGCAGGGATAGATAAGGGCAATATAATTCTTAAAAAAGTATCATAATGAGAAGCTCCATCAACTTTTGCGGCTTCAATCATTTCTTTAGGTAAGGATTTAAGAAAGTTTCGAAGAAGGAAAGTGGTTGAAGCTAAGCCAAAACCTGTATGAGCCATCCATACCCCAGGATATGATTTAGCACCAACTCCCATGATAGACCCTATGTCATTATATATGCTTAATAATGGAATTAACGACATCTGTAACGGAACAACTAGTGATGCTATAACGAGCGCAAGTAAAGTATCTCTGCCAAAGAAATTCATCCAAGTTAAAGCGTAAGCAAAAAAAGAACATATAACTAGAGGTATGATTGCAGATGGTATTGCAACTGCTAGGGTGTTGATAAAAGCTTGTCCTAATCCTTCATTAAAAAGAACCTCTCTATAATTGTCTAATGTAAATTTAGGGGGGCTTAAAGACGTTACGAAAATCCTCTTTCCTTTTTTTTTGAATTCCTTTGAAGAAGTAAGAATATAATTTCCATTTTCAAATAATTGAATTTTTGTTCCATCTTTAAATACTCCTACTTGCTCAATATCAAATTCGTTAATATTTTTAGAGGTAACTCCATAACTTATAATTTTTTTATTTGAGTCATCTTCAAAAATATTTCCTTTAATTAAAAATAGATCATTTTCCTGAAATTGTTCTTTATTTCCTTCAGATCTGAAGATTTCATTAATTTGTGTTGTCTTTAACGAGGTCCACCATCCACTAATAGCTAGCAGATCTTTGTCTCTAAGAGAACTTATAAAAAGTCCAAAAGTAGGAATGATCCATATGACAACAAAAAACAAAAGCAATAGTTGTGACAATAAAGAAGATAAAGTAAATTTTTTCATTAAATTTTTTGCTCTTGTTTGTGTTTGTAAATATTTAAAGCCATTATTGGTATTACTCCTATCATTATGAATAAGGCTAAAACACTTCCTCTGCCTGAGTCTCCGCCACCTCTAAACATCCAATCAAACATTAAGTTAGCCAGAACTTCTGTTTGCCATTGGCCATTAGTCATGGCCAGGACAATGTCGAATATTTTTAATACTACAATAGTTATGATAGTCCAAATTACTAAAATTGTTGGACCTAGATAGGGCACAATAATTGATGTAAATGTTTTGAATTCACTTGCTCCATCAATTTTTGCAGCTTCTAGAGTTTCCTTAGGGATACCTCTTAGAGCAGCACTAAAAATGACCAAAGCAAGACCTGTTTGTATCCAAATCATTATGGCCATTAAAAAAAGATTATTCCAAATAGGTATAGTGATCCATGCTTGAGGTTCATAACCAAATGAAACTACTATTGCATTAAGCAAACCAATTTGTGCATCACCAGGGCCTCGGTAATCATATATAAACTTCCAAATGACTCCTGCTCCCACAAATGAAATAGCCATTGGCATAAAAATAATAGATTTTGCAATAGTTCCCCACCAAATTCTATCTGCAAGATTGGCAATTATTAATCCAAAAGCAGTGCTTAAAGTAGGGACGACAACTAACCATCCTAAATTGTTTAATAATCCTCTTCTTAACTCTGGATCTTTAAAAGCCCATAAATAATTATTAAAACCAACAAAATCTCTTCCATATTTATCATAAAAACTAAGTCTAAAAGTTTCTAATACAGGATATATAATAAAAATTAGAAATACTATTAATGCAGGAGCTACAAAAATAAATGCTCTTAAGTTAAGATTATGAGATTTAATTTTTCCTTTTTTTTTATCTATTTTATCTAAAAAAAAATTAGAAAAATGAAAATAACATAAAAAAAATAATATACCTAAGCATACATATAATAATGGAGATATATCTAGCACTATGTATTTTTATTGGAAATATTTCAGGCGAACAAGAAATTTGTTCGCCTGAAATTGGAGGTATTATTTTATAGCATCCCAGCTTGCTTGTATTGCATCAGCAACATCTTTAGCAGATTTTCCATTGGTATAGTCAACCATACCAGTCCAGAAACTACCAGCACCTATCGCACCCGGCATAAGATCTGAACCATCAAATCTAAATGTCGTTGCATTAGTAAGTACTTCACCTAACTTTCTAAAAGTATCACTTGAATACTTACTTAAATCAGCATTTTTATTTGGAGTTAAGAAACCACCTTTTGCCATCCACCACTCATTTGGTTCAGGATGAAGTAAAAATTTAAGGAATTCCATAGTAGCTTCATTATCATTTGTTGCTGCAAATAATGTTCCACCACCAAGAACTGGCTTACCTAAATCCTTTGTAGAATAAGCTGGGAAATAGAAGAAATCATAATCTACACCAGCTTCAACTCCTTCAGGGAAGAAAGCAGGGATAAAGCTTGCCTGACGATGCATCATACATTCAGCAGGTGAAGTAAATAGTCCGTTTGGCGCATCTCTAAAATCAGTAGTTGCTACTGCTTTAGAACCACCATTTACATACTTGTCATTTAAAGCAAATGATCCAAAGAAATCCATCGCTTCTAAGACTCTTGGGTCATTGAAGGGCATTTCATTTGAAACCCACATGTCATATACTGAAGGTTCATGTGTTCTTAGCATGATATCTTCCATCCAGTCTGTAGCAGGCCAACCAGTAGCATCTCCAGAACCAAGACCAATACACCAAGGTGTATTCCCATCATTAGCCATTTGTTCAGTAAGGGCAATAAGCTCTTCCATAGTTCCAGGAACCTCATAACCATTGTCTTCAAAGTTGTCTGGTGAATACCAAACTAAACTTTTAACATTAACTTTGTAAAAAATAGCATAAAATTGATCGTTACCATTTTCATCGGCATAAGTTGCAAGATCAACCCAAGACTGTCCAGCAGCGTAATTATCAAGAACGGCTTGTTTAACATCAGCACTTAAAGGTGTTAAGCCACCTATCGCTGCCATGTTAGCTGCTAAACCTGGTTGAGGGAAAATAGCGATATCTGCAGGACTTCCTGCCTTTATATCAATCACTATTTGTTGCTCGAAACTATCAGATCCTCCATATTCTACTTCAGCGCCTGTTGCTTTTTCAAAAATTGAAGCAATTTCTCTCATATATCCATCTTCAGGAGCTAGCCAAGGACCAGAAATAACAACTTTCTGACCACTCAAATCAGGACCTGAATATTTATGACCACCCGCGAATGCAGTTGAATTGAATAATACAAAAGAAATTAACGAAATAAAAAAGTATTTAACAAATTTTTTCATAAATTCCTCCCAATTAAATAATGTTTTCCAAAACGTTTTGGAAATTAAATACCAAAACGTTTTGGTAGTCAAATATAAATAGTGTTTTTTTTTAAAAAAGTTAGGTATATGTTGATAATTTTATGAATATTAAGAAGCTAGCAAAGAAATTAGGACTTTCAATTACTACTGTTTCAAGAGGATTGGGTGGGTATTCTGATGTAAGTGAAACTACCAGAAAAAAAATTATCAAATTTGCAAAAAAATACAATTATGCCCCTAACCCAAATGCTAGTAATTTAGCCTCCCGAAAAACTAACACTCTTGGATTTGTAATTCCTTTGTATGGTTTAAATTCTAATAAATTAAACCAAGCTTCATTTTTTGAATTTATTTCTGGAATGTCAAATAAAATTAATTCAGAAAATATTCAGTTTATAATGAAATTTGCAAACACTATTGAAGAGGAAAAAAAAGCATATGACAATTTAATTAAAGTTGAAAAAGTTAATAAAGTAATTTTGCATAATTTAAAAAAAAATGATCCAAGAATTAAATTTTTACAAAAAAATAAAATAAATTTTGTTGGTTGGGGAAGAACACAAGGTAGAATCAATTATCCCTGGGTAGATTTAGATAACGAAAGCAGTACTAATTTAATAATGCAATACTTGTTTGATAGAAATCATAGAAATATTGCATTCATTAATGTTGATGAAAAGTATAACTTTGCATATCAAAGAAAACAAGGTTACCTAAAGTTTTTAAAAAAAAATAAAATTAAATTTAAAAAAGAAAACTACATATCTGTTGCATATGAAAATCCTGATCAAGTTGCTTCAGTAATTGAAAAAAAAATACTAAAGAATTCAAAAATCACTGCAATTATTTGCTCAACTGAATATTCAGCTGCTGGAGCTATTAAAGCTTGTAATAAAGCAAATAAAAAGATTGGAATTGATATTTCTTTAATTACATTTGATGGAAATGTAGTTAATTTTATTACAAGCCCGTCGTTAACTGCAATCAATCATGATAGGAAAGTATTAGGAAGTAAAGCAATAGAAATTTTAACTAGTGAGACAAAAATTAAAAATAATTCTTATTATTTAGCAAAACCTGAAATTATAGAAAGGGGGTCTGTGTTAACTCTAAAAAAAAGTAATTAAAGTTTGGTATTTTATAAATTTTAATTTATATTTTAGGATATTGCTTATTAAATTAAATGATAAAATTATTATCTTAATTGAGTTCAAAATAATTGACTAAATATGTTTTAACATCATTGATCTGAGTTTATAGAGACATATATGAATTTAACAATTATAGGCACAGGTTATGTTGGCTTAATCTCAGGCGCATGTTTTGCTGAATTTGGTTATCAGACTGTTTGTGTCGATAAGGATCAAAATAGAATAGATGAATTGAATCAATCAAAATGCCCTTTTTATGAGCCTGGCATTGAAGATCTTTTAAATAAGCATTTAAATAAAACTAAATTGCTTAGCTTTTCTAACTCTCTTGCTGAGTCTGTTAAGGATGCAGATATTATTTTTATAACTGTTGGCACTCCATCAAAAAGATTAGAGGGTGATGCTGATTTAAGTTTTGTTTGGGACGTTGCCAGACAAATAAGTCAAAATATTAAAAAATATTGCCTTATTGTTACTAAATCAACAGTACCTGTAGGAACAACAAAGCAAGTAAAACAAATAATTTTAGAAAATATTCATGAAGAGAATTTTGATGTAGTATCAAACCCTGAATTTTTACGTGAAGGTTCTGCTATAGATGATTTTATGCGACCTGACCGAGTAGTCATTGGTTGTGAAAATCAAAAATCTGAAAGCTTAATCAAAGAATTATATAGGCCACTAAACTTAAATGAAACACCTATAGTATCAACTAGTATTGAGACATCAGAAATCATTAAATATGCATCAAATAGTTTTTTAGCTACAAAAATTAGTTTTATTAACCAAGTAGCTGATCTTAGTGAGAAAGTTGGAGCTAACATTCAAGATGTTGCAAAGGGTATGGGCATCGATAAGAGAATAGGGTCTAAATTTTTGCATGCTGGACCTGGTTATGGAGGATCTTGCTTCCCTAAAGATGTTAAAGCTTTTATAAATACTGCTAAAAAACATAATGTAGATTTTTCCATTCTCAATGCTGTAGATAGTTTTAATGATAGACGAGTGAGTGAAATAACAAATAAAATTATTTCAAAGTCTAATCTAAATAAAGGAGATACTGCTACAATATTGGGTTTAAGCTTTAAACCAAATACTGATGATGTAAGAGATTCTACTTCAATAAAAATAGCAAAAATTTTAAATACAAAAGGTATAAATATTAAATGTTATGACCCTGAGGCAATGCCCAATGCAAAAAAAGAAAATGCATTTTTGACTTTGTGTGATGATTCGTATGCTGCTTGTAACAACTCCAAAGCAATAATAATTGGAACAGAGTGGAATGAGTTTCGTGCACTCGATTTAAAAAAAATAATCAATAATAAAAACAAATTATGTATTTTTGATTTGAGAAACATATATAATCCAAAAGAATTACAAGAATTAGGATTTAATTATTTTGGAACAGGAACATAAATATCTAATTGAAAATTTTGATACCGAAGTACTTCGTGAATATGACATTAGAGGTATAGTAGGACAAAATATTAATGAAAATACCGCTTATACTATCGGTAGAACGTTTGGGCATACTGTAAAATCAAAATTAAGTTCAAATACAATAGTTACTGGTTGTGATGGAAGATTGACATCTCCTTTATTGCATAAAGCACTATGTTTTGGCCTTAGAGACTCTGGTGCCAAAGTAATAAATATTGGAATGGGTCCAACCCCAATGACTTATTTTGCTCATTATCACTTAGATGCAGATGCCGCTGTGATGGTAACTGGCTCACATAATCCATCAGAGTATAATGGTTTTAAAATGGTTTTTAACAAGCACTCTTTCTTTTCTGAAGATATTCAAAATCTTCAAAAATTAATTGATAATGATGTTCTTAAACTCACAAAAGGTGAAATCATAAACAAAGATATTAACCAAGATTATATCAACAGAAATCTTCTAAATATAAATTTAAAGAAACAACTTAAGATTGCTTGGGATCCTGGAAATGGAGCTATGGGAGCATTGATCAGAGGAATTACAGATAAATTAAGTAATTCTGAAAATATTATAATTAATGAAGAGGTTGATGGCAACTTTCCAAATCATCATCCTGATCCAACAGTGCCAAAAAATATGGAACAATTAATTGAAACTGTAATCAATAATAATTGCGATATAGGTTTAGCTTTCGATGGTGATGGGGATCGACTAGGCGTTATTGACAATATTGGTAATTTAGTTTGGGCAGATCAATATATGCTTTTACTCTGTAAGGAAATTAGTAATTTATATGATAATCCTAAAATTATTATGGATGTGAAATGTAGCAAAGTATTTTTTGATGAGGCAAAAAAAATGGGTTGTGAGCCAGTAATGTCTAGAACTGGTCATTCTCCTATCAAAGAAAAAATGAAAGAATTAAAATCACCTTTATCTGGAGAAATGAGTGGCCACGTTTGCTACGGGGATGACTTTTATGGATATGATGATGCTATGTATGTTGGTTTGAGATTACTTAGAATGTTATCAAATGAAAACTTGTCTATCAGTGAATTGATTAGAACTTATCCAAATACATATTCGACTCCAGAAACTAGATTTGATGTAGATGAGTCTAAAAAATTTTCTATAATTGACGAGGTAAAAGATAGAATAAAAAAAACAGACCAAAAAATAATAGATATAGATGGTGTCAGAGTTGAAAATGAACATGGATGGTTCTTAATGCGAGCAAGCAATACCCAAAATCAACTTACGTGCAGAGCAGAGTCTACTACAAAAGATGGTTTGCATAAATTAGTTAAGATTATTGAAGATCAATTATCTTTGAGTGGAGTAAATTATAAATTTACAATCTAACAAAACAATCTCTATTATACTTTTTTAATCTTTTGCAGGCTAAATAAGCTTCTTTTTTTGAAAAATTCTCAAATCGAGACTCATATAATTGTTTCCCGCTTACTTTAATAAGAACAATGTTTGCTTTTCTATCAGTTGTTGTTTTTGGATATTTGCTTTTAATTAACTTTAACTGTTTTTCTGCACTATTGCGATACTTAAAGGTTCCCACAACTATTGAATAAGGGTTAGTTTTAGTTTTTTTTGCTTCTTTTTTTACTATTAAAGATTTTTTTTCTTTTTTATTTATTCCTAACTCAGCAAATTCTTTATCCATAATGATTTTTAGAGATCTATTGCGTTGCTTACCTGAATCACCACCAAATATTACACCAATTAATCTTTTATTATTTCTAACTGCTGAAAAAGCTAGTTGAAATCCAGAGGCTTTAATATATCCAGTTTTAATTCCGTCAGCACCCTCATAACTAAGCATTAACTTATTATGCGTTTTGTAAGTCTTTCCATTGTAAGTAAAATTTTGTTTACTAAATAATTTATATTCTTTTGGAAAATTAGAAATAAGTGCATGCGATAGAATAGAAATATCTCTTGCAGTAGTAAGTTGAGCTCTATTTGGAAGTCCAGATGCATTTTTGAAAGTTGTGCTAGTCATACCTAAGTTTCTTGCATACCTAGTCATGAGTTTTGCAAACTCTTTTTCTGTTCCAGAAATATTTTCTGCCACAACTGTAGCTACATCATTTGCAGATTTAATTATTAGAGCCATAATTGCGTCCTCAACTTTGATATAGGAACCGGCTTCAAGGTATAGTTTACTTGGAGACCGAGAAGATGCAATTTTCGAAACTTTTAGTTTAGTTTTATAATCAATTAATCCTTTTTCAATTTGATCAAACATGATGTAAAGAGTCATAATCTTCGTTAATGATGCAGGGTAATTTTTTGTATTTGCGTTAACCTCAAATAAAACTTCTTTAGTATCAAAATCTATTACAATTGCTGCCTTTTTTGCGAATGTTACAGAAGTGGATAGAATGAAAAATACAAAAATAGGAAATAAAATGTACCTATGCAAATTCATAAATAAGCCTAATTAACATATGCAATTCGATCTTAACAATCTAAAAAAATCTCTTTAAATTCTTAAAAAAGTGCTTATCTATAATTCTATGAAATTAAGTGATAAAGATAATAATAATTTAAACAATGATTTAGACAATGGTGTTCTTTTAGAAGCTAAACCTAAAATTAAGAAACCTTCCATGTACAACGTTTTATTACTTAATGATGATTATACTCCAATGGAATTTGTTGTTTTAGTCCTTGAGAGTGTTTTCAATAAAAAACAGGAAGAGGCAACTCAAATCATGTTGCATGTTCACAAAAATGGAATTGGTGTTTGTGGCACTTTTACATATGAAGTAGCTGAGAGCAAATGCAAAACAGTTATAGATTTGGCAAAAAAACATGAACATCCTCTTCAATGCACGATGGAAAAAAATTAAATGCTTTCATCAAACTTAGAAAAAACATTAAGAAATGCGTATCAGTTAGCAACAGATAGCAAGCATGAATTTGTAACACTCGAGCATTTACTAAAATCTCTAACAGATGATAAAGATGCTTTAAGTGTTTTAAAAGCTTGTGGTGTTGAGATCGAAGAGCTTAAAAATAATTTAGAGGAATTTATCAAAAATGATTTGTCTAACTTGACAGATAATTTTTCTGGTGAGCCAAAATTAACAAACAGTTTTCAAAGAGTTCTGCAGCGAGCAGCAATCCATGTTCAGTCTAGTGGCAGGGAAAGTGTTACAGGTGCAAATATGATTGTCGCACTTTTTTCAGAAAAAGAAAGTCATGCAGTATATTTTTTACACCAACAAAAAATGACAAGGTTAGATGCTGTGCAATATATTTCGCATGGAATTTCAAAAGTACAAGAAGATAAAGACGGGGAAGAGATTGTTGAGGAAACAGTCGATGGTCAGCAACAGAAAAAGTCATCTAAAAAAGCTCTTGATCAATTTTGTATAAACTTAAATAAAAAATCTCAAGATGGAAAGATTGATCCTTTGATAGGAAGAAAGCTTGAGGTTGAAAGAACGATACAAATTTTATGCAGAAGACAAAAAAATAATCCAATTTTTGTTGGCGATCCTGGTGTTGGCAAAACAGCAATCGCTGAAGGTTTAGCAAAGCGTATCGTTGAAAAAAATGTACCTGATGTGATACTTGATTCTGTTATTTACTCTTTAGATATGGGCGCATTACTTGCTGGGACTAGATATCGTGGAGATTTTGAAGAAAGATTAAAAGAAGTATTGAAAGATTTACAAAAGGAAAAAAAATCAATTTTATTTATCGATGAAATTCACACAGTTATAGGGGCAGGGGCAACAAGTGGTGGTTCTATGGATGCAAGCAATCTTTTAAAACCTTCATTAAGCAACGGATCACTAAGATGTATTGGCTCAACAACATATAAAGAATTTAATAATTATTTTGAAAAAGATAGGGCACTTGTTAGAAGATTTCAGAAAATTGATATTAAAGAACCTACTAAAGAAGAAACTATAAAAATATTAAATGGCTTAAAAAATTATTATGAGGAACATCATCAGATTAAATATTCTTCAGATGCAATTATAAGTGCTGTAGAGTTATCAAATAAATATATTGGCGATCGAAAATTGCCAGATAAAGCAATAGATGTTATAGATGAAGCTGGAGCATCACAATACTTGCTACCTAAATCAAAAAGAAAAAAAACAATAAGCTCTAAAGATATAGAGGCGGTTGTGGCTATCATGGCAAGAATTCCACCAAAGTCAGTAAATAAAAACGATAAAGAAAATTTAAAAAATCTTGAGAGAGATCTCAAAAATTTTGTTTTCGGTCAAGACAAAGCTATTAAAGAGTTATCCTCTACAATTAAACTTGCAAGAGCTGGACTCAGAGAAGATGGAAAGCCTATTGGATCTTACTTATTCTCAGGACCAACTGGAGTAGGGAAAACAGAAGTGGCGAGACAATTAAGTAAAACTCTTGGCATCAAGCTTTTAAGATTTGATATGTCTGAATATATGGAAAGACATACTGTTAGTCGTTTAATAGGTGCTCCCCCGGGATACGTTGGCTTTGATCAAGGTGGTTTGCTGACTGATGGTGTTGATCAAAACCCACATTGTGTGTTGCTTTTAGATGAAATTGAAAAAGCTCATTATGATTTATTTAATATCCTTCTTCAAGTAATGGACTACGGAAAATTAACAGATCATAACGGCAAGTCGGTTGATTTTAGAAATGTCATATTGATCATGACTTCTAATGCAGGTGCGATAGATTTATCGAAGAAAAGCATTGGTTTTAATTCTGCTCGCTCAAAAGATGATAACAATGATGCAATTAATAAAATATTCTCACCTGAATTTAGAAATCGTATAGATGCAATTATTCATTTCAATCATTTAAATAGAGAAATTGTTTTATCAATTGTTGATAAATTTATAATTCAAGTTGAAGCGCAACTAGAAGACAAAGGGGTATCTTTATCTATTGATAAGGAGGCAAAAGAACATTTAGCTGATATTGGCTATGATGAAGTTTATGGTGCAAGAGAGTTAGGAAGAGTCATACAAGAAAAAGTAAAAAAACCTATGGCGGAAGAATTAATCTTTGGAGCTTTATCTAAAGGTGGTCATGTAGCTATAACTTTAGATAAGGGTGAAATTTCTTTTAAGTACTCTTCTAACCAAGATAAAAAGAAAGAATTGGTCTAATTCTTATAAGGAGCCAAAGCTTCTAAATCTTCTTTATGAATATTTATCATCCTAGTTTCTTGATCTAAAAATTTATTTATAGCACTAGAGAATTCTTTTTCTTTTATCCAATGAGCACTCCATGTTTTTTGAGGTAAATATCCTCTACTTAATTTATGTTCACCTTGTGCTCCAGCCTCAACATATTTTATTTGATGCTTAATCGCATAATCAATTGCTTGATAATAACAGAGTTCAAAATGTAAATAAGGGATTTCAAACTTTGATCCCCATAGACGTCCATACAAATGTGTTTGACTCAAAAAATTCAGTGCAGATGCGATTTTTTGATTTTCTCGAAAAGCAATGATAAGTAGTATTTTTTCTTTAAAATTATGAAGTAGATTAGTGAAAAATTCTTTTTTTAAATAAGTAGAACCCCATTTTCTTCCAGTTGTATCTAAGTAGCATTCATAAAAAAAATCTATGTGTTCATCTAAAATCCCTTCCCCCTTTAAAAGTTTTACTTCTAAATTATAATTTTTTAAACATTGTCTTTCTTTCTTAATTTGTTTTCTTTTTCTGGAGGAAAGTGTTGATAAAAATTCCTCAAATGTTTTGAAATTTTTATTTTCCCAATGGAATTGGATACCTTCCCTAATCATGATTGCATCATTACGCCATTCATTTGGATTTTTTATAAAATTAAAATGCGTTGACGATACATTTAGTTTTTTTGCCTCATCAATGATATTTTCAATGACTTGCTGCAATTTATTTTTTTTATTTTCAATTTTATTACTAATAATAATTCTCTCTCCAGTGACTGGGGTAAAAGGAATTGCCGATTGAAGTTTAGGATAATAATTCAGTCCATGCCTATGATAAGCGTCTGCCCATGCATGATCAAATATATATTCTCCATACGAATGATTTTTTAAGTAAAGAGGGCAAGCTGCAATTATTTTTTTTTTATTATTTAATTCAATATAATGGTGCGGTTTCCATCCTGTCTGTGTACAAGCACTTTTACTTTCTTCTAAGGCTAGTAAAAATTCATATTGTAAGAATGGATGATCATTATTTACACAATTATTCCAATTATCTTTCTTAATTTTTTTCAGACTATCTATAAAAAAAAATTCACTCTTTGGTGAAGTCATCTATTTTAAATGTATGATAGCGTCTATTTCTACTGAGATACCTAATGGTAAGGCATTAGACCCAACAGCAGCTCTGGTGTGCCTTCCTTGATCCCCAAAGATTTCAACTAAAATATCTGAGGCACCGTTAATAATTTTAGGTTGGTCTTTGAAATCATCTTTGCAATTTACATAGCCAGTCAATTTTACGAAACTATCTAACTTATCCCAATCTCCATCTAGCCCTTTTTTTACTGCTGCAATAATATTTATACAGCAGAGCTTTGCTGCTGCAATACCATCTTCAATTGTTACATCAGATCCAACTTTTCCATGGTAAATTATTTCACCATTTTGAACAGGAGCTTGGCCAGAAATATACATACTTTTGCCAATAATTTTATAAGGAACGTAATTTGCTAGAGCTTTGGGCAGATCTGGAATATTTAAACCTAAGTTCTTGATATTTTCATCAAACAAATGCATTAGACACTATATAAAACTTTTTGAGTGAAGGTAAAGGGAACATATATGATTAAAATTTTAAAATCTTTATTTCTAAGCCTGGCAATCTCAACTTTAATCTATGGAGGATCAGTTATGGCACAAGAAAGAGATATAATACACATGACGCTTAAAGATGGTGTGGTAAAAATGGAAACACGACCAGATTTAGCACCAAAGCATGTAGCGCAAATCAAACAGCTAATTAGTGAGGGACAATATGATGGAGTTGTTTTTCATAGAGTAATTGATGGTTTCATGGCTCAAACGGGGGATGTTGAATTTGGAAATTCTTCAAATGACAAATTTAATATGTCCAGAGCTGGAACAGGAGGGTCTAGACTACCGGATATTCCTGCTGAATTTTCTGATGCAAATCATGGAAGAGGCGCAGTATCAATGGCAAGAGCACAAAATCCAAATAGTGCAAACAGTCAGTTTTTTATTGTCTTTAATGATGCTAGCTTTTTAGATGGTCAATATACAGTTTGGGCACAAGTAACAGAGGGCATGGAACTAGTTGATAATATTACTAGAGGAGAGCCACCTCAGGATCCAGACAAAATCATCAAAATGGAAATTATTTCGGAATAATTATGTTTGTTGCTGATTTGCATAATGACCTTGTGCAAAGAATGATGATTGGTGAGGATGTGACAAAGAACACATCCTCAGGTCATACAGACATTGAAAGACTAAAGTTATCCTCTATCGATTTGGAAGTAATGATTGTCTGGGCTTCAGAAAAAGAAGCCAATACAAGTTATTTTGATTTTGCATCAAAAATGTATGACAAGCTTAAAGCATTAAATAAAATTGAAGGAGTCGCCGTTCCTAAAACACTTGATGATATCAAATCTGCAAAAGAAAAGAATGAACTTTCTCTTCCAATTGGAATGGAAGGAGGGGAGGCCTTAGAAAATAAAATAGAAAATTTAGAATACTTTATTAATAAAGGTCTTTTTTATTTTGGCCCTACGTGGAATCATTCACTTGACTGGGTTAGCTCTGGTTACGGAGAAACTCATAAAAAAAACTCCTTAAAAACTTTTGGTTTGAATAAATTTGGTGTTGAGGTCATTCATATATGTCAAGAAAACAAAGTACTAATTGATGTTTCTCATATTGGGGAGAAAAGTTTTTGGGATATTAAAGAAAATTCAAA
Organism: uncultured Alphaproteobacteria bacterium; assembly: GCA_902595425.1. Classification (GTDB taxonomy): domain Bacteria; phylum Pseudomonadota; class Alphaproteobacteria; order HIMB59; genus CACPNW01. Next base: position 10,024 of record CACJPV010000001.1, on the reverse strand, counting down.
AAAACCATTTATTGCCTCTCATTCAAGTGTTCACAACTTATGTCCACATTTTCGAAATTTAAAAGATGACCAGATTAAAGCCATTAAAGATGCAAAAGGATTAGTTGGTTTAAATCCATATCCTTTTTTTATTGATCCAAAATTTAAAATCAGAGAAGAAAAAATAAGAAATCAATACAGAGAAAAGCTAAATGAAATTGCCAACAAGCAAGAAACTACTGCGGGCAAATGGATTGCGAAACAACATTTTCTTCAAAAGAAATTATCAGAAGTTTGTCCAAGTATCACTATCTTTGTTGATCATATTGAATACATTATAAAAATGATTGGTGATGATTATGTAGGAATAGGAAGTGATTATGATGGTCTTGATTGTCTTCCTCAACATTGGAATGATTGTATGGACCATATGATTATAACTGAGGAATTAGATAAAAGAGGTTATTCATCAGACTCGATTGAAAAAATTATGGGTAAAAATATTTTAAGAGTTCTAGAAGAAGTATGGGCTTAGAGTCTTATACAAAATAAGTATTGATATGAATATTAATACAATGCCTGAAATTTTTTGAATAATATTTGCATTATTTTCTAGAAATTGCTTTAACCCGAACCCTGTAACTACAATTGTCAATATGATGTACCACAACCCATCTATAGATGAAGCAATGAGTACCATGCCTAATTTGACAAAATTTGTAGAAGAAATTTCAATAAATTGTGAAAATATAGCAGCAAACCAAATTAAAATTTTAGGATTTAAAATAGAGATTGCAAATCCTTGCATAAAAGAATTAACATTTTTTTTCTCACCTTCAATTGAAAGCTTATGCTCAGTGTCGCGCAAAAAGAGGATGCCAAGAATTAATAAAAATACACTTCCACAAAATTGAATAGCATTAAATAAGAATATATTATTGATTAAGATGATTTGTAATCCAGCTACCGATACTGTCGCATAAATCCCTATGCCTATCGCATGACCTAGTGAAAATAATACTCCTGATAGGCGTCCATACTTTATAGAATTTCTAATAATTAAAGCCATAGATGGGCCTGGTGACATAGCGCCAACTATACAGATTGCAGCAAATTGTACCCAAAATAAATTATTCATATTATCTTTGGGCTATTTGTTTGTATCTATTAACTGTTTCTTTAAGTCCATAATCGATTGCATCACAAACCAGCGCATGACCAATCGATACCTCTTTTATTCTAGGAATATTTTTTAGTATAAAGTCTAAATTATCCAGATTTAAATCATGCCCAGCATTCAACTCAATGTTGGGAAATTCTTTTTCTAAATATTTAGTTACTTCAACATAGGGTTCAATTGCTAATATTTTGTCATTATGATAATTTTTTGCATAATCATAAGTGTATAATTCTACTCTATCTGGGTTAATAATTTCTAAGTTAGAAAGTGTATCAATAGATGGATTGATGAAAATTGAAACACGGATGTTGTTGTCTTTAAATTTCTTAATAACTTCTTTCAGAACATCTTTATTTTTTTCACAATCCCAACCGAATGATGATGTAAGTGCATCTGGAGGGTCAGGGACTAACGTTACTTGATCTGGCTTTACAGTAATTACTTTTTGGATAAAATCATATGAAGGATATCCTTCAATATTAAACTCAATATTTTCAAATTCACTAGTGAGATTTTTTAGTATTTCCAAATCTGAAAATTTTGCATGCCTTTCATCCGGTCTTGGGTGAACAGTTATACCGTCAGCACCAAATTCAATACATTTTTTACTAATATTATGTAAGTTTGGAAGATCTGCTCCTCTTGCATTTCTTATTAAGGCAAACTTATTTACATTTACACTAAGAGTAGTCATCAATCAGATTTCTTTCCCATACGTTTTGAGCATCCACTCTTGAACTTTAGGGTGGTGATGAACGTTAGTATGAATATTTTTTAATTTTGGATAGTTATCAACTATTGTGGTAGGTATACCATCAATAATTCCAGATATAAGCCATCCAAGTAATCGCCACATAGCAATATCAGCAATAGTCATCTTATTTTCTACAAACCAATCAGATGTACTTTCTGATAAAATGTTTTCTAGATACGTAAACCATCTTGGTAAAAGTTTATTTTTTAATAACAGTCTATCTTCTATTTTTTTTTCTTCATCCTTTTCTCTGATTGTTGGGCTTACTAAATTTGTTATATCTGTTGCTGCATCTATAATCTGATCAATTTTTGCAGCATTAGTGATATCATTGGAATATAAATTAGAAATCTTACCACAATATCTTGCTATGGCACCTGTCTGACCAATAATCTCACCATCTACTTCTATTACAGGCAACTGATGAAATGGCACTTTTTTTCCATTAGGTAAATAGCCAGTTTTAATCATATTAATAAATTCTTCTCTCGTAATCCTTACATCCTCAAAAGGAGTATTGCTTATAAATAAAGATACTCTTAGCACTTCAGCTCTCCAGAAAGGTGTATGACTATAATAAATTTTAATCATTGTATCTCGATTCTATCTTAAAATTGGATTTTTTTCTTTATTTATTAAGCAATAAAGCAAAGTGCTTATTTATGTAATAAAATTCTCTAAAAGGCTTAACGAGTCTGGTATTTTTTTTCCGATTTCTACCTTTGCACAAATGCCAGACTCGATCTTTGATAATTAGATTGAATCATAATTTCATAGCCTATAATAATTAATAAATAAAATATAGGAGGTTTTATGATTGAATCAGCTGGAGGCATGATACCCTTTCTTTGTCATGTTTTTCTAATTTTATTCGGTGGTTTTTTTGGATTAAATTTTGCATTTAATAAGAACTTTGCTCAAAACAGTTTTGGATTTGATAATATTCAGGCAGCTTATATGGGTAGACCTTTAGGCTTTTTGATGACCGGATGTATTGTTATGGCAATTTTTGCATTGTTTGGAATAGCAGGCGTAACATCAGCAAATGAAATATTTGGAGCAATTTTTGTATTTACTATTTTAGCTTTCCTTTACAATATGGCAATGGTCATGAAAATCTTACCAACCTATGATGGTAGTGATCACCATATTAAAAATGCTATCAGACCATTAATACCAATGGTAGTGATTTTAATTCGTTACTTCACTTTATAAACTTTATTTTAGCACTCTTTAAAGAGTGCTATATAAATGGTGCTGATACCGAGAATCGAACTTGGATCTGACCGTTACCAACGGCCTGTAATAACCATTATACTATATCAGCGTAAAATTCCTATTAGCATAGAGTGGGGGGCTACTCAATAATCCTAAATGTTTTAAAATAATTGATCAATAAATTTGTGAATCATTCTTTGTAGTATATTAAATCTAAATAGTGGAGGTAATAACATGAGTACTAATCTAATTTTAAAAATTAATGGAGTTTATATGGCATTAAGCTCCTTGTCTGCGTTCTTTATGCCAGATATGTGGTTTGAAGGAGGAGGCTTGACTCCTAATGCAGCAGCTTATACCTTAGTGCAAGCTGTTGGTACATTTGGGTTTTGTTTAGCAATTATATCTTGGCGGACTGCTGATATAGCGGGTGATGCAATAAAATCTTTTGGGAAACTTTTTGGAATAATACATTGTATATTTATTTTACTTACAGCTTACCAAGCAGCAACAGATCAATTTTCTGGTTTTCCAGTATATTTCAATATTATTATAAGTTTAGTATTGGCTTCAGCATTTTTTTATTCAAGTAGAGAAAATACTTAAGATTGATTAAGGCGGGAAAATTTTCCCGCTTTTATTTCTGAAAATCTTAATGAAAACATCTCTTATAATTATCCTTTTTTTATTATCTGTTACAAATATTGGGAATTCTAAAACAATATTGGGTAAAGCAAGAATTATTGATGGAGACACAATTCATATTAAGAGTAATAAAATAAGACTACACGGCATTGATTCTCCAGAAACAAAACAGACATGTAAAATTGATAATGAAGATTGGTACTGCGGCAAGCAATCAACAAAAGAATTGAAAAACTTAATCAATAATCAAAAAGTGGAATGTGTTACAAATGATGTTGATAGGTATAATCGCTATATAGCTGTTTGTTTTGTCAATGAAATTAATATTAACCAGTGGATGGTTAAAAATGGTTGGGCAATTGCATATCGTTATTATTCTAAAGATTATGTTGTCGAAGAAAAATATGCAAATGATAACAAACTAGGAATATGGAAAAGTGAATTTATTGAACCTTATGCGTATCGTCGACAGAATAAAAATTAATAACATAACGAATCTGTAAAAAATATAATAGAGGTAAAGCAATATAAACAGGAGGAAGCAATGAATTTGAGAACAATATTTAAGGTTCAAGCAATAATTTTAGCTATCAATGGTCTTGCTGGAATATTTGCAGGCACAGCATTTTTTAGTGCTGCTGGATGGGAAGTAACGGCAGATATGTTAACTCTAGGACAAATATTTGGTTTAACCTTGCTCATAATAGGAATTTGGGCTTGGAGAATTCCGGATACACTTGGTGATAGTGCAAAATCTATGGGCATGCTTTATTCTTTAGGTGGGGCCTTATGGACATTGATGATAATTTATCATGTCGCTACTGGAGCAGCAGGTGGTCCAACAGCTTATGTAAATTTAGTTATTACTGCTGTCTTTGCAGTATTATTTTACATGTACAGTAAAGATTAATAAAACAAATAAAACATAAACGCTTTTTAAAAGCGTTTATGTTAGATTTTTTCCATATTTAGTAATATTAGCCTTTATGCAAAAATTTTTTAATTTAATTTTTCCTTCAGGCCAATGGTCTTTACAAAGAATAGTTTTTTTATTTTTAATATTGGGCCTAATAGAGTTTCTTTTTTTATATTTAAAATAAATGCCTAGTGATTTAATATTTTCACTAAGAGAGGTTGACGTACGTTTTGGAAAGAAGGAAATATTTAAAAATTTAAATTTAAATATCCATAGAAATGACTTGATTGCCTTAGTAGGGAAAAATGGTGTTGGCAAAACAACATTAATGAAAATAATTATGGGCACTCAAGATCTAGATAATGGTGAGTTATGGAGTTACCCTAATTTACAAATATCTTACTTCACTCAGAATTTTGAAATTGATTTATCTAAAACAGTAGAAGAAGAAATGATGAAAGTTGTTTTGAGTGATGATGAAAAATATAAAATTGATATTTATTGTGATAATTTAAATCTTAATAAACATGCACCAACTGATAGTCTTTCTGGAGGACAAAAAAGAAGAATTGCTCTTGCTAAAAGTTTGATACCTGACTCAGATATTGTGTTACTGGATGAGCCAACAAACCACTTAGATCTAGAATGTATTCAATGGTTAGAAAAACATTTGAAAGAATCAAATAAAGTAATGCTATGTGTTAGCCACGATAGAACATTTTTAGCTAATTTTACCAATAAAGTTTTCTGGCTAGATAGAGGTGATTTAAAAGTAAGTCCTAAAGGATTTAAAAATTTTGACTCTTGGTCTGAAGAATTATTAGATCAAGAAGCCAGGGAATTAAGAAATAGAAAACAGTTTGTCAATTTAGAAGTTGAATGGGCACAAAGAGGAGTGAAAGCAAGAGTTAAAAGAAATGTTAAAAGATTGGAGAGGGCAAAACAATTAAAAGAACAACTAGAAAAAGATGAGTCTTCTTATCGTAAGGCAATAAAATCAATGAAACCTATTGTATTCAAGCCTTCAAGCGATAACTCTCGTTTTGTTGCAGAATTTTATAAAGCTGCAGTACAATACCCAAATTCATCAAACAAAATTCTAAAAGATTTATCTATTAAGATTACTAAAAACGACCGAATAGGACTTCTTGGTAAAAATGGAACAGGCAAATCAACTTTTTTGAAAACTTTGATAGGAGAATTAGAAGCATCAAGTGGGAGTGTTAAGCTTAAAAAAAATCTAGAGTTCTCCTATTTTGATCAACTCCGAAATGATCTAAATACAAACAAATCTCTTAAAGAAATTTTAGTTCCAAATGGAGGGGATTATTTATCAGTGCAAGGAAAAGAAAGACATGTATGTAGTTATTTGAAAGATTTTCAATTTGATCCAAAACGGGTTAATGATACAATTTTATCTTTATCAGGTGGGCAACAAAATAGATTATTGCTTTCAAAAGTTTTATCCAATCCTAAAACGGGACTTATTTTGGATGAACCTACAAATGATCTAGATCTTGAAACTATGGATTTGCTAACTGAAATGCTATCTAATTATAAAGGGACGTTATTAATAGTATCTCATGATAGAGATTTTTTAGACCAAACTGTTAATAAAATTATGCACTTTGAAGGTGATGGTAAAGTATCAATGTTTCTAGGTGGGTATAGTGATTTTCTTAATCATCAATCAACTCAAAAAGAAATTAATCGCCCTCGAAAAAAGATATCTAATGTAAAAGGAAGTAAAACTAGCGATAAGCTTTCCTTTAAATTCAAATTTGAATTAGAAAATATTCCGAATGAAATTGCAAAAAAAGAGGATGTGCTTTCTTTAATAAAAAATGAATTGAAAGATAATAATCTTTATATTAGCAATCCAGATAGATTTGAGGAAATAACAAAAAAATTAAATATATTAGAAAAAGAAATAGATGAAAAAGAACAACGATGGTTGGAGTTATTAGAAATGGAAGAGACTGTAAAAAAAGAAAATGAGTAACAAATCAATCAATTTAATAGGATGGATACTGTTTATTTTTTCAGCAATAGGCTTTATTATATCTAGTGTTGGAAGTTTTTGGGCAATGTTTGGGAGTTTATTTTTCTTTATTGCTTGTCTTGTCTTTCTAATTCCTTTTTTTCGTAAGGAAAAAAAAGACTAATAGGCTTCAGTTGGATTAGAGTTTTTATTTTTTTCCTTCATGTCATCAATAACTGATTGAGCATGAGCAGACATTGATCTAAAATCCGATGAAATCGTTACTAATTTAAAACCAATATCTATCATTTCTTTAGCGTATTGAGTTGTGCCATTATGTATGCCTGCAATTTTACCTTTTTCATTTGCTTTTTTTGCAATTAGTTTAATATTTGAAAATACAGGATCTTCTTTGACATCAAATTTAGGTTTCATTCCGTAAGATACACTCATATCGGCAGGGCCAATATATACTCCAGTCAAACTTGGAACAGATAAAATGTCATCTAAATTATCAACTGCTTCTTGAGTTTCTATCATTGCAAAACTTAAAATATTTTCATTAGCTTTTGAAAAATAATCAGACCCATGAACTAATTGTGCTCGCATCGGACCAAAGCTTCTTTGCCCAATTGGGGGATAGTAACAATAGGATACAAATCTCTCACAATCTTGTTTGTTATTAATCATTGGTGCAATAATCCCAAGCACGCCTAAATCCAACATTCTCATTATGATTCCAGGTTCAGACCACGGAACTCTTACCATTGGAGTTGACTGGCTTGATGATAAAGCTTGCAACATGGGTAAACTTAAAGAATAATCTGTTTGTCCGTGCTGCATATCAATTGTAATTGCATCCCAACCCATTTTTCCAAAAGCTTCAGCTGTAAAAGAATTGGGGATTGAAAGCCATGAATTAATTACAGGTTTGTTTTGATCCCATATTTTTAAAAGATTATTCATACAAATACCCAAATATAGGAAAAAATATAATTTAATATATTTTATTTATTATTAACTTATTATAATAAGTTAGATAATACATGAATATCCCTAAGTACAAAAAAATATATGAACAAATTGTTAAATTAATTTTAACAAATGAATGGCCAGTTGGATCCAAAATGAAATCTGAAAATGAGTTAATTAATTTCTTTGGTGTTAGCAGGATTACAATTAGGAATGTATTAAATATTTTAGAAAATGAAGGTAGGATTTTAAGAAGTAGAGGAAAGGCAACGTTAATACTTGATAAGCTTTTAAAAAATAAAAAAAATACTGAAATCAAGGATTTTAGTGTAACACTAAATGCAGATTATAAACTTTTAGATGCGCAAGTTAATGCCAATGCGATTGGAATAGTTAAAAATAAACAAGTCCAAATAATATTATGCCAAACAGCTTTTTTAAAATAACGATCATCAAATAATTCGTAAAAATTTTCAAATCCTACATAATTAATTTTTCCAAAACCATTCCAATCAGTAAGGCATAAAGCAAGACTTAATAGCGATGGTAGCGCTACTACCATAAAGTGAACAGCTAAAACAGGTAAGATAAAATACCACGCAATAGAATTCTTACTAAAAAAAATGCCCATAGACTGAAATAGATATAGTGAGGCAGAGCCTCACTATAATTTAAATTTATTTATCTAGCACCTACAGGGAGAAGTTCACCTTTTTTACGAGCTTTATCCCATAGTTTTTGGTGATCATACATGTAGTCTTCTACAGATATATCTCCAGCCCAAACTACTTCCATATCTTTCCAAATATGTACACCTGGATCAGCTGGCCAAAAAGTCCATGTAGTATATCCGTAATCTCCTTTTCCAGTAGCTTCTGCAAATTCAACTAGATACCTTTTAACCTGAGGGCTAACATCATCCCTGATGTCATCAGCTGAAAAATACAATGGAACAACAAACTCTCCAAAATTAAAATCTGCAGCCATATCAAGTACAACTTTTTTGTTACTGAATATATAGTCTAGAACTTTAGCAGCAGCATCTGGATCTGCTGAAGATGCATTTATTGACATTGTGGTTCCTAAAGCAAGCAAATATGCTGGATCAGCTCCACCATCTCTTAAAACTGGGAAAGGGGCCCAATCCCACTCATCTGAAGAGTCTGCAAAACCTGCAGCTGTAGCTCCAAATGTCCATGTTCCAATTGTCATCATTGCAGCCCCTCTTGAAGCAAACATTGCATGAAAATCATCCCAACCTAGAGCATAGTAATTTTCAAGACTACCTGACCAGTACCCATCATCAACCATGTGTTTTCTAAGAAGTTCTACAGCTCCTACAAATTCAGGGTCTGTCCATTCTTTTTCTCCAATAAGAGCTTTATAGACATTATCGGGTCCTGCATAACTATTTAGATACATACCTGCTAAGTGTTCATGAGTTGGCTGCCAGCCAGTTGAACCATAAGCAAAAACATTCATTCCCGCAGCTTTAATTTTACTAGCAATATCCTCGTACTCACTTAGAGTAGTAGGAACACTCCAACCATTTTCATCAAATAATGTTTTGTTATACAACATAATCATTGTTTCAAATGTTTTTGGTGCTGAGTAAAATTCACCATTAAATACTCCAGCTTGATAAGACCAAGGTAAAAGCTTATCTTCCCATCCATATTGACTTGAATATCCTTGCATAGACTGTAGAAGTCCAGCTTCTTGATATTCTTTAACGTATGACGGACCAGGTGTTTCAACTATGTCTGGACCTTCTCCTGAAAGCATCGCTGTTCTAAGTATATCATTTAGTCCTTCTTTAAACTCCATAACAAGCTCAATCTCATTTTGTGAAGCATTGAATGCATCCACAAGTTTTGCTTGAAACACAGGATCTCTATCTGCATTAGTTTCTGCCCACCATGTCACTGTTGTCTTAGCAAAGATACTAAAAGAAAAAAGTGAAAAAACAGAAGTAACAAAAACTATAAATAATTTTTTAATCATTTTACCTCCCATTAAACAATTATATTTTAATCAAATAATGAATTTTAATTTTTTCAAGCAGTGAAAATAACTTATTATAATAAGTTAATTGTATAAATTTTCCACTTTTATGGGCTTAACTGTCAGTTCCTGATCCATTAATACTAACTTATTTTCAATATCATGCAGATACCAAGTGTTTGAAATCGCTGGGTATCCTTGAGTTGTTTTAAATAACTCAGAGTCATTTTTATTTAAGTGAATTGCAGTAACTTCTTGCTCACTTCTAATTATTTTAATTCTAAATTGATTAATCAGAACCTCCAATAAATTTTTATCTTTAAAAATATCTTTATTTACATCATTTCCAATTACTTCAATTGGTATGTATGCTCT